>DASXDL010000035.1:0-102628 GCA_036490715.1 Steroidobacteraceae bacterium | reverse complement strand
CGATCTTCGCAACCTGTTCGATAGCACTCAGATCGCGACCATTTTTCTGGACCGATATCTCGTCATTCGAAATTTCACCCCGGCCGTGGCTTCGCTTTACAACCTCATTCCGAGCGACCAGGGGCGGCCGCTGAGCGATATTGTGACCCGCCTACGCTACAGCGTTTTGCGCGAAGATGTCGCCCACGTGCTCGCGACGCTCGAACCGTTGGAACGCCGAGTCGACCGCGAGGATAACTCGGCGCACTACATTCTGCGGGTGTTGCCGTATCGCGAACCGGACAGCACGGTGAGCGGCGTGCTCCTCACCTTCGTCGATGTGAGCACCATCGTGCGGGCGGAGGAGGCTCTGGTCGAAGCCGATGTCCGCAAGGACATATTTCTTGCCACTCTATCCCACGAACTGCGCAATCCCCTGGCGCCGATTCGTGTTGCCGCGCAACTGTTGCAGTCATCTAAAGTGAGTTCCAAGGAGCTGAAGAAGGCACAGGCCATCATCGCTCGGCAGGTCGGACACATGAGCAGGCTACTGGATGACCTGCTCGATGTGTCGCGCATTACCCGCGGTGCCTTTTTACTCAAGAAGGAATATACCGATCTGCGAGTCCTGCTCGACAGCGCGGTGGAAGCCGTGCGGCCGGCGATGGACGCCAAGCAGCACACGTTTCGATTGGAGCCCCCCCCGCCTTCGCCGATCCATCTGGAGGTCGACCCGGTCCGCATCACTCAGGTATTGACGAACCTTTTGACCAATGCGGCGAAATACACGCCCGCGGGCGGAATTATCTCCCTGCGCACCGAGCTGGAAGCGCAGTACCTGTCGATCTCAGTGCGCGATAATGGAGTTGGCCTGACCCCGCAAGCGATTGCCACGGTCTTCAACATGTTCACCCGCGTCGAGGCCAGATCCACCGTCTCCGAACCTGGATTGGGCATCGGGCTGGCGTTAGCAAAGGGCCTGATGCAATTGCATGAAGGCTATATCAAAGTCCAAAGCGCGGGTCTTGGCCACGGAAGCGAGTTTACGGTGTGTCTCCCACGCTCCCTGATCGCCAATAGGTCCGACCAGGAGTCTGAACGCCCGACTGATGCATCCGGCAGGTCCGCAACTCGCAGAATTCTGGTCGCGGACGACAATGTGGATGGCGCGGAGTCAGTGAAGATGCTGCTCGAGTCCTCCGGACACGAAGTTCACGTGGCGCACACCGGCGCCCAAGCCCTCGCGGTCGCCAAACGCGTTCTACCCGAGATTGCGCTGTTAGATATTGGATTGCCGGATATGAGCGGCTACGACCTAGCCCAATCGATGCGGCATGAGGCATGGGGCAAGGACATGACCCTGATTGCGGTGACGGGCTGGGGCCAGGACTCGGACAAGCGACGCGCCCTGGCGGCCGGATTCGACCAGCATCTGACCAAGCCAATCGATCCTGCCAGGTTAGAGAAGCTTGCGCTGGACTGATACTTCCACGAGAAGCCGCGCGATCTCAAATACAGTCCGGAAATTGAGGAGCCGCCGCCCGCCATTCCAGATTCAAGGAACCGCGTGAGCCAGACAAGTCATTGATCTCGCTCACCCGTTGCTTAAAGCCAATCCGGGAATTAAGGAGCACCGACGCCGGTCCCATTGGATCGGCGTATTCGATCGCCATTTGGAGTGACCATGTCGATCCACCAAAACGATCCACGCATTCGAAGTGACACACAGCCTCCTGTGAAGCCACTACCGCTAGTCCTTGGGGGTCTTGTTCAGCGAACAACCCGTCAAGCAAACGCCGATCTGTACCGCGCCCGAGGCGAGCGCACAAGCGACCTGAAAGTTTGTCGCCGGCCTGCCCGTGTGATTTTGAAGGACCGCCCAAATGGAAAGAATCAAACGATATTTCTTGGTTATCGGCGCGCTGGTGTTCCTAATTGCAATCGGCCTCTTCGGGTACGCCTGGTCGGGACTGTACAACATCGGTGCAGACGAGCCGCACTCGGCGATTACCTATAGGGCTCTTAAAATGATTCGCAGTCGTTCGATCCAGGTACGGTCGGATGAGATTAAGGTGCCGAAGCTCGACGATCCGCAATTGATATTGAAAGGTGCGGGCCAGTACGCTGCCATGTGCACGAGCTGTCATCTACAACCGGGTGTGGAGAACTCGGAGTTGCGCCAAGGGCTGTATCCGCAGCCGCCCAAACTCTCTAAGGTGCACTTAGCACCGCAGCAGGCGTTCTGGGTGATCAAGCACGGCATCAAAATGACCGCCATGCCTGCTTGGGGAACGAGTCATGACGATGAAACGATCTGGAGCATGGTTGCATTTCTTGAAAAACTGCCAGCAATGACGCCGCAGGAGTACAAGGACATCGTGGAGAAGGCGCCGCCGGATGAAGACATGGATATGAGTCCGGGCGCGAATCATGAGCATGCACACGGTAATTCTGATCCCGATGACGATCGTGATCACGCCGGGGCCCGCCGCGCCAACGATTAGTGAGGGCCCTTTAGCCACAGATGATCTTCATTGGTGCGAACGTCGCAGTTCACTCGGGCACGGTTTCGCACACGGGCGCCGCGGGTCTTACCTTGGGCGGCGGCCTCGGCCGCCTGGGGCGGCGCTTTGGGCTGGCCTGCGATCACGCTGCGTCGTTCGACATCGTGACCGCCGATGGAAAGTTTCTCCGGGCCAACGACAAAGAGAACAACGACCTTTACTGGGGCCTGCGTGGCGGTGGCGGCAATTTCGGCGTTGTAACCTCGATCGAATGTCGGCTGCATGACATGGATCCGGTAATTCTGGGCGGCGGCATCACTTGGCCGTTGGCTCAAGCGCGCGACGTTCTGCGCTTTTACCGCGATAGGGCCATGGGCGCGCCGGAAATCGTCAATCTGGATCCTGTCCTCTACTCCGGGCCCGATGGACCGATGATCGAAATCGAGGCGTGCTGGTCCGGCGATCACGCGCAAGGCGAGGCGTGGCTCAAGAAACTGCGTGCTTTCGGCCAACCACTACACGACACCATCGCACCAAGGCCCTACGTGGTGTTGCAGTCGAGCGGCGATGAATTGCTGGCATCGGGCGGATACTACTATCTGAAGAGCGGCATGTTGACGCAGCTTACGGATGATGGAAGCGACCTCATCATCGATTCGTTCAAGCGCATGCCAAACTGATACCTGTTTTTCTTCGATCACTGCGGTGGAGCTTACCGACACGTGGCGCCCTCAGCCACAGCGTTTCCCAATCGCGACATGGCCTTCACACTCGGTGCTCACAGTATTTGGCCGAGCAAGGACGGGATTGAGGAAAACACCGTCAAAAATGCGCGCGAACTGGAAGCAACTGGCGCCGCTGACAAGCGGCTTTTATACCAACTACGTGGATGCGGGCGTCACGATGGTGGGCTACCGGGAGAATTACGGCGCCAACTTCGAACGGTTAGTCGCCCTTAAAGGCAAGTACGATCCGAACAACCTGTTTCGGCTGAACGCAAATGTGCCCCCCAAGATTGGCTGACGAGGCGTAGCCCAGATTGATACGGCTGCGTCCCCTCCATTCTGGTCCCCTGGACATTGTTCGAATCGCGGTAAAATGCTCCGAGGGGGAAACTGTAAAGGAGAACTAGTCATGAGGAATTTCACGGTGTCGCGCCGAATCCTACTCGGAACGGGGTTATGCGTGCTCGCTGGAGAGGCGGCCTTCCCACCGATTGCAGCCGCGCGCGGTTGGGCCGGCCTGAGCGCGGCAAACCAGCGAGTCATCCGAGAGTACTACGCGGGCTGGGAGAAGAAGGATTGGGGTTCGGTAGATGCGCTGCTGACCGACAACTTCACCTTTAGCAGCGCTGCCCCTGACGACCACATCAGTAAGGGTACTTTAAAAACGCAATGCTGGGACACACAAAGTGCTCTCATCAAGGCGTTTGACCTGGAGCGGGTGTTCGGGAGCGGTGACGAGGCGTTTGTGAAATATCTTTGCCAGACCAAGAATGGCAAGTCTTTCCGGAACGTCGAGTATCTGCGGTTGAGAGACAAAAAGGTGGAGTCCATCGAGTGTTATTTCGGCGGGCCCGGGTTTCCGTCCGCTGCGAATACGGGACATACGTAAGAGGTGATCGGGCGTGCCCGCGTGGCGGGAGTTCAATGTCATGAGACAGCAGGAAACAAGCGCACAAACTGCAGTCGCGGGGTTGATCGAGACCTATCGTCAAGGATTTTTGCAACTCGATCCCAAACGTCTGGGGTCGATCTGGGACTACGAGCATGTTCCACTGATCTATGTTGCTATGGAGCGGCAGGAACCAATACAAGGCTGGCCCGCAATCGAGCAATACTTCGAAGCGCTGCCGCAGCACTTGGAGCAAATGGTCGATAAAAAAATCGACCACGTTAAGATCGATGTATTTGGCGACGCAGCGGCGGCCTTTTTCGAATTCCATTCGATTGTCAAACTTAAGGCGGCGGATGGACTGTACCGCCCGAGCGGTCGCGTCACGATGTTGTTTAAACGAACGCATTCAGACTGGCGCGCCATCCACTATCACGAGTCCGCGCTGGCCGCGCAGGCGGCCAATCAAATCAATCGAATGAAAGCCATCGCCAATTCGCGAGCTCCATGATCGAACGAGGGACGCTGACTCACCCGAGAGCTATCCCCAGAGCCCACCCTATAAGTGGTGGAACTGGTACGACAACTACGATGCTGAGGCCACGCCCGATGCGAAATGGGTCAAGGTGTCGGACGCCGGAGAAGCCGCCTTCCGAAAACGCCCAGAAGATCCAAAGGCTTTGTAGCAGGCATGGAAGCGCGGTTGAAAGATTGAAGTGCCCTCTCGCGCTAGCCGCAAATCGCTAAACAATCTGACAGCGTGATCTTTTCACGCGTGCTCTAGTGTTGTGGGTCGCAGTGGCGTTCACGTCGGGGTGTGTCCATGAACGAGAAGACTTGTGCGGCTTGCGACTGCAAGCTGGATTCCGATTCGATCACAGTGAAGCTGCGGGGCAAGGTGGTCGAGGTCTGCTGCACCGAATGTGCCGAGAGGCTCAAGGAGGCGAAAGAGTCGGCCGCTGCGCTCGATCCGACCTAACGCCCATCTTATGTAGAGCCGTAACGGTAGTTGAGCACACCGCTCGATTACCCGGCTGTCACGATCTTTAGCGATCGGGCAAGCCGGCGGGATTCGCTGCGCCGGGGATCTGCCCTATAATTGGACGCACCCGGATCACCCGCAATGGAACTCTCGACGCACCCGCTTCTCGGCACGCCGGCACTCGCTGTACGCGACATCGTGTGCGCGGGCACCTGTCGCCACCGGAGTGAGGAGGAGTGTGCGGAGACAACTTGCCTCGTATTTCCGTATCGCGGCGTCTACGTGCGTCACGTCGGTCGCAGCGAAGCGGTGGCCGAGGCGAATCAGCTTCTGTTCTTCAATCAGGCGGAGGGTTACCGCGTCAGCCATCCGGTGGAGGGCGGCGATGCGTGCCTATCGGTCGCGATCGGGGAGACATGGCTGCGCGAACTCGCGCCGCCGCCGGAGCTCCGCGACGTTGCCGCACTGGCGTTTCGCCGAGAGCGGTTGCGGATCGATGCGCGCACGCAGGCCTTGGTGGCGCTGATCCGGCACAGCCTCAAGACGCAGGGGACCGAAACTTTGGAGGCGGAAAGCCTGGTGCTGACGCTCGTGCGCCGCGCCCTCGGCGAGCGCACCTCGCACGCGCCGCGCGGGAGCGCCGGACGCCGCAAGCTTGTCGACCGCGCGAAGCTCGTGCTGTCGTCCGACCTCGGGCGTCGCTGGACGCTGGGCGATATCGCAATCGAGATCGGCGTGTCACCCGTCTACCTCACGCAGGTGTTCCAGCAGGTGGAAGGGCTGCCGTTGTACAGGTATCAGCTGCGTCTGCGGCTGGCGCGAGCGCTCGATCTTCTCGGCCGCTACGAGGATCTATCGCGTCTCAGCCTCGATCTCGGATTCTCGAGCCACAGTCATTTCACCTCCGCATTCCGCCGGCACTACGGCCGCACGCCCGCCGAGTTTCGCCGCTCGATTCATCTGAGCTAAAGACTTCTCCTAAAGATTTCGACAGCGCGGCGGGCGGCCTCGTGATCTGCTGTTGCTTCGCCAATGGAGAGCGGGGCATGCAGCGCAGAGACGTGATGGTGATGTCGGTTGGGGCGCTCGTGGCGAGCACCTTCGGAGTTCGGGGGCTTGGCCAGACGCTCTCGGTGACAGGTGCGACGGGCGACGAGGCGCGGTCGCGCCGCCACGATTCCGAGCGACGGTTCGTCGCCACGCGTTTCGGGCGGATTGCGTACGTGGAGCGCGGCAGCGGCCCGGTGGCGCTTTTTCTGCACGGATTTCCCTTGAGCAGCTTTCAGTGGCGTGGGGTGATCGAGCAGCTGGCGGGCGATCGACGCTGCGTCGCTCCCGATGCGATGGGCCTCGGCTACACAGAGGTGGCTCCGAGTCAAAGTCTGGCGCCCGGTTCGCAAGCCGACATGCTCATGGCCTTTCTCGACAGCCTTGCGATCGAGCGAGTCGATCTCATTGGGAACGGCAGCGGCGGCGCGATAGCACAGATCTTCTTGAGCCGGTACCCGGAGCGTGTGCGGACGCTGCTGCTTACAAACTGCGACGTCGAGCTCCAGAGCCCGCCGGCGGCATTGCTGCCCGCCATCAAGATCGCGCGCGCGGGGTTGTATCCGGAGCTTTATCTCGAGCCGTGGCTCAATCACAAGCCGGAGGCACGGTCGCAGACCGCGGGGCTGGGCATGTGCTACAGCAATCCCTCGCATCCAACCGATGCCGCCATCGAGCAGTACCTTCGTCCGCTGGTTGCGTCTGCGGAGCGCAAGGTGCTGGTGAACCGATATCTGGTCGCTCTCGAGGCCAATCCCCTTGAAGGGCTCGAGTCTGCGCTGGCAGCCAGCAAGGTGCCGACACGCATCGTGTGGGGCATGAAGGACACAATGTTCTCAGCGGGCAATGTTGAGTATCTCGCGCGAATCCTTCCGCGGCTCACGGGGATTCTACGCATACCCGAGGGAAAGCTCTTTTTCCCCGAAGAAGTGCCGAACGTCATCGCACAGGAGGCGCGCGTGCTCTGGAAGCAGACCGGCACCTTGCGTGTCGATTGAAGGGCCGCAAGCGGCTCAATCAGTGGCTCGGCCGCAAGTGCGCCGCCGCGGCTATCGGGTCTCTTTTCTGCGGGCTCTGGAGCGAATCGATTGTCGCATCCAATCACTTCGATACGCCCGCGGTTATCGCCAATCCCCAGGCGAATATCGGGGACATCTACGCATGGACTGCGGCCGACGGGCGCCACTTGAATCTCATCATGGATATCGTCGGTCACAGCTTCTCGGACAAGCTAAGTTACGTATTCGATATAGACAGCGGTGCCGAGTTCGGGAAGACGACAGCCACGACCCAGATTGTGTGCCGGTTCTCGGAGGCGGCAGTAGCGGATTGCCGCCTCGGGCACCTGGACCGCGCCCGTGGCAATGCGAGCGCGGTCAGCGGCCTCCAGGGCGCCAGGCACCGGTTTCGCGTCTTTGCGGGACTTCGCGATGACCCGTTCTTCAATAATGTGAAGGGCACGCGTGCTGCGTACCAGGTGGCATTCGAGGCGCTCAAGCAGGGAGCAACCAGGGATGCGGCCGGGTGCCCGAATTTCGACCTTGCGACGGCTCAGAAGATTCTCGACCAGTGGCAGCATACCGATGGCGGGGCCGCTGTGAACTTCCTTTCGCACTGGACCGTATCCGCGCTGGTGATTTCGGTGGATCTCGATGCGGTCGATCACGGCGGGCGAATGCTCGCGGTGTGGGGCTCGACGCAGACGGCGGCGCGCCGGTTCGATCGGCTTGGACGCCCTTTGTCGAAGAACGCGCTGCTTGGGCTCACCGATGCCGATGGCGTCGACGACACGCTGAAGGAGGCATGGAATCGTGCGACGCCGGCGACCTCGGGTCGATTCGTGGCCGAAATGGAGAAGAGCCTCGCTTTCTACGACGGGCTTGACGGAGCTTGCGGCAATCAGTTCCTCGTCGACGATAAGGGGGCCGTGGCGGAGCGCTACCGGCCGCTTGCACTCGTGCTCACCGATGATCGGCTGTGGGTGAACACCGCCTCATCGACGTGCACGCAGCTGTTCGCGGTCGAGCTCGCAAGTCTCAGCGGGCGCGTGGAACTCCGTGACGACTGCGGTGGGCGGACGCCGACCTACAATGCGTCCAACATTTGGCGCTCGCTTCTCGTCAAGGGAACCCTCGCGGGCATCGACGACGGACTGGATCGCGACGAGCACGAGCCGTCGACGACGGAGTTTCCGTTCCTGGTGCCGCCCGATAACCAGGCGATCAACCATTAGGATGCGCGAGCGGGCGTCGGCACGACGGGGCGCCGCGCGTCGGCTGGCGCTCGCTGTTGCAATGACGATTGCGTTCGAGGTTGGCAGTGTGACGCCGGCCTACGCCCATACGGGCACGGGGCTTCCCGGAGGATTCGAGTCCGGTTTCAGCCATCCCTTCACCGGCTGGGATCATCTGCTTGCGATGGTGTCGGTTGGAATCTGGGGAGCCTTTCTCGGTCGTCCTCTGATCTACACCTTGCCGGTGGTTTTCCCCATCATGATGGTGGGCGGGGCGATCCTCGGCATGTTTTTATTTCCTATGCCGCAGATCGAGCTCGGCATTGCGGTGTCGGTGCTGGTGCTCGGACTGTGCAATGGTCTGGCGATCAAACTACCGGCGTGGTCCGCCTGCGCGATCGTCGCGACCTTTGCAGTCTGTCATGGCTATGCGCATGGGGTGGAATTGCCCTCGGCAGCCGATCCGGTCGGCTACAGCGTTGGTTTCGTACTCGCGACGGGACTCCTTCACGTCTTTGGGATCGGCATCGGGCTTCTGAATGCACGCCCGATGGGCATCCTTGTCACACGCAGCCTTGGCGCCGCCATCGCGCTCGCGGGCGGCTGGTATCTGTGTCTGGCGTGCGGTCTATGAGAGGCGGGGCGCTGCCGCCGGCAATTCTATGTGCGGCGATTGGGCTGGGTCTGGCATCCGCCGCCGGAGGGGCGGCGCTGCTGGGACTTGCCCTCGTGATCGTAACGGCCTGTGCCATGGCGAATGCGCCTATTCCCGCAACCTGGTCGGATGTCGTATTTCTGGGCTGCTGGACGAGCATCCTCGCAAGCGCGGCGATTGTGCATCGCCGCAAGGCGCTCAAAGCCAAGCCGGCGCTCCTACTCTCGCTCAACGCGGGCATTTGGACCGGTGCCGTAATTGCACTGGTGCCATCGAAGTCAAATCTTCTCGAAGCGCTTCCCCTCGCATTCTGTGTGTGGCCGGCCGCCTGGGTGCGCCGGCAAGGTCAGGAGGTAGTCCTCAAGGTCCTCGCAAACTGGCTGATCGCGGTGGCCGTGCTCGCGGCGGCACTGCAGTTCCTGCCGGTGACGCCGGGCTATCTTCCGGATCACATGGACTGACAACCAATGTGTTGCCGCCGATCTCACCTCATGGCGCTTGCGGCGCTCGCAATGACTGGCGTGGGCACGCGGGCAGTCGAGGCGCATGATTTTTGGGTGCAGCTGGGCGATTCATGGATCGCGCCCGGGGAGGGGACGTCAGTGACTCTCTTGGTCGGCCATGGGCCTGATCGGCAGCGCTCGCTTATACCCGCCGGCCGGATCATGCGCTTTGAGGCGGTGGGGCCAAACAACCTCAGGCACGATCTTCGTTCTTCGCTCCAACTGCGGGGCCCGCGCGATGACGGGACAGTCGCCTTTCGGGACCCCGGCACCTACCTGCTCGTCCTTCAGACCGATGCGCGTGCATACAGTCTGCTCCCGGCGATTCGCTTCAACGACTATCTGCAGGTCGAGGGGCTGACCCCGGCGCTCCTATACCGCGAACGCACGCATCGCACGAACGCCGACGGATCGGAAGCCTACAGCCGGCAGGCGAAGGCGATCATCCACGTCGGGGCCGCGCCGTATCGGCAGGCACCCGTGACGCGGCCGCTCGGGCTGCCGCTCGAGATCGTCCCCGATATCGACCCCTACACCGAGCCGCGGCCGAAAGAGCTCCCTGTGCACGTCTTTTATCGCGGGCGGCCGATCTCCGGCGCGCTCGTCAAGCTCACCGACCTCGAACACGACGCCAACCCGATCGAAACGATCCTAACGGACGAGAAGGGGCAAGCGGTCTTCTACGTGCCACCAGGCGGGAAGTGGCTCCTCAACGTCATCTGGACGCAGATCGCGCCGGCATCGTCCGATGCCGATTTCGAGACGACCTTTTCGAGCCTAAGTTTCGGCTACACCCACTCTTCGGCCACGAAGTCTGCGCCGTAATCCTCCGCATCATCCGGTGTTAAGAAAGCAGTGTGCGCAGACGCCTGCTCGCCGGACGCACGATCGCCCGCAACCACTGCAGCCGCACCGGAAACGCCTCATCAATCTGCTTTTGCCGTACGTCATGCTCGGCTTCAATGCATTCGGCGCCGATTCTCTGACGGAGGCGAAATTCCGGGCAACCTCGACGCAGCAGGCATTCGTGAATCTGCGCAGCGGCCGTCCATCGCAGCTGCCACCGCCCGTTGAGGGGGACACCGAGCGCCTGGGGCCGCAGGAGCGGGCGATCCTCGATCAGGTGCTGTCGTGTGCCTCAATCGGCACTCCCGAGATGGTACGCGCGGACCTACGCAGTTTCGTCGAACGGACCGGCGCCGACGAGCTGATGATTACCTGTCAGATTTTCGATCACGCCGCGCGCCTGCGCTCCTCAGAGATCGCGGCTGAAGCGTTCACCGGGGTCGAAATACACAGTACAAGGCCAATCTAGGCAACTGCATAGGAGAACAAGCCATGACGAATTCCGCACTGTCGTGCCGGACTTAGCGGTCATGAAGCGAATCTCCTCGAGTTGCGGACTTCACGACGACCTTCTCGAGCCCAAGCTTCGGGTACGGCCGGTCTTCGGCCACAAGTCTCGATCTGGTCGAGTCGACGAACGGGTAACAGTTCTATCTTGACCGCCACATCGGTAACGTTCTATACCGCTGACGTGAGCGACTGCGTGGCGACCAGCGGTCGCGAGACACGCTGCTATATCCGGGATCCTGACGGTTACATTATCGAAGTTGTACGGAGCAAGCCGGACTTCACATACGGTTGACGATAAGGAATGGTGCTATGAGAGCGGATCGTTCTGTACCCGGTGTGTCAGCGTGGCTGGTCGCCCTCGCGGCGTGTCTCATAGAGTCGTCTGCTTGTTCCGCGGACATGGTGACGCTGACGCGGATTTCCTGCGGGGAAGATCCGGCGCCTCAGGATGTCTCCACCTATTCCGATGCATACGCGTACAACCAATTTAAGTTCCGGCTGACCTACAGCTGTTACCTGATTCGGCACGGATCCGACTACATGATATGGGATACGGGAAACCCATTAGGCAAGGGGCCCGCGAGTCCCAAAGTGAGTCTGGTCGATCAGCTTCACGTGCTGCATGTGCGTCCGGAAGATATCCGCTACGTCGGCATCAGCCATTACCATATGGACCACACCGGACAGCTCGCCGTGTTCCTGCAGGCGACATTGCTCATTGGCAAGGGCGACTGGGAGGCACTGACTGGGACCAGTCTCCCCAACGGCATGGATGCCAAAACGGCGGTGGATTGGCGCGCGCCGTTCGCACACTGGATGTGGCAAGGCGGCACCCTCGAGCCCGTAACAGGAGATAAAGACGTGTTCGGCGATGGCACGGTCGTCATGCTCAGCATGCCCGGTCATACGCCCGGGCATCACTCGTTGCTGGTGCGCCTGCAGCGGGCCGGCAACGTACTGCTGAGTGGAGATCTGGCTCATTTCCACGAGAATTACGACAATAATCAGGTGCCACGCTGGAACACGAATCGCGCCGACTCGCTGGCCTCATTGGATCGATTCAAACAGATTGCACGTAACCTGAATGCGGTGGTGATCCTTCAGCATGACCCGCGTGACATCGACAAGCTTCCGCCGTTCCCCGCAGCTGCCGACTGACGCCATCCGTAGCCGATAGCTAGATCAGGGCCTTGCTGCGGCCGCTCATCGGTGGCGTTTAGCGTCCCTGGGTGTCGGACGGGCTGTGGCCTGCCAGAACGGTCACCTGATCACGATAGGCCACGCTGCCATCCAGTCCGGTCAGTTCGATCTCGACCCCGTCGCCAGCGCGCGTCTGCAGCATGTGCCAGGCGGGCGGCAGACGCACGCTCATCGATCCGGTAAACGCCTTCGGCAGACATTGCGTGACCATGCGGTAGTCGATGCTCCCAGCAAAGTGGTTGCGCCACTGCCGGTCGCGTCCCGCCGCCGAAAGATCCCAGCTTAGGAGGTCGAACGGCAGCCAGCCGCGGCCGTCGACCCATGCTTCGGCCCAATAGTGGTTGGTCGGCGCAAGCCCATAGAGTAGGTTGCCGCCAATGATGCGCGCCGCTATGCCTCTCGCACGGCAAAGCGCGACAAAAACCGCCGATCCCAATTGGCAGTCGTGCCAACCCGAGTCCAGCACCCAGTCGCCCGGGGCACCCGCAGCGACCTGATCGTAATGAACCATGCCGGATCGAAGCTCGTCGATCATATAGGTCCAGAACGAGTGAACGATCTTTGACGAGTCAGTCTCGCGACCGATTAGAGAATTGGCCAGGGCGTGGATGCGGGGCGTTATCCGAACCAGTCCTTCGATCGGACGCAGATAGTCGCTGGCCTCATCGGCATCCAGCCGGCCGGCTCGCCCAGTACTGTCAGCCGGACGCGGCGCGGCAATGAAGGCGACTTCGGCACCGATGTCGATAGCGGGCTCGCCGGAAGACGTCAGGCGCATTTCCAACCTACCGTCGCTCAATGCGACCTTGGCGCCCAGCTCGGATGACACCTGCGGCACGATCTTGAGGTCGCGGACGTAAGCGCCCGGTAACGGCAGCGGCATACGCAGACGCAGACTGGCGCCGGCGGCGAAGCTCTGTACGTTGAACCGGCGTTGGAGTAGCACTCTGAAGTGCGCCTCGCCGACTCCGTCGGGCGCCGAAGCATCCATCAATCGCCTTTGGGCCCAGTCACCCACGAGGCGGCGGCCCGTTGCGACATAACGATCGATCCAGAACCGGTCGAGTCCCTGCAGTCCCGCCCACTTCTGGAAGTTGATCACTTCCACCGGATCGTACAGTCGCTCTCCGCTCGTCGATCGGCGATAGGGCAATCCGAGCTCAATCCATGATTGCAGCGCGGCTTGAACGCTCGTCAGGGCCTGCGCATGGCGGCCGGCGGCGAGCTCAAACACCCAGCCGCCGAGCAGCAGGGTTTCGAGCATTCGTTCCTCAGAGATGGTTCGGTAGCGATCCGCGCCCAGGATTCCCAGAGGATGGCGTGTCATGCGCGAGCGTCCAGGATCGGCTTGCGCGCGGCGATCTCACCTCGCGTTCGCGCCGCCGCAGGTATCTGTAGACAGCAGGTCATGCGCGGGACAATGAATGAGGTCCGCGCTTTTGGCAAAGTTCAGTCGCAGTTCGATCCAGCCAGGTGCGCCGGCTATCTCTCACCGAAGCGGTATCTGCTAATCTAAGTCAGCCACAGCAACGACTCCCGGCATGACGAACAACAACGGCTCATCCGTCGGCTCGAGCGTTCGCACCGAAATCGAAGCAGAACTGCGCCGTCTGACGGCCGTTTGGTTTCCGCTCAGCGTTGATCGTCAGCACGGGGGGTTCCTGTGTGATTTCGACTACCGATGGAAGCTGCGTGGAACGAACGACAAGCTGCTCGACTATCAGGCGCGCCAGACGATTGCCGCTGCCCGGGCCGCAGCTCATTGCCCGGATATGCCCTTGCTGCGCGAGACGGCCCTGCACGGCTTTGCCTATCTCAGGGAAAAGATGTGGGACCACAGCCTGGGCGGCTGGTACCGGCTTCTGAGCCGGTCTGGTGATGCGCTCGAAGACTCGACCAAGCACGGGCACGGTACCGCGTACGCGATTTCAGCCTGCGCGGCGTGCTTTGACGCAACCGGCGATGCGCAGTGCCTGGAGCTCGCCAAGCGCGCCTTCCATTGGCTGGAGCAGCACGCTCATGACGCTCAGCACGGCGGGTATTTCGTCTTCTACGCTCGCAACGGCACGCCGATTCTGAGCGTCGAACAAACACACCCGCCACGAGCGGACCGTCGGGACGCCATTGGAACGCCCATTGGTTGCAAGGACGCCAATACCAATTCGGATCTGCTCAAGGGATTTGTTGATCTCTACCGTGTCTGGCCGGACCCGCTGCTTCGACAGCGGCTCGAGGAACTGCTGTGCATCGTGCGCGATCGACTGGTGGTCGTGCCCGGTTTGATGCATATGTACGCCAATCCGGACTGGACCCCGCTACCCGACGTGGTCCGGTATGGGCAAATCCTGCGATCAGCGATCATTCTGCTTGCGGCTTCGGAGTCGCTGTTCGGAGAGCTGGATGCGACGACCGAACGGATTGCCAAATCCATGGTGGACACGATGTTGCGGATTGCCTGGGATCCCGAGCGCGGAGGATTTCACCTGGCCGGCTCCAGCCTTGGGCCCTTGAGGCTGGAAGATACCGTCGTATTCGTGCGCGACAAGGTCTGGTGGGCACAGGCCGACGGCTTGCGCGCACTGCTGGCAATGGCCGCACGGCACCCGGACGATCCAATCGATTACGCGTCGCAATTCCAGCGCCTGTGGCAATACGCCAGGAAGTACGTCATCGATGCCAAGCGCGGCGGTTGGTTGTCCGCCGGGCTCGACACCAACCCCAAGGCGGACAGAGGCCCTAAGGCCAGTGCCTGGAAGGACGCTTCACACGAAGTCGAAGCCCTGTTGGATTGCCTGATGATGTTCGAGCGCACCCAAGCCGGTCGATAGGCGACTGCGCGCTATTGCTCAGAGCCGGCGCAGCAGACGCCGCCACCAGCGATTTCTGCCAGCTGCCTGTGTTCGCAGCCGCTGCAACAGCTGTCGCTCCTCGATCGTCAGCGGTCCCCTGGCAACGCTTTCGAGATTGCGGCCGATCCACTCGGTCTTTCTTATCGCCACGATGACGCGATCCACATCCGGCTGAAACAATGTAAACCGCAGCATCAGGTCCGCCAGCATCGGTCGGACTGTGGCATCAGGACCGAGCGATTGCGCCACTGCTTCCGCGGCTATTCTGTCCAGCTCCCAGCCGCGAAAAAATGGCGACGTGGCGAGCGTTTCCCATCCGATCCTCTTGCAGGCGGCGAATATTGATGCGGCGTCATCGGTCGCAATGTTGTAGGGCCGAATCGCGAATCGAAACGACTGTTTATTCGGAAAGTGCTCAATGACCGCCAGATCCGTAATCCAAAGGCCCAGGGATCGGACGTAGCCACGCTTCTGCCAACCCAGCAACAACTGCTCCTGCTGCCGGTTCTGCTCGCCATCATCCGATGGCGCCAGCACCAGGCAGTCAACGTATGAGGTGCGGAGCTGCTCCAGAATCTGGTCAATGTGGACGGGGCAATAGGGGACCGGCTCTCCCACCGGCTCCCGCGGCGAAAAATCCGTGAAGAAGTTCCAGGCGATGATTGAGGCTTCAGCGCGCCTGCCCAGCGAGTCGAGTACCCGGCCGAGGGCCAGCCGTTCAGGCTGGTAGGTGGTGTCGAACCAGCGAATGCCGCTGTCCAGGCAGGACTGGACGATCAAGCCTTGTTGATGCTCTGAAGCCGCCGGGTCGCTGCCGAGCTGGCTGATGAAAGTATGGCCCCCCAAAATGAGAGGAATCTCGGCCGTTGGACTCATGCTCGACTGCCCGGGAATTTCCAGTGGCACTTCTGGTGACCACGGCTCAATGTAACATGCACCTGTCGGAGGTCGACCAACGCATCGACGATCTGCCGACTTATCGCCACTCACATTTTTTTCCAGTGGGCAAGTCGCGTGGCCCTAAAGTCGGGGTCGACACTTGGTGCGTGATCGGTCCACTGAACATATTTGCACGGCGCTGTAAGGTCACTTCCCCGGGGTGCTCTAATTGCTTCAATATCGGTGCATGACTGAACGCAAACCCTGACGGCCATGAGCGCCAGACTATTGATCATCGGACTTGAGGCCACGGATCTGTCGTTGGTCGAGCGCCATATTGGCGAGCAGAGACTTCCCGTTCTCTCCGCGCTTCGGACTCATGGCCACCTCACGACGCTCGCAGCGGGCGCGTGCGCGACTGATGCCGCTCTCTGGGCATCCTTCCAATACGCCGCCGAGGTCGGCGAACACGGTCGCTACCATGACATCGTGCGACTGCAGAGCGGACGCTTCGGATTGGCGGTTCAAGAAGAGCAGGAACGCGAAACTATCTGGGATGAGCTTTCAAACCACGGCATGCGGGTAGCGGTTTTCGATCTACCGAAGAGCCGCGCGCCCAAGCCCATCAACGGTATTCATCTCGCAGACTGGTTGGTTCATGGCCGAACGTTTCCGCGCCCACTCAGTTACCCGATGAGTCTGGCAGAGGAGGTCGTCAGCCGCTTTGGCGAGGCTCCGCCCAGTCGCTGTGGCCGAACCTCGGAAGACCTCACCGATGCCCAAATAGAGGAAACCCTCGGCCATCTGCGAAATTCCGTTTCCATGAAACGAGCCGCGGCATTGTCTTACCTGGAAGCCGAGCATTGGGATTGCTTGCTCGTCAATTTCAAGGAAATGCACTGCTGCAGTCACGGCTACTGGCATTTGATCGACGCCACTCATCCGGCGCACGATCGCGCCAGGGCCTTGCGCTTGGGGGACCCGTCTACCGATGTTCTGCAATGCATCGATCGCGCCATCGGCGATCTTGTCGCTGCTGCGGGCCAAAACTCCGAGGTGATCGTATTTTCCACGTCGGGTTTTCAGGCGAATGGATCGGCATCCCATTTGTTGCCGAATATTGTCCTGGCTCTGAACAGCTACCTCCGGAGCCACGAGGCCGCGCTCAAAGGCGCTGAATCGAATTGGGTCGCGCAAATGTTGCCGTATGGCGAGAACGCCTGTGCGTTGCGAGTGTCCCGTGGCTCACGCGGCGAACAAGCGGCGCCCGGCGCTAACCGCGCCATGGCGATCGATGCATTGCAGGGGATACTGCAAAACCTCTCGAATGCCGCCACCGGCGAACCCATATTCGAAGCGTTTCACCGGCCCTCGAGCGATTACTCGGGATCAAGATCCCTAACTCTTCCCGATATGCTGCTCGTTCCGAGGGTCGGCGTGTTTCCACAATCGGCGAATTCTCCAGAACTCGGATGTATCGCCAGCGATGTGCCGCGCTGGCGGCCCGGCAATCACCGCGGCGGCGGCTTTGTGATCGCCCGTGGCAGCCTTGTCGAACAGGCGGCCGGTGCAGCCAAATCGCTTGCGCAGCTAGGTCAGATTCCAAGGAACATCTTGCTGGCAAGTAAACGGGCCATGGCCTGAACGACATGCGACCAGCGCAATTTGGCTGCGATCGATGAGCGCCAGGCTGAACTTGTTCCTCAAGGGTAATCTTGATGTGAGCGACGCGCTGTTTGGGCAGCGTGTCTCGGGTAGAGCGGATTGGAATGGCGTCAATGAGCTGTTGCGGGCGGCCAGCCGGGCTGTCACGGTGCGTCTGCGACACGAGGTCAGTATCGGCTTCGCGGCGCACGCGGCGGCGCAGGGGAACGTCCCGCGCGAGGTGACGGATCGCGCCGCCTTGCTGGGCCCGTTCACGCCCGCAGCGCAATTCAGCGGTTCGGCCTTTACTGCGCCGCATGCGGCACTGGTGCTGTCGATTCAGGCGGACCTGTTCGTTCCGCTCGTGCGCCACCGGACTCTGGAATATCTGATGCATCCGTATGAGCTGAAGCGATGGCCAGCGTCGGATATGGAGTGGCTCAAGTCCAATTTCGTCCCTGAACCGGCGCCCACGGCCGCGCGCAGCATCGAGAATCTGGGTCGTGTGATCCACCGCTACCGACGCTCGAGCGATGCGCCGATCCTGGTTTTCAATGTTTCGAGCGTCGTGCCGGGCGAGACGATCCACGACTACACGGGCGCTACCGACGTTATGTCTCAGCGGATTCGGCGCCTCAACTGCGCACTGGTGGATGCATCCGCCGAGCTAGGATTTTCGATCGTCGATGTCGATCGAATTGTTGCACAGTTCGGAGCGCGCCACCTGAAGTTCGACCCGATCCATTTCAATGCCGAAGGGTGTCGCTTGGTGTGCGAAGAGACGCTCAGAATTCTTGACGACCACGGCGTGCTCCCGGAAAATCTGGGCGCGTGAATGTTAGCGTTGTGATAAGGAGTCGTGACGAAGCCCCGCGTCTGCGCCTGACGCTCGCATCTCTCAAACGGCAACAACGCCTGTCGGAGGTTGTGGTCGTCGACGACGGTTCAACCGACGCGACTTCTGAGGTCATTTCCGAGGCGGAGAAGTTTCTTCCGATCACTCGGCTGCGTCACTCCCAAGCCCGGGGCCGGTCGGCAGCGTCCAATGCCGGCGTCCGCGCCGCTTCCGGCGAGGTTGTCATCATGCTTGATGGCGACATGCCCGTGGGTCCAGGATTTGTGGCCGCGCACGCCGACGCACACGATGGTGCCGACATCGTCGGCAGGGGAGCGTGCTACAACTTGCGCTGCACCCGCTTCGTCTACGATCCCGAGCAGGTCATCCCTTTTCAGCACTGCCAGGAGCGGCTCGTGCGTGTGAGCAGCGCCGAGCGTGAGCGCATGCGAGTTACGCTTGCGGAAATCGAACATAACTTCACCTCGATCGAACGGCGCGCGCGAGCCGGCATCTACCCGGGGCTAGGCCCTGCGCGGCTGGCCGAGATTGAAATGCACGCCCTGCAGCATCATCCGGATTGTGAGGTGCTGTGGGCAGCGGCAAGCGGCAGCAATCAGTCGGTGCGCCGCGATTCGTTTATTGCCGCCGGCGGGTTTCACGATGAGATGACAATCAATGAGCATCGCGAGCTCGCGCTGCGCCTGACCGCGCGCGGCAGCAGGATGCGTCCCGTCGAACAGGCCCGCTGTTACCATTTGACGCATCGGTCGGGGTGGCGCAGCCCATTCGAGGATACCCATTGGGAGGCACTGTTCTGGGCCAGGCACCCGCTGGCGGAGGTCGCCCTCATGCCGGTCCTGTGGGCCAGTCTGTCCGATCACCCGGGGATACGTCCCGAAGACCGGATCTTGTCGCTGCCGGCTCTGGCCGCCGCGGCCCATCGTGCCAGACACTTAACCGCGAAGTCGGCCGCCGAATTTCGCGCATCATTGGGTTTGCAGGAAGCATTCGCGTGACCGCCACGCCCGCGACAGCCCGTCTGGCTGTTCGTTGCTCGCCCGCGGAGTACGCGCTGTGGCAGCAGGTGGCAGTTCGCCTGACCGACGAGTTGCAGGGCGTCTGCAGGTTCGACTGCATTTGGCGCGACGCTCTGTGCCCGGTCGAGGACGATGGTTGCGATGTCGTATGCCTGTCGATGCTGCCCGATTTGGGGCGAACGCACGGCGACTGGCCAATCATCGAACAAGAATGGCGCCGCGCGGCTGCGGCGCTGCGCGAGCGTGAACTCGCGCGCGGCGCCACGGTGTTCGCCGTCTCGATATTCCGCTATACCACCGGCGATGACTGCTCGGTGCTGCCGCTGCTGCGACGGCTCAACCTGCTTGCGACTCGTCTGTCGCAGGAGTTCGGTTTTTTCGTAATCGACATCGATCGGGCATTTGCCGATGCCGGCGCGATGAACCTGCAGGCCGATGCGCGTCTTGGCTCGGCTGAAGCGCGGCTCTCGGCATCTAATACCGTCGTAGAGACGTTGCTGACGGTTGGAATCGATCACCTGGTGGACGCAGCGGCGATCCATGCGGCGCTGGCTCGGCACAAGCTGCGCTACTCGGGCGGCTCAACCGGTCTTTCCGCTCTAAGCTACAGCGGACCACTAAAGCGTACCCACGTAAACGGTCACGCTCAGGCATCTTTGGCCGGATCGCATGACGTTTATGGGGGGATTCGAAGTGTGCTGCGTGATCTATGCGCCCCGCGGATCGGGCTCAGATGGCGCATGCCTTTGATGCGGGCGCTATTGCGGATGGTTTCCGGCAGAGTCAGCGGCGGGATCGCTCGGCCACGCCTGTGACCGAAGGCAAAGATATCGAGGCGCTCGCCGCGATGATGCTCGCGCGCGCGTTCGAGGCGGCGTTGCTAAACCGGGCCGACTGCGGATTTCAGCTGCTCTCCAGTGGCCAGGAAGCTGTTGCGGTGGGGCTGGCAGCGGCGCTGTTGCCGCGCGATCAATTGCTGTGTAGCGGTCGCTCAATCGCGCCCGCGCTCGCGCGTGGGCTCGATCCCGGGGTCGTCATGGCCGAATTGATCGGCAGGGCTACCGGACCTTGTCTTGGCCGCGGCGGGCGCGGTCATTTGTCTCAGCCTTCCGCCGGCTTCTTCGGCGCCCATGCCGTGGTCGCCGGCAACTTGAGCATTGCGGCTGGCGTTGCCCTGGCACTGCAGAGCCAAGCCCAGGGAAGCATCGCCGCCTGCCTGTTTGGGGACGGCGCGTGCGGGGCCGGAGCGTTACACGAAACCATGAACATCGCGGCACTTTGGCAACTGCCGCTGTTGCTGGTGTGTGACAACAACCTGTACTCGGTATCGACCCCACGGGCGATCGCCCTGGCGCCGCGGCAACTCTCGAATCTTGCCGCCCCCTTCGGTATCAAAGCTCGCACCGTCGATGGCATGGACCTGCGGGCGGTGCGCCAGGCCGCGGTGGAATTGGTCAAGGGAATTCGAAGCGGCGCCGGTCCGGCCTTCCTGGAGTGCGTCTCGCGCCGCTTTGCGTCGCATTCGACCTCGGCGCGAGAAACGCGAGGACAGAAGGAGCTCGCCGCCGATCGAGAGCTTGATCCCATTAACCGGCTTGAGAGCGCGTTGCGCGCAGAGGGCGCGCTGAGCGCGCAGGCCGCCGAGGCACTGCGCGCCGAGGCGCTCGCTAAGGTAACAGCCGCCTGCGCCTTTGCCGAGGCGTCGCCGCTGCCGGTGCCGGCGGAGGCGTTCGCTGATGTCGGCTGAGCCCGCCCGCGTGCGGCGCGTGTTCTTTCGCGAGGCGATCTGTCGCGCGGTAGGTGAGCGGCTTGAATCTGATCCGAACACGATCGTCCTGGGTCAGGACGTCGGCGCCTTCGGCGGATCGTACAAGGAGTTTTACGGACTGTTTGAGCGCTTTGGCCCCGTGAGGGTGCGTGATACCCCGGTCGCCGAAGCCGCGATGGTGGGTCTGGGTGTCGGTGCGGCTGCGGCCGGGCTGCGTCCGTTGGTGAGCATCACCTATATGGACTTCGTGCTGCTCGCACTGGATCCGTTGGTCAATTACGCGGCCAAGGCGCGATTCAAGACCGGGGGGCAGCTTCGTGTTCCGCTGGTGGTCAAACTGACGGCCGGCGCCAAGGGTCAGGGCGTAGCGCACTCGCAGTCGTTTGAGTCGTGGCTCATGTCGGTTCCGGGACTTCGGGTGGTCGCCCCATCCAATGTCGCAGACGCCTATGGATTGATGCGCACAGCCTTGCAGGCCGACGGGCCGGTGGTCTACGTCGACCACAAGCGGCTGTTTCCTACCTCAGGTCCGCTGGATGATTCAGTCTCTGGGGTGCCGTTTGGCGCCGCCAGCGTTGCCCGATCGGGCATGCATGCCACCATCGTCGCCCACTCTTATATGGTATCCGTGGCGCTTGCAGGTGCCGGGCTGCTCGCGGCCAGCGGCATCGACTGCGAGGTGATCGACCTGCGCAGCCTGGCGCCGCTTGATTTGTCGACCATCTGCACATCGGTGGCGAAAACCGGCGCGCTTCTAACACTCGAGGAGGGCCAGATGGGCTGCGGCATCGGCGCCGAGGTCGCCTGCCAGGTTCAGGCCAAACTAGGACCGCTCAAGGTGTCGCGACTGGGCGCGGTGGCCGCACCAGTATCGTCGAACCCGGTGCTGGAAGCTGCGAGTTTGCCGAATGCCGCACGGGTCGCCGAGTCGGTTCGTGATCTACTGCAAACTCGCTAGGTCCTAGCAAGTAACTTAAGGACAAGGATGTTTTACAAACTCGTATTACCCGCTCCGATCGATGATCTAACGGAAGTTCGCGTGCTTGAATGGCACGGATCGCCGGGAACCCGGTTCAATCCCGGCGACCTGGTACTTGAACTCGATACACACAAGGCCGTGGTGGAGATGCGGGCAAGTTCAAAAACGGTGTTGCGCAGGATTCTGGTTGCGGCCGGCGAGTGGCAACAAGTGGGCGAACCTTTGGCCATTCTCAGTGATGGTGCCGACGAGCCACTGCCTGAGCGCGCCGAGGATCTGGCTCAGTCGAGCGTTACGTACGAGATGGTGTGAGCGCGCGCAGGATCTTCTGATTCTGCCAGAGCGGCGCGCGCGAAAAACCGCCGCCGCTCGAGTATGTGGAATATCTCCCGGCGCAATTCGTCCTGCAGCTGACCACTTTGATGAACGCCGTCCGGAATGTGCGCGCCCGCGCCCAGACCTGCGGCGATCAAGTCGACGTCGACGATGGCGATGTCCGTCTCCTCAGCCAGATCATGCAGCATGAGGTTGAGTTCCTTCGCTCGCACGCTGCTCAGTTCATCTCCAAGCGCGCGCGTAAATGCGGCATAACTGAAGATGCTCTCGCCTCCGGACGACGATAGCGCGTTCATGATCAGGACCTGCTTTACGCCGCGATCGGCCAGCAATTTGCGCAGGTCCAAAAGATCGTTCTTGATATCCTCTACGGTGCGCGCCAGGGGTTCAAAGCTGACGTTGAGCCAATTGCGGATCGCGTGCCCAGTAGCGTCGACGCGAAAGCGGTGCCAGAAGGCCCGATAGCCCAGTTTTCTGTGACGCAGAACTACCTTCGGCTCGGCGTTAATTGAAAGCACCACAGCTTCCACCGTGGCCGGGCCCGACAAACCTTCTCTGGTCAGCAGATCGTAGCGCTCGCTCAGGGGGCAGCGCGTCAGGGCCGAGAGTGTACTGCCGGCGTGAAACCAGTCGGCTGGCCCGGGCGCGCTCGGGCCGCCGAGAATGGACTGTGTCATGTCGGCAGCCAGCAGCGTGTTCGCCGCGGCGTCGCGCCGCATGCGGTCTGCCAAGACTGCCGCCGCCGGAACCAGACTCTCATCCCCGATATGGATCGCGTGCAGCGGGCCGGGGCTTGAGGCCAACAACTCCGAAAAATCGTGCTGCTCGCCGAGAAAGACACCATTTTGTTCGCAGGTGCCAAAGCTGAGCAAAGTGCCATGGCCCGCACGCTCGCCATGCCACGACCGTCTTAACCTGCGCCAGCCCGTGAGACGCCCCGAGCGGTCTTCCGCCAGTTCGGTCATCCGCTCCCCGGCCATCAAGCTCAGCCGCCACGCCGGCTGGGTTTGCTGGTTCTGGGCAACCTCCAGCGACGCCGGGATGAAATTTTCATCCCAATGCTGATACCGATCGAGTTGGTCGAGCCAGCCGCCGCGTGAAGCGCCGGGAAAGTGACGCAGCACTCCCGGCATTGGCGCAGCCAGTATGAGCTGAAGGTCGGCTTGTTCGCGCTTGAATGGCGCCGTCGAGCGCACTCTGCCATCGGCCGATCGAAGTCCTATATTGCAAAACGCGACTGGCTCGCCAGCCTGGCAGGCATGTCCGTCCGAAACCAGCCAGCGCAGCCCGGAGCGATGGACCACAAAGTCATCGCCTGCCAATGGGCCCAATGGCAGTTCGAGTTTTTTCACCAGGCCTGCCATTCCCGTGTGACACCCACAACGGTGGTGCGCAGTGGCCGGCCGGCATGCTGGTCCACGGCTTCATCAGGTGTATTGCTAAATCTTGCCAGCACAGCACCGACCGGCACTTTCTCGCCGACCGCGATCGACAGCTCCCTGAGCCACGCCGCCTCACAAGTGCAAAGTCTGTAATGAGAGACCGGAGGACAGTCGTGCGGGAACTGATCGCTCAGGTCAACGGTCAGCTCCACGATGGTCTGGCCGACGGTCAGCTTTGTGTCGAGGCGTATGGGTATCGCATCGATGCTGGCATAGACCATATGCGGATTGATCAACGGCAGCGAAAGCTCAATAAGCATCGGAGTTGCGTATCCTTCTTGGAAAGCCATTGATTCCGCGCACCGCGTGGCGATTCAACTTAGCACTTTGCCCCGGCGGCTACCATGCGCGAATGTCATAATGACGCTTGGCGGTGTACCCGCAGCGATGCGGGTGTTTGCGGCGAGCTCAATCAGGCGCAGAGAGAGGAAAAATACCCTCGTCAGCGTTTGGGGCAACGATGTTAGCGCCGTTGAGTAGAGGTTCGAAGGCTGCGAGTTGCAGGCGAAGCTGTCGCTCGTGACGCGCGATCCGTCCACGCGAAACGCCCAGACGAGCCGTGAGCATCTGGTGGTGCTCGATCTCATAGGTATTCTGGCCGTGACTGACGTACACGTAGAGATACGGCTTGTCTCGAAGAGTGGCGAGTGCGCCGGCCGCGATCAGTTGTCGTGCGACTGCCAGATCCTCTCCTCGGACAGAGTCCTGGCCGACCTCAGGGTATGAAATTCCACATTCCCTTCTGCACAGCAGCGTACCAGGGTGACCGCGCGCCTCGGTCGCACGCCAGTTGAGCCACCAGAGTCGTCTTGAGGTCGGGTAATACTGCAGCATGTCTTCCAGCAATACGGCCATGGCGTCGCCGTTGGTCAAACTAGTAACTTGATCGGCAACACGCTCTGGATGATGGAAATCGTCATCATCCCATTGGCAGAGGAGTGCGCCGGCGGATAGCTGCATGCTCAGATTGCGCAAAGCACCCAGCGTCATTCCATCTTTGCCGCCCACCGTTCTCACGCCGGGTGCATCGATCGATTTCACCAGTGCTTCTACGCGACTCGGGGCGTTCGGGTCCTTGCTATCCGTGACGATCACTAACTCAAGGGGCGCGTGGGTCTGCCGCTTGAAACAGGCGATTGAAGTTAGAATTCCTGGCAGCCGCTCGGGAGTCCCTTTAGTGACCATGAGGCAACTGACGGACGCCGACGAAGGGGTTTTGTTGGTCACAGGCAAACGCACCTTCGCGAAGAACCGGGTCTGGGTTGTAACTGCCGCTCGATGGAATACTATCCGGTCTGATCCACCGGCTGAAATTACTTGCTGATCGGGAGTTTGAGTCGTTCCGGCGCAGTGAAAGTACCCATCCCGGTGGTTGAATTGCCTCTTACGCGGCCGTGAGGTCCCAAGTCTGAACGTGCAAGTAATCGGCCTGAGGCCGCACACCGTTGCCCGCTGGCACGCGCTGCTTTGCGCGATTGCTGTTCTGAACCTGGCTCTTTGGTTGTTGTCGGCGATCGCAGTTTCGCGTGGCTCGATGGCGATTAGTATGGCGGCCGATACTGCCGCACGCCTGCAGCTGCTGTTATCCGCCGGCTACGTATTTGGTTGCGCATTCCGATCCGTGCTGCCGGTCTACGATATTCCCCGCATCGTTCTGGTCGATTGCCGCCTATCCAACGTTGTTTTCGGCCGCACGGTAGCGACCTTCGCCGAGTTGTGCTTCGCGGCGCAGTGGGCCTTGATACTGCATCGAACTGCGTTGTTGAGTCATAGCCTCTTCGGGCAAGCGGTGTCGCTCGGCATTGTGCCGCTCATCGTTATTGCCGAAGGATTTTCGTGGTACGCCGTGATGACGACGGCCCAGCGCGGCCATGCCGTGGAGAATTCGATCTGGGGATTGTCGGCGGTGCTCGTCGTGGCGAGCCTGCTGGTGATCGGGCCGCATCGGCTCGTGAATCTGTACCCGCCGATGATCATCTGGTGTCTCGGCGGTGCGGCCTACGTCGTGTTCATGTTCTTATACGATGTTCCGATGTACTGGTCGAGATGGCGCGCGTCTCAAACCGCTGGCCACCAGTACCTGAGCATCACCCAAGGGATCGCTGAGCTGTGTGGGCGCCGAGTCGTGTCGTACCGATGGGAAGACTGGAGGACCGAGGTATTGTGGATGTCACTGTACTTCACGCTCGGGGTGTGGAGCAGCATCTCGATCGTCTATGCGGCTCTGGCTCTCGGTACGCGTGGCCACCCGTGAAGCGCAGCCGCTATTAGACTTCAGGCCCAGACCACGTACCCACTTCCGACGCGGCGACCTGGAACGTCGCCCAGCGGAAAATATCTGGCTATTGCGAAAGTGCGCGCGCGCCTGCGCATGAGAACTACATCGAATCGATCGCTGAATCTACCGCGACTGGTCCTGGTCCTGGCCCTGGCAGCAACGATCATGTCAGGGCCGGCCATCGTCCAGGATGCTTGTGCGCTGCGTTGCTCCAATCAGGAGGCCGCCATGTGCACTGGACAGGAATTTATCTGTCCGTTCAACTTCCAAACCTGTATGGGACAGTGCGAAGGCTATTCGGGTCCTGCGCCGGGCCGCACTACGACCCCTGCTACATAAAGCAAAACGCTCTGCGCCCTTGTACGCCCGGCGACCTACAGAACGCGCAGGTCCCGGTTGGAGTCGACAGTAGTCTTGTGGGCACCTGGGAAGTCAGTGTGCCCAATCAGCTCGGCCTCTCGCGCTGGGTCTGGGAGATTCGCCCGGACGGCACTTACAAGTTTCATGCCGAAGGACCCGGCGCGGTGCCAGGGCACGGTGGCACATTCGCTGCCGCCAAAGGCCATTACAGCCTCAACTCGACCACCCTGGCGTGGAATCACACCGGAACCCATCAAGTCGTTTCGAAAACTACCTTGGTCGCTACCGGTCGGCTCGGCACCGGCACGTGGCAGAAAGTGCAATCAAAAGTCTCCGGCGAGGGTCGCGCCAGTCATTGACGTCGCGCGGTGGGTCGGGTGTCTAGCGCGATTGCCCAGGACCGCCGCCGGTGGGCTTCCATCGACGGCAGACGATAATGAACCAGACGAAGTTCAGCGCGGCAATTAGCCAACCGGCTCCGACGATCCACCAATAGCTGCGGCTGTGGAGGTCGAGAGTCATGGCAGGCACGACGCCGATGATGATCTCCACGGCGGCAAAACCCAGCGCAAAGAAGAACATGGACCAGCTCCAAACTCCGGCCTGCTCTGCGCGAAGGACGCCAGCGGCGAGGAACCCGAGCTGCAGCGCGAGTGTGAGAATCCACACCATGCTTGGCGATGCTGCCTTGGGCTAATACGGTTGGCCGTTGCCGTGGACCTTGGTGTCCTGGGTCCAATTGCCAGAAAGAGCACCGTTCGGATTGGCGTTGGGGTCGTTGGTCTGGAACCACTGGGTCTGACCACCGACGGTACTGGACCAGGTGTGCGAATACGAGTTCGACACCTTGGCCAAGCCGCCCTGGCCGACGACCGTCTGCTGGTCGAGAGCGTAGTCGACCCAGTCGGAGGCGGCCGTGGTGCGCGCATTCATCGCGGCGTTGGCATTAGTCATCGAACTGCGGAATGAGGATTCCTGCTGCGCCATGAAGGCCTCGTGATTGCGCTGCGAGGTGGCCATAAAGTCATCGAATTGCCTCTTGAGCATTGACTGGCTGGCCTGTTCCTGACGGGTGAGCTGGGCCTGGTCCTCGCGCGCCCGCTGCGTCATGGTCTGTTGCACGCGCTGCAGCCAGGCGTCCTCGTGTGGTGTCCTGACCAGATCATGGGCATCGACCAAGCTGCAGAGGGCATCGAGCTTGCCCTTGGGAGCGCGCTCGACATCGACGTGCGCGGAGCAGCCACCGCCGTTGATGTCGGGCCCGCTAGTGGCAATCCGGCATTCGACATAGGCGCGCAGACGCTGCTCGATGATGAAGGTGCCATTGACGGTCTCGATACGTACAGCAGCTGCGTCGGCCGAGCCACGGATGTTGGGACTGATGTGATTCATGTTCTGCGCGACTCCGGCGACGCGTTGCTGGTAGGCGGTGCCCACAGCCATCGGCCCGACGAGATGCAGGCCGTTGCCGGCGACCATCTCCATATAGTGCTTGAGGAAATCTGCCGCGGAGATCGCGCCGCTATACGGCAGGCAGCCGTTGACCGGACGAAAGCCCTTCATGCTGGGGTGAAAGGTCCAGTTGAAGGCGGGCAGCAGCCGCATCTCGGTCAAACCGTCGGGAGAATAGGCGCGAAACACCGGCATCGGGATGCGGCTGCATTCAGGACCGGCCACGACTGTGCCTTCAAACTTCCAGCCGGCAGGGATGCTGATGTTGAACGCCTTGATGCCGTAGGCAGGATCAGTGATCGGGGCAATCGTCAGGGACTGCGCGCCGACGGGTGCCGCATAAAGCCAGGTAATTGTTAGGGCGAGCAGGCCATAGCGCACAGGCGATGTGCGTGCCGTAGACGCATTTCTCAGGACTGTGTGCATGTTGAGGCCGTCGTCAGGTGGGTTTGTAGATCGCGAACATTCTCAGGCCGAAGCGCAAACTTCCGCAAGCCATCGGGCATCCGACATCGCGCACGGCCGACAGCGCACGAGTTGATTGACCCAGACACATGCGCAATGATGGTTGCGTGCAATCAATACCGATTGGGATCACGGGCTCCTTCAGCTTGGTCGTCTTGCCCGAACATCTCGCCAGCCGTTTCAAGGATGTGACCTTGCCTCCGGTCCTGGCGACTCCGGTCATGATCATGGCGATGGAGAACGCAGCTCTCAACGCCATCAAACCCTATCTCGACGCCGGCGAGATCGCGCTCGGGACGCACGTCGACGTGCGCCATCTGGCGGCGACGCCGGTTGGTCAACGCGTCACCGGCGAAGCGAAGGTCACCGGCGTTGACGGCCGGCGCATCGAGTTTTCCATTCGGGCGACCGACGGCGATGAGGAAATCGGCGTCGGCACGCACGAACGCGTGGTGCTGCAGCAATCGAAGTTTTCCGAACGGCTGAAGTCCAGGTTTGGTTAGCGCCGCACGAAGCACGTTGCCGCCCTTGAGTACACTGTGAATGGGAGCAGGCGCGACTCGGCCTGCATTCATCAGTCTTGCTACGGCGGCATCAACTCCGGGCTGGATTGATCAATACGCGGCGCGGATCGTTGGCACTGCTGTTGATACTCTGAAACCGAGATGATTCGCTGTGCCCGTGTATCCCACAGGATGCATTTCTGCGCCCTGTGAATTTGAGACAGCTTCACGCGGGTGACGTCAGCAAACAGATGCTGATATTCGTCGTGGCACTGAACCAAACAATAATTTGGAATGTTGGCAGACAGATGGTGGACATGGTGGTAGCCGATGTTCGCGGTAAACCAATTGAGCCATCGCGGCAGAATTAGAAAGCTCGTTCCTTTGATCGCCCCGGTGATGTAGTCCCACTCCTTGCTGCCGCTCGCGTAGGAGTGATCAAAATTGTGCTGAACACTGAACAGGATGACGCCGGCGCCACCCGCAATCGATAGGCTGATCGTATAGATGGAAAAGAACAGTGCCGTCCCGACTTCCCGGCACATCAACACCCACACCGTGAGCAGCACGGCGTTGTTGAAGAACATGTGCCAGTACTCCTTGCGCGACTTCCAATAGGGCGTTTTGTACGTGGCCGCATGGGTCTTGATGGCTACATCTGGATGTCGGGCTTTCCTGCTAAGGATATGGGCGAGGAGGCCGAGACTGCCCTTGGCCCAGGTGAAGCGCGGGTTGAAGATCAAGTAAACGAAGCCGACAAGAGGCGCGGCCGCGAGGCTGCACTTGGCCCGGTAGAAGCGCTGCTGTGCACTGGTCATGGCCGCGTATTCATCTGTGGAGGGCGTCGCGTAGGGCCCGCGGTATCTATCCCAATTGCCGTTGTGGGCATGGTGATAATTGTGGTGCTGCGACCACACATATTGCGGCATGCCTGAGACGACGCCCAGCAGGAAGCCAGTCGCGCGATTGAGCCCGTGGCTGCGACAAAGGCTGCCATGCCCGCATTCATGCATCAGCGCGAAGACGCGCAACGCAAACAGAGCGATCAATAGAATTGCTGTTGCGGTGATCCAAGGGGAGGTACCCGCCCCAAGGACTGCGATCCACCACATGAGCACAAATAAGCCCAACGTCGCTATAACTTGCGATGAGCCCCTGACATCACTCGATTTGAGGTAGCGCTCAACGATGGACCGCTTCTGCTGCTTAATCCGGTCGATCGAGGACACGTAGTAGACACCGCCCCGCTCTAATTCTTATGGTCGGGGTTAGTGTAGCAGACGGCGCTGATATGGCGGTACGCCGTGGCAGTTATCGCGATGCAGCGCCTGTTCGAGTCCGGGATGTCCATTGACATAGTGTCGGCTCGACAGATTCATTCTCAGGATCAGTGCCTTGTAGCGCAGGTCAGCGAGCACAGAGTCAAGCATCGAGCGTGTTCAACGCCTGGGGTTAAACCGGCTGCATTCCCAGCGCCGCCCGAATTGTGACAGCCGTCGGCGCGCGCCCGCCCAATCCACGAGTGGGGCCCAGGTTGCCGTCGGGGCCCTATATCTTTGGCGGCCGCTGAGCGCTCAGTTTCGAGTGGCGGTTCTTGATGCCGCCTTTGTCTCGACGTGCGTGGATTGTGCCTTTGGCGCGGTCTGCTGCCGCCAGAGGGCGGGTGATTTACCCACAAGTCGTTTGAACGCTCTGGTGAACGCCGCGCCCGATTCATAGCCGGTTTCCTGCGCGACCCACGCCACCGTCGCGGTCGTGTCGCGCAGCAGTGCGGCGCCAGCCTGAATTCGCCAATTGGCGAGGTATTGCATCGGCGGCAGTCCGACCAAGTCCGCGAAACGCTCATGCAGCGCCGAGCGCGAAAGCCCGATTCGCCGGCCCAGCTCTTCCACGGTCCAGGCCTGCCCCGGGTCGTCGTGCAATAGCGCCAGCGCTCGGCCGACGAATCGATCCCGCAGGCCCGCCAGCCAGCCGCGGCTGTTGCCCGGCAAATGGGCGACGTAGCGGCGCACTGCATCGATAAACATCATTTCGCTCATACGCTCGAGCATTGCCTCGCCGCCCGGCCGCTTGTTCTTCGATTCCGCCACCGCTTGAAGCATGAAATGCGAAATCCAGTCCTGATCGGTGCTCGCCTTCAGGTGCATGAGTCGCGGCAGTGTTTCGATCAGAGGGTTGAAGGGACGCAGATCGCAACCCAAAAAGCCGCACACCAACGTGGTGTCGCACTGTTCGTCTTGCGGCACGCCGACGCGCACCTCGGCCGCGTCAAGATGCAAGGTGAAGGGCAGCTGCTCTTCGCTGCGCCCAAAAAAGCTCGCTACGTCCGACCGCGCCCGCATGCCGGGCGCGCTGGAAACGACGTGCGCGTCACCATGTGGAAACAGGATGATATCGCCGGCTTCAACGCGTACCGGCGCCTCGCCCACCACTGCCCCCCAGCAGGCTCCGCGAATGACAACGTGATATTCCATCACGTGTTCCGAATTTGGCATGACTGCCGCGGCGATATCGCGTGAAGCGGGGGCTTCCGCCGCCCAGCTGCGGGTTCCGCTCACGTAGTAATACAGCGCTCCGCGCAAACGCACGCTGCGTAACACGTCGGACAGGATGTCGTGACTCATGGCGGACTCGCGATCAAGTTTGGTGGATTCCCGGTGCAACGCGCAAGCGACCGGCGCCATTCGAGGACTCGCGATCAAATGCCGGGGACTGTCGGAATAGAAGAGCGGAACATCCAATCCGCATACTGAGCTCTGAAGACCACTAACCACGTACCGAGGAATATTATGGGCTCCACCACCGCAACCGCAGCTCCGCAGGAGCGCTATACCGCCGCCCCCGACTTTGCTTCCATCAAGGCGAAGCAGCAAGCCACATGGGCGAGCGGCGACTTCGCCGTGATCGGCACCACGCTGCAGATCGTTGGCGAGACACTCGCCGAGGCGGTCGACATTCGTGCGGGGGAGCGTGTGCTCGATGTCGCCGCCGGTAACGGCAACGCCTCTCTGGCCGCGGCTCGCCGCTTCGCCGCCGTGACCTCCACCGACTACGTGCCGGAACTGCTCGACAAGGGCAGGGCGCGAGCCGCGGCTGAGGGGCTGAAGCTGGATTTCCAGGTCGCCGACGCCGAGCAGCTGCCGTTCGCGGACGCGAGCTTTGACGTGGTGTTGTCCACTTTCGGCGCAATGTTCACGCCCGATCACACGCGTCCGGCCGCCGAGATGCTGCGAGTGGTCCGGCACGGTGGCCGGATCGGGCTGGTGAACTGGACCCCGGAGGGCTTCATCGGTCAGCTGTTCAACGCCATCGGTGCCTACCTTCCGCCCCCCGCCGGACTCAAATCACCTGCGCTGTGGGGCACCGAACCGCACATTGTGTCGCTGTTCGGATCCCAAGCCGATGCAATTCACTGCGTGCGCAAGCTGTTCAACTTCCGCTACCGCTCCAGTGCGCACTGGATCCAGGTATTTCGTGATTTCTACGGCCCGACGCTCAAGGCCTTCGCCGCGCTCGATGCCCCCAAGCAGGCATCGCTAGAGCGGGATATCACCCATCTTCTCGAGCGCTTTAACACGGCGGGCAAGGACTCGCTGGTCGTGCCAGCCGAATACCTGGAGGTGATCATCGTCAAGCGCTAAGGCCGCCCCCGACTGAACAGCGGAGCGTTTGTCAGAGCACCCGTCAGGCGGCCACGGGGATGCGATGACCGAGCATTTTCTCGATCGCGCGAAGGCGATCGCGCTCATCGCGGCTGACGAGTGACACCGCCCGGCCGGGTGATCCTGCACGGCCGGTACGGCCGATGCGATGCACGTAGTCTTCCGGGACATGTGGCAGTTCGAAGTTCACCACGTGCGGCATCTCGCTGATGTCCAGGCCGCGCGCCGCAATGTCAGTGGCGACGAGTATTCGCACTCGCCCCTGTTTGAAATCGCTCAGCGCACGGGTCCGTGCGGCCTGCGATTTATTGCCATGGATCGCGGCGCAAACCAGGCCGTCGCGGACCAGTCGCTCGGCCAGGCGATTGGCGCCGTGCTTGGTGCGGGTAAAAACCAGCGACTGCTTGATATCTCCGTCGACTATCAGACGCCGAAGCAGTGGGTGCTTGTCGGCAGTGTCGACGTGATACACCTGGTGATCGACCAGGGCGGGCGCGCTGTTGCGCGGTGAGATATCGATGCTGACCGGGTTTCGCAGCAGGGATTTAGCCAGGCCGCGAATTTCCTCGGAGAATGTGGCCGAAAACATCAGCGTTTGACGCTGCGCAGGCAGCGCCGCGATCAACTTACGAATAGGGCGTATGAAGCCCATGTCGAGCATCCGGTCGGCTTCGTCCAGCACCAATATTTCGATGCGCGACAGGTCGACCGCGCGCGTCTGCAGATGATCCAGCAGTCGTCCCGGCGTTGCGACGACGATATCCACGCCCCGAGACAGCGCATCAATCTGCGGCCCAGGACTCACGCCGCCGAATATCAGCGTGCCGCGCAGCGGCAGCTGCTGTCCGAACTCGCGCAGCGACTCGCTGACCTGCGAGGCCAGCTCCCGCGTTGGCACCAAAATCAGCGCGCGCGGACTGCGCTGTAACGACGGCTGCAACATCAAGCGTTCCAGCATCGGCAGCCCGAACGCCGCGGTCTTGCCGGTACCGGTCTGCGCGGCCGCCATCAAATCGCGACCCTCCAGCACCACGGGAATTGCGCGCTCCTGAATCGGGGTAGGATCGAAATAACCTAACTTGGTCACGGCCTGCAGTAACTGCGGCCTCAAAGCAAAATCACTAAACACAATAAAACTCCAGGACGAATCGGCTGCCCGAAAGCTACGCCGTCGGCAAACTCGCCAATAAATAGACTGACTCGGTCCCGCCCGAAGGCGAGATCTACGATGGGCTTGCAGGAGGGGCGATAGGATCCCAGCGGATGGGCTTGACTGCCCTCATGGGACGCTGAAGAACCTCGGCGCGTGGACCGAACCACGCATTCGACAAACGCCAAACGCTAGTGTAACCGGTTGAGGCCAAAAGCGCCACGCGTCGCAGCGACCGGCGTCTCAGTTCTACTCTGTCGTCGGACTATCCGGACGTGCCGGCGGCGGAGCCACGGGCGCTCCGCGCGGGTCAATACACTCGGCAAAGCCGCTGACGGGACTGACCGTCGCCTCTTTGCACTGAGGTTGTTCCGACGAGGAAAGACGTTCCGGCTGATCCGGGTACAGCACCTGATGGTCGAGCAACATGCGCGCGCCGCTGGCCCAACCATCCTCACCACCAGCGAAGTTCGCCGCCTGTTGATTCACGAGTTCGCCGGTGTGTGCATCCCGGATATTAATGACTATGTAGTAATCGGTCTGCGTGGCCCTTCTGACAATACCGAGCAGCGACTGCTGGGCGCCGAGCTTAAGCGCCATTTTCGCCTCGCAGCCATCGCATTCGCGAAGCCTGGCTGGCGTACTCGCTTGCGCTGCCGAGTTGGTCACGGTGATCACGCGGTAGCGGCCCGAACTCGTAAGCTCACGTGTCGCCGCGGCGGTCTCCTTCTCCAATGCGGCTGTGCCGGTGGTCGACTTGTTGAGCAATGCTGACGCCGGCGTCAGATCCTCCAACTCGAAATCAAACACCGCTATCGGGATGGGTGTCGTCGATGGGTCTTTGCCCCACACCAAAGCCGGGCCGGCACCGACGACCAACGCGGCAAGGACCGCCGCGCGCCACTTCGTGTTCGGTTCCAATGGGCTTTTTATTCTCCACTGCATGCTGCTGCTCCTGCTCCTCGAGGCGGACGGCGCCCGGACCGCGGCACCTTAGATGAGCTCGGCCGATGCGGTATTGGAAAAATGCGCCAGGTCGGCGCGCCGACCTCGGAGCCGCGGGGCTTGTGCCACTGGAGACAAGTCCAGCAATCCCGAGAAGCGAATGGTCGCGGAGGCTTGCACCTGCGGGTACAGAGCATCGGGGGTCATGCCGTAGAGCTCAAGGAAATCATGGATCATGTGGCTCTGATCGTAATAGCCGACGGTCTGCGCGACGTCGGCCCAAGTCGGCAAGCTTCTCTTCAGGGTGATGGCATTGCGCAGTCGGACCACGCGCAAGAATTTCTTGGGCGTCGCGCCGATCTGATTGACGAAGCGGCGCTCCAAGGCCCGCTTGCTCAAGCCCAGCCTTGATGCCAGTTCTGCAATCCGGCACCCGCCGCTGGACACAGACAGCGCCTCGCAGGCCCGCCGGACAACTAGGTCCACGCTGCCCGGGGTGAAGAGCGACAGCAGGAATTTCTCGATGTACGCGACGCGATCGTTCGCCGTTGCAATCCGGGCCAGATCGTCCTCTATCTGTTCGATGGTGTACCTGGGGAAAAGATCCCGACAGTCCACGCGCTTTTCGGCGCACTCCTTTACAACGCCACGGCGAAACACGTTTAGCCCCCACGCTGTCAGGCGCGCCGAAACCCCGGAGATGCTGCCCTGACCTCCAAGATCGCTGCGGAAGCTCTGAAACCCGGCCAGGCCGCTGCGAGTCCGATAGGAGGCAGTTCGATGCGCAGTCACCAACGGATCCTGATAGAGAAAACACAGGTAGCTTGCGGTGTCGGGAAGAATGGAGAGTGACGAGTCCGCCTGGCCGATCAGGTCGTCATAGTCCCAGTAGGCATTGATATAGGGCGCCAGCAGGGCGCAGGGGCGGAAGATCCTCAGACTCATGACGCATGATCTCCCAGGTCGGTCGTTGTCACGGTGCGTCGCGCGAGGTCGTGAGGTTCACGAGCTGGCCGGCATGATCAACCTGCAGCGAGAACTCGATCGGTTGGCAACACACCTGGCAGTCCTCGACGTAGTGGGTCGATCCGGCGCTAAGGTCGAGCGACGTCTCAAAAGTCTCTCCGCAGTACGGACACTGCACCGCCTGAACCTGGACGCCGATCGATTCAGTGCCGTCGGCTGGCGCACGATCCGGCTCGAACACCGGTTCCAGACCGTAGAGCGCGTCGATGCTCTCGCCGTCCTTCAAATCAGGGTCCGGGGGAAGCTTGTCAGCAGGGGGGCGCCGCATGTGAGCTTTAATCCTATCAGGCGATGCGACTTGCTAAGCTCTGTTTTAGAGCGCGATTAATCTGGAACTCGCTTCGCCGATGACCACCTATCACACCCAGACGGTTGGCAATGTCGAGGTGTTCTACCGCCAGGCCGGGCCGGTCGATGCGCCGGTGGTGCTGCTGCTGCATGGATTTCCGACCTCGAGCCATATGTTTCGTGAGTTGATTCCGCTGTTGGCGATGCGCTACCGCGTCATCGCTCCGGATCTGCCCGGATTCGGCAACACGATGGCGCCAGCGCGCGGCAAATTCGCCTACAGCTTCGACAACCTCGGCAAGGTAATCAGCGGCTTTTTGGATGCGATGAGCATCGCCCGTTGCGCGATGTACGTATTCGATTACGGCGCGCCCACGGGATATCGCGTGGCACTGGCGAAGCCGGAGCGCATTAGTGCCATCGTCAGTCAGAACGGTAATGCCTACCTGGAGGGCTTCAGCGACGCGTGGGGTCCGTGGCAGACCTACTGGCGAGAGCCGACCCCGGAGCACCGGGAAGCGTGCCGCGAATCGCTGTCCGCGAAGTTCATTCGCGAGTGGCAGTACTTCCACGGCTCGGACCCGAAGCGCGTCTCGCCGGACGGCTACACGCTCGATATCGCCTACCTGCAGCGACCCGGTGCAGAAGAGATTCAGCTGGATCTCATCCTGGATTATCGAAGCAACGTGGCTTTGTATCCGGACATTCAGGCGTACTTCAGACAATGGCAACCGCCGTTTCTCGCCGTCTGGGGCCAGAACGACGCTCATTTCATCCCTCCGGGTGCGCTCGCGTACAAGCGCGATCTTCCGAAGGCACAGGTGCATTTTCTCGACACCGGACACTTTGCGCTCGAGACCCATGCTGCCGATATTGCGCACTTCGTCTTGGGATTTCTATCCGAACTGGACCTAAACGCGATGAACAGACCCAGGAGTCGGCCGTGAAAAGCAACGCTGCGGCGCTGATGCTGCTTTGCATCCTGACGTATTCAGGCGCGGCCGTATCGGCCGATGATCCGAAGCGCTTTGACGGAACTTGGAACACGGTCTTGTCGTGCCCAAACGCCGCCGGAGCGCTGGGCTACTCGTTTGAGTTCCTATCGACCGTCAAAGACGGCGTGCTGCACGGCGAAAAAGGGTCCAAAGGCGAGCCGGGCTGGCTGCAGGTGGGTGGCGCGATTCTGGCTGACGGCCACGCCAACCTTTATGCCAAAGGACTGGTCGGAGCGGCAGAGGTCGCCGTAGGGCACCGACCTGCCGGAACTCAGTACGGCTATCACGTCGATGCCACGTTCACCGACACATCCGGTAATGGCCACCGGGTCGAGGGTCGGCCTTGCAGCGTGACGTTCAGCAAGAAGTCATAGACGAATCAGGCCGCTCGTCGCTGTAGCCGAAAGGCCGCGTTCCATCCCAGTTCGCGTCGGGCCTTCTCGGCAAGTATCAGTCCCTTCTCCTCGGCTACGTTGTAGACACCGAGATGTGGTGTATCGACGGCGAGTAGCGCCGCGAATGCAGCCGCGTCCACATGAATCGGCACCGGCCCTTTCTGGGCGGTATTCCACGTCCCGGGACCGTAGAGCTGGCCGTACCGAAGCACGATACCTTCGAGCGGCGGGGATTTTAGCGTCATGGTTTCGAGCGCAACGACGCCATGAACGGTCATCGCATCGGCTTTCTCAATCTCCAGATCGAGTGGGTGATCTTCCGCGTACGGCGGCTGTCCGGGCGCATAGAGCCAGGCGAGGCTTTGAGCAATAACGCGTCTCGCTCCGGCAGTGCGAGCCGCTTCGATGAGATTGCGGCTGCCCTGTTCGCGCAGATGCGCGTTGGCCTCCAGATCGCGGGTCGACAGCGTGCCAGCTAATTGCTTGGGCAAGTCGGTCAGCTGGTTGATCACGACCTCAGGCCGGGTCTCCGCCATCGCGCGCACCACGGCGTCACGATCAAACACATCCAGGACCAGCGGCTGCGCGCCCCACGCGCGTAGCCAGGAAGCCTTGTGCTTGCGGCGCGTGATACCAAACACCATATAGCCGGCCTGTACCAGCTGCGGCACCAGACTGGCACCGATGGCGCCGCTTGCGCCCGCCAGGAATACCCGTTTCGCTGCCATATCGCTAATCCCTCTGGCTCGGAGTGTAGTCATAAAAGATTACGACCCTGTGCCACGATTGCAACCGCAATGACACGATTTGCGCGTGCGAAAAAGCCACGCTGCAGTGCGTAGGCGGCGCCGTTCCAGCGCTGCGCCAATGGGCAATGAATTTGACGGAAATTCCATTGGCGGCGCACCGATGACTGCCGCTGACAATTCCGGGCTTTCGGCGAAAACCGGAACGGGTAAGAATGTCGAAGCAAAGCCGACGTTCGGCGTCGGTATCTGCCCAATCGGACAGCACTGAATATGAGGGAGGGAACCGTGGCGGCCTATTTGATCGCTGATGTTGAAATTACCGATCCACTGATCTTTGAGGAGTATCGAGCCAAAGTGCCGGCCGTCATCGCGGCACACGGCGGGCGCTATCTGGTTCGCGGCGGAGCGCACCAGCGTCTCGAGGGCAATGCCGAGCTTCATCGCGTGATCGTGATTGAATTTCCGGATATGGCGAAGCTCAAGAGCTTCTACGACTGCCGGGAATATCTGCCGCTGATTGAACTGAGGCAGAAATCCTCGCGCTCGAGTCTGTTCGCGGTCAATGGTGTGTGAAGGCCCGCGCAGCGCACTCGCGTCGGTCAACACGCGCAGTAAACGGCCCGCATTTATGTTCCGGGAGTTCCATTGCTGACACTTTCCGCCGCTAAACTCCTGATCGACTACAAGTCGTGGGCCGATGAGCTGACCTTGGCGTCGGTCGCGAAGCTGCCGCCCGGCGAGGCACATCGGCAACGACCGACGCTGTTCAAATCGATCATCGGCACTCTCAATCACAGTCTCATCGTGGATTTGATATGGCGGGCCCACCTTGAGGGACGCGAGCATGGATTTAGCTCGCGCCGAGAAATTCTGCACGATGATGTTGCGGCGCTGGCAAGTGCGCAGCGCTCGTGTAATGAGTGGCTGCAGGGCTGGTGTTCGAGCCAAACGGATGCAAGCTTGGGGCAACTGGCAAGATTCAAGTTCATCTCCGGTGAGGCGGGGCAGATGACACGCGGCGCAATCGTATTTCACATCGTGAACCACGCCACCTATCACCGCGGCTGGGTCAGCGACCTGTTTTTTCAGGTACCGGCAAAACCGCCCACGACCGATACCTGCGCTTATCCGGGAGTGCTCGCGCGCGGCGATTGAGAGGCCGCCCGTGGCGGTGGCAGCCCCGCAGCGCGTCAATCCGCAGTTTCTGGTGCCCGGACGGTAACATCCGGTATCGTTACCTTAGGGGTGGCGGTGACTATGGCAGCAGCGACATTCGACCTTTCCGGGCGGTCTGTTCTGATTACCGGTGCCGGCCGTGGCCTGGGGCGGGCGTTGGCGTTGGGCGCGATGCAGGCCGGCGCCTCGGTGACAGCTTTTGATCTGGACCCCGCGTTGTTGTCGGAGCTGCGCTCCGCGTCACCGGCGATTTCGACCGATGTCGTCGACGTTGCCGATCGCGCGTCATTCATGCGAGCCGCTGAACGCATCGGCCGGATCGATGCCGTCGTCAACAATGCCATGCTGATTCGTTACGATCCGATCGAAGCGGTGGATGAGAGGATTCTGGACCGGATGTTGTCGATCGGCATCAAGGGCAGTGTCTGGGGAGTGCAGGCGCTGCTGCGTCACATGGACGCGGCGCGTGGCGGGGTGGTTCTCAATCTGGCCTCGCCCACCGGCGAGCGCGGCTTTCCAAATACGGCGGTCTATAGCCTGGTGAAGGGTGCGATTGCGACGCTGACGAAGACGCTGGCCGCGGAGCTTGGACCGCGTGGCGTCCGGGTTAACGCGCTGGCGCCGGCATCGATTCCGACGCCGGGAGCCGTCGCGATCACGCCACGGGACGAATACGAGCGGCGCGCGACCCGCATACCGTTGCGACGCCTGGGACGCGAGGAAGACGCGACTCTCGCATCTCTTTATCTACTGAGCGATGCCGCCTCGTTCGTCAGTGGCGAGACGTTGCACGTCGACGGCGGCTTTCTCGCGTCGGCGTGAGCGGACGCTGCATGAGCTACGAAGTGGACGCGATTAGGTACCCGCACTTGGACCGTGGCGGCTGGTTTTCTTATGAATTTCGGAGATGACAACATGACGAGCGAGTTGTTCAAGAAGGGTTTGAAGATTCGTACCGAGGTGCTGGGCGAGGCCTACGTGCAGAAAGCGCTGGCCAGCATGGACGATTTCAATCGGCCGTTACAGGAGCTGGTCACCGAATACTGCTGGGGCGCCATCTGGGGGCGCGATGGTCTCAAGCGCAGCGAGCGCAGCATGATCAATCTGGCGATGATCAGCGCTTTGAATCGCCCGCATGAGCTCAAGGCGCACATTCGCGGCGCGCTCACCAACGGTCTCAAGCGCGAGCAGATCTGCGAAGTCTTCCTGCAGGTGGCGATCTACGTCGGCGTGCCGGCGGCGGTCGACAGTTTCCGCATTGCCCGCGAGACCTTTGCCGAAATCGATGCGGGTGGTTAGCGCGTTGCAAGCGTCACGGCGGGGGCATAAAGTCGTTTGAAAAGAGACGGGGGGTACGATCCACGTGACGGCGCATTCAGGATTTGATGCGGCGCGGCTTGAGCATCTGACGCTGGCGGTCGAGCGCGATATCGCAGCCGGCCTCTATTTCGGCGGCGTCATCGGCGTCAAGCGGGGCGGCACGCTGGCGTATCTCAAAACTTTTGGCGACAGCGGTCCGAGCGAGAAGCGCAAGGTGGCCGAGGATTCCGTATTCAATCTGTTTTCGGTCACCAAGGCGTTCACCAGCATTCTGGTGTTTCAGGCCTGCGAGCGCGGTCTGATGACATTGACGACGCCGCTGGCGAAGTACATTCCCGAGTTCTCCGGCGGCCTGCGCGAGAAAATCACGGTGTTTCACCTGTTGACGCACAGTGCCGGCCTGCCAAGCCTGTATGAGGCCAAGCCCGGCATGTACATCGATCGTCTCGCCGACGTGATCGCGGCCATTTGCGAGGTGGCACTGCCGATCGAGGCGGCGGGTGTGCGTGTCGACTATGCGCCGCTGATCAATCATGCGTTGCTCGGCGAGGCGGTGCGGCGGGTCGACCCGAAGCAGCGCTCGTATCGCGACATCCTGCGCCAGGATCTGTTCGAGCCGTTGGGCATGAAGGACACTTCTATGGGTGTGCGCCGCGACCTGAAGGCACGCAAGCTTGTGCCGGAATTTCGCGGCAACTATCCGATCAAGCATCTTGGGCACAGCGACCTGGGACCCAACGGTGCGTTCGAGGAAGAGGATGCCGAGATGCCCTGGGTCGGCTGCGTGTCCACGGTGCACGACATGCTGCGCTTTGCGGAAATGCTGCGCTCAGGCGGCGCACTCGAAGGCCGTCGGCTGGTGTCGCGGGCATTCATCGAACGCGCGCGCACTGTCTGGACCGGCGACAAGCCCAACGAGTTCTATGCCAACGCTATTCGCGCGGCCGGCGGCATCGCGCCGCCGGCGAACCTCGGTCTGGGTTTTTCCGTGCGGGGACCGCAGATGGGTACGTCGATGTTCGGCACCCTGGCATCACCGAGCACGTTCGGCGCTCACGGCGCCGGCACCACCATCTTCTGGGTCGACCCGGAGCGCGATATCAGCTTCGTCGGTCTGATGACCGGCCTCATCACGACAGTCGACAATCTTTACCGCTGGCAACGGCTGGCGGACATCCTGATCGCTGCGGCTGCGTGACCGACGATGACCTCCGACCTGACCTACAACTACGTCGTCGTTGGTGCCGGTACCGCAGGTAGCCTGATCGCGGGGCGACTGGGCGAGGATCCATCGAGCCGCATCTGCGTGATCGAAGCGGGCGGTAGCGATCGCCATGCTTTCGTCGGCATTCCGGCGCTAGTGGCGCCGGCGATCTCCACCAAGCGGCTGAACTGGCGTTTCGAAACCGTACCGCAGCCGCGGCTGAACAATCGCCGTATCCCGCAACCACGCGGCCGGGTGGTCGGCGGCTCCGGCTCCATCAACGGCATGGTGTACTCGCGCGGCAACCCACGCGACTACGGCGATTGGGCGGCGGCGGGCGCCGTCGGCTGGGACTACGCGCACGTGCTGCCCTATTTCCTGCGATCCGAGGACAATCAGGATCTGCCGGCGTCGCCCTATCACGCCCACGGCGGCCCGATCACTGTGCGCCAGCCGGCACCGCCGAATCGGCTCAATCTGGATTTCATCGAAGCAACTGCCGCCCTGGGTTTTCCGCGCACGCAAGATTTCACCGGCGCGGACTCCGAAGGAGTCGGGCTGCGTCAAGGCACGATTCGCGCCGGCCGGCGCGTGACCACGGCGCGGGCCTACCTGCGACCGGCCCTGCGGCGCGGCAACGTCACGCTTTGCACCGATGCCTTGGCATTGCGGGTACTCATCGAGCAAGGACGTGCCGCCGGGGTCGTCTATGAACGCGCAGGCCGAGAGCTCACGGTGCGCGCCACGCGCGAAGTGATCCTGTGCGCCGGCGCATTGCAGACGCCACAGCTGCTGCTGCTGTCAGGCATCGGTCCGGCGGCTGAACTCAAGTCCGCGGGCATCGAACCAGCGCACGATCTGCCGGGTGTCGGGCGCAACTTGCACGATCACCTGGCCTGTCCGGTCATGATGAAGTGCTCAGATCCAAGCTCCTACGGGATATCGTGGCGGGCGTTGCCGCGCGGCGTGATCAACGTGCTGCAGTACCTGCTGCTGCGATCGGGGCCGTTTGCCAGCAATGTGTTCGAATCGGTCGCCTTCCTGAAGACCGCCCCCGGGCTCGACCGGCCCGACGTGCAGTTCGTATTCCAGCCGGCGGCGCGGCCGGGACCAAAATTCCCGCTGCCCATCGGGCATGGTTACGCGATCAGTCCGGTGTGCCTGTATCCCAGGAGCCGAGGTCGCGTGACCCTGGCAGGTCCGGACCCGCACGCCGCGCCGCTGATCGATCCGGCGCTGCTGAGCGTGGCCACCGATATAGAGCCGCTGATTCGGGCCATCAGGCTGGCGCGCCGCATTCTCGCGTCACCGCAATTTGGCCGTTACCGCGCCACCGAGACAGCTCCGGGTGCTTCGGTGCAGTCCGACGAAGGCATCGCCGATTTCATCCGCTCGGCCGCCTATACCGTGCATCATCAGGTCGGGACCTGCCGCATGGGGTCCGGTCCTGAGGCGGTGGTCGATCCGGAACTGCGGCTGCGCGGTCTCGACGCGTTGCGTGTCGTGGACGCCTCGGTGATACCGAGCATCGTCGGTGGCAACACCAATGCCGTGGTCGTCATGATCGCCGAGAAGGCTGCCGACCTCATCCGGCAGCGGCCGCCGTTGCCAGCCGCGGCATCGGCAGGCTAGCGGCATGGCGATAGAGCACCTGCGAACCTGGCGCGTCGGCTGCGTCGAGATCACGCGGCTGGTAGAAGTGTGGAAATGGGAAGACGACATCTCGATGGCGCTCGAGAATGGCACGCCCGAGATGGTGCTCGCGCACCCCTGGCTGCTGCCGCAGCATGCGACCCCGCAAGGCCGCATGTTCCTCAACTTCCAGGGCTTCGTCGCCAAGGTCGGCAAGCGCCGCATCATGATCGACACCTGCGTCGGTGCCGACCGCGAACGCCAGTTTCCGGTATTCACGCGCATGCAAACCACGTTTCTGCAGGATCTGGCATCGATTGGCATCGAACCAGCGGATGTCGATACGGTGCTGTGCACCCATCTGCACTTCGATCACGTCGGCTGGAACACGCAGCTGGTCAACGGCCAATGGCTGCCGACCTTTCCCAACGCACGCTACCTCTTCAGCCGCCGGGAATACGACTTCTGGCAGATGCTCAGGGACAGCGGCGGCTATCACGCCGTCAATCACCTGACCGACTCGATCGATCCGATCGTGCAGGCCGGGCTGGTGGATTTCATCCGTAACGATCATGAGATCAGCGAGGAGATCCGGTTGCTGCCGACGCCCGGGCACACGCTCGATCACGTCAGCGTCGCTATTTCCTCGCAAGGCGAACAGGCGGTCATCACCGGCGACGTCATGCACCATCCACTGCAGGTGGCGATGCCGTCACATCCGGCCACGTTCGACCTGGACAAGGCCACCGGCCTTGCGACCCGGACCGAATTCGTGCGGCGGTTTCGGGGCAAGCCGATACTGCTGATCGGCAGCCACTTCGCCGATCCCGGCGCCGGCTATATCGTGCCCGACGGCTCCGGCTGGAAGCTCGAGGCGGACTGAGGATCGCAGACTTGAGTAAAGGCATTCCGGACTATCCGGTCGATTTGTTCTGTCGCGAGTCGGTGCGTAACGCTCGCGCGGTTGACGACGCGGTGCGCGAATTTGCGCCGGTGGTGCGGCTGCAGGACGGCACGGTGCTGATTACCCGGCACGCCGACGTGCTCGCCGGGCTGCAGGATTGGCAAACGTATTCGTCGCGCTCGCGTCCGTGGCACGATCCCAAATCGCTGCGGCCCGAGATCCTCTTGACCGACGATCCGCCGCGACACACCCACGTGCGCCAGGCCATCGGCCAGGCCTTGTCGACACAGCTGCTCGGTAATCTGCGCCCGGCGTTCGAGCGCGACGCCGCCGTACTGATCAAGAACCTGATGTTGCGCCAGGGCGATGTCATCGATGTGGTCGCCGACATTACCCAGGCGTTCGTCTACAAGGTGCTGCCGGACGCCATTGGCATTCCGCTCGAGGGCCGCGAGCACATGAATGCCTTCGGCCACATGGTCTGGGCGACGATGGGGCCGCCGAACGAGCTATTCCATGAAGCCATGCTCGGTATTGAGCCGGTGGTCGCGTGGCTGGACCACTGCTGCGACCGTGAGCATCTGTCGGACGGCGGCATTGGCATGACGCTCTACCGCATCGCCGACCAGGGCGCCATCACGCAGGCGGAGGCCAAGCTGCTGCTGCAGATCGTGTTGTCCGCCGGAGCCGACACGACCATCGTGACGATGGCTAACGCCATCCACGCGTTCGCACTGTTTCCGCAGCAATATCAGAGGCTGCGCGCCGACCCGAACCTTGCCCGTACCGCGTTCGACGAGAGCCTGCGCTGGAACTCGCCATCGCGGATGGCGGGCCGGATTACGACCCGCGAGGTGGCGATCGACGGCATCACGGTGCCGGCAGGACAGCGCGTCGGGCTGATGTTTGCGGCTGCCAACCGCGATCCGCGCGCGTGGACCGAGCCGGAGGTCTACGACCTGTCGCGCGAGCTGCGCAAACAGGTCGGATGGGGTTATGGCGTGCACGCCTGCGTCGGCCGGGTACTGGCGCAGCTCGAGGCCCATGCGCTGCTGGCCGAACTGGCACGTCACGTCGCGCGGATCGAAATCGCCGGCGCACGCGAGCCATGGATGACCACGATCGGGCAGGGGCCGGCGAGACTGCCGGTGCGGCTGTATGGCGATTGAACCGGCCGCTACGCGTCAGGGTTTGCCGAACAGGCGGATGATGTAATAGCTGTCCAGGTACTCGCGGATCACGGCTACCTGGCCGTCGCGAATCTCGAACGCCCACGCATAACGGTTATCGTACGGCCGGCCGTCGGCCAGTTGTCCAGTGCCGTGCGTTTCGACCAGCACCAGCGCATCGTTCGAGGCCATCGACACAATGCGATTGCTGGGGCTGCCGCGCGCGAACAGTGCGCGAATCGGCTTCAAGAACTCGTCGACCACCACGTTGCGGCCGCGGTACTCGCCAGCCCCGGGCATGTCGCGTGCCTGCGGCAGCCAGGCCGCATCCGCGGTCAGCAGGCTGCGCAGGCCCTCCAGATCCTCGGCGTTGAGTAGCTGGAAGAACCGGCGAACGACGGCTTCGTTTGGCGCGCTCGACTGGCTCACGACTTCATTCCCCCGTCGATGCGAAAGTGCAGCGCATGATCAGGCAATTCGGGGCCTAGGAGCAATTCACTCGCATGGCGAGTCAGTCAAAGACCAGCATATCTGCGCTCAGTTACTGACGCGCCCCAGGCTTGGTCCCCGGGAAATACTCGGTGTGGGTCTCGCCGCTGCGGCCAAAGTAGAGCACCCGCGTGCCCAGCAGCGACACCACGTAGCCGGCGCAGCCGGCCGCGGCGATCTTGGCGCAGAAGCCCTGATAGGTGTAGCCGGGCTTTAGTTCCTGCGCCTCCTTGATCGCCTGCCGGATCGTTTCGGCTTCGAAGTTCGCGCCCACCGGTTTGGAGGGTGGCGGCGAACTGAACTCCGCCGTCTCGCCACTGGATAAATAGTAAGTCCGGGTTGCGCGCCGCAGATCGACCAGGTAGCCGTCGAAACCAGCAGCCATCAGCATCTGGATGCTTTGCGGGAAGCTTACGGCGCCGGACTCAGAGCCTTCATGAGTGGCCCGCGCTATCGCTTTCCAATCCTTGGTCATGTGAATTTTCCATGCCTAAGTCGATAGGCGTAGCAGCGCGGTCCGGTCCCTAAACGCCAACTGATCGAAGTAGCGCGCGTCGTTGGCGGCCAGGGCCTGGGCTCGCCCTCCGTGGGATCGGCAGCATGCATCCCGATGGCGAGATCCAGGATCAGGGTTTGTTCGCTGCCGGCTTGCGCGCCGCCGCAATCCAATTGATCGTAAACGGCCCGACGCCGTACACCAGCATGTCGGTGTCGCCCTTGCACTGACCAAAGTGATGCATGCGGCGCGGCATGTAGCCGTAACCCCCGGTCGAGATCTCCTGCATGCCTACCGGATTGAAGCTGTCGCCAGCTCCCAGCAGGAACGTGCCCTTCAGCACCACGATGTTCTCATCGGTCGGATGCCAGTGCGGTGCGGCGATATAGCCGTCGCCGCAGCCCAGGCGGATCGTGAACGGCGCGCCCGGTTTGGTCGGATCGCCTTGCAGCAACGCGAACCGAAGTGGCAGGCCGGCATCGATCGAGGGTTTGCCGCGCCCGATTCCAGCCGGCGGGTCGGTCCATTTCACCTCGCCCGGCGCAACGATGAAATGCGACGGACCGGCAGTGGCAGGCGAGTCAGCCGCTGCCGCCAACGGCAGATAGATAACGCCGGCGCAGACGCTCAGAGTGAGCAGAACCGCGGGCGAGCCGCACCAGTGATTATTGGTAGACATGCTTGCACCCCTTTTTTTGAGAATTGGATTAGCCCTTCCTGGAAGCCGGCATTCTAGCGCTTGACCGCTCAGACGCGCGCGCGCAGCCTTATTCGCCGATACAGGGAGGTCAGCGTGAAAAGAAGAAGCTTTTGCGCAGCCGGGCTCGCGGCGATGGCCAGTGCCTCGCTGCCGTACCGGCGCGCAGTCGCGGCTGTCGAAGGTTCCGACACCGCTGCCAAAGGGCTCGACGGGCGCGAGCTGGCTCTGAAGGCCGCCGACATCGATGACTTGCGCGCCGGGCTGCGGGGCGAACTCATCACCGCCGACCTGCCGGCCTATGAAAGTGCGCGCCGGCTGTGGAACCCAGCCTTCGATCGCAAGCCGGCCTTGATCGTGCGATGCGTGGGCGCAGCCGACGCGCGCCGCGCGGTGAGCTTCGCAGCCGATCACGGTCTGTCGACGGCGGTGCGCGGCGGCGGCCACAGTCTGTCGGGTCAATCCGGCTGCGACGGCGGGCTGGTGGTGGACCTGTCGCCGATGCGCGCGGTGGAAGTCGATCCGGTCGCAAAGCTGGCTCGGGTCGAGGGCGGCGCGCTGCTGGGCCAGCTCGATCGCGAGGCACTGGCCTTCGGACTGGCCACACCGGTCGGCACCGTCGCCGACACCGGCGTGGGCGGACTCACCTTGGGCGGAGGCGTCGGACGCATCGCCCGCCGGTTCGGGCTCACCTGCGACAACCTGATCGAAGCGGACCTGGTGACCGCGGACGGCCGCTGGCGACGCGTGAGCGCCAAGGACAATCCGGAACTGCTGTGGGCGCTGCGCGGTGGCGGTGGCAACTTCGGTGTGGTGACCGCGTTCACGTTCCGGCTGCACGCGGTCACACCGATCATGTACGGAGGCAATCTCGAATTGCCGTTTGATGACGCGCGCTCGACATTGCGCGGCGTTGCCGACATCCTCGCCGCTGCTCCCGATGAGCTGTATGTCGACATGGCGGTGGGCACCGGCACCGACGGCGCTCGTTGGCTCGCGTTTGACATTTGTTACTGCGGCCCCGCCGGTGATGCGGAACGATTTGTCGCACCGCTGCGCAAGCTCGGCAAACCGGTTCAGGATCAGCTGGCGCACGTACCCTACGCCACGCTTCAGGGCAGCGCGGACTTGCGTGGCAGCAGCCCCTTGGGCAACTACGGCAAGGGCGGTCTGGTCTATGGCATCACCCCGGCGTTGATCGACACCATGGTCGAGTCGGTCGAGAGTGCACCGCCCAACAGCGTCATCTGGCTGCAGCATCAGGGTGGCGCGATCGCTCGGGTGGCGCCCAAGGACAGCGCATACTTCAATCGTGGGGCAAGCCACAATGTCGGGGTCTCCACCGAGTGGGATATGCCCTCGCGCGACAGCGAGCGTGGCATCGAGTGGGCCCGGCGCGTTTGGATCCGGATCGAGCCGCAGACGCGCGGTCAGTACGTCAACCTTGCGGCGACCGACGATCGCGAAGCACGGGTACACGCCGCCTTTGGCGACAACTATGCGCGCCTGGCGGCGCTGAAGAAGCGCTTTGATCCGGCCAACCTGTTTCGACTCAACGCCAACATCAAGCCCGAGGTGTGAGCACCCAGGACCCCGGGATTGCCGCCGCATCGCCGGTACCGTCGCTGGCACGGGGCCTGAGTTTCTGGTCGGCGACCGCGGTGGTCGTCAGCACGATCATCGGCACCGGCGTGTTTCTGGTCAGCGGTGCAATGGCCCTTGCCACCGGCTCGGTCGGCCTGGTCATCATCGCCTGGATCGTCGGCGCGGTGATCGCACTGTTCGGAACGCTGTGCCTGGCGGAGCTGGGCGCGGCGCTGCCGCGGGCGGGCGGCGTGTTCGTCTATCTGGGCCGAGGTCTGGGACCGCTGTGGGGATTTCTGTATGGCTGGACCGCCTCAGTGCTGACCAGTCCGACGGCGGCGGCGATTCTGGCGGCAGGATTCATGCGCTTCTGCAGCTTTCTGTATCCGGCGCTGGCCGCGCCCTGGCTTTCGCTGCACCTGGGCGGATGGGCGTTCACGCTCACGCTCGCACAGCCTCTGGCCACGCTCGTTATATTGTTGGTGACGGCCATCAATTACCTCAGCATCCGCACCGGCGGGCGCATCCAGCTGGTGCTGGCATCGATCAAGATCGGCGCGATCGTCATCATCATCGTGGCCGGCACGTTATTCGCGAACGCCGGAGCAGCCGCGGCCACGCCGGCGATGCCGCTGGGCACGGCAACGATCGGCGCCGTGCTCAGCGCGCTGGTGCCGGCCATGTGGGCCTACAACGGCTTTCAGAATCTGGGTTCGCTTGCGGAAGAGATTCAGGACCCGGGCCGAAATATTCCGCGGGTACTGGTGGTCGCGCTGCTGATCGTCGCGGTGCTCTACGTTGCTGTGAACCTCGCGTACTTTCACGCGCTGCCATTCGCGCAGCTGGCAGGCTCGCCGGACTTCGCCTCGGAGGTGGTGCAGTCGGTCGCCGGCGCGCGCGGCGCCACCTGGCTGACGCTGGCGATGTGCATCTCGGCGCTGGCGTCGTTGCACGTGGTGATCATGGCCGATGCCCGCATCCCCTACGCGATGGCACGCGCCGGCTTGTTCTTTAGGTTTGTAGCGCGCACTCATCCGCGCTATCGCACCCCCAGCGGCGCGTTGCTGTTCGTCGGATCCTTAGGCGCCTTGATCGCGCTGACCGGCACCTTCGAGGAGCTCTATTCGCTGTACGTATTCGCGATTTGGATCTTCTTTGCGCTGGTGGCGGTGGCCCTGATCAGACTGCGTCGGACCGAACCCGAGCTTGAGCGTCCGTATCGAGTCTGGGGCTATCCGTGGGTACCCGCCGTCTTCGGCCTGGCAGCGCTGGCGCTGACGGTGAATCTGTGGATCAACCGGCCGGTGCGCTCCTCGATCGGACTGCTGATCATCCTGGCGGGCGTGCCGCTCTTTTATTACTACCGTCGAAAGACTCCGGTAGCCGATTACTGCGCCAGCTCCATGACCTTCTGATAGCGCGGCAGGGCGCGCAGCGGATCGAAGTCCGAGTCGACCTTGATCCACGACTTGGTTTCGGCGTTGGCGTGCGGCAGCAGACGTTCGAGCAGATCGAACGCGGAATCGAAGCTGCCGAGAATGGAGTAGACGCAGGCGACGTTGTACTGCGTCAGGATGTCGTCCGGATCGATCGCCAGCGTGCGCGATAACCATTCCTTGGCGCGGTCACGCTCGCCCAGCTTGGCAAGACAGATTGCACCCAGATACGCGGGCCGCGGGTCTTCCGGGTGTAGGGTCAACTCCCGCTCCGCCAGCTCGAGTGCTTTGCGGGCCACCGGTTCGATTTCTTGCTCGCGGCCCAGTGTCTTATAGATCATCGACAGCATCGCCAGCGACTGGTAATCATCCGGCTTGATTTCGGCCGCGCGCTCGAACAGCGCCAAGGCCTTCTCCATCTTGTTCTCGGCGAAGCAGGCGCGAGCGTAGAAATAGTAGACCTCGAAGGAGTTCGGATCGAGGCTGGTGGCGCGCTCGAACTCCGCCATGGCCTCTTCCTTCTTATCCGTCAGCGACAGCGCGAGTCCGCGCGAGGCGTGGGCTTCGGCCAGGCCGTTGTCGAGCGCCAGCGCCTGGGCGCTGGTGGCCAGTATGTTTTCGATCGCGACATCGACGTGGTAGTGCAGCACCAGGCACGAATCGCAGTCGGCGACGCCGGCATAGGCGCGCGCGAACATCGGGTCGAGCTCGACGGCCTTGGTGAACATCCGGCGCGCCAGCTGGTAGTACGACTTGGAATGTCGGTTCAGAAACTGCCGCCCGCGCAGGTAATAGGTATAGGCTTCGACATTGTCGGTCGGCGCCTGGCCGATGGATTTCTTTTCCTGCGGGCGCAGCTTTACTTTTAATTGCTCGACGATCGCGTGGGTAATTTCATCCTGGATCGCGAAGATGTCGGTCAGGTCGCGATCGAAGCGATCGGCCCAGATGTGGCCGCTGTCCTTGCCATTGATAAGCTGTGCCGTGACCCGCACTCGCGAGCCGGCCTTGCGCACGCTGCCCTCCAGCACGAAATTCACACCGAGCTCCTGACTGATCTCCTGCACCTTGACGGCCTTGCCCTTATAGGTAAAGGCCGTATTGCGGGCCACGACGAACAGCCCCGAGACCTTGGACAGATCGGTGATGATGTCTTCGGTGATCCCGTCGCTGAAATATTCCTGCTCCGGGTCACCGCTCATGTTGTTGAACGGCAGCACGACCACCGATGGACGCACGCTGGCGACCATGGGCGCCGCGTCGGTCGATGCCGCAGGGCCGTCGCGCCCCAACAGGCGACGCGCCGTCTGCAGCAGCGTGGCCAGATGCGGCTCCAACGGCCGAGTCAGCGCGTCGAGCCAGTGGGTGTTACCGAGCGCGTATTCCATCGCGCCGGTGGGCATGATGTTCTCGATGCGAAACGGGATGATGGTTTTGCCGGCTGACACCGCACGCTCGACTTCGCGCCGGACGTGCGGCGAGCTGTTGGCCTGGGCCGAGAAGATCAGCACCAGCAGCCGGCAGGCTTTGATGCCTTCGATGATCTCCTCGCCGTATTCCGAGCCGGCCGCGACATCGCGCGGCGCCACCCAGCATCGAATGCCCTGAGCCTCCAGCTCCGCCACGGCTGCCAGCGCGGCCGCCCTGTCGGGTGCGGCGTAACTCAAAAAAACGTCGTGAGCCATTGAGTCGAAAGTTGCCCGGGGAAATCGCGCATTTATTAGAGGATTAGTACTGATCTTGCACGGGCCGCCATGCGCTCACAAGCTGCGGCGCCAGGCCCGGGTCGCAGGCAACATTCTATCAACGAAATCAAGTAGGTATGCGCCCTTGATGCCGTGACAACCGCCAGCGGTCGGCTCGTAGCGGGACCGAGCGGCCGACTTCCCTGCACGCCATTGCGGGGTGAAGATGTACGACCACCGGCACACTCAAGGGTGACCCATGCAGAAGCGAACGCTTGGAAAGAGCGGTCTGGAAGTCTCGGCTCTGGGTCTGGGCTGCATGGGCATGAGCTTTGGCTACGGTCCGGCCCCGGACAAGCACGACATGATCGCGCTGCTGCGCTCGGCGGTCGAACGTGGCATCACGTTTTTCGATACCGCCGAGGTCTACGGCCCGTTCGTCAATGAAACGCTGGTCGGCGAAGCGCTCGAGCCGTTTCGCGGCAAGGTGGTGATCGCGACCAAGTTCGGATTCAAGATCGATCCGAACGGTGGCACCCAGCCCGCGGGTGTCGACAGCCGCCCCGAGCGCATCCGGCAGGTGGCGGAGGCGTCGATGAAACGCCTCAGGGTCGATGTCATCGACCTGCTGTACCAGCACCGGGTCGATCCCGCGGTGCCGATCGAGGAGGTCGCCGGTGCGGTGAAAGATCTGATCCGGCAGGGCAAGGTCAGGCACTTCGGTTTGTCGGAAGCCAGTGCGGCGACCATCCGTCGTGCCCACGCGGTGCAGCCGGTCGCGGTGCTGCAAAGCGAATACTCGCTGTGGCGTCGCGAGCCGGAGTCCGAGGTCATGCCGACCCTCGAGGAGCTCGGCATCGGTCTCGTGCCCTACAGTCCGCTCGGCCGTGGTTTTCTCACCGGCAAGATCGACGAGCACACGAAATTCGACGCCTCTGACTTTCGCAATATCGTGCCGCGCTTTACCGCCGAAGCGCGCAGGGCCAATCAGGGCCTGATCGAGCTGCTGCAGAAGATTGCCGCGCGCAAGCAGGCGACCCCGGCGCAGATCGCACTCGCCTGGCTGTTGGCACAAAAGCCCTGGATCGTTCCGATCCCGGGGACCACCAAGGCCGAGCGCCTGAACGAGAATATCGGCGCTGCGGCCATCGAGCTCACGCCGGTCGATCTGCGCGACATCGAGACCGCGGCCTCGAACATCACGGTGCAGGGCGCGCGCTACCCGGAACGGCTCGAACGGCTGACCGGGCGCTGATGCGCATCGGCGTCCTGGGCTCGGGATTGCTCGGCGGAAAGCTCGGGACGTTGCTGGCGCGGGCCGGGCACGAGGTGGTGTTCAGCTATGCGCGCAGTGTGGCAAAGCTCGAGCGGCTGGCGCGCGCGACCAAGGCCAATGCGCGAGCCGGCAGCGTTGCCGAAGCGGTGCGTGATGCCGACTTGCTGCTGCTGGCGGTGCACTGGTCACGCATCGAGGATGTGATCGCTCAGGCTGGCGAGCTTTCGGGCAAAGTCCTGATCAACTGCTCACTGCCGATGAATCAGGACGATACCGCGCTGGTGCTCGGATGCAGCTCGTCGGGAGCGGAGCGACTGGCGCAGATCCTTCCACGCACCCGGGTAGTCTCGGCGCTCAACACCGTGCCGAGCGAGGTATTGGTCGGAGTGTACGAGACGCGGCGACGGATGCGCCGGCCCAACATGGTGTACTGCGGTGATGATGCGGCGGCCAAGAAACTGACCGCCGGCCTGATCCGCGACCTTGGCTTTGATCCAGTCGACGCCGGCGATCTGCACATCGCCCGCTATTTCGAACCGTTCGCGCTGCTGATGGCGCAGCTTGCCTACGAAGGCAAAGGCGGCCCGAGACTCGCCTATTGGATCAGCCGCGCAGGCGCGCGACCCAGCGGTACATCACCAGCACGATCGCGGCGAACACGATAGGTCCCAGGAATACCGCGCCATTGTCGGCAAAGCGGTCGCCGACCAGCGATAACGGGAAGTCCTTGCCCGAAAACGCGACCAGCGCCGCAATCAATACGCCGATGAGACCTTCACCGACAATCAGGCCGGAGGCCAGCAGCACCCCGAGTTGCTTGGTGCTTGCCGGGTTGGAACGTCGATCGGCGCAGCGGTCGTAGTACCAGCCGACGATCGCACCCACCACGACCATCAAGGTACTCTGGGTAGGCAGGTAGATCCCAAGCCCGACGGCCAGTGGCGACAGATGCGCGCCACGGGTCAGACGTCGCAGCAGCGCGTCGATGACGATGAGCAGCACGCCGATACCGACGCCCACCTCGATCAGGTTCCAGTCGACGTTATTCTGCAGCACGCCCTGTGCCAGGGCCGAAATCAACCCGGCCTGCGGCGCCGGCAGCGCGTGCTCGCGCGTCGGGCCGGGCGCGCCGGCAAAACCGTAGGCATGATTCAGCAGGTCCAGGATCGGCGGAATGATCGCTGCGCCGGCGATGACACCGATCACCAGCGCCACCTGCTGTTTCCACGGCGTGGCATCCACCAGCTGACCGGTTTTCAGGTCCTGCAGATTGTTATTGGCGATGGTGGCGACGGCAAAAACGACCGCGGTCACGAACAGCGCAAATGCGACCAGAGCCTGCTCGGCACTGGCCGGCAGACTCGAGCGCACACCGAATACCAGCAGCAACGCCGCACCGATGACCGCCAGGATGCCGATGCCGGACAGCGGGCTGTTGGACGAGCCAATGAGCCCTGCCATGTAACCGCACACGGCCGATACAAAGAAGCTCATCAGTACCACGTAGATCAATCCGCCCACGGCCAGTGTCGCCATATGGGCATCGAGCGCGCCGCGGGAATCGAAGTTCGCTAACAGCACGACGATCGGAACAAAGCAGGCCAGCGTGATCAGACCTACCAGTCCGATCGGAATGTCACGCTCGGTTCGAGGCAGTGCCGCCGAGTTGCCGGCGCGACGTGCGCGCGAGGCAGCCAGCGCCGACTGCAGCCCGCTGTAGACCGGCTTGAACAGCTTGGCGAGAGTCCAGATCGCGGCCACCAGGATCGTGCCTGCGCCGACGAACCGGATCTGGTGATTCCAGGTGTCGTGCGCCAGGGTGGCGATCGCGGCGTGGCTGCCGCTGAGCGCCGAGTAATGCGGCACACCCCACAGCCAGCCGATCAATGCGCCGACCAGCATCGCCAGACCGACCCACAGGCCGATCAGATGGCCGACGCCGAACAGCGCGAATGACAGCAGAAAATCAAAGCCACTGACCCCGCCGCGCGTACCCAGACGAAAATAACTGACCAGGTCGCTGGCAAAGATGCGCGTGCCGACCACCAAGGCAAACACGCCCGAAACGATCGATCCCCACAGCACCGCCAGCAAGCCGGCACGCGAATCCGCCACCGCATCGGCGTGCGCCTCGGCGCCGCCGCCGACCTTCAGCACCTCGGCACAGGCGACACCTTCCGGATAGGGCAGATCCGACTGCGTGACCAGCGCGCGCCGCAGCGGGATCGAGTAGGTGACGCCGAGGATGCCGCCGAGCGCGCAGATCCAGAATGACACCCAGTACGGAAACCCGCTCCACCAACCGATGATGATCAGCCCCGGTAGCACGAAGATGATCGCCGACAATGTGCCGGCCGCCGACGCGATCGTCTGGACAATGTTGTTCTCCTGGATCGTCATTCCCTTGAAGCCGCGCAGCACCGCCATCGATATCACGGCGGCGGGAATCGAGGTGGCGAAGGTCAGTCCGGCCTTCAGGCCGAAAAACACGTTGGCCGCGGTGAAGACCAGCGTGATCAGCACACCGAGGATGATTCCGCGCAGCGTGAGTTCTTTTTGTGGAGCCACTGACATGGTCGTTGCTGTCCTGCCGCCGTCGCCGATCGACAGAATACTGGAATCCAGTGGTCTAATCGCCCCTGCCGTCGCGCCGCTGCTTGCACAGCACCACGCTATCGAACAGTTGGTAATCGGCGGCCGGGGTCCGGTCGGCGCCGGCGGCGTGGAAGTAGCGCATCGTGATCGTGGTGTTGCCGTCAGCGCCGCCCGGATCCAGATCGAACACCGCGATACCATAGCCGGTGACCGGGTCGCGTCGAGCCGACCAGATGGCATCCTCCAGGGCGTCGGCGCCATGCTTCATGAACATTCCGGCCACCGGACCCGGGAATGGGCGATTCGGCCGGGTGATGACCTTGGCTTGCGGCACGCCAGTGACCGGATTGACGCCGTAGATATCGAGGGGCTCGTTGGTGCCGCCGCCACCGAGGATCAGATGCATGGTGCCGCGTCGGGCATCGTAGCGGCCGTCGGCGGGTTCGCTGGTTACCACTGGTTGCGGCTGGCAGGTGTCGACCGGACTGCCGTCGAGCGCGTCGCGCCCGACGTCGTGGTTGCAGCCGCGCACCGGCCAGCTGCGTTCGTAGTCATGATCGTGCCCGCACAGCACCAGATCAACGCCATACTGATCAAACAGCGGCAGCCAGGTTTCCCGAATGCCGCGGTCCGAGCCGTTGCCGTTTTCGGACGAGCTCAGCGCATCCTGATGCATCTGCACGATGATCCAGTCGATGCTGCGGTCGTGCTGTGCAGCCTGCAAAGTTCGCTCGAGCCAGCGGGTCTGCTCGCCTTGACTGAAGCCGCGGATGTAGACCGAGGTACCGGGTTGAATCGGCGCGAGTCCGGTGTTGGGCGCAGGCACCAGCGGATTGGGGCCCGCCAGGAAGGCGCCGCTGTCCTGATGGATCACATCGTCGGCGGCCAACGAAATGAACAGTGCCGAGCCGACCTGGAACTGATACCAGCAGCCGGCAAACGCCGAGCCGTTGTCCGGCAGTGAGTAGCGTGTCAGATAGGAGTTCAATCCCTGCGCGCCGTTGCCGAATTCGATTTCGTGGTTGCCGGGGCAGGGCATCCACGGACGATACGCGGCCGATCGCTGCACGTTGTGGCCGAAGTCGGCCCACACCGCCGGCTGCGCCGAAGGATTCAGGTTGGCATAGCACAGATCGCCATTGAGCAGATGAAACAGCGGCTCGAAGCGCTCCACCGCATCGACCGCATGGCGGCTCTGCGGCGATGACATGGCCCACGACACCACCGGTGTCGACAGATCGCCGTAGCTGGTCCATCGAAACGGCACGCGTCCGCGCGGCGCGGTTCGAAAACTGGCGACGAATGGCGCCTCGCGGCGGCGATCGTTGTCCGCGGTGGGACTATAGCGGTACGGCGTGTCGGGGCTCAGGTCATCGAGCCGGGCGTGGTAGCTAAACACCGTCTGGCCATTGAGGCCGTCGGTGTAGCAACGCTGCACGGCCGGCATAAGCACCTCGGTCCGATCCGGCGGCTGCAGGATCACGCGCGGATGCAGCGCCGGCGCGGGCGAGGCCCACGAGACCACCAGCGTGCGCGATGGATCCTCACCCCAGGTCAGATGGATCTGCTCGGGTGTGCCATCGGCGGCTGCCGCGCCCGCCGCCTTCTGATTCAATGCGATGTCTCGTTGTCGGCGCCGCCATCGGAAAAACGGCTGTCAGGGACTATGCTACCGGCCCTGACCCCACGGGCGATAGCCATGCGCGCTGTCAAGATGATCGGCTACGGCATCGGCGCCGTCATCGCGCTGTTGGTTATCGTCGTGTTGATTGTTCGGCTAGCGGTCAATCCGAACGCTTTCAAAAGCCGCATCATCGCCAGCGTCAAATCCTCCACCGGTCGGCAGCTATCGCTGCCCGGTGACATCAAGCTGTCACTGTTCCCGTGGGCCGCGCTCGAACTCGGGCCGGCAAGCCTGGGCAGTCCGCCGGAATTTGGCGGAGCACCGTTCGCGTCGGTGCGGCACGTGGCACTGAGTGTGAAATTGCTGCCGCTGCTGCACAAGCGGCTCGACGTTGGACGCATCGAGATCAGCGGCCTGGATCTGCAGCTGAGCAAGAACGCCGCCGGACATGGCAACTGGCAGCTGCCCCCGAACGAGCGCAGCACTGTGCCACCGGCGCCAAGTGCGCCCGCAGCGGCGCGGCCGACGCTGCCGCAACTGGCCGGCGTGACCATCAAGGACAGTCGCATCAGCTACCAGGACGTGCTGGCCGACAAGCTGCAGGTCGACATCGGTCCGGTGCAGTCCAGCGATCCGATCTCGGTGTCGGCATCACTGCAGCTGAGCAACGGTCCCGACGCCACGCCCTTGCCGGTGTCGGCAAAATTCCAGCTGCGGCTCGATCCTGCGACCCAGGCGCTGGCCATTCCCGGGCTGACTGTGCAGATCGGCGCTGCGCATCTCACCGGTTCGATCAATGGCACTCATGTCCTCGATGCGCCGAATCTGCAGGGGCGATTCAATCTGGAGCCGATCTCGCCGCGCGAGCTCATGCAGAAGCTGGACATCACGCCGCCTGCGACCCGTGATCCCAAAGTCTTTTCCAACTTTCTGATGTCCGGGGCGTTCGCGTTGTCGCATAACGCGCTGCGACTGACCGATCTGTCGATCCAGCTGGATGATTCGCGGCTCAGGGGCACGGTGTCGGTGGATGATCTCGACAGCAAGGCAACTGGCTTCAATCTGGTGCTCGACCAGATCGATCTGGACCGCTATCGCAGCGCCGACGCCGGCGGCGCGCCTGCCGCGACCAAGCCGGCCGCGGCCAAGCCAACGGCAGCATCCACTGATTCTCTCAAGACCCTCGATTTTCACGGCACCGCGCAGATCGCCCGCGCCCGCGTGTCGGGCATCACGCTGACGAACGTGACGGTGGGCCTTGAGGCGAAGGACGCGCTGATTCGCCTGGCACCGATCGCCGCCACTTTGTATGGCGGCAGCGGCCAGGGTGAGCTGACACTGGATGGCCGCGGGGCAGTGCCTAATCTTAAGCTGCAGCAGAGCTTGTCGAATGTCGATGTCGCACAGCTATTGAACGACTTTGCCAACACCCAACGGCTGTCGGGTCGCGGCGAGCTGACACTGAATTTGAATGCGAACGGCCTCGACACGCAGGCGATGCTGCGGTCGCTGAATGGACGGGTGAGCGCGAATCTGGCCGGCGGCGCGGTCGAGGGCATCGACATCGGCTTTCAGATCAATCGCGCGCTGGCGTTGATTCGCAAGCAGGCGGCGCCGGCCGGCAGCGACACTGGCCGCACCCCGTTCGATGTATTCAAGGCCTCGGCCGACATTGCTCACGGCGTGGCTACCACCAAGGACCTGACCATCAACTCGGGAGTTCTGCGCGTCACCGGCCAGGGGTCGGCCAATCTTCCGACCGAGGCAATCAATTACCGCATTCAGGCCTCGGTCCTCAAATCCGCCGCGGCGGTGGATGCCTCGAGCGTGACGCTGGCCGAGGTGCCGATGCTGGTCACAGGAACCATGAAAAGTCCGAGCGTGCGCCCGGATCTGCCGGGCATGGCCAAGGCACGGGTGCAGCAGGAACTGGACCAGCATAAGGACGAGCTCAAACAGAAGCTGCAGGATCAGCTCAAGGGACTGTTGGGGAAATAGGGTGGCAGCGCAGCCTCAGGATCGCTACCGCCTGGAGCGGTTCCTGGCGGCCCAGCAGCCGGTGTTTGAGCGCGTGCTCATCGAGCTGCAGCAGGGTCGCAAGGCAACGCACTGGATGTGGTTCATCTTTCCGCAACTGTGCGGCTTAGGTTCGAGCCCGATGGCGCGCAGCTATTGCCTCGCCGGCGCGGACGAGGCGCGGGCCTACCTGCAGCACGGCGTGCTCGGGCCGCGACTGCGGCAGTGTGTGCAACTGGTCGTGCAAGCCGACAGCGGGAACGTTTCCCGGATCTTCGGCTATCCGGACGATCTAAAATTCCGCTCGTCGCTGACGCTGTTTCTGCACGCCAGCGGCGGGGAGGCCTTGTTCCAGGCGGCCCTGGACCAGTATTTTGGCGGCACTGGCGATGAGCAGACCCTCGAGCGACTCTAAACGGTTGCGGGCTGAAACTATTTTCGGACGCGCCGGTCGAAGCAGCGTCCCCGGCTTTAGGATTGGGCGATGATCACGATTTCAAATCTGACGCGCCGATACGGCGACTTCGTGGCGGTCGATAATGTGAGTTTCACTATCGGACGCGGTGAAGTGGTCGGGCTGCTCGGGCCCAACGGCGCCGGCAAGACCACGATCATGAAGATGCTGACCGGCTTCCTGGAACCGAGCGGCGGCTCAATCCAGGTCGAACAGCTTCAGATCGGACGCGACACCGCTGCCATTCAGCGCCGGGTCGGCTACCTGCCCGAGAATTGTCCCGCCTGGCCGGAAATGACGGTGATCGAGTTTCTCGAATATCAGGCCATGCTGCATGACCTGCCGGCGGCCGCGCGCCCGCGGGCGGTGGCGGCCGCGATCCGGCGCACCGAACTGCGCGACAAGGCGACCCAATCGATCCAGACCCTGTCGCGTGGTTATCGCCAGCGCGTCGGCGTCGCCCAGGCCATCCTGCACGGCCCGGACATCGTGATCCTGGATGAGCCGACCAACGGCCTCGACCCAACGCAGATCCTGCACATGCGATCGCTGATACGCGAACTGTCGCAGTCGGCCACCGTGATCGTCTCGACTCACATCCTGCAGGAGGTGCAGGCGGTATGCCAGCGGGTGTTGATCCTGCGGGCGGGCCGCAAGGTGGTGGATGCGCGACTGGATGAGCTGCAGCGCCACACCAGCCTGCTGGTCACGCTGGATCGGGACCAGCACGATGCGCTGCCGGTGCTGCGCGCGGTCGAGGGAGTCGCCTCAGCGCAGCTGCTCGATGCTGCGCAGAGCCGCTATCGCTACACGGTGGACGCCGACGAATCCCGCGCGCCGGCGATCGGCGCGGCGGTGATCGGCGCGGGCTTCGCGCTCTACGGACTGATGCGTGAGCAGCGCACCCTGGAAAAGGTGTTCGCCGAGGTCAATGCGGGTGCGGCGGCCGCGGAGGCGCGCAATGCTGCATAAGGTCCTGCGGATCGCCGGTCGGGAGCTAACTGGCTACTTTGCCTCCCCGGCCGCGTTTCTGTTCCTGGCGGCGTTTCTGGGTGCGACGCTGTTCATCTTCTTCTGGGTGGCGACCTTCTTCGAGCGCAACCTGGCCGATGTCCGGCCGCTGTTTCAATGGATGCCGGTGCTGCTGATCTTTCTGGTGGCGGCGCTGACGATGCGCTCCTGGGCTGAAGAACGGCGCGCCGGCACGCTCGAGCTGCTGCTGACCTCACCGACCACACCGACCGAGCTGGTGCTGGGCAAATTCCTCGGTTGCCTGGGGCTGGTGATGATCGCGCTGCTGCTGACCTTGGCGCTGCCGATCACCGTGGCCAATCTGGGACCGCTCGACTGGGGTCCGGTGATCGGTGGCTACGCGGCGGCAGTGGCGCTGGCCGCCGCCTACGTGGCGGTCGGCCTGTGGGTCTCGAGCCGCACCGACAACCAGATCGTGAGCCTGATCCTGACCGTGCTGCTGACCGGCGCGCTGTATCTGGTCGGCTCCGATTCACTGACGGCACTGGTCGGCTATCGCGCCGGCGAGTGGCTGCATGCGCTCGGCGCCGGTTCGCGCTTCGCTTCGATCACCCGTGGCGTGCTCGACCTGCGCGATCTGTACTACTACCTGTCGATCACGGCGGTGTTTCTCATTCTCAACCGCCTGTCGCTCGAGACGCTGCGCTGGGCCGGCAATCCGACCAGCGACGCTCACCGACGCTGGTACGGCGTCGTGGCATTGCTGGTGGTGAACGCGCTGACCGCCAACCTGTGGCTCGATCAGATCGGCTGGGCGCGCATCGATCTGACCTCGGGCAAGATCTATACGCTGTCCGAGGCGACCCGCAATTACCTGGCGCAGCTGCAGGAGCCGCTGTTGATCCGCGGTTATTTCAGCGCCGCGACCCATCCGTTGCTGGCGCCGCTGGTGCCGCAGCTGCGCGATCTGCTGCGCGAGTACGCGGTCGCCGGCGGCGGCAAGGTGCACGTCGAGTTCGTTGATCCGCACGATGATCCGAAGGTCGAAGCCGAGGCCACCAGCCGCTACAACATCCGGCCGGTGCCATTCCAGGTGTCGGGCAAGTACCAGGCGTCGGTGGTGAACTCGTACTTCGACATCCTGATCGCCTATGGTGATCAGTATCAGGTGCTCAACTACCGCGATCTGATCGACGTCAAGCAGAACTCCGACACAGACCTGCACGTCGAGCTGAAGAATCCGGAATACGCCACTTCCAGCGCGATCCGCAAGGTGCTGCTGAGCTACCAGGCCGGCGGCAGCGTGTTCGACACGCTGCGCCAGCCGGTGACCTTCACCGGCTACATCTCGGCCAACGATTCACTGCCCAAGCCGTTGCAGGATGCGCGCGCAGCGCTCGAGGCTGCGCTGGCCGACATTGCCCATGAGTCGAACGGCAACTTCAAAGTGACGATGCACGATCCGGACACCGAGCCTGGTCTTGCCACCAAGCTGCCGAAGGAGTTCGGCTTTCGGCCGATCGCGATGAGCCTCACCGACAGCAAGCCGTTCTGGTTCTACATGACCATCGGCGATGCGCGCGGCACCGAGCAGGTGCCGCTGCCCGAGCAACTGAACCAGGCGTCGTTCAAGAGCACGCTGGAAGCCTCGGTCAGGCGCCTGGCGCCGGGATTTCTCAAAACCGTCGCCGTGATGAGTAATCCGCGGGGACCGGGGGCCAGTGGCATGGGTCCGATGGCCGGGGCTGCGTCCGGCCGAAGTTTCAACACGCTGCGCCGGGCGCTGTCCGAATCGGTACGCTGGACCGACACCGATCTGAAGGATGGCCGGGTGCCGTCCGACGCCGACCTGCTGATGGTGCTCGACCCGCAGGGGCTCGACATCAAGCAGCAGTTCGCGATCGATCAGTTCCTGATGCAGGGCGGCACCGTATTGCTGTCGGCGTCGCCCACCGACGTCAGCATCGAGCAGAGCATCCTGGCCCGACCGGTGAAGTCCGGGCTCGAGGACTGGCTGGCCGGCTACGGGCTCTACTACGGCAAGGGACTGGTGCTCGATCAGCAGAGCGGCGCGCTGCCGATTCCGGTGCAGCGCGAAGTCGGCGGCTTCGCGGTCGACGAAGTCGAACTCGCCAAATATCCGTACATCGTCGACGTGCGCGGCCGCGGACTGAACACGCGCAGCCCGATCACCGACAGCCTGGATCAGATCGATGTGCCGTGGGCGGCACCGCTGCAGGTCGACAGCAAGCTCAATCAGGCCCGCAAGCTGACCCCGCTGCTGCAGTCCTCGAAGCTGAGCTGGATCTCGGAGTCGCCCAACCTGATGCCCGACTATCAGAGCTATCCGGATGAAGGCTTCGCCGTGGGCAAGCCAGCCGGCCCGCAGACCCTGGCGCTCATGGTCGAGGGCGAGTTCGATTCGATGTTCAAGGGCAAGCCTTCACCGCTGCTGCCGCCGAAGAGCGCGACGCCACCGGACCCTAGCAGCTCGAGTCCGGCCGCGGCGAAGGGCGCACCGGCCGGCCATCGCACCATTGCCAAGGGCGTCGCTACCAAGCCTGATGCGCTCAAGGACGCTGCCGCCAAGGCGGGTGCCCAAGCCAGCGCGCCGCCGACTGATATGCCGTCGCTGGATCGCGTGGTCGAGCACTCACCGCCATCCTCGCGGCTGGTGCTGCTGGGTTCCAGCGCCATGCTCAGCGACCAGGCCATCCGTCTGATCAGCGGCGCACTGGGAACGGACTACGCCCAACCGGCCGATTTCGTTCAGAACCTGGTTGACTGGGCGCTCGAGGATCAGGGTCTCTTGAGTATCCGCGGGCGTGAACATTTCGCGCGCACGCTCACGCCGTTGAGCCGCGAGAGCCAGTCGCTGTGGGAGTACGGCAACTACGCCGCCGTGCTCGGCGGTCTGGGGCTGGTCTGGTGGCTGAATCGGCGCCGCCGACGCAGCGCCGGTCTGCGACAACTGCAGCTGCTCGGACAGGTGTAAGCATGCGGCGCGCCATCATGCCTCTGTCGATACTGCTGCTGCTGCAGCTCGCGGTCGCACTGCTGCTGTCGCTGCGCCACGATCCGCTCGCCGGCGCCCGGGTCGATGCGCCACTGGTGCCAGCCAGCGTCGTCAAGGCGGCCGATCATATCGTGATCGAAAGCCAGCAAGGCAAACCAGCCGCAACCACGCAGGTCGAGCTGGCGCGCAAGGGCGGCAGCTGGGTGCTGCCGGAACAGTTCGATGCGCCGGCCGATGCCGCGCGCGTCAATGCGCTGCTGGATCACCTGAGCGCTCTTAAGCGCGGCTTGCCGGTGGCCACCAGCGAGGCGGCACTCAAGCGCTTCAAGCTGGTGGATGGCGACTTTGAGCGCCGGGTGCTGATCAAGGCCGGTGGCAAGACGCTCGACACCCTGTACTTCGGCAGCTCGCCCGGTCTGCGCAAGTCCGATGCCCGCACCGGCAGCGACCGCGCGGTCTACGCCGTCGACCTGCCAACCTACGAGCTGCCGACCGACGTCGGTTCCTGGCTCGAGGCGGATCTGCTGCGTTCCGACACCGAGAAGCTTGCCGAGCTGGACGTTGGTGGTGCCGGCGGCGACAAGCTGCAACTGGTCAGGCAGAGCAGCGGTGGCAGTAGCAGCAGCAGCAGTGGCGCGGGCCCGTCATCGGCCACCTGGACCGCCCCGGCACTGTCCGGCAACAAGCGCATCGACAGCGCGCACGCCGAGGCGCTGGTGGAGGATCTGGGCGATGTGCACACCGACGCGGTGCTCGGGACTGAGCCCAAGCCCGAGTGGCAGCAGGATCATCCGGCGCTGACGCTCTCGCTCAAGGACGACAAGGCGCACAGCGTCGACTGGACGCTGTCCAAGCCCAGCAGCGGCGATTTCTACGTGCTCAAGAGCTCGGCACATCCGTGGTATTTCTCGATCAGCAGTGCGCAGGGCAAGGCGATGGTCGAGGCCGGCAGCCGCGACCAGCTGGCGGTCGCCGGCAAAACGGACGCCAAGCCCGAGGCCAAAGCGAGCGGCAAGACCTGAACTGCGATCCAGTCCTCAGGAGCTCGCAGACCGGCTGACTTAAGCTGACCGACACGGATGTTACAGCTCGTATCGGGCGCCCTTAACGCCTTCAACCAGGTGATGGTTTTCATCGCGGCATTGTTCTGCAGCGCGCTCGGTGCAGCGTTGCTCGGCGATGCGCTGTACTGGCTGCTGCGCGCAGTGCGCGTGCGCGGCGAGCTCATCGGTGTGCGCCAGAGCGGGCAATGCTTCCAGTCGGTCTATCGCTACGCGCTGCCCGCGGGGCAACGCTACGAGGGCACCTCAAACCAGGGGTGCAGCAGTCTGAGCGATCGCAGAACGGGCATGGAGACACCGCTGTGGGTGATTCCCGCGCACCCGCTTAGAGTCGAGGAAGCGCGCAGTCATGTCTGGACACTGATCGGCGCGGCATTGCTGATCGCCGGGCTGTGGCTGTTGCACTATGCCGCCACCGCCTGGCCGCTCGGACCGATGACATGGCTGGTCGGCGCACTGCTGCTGGCGCAGCTGGGCATGCGGGTTGTGCGTACGCTGCGGCGGCGGGACAAGCCGGCGGCCGCAGAGGCGGTGGCGCGCACCGACGGTCCCATCCTATCGATCGAACAGCTCGAGGCCAGCCCGCAGCGGCAGGCGGCGCTCGCTCAGCAACAGGCGCAGTGGCAACGCTGGCGGCCGGTATTGATGCTGGCAGGACCGGCGCTGCTGGCGCTGAGCCTGTATCTGGTACGGGATGTGGCCCGACTGCAGTCGCTGGGGTATCGAGCCAGCGGGGTGGTGCAAGCGCTCGCGCTTGATCAAGAGCACAACGGCTCAACCTACCATCCGCTGGTGCAATTCACTGCCCGCAATGGGCGAAGCGTGCGTTTTGAGGATGCGGTGGGCTCCAATCCCCCCAGCCATCACGTCGGCGATCGGGTCCCGGTGCTGTATTTGCCGGACGATGTGCAGCGCGCACGCATCGATCGCGGCGTGTGGGACTACCTGCCGGCGCTGATCGCACTGATGTTCGGGGCATGGCTCTGCCGGCTGGCATTCCGGCACCGACCGGCCCGATAGGGGCCACGGGCGCGTTCACCTCCCCCCGGGCGAATGCCAGCTGTCGCCAGGTCGCGACAAAAATATGACAGTGTTATCGGTCTTCGTCGCCGACCGAGCGGGCCGAGAGCTGCCCCCCTAAAATGTAGTCATGAGTGGCCTGTTTGAGAATGTCCAGGTGCTGGGTTTGGTGGTGCAGGCCATGGGCGCCGCACTCATCGGCCTGTTATGCCGCATGCTCAATCCGGTCGTGCGTCATCCGGCACTGCTGGCGTGGGTACGCGCCTGGCTGAGCCTGGCGGCAGCGCTGCTGGCATTGCTGATCGAGCAGGCCGTTCCGGCCACCGCTGCGTGGATGCTGCCGCTGTACCTGTTCGGTGAGTATCTGTTTGGTTATTGGATCATCGAGGGCTGTGCGCACTTCGGTGGCCGTCGCTGGTCGCAGCGCTGGATGATGCGGCTGATGGTGCCGGTGGCGCTGTTCTCGATGCTGGCGCCGCAGGTTATCGGTTATCAGTTTCGCAGTGTGTTTCTGCTGCAGGCGGCCGTGCTGGCCGGCGTGTTTGCGAGCGCACTGATCGCGCTGGCTTCGGCGGTGCGACGCGAGCCGCCGAGCCCGGGGCTGATGGCGATGCGCGTCGCCCTCACGCTGCTGACCTTGATCTTCGTCTGGTACCTGCCGGTATTCGGGGCCAACGTGCTGTGGGACGTGCCATTGCCGCTGACGGCGCTGAAACTCAGCTCCGCGACCCACCTGGTGCTGGAATTCATGCTCGGCTTCGGCGGCGCCGTGCTGGTCATGGAGCAGAGCCACCACGGCCTGGCAGTGCGCAACGATATCCTGAGCGCCGACAACGACCGCATCCGCGTGCAGGCCGAGCGCGATGCGCTGACCAACGCCTACAACCGGCACGCGTTCTTTCACATGCTCGACGGTCTGCGGCGCGCGGAATCACCGGTGCGCGGCTGCGTCGCGATGATCGACGTCGATGGCTTAAAGCAGCTCAACGACAATTTCGGTCACGTGCTGGGCGATGCCGCGCTGATTCGGGTCGCGCGGGCGATTCAGCAGCTGGCCGGCACGCACGATCGTCTTTACCGCTGGGGCGGCGATGAGTTCCTGCTGGTGATGCTCAACCAGACCTCGGCCACCAGCGCCTTGCAGCTCGACGCGCTCAACGCCATGCTCGCGCAGCCGGATGCGGTGACGGTGCAGGTGTCGTACGGCGCGGTCGACTTCAGCACGCTCGAAGAACTGGCCGATGCGGTCAAGCGCGCCGACATCCACATGTATGCGCGCAAGCGCGATACCGAACTGATGCGCAAGCTGCGCTTCGATCGAGCGCAGGACGCTGCCGGGCAGGCACCCTCGAGCGCCTATCCGGCGTCGCTTTAGCCGCGCCGGCCGCTCGGCCCAAAAGCAGGGCGGCTGCCGTTGCGCGCCGCGCAACTAGCGCGGGCTGCGCCGACGCGGGCGTCGGCCGGGTGGAATCTTGGTGTACTCGTCCAGATGCACCGGCGTGCTGCGCGGGTCGGAAGCCTGTTTCGGTTGCACCGGCGGCTGTGACGGCACCGACTCATCCAGAGACTGGCCGGCACGCTGATAGCGGCCCTCGCGCCAGCCCTTGGGTCGGCCGATCGACTCGTTGCTGGTGCCCTTATCCTTGGTGGCCATGCGAGCTGCGACTTTAAGGCCTAGCCGGCGTCCCCGCCGGGAGCCTGCTTGGCCTTGAAACCCGGATGTTCGGTCAGGAATTGCACCGCCTCACGCGGCAGCTCATCCAGCGGTTCATCGCCCAGGTCGCCGTGCTCGATCTCGGCGATCAGCTTCTCGCGCATGCGGCGCGTCCAATAGCTCTTTATATGATTGGCAATCGCTGCCACAGCCTGGTCGTGCTTCTGGGTGCGAAAGAAGTTGCCGATGTCGTTCGCCATGTTGACCAGATGGCTCATGCGGGCATCTTAAGCCTAGCGGGAGCGTGCGGACTATCCCCTGGGTCGCAACGCGGCGTGCGGCTTATCCGACAGCGGGACGATTACAGGCGCTGCAGCACCCGGGCAACCACACTGTCGCAGTGCGATCCCCCGAAGTCGAACAGGTCGCGCTCGGCCAGATCGATATCCTGTGCCAGCCCCTCGCGCAGCAGGCTGCGGGCGCGAAAGTGTCGGCTGCGTACTGTGGCTTCGGTGATGCCGAGGCTCTGGGCGGTCTCCTCGACGCTCAGCTCCTCGACCGAGCGCAGCACGAACACCGCCCGGAAGCTGTCCGGCAGGGCATCGAGCTTGCGCTCCAGAATCTGGCGCAGCTGTGCGCGCGCCAGCGCCAGGTCCGGTCGATGGCGATCATCATCCGACATGGCATCCATCTCGACCCCAGCGGTGGTACTGACGATTGGAATCACATTCTGGCGGCGGGTGTTGCGACGCATTCTGCCCAGGCATTCGTTCAGCACCAGGCGCGACAGCCAGGTCGAGACGCTGGCATCGCCACGAAACTGCGCCATGCCTCGGTAAGCGCGCAGGTAGGCCTCCTGCAGTGCATCTTCCGCCTCGGCGTCATTGCGCAATACCGCACGCGCCAACCGATACAGCCGCCGGTTATAGCGGCGCATCAGCAGCGCGAACGCCTGCCGATCGCCGCCGACGATCCGTTGCACCAGCGCGGCATCATCGTCGGCAGCGCGAGCGGCGATTTGCATCAATGCACCGTCAGCGTGGCTTTCATGGTCGGGTGCAGACGGCAGCCATAGGCAAACTCGCCCGCCTTGCGGGCGGTGAGCGTCCAGCTGCCCTCGGGCGCGATCTCGGGCGAATCAAAGCCGCCGCCAGTCGCGGTGACCGTGTGCGGAAACAGATCCTTGTTGATCCAGCGGATGCGATCGCCGCGCCGTACCGTGAGCGTCTGCGGTTGGTACTGCATGCCCTCGATGGTCACGGTGTGCACCGTGACGGCCGCGGGCGCATCGCCCGCAACCGCCGCTGCGCCGAGCAGCACCGTCGCCCCCAGTGCGACGGCGGCCGTCAACGACCGCCGTCGACCCGCGGATATAGGCTGCTCAGGCACCGCCGCTGCCGAGTGCGGCCTGGATCTTCTTGGCGTGCTCCAGATGCGCCACGAAGGCCGGACGCACCTTGACCAGCAGCGCCTTGAGCTCGGCGTTCTGCGCGCTCGGAATCAAGGTCTTGTCCATCGCATCCAGCACCGCTTGATGGTAGGCCACTTCGTGATCGATGTAGGCCTTGTCGAAAGCCGCGCCACTCAGGGTTTTCAGGTTCGACAGATTGTCATCACCGCCCTGCTGCAGGCTCTTGCTGGTGGCATTGGGCTCCGGGGTGACGTGCAGCTTGGTGACCAGCTCGGTGGCCGATTTGTTGACCCCGCTATGGTCGGTGATCATGCGCTGGGCGAAGGCTTTCACCTCGGCCGAGTGGCTCTTGGACTTGGCCAGCTTGCCGGCATCGATGTCGACCTGATTGGCCGTGACCACAATGGCGGCAATCTGGGGGTCGCTCGGACCGGCGCTGTCGGCCCAGGCGGCCACGGTGGCGAGCGCGAGCGCAGCGCTCGTGACGAGGGAAAGTGCTTTCACGGTATTCTCCTTCCAGGGTAGTTCGGTGCCGGTTGGCGTGTAGCCACCGCGTGACATTGGATGTCACGACCCGGGAAGGCGTTCCGGCTCGCTAAGGGTTGCGCGGACCGCGGACCAGGTTCGACCAGGCCAGCAGCATGAATACCAGCGCGCCGAGGATGACCAGGATGGAGCCGGTCGCCGCCAGCACCGGATTGTTGGTCTTGATCGCCACGGCGATGCCGGCCAGCAGCAGCGGGGTACCGGGCACGAACAGCCAGAACTGCAGTCGCGCCAGCGCGCCGGCCTGCATTCGCGGCCAGGCCCGGTAGACGAGGCCGAACAGGCAATGCGCGGCGAAGCCGACCAGGTTGAGGTGGGCGTGCACCGGTACGAACTCGAAATCCTGACGGATGCCCATGACCAGTCCCAGGATCATGCCGAGGACCAGGTACAAGGACCCGAGGGCGATGTAGCGGACGTCGATGTTCACCACGGCGGGGAAGATATCCGATTGGTCAAAGTGCGCAAGCCCGTGGTCCTGCTATTCTGATTGCGGGTGAGTGACGCATGAGCCTTTGCATTTCCATCGACGATGTACGCGCAGCTGCGGGGCGCATCGCCGACCAACTGCATGCTACCCCCTGCCTGGTGTCGCGCACCCTGTCTAATCTTACCGGCGCGCAGATCTACATCAAGTTCGAGAATCTGCAGTTTACCGCCTCCTTCAAAGAGCGCGGAGCCTTAAACCGCCTGCTGCAGTTGACCGCGGCCGAGCGCGCCCGTGGGGTGTGCACCATGTCGGCCGGCAATCATGGTCAGGCCGTGGCCTATCACGCCCACCGCCTGGGCATCCCGGCGACCATCGTCATGCCGCGGCACACCCCGTTCGTCAAGGTCGAGCACACGCGCTCGCACGGCGCCGAGGTGGTACTGCACGGCACCACCCTGGCGGAGGCGTTCGCGCACGCCCTCGAGATCACGGCGGCGCGCGGCTTGACGCTGGTGCATCCGTTCGACGATCCGGCGGTGATCGCTGGCCAGGGCACCGTCGGCCTGGAGATGCTCGCGGCCGCGCCCGAGCTCGAGGTACTGGTGGTGCCGATCGGCGGCGGCGGCCTGATTTCCGGCCTGGCGGTCGCGGCGAAATCGGTGTCGCCGCAGGTCGAGATCGTCGGCGTACAGGCGGAGAGCTATCCGTCGATGCCGGCGGCGTTGCGGGGCGAGGAGGTGAGCTGCCACGGCAACACCATCGCCGAGGGCATCGCGGTCAAGAGTGCCGGGCTGCTGACCCGCGAGATCGTCCGCGCCCTGGTGCAGGACATCGTGCTGGTCGGAGAGAACGAGCTGGAGCGCGGAGTGGCACTGCTGCTCAACGTGGAGAAGACCGTGGCGGAAGGGGCTGGCGCGGCCAGCCTCGCCGCCGTGCTGGCGCAGCCCGAGCGCTATCGCGGTCGTAAAGTGGGGCTGGTGCTGAGCGGCGGCAACATCGATTCCCGGCTGCTGGCCTCGGTGCTCATGCGCGAGCTGGTGCGCGAGCAGCGCATCGTGACGCTGCGCATTCCGATCTTCGATCAGCCCGGCGCGCTGGCGCGCCTCACCCAGGCGGTGGGCGATCACGGCGGCAACATCCTCGATGTGTTTCATCGGCGGCTGTCGACCAATGTGCCGGCCAAGTCAGCCACGCTGGAGCTGAGCTTCGAGGCGCGCGATGCGCAGCATGCCGAGAGCATCGTCGCGGCGATCCGGGCCGCCGGTTTTGAGGCCAGCGTGTTGCCGCCCTAGGCGGTCGAACTGTCAACTGTCATTTGCGGCAATTGCCCCGGTGAGCGGCCCGGCCTACGCTACGCTGCCTATTCGGTCGCCGTCGACGCTGGCTGGGAGGTGTGGGTCGTATGGCAACTCGCAAGCTCGCACTGCGGGCGCTATCGATCATTGCTCCGTGCGCCGTCGCCTCCTGCGGTTCGGATTCAACGCCCGCTCCCAGTTCGACGTCGATTCCCGCGGCTCCCACCTACGCCGTCGGCGGCACGGTGACCGGCCTGCAGGGCGCAGGCTTGGTACTCGAGCTCAACGGCTCGGACGATCTTGCCGTCAGCAGTGACGGCTCGTTCGGCTTTGTGCGACAGCTTCAGAGCGGCCAAACCTATTCCGTTACGATCAAGTCCCAGCCGACCCTGGCGCGCGAGCTATGCGTCGCGAGCAGTGCCTCGGGCACCCTGGTCATTGGCAACGTCAGCAACATCGCCATCCAGTGCAGCATGCTGCTCGGGTACGTCTATGCCGTCACGGCGCCGCACGAGAATTTGATCGTGACCTACGGCATCGTTGCTGCCACGGGCGCACTGCTGCCCACCGGCACGCCAGTGCTCTCCGGCGTCTATCCGACTTCGATGGTAGTGACGCCGTCCGGTTCGTCGCTATACATCAGCAATTTTGGCTTCGGAACGATTCTTAGCTACTCGATCGACGCCGCTACCGGTGCTCTGACACCGGTGGGCTCGCCGATATCGGCGGGTGCAAATCCTTCCTCGATGGTGGTCGCACCGTCAGGCAGATTTCTCTATGTCGCCGACACCACGGCGCGGGTGATCGACACATACGCCATCGATCCGACCACCGGCGAGCTGACCTCGAGCGGCGCGCCGCTATCGGTGGCGAGCTACGGCAACGGCGGCAACGGCCAATTCGCCATTACCCCGGACGGCAAGCATCTCTACACGGTTATTGACTGCGGTTGCACGACCAGCCCGTCTCTCGCCGCCTTCAATGTCGACACCTCGACAGGTGTACTTACGGCCGGGGTGACGTTGGCGGTCACCGGGACAGTGTTCGGAATGACGATGGATCCGCGCGGACAATTTCTGTACTTGTTGCAAGACAATCCGACCGGGCCTCAAGGTCCGCCAAATATCGACTCGAGCCTGGTGACCCCGTATCAGATCGATGCCACCACCGGTGCGCTCACCAACCCTGGCGTCAGCACGACAGTCCCCGGATCGGTCGGCGATTTGGCTGTGAACCCCGATGGAGCTCTGGGCTATACGATCGATGGGTTCAACGCCACCGCCCAGGACGATCATGTCAGTGCCTTCCAGGTGCGCGCGCCTTCGAATCTTTGGTGGTCCGTCGGCGCGGATCAGGAGACCCTTGGAATTCCATTGCGGGTCATCTGTGATCCTTCGAGCCAGTTCGTATTCGTAGCAAACACGCACGCCGCAGGCGCGGATCCCTGGTACGACGTCGTGAGTTACCAAATAACGGATAACAATGCCAATCCATCGTACGGTGAGCTGACTCCGGCGGGCCTGGGGACGCAGGTTCCCGCCGACGAGAGCGGCCAGGCTCTCATCGCGGTGGTGGAGTAACCCCGCGCCACTGTCGTACCGCGTACAGCAGCAGCGCAATGCCGAGGATTACACTCAGACCCAGTAGATCCTGGCGTGTCGCAGTCGCGTACAGCAGCCAGGCATTGGCAATCAGCGTCGCGATCGGCACCAGCGGACCGCCCGGGATGCGAAAGGGCGGACCGCCAGCCTGCACATTGCGTGCGCGCAGCACCAGTACCGCGATCGCACACAGCATATAGAGCACGAAGGCGTTCAGATTGGAGTAGATCGCCAAGTGCTCATAGGTGCCGCTGAGCGCCAGCGCCGCGATCAGCACGCCGTGCACGACGATCGCTACGTGCGGGGTGCGAAAGCGCGCATGCACGGCATACAGCGGTGCGGGCAGAAAGCCGTCGCGGGCGTAGGCAAAGATCGAGCGCGGCGTGGACAGAACATTGGCGCTCAGATAGCCCAGCATCGAGATGGTGGCCGCGACGATCATGACGTTGCGCCCGGCGAGGCCGGCGAACTCAGCGGCGGCCCGCGCCAGTGGGGTTACCTTGTCGGCACCCAGCGCGCTCCCCAAGATACCAAGCGCCACCCACTGGATGGCCAGATACAGCGCGGTGGCCGCGGCCAGCGCCAGAAACGCTGCGCGCGGTACCGTGCGCCATGGCGAGCGCACCTCGCCGCTGGGCGCGAGCGCCGATTCGATGCCGGTGAAGGCGAAGATCACCAGACCCGAGGTGCTGAGCACGCCGGTCAGCGTGGGCGCCTGGCCCCACGCCAGATTGGAGCGGTGTACGAATGCGGCGCCGATCAGCGCAAAGGCGATCAGCGGCACGATCTTGACCAGCGTGATGAATTCCATCGTCCGGGCGCTGTTGCGCACGCCGCGCACGTTGACGATGGTAAAGAGGGCAATCACGGCCAGGATCAGCGGCACGTACCAGGCCGGCGATGTCAGCCCCAGCATGGCGATCACGGTGCGCGCGAACAGCACCGCGACCGCGGCCCCGCCGAACACCCCGACGAACAGCAGCGCGACGCCGGCGATGAAACCGACGAACGGCCCGAGCGCGGTCTCGACGTAGGCGTACACACCGCCGGTGATGGATACGCGGCTGCCGGCCTCGGCCAGGCATAGCAGCACCAGCCCCATCACCAGCATGCACACCAGGTAAGCCAGGGGAGCTGCACCTCCCAGGCGTGCCACCGCCAGCGCCGGCAGCACGAAGATGCCGCTGCCGACGGTGTAATTGAAGATAGTCGTGGCGAGCGAGCGCACGCCCAGTGCGCGCACCAGCAGTGCTTCGTGCGAGGCTTGCGGCTCGGTGGATGGCATCCGGTGAAGCCTATCAGAGGTATGCTGGCGGCCGATGCCCGAGCCCGAAGTGTCCTTGCAGACCATCCAGGCGGCGCGCGAGCGCATCGCCAGCCACATCCGCTGCACGCCGGTGCTGGAAAACGAGGCGCTCAACGCGCTGGCGCACGCCCGGCTGTACTTCAAGTGCGAGAACTTTCAGGAGGTCGGCGCATTCAAGGCGCGCGGAGCTACCAACGCGGTGTTCGCATTGCCGCCCGAACGGCTGCGCGCCGGCGTGGTCACGCACTCCTCCGGCAATCATGGCGCGGCGCTGGCGCGCGCGGCGCGCTTGCGCGGCGTGCGCGCGCAGATCGTCATGCCGGAGAATTCCTCGCGCGCCAAACTCGACGCCGTGCGCGCCTTCGGCGGCGAGATCGTGCTGTGCGCCCCGACGCTGGCGGCGCGCGAGGCCGCGGCCGGCCAGCTGGTGGCCGACAGCGGTGCGGTGTTCATTCACCCGTACGACGATCCGGCGGTCATTTCGGGGCAGGGTACGATCGCACTGGAGCTGCTCGAGCAGGTGCCCGAACTCGACTGGCTGCTATTGCCGGTTGGCGGTGGCGGCCTGATCAGCGGCGTGGCCGTGGCCGGCAAAGCGCTGCGCCCGGGACTGCGAATCGTCGCGGTCGAGCCGCTCGGCGCCGACGATGCCCACCGTTCGTTCGTGTCCGGCGTGCTGACCCGGCCGCAGCATCCGGTCACCATCGCCGATGGCTTGCGCGGCGCGCTGAGCGAGCGCACCTTCGCGCTGATCCGGCGCCACGTCGATAGCATCGTCACGGTCAGCGAGGCGGCGATCGTGCAGTCGATGCGCACCCTGTGGCAGCAGCTCAAGATCATCGTTGAGGCGTCGGCCGCGGTACCGTACGCGGCGCTGCAGAGCGGTCAGCTCGATGTGGCCGGAGCGCGCGTCGGTATCATCCTGACCGGCGGCAATGTCGATCTGAACGCGCTGCCCTGGTAGGGGCAGAGACGGCCGCTAGGCGACCTGCGGCGTACTTTGATCCTGCTCGGCCGCCTGCGTGCGTACGCAGTTGCGGCCGTCGTCTTTGGCGGCGTACAGCGCGGCGTCGGCCTTGCGCAGCATCATGCTCATGGTGTCGCGGCTCGGGATCGAGCTTGCGACGCCGATACTGACCGTGATGCGCCGCTCGCCGAGCCAGCGCGAAAAATCGATGCGCATCACCCGCTCGCGCAGCCGCTCGGCGATCACCAGCGCCTGGTCGATGCCGGTGGCCGGCAGCACCACCGCGAATTCCTCGCCGCCAAGACGGCCAAACAGCGCCGGCTCGGCCACCGCGTCGCGCAGATGCGCGGTCAGCACCCGCAGCGTCTCATCGCCGATCAGGTGGCCGTGGCGATCGTTGATCGACTTGAAATGATCGATATCCAGGATCAGCAACGATGTCGGGCTCGGGCTGCGGCGCAGTTGCTGCGCCAACACCGCCAGCAGCGCCCGCCGATTGGGTACGGTGGTCAGCTCATCGGTCATCGCCAGCCGCCGCAGCCGCAAAGTGCTGCGACGTTGGTGCACGACCAGCCAGATCAGCACCGCCAGCAGCATCGAGGCCAGCACGATGACCGCAGTGCGCAGCGTGTTGGCCTTGGCTTGTTGCGCCAGGGTCTTCTGATTGGCTACGTTCTCGCGCGTCAGCGCCTCGTTCTCGCGCTCCTTGGCAGCGGTGTCGAACTCGACCTTGAGCGTGGCAAAACGCTGGTCGAGCTGATCGCGCAGCAGCCGCGTCGTCATGCTCATCGCCAGCGTGCGGTACTGGAACGCATCGCGCCAGTCGCCGAGCTCGGCCGACACGGCCGCCAGCGCATCATAGGTCGGCGCCATCTCGCCGACCGAATCGGCCTGACGGAACAACACCAGCGCCTGCTGCAGCACCGCGCTGCTCTCCTTCAGGCGATGCAGCTGGTGCAGGGCGATGCCGCGCGTCAGCTGGATCTGCGCCAGCAGGCGCGTGTCCGGCGTGCGCTTCTGCGCGGCGCTGGCCCGATCCAGCAGGCTCATCGCCCCGCTCGGATCGCCTTGGGCGGCGGCTACCGTGGCCAGTCCGCGCAGCGCGTAGCCCTGGCCGCGTACGTAGTCGAGCTGGCGGCTCAGATCGAGCGAGGAGGAGTACTCGTCGCGCGCCGCATCCCACTCCTGCAGGTTTTCGTGGGCGCGCGCCAGGTTGTGCAGCGTGACTGCCTCTTCGCGCTTCATGCCGGTCTTGCGCTGGGCGTCGAGCGCGTGCTCGTACAGGTGCGCGGCCTCGGCATAGTCGCCCATGCGGTTGTAGATGATCGCGATGCTGTCGAGCGTGGCGAGCGCGTGCTGCGGCATGTTCTGCTGCTCGAACAGCGTCTGCGCGTGGCGCAGCTCGTTCAGGCCGACCGCAAATTCGCCCCGCAGGCCGCGCAGGTAGCCGCTCGAGAACAGCACCTCGGCGAGCATCTGATCGTCATGCGTCTGTGTGGCAATCTCGGCCGCCTGCCGATAGATCTCGCTGGCCTGGGAGTTCTGGCCGGCGGTCTGCAGTACTTCGCCCTGGCAATTGAGCACCCCGGCTCGCAGCCCGGCACGCGTGGCGTGCGCCAGCAGCGCGGTGGCGGCGACGATCTGCTGCTGCGCCTGGGCCTGGTCACGTTCCGAGTAGTAGTCGCAAAGCGACAGCCGCGCGCGGATCTCCAGATCGGCATTCGGCTCGCGCCGCAGCTGCTCGAGGGCGGCTTCCGCCTGACGGCGACCGAGCTCAGGATCGACCCGCGCTGACAGTGCGGCCGCATCGACCAGCGCTTGCACCGAGCTGCGCTCGGCGGGGCGCGCGGAATGCGCCAACGCCCCGAGCAATAGGGCGGCGGCAGAGATCAGGATCAGCTTGCTCATGGGGGAGCGCTGAATCGGCAAAGGCACCATTCCGTCGTTCTTGGTCCCGGGGGGTTGAGGCCATATTGTAGGGGTTCGGGGCGCGCATGAATCGATAATTCGCAGCGCCAATCAATGTGGCGCTTGGTGTGACATAAGTCGCCAATCACCGACAATGATCAGGGAATCCCTTGACGCGCGCCTGAGTGGCTGACCACCACCGAGACGCGCAGCAAGGTCAGTAGATCTCCACCTGCGCAGCTTCGTGCGCGCGCACCGTGGCGCGGAACATGATCGGCGTGTTGCGGCCGATTGCGATCTCGCCGGCCGGATCGACCGCGATCAGTCCACCGGCGGCCCCAAGGGCCGACAGTCGCGCGATCGCCACAGCCACGGCGCTGGTTAGATGCCCACCGCCGTAACGCAATCGCGCCGCAATGTCATAGGCCTGGCAGGTTCGCAGGAACCACTCGCCGTGACCGGTGGTTGAGACCGCGCAGGTCTGGTTGTCGGCGTAGGTCCCGGCGCCAATCACCGGCGAGTCCCCGACCCGCCCGGAGCGCTTGCCGGCGGTACCGCCGGTCGAGGTGGCCGCCGCCAGCCGGCCGGCGCGGTCGCGGGCCACCGCGCCGACCGTACCCAGCGGCGGTTCGTCGAGCCCGACCGCCACGCCGGGCTCCTGCGCCTCGAACTGCTGCCGGCGCTCGGCGGTAATGAAATAGTCATTGGCAACCATGCTCATCCCGGCGTCGCGGGCAAAGCGCTCGGCGCCGTCGCCGACCAGGAATACGTGCGCGGCGTCGTCCAGCACGTGCCGGGCGAGCAGAATCGGGTTGCGCACCTGGCGGAGCTGGGCCACCGCGCCGGCGCGCAGCTCGCTGCCGTCCATGATGGCGGCATCGAGTTCCACCGTGCCCTCGGCGGTGAGCACCGCCCCGTGCCCGGCATTGAACGCCGCATCATCCTCGAGCGCCATGACGGCGGCCTGCACCGCATCCAGCGCCGCGCCGTCGTCCTTGAGTACCCGCTCGCCGACCGCCAGGGCGGTCATCAGACCCAAGCGATAGGTCTGCTCGCGCGCGGAGCTGAACGGAACGCGGGGCATAGCGCCGGCACCGCCATGGATCGCCAGGGCGTACATGGCCCGCAAGCCTACGTGAACTGCGCTAGCCTGTGCGAGCCATGAAAACAACGACAACGGCGGTTATACCCGGCTGGCAGTTCGCCAGTGACAACACCGCCGGAATCTGCCCCGAGGCCTGGGAGGCGCTGGCGGCGGCCAACGCCGGCTACACCCCCAGCTACGGCGATGATCCCTGGACCGAGCGCGCCGCCGCGCGGATCCGCCGCCTGCTGGAGCACGATCAGGCCGAGGTGTACTTCCTGTTCAACGGTACGGCGGCCAACGCGCTGTCGCTCGCGCACCTGGCGCACAGCTACCAGGGCATCATCTGTCACGAATTCGCGCATGTGCAGTCGGATGAATGCGGCGCCCCGGAATTCTTCAGCGGCGGCGCCAAGCTGCTGACGCTGCCCGGAGCGGGCGCCAAGCTGAGCGCAGCGGCGGTGGAGCAGCGCATCCGCGAGCGCGACGATCTGCATTTCCCTCGTCCGCAAGCCGTCACCCTGAGCCAGCCGACCGAGTTCGGCACCTTGTATCAGCGCGATGAGATTGCCGCCATCTGCGCCGTGGCGCACGCGCACGGCCTTAAGGTCCACCTCGATGGCGCGCGTTTTGCCAACGCGATCGCGGCTCTGGACATGAGCGCGGCTGCCTTGAGCTGGCGCGCCGGGGTCGACGTGCTGTCACTCGGTGGCACCAAGAATGGTCTCAATACCACCGAGGTCGTGGTGTTCTTCGATCGGGCGTTGGCGGCGCAGTTTGACTATCGCGGCAAGCAGGCCGCGCAGCTGGCATCAAAGATGCGTTTCCAGAGCTGCCAGTGGCTCGCGGTGCTCGAGTCGGGCGCCTGGCTGCGGCATGCGGCCCACGCCAACGCCATGGCCCGGCGGCTGGGCGCGGCGATCGCCGCGCTGCCGGGAATACGGCTATCGCGACCGGTCGAGGCCAACGGCGTGTTCGTCGATCTGCCGCCGCCGGCGGCCGAAGCGTTAAACGCGCGCGGCTGGCACTTCTATATGCTGGCCGGCGCCGGTTACCGGCTGATGTGCTCGTGGGCGACCACCGAGCAGGAGGTCGACGCACTGGTGCGCGACCTGCAGCAGGTGCTGGCGGCCAAACACTAAAAGCGCCTGCGGCTACAGCCGCAGGTTCGGGTCGACCTCGGCCTTCCAGGCCATCAGACCGCCTTCCAGCTGCCAGGCTTCATCCACACCCATGCGGCTGGCGATCGCGCAGGCCTGGCGGCTGCGCAAGCCGCTGCGGCACACGAACACCACGGTACCGGCATGCGGCAGCTGGCGGCTGTGATGCTCGATGGTGCTCAACGGGATATTGATCGCACGCATCAAATGCGAGGCGGCAAACTCGGCCGGCTCGCGCACGTCGATCAGGCTGATCGGCAGTCCGGTCGCCTTGATGCGCTGCTCGAGCTGATGCGGCGAAATCGAGCGCACGCGTCGCAGCTCATCGACGGTGCAGAAGCCGGGCGGATCGCGCGGCGCGGTGATGGTCGGGTGCTCGCCGCAGACAGCGCAGCCGGCACGGCGGGTGAAGCGCAGCTCCTGAAAGCGCATCTCGAGCGCATCGTAGGTCAACAGCCGGCCGACCAGAGGTTCACCGACGCCGGTGATCACCTTGATCGCCTCGGTGGCCTGGATCGTGCCCATGACGCCGGGTAGCACGCCGAGCACGCCGGCCTCGGCGCAATTGGGGGTCATGGCCGCGGCCATCTCGGCGAACAGGCAGCGATAGCACGGCCCGCGGCCGGGAATGTAGGTCATCGCCTGGCCTTCGAAGCGATGAATCGCCGCTGATACCAGCACCTTCTTGAACAGCACGCAGGCGTCATTGACCAGATAGCGGGTGGCGATGCGATCGCTGCCGTCGATGATGATGTCGTACTGGTCGAAGATCCTCTGCACGTTGGCCGAGTACAGCTCGGTCACGTGCGCCTCGACGCGGATTTCGGGATTTAGGGCCAGCAGGCGCGCCCGCGCCAGTTCCGCCTTCGGCATACCGATGCTGGCGGTGTCGTACAGCACCTGGCGCTGCAGGTTGGATTCATCGATGCGATCGAAGTCGAGCACGCCGATGTGGCCGACGCCGCCGGCGGCCAGATACAGTGCCGCCGGCGAGCCCAGGCCACCGGTGCCGATCACCAGCACGCGCGCAGCACGCAGTTTTTCCTGGCCCGCCAGGCCGATATCGGTCAGTGACAGGTGCCGGCTATAACGCCGAAGTTCATCAGCAGTCAGTGCCATAGGGTCCCCACGATGCTACGCCCCATGTGACACCGCGGAATTGAAAAAATTTCAAGCACTCGCCCCATTCCGCGGCGCCAGCAGCTAGAGTGCGGACGGCTATTTTAGGACTGCGCCCCATGGCTGCTGCGCTCCCGTCCACAGAACCGCTAGATAGCCGCGCTCGGCGCCCGCTCACGGCCTTGTGGGTGACGCTGGCGCTGCTGTGGTTCGCGCCGTTGAACAGCCCGCGGCTGTTTGATCCCGACGAGGGCCGCTACGGCGAGATTCCGCGCGAGATGGTCGCCAGCGGCGACTGGGTGACGCCGCGGCTGGATGGCATCAAGTACTTCGAGAAGCCGGCGCTTGGTTACTGGACCACGGCGGTCGCGTTCAAACTGTTCGGGCAGCACGCCTGGACGGTGCGCTTGTGGCCGGCGCTGGCTGGCTTTCTGGGCTTGCTGCTGACCGGCTGGCTGGGACGCCGGCTGTACGGTCCGCGCGCGGCACTGCTGGCGGTGCTGGTACAGGCCAGTGCGATGCTCTACATCGCACTCAGCCGCATCGCCACGCTCGACATGGGCCTAAGTTTCGCGCTGCAGCTGGCGATGACGGCGCTGGCGCTGTTGGCGCCGCGCGTCCAATCGCCGTCGCACGAGCGCTGGCGTCTGCCGTTGCTGCTGGGGGCGGGCGTGACGCTCGCGGTACTGATCAAGGGTCTGGTCGGGATCCTGATTCCCGGCGCGGTGGCGCTGATTTACCTGCTGATCTATCGCGACTGGCGGTTGCCGCTGCGCGCGCAGCCGTGGTGGACGCTTATCGCACTGCTGCTGATCGGCGCGCCATGGTTCGTGCTGGTGTCGGTGCGCAATCCCGAGTTCGCGCATTTCTTTTTCATCTTCCAGCACTTCCAGCGCTATCTGAACAGCGCGCAGTTTGATCGCTATCAGCCGGTGTGGTTCTTCCTGCCGATCCTGGCGCTGGGTTTCATGCCGTGGACCACGCTGCTGCCGGGCGCACTGCAGCGCGCGTGGCACGCGAGCCGCGACGGCGAACGCGCCACCGCCATGCTGGTCATCTGGGCGCTGTTCATCCTGCTGTTCTTCAGCCTGTCGCAGTCCAAGCTGACGCCGTACATCGTGCCGATGCTGCCGGCACTGTGCCTGCTGAGCGGGCGCGCGATCGCCGATATGAATGCGCGGCGATTTGCCGCGCACCTGGCGGCGGTGACGATCATCGGCGCGCTGATCGCGTTGACGATTCTATTGTTATGGCGAACGCCGGCCATGGCCGCGGTGGTGGCGCGCGCCTCGACCCCGGCCATTCTTGGCCTGCTGCTGGCCTGGCTGCTGCTGGCGCTCGGCAGTGGCGTCGGCTGGCTGCTGGCGCGGCGCGGCCTGGTACTCGCCGCCGCCGCCAGCACCGCACTGGGCGGCTTGCTGCTGGCGCAATCGGCGCTGCTGGCGGCCGGCCAGCTGCCGCGCATGCGCGCGCTGGTGACGCTGGAGCGCGTGCTGCAGACGCAAGCGCATCCGGCCACGCGGCTGTTCTGCGTCGGCGGTTTCCTGCAGCCGATTCCATTCTATCTGCAGCGACCCTGCACGCTGGTCGGCTATCGCGGCGAGCTGGATTTCGGCTTGCGCCAGGAACCGTGGCTCGGCATCGCCGACGTCGCCGCCTTGATGCCGGTCTGGCAGCAGCAAAGCGACGCGCTGGCAATCGTGCGGGCCGAGGATTACCGGCAAATGCAGGCATTGGGCGCGCCGATGCGCGTGATATACACTGGAGAATCCTTGGTCGTGGTAAGCCGACAATGAGAAGCGCGGACCTGGCGCTGATACTGACCGGCGTGCTGTTGAACGCAGCCGCGCAGCTGCTGCTCAAGGCCGGCTCGCGCGTGATCGCGGGCATGCCGTTGAGTTTTGCCAACGGCTGGACGCTGCTCGAGCGCGTCGCAGTCAACCCGCCGATCCTCGGTGGACTGCTGTGCTACGTGATCAGCGTGGTGGTGTGGATTCTGGCGCTATCGCGCGTCGACGTCAGCGTCGCCTACCCGATGCTGTCGGTCGGCTACATCGTGAGCGCGCTGGCCGGCTGGCTGCTGTTCTCCGAGCAGCTCACGGCCGCCCGGATCGCCGGCATCGGCATCATCATCGTCGGCGTCTGGCTGGTCGCGCGCAGCTGATGCGGCCCGTGAGCTGCCCGGTGACATCGTGAGCAACGACTTCCTGCCCTTCACCCGTCCGAGCATCGACGAGGACACCATCGCCGGCGTGGCCGAGGTGCTGCGCTCGGGCTGGATCACCAGCGGGCCGCAGGTGCGCGAATTCGAGGCACGGCTGTCGACCTATTTCGGCGGTCGGCCGGTGCGCACGCTGAGCTCGGCTACCGGGGCACTCGAGGTCGGTCTGGCGCTCGCCGGCATCGGTCCGGGCGACGAGGTCATCACCCCGGCGCTGTCGTGGGTCGCGACCGCCAACGTGATCGTGCGCGCCGGCGCCCGGCCGGTGTTCGTCGACGTGGATGCGCGCAGCCGCAACATCGATCTGGCACGCGTCGAGGACGCCATTACGCCCGCGACCCGGGCGTTATTGCCGGTGGATCTGGCCGGGCTGCCGGTCGATCGCAGCCGCTTGAACGACATCGCGCGCCGCCACCGGCTGCGGGTGCTCGAGGACGCGGCGCAGTCGATGGGCGCGAGCTGGCAGGGCGAGCGCATCGGCGCCATCGGCGATCTGGTCTCGATCAGCTTTCACGCCAACAAGAACATCACCTGCGCCGAGGGCGGCTGCCTGGTGCTGAACGACGCCGCCGAGGCGCGCCGCTGCGAGCTTTGGCGGCTGCAGGGCGTCGAGCGTTTCGCCGACGGCGACTATGACGCCACGCTCGCCGGCGGCAAGCATAACCTGACCGATATCGCGGCGCGCATCGGACTCGGGCAGCTGGCGCGCCTGGACGAATTCAATGATCGCCGCCGGCTGCTGGCGCGACGCTACTTCGAGCAGTTTGATCGCTCGCTCGGCTGCGAGCTGCCGCTCGAGGATTTCACCAACAGCAACTGGCACATGTTCCAGATCGTATTGCCGGTGCACGTCGATCGTGGCGATTTCATCGCGCAGATGCACGCCGCCGGCATCGGTATCGGTGTGCACTACCCGGCGATTCACCTGCTGACGCTGTATCGGGACATGGGCTTCAAGCCCGGCGACTTTCCGGTGGCCGAGCACGTCGGCCGCGGCATCGCCACGCTGCCGCTGTTTCCGGCGATGCGCGAGCAGGACGTGGATCGCGTGTGCGAGCAGAGCGCGCGCATCATCACCGCGCTTGGTGCTCGAGCCGGCGCGGCGCGCGCGTCGGGTCGCTGACGGGCGCAGCATGACGGCCGCCGTGGTCGATGTCAGCGTCGTCATCCCCGTCTACAACGAGGAACAGGTGCTGCCGGCGCTGTTCGGCCGTCTGTACCCGGCACTCGATGCGCTCGGGCGCCGCTACGAGATCGTGTTCGTCAATGACGGCAGTCGCGATCGCTCCGCGGCGCTGCTCAAGCAGCAGTTTGAACAGCGGCCGGATGTCACACGCGTGGTGCTGTTCGCCAGCAATTTCGGCCAGCATCGCGCGATCCTCGCCGGCTTCGCGCACGCGCGCGGCCGACAGGTGATCACGCTGGATGCCGACCTGCAGAATCCGCCGGAGGAGATCGGTCGGGTGCTATCCGAGCTGGAAGCTGGCCACGATTACGTCGGCACCATCCGTATCGAGCGCCAGGATGTGGCCTGGCGCCGCCATGCCTCACGACTGATGAATGCGATTCGGGAGCGCACCACGCGGGTGAAGATCACCGATCAGGGCTGCATGTTCCGGGGTTACAGCCGCGGCGTCGTGGATGCGGTCAATCAATGCTCCGAGTACAACACCTTCGTGCCGGCGCTGGCTTATACCTTTTCCATGCATCCGACCGAGATCCGCGTGGCGCACGAGGATCGCGGTGCCGGTAAGTCGAAGTATTCGCTGTTCAGCCTGATGCGGCTGCACTTCGATCTGATGACCGGTTTTTCGACCGCGCCGATGCGGATGTTTTCCGGCATTGGCATCTCGATCGCGGTGCTATCGGTGCTGTTCGTGGGCTATTTGGCGGTGCGCCGTCTGATCATCGGTCCCGAGGCCGAAGGCGTATTCACGCTGTTCGCAATCGCCTTCTTCCTGCTCGGCGTGGCGCTGTTCGGCGTCGGACTGCTGGGCGAATACGTGGGCCGCATCTACGACGAAGTGCGGCGCCGTCCGCGCTACATCGTCGGCGCGGTGCTGGAGCGGCCCGAGGATCAAACGTGAGCGCGACGGCCGCGGGCGCGCGAGCGCGCGCGCCGCGGGCCGTGGTATTCGCCTATCACGACGTCGGTGTACGCTGCCTGCGAACGCTGCTGGCACAAGGCGTCGAAGTGCCGCTGGTGTTCACGCATCAGGACGCGCCGGGCGAGAACATCTGGTTCGACAGCGTGGCGCGCCACGCCCGCTGGCACGCCATCGAGGTTTTGACGCCCGAGGATCCCAATACCCCGGAGCTGCTCGAGCGGGTGCGCGCGCTGCGGCCGGATTTCCTGTTCTCCTTTTATTATCGTGCGCTGCTCGGCGCCGACTTGCTCGGCTGCGCCGCCCGCGGTGCCTACAACATGCACGGCTCGCTGCTGCCGAAGTACCGTGGCCGGGTGCCGATCAACTGGGCGGTGCTGCACGGCGAGCGCGAGAGCGGCGCCAGCTTGCATGCCATGGTCGCCAAGGTCGATGCCGGCGACATCGTCGGCCAGCAGGCGGTGCCGATCCTGCCCGACGACACCGCGGTCGAGGTAGCCCGCAAAGTCGCGGTCGCCGCCGAGTGGGTGCTGCAGCGCTGCCTGCCCAAGCTGATCGATGGCAGCGCGCGCCTGACGCCGCAGGATGGAGCGCTTGCCAGCTACTTCGGTCGACGCACGGTGCGCGACGGCGCCATCGATTGGCGGCGCGGGGTGCAGGCGGTACACAATCTGGTGCGGGCGGTGGCGCCGCCTTATCCAGGAGCTTTCAGCCAGGCCCAGGAGCTGCCGCTGCGCATCCTGCGCTCGCTGCCGGACTCGGCCGAGCTGCGCTCGGCAGACCCGGTGCTGCGCTGGCGCGCTGGCGATGTGTACGCCTTGTGCCACGATGGCGCCTTGAAGCTGCTCGAGTTTGAACTGGGCGACGACATCGCTGATGCGGCAGCGTTTCATCGGCGCTTCGGCGAGCGCGCACTGGCGCTCAAGCCGGTGATGGAGAATGGAACATGAAGAAGATTCTGATTTTGGGCGTCAACGGCTTCATCGGCCATCACCTGTCCACGCGCATCCTGGAGTCTACCGACTGGCATGTGTTCGGCATGGACATGTACAGCGATCGCATCGCGCCGCTGTTGAAAAATCCGCGACTGCAGTACTTCGAGGGCGACATCACCATCAATCGCGAATGGATCGAATACCACGTCAAGAAATGCGACCTGGTGCTGCCACTGGTGGCGATTGCAACCCCGGCGATCTACGTGCGCGAACCGCTGCGGGTATTTGAACTGGACTTCGAGGCCAACCTTTGGGTCGTGCGCCTGTGCGTCAAGCATCGCAAGCGCGTGCTGTTTCCCTCGACCTCGGAAGTCTACGGCATGTGTCACGACAGCGAATTCGACCCCCATGCCTCGGAGCTGGTGTACGGGCCGATCGACAAGCCGCGCTGGATCTACGCCTGTTCCAAGCAGTTGCTCGATCGCGTGATCCACGCCTACGGCATGCGTGACGAGCTCGACTACACGCTGTTTCGGCCGTTCAACTGGATTGGGCCCGGACTGGACAACATGCATGCCGCCAAGGAGGGGAGCTCGCGCGTGATCACGCAGTTCCTCGGTCACATCGTGCGCGGCGAGCAGGTGCAGCTGGTGGATGGCGGACATCAGCGCCGCTGCTTCACCGGCATCAGCGACGGCATCGACGCGCTGATGAAGATGATCGACAACGCCGGCGGGCGCGCCAGTCGCAAGATCTTCAATGTCGGTAACCCGGCCAACAGCCTGTCGGTGCGCGAGCTGGCGCAGGAAATGCTGCGCGTCGCCGCCAGCTACCCCGAGTACCAGGTCAATGCCGCCAAGGTGCGGCTTACGGATACCACCGCCGCCGAGTATTACGGCGAGGGCTACCAGGACGTCGAGAATCGGGTGCCGAAGATCGACAACACCCGCTCGGACCTGGACTGGTCGCCGCGCGTGACCATGCCGCAGGCGCTGCGGCAGATCTTCGACGCCTATCGGGGCGAGATCGGTCAGGCGGCGCAGCTTCTGGAATAGCGGCGTTCGGGAAACACACGGTGCAACTGGCGCTGAAGGTCGATGTCGATACGCTGCGCGGTACGCGCCAGGGGGTGCCGGCGCTGGTGCAGATGCTGCGCAGCGCCGGGGCCGGCGCCACCTTTCTCTTCAGCCTTGGCCCGGATCACACCGGCCGCGCATTGCGCCGCATATTTCGCCCCGGCTTCTTCGATTTTGCGCGCAAGGTGTCACGCACCTCGGTGCTCGAGCACTACGGATTGCGCACGCTGCTGTACGGCACGCTGTTGCCTGGTCCGGACATTGGCCGGCGCGCCGGCGACATCATGCGACAAGTGCGCGATGCCGGTTTCGAGGTCGGCGTGCACTGCTTCGATCACACCACCTGGCAGGATTTCGTCAGCCAGCGCGATGACGACTGGACGCGCGACCAGATGCAGCGCGCCGTTGACCGGTTTCAAGAGGTGTTCGGCGTGGCACCCGAGGTGCACGGGGCGGCCGGCTGGCAGATGAACAGCGCGGCGTTGGAGCTGGAACCGGATCTGGGCTTCGTCTACGCCTCCGACACGCGCGGCGAGCGGCCGTTCGTGCCGTTGCTGGCCGAGCGGCGCATCGCGGCCATGGTGGCGCTGCAGGGTGCGCGCCGCAGCGCCTGTCCGCAGCTGCCGACCACGCTGCCGACACTCGACGAGCTGATCGGCGTCGACGGCCTGAGCACCGACAACGTCCATGAGGCGTTACTCGAGCGCACCCGCGAGCCGCGCGAGGGGCACGTGTATACGCTGCATGCCGAGCTCGAGGGCATGCGCCTGCGTGCGGTATTCACGCGCCTGCTCGAAGGCTGGCAGCGGCAGGGCTATGAGCTGGTGTCGATGCGAACCTTGCTGGCGGGACTGGACGTGGAGCAGCTGCCCGCGGGCCGGGTGCAGTTGGGATCGGTGCCGGGCCGTGGCGGCAGCCTCGCGGTGCAAGCACCGGCGGACTTCTAGTATCATTTTCGCTCTGTAAATCACGGCATTTTGACTAAGGGGTGTAGACATGGCAACGGCGCCATCCGCCGACGGCAAAGTGTTTCCGAACGCCAAGGCGGCGTTGGCGGACCTCGTGCGCGACGATATGTCGATCATGTCCGGCGGCTTTGGTTTGTGCGGGATTCCGGAGCACCTGATCGCTGCGCTGCGCGAGCTGGGCGTCAAGGGCCTGACCGTGATCTCGAACAACGCCGGCACCGACCAGCAGGGCCTCGGCTTACTGCTCAGCGGTCACCAGATCCGCAAGATGATTTCTTCGTATGTCGGCGAGAACAAGGAGTTCGAGCGCCAGTACCTGCACGGCGAGCTCGAGATCGAATTCAATCCGCAGGGCACGCTGGCCGAGCGCATCCGAGCCGGCGGCGCCGGCATCTACGGGTTTTACACCCGCACCGGTGCCGGCACGCAGGTGGCGCAGGGAAAGGAAACGCGTGTGGTGGGCGATGACACCTATGTGCTCGAGACCGGGCTGATCGCGGATCTTGCGATCATCAAGGCCTGGAAGGGCGATCGCGAGGGCAACCTGATCTTTCGAAAGACCGCGCGCAACTTCAATCCGGTGATGGCGACCGCCGGACGTGTCACGGTGGCCGAGGTCGAACAGCTGGTCGAGGTCGGCGCGCTCGACCCGAATCAGATTCATACCCCTGGAATCTTCGTGCAGCGCATTCTGCAGGGCACGAATTATCGCAAACCCATCGAGCAGCACACCGTGCGCAAGCGAGACAAGCATGCCGTGGTCGCGTGAACAGCTGGCCGAGCGTGCAGCGCGCGAACTGCACGACGGTTTCTACGTCAACCTGGGCATCGGAATCCCGACGCTGGTGGGCAATTACATACCTGCCGGCATGAAGGTGGTGCTGCAGTCGGAGAACGGCATGCTCGGCATGGGTCCGTTCCCCTTCGAGGGTGATGAGGATGCCGATCTGATCAACGCCGGCAAGCAGACCATCACCGAGCTGCCGATCTCGTCCTATTTTTCTTCGGCCGACAGCTTCGGCATGATTCGCGGCGGCCACATCGATCTGTCGGTGCTCGGCGGCATGGAAGTCTCGCAGCGCGGTGACCTGGCCAACTGGATGGTGCCGGGCAAGGTGGTCAAGGGCATGGGCGGGGCGATGGATCTGGTGGCCGGTGTGCGCCGGGTGATCGTGCTGATGGAGCACGTCGCCCGCGACGGCTCGCCCAAGTTCAAGGACAGCTGCGGCTTGCCGCTGACCGGCGCCGGCGTCGTTGACATGCTGATCACGGACCTGGCGGTGTTCAACCGGCGCGACCGCCACTCGGGCTTCGAACTGGTCGAGCTCGCTCCGGGCGTGACCGAGGCCGAGGTACGCGCCAAATCGACGGCAGAATTTCACACGGCGCTGCGCCGATAGCGCTTGAAACCACGCGCCTGCGATCGCACTGAATGGCTATGGCGGAAGATATCTTCATTGTCGCAGCACGGCGCACGCCGATCGGCGCCTTCCAGGGCGCGCTGAGCGGCGCGACTGCGCCGCAGCTGGGCGCCACCGCGGTGCGCGCCGCGCTGGCGGACAGCCGTGCGCAGCCCGATCAGGTCGACAGCGTCATCCTTGGATGCGTACTGCCAGCGGGCCTCGGTCAGGCACCGGCGCGGCAGGCCGCGCTTGGCGCTGGCTTGCCGCAGTCGGTGCCGGCGATGACGCTCAACAAGGTCTGCGGTTCCGGCATGGCCAGCGCGATGTTCGGCTGCGATGCGATCCGCGCCGGCTCGGCCCGCATCATCATCGCCGGCGGCTTTGAATCGATGACCAATGCGCCATACCTGCTGCCCAAGGCACGAGCGGGCTATCGCATGGGCCACGGCGAAATCCTGGACCACATGTTCTATGACGGCCTGCAGAATCCCTACGACAACCAGATGATGGGTCACTTCGCCGATGCCACCGCGCGGCAATATCAGTTCAGCCGCGCCGATCAGGACGCCTATGCGGCAGAATCGGTACGGCGCGGGCAGGCCGCGGTCGCCGGCGGCGCCTTCCGCGCCGAGATCACGCCGGTGACGGTCAAGGGACGCAAGGGCGATCAGTTGGTCGAGCGTGACGAGCCACCGGGCAACTGTGATGTCGCCAAGATTCCCAATCTGAAACCGGCTTTCAGCAAGGACGGCAGCGTGACGGCGGCGAGTTCCTCGTCCATCGCCGATGGTGCCGCGGCGCTGGTGCTGATGAGCGCCTCGGCGGCGCGCGCTGCGGGCGCCACGCCGCTGGCACGCGTGATCGCTTATGCCGGGCATGCGCAGGCGCCGGAGTGGTTCACCACCGCACCGGCGGGCGCGATCCGGAAGGTGCTGGCCGCGACCGGCTGGAACGCGGCGCAGGTCGATCTGTATGAGATCAATGAGGCCTTCGCGGTGGTGACGATGGCCGCCATGCGCGATATCGGCCTTACGCACGCGCAGGTCAATATCAACGGCGGCGCCTGCGCGCTCGGTCATCCGATCGGAGCCACCGGGGCGCGCATCCTCACCACACTGGTCCACGCCCTGCGCGCGCGGGGCCTGCGCCGGGGCATTGCATCACTGTGCATTGGGGGCGGGGAAGCGACCGCGATGGCGATCGAGGCAGCCTAGCTAAATCTTCGATATCCAGAGGTTATCGACGAATATAGCCGCAAGATCGCGTCCCGTTTCGCGGCGATCAATGCGACCAAAGCGCCGGTTCCACCCAGTCTGCTGGTGGCTCGGTGGCGATGCCAGCCTGCTGGAGGTCAGCGCTGAAGACCGCCTGCTCGCTGCGGTGACTGCCGGCCAGGTCTAGATACGCCGTGGCCGCCGCGTCGCTGCCCGCGTGCGCCACCGCCCGCCGAAACTCCTGGTCCGCAATGTAATGCGAAGCGCGCAGCCTCCGCATCGCCTCGCGGCGCTGATCGCTGCCGTCGGGCCACGCCCGCATCGCGATGCCGAGGCCGACCATTTCGGTCAAATAGGTATCGCCGTTACGCAGCACCGCAGCCAGCCGGCGGCAGGCGTCGAGCGTCTCGGCGTCGCCCAACTGGTCGCGTTGGCAGCCGGCGATCAGCGAATGATAGGGCGGAATCTGTACGGCGTCGGCGGCGCCCATGATCTGCGTCAGCGCCGCGCGCGCACTCAGCTGATGCAGGCCGATGAGTGCACCGGTGGCGTGCGCGATCGTCATGTTCCAGTAGATGTCGAAGCGCTTTGAGTAGGAGATGGCACGAATATCTTCCTCGTACGCGGCCACCTGGCCGGTCTTGCGCTCGAGCGACAGCGCCACCGACCAGGGCGCGCCATTGTCCGGATCAAGCCAGTGCAGTTGCGCCTGCAGCGGCGCAAGCTCGCAGCCCACAACGCGATCGCAGGTGCGCAGCTCGAGCCACACCAGGTCAGGGCGATCGGGTGCCGTCGCGGCCGCCCGCCGCAGCCACTCGAGCTGGCGCTCGGGTTCGCCGTGCGCGGCCTGCAGCAGCGCGGCTGCCTCGAGCGAGTCGGGATCGCCGGCCGCGAGCAACGCACGCACCATCGGATCGGTCGAGCTCGGCAGCTGCGCGGATGGCGTGGCGCAGCCGAGCAGCATGCCCAGTATCCCGAGGGGCATCAGCCCTGCGAAACATCGCATCGTTTCCGTAGCCTCCGCCGTCAACGCCGGGGGCTATTCTATCGCCAGCAACACGCGCCGCAGGGAAGTGCCGACCACCACCACCAGCGCGACCGCCGCCGCATGAAACGTAAGGTCGATCACCGTGACGTCGAACGGGTGGAAGAACTCCAGTACGAAGGCGGCCGTGGCCGCAACGCCGAGCGTGCCCAGCGCCGCCACCGGCAGCGGCGCGATCGGGCGGGCACGGCGCAACATCCAGAACAACCCGACCGCCAGCGGCACGCTGACGCCGGCGATGAAGCCGAAGCAACCGGGGCTCTCGCCAGCCATGCCGCCGGGCTGGTGCAGGCTGAAACCGTTCTGCAGGCAGCCCAGCCCACTGGCGAGCAGCCACAGCAGCAACGGCGCCACCGGCGCCCAGAGCCAGCGCGGATCGCGGCCCGGCACCGACAGTTCGAACGCGGCAATGATCGCGGTGATCGCCGTCAGCGCCGTGGCAAAGCACTGCACCGCCACGCGCGGCTGCGAGATTCGCGGCATGAAGATGCTCAGTCCGGCCCGATGGGCGATCAGCAGTGCGCTGACCGCGGCCACCACCGCCAGCCATAGCAGTGCCCGCAGCAACGGCGCGCGCATCGGCCGCACTGGCGTGAGCTGCCGCGTCAGCGAATCGATCAGCTTATCTGTCTGCATTGCCGCCTGGACCGCTCATGAGACCTCACCGTTCGCGCCCTGCAATCAGCGAGCGCAGCGCCTTGAGCGCCCGGTGCGTATTGACCTTGAGCGCTGCGACCGACTGGCCCGACTCGGCCGAGGCTTCCACCAGGCTCATCTGTCTGAGCTTGAGCGCCTCGAGCGCTTGCCGCTGGCGCGGCGGCAGCAGTCGCAGCAGATCCTCGACCTCCTCGGCCGAGCGCACCGCCTCCATATCGCTATTCGCTGCAGCGTCGGGAAAGGTTTCGTAGGCATCAAGGTCCGCGGTTTCGTGCTTGGCCACCCGCACCCGGCGTCGCAGCGCATCGATACTGCGTCGCCAGGCAATCGACGCCAGCCACGGCGCGAATGGCCGGGCCGGATCGTAGGTATGGCGTACACGATGCACCGTCAGCAGCGTGTCCTGCACCATCTCCTCGATGTCGGCGCGGTTGCTGCAGTGGCGGCGGACCAGCGAGCGGATCATCGGCGTGATCTCGCGCAGCAGTCGCTCGTAGGCCACGCGATCGCCGGCCTGCGCGGCGCGCATGAGCTCGACCCAGGCGTGATCCCTGGCCTCCACAGTGGCGTCGATCGGCACGCCGTTCAGTGTAACCTTTTGCCGCTAGAGTCGAATTGACTGAAGGCTAGCCTCAATCCCGAGGCCTTCGAACAACGCAACGAGGGGCACATCATGAATCGTTATCTACTGGCCGCGTCGACCTTGTCTGCCGCCCTGGGACTGGCGCTGGTGCTGCAGGCGCCGGTGCGAGCCGCCGACATGGGCGATTCCGCCAAGTCGACCGACATGGGCAAGGAAAAGCTCGAGAAGTGTTACGGCATCAATGCGGCCGGCAAGAACGATTGCGCGGCCGGCGCGCATTCCTGCGCCGGACAGGCCACCGCGGCGCGCGATCCGAAGTCGTTCGTGCTGATTCCGGCCGGCGCCTGCTCCAAGATCGCCGGCGGTACCACCAAGGCGATGTAACGCGGCGTGTCGGGCATCGCCCACAGTGCGCGCAACGTCAGCCCGATTCCCGCGGCAGCGGGGATCGGGCTGCGCTTTCCGCACCATGACTATGTAGTGCGCCAGCACCCCACGGTCGCCTGGTTCGAGATACATGCGGAGAATTATTTCGGCGGCGGCGCGCCGCGCCGCACGCTCGAGCGCATTCGCGCTGACTACCCGCTCGCGGTCCACGGCGTGGGCCTGTCGCTCGGCAGCGCCGATGGGCTTGATCCGCAACATCTGCAGCGTCTGGCTGAGCTGGTAGCGGCCATCGAACCGGGCCTGGTGTCGGAGCATCTGTCCTGGAGCGTGATCGGCGGCGCCTATCTGGCTGACCTGTTGCCGTTGCCGATGACCGAGGAGGCGCTGCAGGTCGTCTGCCGCCACGTCGAACAGACCCAGGCGGTACTGCGACGGCGCATCCTGATCGAAAATCCATCCAGCTATCTGCAGTTCGCGCACTCGAGCATCCCGGAATGGGAATTCCTCGGGGAACTCGTGCGCCGCACCGGCTGCGGCCTGCTGTGCGACGTCAACAACATCTACGTCAGCGCCAGCAATCATGGCTGGGACGCGCAGGCTTATCTTGCGGCACTGCCGGCCGCAGCGGTCGGCGAGATCCATCTGGCCGGCCACGCGCTGCGCGTGCACTCGGACGGTCGCAGCGTGCGCATCGACAATCACGGCGCGCGCGTGGCGGACGAGGTCTGGGCACTGTATCGGCGGGCGCTGCAGCGTTTTGGCCGGCAGCCGACCTTGATCGAGTGGGACACCGATATCCCGGCATTCGAGGTGCTGCTCGATGAAGCCGCGCATGCTGCCGCGTTGATGCCCACTGGCCCGGACAGCGACCATGCCCGGGCTGCTTGAGCTGCAGCGCGCCTTTAGCGCGCAGTTGCTGAGCGCATCAGCGCGGCTCGATGGCGAGAGCGCGAGCGGCTTTGAGATCTACCGCGAGACTGCCACCAGCACCCTGGTGAACGCCCTGCGGCTGTCGTTTCCAGCGGTCGAACGTCTGGTAGGCGCGGAATTCTTCGACGGCGCAGCGCGCGCCTTCATACCCAATCATGCGCCCGCCAGCGCCTACCTGAACGATTACGGCGGCGAGTTTGCGGACTTTCTGTTTAAGTTTTCACCGGCCGCCGCTGTCCCTTATCTGGCCGACGTCGCGCGCCTGGAGTTCACGGTCAATCGCGCGCTGCACGCACCCGACAGGGCCGCGTTGTCCCTGGCGCGCTTGCGCGCGTTGGATGAGTCGTCGTTGGCGCGGGTGTGCTTCAGCGTGCACCCGAGCGTCAGCCTGCTGCAGCTTGGATTTCCTGCCGACGCCATCTGGCGCGCGGTGCTGGATCAGAACGATGCGGCGATGGCGGCAATCGATCTTGGCTGCGGCCCGGTGCGGCTGCTGGTTGGACGCGATGCCGGTGGCGTGCAGGTGCGGCGACTGGACGCAGCGGCGTTTGAATTCTCCGCGCGTCTATTCAGCGGCGGCCCTTTACATGCGGCGATCGAGCCTGCCTCGGAGGTCAAGTCCCAGGCCTGGCTCGCACAGCATCTACGTGAGGGCAGGCTGGTTGATTTTCAGGTGGCCAGTGCCGCCGATGGAGCGACGCCAGTATGAGCAGCCGCGGGTTGGCAGCAATCGCGCGCGCGGTCACATGGCTGGAGCGCGTGCCCTACAGTGTGCTGGCGCTGCCGCTGCGCGCCGCGGTGGCCACGGTCTTCTGGCAGTCGGGCACCACCAAGATCGCCGACTGGAATGCGACCCTGCAGCTGTTTCAGGATGAGTACAAGCTGCCGCTGCTGCCGCCGGATTTGGCGGCGCACGTGGGTGCCAGCATCGAACTGAGCACCCCGGTGCTGCTGGTGCTTGGGTTTCTGACCCGGCCGGCGGCCCTGGTGCTGCTGGGCATGACCACGATTATCGAGGTGTTCGTGTACCCGCAGGCCTGGCCGACGCACATTCAATGGGCCGCCATGCTGCTGGTGCTGCTGTGCCGGGGCCCGGGTGCGCTCTCGGTCGATCATTGGCTGCGGCGTCGCTTTGGGCCGCCGCTGCCGGCTGCCGGCGCGACATAAACCGGCACGACGGGCGCAGTGGCGCGCCGAGTGGGGCTGCGCTATGCTTTGATGCAATTGCGACTAATTCGCATTTGGCTTTAAAGCGAGCCCTAGGATCGTTGCATGGATTCGTGTCGAGCCTGGCATGAGGCTGCGCCGGTGGTCGAAACACCGGGCGAGGGCAGCTGCTCGCTCGGCAGTTTGCACAAGGGCGCCCGCGGCACCGTCAGCGCGATCGATCACTCGAGCGCGGTCAGCGGGGCGCTCGACAGCGCCGATGAGGGGATCGTGCGCCGTCTGATGGAACTCGGTTTCGTACCGGGTGAGCCCATTGAAATCATAGAAGAGCAACGCCCGGGCGGTGATCCGATCGCGGTGCGCATCGGCGGCTCAATCTTCGCGCTGCGACGGCGTGAAGCACAGGCGGTGATGGTCAGGCTGGCGCTGCCCGCGTGACCCGTTCGACTCCCGATCTGCAGACCCGCCGGGTCGCGCTGGTGGGAGCCCCGAATTGCGGCAAGACCGCGCTGTTCAATCGCCTGACCGGCAGTCGTCAAAAGGTCGCCAACTACCCCGGTGTGACGGTTGAGCGCAAGGAAGGCGCGTTCCTCGGCGCGCGCCACGACTGCCTGTATCGCGTGCTGGATCTGCCCGGCGCCTACAGCCTGGTGCCGACCACACTGGATGAGGCGATCACGCGCGATGCGGTCACCGGACGGCTGCAGGGCGAGTCGCCGCCGGAAGCGATCATCTGTGTACTGGATGCCACGCACCTGCGCCTGTCGCTGCGACTGGCACTGGAACTCAGCCGCCTCGGGATGCCGATGGTGGTGGCGCTCAACATGAGTGATCTGGCCGACCGACGCGGCTATCAGCTGGATTGCGCGGCACTGTCGCGCGAACTGGGCGTGCCGGTGGTGCGCACGGTGGCGGTGCGGTCCGGCGGTGAGCGCAGCCTGGTCGCGGCGCTGGATCAGCTGCCGGCGGCGCCGGCGCGGGCCGCCTTCAGCGTGCCGGTCTACTCGCACGAGCAGCTCGCGGCCACGCAGCGCCAGGCGCGCGCCATTCTGGGCGCCGCGCACTACGTCGAGCCGCTGCGCGATCGGGCGCTGGCGCGGCTGGATGCGATCGTGATGCATCCGCTGCTCGGACCGACCTTGCTGGCGGCGCTGCTGTTTCTGATCTTTCAGGCGGTCTTCAGCTGGGCACAGGCGCCGGTCGCCTGGATCAACGCCGGCGTGCACGCACTGGCGCAGGCGGTGCAGACGCTCATGGCGCCCGGACCCCTGCGTAGCCTGATCGCCGACGGCGTGATCGCCGGCGCCGGCAGCGTGCTGGTGTTCCTGCCGCAGATCCTGATCCTGTTTCTGTTCATCCTGCTGCTCGAGGACAGCGGTTACCTGCCGCGCGCGGCGTTCCTGCTCGACCGACTGATGGGCGGCGTCGGACTGTCGGGTCGCTCGTTCATCCCGCTGCTGTCGTCGTTCTCGTGCGCCATCCCCGGCATCATGGCAACCCGGACCATACCGAGCCTGCGTGATCGCCTGGCCACCATCCTGCTGGCGCCGATCATGACCTGCTCGGCACGCCTGCCGGTGTATGCGCTGATCATCGGCGCCTTCATTCCGGCCCGCAGCGTCGGGCCCGTCAACCTGCAGGGGCTGGTGCTGTTCGCGCTGTATCTGGCCGGCATCGTCGGTGCGGTGCTGGTGGCGCTGGTGATGAAGCGCGCGACGCTGCGCTCGGGCTATCACCCGCTGCTGATGGAATTGCCGGAGTATCACTGGCCGACGCTGCGCAATCTGGCCACCGGCCTGTGGGAGCGGGCGCAGATATTCCTGTCGCGCGTCGGCACCATCATCCTGGCGCTGATGGTGCTGATGTGGTTTCTGGCCAGTTACCCGACGCCGCCGCCCGGCGCCGACGGACCGGCCATCCGCTACAGTTTTGCCGGCATGCTCGGCAACGGACTGCAGCATGTGTTTGCGCCACTGGGGTTCAACTGGCAGATCAGTGTGGCGCTGGTGCCAGGGTTGGCGGCGCGCGAGGTCGTGGTGGGCGCGCTCGGCACGGTATACGCGCTGTCCGGCTCGCAGGGCGCCGATGTCGGCAGCACGTTGCGGCCGATCATCGCGCACAGCTGGAGTCTGGCCACGGCGCTGTCGCTGCTGGCCTGGTACGTATTTGCACCACAGTGCCTGTCGACGCTGGTGACGGTGCGACGCGAAACCAATTCCTGGCGCTATCCTTTGATCATGGCCGGCTACCTGTTCGTGCTGGCGTACCTGGCGGCGTTTGCGACCTATCGGATCGCGCTGCTGCTGGGCGCAGGAGGCTAAGGGTCGATGTGGCAGCAGGCAATCATCGCCGTTGCAGTGGCAGCCGCCGCGATCTACGTGATCTGGTCATTCATGCCGATGCGCCGCCGGCAGCGTCTGCTGGATGCGCTGGCAGCGCGCGGGCTGCTGCGTGGCACGGCCGCGCGCCATCGCGCCCGTCTGGCGACCCCTGGCTGCGGTAACTGCGCGGCGGCCGATGCCGGATCCCACGCCGGCGGCCAGCGGCATCGGCCGACCTGAACTTAAGCTTCGTGCTGCAATCGCAGCTCATCGCGATCGCCGATCTGATGCAGAGCGGCCGCCTGGTCGAGGCCGAGCGCGCCTGCCGCGCGCTGCTGGCGCAGAGCCCGCGCCAGCCGGCGGCACTGCACCTGCTCGGCCTGATTCGCGAGCAGGCCGGTGATCCCGCCGGCGGCGAGCAGCTGGTGCGCCAGAGTCTGCAACTGCAGCCCGCTAACCCTAAATTTCAGTTCAATCTCGCCCAGCTGCTGCACCGGCACGGGCGCGCGAGCGAGGCCGCCGCGACTTATCGGCAGCTGCTCGAGCGCGCGCCGATGGAGCACGCTGCGCGTCGCGCCCTGGTCGTGATACTCGATCAGCTGGGGCAGTCGGCGGCCGCCGAGGCCGAGGCCCGCACGCTATTGCAGCAACGGCCGCAGGATGCCGACGCCTGCTCGCTGCTGGCGTTCGTGCTTGAGCGTCAGAACCGGTTCGCCGAGGCGGAGGCAGCCTATAGGGGCGCGCTGGCGCTGGATGAACGCCAGATCTTTGCGCGCCAGAACCTCGGTACGATGCTGTCGCGTCTGGAGCGGGCCGAGGAGGCGCTCGAGAGCCTGGATCGCGCGCGCGCGCTCGGCGCCGGCGGCTTTGAGCTCGCGTTCAGTCGCGGCCGCACGCTCAGCCTGCTGTATCGATTGGAGCAAGCCGAGACCGAATTTGCCGCCGCGACTGCGCTGCGTCCGGGCGACATCGAGGCCCAGACTAATCTTGCGCGCCTGCGCTATATGCGTGGCGATCAAGCCTTCGAGCGCGACTTGGCGGCCGCGGCCGCCGCGCGCCCCGACGATCTGGCGCTGCAGACGGCACTGGTCTACGCGCTCAAAGGCGCGGGGCGGTTTGATGCAGCCGAGCGGCAGCTGCGTCAGGCGCTGCGCGAGCGCGGGCCGGCGCCATCGCTGCTCGCACTGCTGGCGCAGCTGTTGCAGGAGAGCGAGCGTGTGGCCGAGGCCGAGACCGAGGCGCTGCAGGCCGCGGCGCTCATGCCCGACGACCCCGAGATCATCGAGACGCTGGTGGCGATCCTGCTGGCGCGTGGCCGCGCGCGCGATGCGCAAAGCTATCTGAGCGTGCGCCGGGCGCGAGAACCGCGGCTACAGAACTGGATCGCCTACGAGGCGACCGCCGCGAGGCTGCTCGGAAGCGACCAGTATCACGAACTCTACGACTATGATCGATTGGTGCGCAGCTACACGCTGGAGCCGCCGCCGGGCTGGTCGTCGATCGCCGAGCTCAATGGCGCGCTGCGCAGCGCACTGTCGGCGCGCCACCGCTTCGTGACCCATCCGCTCGACCAGAGTCTGCGCCATGGCACTCAGACCACGCGCAATCTGATCGCCGAGACCGAGCCGGCCATTCGCGCCGTGCTGCAGGCATTTCAGGCGCCGATCGCCGATTACCTGCAGGCCGTGGGGCACTCGCCGCAACATCCGCTATCGGCGCGCAATGCGGGCGCCGCATTCATCGCCGGCGCCTGGTCGGTGCAGCTGCAGCGCGAAGGCTTCCACGTCAACCATCTGCATCCGCTGGGCTGGATCAGCTCGGCGTATTACGTCGATGTTCCGGCCGAGATCGAGGACCGCGCACTGCGCTCCGGCTGGCTCAAATTCGGCGAGACGCGATTCCCGGTGCCCGGCGTGAGCGCCGACCGGTATCTGCAACCGCAGCCCGGTCGACTGGTGCTGTTCCCGTCCTACATGTGGCATGGGACCACGCCGATCCATGGCGCTCAGCCGCGGCTGACCATCGCATTCGATGCGTTGCCGCTGCCGAGCGCAAGCGCGAACTGATCAGGCTGTGGTGCCGCGCGCGCGATCCACTAACGCGGCCAACACCGCCAGCACCGCGTACGCCACCAATGCCGTCACCGCCATGGCCGGCGCCTCGCGCGGCGGCGGTGCCAGGCTGTTATAGATTTCCAGTGCGGCCAGAAAGGCCACAAATCCCCACAGCCAGCGATCCCCGCGCGGCCGACGACACGGCACTTGGCGCACATAGAGCCAGGCGCCCAGCAGCAGCAGCAGTATTTCAAGACTGGCGCTTAGGCGCACGTGACGCCACAGACCCAAACCGACCTTGGCGTGATCGTCGTACAGCGGCAGATCCGGCACGTGTACCACGAGGTCGAGCAGCCAGTGCGAGAATGCGGCCGCTGCCGCAATCAGGAAGATGCGGCCCCGCGGCGCACCGAGCCAGGCGGCGACCAGCACGCCGAACAGTGCCGACAGGATCAGTGCGCCGGGCAGACCGTGGGTGTAGGGCATGTAGTAGAGGTCGAGCGGGCTGCCTTGCGTGAAACCCGGAACGATGCGCAGCTTTTCGACGCCGGCCAGCACCAGCAGCGCCCACCAGACGTCCAGCCACTGTACGCCGACGAACAGCAGCCACAGCGGGATCGGACGCGCGGCGCCCTTCAGACCAAAGGCCGGTCCGTAGTGTCCTATGAACAAGGTTGCTCCTTAAGCGGCGTGGCTTAAGCCGCGCGCGGGCTCTAGCGTTTGATCGACATGTTGTGCAGCTCGCCAGGCGTCATGCCCATCGAGTTCGGGCTCTTGCGCACGCTGGTGACATAGATGTCCTGGTTCTTGAAGTCGATGCCCAGGGACGCGACGGTGCCGAGTACGTCCATGCCGATGATCAGCGCCGGCTTTTGATCCATCGCCCAGACCTTGAAGATGTGGAAGTTGCCGTAGACAATCTCCGCCTCGCTGATGCGCAGTCCATCGAACACCAGGGTCGGCGCGTAGCGCAGCTCGCCAGGCTCCACTTCCCGGGTGGCACCGAATACCGAAGTCACCATCGCAATACGGCCGTCGCTGGGCTTGGTCTTGAGGGCGTCGCGCAGCGCAAGATTGCCGAGCGTGCGCTCGGCGCCGGTGTCGATGATGGCGCAGGTGCGCACGCCACCCACCAGGATGTCGAGTGTGATTAGGCCGTGCGTTAGCCGCAACGCATGGATCTTGACGGCATCCTCGCGGTCGAATTCCGGGATGTGGTGCGCTATTTCGACCCGGTTGCGCTGGAAGTCGATCATCAGGCTTTTCTCGGTCAGGCCCGCGGCGCCGAGGATGCCGTCGGCGCCGGCCATGATCGGCGCCCAGATGACCGGCAGCGACGCATCGTCGATGGTCAAGTCGCCAGTCTGCAGCGTATTCACCTTGACGAATGGCGCCTGCATGTCGCCGGTGATCCCATCCACATGAAACGGCATTTCCTGCGTCGGGCTCAGCCCTAGCAGCTGGGCCGTGCGCGGTGCGATGGTGGAATGGTTGGCGCCGGTATCAACGATGAATCGAAACGGTCCACGGCCATTGATCGTCACCGGCACCAGCACGCGTCCGATATGATCCTTGGTGGTGGGCAGCGCGAACACCGAGTCGTCGGCGGTGGCTTGTGCGCCGTCGGCCGGCGCGCTCGGCGCGGTGCTGACGGGGGCGGATACCGGGATACTGTCGCCCAGAGTATCCCCGGCCAAAGCCACGCGACCACACAGGCTCAGCGCCACCAGGGCCGAGCAGCAAACGGCAATGCCTGCGGTCGGCCCGACTTCAGAGCGTAGAATAGTGTCTCCGCGCACGAGGCTACCGTAGCACGAAGCGCCTGCGCCGGGCGTGCCGTGAGGGGGCGTCCGCGACGGGCATAAGCGGGTATGAATACAGGGAGTCCGTGAACGCAACTGTCATCACCGAACCGGAGGCGCGCGCCCTGGCGGATGCGATCAATCAGGTGTCCGCCAACCAGTCGCCGGCCGAAGCGCTCAAGCTGGTCGAAATGGCGCTCGCGCGTGCACCGCAGCAACCGCTGGTGCTCAACGCTGCCGGCGGCCACATGCACCGAGTGGGTGATGTGGTGCGCGCCCGGGAGCTGTTCGAGCGTGCCATCGCGTCCGACAGCCAATCCAAGGTGCTGTGGCTGAATCTTGCCAGCGCCTGCCGCACGCTCGACGACAAGGACGCGGAGGCAGCAGCGCTCGAGAAGGCTCTGAGCATCGAGCCGCGCTACGTGCCGGCATTGCTGCAGAAGGGCGATCTGATGGAGCGGCTCGGCAGGCCGAAGGCAGCGGCGATTCTGTACAGCGCCGCAATCGACTGCGTTGATTCGGGCGCTAAAGTGGGGCCGCGGCTGGAGCGCGCACTTGCCCACGCGCGTGCGGTACGCAACGCCAGCACTGCGGCATTGGAGGCGTTCCTGGATCAGGAACTGTCCGGTGCGCGGGCTTCGCATGGCGCCGAGGACCTGCAGCGCTTTCAGGGCTGTCACGACGTCTACCTGGGTAAGCGGCCGATCTACTACAGCCACCCCAAGGCGGTGATGTTTCCGTATCTGCAAGCGCTGGAGTTCTTCCCGCGCACCCTGTTCCCATGGTTGCCACTGCTCGAGGCCGCTACCGATGACATCGCCGCGGAGGCGCTGTCGGTACTGCAGGCCGAGCGCGCCGAATTTCGGCCGTACATCGATGCGCCGGACAGCGCGCCGATCGATCAGTGGGGCCCACTTAACCACTCACTGCAGTGGAGCGTGTATCACCTCTGGCACGACAGCGCTCCGATCCCCGAGCATCTCGAGAGGTGCCCGAAGACGGCGGCTGTGCTCAAGCAATTGCCACTGTGCGAAATCGAACGGTATGCGCCGGGAGCGTATTTTTCCGTGCTCCAGCCGCGCACACGTCTGCCGCCGCACACCGGCACCACCAACACGCGCTCGATCGTGCATCTGCCGCTAATCATCCCGCCGGGCTGCGGTTTTCGGGTGGGCTCGCAGACCCGGGAATGGCGACGCGGGCAGGCCTGGGTGTTCGACGACACCATCGAGCACGAGGCCTGGAACGACAGCGATCAGGTGCGCATCATCCTGCTGTTCGATATCTGGAATCCGCAGCTGACACGCGCCGAGCGCGATCTGGTGCGATCGCTGACCATC
>DASXDL010000034.1:0-25342 GCA_036490715.1 Steroidobacteraceae bacterium | reverse complement strand
AATCGCGCCGCGATTCGATTCACTCCGGAAACTTCATCGCCCGCTGTACCGCCTGAAAGCGCGGCTCGTCGCGGACGGGGTCCAGCAACACCTCGGATTTGAGGCCCAGCAGACCCGGATCGCGTACCTTCAGCGCGGTTTCAAGCCAGCCGAGCGCGGCATTCCTGTCGCCCCACTGCGCATACACCTGAGCGTACTGGAACGCGGCATCATCGCCGTTGACATCTTTCATCTTCTTGAGCTGCGCTTCGGCGTCAGCGCGTCGCCCTAGCTTGTCGTACACGATGGCCAGGCACATCTGACTGAGCCAATGATTGGGCGCTGCTTCGCAGTTAGTCTGTGCGCCCTGCAGATCATGCAGCGAGATCTTGGCCAGTCCCACCCAGGCCAGTGCCTGCTCATAGCTGGGATTCAAGGCGAGCGCGTCCTGGCCGGCCGCGACGGCATCCGAGAATTGCCGAGCGTTGTACAGCGCCGCACTCAGCCGCTGGTGGGTAACCGGATTCAGCGGATCGAGCACCACGGCACGCCGCGCCGCATCGACTCCGGAGCTGTCGCCGATCAGGGCGGCGAAACGGCCGCTGGTGGCGAGCACCGTAACGTTGCCGGGCGCCAGCTCGATCGCCCGCCGGTACTCGCGCTGCGCGCCAGCCACATCCAATGCCCCGAGGTCGAGATATTGCGCCATCGCCAGGTGCGCATCAGCCAGGTCCGGCGTCAGCTTGAGTGCGTGCTCGGCGTCGTCGCGCGCCTTGGAGAAGTTCTCGCGGATCTCCGCTCCGCCGGCATCTTCCGCGGCGTAACCGCTCTCGCTGAGAGAACGGCTGGCATAGGCCACCGCATAGCTCGGATCGAGGCGCAGCGCCTCGGTGAAATGCTCATTGGCGCTGATCCAGGTGCTGACGTCGTGATTGCCGATAATTCTGGCGCCGCGCAGGTAGGCATCGAAGGCCTCGGGATTGTGCGTACCGCCGAGTTCGATCTTCGCCGCCTCATTGCCGAGCAACGTGATCTTGAGAGCGTCGGCGACCGCGTTGGCGATCTCGGTCTGCAGCGCCAGCACATCACCCAGGTCGCGATCGTAGGTCTTGGACCACAGATGAAAACCGGTTACGGCGTTGATCAGCTGAGCGGTGACGCGTACTTTGTGTTCCGAGCGGCGTACGCTGCCCTCGAGGATCGACGCCACGTTGAGCTTGCGCGCGATGGTGCCGATGTCGTTGTCGGTGCCCTTGAAGGAGAAGGCCGAGGTACGAGCCGCCACCTGCAGTCCGTTGACTTCGGCCAGCGAATTGAGCAGCTCCTCGGTGAGGCCATCGGAAAAATATTCCTGCGTCTGGTCGCCGCTGAGATTAATGAACGGCAGCACCGCAATCGAGTGCGCCGGCGGATTGAAGTTGGCAGCGCGCTGTGCGCCGGTATCGGTCGCGGCTGTCAAATCCTTGCTGGCCGTCGTCGCTGCAGTCTGTACGTGCGCCGAAATCCAGAACTTGTCGACCACGAAATAGGCCAGCGCCACGGCCAGCACCCCGATGATGGCACGGTCTAGCCGGCGGCCCGTGTGCGGTCGAATGGACTGCCCGTGCGGCACGTCGGCGGTCGCCTTGAGGCCCTCGGGCGTGATCTCGAATACCCAGGCGAAGATGACCGCGGCCGGAAATCCCACCGCCATGATCATGATGACCAGCCGATCGGCCCAGATCGGTACGTCCAGCATGTGAAACACCACGTGTACCGGCTCCAGGATCAGCCAGCACACCACCAGATAGAGCGCTGCGACACGAAACACGTTGCGCTGCTTGAGCTGCTCGAACAGGCGCAGGTGCGGTAATGGCAGGTGGGCGGTGAGCGATGCCCCGTCCGGTCGCGGCGGGCCGCTCTCTACGGGATCCGGTTTGTCGTTGGTTGTCATCGCTTGGCCGACGGCCGCCCCTAGAATGCCCGGCATGGCTCTTGGCGGCAAATGCGCGCTCCGGGGCGCGGCCGCGACGGCCGAAGCGCGATCACGCATGATACTAAGGAAACGCGCGGAGCGGTGTGGCGGCCAGCACCAGGTTCGATAAGGTCGCCGTCGCGGCGGATCTCCCGGTGCTGCATGCGTCCCAGGGAAACTTCGACCAGAAGTGGCAATACTACGCGCGGCGATTCGCGACCAAGCACGCCAACCGCCTGCCCGCATTCAAAGCCAGACCGTTTCACCACGCCGTGGTAGGGCGCAGGCCAAGCAGGAGCTGCTGGAAATACTCACCGAGCCGAGCAAGCAGTGGCGGCTCGCTCAATGAGGAATCCGGGATATCGTGGGTGATTGCCGGCCGGCCGTCGACGGCCGCGACGTGCCGCCGGACGTTCACGCATAATAGAATAGAAGGGTGGCAATAGACCGCGTCGTGAGCGCGGACGTGGCGAAACCGGTAGACGCAGCAGACTTAAAATCTGCTTCCTTAAAAGGGAGTGTGGGTTCGAGTCCCGCCGTCCGCACCAGATGAATGAACTGACGGCCGATAACCTGCAATTATGGCGTGGCGAGCAGCACGTGCTGCGCGGAGTGTGCCTGGCGGTGAGCCTCGGCGAGTGCCTGCAGGTCACCGGCGCCAACGGCGCTGGCAAGACCACGCTGCTGCGCGCCTTGTGCGGCCTGGTGCCCCTGGAAGAGGGTCGGATCTGCTGGCGCGGCGACGATGTGGCGTTCGATCGACTGGCGTTCCACGACGAGCTCAATTATCTGGGCCATGACAACGCTCTGAAAGCCGATCTGACTGCGGCCGAGAATCTGCGCTATGCGGTGGCGCTGCGCCGGCGCGTCACCAGCGCGCAGATAGCCGCGGCCCTGGCCCGCACCGGCGTCGCCGAGGCAGAGCGGCAACCGGTGCGGCAGCTGTCGGCGGGACAGCGTCGCCGGGTAGCGCTGGCGCGCGTGCTGCTCGGCGGTGGCGCGCTCTGGTTGCTGGATGAGCCCGGTGCCAATCTGGATGCGCATGGCCAGCAACTGCTGCGCGAACTGATCGCACAGCACCTGCAGGCCGGCGGCCTGGCCGTGATCGCCACGCACCACGCCCTGGATCTGCCTGGCGCGCCGCTGCGCTCGCTGACGCTGCAATGACGACGCCGCGGGTCGGGTTTACACGCGCGGCCGCGACCCTGATGGCGCGCGACCTGCGCCTGGCGCTGCGGCGCGCCGGCGACACGCTGCAGCCGCTGGCGTTCTTTGTCGTGGTCACGACGCTGTTCCCTCTGGCCCTGGATCCGCAACTGTCGCTACTGCGAGACATCGCGCCGGCGGCCCTGTGGGTCGGCGCGCTGTTGTCCTCATTATTGGCGCTCGATCTGCTGTTTCGTGAAGATGCGCAGGACGGCGCGTTGGAACAGCTGGCACTGTGCGGCGTGCCATTTCAGGGCCTGCTGCTGGCGAAGACCGCGGTTCACTGGCTGCTGACCGGGTTGCCGCTGGTGCTGATTGCGCCGCTGGCGGTGAGCACGCTGGGTGCGCCGTACGCGGCGTTGCCGGGTATTCTCTCGGCGCTGCTGCTCGGAACCCTGGCGCTGAGCCTCATTGGAGCCATCGGCGCGGGACTAACCATGGGACTGAAGCGGCACGGATCGCTGCTGGCGCTGCTGGTCCTGCCGCTGGCGGCGCCGGTGCTGATCTTCGGCGCACGCGCTACGGCACTGGCCATCGAGGGGCAGCCACTGGCGGCGCCGCTGTACTTGCTCGGCGCTTTTGCGGTGCTGGCCGCAACGCTGGCGCCGTGGGCCCTGGCCGCGGCGGTGCGCATCGGTCTGGAATAGGAGTTGTCGTGACCTGGGTCTGGTTTCATCGTTTCGGCTCGCCGCCGCATTTTTATCGGCTCGCCAGCCGGCTCACGCCCTGGTTTGCCTGGCCGGCTGGCCTGCTGTGCCTGGCGGGCCTGATCGGCGGGTTAGTGCTGGCCCCGCCGGACTACCAGCAGGGCGATGGATTTCGGATCATCTACGTGCATGCGCCAGCCGCTTGGCTGTCGTTGATGGTGTACGTGGTGATGGCCGTCAGTGCGGCCATCGGGCTGATCTGGCGTATGCCGGTGGCGCAGGCGGTCGCGGCCAGCTGTGCTGCGATCGGCGCCTCGTTCACGCTAGTGGCGCTGGTGACCGGCTCGCTCTGGGGCCGACGCATGTGGGGCACTTACTGGGAATGGGATCCGCGCCTGACCTCGGAACTCCTGCTGCTGTTTTTGTATCTGGGATATATGGGACTGCGCAATGCCATCGACGATCTGGGGCGCGCCGACCGCGCCAGCGCGGTGCTGGCGATCGTCGGTGTGGTGAACGTGCCGATCATTCACTACTCGGTGGTGTGGTGGAACTCGCTGCACCAGGCACCCAGCGTGATGAAATTCGGCCGGCCCTCGATGCCGCCCTCGATGCTGATCCCGTTGCTGCTGATGCTGGCCGGCTTTACCGCGTATTTTGTCGCGCTGCTGCTGATTCGGGCGCGCGGTGAGCTGCTGCGACGGGAACGCACGGCACGCTGGATCGCGGACGCGCTGTGTTGAAGTTTCTGCAGATGGGCGGCTATGCAGCCTACGTGTGGCCGTGCTACGCGTTGACTGCAGTGGTCGTAGCGCTGAACATCCGCTGGGCGCGCGCATCGCTGCGCTCGGCACAGCGCGACGCGCGCCGCCGCCTCGCCGGACTCAAGGCCGACACATGACGCCGCGTCGTCGCCGGCTGCTGTGGGTATTGGGGATTGTGGCCGGGGTTGCCATCGCCACTGGTCTGGCGTTGCGGGCGTTCCAGCAGAACGTCATGTTGTACTTCGATCCAAGCCGCGTTGCCGCCGGCGAGGTCAAGCCGGGCCAGCGCTTCCGTCTGGGTGGCTTGGTCGAGAAGGGCAGCGTGCGACGCACCGCGGGCAGTCTTGCGGTGTCGTTCGTGGTGACCGATCTGAAACATGAAGTGCCGGTGCGATTTGACAGCGTGCTACCGGACCTGTTTCGCGAAGGCGCCGGGGTAGTCGCTCACGGTCGGCTGGATGCCAGCGGTACCTTCGTCGCCGATGAGGTGCTGGCCAAGCACGACGAGAAATATATGCCGCCCGAAGTGGCGCGCTCATTACAGCAGGGAGCCAGTCGCTGATGGTGGTCGAGCTGGGTCAATTCGCGCTGATCCTGGCGCTGATGCTCGCGGCCGCGCAGGCGTTCTTCGGGCTGGCCGGGCCGGCACTGGATCGGCCGCGCTGGCTGGCCGCGGCGCCTTCGGCCGCGTGTGGACAATTCGTGTTCGTCGCGCTTGCGGTCGCGGTGCTGGTACACGCCTTCGTCACCGATGATTTCTCGGTGCGCTACGTCGCCGTCAACTCCAACTCGGCGCTGCCATTGTTCTACCGGGTCACCGCACTGTGGGGCGCGCACGAGGGCTCGATGCTGCTGTGGATCCTGGTGCTGAGCGTTTGGACGATCGCGTTCGTTGCCAGCGCGCGCCATCTGCCGGCCGCGTTCGCGGCGCGCACGCTCGGTATCCTGGGCGTGGTCAGCTTCTGCTTTCTGCTGTTCACGCTGACCACCTCGAATCCGTTTGCGCGCCTGATCCCGGCCGCCCCCGACGGCAACGATCTGAACCCGATCCTGCAGGATCCGGCCTTCGCCGTGCACCCGCCGATTCTTTATATGGGGTACGTGGGCTTCAGCGTCAGCTTCGCGCTCGGCTGCGCCGCGATGATCGAGGGCCGACGCGACCAGCAATGGGCGCGCTGGATGCGGCCCTGGACCGTGATGGCCTGGGCGTTCCTAGCGTGCGGCATCGCGCTGGGAAGCTGGTGGGCTTATTACGAGCTCGGCTGGGGCGGCTTCTGGGCCTGGGATCCGGTTGAGAACGCCTCGTTCATGCCGTGGTTGGTCGGCACCGCGCTGATTCATTCACTGGCGGTGACCGAAAAGCGCGGCCTGTTCAAGAGCTGGACGCTGCTGCTGGCGGTGACCGCGTTCTCGCTCAGCCTGGTGGGAACCTTCCTGGTGCGCTCCGGCGTGCTGGTGTCGGTGCATTCGTTCGCTGCCGATCCCAGCCGTGGCGTATTCATCCTGGCGCTGCTGGCGGTCATGATCGGCGGCGCACTGGTGCTGTACGCCTGGCGCGCGCCGCGGATGCAATCGGCGGTCGGTTTCGATCTGATCTCGCGTGAGTCGTTTCTGCTGTTCAATAACATCCTGCTGGTGATCGCCGCCGCGGTGGTATTCGGCGGCACGCTGGCGCCGCTGATCGCCGATACGCTGGGCTTAGGAGCCTTGTCGGTGGGGCCGCCGTATTTCAATCCGAGCTTCCTGGTGCCGGTACTGCCGATGCTGGCGCTGGTAGCGGTGGGCATGCACGCGCACTGGCGCCGGGGCGGGCTGGGGGATGCCGGTCGTCCGCTGCTGTATGCATTAGGTGTCGCGTTGCTGGTGGGGCTGGGACTCACCTTCGGCGTGTTTGCGCATCCGCTGCCGCTGACGCCGATCGGTGCCGTGGTGGGCTGCTGGATCATCCTGGCGGCCCTGATCGATCCGATCGATCGCTGGCGCCGGCACCTGCCGCTGCCGGCCAGCGTCGCCGGCATGTCGATCGGGCACATCGGCCTCGGCGTGTTCGTTCTCGGCATCAGCTTCGTACAGTCCAACAGCATCGAGCGCGACGTCGCCCTCAAGCCCGGGCAGTCGGTCAGCGTCGGGGCCTACCAGTTTCGCTACGACGGTGGTCAGAGCATCGACGGTCCCAACTACGAAGGCTTTCGCGGTCAGGTGAGCGTGACGCGCAACGGTTCACCAGTGACGGTGCTGCATCCTGAGAAGCGTCGATACTGGGTGCAGGGCACGGTGCAGACCACGGCCGCGATCGCGCCGGGCGTGAGCCGTGACCTGCTGGCGGCGCTCGGCGATGACGTCGGCGCCGGCGCCTGGAGTCTGCGCCTGCAGTACCGGCCTCTGATCCGCTTGGTGTGGATTGGGGCGCTGATCATGGCGCTCGGCGGCGTGACCGCGGTGATTGGACGGCGCCGGCGCGCACGGGCCGAGGAGCGCGCACTGGCGCAGCACTCCGCGCTCGCGCCGCCGGACGCGGCCCGATGAATCGCTTTCTGCTGCCACTGGCGGTGTTTGTGCTGCTGCTGGCGGTGCTGCTGGTGGGCCTGAGGCGCGCGCCCGACAAATCCATCCTGCCCTCGCCGCTGATCGGCAAGCCGGCGCCGCAGTTCACGCTGCCGAACCTGTTCGACAACACCAGCCCGCTGCAGTCCGATTCGCTCAAGGGCCATTGGTCGCTGGTCAACGTCTGGGGCACCTGGTGCGTCGAATGCCGGGCCGAGCACAGCGTGCTGCTGCAGATCAAGCAGGAAGCGCGCGTGCCGATCATCGGCATCGATTGGCGCGACCACGACGAGGATGCGCTGAGCTGGCTGGCGCAGCTGGGCAATCCGTACCAGCGCGTCGGCACCGATCATGACGGCAAGGTTGCGATCGACTGGGGCGTATACGGCGCGCCCGAGAGTTTCCTGATCGATCCTGCCGGCACGGTCGTCTACAAGCACATCGGACCGCTGACGATGCCGGTGTGGCAACACGAGTTCCTGCCGCGCCTGAGCCGCCCGGCCGGCCCCGGCGCATGAGCCGCGCGCGCGCCGCGGGCGTGCTGCTGTGGGCGTGCCTGGCACTGGTTGCGGCCGTCCCGGCGCGCCCCGTCGATGTCACGCCGCCGTTGCCAAGCGCGCAGCTGCAACAGCGCTACGTGCGGCTCACGCACGAGTTGCGCTGCATGCAGTGCCAGAGCGAGTCGCTGGCCGATTCCCAGGTCGATCTGGCTGCGGATCTTCGTCGGCAGGTGCACGACTTGCTGCTCGCCGGCGACAGCGATGACCAGATCCGCGACTACATGGTCGCGCGCTACGGCGAGTTCATTCTTTTTCGTCCGCGCATGAGCTGGCGCAACGCCTGGTTGTGGGGCGCGCCGGTGTTCATGATGCTGGTCGGAGTGCTGGTGGCGTGGCGGGTGCTTCGCTCCCGAAGCCGGCTGGCGGACGTCGAGGATGCCGGCGCCGACGATGCGGCAGGACTGCCGTGACCGAATTCATTCTCGCGGCGCTGGCGATCGCGTTGCTGGCGGCGGCGTTCGTGGCATTGCCGCTGCTGCGCCGGCGCGCCGACGTGGCGCCGGCGCCGGTCGCCGCTGCGATGGCGGTGCTGGTGGTGATCCTGGCCAGTGCGCTGCTATATCGTCGGGTCGCAAGCCGCGACTGGCCGCAGCTTCAGAGCGCCCAGGCCACCGCCAGTTCGATTGCCGGGCTGGCGCGTCACCTCGACCGGCAGCCGCAGGACCAGGCAGGGTGGCTGGAGCTGGCCGCCGCCTACAACGGCATCGGCCAGAATGCCCTGGCACTGCGCAGCTACGAGCGCGCCAACCGGCTCAGCCCCGGCGGTAACGCCTCGGCGCTGGCCGGCATGGGCGAATCGATCCTGCTGTCAGGCGATGGATCACGCGCCGATCAGGCGGCGGAGCTGTTCGAGCGCGCGCTGCGGCTCGACCCGCATTCCGCCAAGGCGCTGTTCTATAGCGGGCTCATCGCCTTTCGCGAGGGCCATCTGGATGTGGCGCGCTCGCGCTTCGCGTCGATCCTGGCGCTGTCGCCGCCGGAGAGCGTGCGCGCGGCGCTGCAGAAACAGATCGACGACATCGATGCGCACGCGCACCCGGTGCTCGATCCGGCCACCGCCATTCATCTGCACGTCACGCTGGCGCCGGCACTGGCTGCCAGGCTGCCCGCGAATGCCTCGCTGTTCGTATTCGTGCGCGCGCCCGACGGCGGCCCGCCGCTGGCGGTCAAACGCAGCGACGGCACGCTGCCGCAGGACGTGGAATTGTCGGCGGCCGATTCGATGGTAGCCGAACGCGCGCTCAAGCCCGGCGAGAATGTCTCGGTGGTCGCGCGCCTGTCGGCGGCCGGCAGCCCGCTGGCGCGCAGTGGCGACCTGTATGGCCAGATCGACTACCTGGCCGGCAAGAGCGGCGCCCGAACCCTGGAGATTGATAGACTGAGCCCTTGAACCCCTGTATCCCAAGGAGGGCGGTCGTCCCTTGAGCAGCGTATGGTTGGAGCGGCGCCTGCGCGCCGGAGAATTCGTCGTCACCGCGGAAATCACGCCGCCGCTGTCGACCGATCCGCAGGATGTGCTCGACCTGGCGCTGCCCCTGCATGGGCTGGTCGATGCCGCCAACGTAACCGATGGCGCCAGCGCTCGAGCCCACATGGATGTGCTGACGGCGGCCTCGATCGTGCAGCGCGCCGGTATTGACCCGGTGCTGCAGCTCACCTGCCGCGACCGCAACCGCATCGCGCTGCAGAGCATGCTGGTCGGAGCCGCGGCGCTGGGGCTGCGCAATATTCTGGTGCTTCGAGGCGACAATCCACAGGCCGGCGATCAGCCTGATGCCAAACCGGTGTTCGACCTCGATTCCAATACTTTGCTGTCCACGGCTGCATCGATTCGTGATCGCGGCCAGCTGCCACACGGGCGCGAGGTCGGCGGTGCTCGCGCCGAATTCTTTCTTGGCGCGGCCGATATGCCGATCGACCCGGCTCCGGAATGGCGCCCCGAGGGCCTGCTGCGCAAGCTGCAGGCCGGCGCGCAGTTCGTGCAGACGCAGTTCTGCATGGACCCGGCGGTCGTACGCCGCTATGTCGAACGCTTGCGCGAGCATCAGCTCACCGAGCGGCTCTATATTCTGATCGGACTGGCACCGCTGACCTCGGCGCGCTCGGCGCGCTGGATTCGCGAGCACCTGTTCGGTTCGATCATCCCGCAGGCGCTGATTGAACGGCTCGAAGCGGCCGCAGATCAGCGTCTGGAAGGCCAGCGCGTGTGCGTCGAACTGATGCAGCAGTTGCAACAGATTCCAGGCGTGGCCGGCGTGCATCTCATGGCGCCGCTCAATCCCGGCGCATTGCCCACCGTGATCCGCGAGTTTCGAGAGCGCGCATCGAAGCAATTTGCCGGCCATCCCGGCCGGTCCCATAATCCGACTCCCGAACAGGCGAGGTAAGGCGATCATGAAGCAACTTGTGCTGCTGCTGGTGTGCGCGGCTGCGGGCTCGGCGATGGCGGCGCTGCAGCCAGGAACGGCGGCGCCGGACTTCACCACCCAGGCCACGCTGGCCGGCAAACCATTCCGGTTTTCGCTCGCCGATGCGCTCAAGAAGGGCCCGGTGGTGCTGTACTTCTACCCGGCCGCCTTCACGCCCGGCTGCACGGTTGAAGCGCATGAGTTCGCTGAAGCTACGGCTGAGTTTCACGCGCTCGGGGCCACGGTCATCGGCGTTTCGGCCGACGATATCGATAAGCTCAACAAGTTCTCGGTGAGCGAGTGCCGCAATAAATTTCCGGTGGCAGCCGATCCCGACCAGCACATCATGAAGGCCTACGACGCGGTGCTGAAAATGAAGCCGAGCCTGGCGGATCGCACCTCGTACGTGATCTCACCGCAAGGCAAGATTCTCTATAGCTACTCGGATCTGAACCCCGACAAGCACGTGACCAACACGCTCGCGGTGGTGAAGCAATGGGCGGCCGACCGGCCGCACTGATCCGCGCCGCGGTACTGCTGTCCAGCCTGATCGCGCCTACCGTGGGCGGCGCGGCCGCTACGGCCGCGCCCGAGTCATCGGCCGTTCCCCAGCAGCTGCAGGAGATCGCCATTGTGGGCGAGCGGCCGGGTCCGCGGCTGTGGAAGGTCTCCAAGGGCGATCACGTGCTGTGGCTGCTGGGTACCTTCAACCACCTGCCCAAGCGCATGACCTGGCGCTCGAGCGAGGTGGAGGCGACGCTGGCAGCCTCGCAGGAACTGCTCAGCAGCGGACCGGACGTGTCCGCCAACGTCGGCCCGATCGGCGCGATCCGTCTGTACGTGCAGTGGCGCCACACCCAGAAAAGCCCGGATCGGCTGAAGCTCAATGCCTGGCTGCCGGCGCCGCTGTATGCGCGCTTCGAGGCGCTCAAAGGACGCTTTGATCCCGGCGATAGCGGCATCGAGGAGCTGCGCCCAAGCTTTGCCGCGCTGCGCCTGTACGAGCACGCGGTCGATGCGGCCGGGCTCACGGCCCACGATGAGGTCGAAAAGACCGTGCTCGGACTGGCACGGCACCATCGGGTCTCGGTGGTGCGCGTCGAGTTGCGCGTGGAGGACCCGTCCGGTGCCCTGAAGGAAGTCAGCGCCCTGTCGCCCACGCTCGAGGTCGACTGTCTGGCGGCGACCGTCGCACGCATCGAGACCGATCTGCCGGCGATGCAGGAGCGCGCCAAGGCCTGGGCCGTGGGCGACGTCGATCGATTGCGTGCGCTGCCGTTTCCGAATCAGCGCGAGGTGTGCCTGAGCGCGCTGTCGAATTCCCCGCGCATCAAAGCGCTGGTGGATCGCGCCATCCAGGGCTGGATGGACGAGGCCGTGTCGACGCTGGAGCGCAATCGCACCAGCTTCGCGATGCGGCCGATCTACGATCTGCTCGACCCGGACGGTCCGCTGGCGAAGTTTCGCGCCCGCGGCTATCAGGTCGAGGGACCCTAAGGTGCGACCGCGCGCGGTATCATGCGCCCTGCGGCCGACCCCCCATCCATTAGGAGTGTTGTATGAGTCGATGCATGTTGCGCGTCGTGTTGTCCGCGCTCGGCCTGCTGCTGGGCGCCGGCGCGTTCGCGGCGGATTCCAGCTCCGGGGCGTCCTCCGCCCCGAAGGCTGCACACAGCCCGGCCCCGGCCAGGGCCGCCGCAATTGAGCCGGACGAGGACAAGGCGCTCTACGCGCTTGGGGTGGTGCTGAGCCGAAACCTCGAGAACTTCCAGCTGTCGGAAGCCGAGTTCAATCGCGTTCGGGCCGGCTTTGTCGACGGCTATCACAAGAAGCCGGAAGCGGCCAACGCCGAAACCGCGCTGCCGCAGATCCAGGCGCTGCAGCGCAGCCGCGTGCTGGCGATGTCGCAGCATGAAAAGGACATCGGCCAGGTCTACTTGGACAAGGCGGCAGCGGCGCCCGGGGCCACCAAGACCAGCAGCGGTCTGGTCTACCTTCCGGTGACGCCCGGCACCGGCCCGACGCCGGCGCGCACCGATCGCGTCAAGGTCAACTACGAGGGCCGGCTGATCGACGGGACCGTCTTTGACAGCTCGGCGCAGCATGGCGGCCAGCCGGTCACGTTCCCGGTCGGCAACATCATTCCGTGCTGGACCGAGGCCCTGCAGCTGATGAAGGTCGGCGGCAAGAGCAAGATCGTGTGTCCGGCCTCGCTGGCCTACGGTGATCGCGGCGCCATGCCCAAGATCAAGCCGGGCGCCACGCTGGAATTCGACATCGAGTTGCTCTCGATCGAGCCACCGGCGCCGGCACCGGCCAGCTCTTCCGGAGCCCCCGGCGCGAGCGGAGCCGGGGCGCAGGCGCCGACGGCCAGCCCGCCGCCGAAGTGATCGCGGGCCCAGCGCTGGTCGGAGCGGATTCGCCGCCCGGTCAGCGCTGGCCCTCGCGTATCGCGGCCACGAATCCGGCCAGGTAGCTGCGCAGCCGTTCGCGCAGTGCCGCGTCGATGATCGATAGGGTCGCGTCGAAGGCGTCGGCGGCGCGGGTCACGAGCATGCGGCCGCCGAACCACGGGCGCGTTCCCAGCGTGCGCAGCACCGGCAGCCACGCGGCTTGGCTCAAGGTGGTACCGAACGGACCCGGCGAGGCGCCCATCAGCGCGAACGGCCGACCGCCGAACACTCGCGGGATGTCGGCCGCCGGACGCGATAGCCAGTCCACGGCGTTCTTGAAAACACCGGGAATGCTGTTGTTGTATTCCGGGGTGACCAGCAGCACGCCGTCAGCCGCGACGATGGCCTCCTTGAGCGCCGTGACACTCGCCGGCAAGCCGTCGCCAGCTTCGACATCGCCGTCGTACAGCGGAATGCCGTGCAGCGTGCGAACATCGAGCGTGGCGCCCTCGGGCAGCAGCGTGGCTGCGGCCCGCAACAGGGCCGTGTTAAAGGATCCGTGGCGCAGGCTGCCCGAGATGCCGATCAGCTGGGTCATGCGTGGTCCTCCGGGCCGATAGGATAACGCTGCGGGCACAATGTTCCTGACTGTCATGGTGGCGATGTGATCGAACGGATCGAGATCCTGATGGCGCTGACCGCCGTCGGCGGCGCCATTGCGGTGCTGGCGCGGCGGCTGCGGATTCCATCGGCCATCCTGCTGGTGCTGGCCGGCGTGCTGCTGGCGCTGGTGCCCGGACTGCCGCAGATCAGCTTCGCGCCCGAATTCGTGCTGCTGCTGATCCTGCCGCCGATCATCTACTCCTCGGCGGTGGCGATGAGCTGGCGCGAGTTCCGGTTCAACCTGCGCCCGATCTCGCTGCTGGCGGTGGGCGGCGTGGTGTTCACCACGATCGTCGCCGGCGCGGTGGTGCACTGGATGCTGGGGCTGCCCTGGCCGGTCGCGTTCGTGCTCGGTGCGATCGTGTCACCGCCGGACGCGGTCGCGCCGCTGTCGATCGCGCGCGACATGGAGCTGCCACGCCGCATCATAGTGATCCTGGAAGGCGAGGGCCTGGTCAACGACGCCACCGCGCTCATTCTCTACCGCTTCGCCGCGGCCGCGGTCAGCATCGGCGTGTTCTCGCTGCCGCACGCGGCGCTGATGTTCATCGGCATCGTCGTCGGCGAGATCCTGTGGGGAATCGGTGTGGGCTGGGTGATGCTGCGCCTGCGGCGCTGGGTCGCCAGTCCCAGGGTCGAGATCCTGCTGTCGATGCTGACGCCGTTCGTGGCGTTTCTGCCGCCCGAACAGCTCGGCGGTTCCGGCGTGCTCGCCACCGTGACCGCCGGGCTTTATATCAGCTGGAACGGACTGCGACTGATCAGTTCGGCCACGCGGCTGCAGGGAATCTTCTTCTGGGATTTCCTGATCTATCTGGTTGAGGGCATGGTGTTCCTGATCACCGGGCTGCAGGCGCGTGCGGTGCTGGCCGGCGTTGAGGTGTATTCGCTGCAGGAGCTGGCGATCGCGGCGCTGGTAGTGAGCGTGGCGGTGATCGCGATACGTTTCGTGTGGGTGTACCCGGCCACGTATCTCCCACGCTGGCTGATCCCGGCAGTGCGGCGCAAAGACCCGTCGCCGCGGTGGCAGGCACCGTTCGCGCTGGCCTTCACCGGCGTGCGCGGCATCGTGTCGCTGGCCGCGGCGCTGGCGTTGCCGCTGGAGATTGCCGACGGATCGCCATTCCCCGACCGCGACCTGATCCTGTTCCTGACCTTCGTGGTGATCCTGGTGACGCTGGTCGGGCAGGGACTGGCGCTGCCGGCGCTGATCCGCGGCCTGGGATTGGCCAACGCCGGACGTCAGGAACACCACGCCGATGCCACCGAAGAATTCGAGGCACGCCGCCACGCCGTGGCGGCGGCCAGCGAGCGGCTGCAGCAGATGGCTGCCGAACGGGCGCTGCCGCAGGCCGTGGTCGCACCGCTGCTCAGCGCGCTGCACGACCGGCTCAACAATCTGGAGCATCGCATCGATGGCCACGGCGGCCATCGCAAGCTGGTGACGCTGTACGATGATGTCGAGCTGGAACTGCTGTCGGCCGAACGCGATGTGGTCAACGATCTGTATCGCGACGGCAAACTGAAAGACGAGGCGCGCCGAAGGATCGAGCGAGAGCTCGATCTGCGTGAGGCGGGCCTGGAAAATATACGCTCGGCAGAATGAATCAGGGGCGCAATAGAGACAATTAAACACTCTGTAATCAATAAACTACGACACTTATCTCCAAACGATTTCGACCTGTGTCGCGCGGCGCGCAGGCAGCGCGCCGGGCGGCCGCTGCGGGCCGCTATGGTTGCGGTATTCTATCGGCCGCCGACGGGGAGCCGGTGCCCAGAGCGCCGGTAAGGGGAGCGTGCAGGTGCTGACAAATTCGGTGGACGGCTGATGGCCGCGCCCAAAGCCTCGTTGATCAACGAGCTCGCCAGCCGCATCGGTAATCTCGGCGTCGAAGTGGCGGACATCGCCGGTAACCTCGATGAAGTCACCACCCGAGCCACGCAGCAGGCGACCCAGTTCAAGCAGCTGCAGGCCGCCACCGAGAATATGGTGGCCGGCAACCGTGAGATCGATCGCGCGGCACGCGAAACCCAGAGTGCGGCCTCGACCGCCGGCGCCGAGATCGCCGAATCGCGCGCCCGGATCGGGCAGGCCGTGCAGCACATCGGCCAGCTGACCGCCGCGGTGGGCCGCATCGAGGAGCGCCTGGGTTCGTTCAGCTCGGTGCTCAAGCAGATCGGCGATGTGGCATCGACCATCGAGACCATCGCCAAGCACACGCGCTTGCTGGCACTCAACGCTGCGGTGGAGGCGGCGCGCGCCGGGGAAGCCGGCCGCGGATTTGCGGTGGTGGCCGCCGAGGTGCGCAATCTGGCCGAGGGCACCCGCAAGGCCACTGATCGCATCGGCGAAATCGTGCGCGATCTGGGCAGCGAGATCGGCGGCCTGATCGGCGAGAGCAATGCCGCCACCGAACACGCCGGTCATGCCGGCAAGGGCGCCGAGCAGGTCCAGGGCGTGATCATTCGCGCCGATGATGCCTTCAAGACCGTCGGCCGCGAGATCGATGCGATCGCCGGTTCGGCCGAGGAGAATCTGCGCCACTGCGACGACACGACCGCGCGGCTGGTCGAGCTGGCCAGCGGCGTGGAGGCCTCCAGCGCCAACCTGAGCCAGGCCGATCAGCGCGTCGACGGACTTTTGGCGCTCAGCGAGACGCTGATCGAATACATCGCCGAGAGCGGAGTCGAGACCACCGAGACACCGCTGATCCGGGCGGTCATCGACACCGCCAAGCGCATCACGGCCGAGTTTGCCGCCGGCATCGGCCGCGGTGAGATCACCGCCGCGCAGCTGTTCGATGAGAGCTACCGCGAGATCCCGGGTACCAATCCGAAGCAGTATCTGACCGACTATGTCGACTTCACTGATCGGATACTGCCGCCGATCCAGGACCCGCTGCAGAAGATCGACCCGCGCATCGTGTTCTGCGTCGCCTGGGCCAAGGGCGGCTACCTGCCGACCCACAACCCCAACTATCGCAAGCCGCAGGGTCCGGATGCGGAATGGAATGCGGCCAACTGCCGCAATCGCCGGCTGTTCGACGATCGCGCGGTGCGCAAGGTGGCGCAAAATCGCAAGAGCTTCCTGCTGCAGACCTACCGGCGCAACATGGGCGGCGGCAAATTCGTGCTGATGAAGGACCTGTCGTCGCCAATCTTCGTCGATGGTCGTCACTGGGGCGCATTTCGCATGGGGTTCCAGTAGCCGCGGCGGCAGCTCAAATGGCGATCATCAAGTGCAGCGAGTGTGGCCGGGCGGTGAGCGACAAGGCCGAGGCGTGCATCGGCTGCGGCGCTCCGATCGCAGCGCGCACCGCGGCGCCGCCCGGGTTCAATATTGCAACCGAGCACACGCCATCGCGACCGTTGACACCCTCGCAGCAGCGCTGGCGCCTGGGCCTGTCGGCGGCGACACTGGTGCTGGGTGTGATCGCCGCCGATGCCGCCAGCCGCTGGCGACCCGGCAGCCGCGTCGCGGCGACGCTGTCGGCGCTGCTGCTGATCTGCGGACTGTGCTGGTTCATCGTCGCCATGATTCAGAACGTGCAGGCACGCCGCTGACGCTGGCCGCAGGCGCTGGCTGCTACCATAGGGGGAATCGTGCAATACGAAGGTCTGTGGGGTCTGCTGGTCCTGATCGCCGACGTCTGGGCGATCGTCAACATCGTTCAGAGCGGTGCCGAGACCGGCCGCAAGGTGCTGTGGATCGTGCTGGTCGTCGTCCTGCCGGTGCTCGGTTTCCTGCTGTGGCTGCTGCTGGGTCCGAGAACCGGACGCAGCTAGAAGGTACTCGCCATGTTCCGGCGCCGGAGCACTGACTCAAATTCGAGCTGGCAACGCCTGACCGAGCGCTGGGGTCCGGCGCGTGCCCGGCTGGTGTTGATCGCACTCAGCGTGGTTTATGTGCTGCTGCTACTGGTCGCGGCGATGCTGCTGGCAGCCCACGACCTGCCGTGGACGCGCCAATTGCGCGTGCTGCTGATCGTGGTGCTGGCGCTGACGGCGTTGTGGCTGTGGATGCGGGTGATGCGCGTGCAGTGGGCGCGACTGCGTGTGATGTCAGGCAACGCGCCGGAGAGTGAGGAGACCGGCATCTGGGGCGTGGGCGGTCCCGGAATCCGCACCCCCGGTACCACCGGAATTACCCGCATTCTGCGTGAGCGCCGCCGGCGCAGCGAGGATGCCGGCGACGAGCCGCCGCCCTGAATTTCGTGTAAGCCGCGCCTTGCGTACCGCGGGGCACGCAAGTTGCTAAGATGTCAAATGCATGACACCGCATTTGCGGCGCCAGCGTTAGGAACGGCCTTATGTCCACAGCCACCCACGAGTCTGATGCGCGCTCCGACCAGGCATATCAGAACCAGGTCCTGGAGCACGTGTCGCGCACCTTCGCGCTGACGATTCCGCAGCTGCCTGCGGGGCTGCGCGAGGCAGTCACCAGCGCCTACCTGCTGTGCCGCATCGCCGACACCATCGAGGACGAGCCGGCGCTGAACGCGCTGGAGAAGGTGCGGTTCCTGAACCAGTTCAGTGCGGTGGTGGCCGGTCGCGCCGACCCGGAAGCGCTGGCCGCGGAGCTGACCCCGAGACTGTCTAACCACAGTTCGGCGCACGAGCGCGACCTGTCGGCGCACTTGGCGCGCGTGGTGCGCACCGTGCGCGCCAGTGACGCGCGCGTGCAGGCGGCGATCGAGCGCTGCATCGACATCATGTGCGAGGGCATGCATCGCTTTCAGCGCAACGCTAGCGTGCGCGGTCTGGGCCGCCTCACCGACCTGGACAGTTACTGCTACCACGTTGCCGGCGTGGTCGGGGAGATGCTCACCGAGCTGTTCTGCGTGTACGTACCGGCGATGCAGCGGCACTACCCGACCCTGTGGCGCCTGGCGCCGTCGTTTGGCCAAGGCCTGCAGATGACCAATATTCTCAAGGATCTGTGGGAAGACCGTGCGCGCGGGGCCTGCTGGTTGCCGCGCGATACCTTCGATTGCCGCGGCCTGAGCCTGGAGCAGTTGCCGGGCCGCCATCAGGAGGCGGCGTTCCGCGACGGTTTGCAGGAGCTCATTGCCATCGCCCACGGCCATCTGCGCAACGCGCTGGCCTTCACGCTGCTGATCCCCGCGCGCCAGAGCGGCATTCGCCGCTTCTGCTTGTGGTCGATCGGGCTGGCGTTGCTGACGCTGCACCGGATCAACGACAATCCGCGCTTTACCGCCGGTGCTCAGGTCAAGGTATCGCGCCGGGCGGTCGCGGTCGTGCAGACGGTGTGCAATCTGAGCGCGCGCAGCGACACGCTGCTGCGCGCCCTGTTCGCCTATACCGCGCGGGGTCTGCCGCTAATCGATCAGAGCGGCGCCCGCACCAGCGTCGAGTTACCCGAGCAGCACGCCGGCCAGGATGCCGGCGCGCGCTCGGTCGTCGGAAGTTGAGTCGCAAGGAGAAGCGGGCTGATGTCGGTCGAACAACAAATCGAAAAGTTAAGCCTGCAGCAGGCAGTGGCTGGAACCGGGCTGACCGGCGCGATCACTGCGGCGCGCGATGCGCTGTTGGCGCGCCAGGATCCGGCCGGTCACTGGCTGTTCGAACTCGAAGCCGATTGCACCATACCGGCCGAGTTCATCCTGATGATGCACTTTCTGGATGAGATCGATGCTGCCTTGGAAGCCAAGCTGGCCGCGTTCCTGCGCGCCCGCCAGGATGCGGGCGGCGGCTGGCCGCTGTACTACGGCGGCAACTTCGACATCAGCTGCACTGTCAAGGCTTACTATGCGCTGAAGCTCGCCGGCGATGATCCGCAGGCCGCCCACATGGTGCGCGCCCGCAGCGCGATCCTGGAGGCCGGCGGCGCGGCGCGCGCCAACGTGTTCACGCGCCTGACGCTGGCGATGTTCGGGCAGCTGCCGTGGCGCGGCGTGCCCTACATTCCGGTCGAAATCATGCTGCTGCCGAAGTGGTTTCCATTCCACCTCGACAAGGTATCGTACTGGTCGCGCACCGTGATGGTGCCGCTGTTCGTCCTGTGCTGCCATCGGGTGCGCGCCAGCAATCCGCGCTCGGTCCACATCCACGAGCTGTTCACGGTCGATCCGGAAATCGAACGCGACTATTTCCGCCGTGGCGGCTTTGCCAACCGCGCCTTCCTGCTGCTTGACCGGGTCGGCCGGCTGCTCGACCCGCTGGTACCGCGGCGGGTGCGCGCACGCGCGCTCAAGCGTGCCGAGGACTGGATCAACGCGCGTGCCAACGGCGAGGATGGCCTCGGGGCCATTTTCCCGGCGATGGTCAACGCACTTGAAGTGATGGTCACGCTCGGCTACCCGGCAAATGATCCGCGGCGCGTGCGCGCCAAACGCGCGCTGTGGAACCTGCTGGCCAGTGGCCCGCGCGGCACCTACTGCCAGCCGTGCGTGTCGCCGGTGTGGGATACCGCACTGGGCTGCCTGGCACTGCTCGAGGAGGGCAGCGCCAATGCGCGCGCGGCGGTGGGACAGGCATTCGAGTGGCTGCGCCCGCGCCAGCTGCTGGAGGACGATGGCGACTGGCGCGAGCGCCGGCCGCAGCTGGCCGGTGGCGGCTGGGCATTCCAGTTCAACAACAGCTACTACCCGGATCTGGATGACACCGCGGCCGTGGCCTGGGCCATCCACGCCGCCCCGCAGCGCGAGCAATACGCTCTGGTGCTGACGCGCGCGCTCGACTGGCTGGTCGGGATGCAGAGTCGCAACGGCGGTTTCGCTTCGTTCGATGTCGACGGCACCTGCTATTACCTCAATCACATTCCGTTCGCCGATCACGGCGCGCTGCTCGATCCGCCGACCGCCGATGTGACCGCCCGGGTGGTGACCATTATGGCGCGCGCCGGTCGCGAGCAGGATCGGCCGGCGCTCGAGCGCGCCATGGCGTACCTGCGCGATACGCAGGAGCCGGACGGCTCGTGGTTCGGCCGCTGGGGCACCAACTACATCTACGGCACCTGGTCGGTGCTGGCGGCGTTCGGCGCGGCCGGCATCGGCGCCGACGACCCAGCGGTGCGCCGTGCACTGCATTGGCTGGTGAGCTGCCAGCAGGCCGACGGCGGCTGGGGCGAGAGCAACGATACCTACCGCGACCAGGATCTGGCCGGCCGCGGCATCGCCAGTACGCCCTACCAGACCGCCTGGGCGCTACTGGCCCTGATGGCGTGTGGTGCCGCGGACAGCGCCGCGCTGCGCCGGGGCATACACTTTCTGCTGCGCGCCCAGCAGCCCGGCGGCACCTGGGAACATCCGACCTACACGGCCCCCGGCTTCCCGCGGGTGTTCTATCTCAAGTATCACGGCTACTGCGCCTACTTCCCGTTATGGGCCCTGGCTCGCTATCGCCGGCTGCTGCACGACACCAAGGACGGCTGACCGCGGCGCAGCCTGCGTGCGTGCCACGCGCGTGATCGGCACCGGCATCGTGGCGGCATTGGCTTTTGAGGCGCGCTCGCTCGGGCCGGCGCGCCGCGCGGCGCGGGCGGTGGCGCGTCTGGCCGATGGCAGCTTGATCCGCACCAGTGGTATCGGCGCTGACAATGCCGCGCGTGCGGCGCGCGAATTGATCGACGCCGGCGCCGGGGCGCTCTTGAGCTGGGGCGTCGCGGGCGCATTGGATCCGGCCCTCACCTGCGGCACGGCCGTGGTGCCCGACGAAGTGGTGTGGCGCCCCAAGGACGCTGATGCGCAGGCGTTACGCCGCTTTCCCAGCACCCCGGCCTGGCGCGAACTCTTGCTGGCCGAACTGCAAGGCCGCACGCGGATCGCAGGCGGTGCACTGCTCACCCACGTCACGCCGGTGGCGCTCGCGGCCTCCAAGGCCACGTTGTACGCCGACACGCGCGCGGTCGCGGTCGATATGGAGAGTGCGGCGGTGGCCGAGGTCGCCGCCGCACACGCGCTGCCGTTTCTGGCGCTGCGGGTCGTGCTTGATACCGCACACGACAGCCTGCCGGACAGTCTGATGCGCGCGCTCGCCGCGCCGCGCGCGTCGTGGTGGCCACTGGTTGGGACGCCGTCGGACTGGCCGGGATTGCTGCGCCTCGCGGCTCAATACCGGCACGCGCGCCGCTCGCTGCGCCGCTGCGCGCACTTGAGCGCGATATCACGTCGCAGCCCCGACGGGGCAGGGCACTGATGCGGGCGCTGGTGACCGGCGGCAGCGGCTTCGTCGGCGCGGCGGTGGCGCGGGCGCTGCTGGCGGATGGCTGGCAGGTGCGCGCGCTGCTGCGCCCGCAGTCCACGCGCCGCAATCTGGATGGCCTGACGGTGGAGATCGCCGCCGGCGATCTCACCGTACCGGCCACGCTTGAGCCGGCGCTGCAGGGCTGCCAGGCCCTGTTTCACGTCGCCGCCGACTATCGGCTGTGGTCACCGGATCCGCAGGCGCTGTTTCGAAGCAACGTCGAGGGCACACGCCATGTCATCGAGGCGGCGCGCAGCGCCGGGGTCGAGCGCGTGGTCTACACCAGTAGCGTCGCCACGATCGGACTGCGCGCCGACGGCAGGCCCTCGACCGAGGCGGATAATGCGCGCCTGCAAGACATGATCGGTGCCTACAAGCGCTCGAAGTTCCTGGCCGAAGAGTGGGTGCGTGCGGCGGCCAGCCCGGCGCTGCCGATCGTGATCGTCAATCCCTCGACACCGATAGGCCCCGGCGACGTCAAGCCGACCCCGACCGGGCGCATGGTGCAAGATGCTGCCACCGGCCGCATGCCCGCCTACGTTGACACCGGACTCAATATTGTTCACGTCGACGACGTCGCTGCCGGGCACCTGCTCGCCTATCGGCACGGCCGCTCCGGGGAGCGCTACATCCTCGGTGGCACCGACCTGAGCCTGCAGCAGATCCTGGCGATGATCGCCGCGGTCGCCGGACGCAAGCCGCCACGAGTGCGCCTGCCGCACGCGCTGGTGCTGCCGGTAGCGTATGTCGCCGAGGCTATCGCGCGCATCACCGGCGGCGATACCCGCATCACGGTGGACGGGGTTCGCATGGCGCGCCATCACATGTATTTCTCCAGCGCGCGGGCCGAAAGCGAGCTGGGCTATCGAGCGCGGCCGGTGCAGCAGGCCATCGAAGACGCGGTGCGCTGGTTCCTAGACGGTGGCCGGCAGCACGCCGCACCCTAGTCGGCGCCGCTCAACCCAGTCGGCAAAGCCGCCGCGCGGCGTGGCGCCGAGCGCGGCGCGAACCCGCGGGCTGAGCAGTGCCGCGAGTTCCTCGGCGTGACGGTAGTGCGCCATTGAAGGGGCGATTTGCGCGCCGGACTGCGTGGCCGGATGCAGGTAGATCTCGGTGACGCCGGACGGTAGTGACTGCAGCGCCCGCTCCAGCACCAGCTGATCGATCTGGCCGCTGTAGCCGATGCCAAACAGCTGATCATTATGGGCCACGCCGGCGCGCCGCAGGCGCGCGCGCATCAGGCGCAGCCACGGCAGCAGCGCCATGGCGCTCAGGCGCTCGCGCACGCTCGCCTGCCAGCGAAGCGCGGCCGGCTCATACGGATAGCGCACGGCCCGCAGGCCGAAATCCCGCCCGACCTGCAAAATCAGATCCAGCAGCGTCGGGTGCAGATGAAAGTGCTTGTGCGCGTTGACGTGATCAAGCCGCAGGCCGGTGGCGGCGAAGGCGCGAAACTGCGCCCGGATCTCGGCCCGCAGCTGCCGGCGGGCGCGCGCCGACAGGAAGTAGCGCGCGCCGGCGAGCCCCATGCGCTCATCGAAGCGCCCATCCGCTCGCAGCAGCAATGCCACCTCCGCCGGCGGCAGCAGCGGCGCGCCATCCACCAGCACCAGGTGCAGTCCCACGCGCAATGCCGGTAGGGCCCGCGCGCGCCGGATCGCATCGGCGCTGGCCGGCGCGCCCACCATCAGGCTGGCGGCGCTCAGGATGCCTTCGCGGCTGGCCTGCACGACCGCCTCGTTGACCGCCTCGTGCTGTCCGAAGTCGTCGGCGGTGACGATCAGAAAGCGCGCGCGCACCGGCGCTGCGACTGGCGCGCCTACTTCAGGCGGCGTGGGCACGCAGGAAGCGGAAGAACTCCACGCCCTCGCGCAGACGGCGCTTGGTCATCTCCCAGCTGGTCATCATCTCGGCGGTGAGCTCGGCGATCTTGCGGGGACGAAAGTAGAAGCGCCGATAGAAGGTCTCGACCCCGTGGTAGATGTCCTTTGCGCTCAGGTGCGGGTAGCTGATCGGCGACAGCTGCACGCCCTGGTTGTTGACCAGGTTGAGCGAGGTGTCCGGCTGCAGCCAGCCATTGGCGATGGCCTGTGCGTACAGCTCGGTGCCGGGGTAGGGCGCTGCCAGCGACACCTGGATCGTGTGCGGATTGATGTCGATGGCGAACTGCATACTCTCGCGCATGGTCTGCACGGTCTCACCCGGCAATCCGAGAATGAAGGTGCCGTGGATGATGATGCCGAGACGGCGGCAATCGCGGGTAAAGCGACGCGCGATGTCGGTGCGCAGACCCTTGCGGATGTTGTGCAGGATCTGATCGTTGCCGGACTCGTAGCCCACCAGCAGCAGCCGTAAACCATTGTCCTTCATGACCCGCAGCGTTTCGTACGGCACGTTGGCCTTGGCATTGCACGACCAGGTAACCCCGAGGCGCCCCAGGCCGCGCGCGATCTCCTCGGCCCGCGGCCGAAAATCGGTGAAGGTGTCATCGTCGAAGAAGATCTCCTTCACCTGCGGCAGGTTCTGCTGGATCCACTGCACCTCGCCGAGCACGTTGTCGACGCTGCGCACGCGGTAACGGTGGCCGCCGACGGTCTGTGGCCACAGGCAGAAGGTGCATTTCGAGCGGCAGCCGCGGCCGGTATAGAACGACACGTACGGGTGCTTCAGGTAGCCGATGAAGTAATTCTCGATGCGCAGATCGCGCTGATAGACCGGCGCCACCCACGGCAGCTCGTCCATATTGGTCAGCGCTGCGCGTGCCGGATTGTGATGCAACTCGCCGGCCTGGTCGCGGTAGCTCAGACCGGCAATCTCGGCCAACGCGCGGCCCTCGGCAACTTCCTTGCAGGTGTAGTCAAATTCCTCGCGCGCCACGAAGTCGATCGCGCTCGAGGCGCGCAGCGTGCCCTCCGGATCCACCGCCACCTTGGCGCCCACCATGCCGACGCGCAGTGCCGGGTTGTGCTGCTTGAGCAGTTCGGCCATGCGCGCGTCGGTCGGGAACGACGGCGCGCTGGTGTGCATGATGACCAGATCGTACTGACGAGCCAGCGGCAGTACATCGGCCACGCTCAGGCCGTCGGCGGGTGCATCCAGCAGCCGGCTGCCGGGCACCAGCGCGGCCGGCTGAGCCAGCCAGGTCGGATACCAGAATGAGCGGATCTCGCGCTTGGCCTGATAGCGCGAGCCAGCGCCGCCGTCAAAACCGTCGAACGAGGGTGGATGCAGGAACAATGTCTTCATTCAATCTCCGGCAGGCGGTACAGCGCGCCATCGCGGCCGATCTCGAACTGCTGCTGGCGCCAGCTCACCGCGCGCCGACTGAAGCTCCAGCACCATAGTGCCGGCAGCAGCAGGTCGTGCAGCGGTAGCAGTGGCAGCTGCCGCAGCGCGCTTCGCAGCGGCGCACGGCCGATGCGCGCGCCAAAACAATGTAGCATGACGCGCGCGGCGACCGTTATTTCCAGCAGCAGCACGCTGTCGTGGTTAAAGTGCGCCAATGCTGCGCCCACCAGCGCCAGCGGCACGCTGAAGGTGACGAAGCAGAACGCATAGCCCCAGGGTTGCAGCGACTGGATGGTGCGCAGCCAGCGCAGCGTGTGGCGGGCAAATGCCGACGGCGTCGGCTCGTCCACCAGCGTCTCGACGTACAAGTCTGACAGCACGATGCGCAGTCCCAGGCGCCGCACCTGCTCGCCGAGCCTGAAGTCGTCGGCCAGCTCGTTGGCCACCGTGCTCAGATGCCCGAGGCGATCCAGCACGTCGCGCCGCAGCGCAATGGTGGCGCCGGATACGAACGACTGGGCGCCGAACAGTTGCGTCAGGCGCACGTTCGCCATGAACCAGTCACTGATGAACAGCGCTCCGAGCGCCGACCACAAGCCGCCGCGCGGGCGGCCAACGTACGGGCAGGTAACCAGCCCGACCTGCGGTTCGATGAGTGGTGCCAGTACCCGGGTCAGATAGTCGCGCGGCACGACGATGTCGCTATCGGCTAACACCAGCAGCGGATGGCG
>DASXDL010000033.1:0-7854 GCA_036490715.1 Steroidobacteraceae bacterium | reverse complement strand
GGCCGCGCCTACATTGTCGATCGCGGCATAGTGATCGCTGCTGGCACTGCCGAGCAAGTCCTTGCCAACCCCCAAGTCCGTGAGGTGTACTTGGGTCAGGCTTTCCGCATGTGACTTATCGGAGTGGTCCTGATAGTCCTTATTTCTCAGGCACTTGTGCATCATTCAGGGCCGCCACGCAACGGCGCAGGCACGTTTTGTGCTTAAGCCCTCGCTGCAGCTCAAGCTTGGCCAGCAACTGACCATGACTCCGCAGTTGCAGCAAGCCATCCGGCTGCTGCAATTGCCGACCATCGAGCTGCAGGCGCACATCCGCGAGCTGCTCGAATCCAACGTCATGCTGGAGCAGGACGAGGACGCCGAAAACGCCTCCTACGAGAATCTATCGATCGCCGAGACCGCCCCGGAAACCGCGGCGCCGGTCGAGGAATCAACCATCGAGGTGGTCGACGACGGCTGGTCGGACCAGTCGGTCGGTCCGGCGGAGAATCCCTGGAGCGGCGGCGGCAGCGGCGATGAGGACCGGCAGCAGGAATTCGCCGATGCCACCGGCCAGTCGCTGCGCGAACATCTGCTGTGGCAGCTCGAGCTGGCACGACTCAATACACGCGATCTGGCCATCGGCCGCGCCGTGGTCGATGCCATCAATGACGACGGTTATCTGAGCGAGCCGCTGGATGTCATCGGCGCCAGCCTCAAGCCCGAGCTTGATCCGAGTGCCGCCGACGTTGAGAACGTGCTGGGAATCGTGCAGATGTTCGATCCGCCGGGCATCGGTGCGCGTTCAGTCAGCGAGTGTCTGCTGCTGCAGCTCGATCAACTTGCCGTCAGCACCCCGGGCCTGCCATGCGCCAAGGCCATCGCCCGTCACCACCTGGAGCTGCTGGCCGAGCGCGAGCTGACCGCGCTGCGGCGCGCGCTGCGCGCCTCGGATGAAGAGCTGGAGACCGCGGTGGCGCTGGTGCGTGCCTGCCATCCGCGCCCGGGCTCAATCGTCAGCGGCAGCTCGCCCGAATACGTGGTGCCGGACGTGTTCGTGCGCCGTACCCCGCGCGGCTGGTCGGTCGAGATCAACGCCGCCACGCTGCCGCGCGTACGCCTGAACCAGTCCTATGCCAGTCTGGTCGGCCGCAATACCAGCCACGCCAGCATGCGGGCGCAGCTGCAGGAAGCGCGCTGGCTGCTCAAGAGCCTCGAGATTCGCAATGAGACGCTCACCAAGGTGGCACGTTCGATCGTCGAGCGGCAGTGCGAATTCCTCGATCAGGGCGAGGAATACATGCGGCCGATGATCCTGCGCGATATCGCCGAGGCCATCGGCATGCACGAGTCGACCGTGTCACGCGTCACCTCGGGCAAATACATGCACACGCCGCGCGGCGTGTTCGAGCTGCGCTACTTCTTCTCCAGCCAGGTCGAAGGCAACGACGGCTCGGGCACCTCCTCGACCGCGATCCGCGCCAAGATCCGCAAGCTCATTCGCGAAGAGAACCCGACCGCGCCGCTCAGCGACAGCCGCATCGCGGAAATTCTCTCGGGCGAGGGCATTCCGGTCGCGCGTCGCACCGTGGCGAAATATCGAGAAACGATGGGTCTGGCACCTTCCAACGAACGCCGGAAGGTCAGCGGCAAGTGACAACCACAAGGAGATCGGGCCATGCAATTGAAGGTCACCGGACATCACGTCGAAATCACCGCGGCCTTGCGCGACTACCTCGAAAAGAAGCTCGGGCGCATCATGCGTCACTTCGATCAGCTGATCGATAATCATTTCGTGCTGACGGTAGAGAAACTGCAGCACAAGGCCGAGGCGACCCTGCACGTGCGTCGCGAGACGATTCATGCGCTGGCGGTTGACGGTGACATGTACGCGGCCATCGATGCGCTGGCCGACAAGCTCGAGCGTCGGGTGCGCAAGCACAAGGAAAAGCTCTGTGATCATCATGCCCAGGAAGCACAGAAGGGCGCCCGGCTGTAGCGGCCCACGCCGCCCTCGCCCTTTGCCGGCGCGAACCGCAGCCGGGAAGGTCGCATGCGGCTGATTTTTTTAAGCGGCCTGTCGGGTTCTGGCAAGAGCGTGGCACTGCACATGCTCGAGGACCTGGACTTCTACTGCATCGACAACATCCCGGCGGCGCTGCTCAAGCCATTCATCTCCCACACCGTGCGCAGCACCTCGACCGTATACCAGCGCACTGCCATCGGCATCGACGCGCGCAACCCCGGGGATGAGATCGCCACCGTCCCGACCTTGCTCGATGAGCTCAAGCGCAGCGGCATTCAGTGCGAGCTGGTGTTCCTGGTCGCCAGCGACGAGGAACTGCTGCGTCGATTTGCCGAGACCCGCCGCAAGCATCCGCTGTCGCGCCAGGGCGAGAATCTGCGCGAGGCGATCGCGATCGAACGCGGCCTGCTCGATCCGCTGGTCAATGCCGCCGACCTGGTGATCGATACCTCGCGCATGGGGGTGCACGACCTGCGCGACCTGATCAATCGCCGCGTTGGCCAGCGGCCACGCGATCGCATGTCGGTGCTGCTGGAATCATTCGGGTTCAAGCACGGCATTCCCGGTGATGCCGACTTCGTATTCGACGCCCGCGCGCTGCCCAACCCCTACTGGGAGCCGACCCTGCGACCGCTGACCGGTCGCGACGAACCGGTGGCGCGTTTTCTGGAAGCGCAGCCGGCGGTGGCGGCGTTCATCGACGACGTGGCGCGCTTCATCGAGGCCCGCATTCCGGAGCACCAGGCCGCCAACCGCCGCTACCTCACGGTCGCGATCGGCTGCACCGGCGGTCAGCATCGCTCGGTGTACGTCGCCGAGCAGCTGGCGACGCGCCTGGGCGCGCGCTGGCCGCAGGTCGCGGTGCGCCACTCCGGTCTGCCCGAGTCGGTGCGCGAACGGCGTGCGGTCGCCGGCGGCGAGTAGCGCGCCCAGCCCTAGCCGCCCGAGCGCTTGGCAGAAAATCCACGCCGCAGCAGCTCGGCCAGCACCGCGTCGCGATGCTCGCCCTGCAGCTCGATAGCGCCATCGCGTACCGTGCCGCCGCTGCCGCAATGACGTTTGAGCTCGCTGGCGAGCGCGCTCAGCGCAGCGGCGGCTAGCGGCAAACCGGTGATCACGGTGACGGCCTTGCCGGCGCGTCCTTGCGTCTGGCGGTTCACCCGCACCGCCCCGGCCTGCGCCCGCGCGGCCGCTGCCGCCGCCGTCTTGCATACGCATTGCGCGATCGGCCGACGACATCCCGGACACATGCGGCCGGCTCCGGTGCTGTAGACGATGCTCATCGGCGCAGACTTGTAATTGAACGCGTTAATGACACGAATTGGTTCGCCAAATACCAAAGTTACCGCCGGCGCGCTGCGCCTGTGCGACAATTTTCCGGTGTCGGTAGAACTCAAGTTCCATCACGGCGGTGTCAGCGTTCCGGACCTGGAAGCATCGATACGCTGGTACCAGTCGGTGCTCGGCTTTGAACTCGAGCATCGCTTTGACATTCCTCAGGCGCGCGCGCGCGCGGCGATGATCCGGCGCGGCCCGCTGCGCATGGAGCTGTTCGAGATCCAGTATGCCAGCCCGCTGCCCGAGGACCGGCGCGTTCCGGACCGCGACCTGCAGACTCACGGCAACAAGCATGTTTGCTTCGGCATCCGCAGCGTCGATGAGGCCGAGCGTGAGCTGCGCGCCAAGGGCGTCGACATCGTGTTCGTCGGCCGCTTCGAGGATCGCGCGCCGAACATCTTCATGCGCGACAACAGTGGCAACCTGATCGAATTCATCGAACAGCCGGATCTGTTTTGATCCTCAGCCGGCGCCGATGCGCGGCGCCTCACCCAGATCAAACTTCAGCGCTGGCAGCACCGTGGTCGCCGCCAGCGGCGCGCCACCGAGAAAGCCGATCAGCTCGTCGTGCTGCTGCATGGCGTCGCGATAGCCAAGCGCGATCAGCTCGCGGGTGAAGCTGGATTCGAACATCAGGTAGCTTGCCAGCTGCGCGCCGGCTGAACCGCGCGCCCCGACCACGCGCAGCAGCGCGCGCAGGCCACGCGGCAGGCTGCGCATGTGCCTGCTGGCGATAACCCGCAGGTCGGCGCTTGGAGCGATCACCAGGGTGCCGATCTTGCGCATGCCCGGTACCGCGGCCGGCGCCACCTCGACCACGCTGTTGAGACGCTGCATGTGCTCGACGTTGGCGTAGATCTGGTCCATGAACAGCGTGTCGAGCATGTAGCCGAATAGCTGGCCGGGCGTCGGCGCCTGCGCCACGGATCGCGGCCGCGCGTTGACGCCAGCGCCGTGCGCGGCGCGCACGCCGATCACCAGCAGCCGGTCGGCGCCCAGGTGGATCGCCGGACTGAGCGGCCAGAGCTGGCGCTGGGCGCCGTCACCGAAGAATTCATCGCCCAGCTGCACCGGGCCAAACAGGAACGGCACGCCCAGGCTGGCCATGACGTGCTCGAGCGTCAGCTCGGTGCGCACGCCGATGCGCTGCTGCCGCGCCCACTCGCCGGTGGCCTCGGTGCCCTGGAAGAACGCCACCGACGAGGCCGATGCATAGCTGGTGGCGCACAGCGCCAGCGCCTTAAGATCGCCACCGTCGATGCTGCGCCTAAGTCCCTGCCAGTCGAGCCGTCCGGCCAGCAGCGTGCGCAGCGGTGTGTTGTCGAACAGCGCCAGCGGCGGCGGCAGCAGCCAGCCACCGGAGATCAGCGACATCAGCCAGTGCAGCCCCGAGCGCAGCATGCTGGCCGGGTCGACCCGGAATACCTGCTGCACGTGAAAATGCGCCCACACGTACACCAGCCCCTCGACCGCACGTTGCCAGCGATACGCCTGGGTGCCGAGCACGGCCGCCGACACGGCACCAGCCGAGGTGCCGACCACGATCGGGAACGGGTTGGGCGCCAGCGGCAGCATCTCCGCGATCGCCTTGAGCACGCCGACCTGGTAGGCGGCCCGGGCGCCGCCGCCGGGCAACACCAGTCCGACCGTGGGACCAATCGGCGCTCGAGCGCGGGCTGAAGAATCGGCGGACATGCGCCCAAGGATAGCCGACGGCGGCTAAACCCCACATGTACCGATAGCGCGTTCTGCTACCGGCGTCTCGCTCGCGTCGCAGCGCGCAATCAGCGATCTGTGACGCGCAGGATCTGCATCGAGTTGGTGCCGCCCGATACGCCCGACTGCTCGCCCTTGGTCAGGATGACCAAGTCGTTCACGTCCACCAGGCCGAGCTGCAGCAGGCGCTCGAAGATCGAGCTGTACAGCGTCTCGGTGTCGGTGCGCACGATGTCGAACGGCACCGCGTAGACCCCGCGATACAGCGTGACACGGGTGCGCGTGGCCTCGTGCCGCGTGAAGGCGTAGACCGGAATGTCCGAGCGGATGCGCGACATCCACAGCGGCGTCATGCCGGACTCGGTCAGCGCGACGATCGCCCGCACCCGCATGTGATTGGCCGTATAGATCACGGCCATCGCGATGGCTTCCTCGCTGTTGCCGAATTCCTGGTCGGAGCGTGACATGATGCGCGGTGAGCCGAGCTGATATTTTTCCGCGCCGCGAATGACATCGGCCATGGCCTGCACCGCCCGCACCGGAAATTTGCCGGTGGCCGATTCGGCCGACAGCATCACCGCATCGGTACCGTCGAGCACCGCATTGGCGACGTCGCTAACCTCGGCGCGGGTCGGAATCGGATTCTGGATCATCGACTCCATCATCTGGGTGGCCGTGATGACCACGCGATTGTTGGCCAGCGACTGGCGAATGATGGTCTTCTGGAATCCGGTCAGCTCGGCATAGCCCATCTCGACCCCGAGATCGCCGCGCGCCACCATCACCGCATCGGTCACTGCCAGGATGCCGGACAGGTTATCCAGCGCCTCGTGCCGTTCGATCTTCGCCACCACGCGCGCCTCGCCGCGCCAGCGGCGCAGCTCCGACTGCGCCCGGCGCATGTCGTCGGCATCGCGCGCAAACGACACCGCCAGGTAATCGATGCCAAGCTCGGCAGCCAGACGGATGTCCTCCAGGTCCTTGTCGGTCACCGCCGGCGCCGATATGCCGCCGCCCTGGCGATTGACGCCCTTGCGGTTGGACAGCTCACCGCCCGAGCGCACCACCGCAGAAATTCGTGTACCGACCACCTTCTCGACCTCGAGCACGATCTGGCCGTCCGACAGCAGCAAGGTGTCGCCCGGATGCACGTCGGCGGTGAGATTCTTATAGGCGACGCCGACTTCGGTGTCGTTGCCGGCCTCCGGGTCAAGCGCGGTGTCGAGCGCGAACGGCGCGCCTTCGGCCAGGTTGACCTTGCCGCCGCGGAAGCTCTCGATGCGGATCTTCGGGCCGGCCAGGTCGGCCAGCACGCCGATGTAGCGATCGGCGTCGCGCGCCGCCTGGCGCACCAGTTCCACGCGCCGGCGCTGCGAGTCGCGCGTACCGTGTGAAAAATTGATCCGCGCCACATCCAGCCCGGCGCGCACCATGCCGGCGACCACGCTCGGGTCGTCGGTGGCTGGCCCCAGGGTCGCAACGATCTTGGTTCTGCGCAGGGTGTCCATGCAGTGCGAGCGCGCTCTAGGCCGCGGGCCTGGATTGGCCGGCGGCCGCGCGCTGCTCCAGCACCGCGACGGCCGGCAGCGGCTTGCCCTCGACGAACTCCAGGAACGCGCCGCCGCCGGTGGAGATGTAGGAGATGCCGTCCTCGACGCCGTACTTCTCGATCGCCGCCAGCGTGTCACCGCCCCCGGCCAGCGAGAACGCCTTGCTGCTGGCAATCGCCTGCGCGATGGCCTGCGTGCCCTCGCCGAACTGGTCGAACTCGAACACCCCGACCGGTCCATTCCAGATGATGGTGCCGGCCGCCTTGAGCAGCTCGCTGAACTGCTCGGCGGTATCGGGCCCGATGTCCAGGATCATCTCGTCGTCGCCGACTTCACCGACCGGGCGCACATCGGCGTGCGCGGTGGCGGCGATCTCGCGCGCCACCACCACGTCCACCGGCAGCGGAATGTCCGCGCCGCGTTCGCGCGCCTGGCGCAGCAGGCGGGTGGCGATCTCGAGCATGTCCTTCTCCTGTAGCGACTTGCCGACCTTGACACCGGTGGCTGCCAGGAAGGTATTGGCGATGCCGCCACCGACGATCAGCTTGTCGACCTTGGCGAGCAGGCTCTCCAGGATCGTCAGCTTGGTCGATACCTTAGAGCCGGCGACGATCGCCACCAGCGGCCGGGCCGGATTGGCCAGCGCTCGCTCCAGCGCCTGAAGCTCGGCCAGCAGCAGCGGGCCGGCGCAGGCGGTCGGCGCAAATTTGGCCACGCCGTGGGTGCTGGCCTCGGCGCGGTGCGCGGTGCCGAAGGCATCCATCACGAACACGTCGCACAGCGCTGCCATCTGTCGCGACAGCGCCTCGTTGTCCTTCTTCTCGCCCTTGTTGAAGCGCACGTTCTCGCACAGCACCACCGCGCCCGGTTTCACGTCAACGCCGCCGAGCCAGCTCTGCACCAGCGGCACCGGCTTGCCCAGCAGCTCCGACAGCTTGGCGGCCACCGGCGCGAGCGAGAACTCGGCCTCAGGGCGGCCTTCTTCTGGCCGCCCGAGGTGCGACAGCAGCATGGCGCGCGCACCTTTGTCCAGCGCCAGCCGCACGGTCGGCAGCGCCGCGCGGATACGCGCATCGCTGGTCACCGCGCCATCGTGCACCGGCACGTTCAGGTCCTCGCGGATCAGCACGCGTTTGCCGGCGAGCTCCAGGTCGGCCATGCGCAGCAGTTTCATCGGCAGCGGCGTTACTTGGCGCGCGCCCAGGCCAGCGTGGTGTCGAGCATGCGGTTGGAGAAACCCCACTC
>DASXDL010000032.1:0-53145 GCA_036490715.1 Steroidobacteraceae bacterium | reverse complement strand
CCAGTAGGCGGGGGGCTTGTCAGCAGGCTCCGATAGTGCCGCACCCGGTCACTGGACTGTAATGCGCACCCCGGAGGTCGATATCTCGCCCTTATGGATGCGCACGTGGTGTCTCCCAAGTCGCTCGAAAGCCCGGCCGAGATGAGTTCTCGCAATTTGTCGGTGTTGCTCGTGGAAGACTCGCGGGTACTGGCCGAGCGCCTGCGCGAGACCGTGCTCAGCGTCCCGGGTGTGCACCTGGCGGGTACGGTCGACAGCGAAGCCGAAGCGGTCGCCGCGCTGCAGCGTCATCCGGTGGACGTGCTGCTGCTCGATCTGCATCTGCGGCAGGGCACCGGCTTTGGCGTGTTGCGCGCCATTCCGGCCAGTCCTGCCCGCAACGTGGTGGTGATCGTGCTCACCAACTACGATCTGGCCGAGTATCGGCGCGCCGCTGCCGCGCTCGGCGCACGCCACTTCCTCGACAAGCTGCGGGATTTCGATCGGTTGCCGGTGCTGCTGGAGCAGATCGGTGCCGACATGCAGGAAGAGCCCGGTAACGGCCTGAACTGATCAGGCGCCGCTGGCCTGCTGCACTTCGATCGCGCTCGCTTCGACCACCGCGCCGGACGCTTCCCGCACGATTGCCGCCAGCGGAATGCGCGCACGTAGCCGCGTGCCGCCATTGGCCGGCGAGTCGATATCGAGCGTGCCGCCGAAGCTTCGGACACGGTGACGCATCGTTGCCAAACCGTGTGAGCCTACGGCCTCGCGTCGATCCCGTTCGATGCCGGTGCCATTGTCCTCGATCAGGATGACCAGTTCGTCGCCGCGCTCGCCGAGCTCGACCCGCACCTGGGTCGCGCGCGCATGCTTGACCACGTTGATGAGCGATTCCTGCACCAGGCGAAACACCATGATGGCGGCGTCGTCGATCAGTTGCGGCTCGACCTCGGGATAGATCTCGGTGAACTGCAGACCGGCTCGGGTGCAGGTCTCCTGCGTGACCCAGCGCACGGCCGGCACCAGTCCCATGTTGTCGAGCAGCGTCGGTCGCAGGTTCTCGACCACGCGGCGCTTGAAGTCGACCCCATCGTCGAGCACCTTGAAGATGCGCAGCCAGCGTGCCTGGATGTCGGCGTTGGGTGCGGGCAGGCGTTTCTGCAGCCACGAGATGTCCATCTTGACGGCGATCAGCAGACCGCCGAGCTCATCGTGCAGTTCGCGCGCCAGCCCGGCCTTTTCCTTTTCCGACAGCTGCTGCAGGTGGCTGGAGAGCGCCGACAGTTCGGCGGTGCGGCGCCGCACGCCGCGCTCCAGTTCTTCGTTCTCGGTCGCCAGCTGTTCGGTCAGGGCGGCACGGCGGCGCGCCTGCCGCGACCACAGCGCCGCCGCCAGGATGAGCAGCACGATGTTCAGCAGCACCACGCCACCCATCAGGGCCCGCGAGATCAATTGCAGCCGCTCGGCGCGGGCGAGCGCCACCAGTATGGCGTCGTGCTCCATGTTGCGCAGCTTCAGCGCTTCTTCGCGGATTTCACTCATGGTGCGGCTGCCCAGATCGGTGCGCACCAGCGCCAGAGCCTGCTCGGTTCCCTGGGAGCTGTGCAGGGCCAGCGACGCGGCCAGCTCACCCATCTTGGAGCCGACCAGCAACCGCAGATGGCGTACCACGTCACGCTGCTCGCGGGTGGCCAGCACCCGATCGTTGTCGCGGAACAGATCTGTCAGTCCGTTCAGGGTCGGCTCGATGCGATCGCGCGCCCCCTGGTAGGACTGCAGATACTTGTCATCGTCGGTCAGCAGGAAGCCGCGTTGGCCAGCCTCGGCGTTGGACAGCTCGCTCAACAGCTCCACCAGCAGCACCTGTCGCTGTTGTGACAGATTGATGACGCGGTTGATCTGCATCTGACCGCGCTGGTTGATCTCGGCAATGACCACCAGTGCGACCAGCAGCAGGAAGGCGACGGCAAGAGCGATCGCGCGCGAGACTCGGCCCGAGACAATCATGGGTAACACGCTGTGAGCTGGTTCCTACTCTGCGTGGCGCGCGGAGCTGACAATATAGCCCAAGAGCCCCTGTCATGCTTGAGCGCGCGCCCTTTCCGAACATCGTCCGACGCATTGAGGATGCGCAGCCATGTCAGCGAATCTGGCCACCCCGTACGCCGATCAGGTGCACCCGTTTCTGAGTAACCTCGCCGAGCTTCGCCGTCAGGCGCGCCGGGATATAGCCCTCGGCAGCGCGCGAGCTGGTCAGAGCGATCCGCAGGCGGTGCTGAATTTATTGAATGCCGCACTGGCCACCGAACTGGCGTGTCTGCGCCGCTATCAGCGCTACGCCGACATGAGCGCTGAGATGATCGCTGACGCGGTGCGCAACGAGTTCACCAAACGCGCCCAGGAAGAACAGGGGCACGCCGACCAGATTACGGCGCGCATCATCGAGCTGGGCGGAGAGCCGCAGCCGGCGGCGGACGGGGCCGAACCGACCCTCGCCAAGGACATGGACGAGGAGGGCCTGACCGACATGCTGGCCGAGGACCTGATCTCCGAGCGCATCGCGATGGACACCTACGGCGAGATCATCGGATTTCTCGGCGACCAGGATGCCCAGACACGGGCGCTGTTTGAGGCCATCCTGATCGCCGAGCGCAGCCACGCGGCCGAGCTGGTCAGCATCCGCGACCACATGCGCGGCCAGGATCGCACCGCGCTGGGTGCGACGTAACATCCACATCGGTGGGTCTGGGCTGGGCTAGCGGTTAGGATCGCTCTTGCGACCCGGATACATGATGCCGGGATCGGCCGCATCATCCCCCTTGGAACGATCCTTGCCGCTGTCTTCCGCCAATGCCAAGTCGCGCGCTTCCTTGGGCGAGCCGGGAGCCGCTGCGTGGGCCAGCAAATCGACATCCGCCTTGGCGACGAAGTCGGTCTCCTTCTCGCGAAAGCGCCGGGCGGCCTGATAGTCGCCTTCTCCCTGCACTTTCCCCGGTCCTTTCGGATCGGTGCTGCCTGACTTGCCCTGATCCGCCGCTGACTTGCCTGGTTTCTCGCTCATTTCGGTCCCTCGTGAGTGCTATTCAATCGGAGGACCCCAAGCTTAGTGGGGCGAGGCGCGGAGCCATCGCCGCTGTGAGCGCAATTGCCTGTCGGCGCCCGCCGACCACACCGGTGCAGCCGTGGTGCAGTGAGCCCGACGTGTGCGCCGCGGCGGTACACGATCGCGGCAGTCGAGGCATTTGCGCTCCCCCTGCCAGGTGCGCGGGCCGAAGGGCGAGTGCTGACTAAGTCTTTGACAGAAGGTTAAAAATTTCCTGACCGAGTTCGAATCGGCGGTGCGCCCGCGCGCGCCGCGGGCCATGGCATAGCCGTTGCATTGCTATCTACAACAGACAGTTTGGTCTGCTGCAGGTGCGGCCTCATCAAGGCCAACGGCAACGCTGCCGGTACTAGCGCTCATCTCAACACCCCCCGCGGTGAGCGCCGAATGCCGGCAGCGTCTTTTTAGTCTAAGTCCGCTAGTGCCTGCGGGCGCCGCAGCCGGCATCTCCGCTCAGCGATGCTACAGTGCAGCGTTCTCATAGTGCCTTCCAGGGGACGCCACGGTCTTGGCTGTGCAGCGACCGCGCCGGCGCGCGCGGTATATCAGCGTCGATCTGCACCGGGTGCGTCTGTCGCTCGGCGGCAAGCCGGTCCTGCGTCGGGTCGATTGGCGCATCCGGCCCGGTCAGCGCTGGGTGCTGCTGGGTGCCAACGGCGCCGGCAAGACCCAGCTGCTCAAGCTGCTGGCGGGCGATGTCTGGCCGAACCCCGGCGGCTTAAGCACGCGGCGCTACCGGCTGGACGACGAAGTGTTCGACGACCCGTATGGAATCAAACAGCACATTGCCTATCTGGGCGCCGAACGGCAGGACCGTTATGAACACTACCGTTGGAACCACCGGGTCGAGTCCATCGTCGGCACCGGCCTGCACCGCACCGAGATCCCGCTCGATCCGCTGAGCGCGGCGGCGCGCCGCCAGATTGCGCGGCTGCTGCGGGGCCTGCGGATCGAGACGCTGGCGCGGCGAAGATTTCTGACTCTTTCGTATGGCGAGCGTCGACTGGTATTACTGGCTCGCGCGCTGGCTTCCAAGCCACGTCTGCTGCTGCTGGATGAGCTGTTCAACGGACTGGACACGCGCAATCGCGAACGCGTGCAGCAAAGCCTGCGCACGCTGAGCCGATCGCCGTTGCCGTGGATCCTGTCATCGCATCGGATAGAGGACCTGCCCGACGAAGCCACCCACGTGTGTAGGCTCGATCGCGGGCGCGTCACGCTGCAGACGCGGCTCACGCCGCGCACGCGGCGCGCGCTGCGGCGACAGGAGAGCGGGGCAGCGGTGGCGACTCGCTATGTCGCCAAGGCGCGGCCGGCTGGGGTGGCGCATGAGGTACTGATCGCGCTCGATCGCGTCTCGGTCTGGCGTGAGGGTGTCGCGGTGCTGCGCAACGTCACGCTGCAGATCCGGCGCGGCCAGTGTTGGGTGGTTCACGGCGCCAACGGCAGCGGCAAGTCGAGCCTGCTGCAACTGCTGCACGGCGAGCTCAGCGCGGCCAGCGGCGGTTCGGTGTTTCGGACCGGAATCGAACCGGGCGTGTCGCTGGAACTGTTCAAGCGTCGGCTCGGTGTGGTGACCCCGGACCTGCAACTGCTGCAACCGCGCTATCTGCCGGTGGAGCAGGTGGTGGCTTCTGGCATTCATGCCAGCATTGGACTCAACGTGGCTGCCACTGCCGCGCAACGTCGTCGGGCACGAGACGCGCTGCGACGCATCGGTGCTTCGGCGCTCGCTGCGCGCACGGTGCGCGAGCTGTCCTATGGACAGCTGCGGCGGGTGTTGTTCGCGCGCGCGCTGGTGAATGAGCCTGATATGCTGTTGCTCGATGAGCCCTACGCTGGCGTCGACGCGCCCACCCGCAACGGCCTGCGTGCGCTGATTCAGAGGACCTTCAATGCCGGTGTCACGATCGTGATGGCGACGCATCATCGCGATGAGTGGCCACGGGCGACGACGCACGAGATCGAGCTGCAAGCTGCCCGGCTGGCGTACTGCGGACCTGCGCGTCCGGCATGAGACGTCGTGCGCTGCTCATCGGCGCCGTCAGCGTCGCATCGGTCGCGGCGCTCGGCTTGTGGCTGTGCGCACGCCGGCCGTCCGTGCCACGCATCGAGATCCGCGGCGGCGACGCCGGTGGCATCCCGCGGGTGTTGCCAAGCGAGGCGCATCTGGATGGCACGGCGCTGCAGGACGCCGGCAATGATGCGGCCGCCAGCGGCTTGCAGGCCTTGGTCGTGGTGCGCGGCGACTACATCGTATTCGAGCGCTATGGCCACGGTTTCAGCGCCGATACCCCGATCGACTCCGGTGGGTTTGCGCGCACGCTTCTGGCCCTGGCCGCCGGGATCGCCAGCCACGACGACCGCGTACTAATGCCCGACACCACTGGCTTCGATCCATCGGCACTGCGCCAGGCCATCGAAGCGGGCACGCACCAGGGCTATGCGGAGTATCTGTCGATACGCCTGTGGCGGCCGCTGAATGCGGCCAATGCCTGGATCGAAGTGCCGGCGGTCGGGGCTGCTGCACCGGCCGACTGCTGCTTCCACGCGCGCATCGTTGACTGGCTGCGGGTGGCGATGCTGCTGCTGGCCGATGGGCGTTTCGAAGGTAAGGCGATCGTGCCGGCCGGCTGGGTACAGCACATGCGCCAACCGGTATCGGCCAGTGGTGCCGACGGCTTTGGCATCGAGTTACCCCCGGCGGCGCACGGCGCCGAAGCGTTCGCCGATCGTGACGTGCTGTTCATGCGCGGACCGGCGCGCTGGCGCATCTGGGTGATGCCGCGGCTCAGACTGGCGCTGTTGTTCGGCTCGGCCGGGGACTCCGTGCACTGGGACGAGACGCGGCTGGCGAATCGGGTGATCCGCGCGCTGTCGGAGCCGGCCGCTGCGGGCACTGAGGGCTCCAAGCTGCAGCAACTGGTGCCGGGGCACTGATGCGACCGCTACCGGCGCTGTTTCTGGTGTGCGTGATCGACGTCCTGGGCTTTGGCATCGTGATTCCGTTGATTCCTTACATGGCGGCCAACTTCGGCGCCTCGCCGACCAGCAATACCTGGATTCTGGGCGCTTATTCGGGCTGCCAGTTTCTGGCCGCGCCACTGTGGGGGCGCCTGAGCGATCGTTTTGGCCGGCGTCCGATCTTACTGAGCAGCATGCTCGGTGCCTGCGTCTCGTATCTGCTGCTGGCGTTGGCGCAGTCGCTCACTGCGCTATTCGTGGCGCGCGCCCTGGCGGGGTTCATGGCGGGCAACCTCGCCGCGGCGATGGCCTACGCATCGGATATCAGTCAGCCCGAGCGGCGAGCGGCCACCATGGGGACGGTGGGCGCGGCCATCGGCATCGGCTTTATGCTCGGACCTGCGATCGGCGGAGTGTTGGCGGGCGAGAACCTGCACAACGCGAGCTTCGTGGCCCCGGCGCTGCTGTCGGCCTCGCTGAGCCTCGTGGCCATGTTGCTGGTGCTGGCGGTATTGCCCGAGAGTCATTCCGCCGAGCAGCGGCGCGCGCACGCGGCCGGCGCGCCGCGCCAGCAAGCATGGCAGCTGCTGCGGCTGCTGCCAGCGCTACGCTGGCTGACGCTGGCGGTGCTGCTGGTGACGTTCGCGCAGTCGACGCTGGAGTCGATCTTCGCGATCTGGGCGATGAATCGCTATCAGGTCGGGCCGCGCAGCGTCGGGCTAACGCTGTTCGCGCTGGCGATCGTGGCGGTGGTGACTCAGGGCGTGCTGGTGCGCAAGCTGGCGCCGCGCCTCGGCGAGCGCCGGCTCGCGCTCGCGGGCATCGTGCTGCTGGCGCTGGGTATCGGCGCCGTCAGTTTCGGCGCCACGCTTTCCGGGGCGGTCGCGGCGATGATCGCCTGCGGCCTGGGCGCCGGGCTCTACAATCCGAGCGGGCTGGCGCTGGCCTCGCGCGAGGCCCAGACGCACAACCGCGGCGCGGTGATGGGCACCTACCAGTCCGGTGCGTCGCTGGCGCGCGTGCTCGCGCCATTTGCGTCCGGGCCGACCTACTCGCATCTTGGGCCCGGGGCGCCGTTCGTGCTGGCTGCGGTGGTGACCTTGCAGGCGCTGTGGTGCATTCTAGGTGTGCAGCGCGTGCACGCGGCCGAGCGCTGCGGGGACAAGCAATGAGCGCGCAGATCTACACCCTGGGCGAGCGGCGACTGGTCACTGCGGGCGATGACTTCTACATCGCCGCAGGCGCCCGGGTCATAGGCTCGGTGATACTGGGCGCGGGCGCCAGCCTGTGGTTCAACTGCGTCCTGCGCGCGGACGATGAACGCATCGAGATCGGCAGCGGCAGCAACGTCCAGGACGGTTCGGTGATCCACGCCGATCCCGGATCACCTACCATCCTGGGCCGCGATGTCACCGTCGGCCACATGGTGATGCTGCACAGCTGCCTGATCGGAGACGAATCGCTGATCGGCAATGGCGCGATCGTGCTCGATCGGGCCCGCATCGGCCGCCACTGCATCATCGCCGCCGGCTCGCTGGTTCCGCCGGACCGCGAAGTGGCCGATGGCAGCGTCGTCATGGGGTCGCCGGCGCGGCTGGTGCGACAGTCGAACGCGCAGGATCTGGCGATGATCGCCGCCGCCGCGGCCCATTATCGCGCCCGCCTGCATACCTATCGCAGCAAGCTGCAGGTCGAGACACGTTAACGGCGACTACTGCTTGGTCGGCTTCTTCAGGAAGTCGTCGCGGTTGGCCGATTGCAGCAGCGCATCCACCGGTTCGCCGCTGCGCAGGAGTTTCAGTGGCACCTCGACGCCGGCGCCGCCGCTGCCCCAGACGTTGCGGAAGAACTGCGGCAGCGAGCTTACGCGCTGACCGGCGACTTCAACGATCACGTCGCCCAGGCGCACACCGGCGCGATGCGCCGGCCCATCGCGCGTAAGGCCCGCGACCATGATGCGGTCGGACTGCTCGGCGGTGTACAGGCCCAGCCACGGCCGCGGCGTACGCCGCGGCCGGCCAAGCTCGATCATGTCCTCGAGCACCGGCTCGAGCAGGTCGATCGGCACGAACATGTTGGCGTCGAAACTCTCCTGCGCCATGGATTCCTGCACGAACAGCGAGCCGATTCCCAGCAGCAGTCCGTCGGCCCCGATCAGCGCGGTGCCGCCCCATTGCGGATGCGGCGGGGCGGTGAACAGCGCCTCGTCCAGCAGGTATTCCCAGTAGCCGGCAAATTCGCGCCGCGCGATCAGCTGGGCCTCGAGCGAATGACGCTCGCCGCCCTGGCCCACCACCAGCACCCGATCGCCCAGCGCCAGGGCATTGGCGGATCCGCGTTCGATGGCGGGTGCATCCAGAACACCGAGCGGCTGCACCAGACCAAAGCCGCTCACCTGATCGTAGGCCAGCGGGCAGGCTTCGACGACTTTGCCGTCGAGGCTGGTCAACCAGATCGATTCGGCTTCGGTGATAAGGTAGCCGATCGTCAGTACCAGTTTGCGCTCGGCGCTGCGGATCACGACTCCGGAGCCGAGCCGGTCGGTGCCGAGGGTCGGGGCGGTGTAGCCATCCTCACTGGCCTCGGTATGAACCAGCACCACCGATCGATAGATCGCACTCAGGTCGAAATTGAATCGCCCCGGCTGCGGCCGCAGCGCCTCGGGCAACTCCCATTCATCGCTCTTGCTCATCGCACCATGCTAAAGACAATGGCGCGGCGGTACTAGAACTCGAGCGTCGTCTCGAACACGACCACCGCCTCGCCGATGATACTGATGGAGTCCAGGCGCCCGCCCTCAAGGTTCAGCGCCACGCCGACCCGCCCGGGTCGACCCATGTGGTGACCCTGAGCGCCGCTGAATTCAATGGCGCCGCTGCCGGCCGCCGCCTCCCCGACTGGACCGAGCAGCCCCTGCTGCCACAGGTACGCGCCCAACAATGCATGCGCGTTACCGCTCACCGGATCTTCCGCAATGCCGAGTGCCGGGCAGAACATGCGCGACTCGAGCAGTACGTCGGCGAGCGCGGTCCGGCGCGAGAACAGGAAGTAGCCTGGAACGTCCAGCTGCTCTGACAGCCGGCTCAGTGCGACCGGATCAGGTTGCAGCTGCGCCAGGCTGGCGCCATGTTCCAGGCCGAGCAGCAGCCGCGTGCTGCTGTCACCGGCGATGATCGGCGGGCAAGACGGGTCGAGCTGCGTCGGCGCCAGACCCAGGGCGGCGAGCACTTCGAGCAGCTCGCGCTGTGCCAGTGAGCGTCGCATAGCCGGTACCGGCAGGTGCACGGCGATGCGCGGCGGCGCAGCGCCGACGATGGTGTCGACTTGCACGATGCCGTTGCGCTGCTTCTGGCGCGGACGCGGCGACAGGCCGAGGCTCGCCAGCACCGCATGCGCGGCCACGGTGGCGTGGCCCACGAATGCCGCCTCGCGCCGCGTGGTAAAGAATCGTACCCGCAGGTCGTGGTCGTCGGCATCGGCGCGCAGCACGAACGCGCTGTCGCCGTTGTTGAGCTCGCGCGCCAGCGCCTGCATGTCATCGGTGGACAGCGCGTCGGCGTCGAGCACCACGCCGGCAGGATTGCCGCTGAAGCGCTGCGAGGTGAACGCATCCACCTGAAATACGCGAATCCGGCTGCGCATAATCCTCATTCCGGCGGCCGGTAATTGTAGCGGCGCGCCGCAGTCGGCCGCTTGCAATCCTGCGGTGTTTCTTTGATAGTCCGGCACACACCTTGGGGTGGTCCGGATGGACCTGAGATGCCGATGGTCGGCGAACCCGTTGAACCTGATCCGGTTAGTACCGGCGTAGGGAGCAGGCATGAAACCTCTTCGCACTCATTGGTGTGCGCCGCTGGCGGCCGGCGCGCTCGCACTGACGGTCGCCGCCGCCGCGAACGCCGATCAGTCGCTCGATGAAGTGATCGTGACTGCAAGCCTGCGCGACAGCACTGTCGCGCAGTTACCCCAGAGCGTCACGGTGCTGGATCAGAGCACGCTGCAGGCCGCGGGCGTGCAGCACTTCGAGGACGTGCTGAGCATGATCCCGAATTTGAGCTGGGCCAGCGGCAGCTCGCGCCCGCGCTTCTTCCAGCTGCGCGGTATCGGCGAAGTCGAGCAGTATCAGGGTGCGCCCAATCCGTCGGTCGGATTCCTGATCGACGACATTGATTTCTCCGGCGTCGGCATGCCGGCGACCTTGTTCGATGTGCGCCAAATCGAAGTGTTGCGCGGCCCGCAGGGCACGGTCTACGGCGCCAACGCGCTGGCGGGACTGATCAGCGTGCGCACCGAGGATCCGGGCACGCAGTTCGACCTGCATGGCGAAGCGACCGTGGGCGACTATCAGACCCGCTCCGCGGGCATCGCGCTCACCGACGGCCTCGCCGATCAGAGCGCCGGCTGGCGCGTGGTGGCGCAGCAGTACCGCAGCGACGGCTTTCGCGACGATGTGTTCCTGCATCGAGACGACACCAATGGCTACGACGAGGGCACGCTGCGCGCCAAGCTGTACTGGCAGCTGACTCCGACGCTGCGCGCCGATCTGGCGCTGATGAATGTCGACCTCAACAATGGCTACGACGCCTGGACGATCAACAACGGCTTTAACACCCAGTCGAATCAGCCCGGCCGCGACGCCCAGCAGTCGCTCGGCAGCTCGCTGCGAGTGTCCTGGACGGCCGCCGGCGTCGGCGAGTTGCGCAGCGTGACCAGCGCCGGCGACTCGCGCATCGTCTATTCGTTCGATTCCGATTGGGGTAATGATGCTTTCTGGGCGTCCTGCTGTGACTATTCGCCGTACGACTATTTCGAACAGGATCGGCGGCGGCGACGCACCGTGGCCGAGGATCTGCGTCTGATCGGTGATCCGCAGCACAGGCTGTTCGACCGGGTGAGCTGGCTGGTGGGGGTGTATTTCCTGCGCCTGACCGAGGCCGACGATCTGCTCGATACCTGGGATGATGAGTTCATCGGTGCTGGCTCGAGTCTGCTGCACAGTGACTATCGTGCGACCAACAGCGCCCTCTACACCTCGCTGGACAGCGCGCTCGGGCCGCGCTCCAGCCTGACTCTTGGTCTGCGCGCAGAGCAGCGCCTGGCGCATTATCAGGACAGCGCCGATCTCAGCCGCCCGTTCCCTGACGGTCGCGATACGATGTACGGCGGCAACCTGTCCTGGTCGCTGCACAGCTCAGCGCGACAGACCGAGTACGTCACGCTGGCGCGCGGCTTCAAAGCCGGCGGCTTCAACATCGGTGCGCAGATCGCCCCCGACGAGCGTCGCTTCACGCCCGAGTATGTCTGGAGTCTTGAGACCGGCCTGAAGCACGACAGTCTCGGACAGGCATTGAACTGGCAGGCCGACGTGTTCTACATGCGGCGCGAGAGCATGCAGGTCTACAGCTCCTGCCAGCTCGAGCAGGACAATCCCTCGACCTTCGTCTTTTTTACCCGCAACGCATCCCATGGAGAAAACTATGGGCTGGAAGGCCAGGCGCTGTGGCATGTCGCTGCGCGCTGGCAACTGTCCGGCGGCGTCGGGCTGCTGCATACGCGATATCTCGGCTACGATTCTCAGGCCATCGAGTGCCCGGGCGGCGCGCCGCTGACGCTCGACGGCCGCGCGCAGTCATTTGCGCCGGAGTATCAGTTGTCCGCCGCCGTCAGCTACAGCCATCCGAGCGGATTTTTCTCGCGGCTCGACGCCTCGGCCAGCGACGGATTTTATTTCGCCGCCGGGCAGAACCAGGTGGCGCAGGCCTACCAGCTGTTCAATCTGCGGGTCGGGTATCAGCGTGGAGCCTGGCAGGCCAGTTTATGGACACGCAACCTGTTCGACCGACGCTACGCGGTGCAGGGATTCTATTTTGGGCTGGTGCCGCCGGATTTCCCCAACCAGCGCTTCATACAGAACGGCGATCCGCGCACCGTCGGTTTGACCGTCCGTTACCAACTGTTACACAACGAGGACTGACCATGGACATCGGCGTGGAGATCAGCTTGTATCCGTTGCACCAGCAATTCATTCCACCGATCCAGGATTTCATCGACCGGATGAATGCGGACGGCAGGCTGCGCATCGTCACCAACAGCATGAGCACGCAGGTGTTCGGCGACTACGAGGTAGTCATGCCGACCCTGGTGCGCGAGCTGCGGCGCACCTTCGAGCACAACGACAAGGCGGTGTTCGTCATGAAGGTGCTCGGGCCGTTGAGCGCGTGATCGACGCGTTGCTGCGCCGGCTGGCGCTCAGTGGCCCGCTGGAGGGCGTCGCTGTGCTGCTGGGCGTGGCGTATGTGCTGCTGATCCTGAAGCGGCAGCGATTCGGCTGGGTCGCCGGCGGCGTGAGCTCGGCGATCTACGTGTATCTGGCGGCCAGCGCACGCCTGCCGATGCAGTCGCTGTTAAATGCATATTACGTCGCCATGGCGGTCTACGGCTGGCACAGCTGGTCGCGTGCCCAGCAGCAGGGGGCGGCACGCGTGACGCGCTGGCCGCTGCCCTACCACGCCGCCGCCGTGGTCGGCATCGTGCTGCTGAGTTTGATCAGCTCGCACTGGCTGGCGCTCGAAACCCGCGCGGCGTGGCCGTTGCTCGACTCGCTGACCGCCGCGATCAGCCTGCTGGCCACCTGGCTAGTGGCGCGCATGAAGCTGGAGAACTGGCTGTACTGGATCATCGCGGACGCGATCACGGCATTTCTGTTTGCCGCCCAGGGGCACCCGTACACCAGCGTCCTGTTCGTCATTTACCTCACTATCGCGAGCGTCGGCTTCTTCGAATGGCTCGGGTTGTACCGGCGGCAGACGCCATGAAACGCCCGCCCGACTGGGCGCTCGAGCAGGTGCCGGGCCTGGAACATGGTGCCAGCGCTCAACGCATCGAGCGGCTCGCGGGCGGCACGGTCAATGAGGTGTTCCGCGTCGACAGCGCGCTGGGCCGCTTCGTGCTGCGCCTGGACGGCGCGGCCTGGCGCCGGCCCGGGGTCGAGCGAAGGCGCGAGCTGGCTCTGCATCGAGCCGCTGCGGCCGCCGGCATCGCGCCCGCTTTGCACGTGGCCATGCCGGAAGCGCACGGCCTGCTGATCACGGAATACGTCGAGGGGCGCTTGTGGACTGCGTCGGACTACGCCGATCCGGGCATGCTGCGTCGACTGGGCGAACGGCTCGGCGCCCTGCATCGCCTGACGGTCAGCGGCATCGAGCGTTTCGATCCGGCTCGGGTGGCACAGGCCTATGTGGCTCAGGTCGATGGTCCGCGCGCCGCCGCGACTGCCGAGGTGCTGCGGCGTCTGCAAGCGCTCAGCGCGGAACTGGGCGACGGCGCCGTCTCGACCTGCGTCGTGCATGGTGACCTGTACCAGGGCAATCTGCTGCAGGGCTCGCGCCTGTGGCTGCTGGACTGGGAGTACGCGCAGGTCGGTGATCCGCTGATGGATGTCGCCTGCGTGCTGGCGTATTACCCGGCGGCGCAGCCGCATCGGCGCGAGCTCGCCGCAGCCGCCGGGCTCGACGCCGATGCCCAGGCCGGGGCGCTTGCGGAACGGGTGTATGCCTACCGCTCGCTTGCGTGGCTGTGGCACCTGGCGCGCGGCGAGCATGCCGAACCGCCGTAGGCGCACCGGGGCTGGTATCCCGCAGGCTCGGCCGGCAAACTAGCGCGCCCTGGAGGTCCGAGGAGAGGCCATGCCGACGGTGCGAGTGATCGATCGGGACGGAGCTGAGCGCGAACTGGATGCGCCGGCCGGCGCCACGCTGATGGAGCCGCTGCGTGACATGGACGATGGTGTCGCTGCGATCTGCGGCGGCATGTGTTCATGCGCGACCTGTCACGTCTACGTCGATCCGGAATGGGTCGGCAAGCTGCCTGCCCCGATGTCCGACGAGAGCGACATGCTCGGCGATCTGATCAGCCGCAAGGAGAACTCGCGCTTATCTTGTCAGGTGATCCTCAACGATTCGATTTCCGGCGTGAAGGTCACCATCGCGCCGGAAGAGTAGCGCGCCGACGGCCGATTGCCGCGACGGCGATGCATGGAGTGGGTCTATCTTCTGTTGGTACTGGCAGCGCTGCTGGCGCTGGCGCGCATCGCCATGGCAGTGCGCAAGGCACGCTCGATGTCCTTCCACGACGACTGGGATGCGCGCCTGGTAAAAAATCTGCGTGCCTCCGGCGGCAACGCCTTCACCCCCTACGAGGTCGACTTCTTTTTCAACCTGCCCGACGAAGCCAGCTGCAGCGCGTTGGGCGCGCTGCTCGAACCCGAAGGTTTCGCGATCGATACGCGCGTGATGAGCGGTGAGGGCGCGAGCGGCTATTCGCTGCACGCGCGCAAGCACCTACGGGTATCGGTAACCGAGATGCAGGATTACTCCAAGCGCTTTCGCGCGCTCGCGCAGCAACACGGCGGACATTACGACGGCTGGATGACCGATCCGTCGCGCCGCTAAGCTCTAGGGTCGCTTCTCGGTCTGGCGACGAACCGCATCGGCCGAGGCCCGTGCCGCCTCCACATCGCCCAGGTAACGGCTCGGCCCATGCTTGAGCGCGCCATCGAATTCGTACAGCAGCGGCACACCGGTCGGAATGTTCAGCTCGACGATCGCCTGTTCCGAAATGCCGTCGAGCATCTTCACCAGCGCGCGCAGGCTATTGCCGTGCGCAACCACCAGCACCTGGGCGGAGCGTTGCAGCTGCGGCACGATCCACTGTTCCCAGTACGGCATCACCCGCGCCAGCGTGTCCTTGAGCGATTCGGTCGCCGGCAGTTCGCGCGGATCGACTTCGGCGTAACGCCGGTCAAAGCGCGGATGACGTTCGTCATCCAGCGACATCGGCGGCGGCGGCACGTCGTAGCTGCGACGCCAGATCTTTACCTGCGCCTCGCCGTATCGCTCGACCGTCTGCGCCTTGTTGAGACCCTGCAGCGCGCCGTAGTGGCGCTCGTTGAGCCGCCAGCTGCGCGTCACCGGCAGCCACAGCAGATTCATTTGGTCCAGCATCAGCCATTGGGTTCGAATGGCGCGGGTGAGCACCGAGGTAAACACCACCTCCGGGACGATGCCGGCACGCAGCAGCTCGCGCCCGGCCTGGCGCGCTTCCTCGCAACCCTTGTCGGACAGGTCGACGTCGGCCCAGCCGGTAAACAGGTTGGCGACGTTCCACACACTCTCGCCATGGCGCACCAGTATCAATCTTGCGGTCACCGTGCCTCCTTATTTCAGAGCAGGCGTGCGACATCGTGTGCGCGGCCGAGCGATAGTCCCTCGAGCGCTTCGACCGCGACCGTCAGCGCCGCCAGATCCGGCGTCGGCAGTGCGCGCAGATCGCGTTGCACCTGCTCCCAGTGCTCGAACGCTGTCTCGCGCGCCAGCGCCGCACCATGCCGCACCGATCCGCGGCGCAGGCCGGCAGCGCTAAGCCGAAGGTGCGCCGCGAGCGCGCTTGTCTGCAGACGCTGCTGCGCGGCCCGTTGCCAGTTGCCGCTGGCAGGCAGTTGCTCGATCGCCGCGTGCAGCCAGTCCAGGCCCAGGGATGCGCCTAGTCCGAAGTGCGCCTGCGCCACGGTGCGTGCACTGGCGCGGCTGCGGGCCATAAGCTCGACCAAATCCGGCGCGACTCGCAGCGGCTCGAGCGTGGCGAGACTCTCGGCCAGCACGGTCGGCAGACCCTGCGCCGCGTAGGCCTGGCAGCGTGCAAGGTATCGTTCGCGATCCAGTCCTTCGAGCGCGCTCGGGGTGACCGCAGCGATCTCCCGCAGTGCTGGCTGCAGGCGTCTGACCGACGCGCCAACCTGTGGATACTCGCGCCGGTGCTGCAGCAGCCAGAGCGTGAATCGGGTCAGGAAGCGGCTGGTCTCGAGCAGCGCGTCGTACTGATCGGCCGCTTTGATGCGGCCGTCGAGCGCCTCGATCCGGGCCCACAGCGTGCGCAGGTCAGCGCTGTCGCGCGCGATGGTGTAGGCGCGTGCCAGCGCCGCGGCATTGGCATCGCCACTCTGGATCAGCAGCGTCGGCCCGACCCGATTGACGATGCTGTTGGTGGTGGCGGTGATGATGATCTGCCGCCGCAGCCGGTGGCGTTCGATACGCTCGGGAAAGCGCCGCTGCAGCGCCAGCGGGAAGTAGCGTTGCAGTTCGCGCGCCAGGTACGGATCCGTAGCACTGCCGGTTTCAGTCAGGGCGTGATTGAGCGCGATCTTGCCGTAGGCAAACAGGATCGCCAGCTCCGGGCGCGTCAGGCCCAGTCCGCGGCGGCGGCGCTCGTCGATATCCTCGTCGGTCGGCAGGAATTCGACCGCGCGGTCGATTTCGCCGTGACGCTCCAACCAGCGCAGCAGCTGCTGGTGGTCGCCCAATTCTTCGGCGGCGCGCCGCTCCATCAGGCTCAGCGCCTGGCTCTGCAGATAGTTGTTGCGCAGTACCAGCGCGGCCACTTCGTCGGCGGCGGCTGCGAGCAGGCGATTGCGCCGAGCTCGCGGCACTGGCCGTCGCGCCGACGCATCCAATAGGATCTTGAGATTGACTTCGACATCCGAGGTATTAACGCCGGCCGAGTTATCGATGAAGTCGGTGTTGATGCGACCACCGGTGCCCGCATACTCAATTCGGCCGCGCTGCGAGAAGCCGAGATTGCCGCCTTCACCGACGATGCGGGCGCGCACCTGGTGGCCATCGACGCGTACCGGATCATTGGCGCGATCGCCGATCTCGCCGTGACGCTCGTCCGCGGCTTTCACATAGGTGCCGATGCCGCCGTTCCAGAGCAGGTCGACCGGCAGGCACAAAATCGCGCGAATGATCTCCACCGGCGTGGCATGCGATTGGCGCATTTCCAGCAACGCCTGTGCCTCGGGCGACAGGTTGATGGTCTTGGCGCTGCGCGGATAGATACCGCCGCCGCGCGACAGTCGGCGCCGGTCATAGTCGTTCCAGGTCGACCGGGGTAGGCGGAACAGGCGCACGCGTTCGCGATAGCTGCGCTCGGCGTGCGGAGTCGGGTCGATGAACACATGCTGATGATTGAACGCTGCCACCAGACGGATCTGGCGCGACAGCAACATGCCGTTGCCAAATACGTCACCAGACATGTCGCCGATGCCGGCGACCGTGAATGGCTGGCGCTGAACATTGAGGCCAAGCTCGCGCCCATGGCGCTTGATGCATTCCCAGGCGCCGCGCGCGGTGATCGCCATCTTCTTATGGTCGTAACCGGCCGATCCGCCCGAAGCGAACGCGTCACCGAGCCAGAAGCCGTATTCGGCCGAGATGGCATTGGCGATATCGGAGAACGTGGCCGTACCCTTGTCGGCGGCGACCACCAGGTACGGATCATCGCCATCGAGCCGCCGCACTTCGGGCGGGGGCACCACGCGACCATCGACGATGTTGTCGGTGAGATCCAGCAGTCCGCGGATGAAGCTGCGATAGCACTCAACGACCGCCTGCTGTTGCGCCAGCGGCGCCAGTTGCGGCGGCCGACGGCGCACGACGAAGCCGCCCTTGGCGCCGACCGGAACGATCAGCGTGTTCTTGACGTGCTGGGCCTTCATCAGCCCAAGAATCTCGGTGCGAAAATCCTCCGGCCGCTCGGACCAGCGGATGCCGCCGCGCGCGATCGGCCCGGCCCGCAGATGCACGCCTTCGACATGCGGACCGTGCACGAAGATCTCGAACGCCGGCCGCGGCTGCGGTAACCCGGGAATCCGGGTTGGGTCCAGCTTCAGCGACAGCCATGCCCGGGGCTGGCCGGCCGTGTCGCGGCGAAAATAGTTGGTGCGCAGGGTCGCCAGCACGACCGCCAGGAATGCGCGCAAGATGCGGTCTTCATCCGGGCTGACGACCGCGGCGATGAAGCGCCGCAGCCGCTGCTCCAGCAGTGTTGCGCGCGCGCCGGCACCGCGCGACGACATCGACAGGCGCTGTTCGAACAGCAGGCACAGATCGCGCGCGGCGGCCGGATGCGTGGCCAGCACCCGTTCCATGTAGCTCTGGCTGAACGGAATTCCGGTCTGCAGCAGGTAGCGACAGCAGGTGCGCAGCACGGTGACCTGACGGATGTTTATCTCGGCCGCTATCAACAGTCGATTGAAGCCATCGTCGTCGAGTTCGCCGGCGCGAATCGCGCGAAACGCGGCGATCAGTTCCGGGGCCACGCGCGGCACCGTCACGTTCTGCAGTCCCGAGTACTCGACCTCGAAATCCTGCAGCGTGGCGGAGCTGCCGTCGGGCCACTCCAGCCGGTAAGGACGTTCCGCGATCACCCGCAGACCGAAGTGCTCGAAGGTCGGCAGCACATCCGAGATCGACAGCGCTTCGCCACGCCGGATGATGCGCAGGTGCGCGCGATATTGCTGCTGGCGCGGCCGCCGGTAAAGCCGCAGCTGCATCGATTCGACCGCGGCATCCAGGCCTTCGAGGTCGACGATGTCGTCCGCCGCCTGCGCGGCGTCGACGTCCTGGTGGTACGAGGCCGGAAAGGCGCCGGCATAGCGACGCTCGAGAGCCAGCGCCTGAGCTTCGTCGAACCGTGCCAGCAGCGCGCTGCGCAACCGGTCGCGCCATGAAACGATGGCGGCGGCGATGGCACGCTCGAGGCGCTCGGTGTTGAGTCGGGCACCATCGGTCGGATCGATGCGCACTACGACGTGCAGTTGCGCCAGCGGCGCCTCGCCGATCGACAGCGTGGATTCGAGTTCCAGGCCGTGACAGGCGGCGCGCACCAGTGCTTCGACCCGAGCCTGGGCCGCGGCATCGCAGCGCTCGCGCGGCATGTAGATCAGGCACGACCAGAAGCGGCGGAATTCATCACGTCGCGCGATTACGCGCACGCGGGCGCGATCCTGCAGCACCAGTACTGCGCGCGCGCAGCGAATCAGGTCCGGCACGCTGGCCTGGAACAGCTCGTCGCGCGGCAGCGTCTGCACGATCTGCAACAGGCGCTTGCCGTCGTGACTGTTGGGCGCGAACGGGAAATGCTCGAGCACGCGCTGCAATTTGAGCCGGATCCACGGGATCTGGCGCGGATCGGCCGCGTACGCGTGGGTAGTCCACAGCCCGAGAATGCGCGTCTCGCCGACTACGCGACCGCGCTCGTCGTAGCGCTTGACGCCAATGTAGTCGAGATAGCCAGGCCGATGCACGGTCGAGCGGTGGTTGCCCTTGGTGATGATCAACATGCCCGGCGAGCGCAGCGCCCGGCGGATATTGGCGGTCAGAAGTCCTGAGTCGGGCATTCCGGGCAGGCTGTGGCGCAGCAGGCCGAGCGCGCTGCCAGCGACCGGTTCGAGCACCGGACCGCGGCGCGTGCGGCGCAGGCGACTCTCACGCAGACCCAGGAACGTAAAGCGGTGCGCCTCCATGTACTGCAGCAGCGCGCGGCTTTCGGCGATGACGTCCGCGGCCAGCGGCGGCGGCTTGCGGCTGATAGCCGCGCACAGCTTGAGCACCGCGTGCCGCATGCGCATCCAGTCGCCGCAGGCGCGACGCACATCGGCCAGCGCGCCGAGCAGGCGCCGGCGCAGCTGGCTGCATTCGGCCTCGCCACCGATGCGATCGATTCGCCAGTACTGCCACGACTCGCGCAGCCCGGAATCATTGCCTTGATTGGCGTCGACTTCGGCCTGCATGGACTGCAATCGGCCGGAAGCGTCGCGCCTCACGCGCAGGATCGGGTGCACGATCAGCTGTGCCGACAGACCAAGCTGTGCCAGTGTCATGCTGATCGAGTCGACCAGAAATGGCATGTCGTCGATCACCAGCTCGATCACCGCGTACGGCGCATCTGCGCCCGGCTGGTTGCGCACGCGCAGCAGCGTCTGCCGACGGCGGCGTCGCACGCCAAAGTCGATCTGTGCCGAACAGGCATGCCGCAGCACATCGGCGTCAAAGCTGCGCCATTCTTCCGCCGGAACCGAGGTGCGCCAGGCGCGCAGCAGCGCGGCTGCAAGCTGGGGACGCGTGGAACTAGCCCGCGAGCCGCGCCGAATCACTCCGGCAATTCCAGGTCCGCGATTACCGCGCCGAGAAAGCGCACCGCTTCGCCACCGGTGATCACGCGATGGTCGAACGTCAGCGACAGCGGCATGCGCGGGTGAATCTCGATGCGCTCGCCGGCCGCGATCACGTCGCGGCGCACCTTGCCGGTGCCGAGTATTGCCACCGCCGGTGGAACCACGATCGGGGTTGCGTAGCGGCCGGCCATGGTGCCGAAGTTGGAGAGCATAAAAGTGAAATTGCGCAGTTCCTCGCTGGCCACCGTGCGATCGCGCGCCGCACGTTTGAGCCGGTCCAGCTCGGTGCGCAGCTGCGCCGGGCTGCGTTTTTCGACGTGCCGGATCACTGGCACCAGCAGCCCGTCGATGGTATCTACAGCGATGCCGACGTCGATATGCTCGAACAGGGTGCGACTTTGCGATTGTCCATCGAACCAGGCGTTGAGGCCGGGCTCGGTGCGCACGCCAGCCACGATTGCCCGCAACACGCGCGTGGTGAACTCGCGGCTATTGCCCCAGGCATGCAGGTCGGCATCATCAAACACTGAGCACGCCATCACTGAATCGCGCGACAGCGCCATGCTCTGCGCCATCGCGCGCCGCAGGCTGCGCAGCACTTCGACGTCCCCGGGAGCCGTCGGCGGCGCGTGCGCTGCCGGTGCCGGATGCATCTTGCTGCCCGCTGCCCGTGGCGGCATCCCGGCTGACATCACGTCATCGAGTGTGATCAGTCCGCCACGGCCTGAGCCCTTCAATTCGCCCAGGTCTACGCCCAGACTGCGCGCCAGTGCGCGGGCCGCCGGTACGGCGCGCACACGCGGACCGGTGACCGCATTGGCGGCCTCGAGCGCGGCAGCCGCGGCGTCGTCATCGCCGGCACTGAGCATATGACCGACCACGGTGCCGGAATCGGCGCTGGCCACCCCCGCGGTGGCGGCCACCGTGGCGTGGGCGGCCGCCTGCGACGCGGCCGCGTCGGCGGCGAATTCCACCAGCGCCGCGCCGATCTCAATCCGATCGCCGGGCTGCGCGTGCAGCGCGGTGATCGTGCCGCTGACCGGGGAGGGCACCTCGACCACGGCCTTGGCCGTCTCGACCGAGAGCATCGGTGCGTCGACTTCGATGAAATCGCCGACCTTCACATGCCAACGCAGGATCTCGGCCTCCGACAGTCCTTCGCCGAGATCCGGTAGCTTGAATACTGTCATGGCTGCACCCCCTTGAGCGCTTGCGGTCTACTCCGCCAGCGTCGCGCGAATGGCATCCGCGATGCGCGCCACGCCGGGGATGTAGTCGTGTTCGAGTCGGTAAAGCGGCATGACGGTGTCGTAACCCGCCACGCGCCGGATCGGCGACAACAGATCGTACAGCGCCTGTTCGGTCACGGTCGCGGCGATCTCCGCGCCCAGACCACAAGTTCGCGGCGCCTCGTGCACGATCAGCAGTCGCCCGGTCTTGACCACCGAATCCAGAATCGTATCGAAGTCAATCGGCGCCAGCGTTCCGGCGTCGATGACCTCGCAACTGACACCGTCGGCCGCCAGCTGCTCGGCCGCCTTGAGGCTGTCGACCGTCATCGCACCCCAGGTCACGATGGTCACATCGGTGCCTTCCCGCAGTACGAAGCAGCAGCCAATCGGCAGCGCCTGGCCGTCATCGGCGACTTCCTGGCGCGCGAAGCGATACAGCCGCACCGGTTCGAGGAACATCACCGGGTCGGGATCGCGTATCGCGGCGAGCAACAGGCCGTAGGCGCGCGCCGGCGATGATGGGCACACCACGCGCAGGCCCGGGTGGTGACACAGCAGCGCCTCCAGGCTCTCCGAATGATGCTCTGGTGCGTGGATGCCGCCGCCGTGCGGCATGCGCAGTACCACCGGACAGCTCAGGCGTCCGCGAGTTCGGTTGCGCAGCCGCGCCATGTGACTGGCGATCTGATCCAGGGCCGGATAGATAAAGCCCATGAACTGGATTTCGGCGACCGGCTTGAGCCCCTGGGCTGCCATGCCGATGGCGGTGCCTGCGATCAGGCCTTCGGCCAGCGGCGTGTCCTGCACGCGCGCCTTGCCGAAGCGCTGCTGCAACCCGACCGTCGCGCGAAACACGCCGCCGTTGGTGCCGACGTCTTCACCCAGCACGACTACCGACGGGTCGTGAGCCATCTCCCAGGCGTGTGCCATGTTGATGGCTTCGACCATCGTCATCTTCGCCATCGAGACCGTCCTTCCTGTTCTTGTCCGTTGCGCCGTGGGTCGCTGCCTAGTGGCCGACCGCCGCGTAGCGGCGCGCCTCCTCGCGCTGCGCGCGTACGGCCGGTGTCGGTTGTGCGTATAGGTAATCGAACATGGCATCGGTGGACTGCCTGGGCGTGGCCAGGTACTGCTTCACGGCTGCCTCGACTTCTTCGCTGCAGGCGATCTTCAGTTCCCGCTCCTCGGCCTCAGTCCACAGACCGCGCGACTGCAGAAAATGACGCGTGCGTTCGATCGGCTCGAGCCGCCGCGCCGCGGCGACCTCGTCCGCGCTGCGGTAGCGGGTGGCGTCGTCGGAAGTCGTGTGATCGCTCAAGCGATAGGTCAACGCCTCGATCACCGTCGGTCCGCCGCCGCTGCGGGCGCGCTCGATCGCCTCGCCGACGACTTCGCGCGTCACCACCATGTCGTTACCGTCGATCTGCACCGCCGGCGTGCCGGCGGCGATCGCCTTTTGCGCCAGCGTCGCCGCCGCGGTCTGCGCTGCCACCGGCACCGAGATCGCCCAGCGGTTATTGACGATCACGCACACCAGCGGCAGCGCCCGTACGCCGGCGAAGTTGATCGCCTCGTAGAACGCCCCCTGCGAAGTACCGCCGTCGCCGACGAACGCCACTGCGCAGCGCCGTTCGCCGCGAATCTGCATCGCCAGCGCTGCTCCGGCCGCGTGCGGCATCTGCGAGCCGATCGGCACACAGAACGGGAAATCCTGCGGCGTGCGTCGGTACACGGTACCGCGCTCATCCCCGCCCCAGTACAGCAGGATGTCCAGCAAATCGACACCGCGCCAGAATTTGGTACCGATTTCGCGGTACACCGTGAACAGCACGTCGTCAGGATGCATCGCGGCGCCCACGCCAACGTGCGCGGCCTCGTGACCCAGGCACGACGGGTAGGTACCGAGCTTACCGGTGCGTTGCAGATTGACGGCCTTGGTGTCGAAAGTTCGGGCGCGCACCATCATGCGGTACATGCGCCGCAGCAGCTCGCCATCTTCGACCCAGGCCGGGAGTTTGCCGAGCGCTGCGCCCTCGGCATCGAGGTAGGCGCGATACGGGATTTCGAATCGCGCCACGATTTGTTGTTGGCTCATAACAGAATCGTAGCACTTCTCACGCCCGGCGCGGTCGCGCCAGGTAGGCCTCAGTCTGCATCTCGGTCAGGCGGCTGGAGGTGCGCGCAAACTCGGCCTGCAGGCGCTCACCGCGATACAGCTCGAATGGCGCCGCCGCAGCCGATGCCACCAGTTTGACCCCCTGGTCGTAGAGCTCGTCGATCAGCGCGATGAAGCGACGCGCCGCATTGTCATGTTGCGGTTCGCTGAATGTCGGCACATCCGACAGCAGCACGCTGTGGAATTCGCGCGCGATGTCGGCATAGTCGCTCGGGCTGCGCGCGCTCTCGCACAACACCGCGAAACTGAACCAGACCACGTCGCCGCGACAGGCCAGCGTGCGCAGTCTGCGGCCGGCAATGCGCAGGTCGCTGCGCTCGCCGTGGCCGCCGGCCAGCTGCTCAAACCTCGCGCGCAGCAGCGCGTTGCTATCGGCCGCAGCGCTGTCAAGCCACAGCGCCTGGCGCTGCAGCTGGCGAAGGCGATAGTCGACGCCACCGTCAACCGCGACCAGGTCGAGCTCACGCTCGAGCGTGTCTATGGCGGGTAGGAATCGATCACGCTGCAGGCCGTCGTGGTACAGCTCATGCGGCGGCACATTAGAGGTGATCACCAGCAGCACGCCACGACGCAGCAGCGCCTGCAGCAGTCCGCCCAGCAGCATGGCATCGACGATGTCGCTGACGAACAGTTCATCCAGGCACAGCAGTTGTGCCTGGCGCGCGATGCGTTGCGCCAGCAGCTCCAATGGATCGCGGCGGCCGCCGAGCTGCCGCAGCTGCTGATGCACGTCGCGCATGAAATGATGGAAATGAGTTCGCTGCCGCGCGCGCAGCGGCACGCTGTCGAAAAACAGGTCCATGAGCCAGGTCTTGCCGCGACCGACGCCACCCCACAGGTACACGCCGCGGCGGTGCGTGTCCGGGCGTGGCGCGTCGAAGCCGCGCCGCAGGCGCGCCCACAGGCCGCCGGGGCGAGCTGCCGGCAGGCTCAGCCGCAGCTGCTCCAGCCGCTCGATCGCGGCCAGTTGCGCGGCATCGGGTTGATAGCCGCGCGCATCGAGTTCGCGCCGATAGCGCTGCAGCAGGTTCGGGTCGGTCATTAATGCGGCGCCAGGTCCGGCTCGTCGAGCACCGCCAGCAGCGCGCTGCGAGCGGCATCGCGCAGACGCGGCGCCTGGTCGCGATCCGCGGCCGCCGAGCCCGCCGGGTGCGCGGCCAGGCAAGCGAGTGCGTCGACATGGATATCACCAGGCCGGGGCCACGGCCGGTCCGGCGGCAGACAATGGCGTGTGCCGCGAATCGCGATCGGCACCACCGGCACGTTAGCCCGCACCGCCGCCGCGAACGCACCAATGTGAAAGTGCAGCAGGCCGATCTTGCTGCTGAACGTACCCTCCGGAAAGAACACCAGCGCCTGTCCGACTGCCGCCTGGCGCAGCAGGCGCCGCGCGTCGCGCGCGCCGCGCACCCGGTCGCCGCGGGCGACGAATTCGGCGCCGATGCGCCGCAGGAGCGTTCCCGCCACCGGCACGGCGGCCATTTCGCGCTTGATCACGAAGCTGAACCAGGACGGCAGCTGCGCGCACAGCACCACGCCATCAAGATAGCTGCAGTGGTTGGCCACCACGATGCACGGCCGCGGTAGCTGCTCCAATCCCCGCGCCAGAACGCGCATGCCGGCCAGGCGCAGCGCCAGACGCGCCATCGCGCTCACCAGCGCTCGGCGTCGCGTCACCCCGGGTACCAGCAGCAATATCAGCACGGTCAGCATCGCCATCAGCGCAAACTGCAACCAGGCGAGCACTCCGTACACCATAGCCAGAGGGCCAAGGGCCGCGGCTGGCGCCGGTCCGGCGGCGGCCGCGGGGCTGCCGTCATCGGCCCGTTTACCGGTATTCCTCGCCGTTGTCATCGTTATGCATGTGATGCAGTTCTCTTTATGTTAACGGGTACGCGCCGCTGTGAGGGTCATCACATCGAATCCAGGCCTCGCCTCAGCATACTTCCGTTGGGCAAAATCCCCACACCAAGGTATCGCATTGACCAGGCAGGCAACAGCATCAGCGGAGCGATCCGGCACCGATGCGACCGATCCGCTGATCGCACGTTTTCTCGACGCGGTCTGGATGGAGCGAGGCCTGTCGTCCAATACGCTGGCAGCGTATCGCGCCGACCTAGTGGCGCTGCATCGCTGGTTGTGCGAGCGCAAGCTGTCACTGGCACAGACCGGGCGCGCCGAACTGATGGATTTCATCGCCGCACGCGTGCAGGCCGGCGCCCGACCGCGCTCGACCGCGCGCCAGCTGTCCTCGTTCCGTCGCTTCTTCCGCTATCTAGTGCGCGAGGGCGGTGTGCGCGAGGATCCCACCGCGCAGATCGCGATGCCCAAGATCGGCCGCTCGCTGCCGCGCTCGTTGAGTGAGGCTGAAGTCGAATCGCTGCTGGGAGCGCCGGTGATCGCCGATGCGCTCGGTTATCGCGATCGCACGATGCTCGAGGTGCTGTATGCGACCGGGCTGCGAGTGTCGGAGCTGGTCAGTCTGACGCTCGGCCAGATCAATCTGAACCAGGGCGTCACGCGCGTGCTCGGCAAGGGCAACCGCGAGCGGCTCATTCCGCTCGGCGAGGAGGCGGTACGCTGGCTTAAGGCCTTCATCAGCGGTGCCCGCAATGACATCCTGCTCGATCGCAGCACCGACTATCTGTTTCCCACGCGTCGCGGCGATCGGATGACGCGCCAGGCGTTCTGGCACATCATCAAGCGCTACGCGCGCAAGGCCGGGGTCGATCGCGAACTCTCGCCGCACACGCTGCGCCATGCGTTCGCCACTCACCTGCTCAATCACGGCGCCGACCTGCGCGTGGTGCAGATGCTGCTCGGTCACAGCGATCTGTCCACCACACAGATCTATACCCACGTGGCGCGCGAGCGCCTCAAAGAGCTGCACTCGACCCATCACCCACGCGGCTGAGTGCAGCTGCCCGCCGACGGCGGGTACCGGCCGTGCATGCTATGCTTGCGACCATGAAACTGCGCAGCGCTTCATTGGCTTTGGTCGCGGGCGTAAGCCTCACCGGAACGATCTGGGCGGCAGATAGTGCGATGCAGCAGCCGGCAGCGGGAAGCATGAGCCCGGCCCCGGCAGCCGCCGAGCCAGCGGCCGTGCCCCAGGTGACCACCACCGCCCAGCCGAGCCTGCCCAAGCCGGTCAGCGCCACTCCCGAGACGCTGCGCGCAGTGGCGGCAGAGGCCGGCGTCAAGCCCGAGAACGTCCAGCCGACCCCGGTCCCTGGCATCTTCGAGGTGCTGCGCGGATCGGACATTGTTTACTTAACGCGCGACGGCAATTACGCCTTCACCGGCGATCTCTACCAGGTGCATACCCAGGCCAATCTGACCGAAGTGCACCGGCGCGACTTGCGGCGCAAGCTGATCGACGAGATACCGGAATCGCGCATGGTGGTGTTCGCGGCGCCGCACCCGAAGTACACGGTCACCGTGTTCACCGATGTCGACTGCGCCTATTGCCGCGCATTTCACAAGCAGATTGCCGAATACAATCGCCTCGGCGTGAGCGTGCACTACGTGTTCTATCCGCGCACCGGTCCGAACACCGAGTCATGGCACAAGGCCGAGCAGGTGTGGTGTTCAGCGGATCGTAAGGCGGCGTTGACGCGCGCCAAGCTGGGCGAGGCGCTCGATGCCAAGCCCTGTGGCAACACCCCGGTGGCGCAGGAATACGAGCTCGGCAAGGAAATAGGCCTGGAGGGCACGCCCGGAGTCGTGGCGGCCAACGGCACCATGGTGGGTGGCTATCTGCCGCCGGACATGCTGGTTGAGCAACTGCAGCAGCTCCAGCCCTAAGCTTAAGTCGCTAGCGCTCCAGCAGCGAGCGCTTGTCTGGTTTCCCTTCCCATTCCTTGGCGTCCGCCGGCGCATCGCCCTTCTCGGTAATCACCGGCCATTGCTTGGCCAGCTCGGCGTTGATCTGCTTGAAGTCTTCCTGACCGGCGGGCAGTTCCTCCTCGGAGAAGATCGCCTCCACCGGGCATTCGGGTTCGCACAGCGTGCAGTCGATGCACTCGTCCGGATCGATCACCAGAAAATTCGGGCCGGCGTGGAAACAGTCAACCGGGCAGACTTCCACACAGTCCATGTACTTGCACTTGATGCAGTTTTCCGTCACCACGAAAGTCATTGCTGCTCCGATCGATGCTGGCAGTGGGGGTCAGGCTCGACGCCAGCGGCCGCTTATTGTGCCAAAGCCGCACCGACCCCGAAAGCGATCCGCCGTTGCGTGCCGCCCAAAAGCGCAGCCACAGCCACCAAATTCTATGGCGACAGCGGGCGGTGAATGTCACTGAAATGCAGCGTCTCGCGTGCCAGGCGGCGGTCCTCGAAGTAGCTGCGCAATGCAAATTCGATGCTCGGAAAGGCGATCTCGGCCCACGGAATGTCGGGCTCCGCATACAGGCCGGACTGCAGACTCTCGGCTCCGACACCGAACTCACCCTCCAGCAGGGTGGCGCGAAACGACACGTGCACCTGTGCGGCGTGCAGCACGTGGGTGATGGACAGCAGCGAACCGATCTGGACGCGCGCCTCGGCTTCCTCGAGCGCCTCGCGGGCCGCGGCCGCCTGCAGCGTCTCGCCGTTCTCCATGAATCCGGCCGGCGTAGTCCAAAATCCGCGGCGTGGCTGAATGGCACGCTGGCATAGCAGGATGCGACCCTGCCATTCGGGCACGCAACCCACCACCACGCGTGGATTCTCGTAGTGAATGCTGCCGCAGACGGTGCACACCGCGCGCGGCAGATTGTCGCCGGGCGGGATGCGCATCTGCACCGGCTGCCCGCAAGCTGGACAGAATTTCATAGGCGGTTGGGGTATCGTACCTGCACCGAGGGACGCTCTGCACCGCGCGCAGATTTACCAACGGCCTCGTGGCGGAACTGGTAGACGCAGTCGACTCAAAATCGACCGGGCTTGCCCATCTCGGTTCGACTCCGAGCGAGGCCACCACTGACAGGGCTAGATCCGGGCATCCGCATCAGACGCAGCGAATTCGACTTCCACCTGCCGGCTGAATTGATCGCGCAGGCGCCGCTGCCGCAGCGCTCCGCCAGCCGTTTACTGCTGCTGGGCGGTGCCGCCGGGAGCTGCCGGGACCGGCACATGCACGAACTGCCGGCGCTGCTTCAGCCTGGTGATCTGCTGGTCTTCAACGACACTCGGGTGGTGCCGGCGCGCCTGCCGGCGCACAAACCCAGTGGCGGCCGCGTCGAGTTGCTGTTGGAGCGCTCGCTCGGCGGGGCACGCGCGCTGGTGCAGCTTCGTGACAGCAAGGCCGTACGCCCTGGTATGACGCTCAGCAGCGTCGGCGGTCCGGTGCAACTGGTGGCGCGCCGCGCACCGTTCTGGGAGATCGAACTGCCGGGCGACACCCTCGAATTCTTCGAGGCTCACGGCCTGGTGCCGCTGCCGCCCTACATCCGTCGGCAGGCGCAGCCGCAGGACCGCGATCGCTACCAGAGCCTGCTGGCACGCGTGCCGGGCGCGGTCGCCGCTCCGACCGCCAGCCTGCACTTCGATCAACCGCTGCTCGACGAGCTGGCGCGCCGCGGCGTCGGCCGCAGCCTGATCACACTGCACGTCGGCGCCGGCACGTTCCAGCCGCTGCGCACCGAATCGGTCGAGGACCACGTCATGCACAGCGAGCGCTACGAGGTCAGCGCGTCGACCGTCGATGCGATCGCGCGTACGCACGCTGCCGGACGGCGCGTGATCGCGGTGGGTACCACAGTCGCGCGCGCACTGGAGTCGGCCGCGGCACAATCAGGCGCCGGCCTGGCGGCCGCAGGCGGCGACACGACGCTGTTCATCGTGCCGGGTTATCGTTTCCAGGTGATCGACGCATTGCTGACCAACTTTCACCTGCCACAGTCGACGCTGCTGATGCTGGTGGCAGCGTTCGCCGGGCGCGGCCCGGTGCTGGCGGCTTACGAGCACGCGGTGCGCCAGCGCTACCGTTTCTTCAGCTATGGTGATGCCATGCTGGTATGGCCCGGGCCGCGATGAACGCCGCATCGGCGCGCTTCGAGTTGCTGGCGCAAGACGGCGCGGCGCGCTTAGGCAGACTGCATCTGCCGCACGGAACGGTCGATACCCCGGTCTTCATGCCGGTAGGCACCTACGGTACCGTCAAGGCGATGCTGCCCGAAGAGCTCGAGGCGCTCGGCGCCCAGATCGTGCTCGGCAACACCTTTCATCTGATGCTGCGTCCGGGCGCCGAGATCGTCAGCCTGCACCGTGACGGACTGCACGGCTTCATGGGCTGGCGCGGGCCGATCCTGACCGATTCGGGTGGCTTCCAGGTGTTCAGCCTGGCGCCGCTGCGCCGGATCGACGAGGACGGGGTGAGCTTTCGCTCACCGGTCGACGGCGCCGAAGTGCGCATGCGGCCCGAAGATGCGATGCAGGTGCAGCTCGCACTGGGCTCGGACATCGCCATGGCGTTCGACGATTGCACCGCCTACCCGGTCAGCGAACAGGGCGCGCGCGAATCGATGCAGCGCTCGATGCGCTGGGCCGTGCGCAGCCACGACCACTACTACCGGGCGGCATCGCAGGGTGGGGTGGCTCCCGGACATCTGTTCGGGATCGTGCAGGGGGGCATGTACGAGTCGTTGCGCCTGGAGTCGATTGCCGCACTGACGCAGCGAGAGTTCGCCGGATTCGCGATCGGCGGACTTGCGGTAGGAGAGCCTGAGCAGGAGCGCCTGCGGGTGCTGGATGCGGTCGCGCCGCGGTTGCCGGCCGACCGGCCGCGCTACCTGATGGGCGTAGGCTATCCGCATGACATCGTCGCCGCGGTGCTGCGCGGAGTCGATATGTTCGACTGTGTGATGCCGACGCGGCACGCCCGCAACGGGCACCTGTTCACCTCCGAGGGCATCATTAACATTCGCAACGCGGTGCATCAGCGTGACACCGGCCCGATCGATCCGGCCTGCGGCTGTGGCACCTGCGCCCGTTACTCGCGCGCCTACCTGCGCCACCTGGATCGCTGCAACGAGATTCTCGGCCTGCGGCTGGCCACGCTGCACAACCTGCACTTCTACCTCGACCTGATGCGTCGGATACGTGCCGCGATTGCGGCCGGCGGCTTTGCGCAGCTCGCGCAGGCCATCCTGAGCCAGCCGCGGCGGCAGGAAACGCCTGTGGCATAATGCCGCCCCTTTGCCGGTTGGGTATCGTTAGGGGCAAGCATGAGCCTGTTAGTGAAAGACGCATTCGCACAGTCGGCCGGCGGCGGCGCCATGGGCCCCGGCGGTATGCAGATCCTATTCCTGGTCGTGATGGTGGTGGTGTTCTACTTCCTGCTGATCCGGCCGCAGCAGAAACGCATGCGCGAGCAGCAGGCGATGATGTCGCGGCTGGCGAGTGGCGATGAGGTGGTCACGACCGGCGGCGTGCTCGGTCGCATCACCGATGTCGGCGACCTGTTCGTGACCCTGGAAATCGCCGACGGCGTGCGGATCAAGGTGCAGAAGAACCAGATCACGCAGCTGATGCCCAAGGGTACGCTGAAGAGCGCCTGAGCTCATGCTGGAATTTCCGCGCTGGAAATACGTGCTGGTCACGCTGGTGGTGCTGATCGGCCTGCTGTTCACCCTGCCCAACCTGTTCGGCGAGGATCCGGCGCTGCAGGTCGAGCGCAAGAACCGCGCGCCGATGGACAACTTCGCGCGCCAGTCGATCGAGGAGCTGCTGCGCAAGCAGAGCGTCACGATCAAGCGCGACTACATCGAAAGCGGACGCCTCATCCTGGCGTTCGACGACGTCGCCTCGCAACTAAAAGCGCGCGATACCGTGGACGCCACGCTCTCGGACGTGGATCGCTCGGCGTTGGCCAACGCCACGCGCGAGCCCAGCTGGATGCGCGGGCTTGGCCTTAAGGCCATGCCGCTCGGCCTGGACCTGCGCGGCGGACTGTACTTGCTGTATCAGGTCGACCTGCAGGGTGCGATCAACCAGCTGCTCGACAGCTACGAACAGAGCGTGCGGCGCGCGCTCAACGAAGCCAAGGTGCCGTTCACCGACATCACCACCATCACTGCCTCCGGCAGCACCGTTGCCAACGGTCTGCGCGTGAGCCTGCCCGCTGACGGCAAGCCGGATGCGGTCGAGGACATCATCCACACGGTCGATGCCACACTTCGATACAGCAGCAGTTCTACGGCGGCCGGTCCGGTGGTCGATCTGGTGCTGACCCCGGCGCAGATCAAGGCGCGAGAGGATTACGCGCTCGAGCAGAATCGCACCACGCTGAGCAATCGCGTGAATGAGCTGGGTGTATCCGAGCCGATCGTGCAGCGCCAGGGACTGGATCGCATCAACGTGCAGCTGCCCGGCGTGCAGAACTCGGCCGAGGTCAAGGATCTGCTCGGCAAGGTGGCGACGCTGGAAATGCGCCTGGTGGATCAGACCGGCAACGCGATGCAAGCCGAGCAGAGCGGACGCGCCCCGCTCGGCACCAAGCTCTACAAGCGCGAGGACGGCTCGCCGATTCTGCTCAAGCGCGAGGTGATCGTCACCGGCGATGAGATCACCAGCGCCACCTCGGCCGCCTCGCAGGAGGGTCCGGCGGTATCGATCAGGCTGGATGCTCGCGGCGCCGAATCGATGTTGCGCACCACCCGCCTGAACGTCGGCAAGCCAATGGCGGTGGTGTACATCGAAAAGAGCCGTCGCCAGGTCGAGGTCAACGGTCAGAAGGTCGATCGTGAGACCAACACCGAGAAGGTCATCAACGTGGCGACGATCCGCGGGGTATTCGGCCCGCAATTCCAGGTCACCGGCCTGTCCTCGGGCGAGGCGCGCGATCTGGCGTTGCTACTGCGATCCGGCTCGCTGGCCGCGCCGATCGAGGTGGTGGAGGAGCGCGCCATCGGCCCGAGCCTGGGTCAGGACAATATCGACAAGGGCGTGCACGCGCTCGAGATCGGCATGCTGGCGGTATTCGTATTCATGGCGTTGTACTACCACGCCTTCGGATTGGTCGCCGACGTGGTGCTGCTGGCCAACGTGATTCTGCTGACGGCGCTGCTGTCGATCCTGCGGGCGTCGCTGTCACTTCCGGGAATCGCCGGCATCATTCTGACGGTCGGCATTGCGGTCGATGCCAACGTGCTGATCTACGAGCGCATCCGCGAGGAGCTGCGCAACGGCGTGTCGCCGCAGGCATCGATTCGCGCCGGCTTCGACAAGGCCTTCTCGGCGATCGCCGATTCAAACGTGACCGCGCTGATCGCCGGTCTGGCGCTGTGGGTGATTGGCACCGGTGCCATCCGCGGTTTCGCCATCGTACTGACGCTCGGCATCGCCACCTCGATGTTTACCTCGCTGCTCGGCAGCCGAGCGCTGATCACGCTGATGTACGGTGGCCGCCGCAAGGTCGCGCACCTGGCGATCGGGTGATCCATGGAGTTCTTCCATCGCGTCACCAGTTTCCCGTTCATGTCGACCCGCAAGCTGTGGTACGGGCTGTCGATCGCAATGATTCTTGTGTCGGTGGGGTCGCTGGCGACGCGCGGTCTGAATCTCGGAGTCGACTTCACCGGCGGCGTGACCGTGCAGGCGGCCTTTCCCGACGCTGCCAATCGCGACGCCGTGGTCAAGGCGTTGAACGCGGCCGGCTACGCCGATCCGCAGGTCACGATCTTCGGTACTTCGCGCGACGTTGCCATCCGGCTGCCACCTACCAAACAAAGCACCGAAGCGGTACGCACCCGGATCGAGCAGGTGCTGCATGGGGTGGACGGTGGGGCAGAGATCCGCCAGGTTGAGGTGGTCGGACCGCAGATCGGCGGCGAACTGCAGCACAGCGCCATGCAGGCGCTGATCGCCACGCTGCTGCTGATTTTCTTCTACATCGCGGTTCGGTTTCACACCTGGCGATTGTCGCTGGGCGCGATACTGGCAGTGCTGCACGATCCGATCCTGGTGCTGGGCACGTTCTCGCTGACGCGCACGCCATTCGATCTGACCGTGGTCGCAGCCATGCTGGCGGTGATCGGCTACTCTCTCAACGACACGGTGGTGGTGTTCGACCGTATCCGCGAGCGCTTTCACGCCAGCCGGCGCCTTGATCCGGTGCAGGTGCTGGATCAGTCGATCAATCAGACGCTGTCGCGAACCATCATGACCAAGGTAGTCACACTGATCGTGGTAGTAGCGCTGTATGCGCTCGGCGGCCCGGTACTCAAGGGCTTCTCCGAGGCGCTGATCATCGGCATCCTCGCCGGCACTTATTCCTCGATCTACATCTCGAGCGCGATCGCGCTCGACTGCGGATTGAAGTCCGAGCATCTGCTGCCGAGCGCCGTCAAGAAGCCAGTCGACGATCTGCCCTGAGGTTCGCGGCCGGGCACGATGCTGGCGCTGTTCGAATCACCGGAAAACTGGATCGCATTCGCGACGCTGTCACTGCTCGAGACCGTGCTCGGCATCGACAACGTGATCTTCCTGTCGATCCTGGTGGCTCGCTTGCCGAGCGCGCGCCAGCGCAGTGCACGCACCGTGGGACTGCTGCTGGCGATGCTGACGCGCCTGGCGCTGCTGTTCTCGGTGGTATGGCTGGCCAGTCTGACCACGCCGCTGTTCAGCGCCCTGGACCGGCAGTTCTCGATCCGCGACCTGATACTGGGTGCGGGCGGCTTGTTTCTGCTGGGCAAGAGCGCCACCGAAATTCATCAGACTCTTGATGGAGCCGGCAGTGCACGGCGCGGCAAGGTGTTTCTAGCCTTCGCCACCGTGGTCATTCAGATCGCACTGCTGGATATCGTATTCTCGCTCGACTCAGTGTTCACCGCAGTCGGGTTGGCGCGCCCCGACCAGTTGCCGATCATGGCGGCGGCGATCGTGGTATCAATCATCGTGATGCTGGGATTGTCGGGGCCGATTTCGGCCTACATCACGCGCAATCCGAGCATGAAGGTGCTGGCGCTGGCCTTCCTGGTGCTGATCGGCGCAGCACTGGTGAGCGAAGCGCTGGATTTCGAGGTACCGAAGGGCTACCTGTACTTTGCGATGGCGTTCTCGGTCGCGGTCGAACTGATCAATATCCGGCTGCGGCGCCGCACGGCTCGCCGCTAGCGGCTCATCAGCGCGTCCGCGCTGGGCCGGCCGCGCAGGCGGCTGTGGGCGTAGCCGAACCAGAAGTAGATCGCAAAGCCGATCGCGCTCCATACCACCAACCGCAGCCAGGTGGCATTGGGCAGCGAATAGGCCATCGCGCTGCAAAACACCACGCCACCGGGGGCGACGAACCACAGTGCCCGCACCTTGAACGGCCGCGGCAGGTCGGGGCGCGTGTAGCGCAGCACCACCACGCCGATGCACACCACGATGAATGCGATCAGGGTGCCGATGGAAACCAGCTCGCCCAGGATGCCGATCGGCAGCAGGCCGGCGAATGTCGCCGCCAGCACACCGGTGATCGCAGTCGATATGTGCGGCGTGCGAAAGCGCGGATGCACGGCGCCGAACACCTTTGGCAGCAGGCCGTCGTGCGACATGGTCAGCCAGATGCGCGCCTGCGGGATGATCATCGTGATGATCACCGAGGTAAGTCCCGCGAGCGCTCCGACGATGACCCAGAACTTCAGCCACATCAGTTGCGGGTGCGGCTGCAGCGCGGCAACCACCGGCGCTGCGTCGTTGAGCGCGGTGTACGGTGCCAGCCCGGTCATCACGCTGGACATCAGGATGTACAGCAACGTGCAGATGCCCAGGCTCCCGAGCATGCCGATCGGCATCCCGCGCGCCGGATCCTTGGCTTCCTGCGCGACCGTGGAAACACCGTCGAAGCCGATGTAGGCGAAGAAGATGATGGCCGAGGCCTGGAAGATGCCACTCCAGCCGAACTGGCCGAAGGTGCCGGTATTGGGCGGTATGTACGGAAACCAGTTCGCGGTATTGACGTAGAACGCGCCGAATATGATTACCGCCACCACGATGCTGACCTTAATCACCACGATGATAGTGTTGACGACCGCGGATTCCTTGATGCCCTTGTAGCAGAGAGCCGCGGCCGCGGCGACGATCACCACCGCCGGAAGATTGAGCCAAGCCCCGGTGGCGTGTACCTGGTAGCCGGTGTCGGCAGCAGCGAACGGCGCGCTGGTCAAGGCTTCTGGCAAATGGACGTGAAAAACGTCGAGGAAGGCCACGAAGTAGCGGCTCCAGCCGACCGCCACGGTCGAGCAGGCCATCATGTATTCGAGCACCAGGTTCCAGCCGACGAACCAGGCAATGATCTCGCCGAGCGTGGCGTAGCTGTAGGCATAGGCGCTGCCGCACACCGGCACCATGGCGGCGAATTCCGAGTAGCACAGGCCGGCGAACATGCAGCCAATGCCGGCGATCACAAACGAGATGACGATGGCCGGGCCGGCGTGCTGTGCGGCCGCAAGTCCGGTCAGCACGAAGATGCCGGTGCCGATGATGCCGCCGATGCCGAAGGCAATCAGCGCCGGGATGCCGAGCGCGCGGTTCAGGTGCTTGCCCTCGGCCTCGGCCTGATAGTCGGCAATCGGCTTGGTCGCGAACAGCCCTTTCTTATCCATGAAGGTTCCCGCCAGGACAGCCCGTAGTGGGCCGCACTCTACACGTTGCGCAGGTCCTCCGGTACATGCGGCGCGATCGCCTCGAGCAGCGCTTCGTACACTTTCGGGGCGCCCGCCACGACGTTTGCACCGAGGCGATATTCCTCGCCGGTGAGCGTGCCGACACGGCCGCCGGCCTCGCGGATCAGGATGGTGCCGGCCGCGGTATCCCAGGCCTTGAGCCCGATTTCCCAGAAGCCGTCGACGCGGCCGGCCGCGACATACGCCAGGTCGAGGGCCGCCGACCCGGGACGTCGCATGCCGGCCGTGGTCATCGTCAGCGTGCGCATCATGGCGAAATAGGCATCCATGTAGCGCCGCTGATCCTCATGATGTGGAAAGCCGGTGGCCAGCAGTGCGCCTTCCAGTCCGCGCTGCCGGCTGACGCGGATGCGGTGATTTTCCAGATGCGCACCTTCACCGCGGGCCGCGCTGTAGATCTCCTGCCGCATCGGATCGTAGATCACGCCAATCTCGAGCCGGCCGCGATGCTGGGCCGCAATCGACACCGCGAACTGCGGAAAGCCGTGTAGAAAGTTGGTGGTGCCGTCCAGCGGGTCGATGATCCAGACGGTCTCGCTGTCACCGCTGCTGCCGCTCTCCTCAGCCAGGATCGCGTGCTCGGGATAATGCTTATGGATGATCGCGATGATCTCGCGCTCCGCGCCACGGTCGACTTCGCTGACGAAATCGTTGCGTCCCTTGGAGGCGATCTGCAGGCTCTCGACCCGTACCAGGCTGCGCACGATCAGCTCGCCAGCGCGGCGAGCGGCGCGCACGGCGATATTGACCAACGGGTGCATGCCGTAGAATAGCAGATCGTGTCGGACGCAATTCGCATCGTGCTGGTGGAGACTTCACATCCCGGCAACATCGGCGCCGCGGCGCGTGCACTCAAAAACATGGCGCTCGAACAGCTGGTGCTGGTGCGCCCGCGCCAGTTTCCGCACGCCGATGCCAGCGCGCGCGCCTCGAGCGCGACCGAGCTGCTGACCAACGCGCGCGTGGAGAGCGACCTGGCCGCCGCGGTGCGCGGCTGCGGTCTGGTGCTCGCGACCACGAGTCGCGAGCGCGATCAGTATTTTCGCGTGCTCGATGTACGTGAGGCAGCGCGGCGCGCGGTGCGCGAGTCGGCCCAGGCGCCGGTTGCGATCCTGTTCGGCTCCGAGCGCGCCGGCCTGAGTAACGACGAACTGCGCCACGCGCACGCGCTGCTGCGCATTCCAACCAGTCCGGCGTATCCGTCGCTGAATCTGGCCATGGCCGTGCAGGTGGTTGCGTACGAGATTCTGCGCGCCCGACTGGAGCCCGCGCCGGGCGAGAGTCTCGATCAGGCGGCGGCGCCGCGCGCCGCGCCGCTGGCGAGCCCCGAGGAGATGGAGCACTTGTATCAGCACCTGGCCACGGTGCTTGAGGAGATCGATTTTCGCGACCGTACCCAGAGTGGTGGCCACCTGATGCGGCGCCTGCGGCGGCTGCTGCAACGCGCCGAGCCCGACGCCAACGAGGTCAACATCCTGCGCGGGATATTGACCGCCATGCAGCAGCGACGACGGCGCGCCGGAGAGACGCACGAGTCATGAACGACGAGACTCCGGTGTATCTTGACTACGCCGCCACGTCGCCGGTGGACGCGCGGGTCGCGGCGGCTATGGCCGAGTGTCTGACGCGTTCGGGCACCTTCGGCAATCCCTCCTCGATGCACCTGCACGGCCGGCGCGCACGCGAACGGGTGGAGAGGGCGCGCGCGCAGGCGGCCGCGCTCATCGGCGTACCGCCGCAGCAGCTAGTGTGGACATCGGGCGCGACCGAAGCCAATAACCTGGCGATCCTCGGCACCGCGCGCGCCGCCGCGCGCCGTGGCCGCCACCTGGTGACGGCGCGCACCGAGCACAAGTCGGTGCTCGACTCGTGTCATCGGCTCGAGCACGAAGGCTTCCAAGTGAGCTACCTCGATACCGATGGCGACGGCCTTATCGATCCGCAGCAGCTGCGTACCGCGCTGCGCGCCGACACGGTGCTGGTCTCGATCATGCACGCCAACAATGAGACCGGCGTGCTGCAGGACATCGAGGCGATCGCGACCATCTGCCACGAGCGCGCGGTGCCGCTGCACGTGGATGCGTGCCAAAGCGTCGGCAAGGTTGCGGTCGATGTCGGCCGCCTCAAGTGCGAGCTGCTGTCATTCACGGCGCACAAGATCTACGGACCCAAGGGGGTCGGCGCGCTGTACGTGGCGCAGTCCCGGCGGGCGGCGCTGCAACCGCTGATTTTCGGCGGCGGCCATGAGCGCGGGCTGCGCTCCGGTACCCTGGCGGTGCACCAGATTGTCGGTTTTGGATTAGCCTGCGAGCTGGCGATGCAATCCTGGCAGAGCGACGCGCTGCACTGCGCCGGCCTGCGCGAGCGCCTCTGGGGTGGGCTGCGGAGCATCGAGGGCGCGCTGCTCAACGGCCATCCGACCCAGCGCGTTCCCGGCATTCTGAATGTCTCGTTCGGCGGCGTGGAAGGCGAGAGCCTGCTGCTGGGTCTGCCCGAACTGTCGGTGTCCACCGGCTCGGCCTGCAACTCCGACACCGACGAGCCCTCGTACGTGCTGCGCGCACTCGGTCGCGACACCGAACTGGCGCAAAGCTCGCTGCGCTTCAGTGTCGGTCGTGACAGCTGCGAGCAGGACATCGACCTGGCGATCGCGGCGGTGGCGCGCGAGGTGCGGCGGCTGCGCGCGGTGGCACCGTGAGCCTTGCGATGCCGCAGTCCGATCCGCTGCCGGCGCCGGTGCGTGCGCTATTCGGCCAGCTGCGGCACGCGGCCGAAGCCGGCCCGGTGCCCTGTGGGCCCGGCGCGCGCCTGCTGCAGGGTGAGGCCGGACAGGAGCGTCACGGCACGCGGGTGCGTTTCTCGCTGTGCGTGCGCGGCGAGCGGCTGACGCGGGTCGGTTTTCGCGCCTACGGCTGCCCCTACACGCTGGCGGTGTGCGAGTGGCTGGCGGCGCGGCTGGAGGGCGGCGGCGGCGAGCCGCGCCTGGCCGTTCAGGCGCTGGGCTCGCCGGCCCACTGGGCCGCAGCGCTGCAGGTCCCCGCCGAGCGCCTTGGACGGCTGCTGGTCATCGAGGATGCGCTCAAGGCGGCGCTGGATTCGGGCACATCAGGGTCCCCTGACAATGGCATGACCAAATAGTTGTAAAATGAAGGCTCTGGAGAAAGCACCGATGACAATTTCTTTGACTGAAGCGGCTGCCGAGCGCGTACGCAGCCAGATTGCGCGCCGCGGTCGCGGCTTGGGCCTGCGTCTGGCCGTCAAGCCCAGCGGCTGCTCGGGCTACAGCTACGTGGTTGATTACGCGGACGAGGCGCGTCCGGATGACCTGGTATTCGATTCGGCCGGGGTCAAGGTCTACGTCGACCCGGCGAGCCTGGCGCAGGTCGACGGCACCCGCATCGACCTGGTTCGCAAAGGGCTGAATGAGAGCTTCCGCTTCGAGAATCCGAACGTCAGCGGAGAGTGCGGCTGTGGCGAAAGCTTCAGCGTCTGAAATCCCTTAAAATGCGCGGACTTCCGCGCGGGCGCGGTTTGCCGGGGGAGGCTTTCAGCCCCTATACTGCCGCCCTTTTTGGGACGGAGGTTCCGCATGGCGGTCGAGCGCACCCTATCCATCGTCAAGCCCGACGGCGTCGCCCGCAGTCTGATCGGCGAGGTCTATCGGCGCTTCGAGAGCGCCGGCCTGCGCATCGTCGCGGCCCGCATGCTCAGGCTGACCCCGCCACAGGCTGAGCTGTTCTATGCGGTGCATCGGGAGCGTCCGTTCTATCGCGACCTGGTGCGCTACATGAGCTCCGGTCCGGTGGTGGCACAGGTGCTCGAGGGTGAGGGCTCAATCGCCAAAAATCGCGACCTCATGGGCGCCACGGATCCGAAGAAGGCTGCCCCCGGCAGCATCCGCGCCGACTTGGCGCACAGCATCGAGCAGAACGTGGTGCATGGTTCGGACAGTGCCGAGGCCGCCGCCAGCGAGATCGCGTTCTTCTTCAGCGCGACGGAGATATGTCCGCGAAACTGAACCTGCTCGGACTTCCGCGTCCGGAGCTCGAAGCCTTCTGCGACGGGCTTGGGTCGAAGCCGTTTCGTGCCCGGCAGCTGATGCACTGGCTGTACAAGCGCGGTTGTAACCGCTTCGAGGATATGACCGACCTGGCGCGCGAGTTTCGCGCCCGGTTGGCCGACTGCGCCGAGCTTAATCTGCCTGAGATCGTGCGCGAGCAGCGCGCCAGCGACGGCACGCGCAAATGGCTGCTGCGTGCCGATGCCTCTCAGGCATTCGAGATGGTGTACATACCGGAGACCGATCGCGGCACGCTGTGCATCTCCTCGCAGGTCGGCTGTGCACTCGACTGCTCGTTCTGCGCAACCGCGCAGCAGGGCTTCAATCGCAATCTGAGCACCGCCGAGATCGTCGGTCAGGTGTGGCTGGCTAACCGTGAACTCGGGTTCCAAGCCGGCGGCGATCGCATCATCACCAACGTGGTGCTGATGGGTATGGGCGAGCCGCTGGCCAATTTCCGCAATGTCGTGCCGGCGCTGCGCCTGCTGCTGGATGATCTCGGTTTCGACCTGTCGCGCCGACGGGTAACGCTGTCGACCTCGGGCCTGGTGCCGCAGATCTACCGCCTGGCGCGCGAGATCAACTGCGCACTGGCGGTATCCCTGCATGCGCCGGACGATGAGCTGCGCAGCCAGCTGGTGCCGATCAACCGGGTACATCCGATTGAGCAGCTGCTCGGTGCCTGCTGGCATTACCTGGACGAGCAGAACGGGCGCAGCGTGACCTTTGAATATGTAATGCTCGACGGCGTCAACGATGCCCCGGGTCAGGCCCGGGCGTTGGCGAAGTTGCTGGCGGGACACCCGGCCAAGGTCAATCTCATTCCCTTCAATCCGTACCCCGGATCGCACTATCGGCGCTCGAGCGAGGCGGCGGTCGAGCGCTTCCGCGATCAGCTGATCCGCGGCGGCGTGATGGCCACCGTGCGGCGCACGCGCGGCGACGACATCGACGCCGCCTGCGGCCAGCTGGTGGGGCGGGTGAGCGATCGCACCATCGTGCGTCTCGGCAGCCGGGTGCAGGCGGCGCGCCAGCGCGCCGACGCACTCAACGCATGAGGCCGACGATCGCCACTGCCGCGCTGTGCCTGGGTCTGTACGCCTGCGCCAGCACCCACAGCGACAGCGGCGCACCGGCGACCCGCTCGCAGGCCGCCGCGCACATCAATTTGCAGCTCGGGGTCGGCTACCTGCAGGAGGGCAATCTGCCGATTGCCAAGGAAAAGCTCGATCGGGCGATGAGCCTGAATCCGCACGATCCCGAGATTCACGGCGCCATGGCGCTGCTCGACCAGCGCCTGGGCAAGGACAAGGAGGCCGACAAGGAGTTTCGCACCGCACTTGAGCTCGGGCCGCACGATCCGGCCATGATGAATAACTACGCGGTCTACCTGTGCAGCCACAACCGCGCCGACGAAGGCGTGCGGTATTTCGAACAGGCCGCTGCCAATCCGCTGTATCGCACGCCCTGGGCTGCGTACACCAATGCCGGCGTGTGTCTGCGCACGGCGCACCGCGATGACGAGGCTGCGCAGCGCTTCGGGCGCGCACTGCAGTCCAATCCGGCGTATTCGGAAGCCGTATTCCAGGCCTCCGATCTGGATTTCGGACAGCAGAAACTGGCATCGGCACGTTTTCGCATCGACGTGTTTCTGCTCACCAATCCGGCCACGCCGGATCTGCTGCTGCTGGCATACCGAATTGCCCAGGTGCAGAACGACGCGGCCGGGCAGCAGAAGTACGAGACGCGTTTGCGCAACGAGTTTCCTGACTCGGACCAGGCGCACGCGCTCGCCGCCAGCAAGATCAAGTCCGGTTGAACCATGGAGGAGGGGGCAGCGCAATCGCAGGCAAGCGGTCCGGGTGCGCGACTGGCGGCCGCACGCGAGCATGCCGGCATGACCGTGCTGCAGGCGGCCGAGCGTCTGCGGCTCGATGTGGCGACGCTGGAGGCGCTGGAGGCCGGCCGGTTTCACACCCTCGGGGCCGCGGTGTTCGTGCGCGGTCATCTGCGCCACTACGCCGAGCTGTTGGGGCTGCCGGTCGAGGAGATCGACGCTGCCTACGCCGCCTCGTCCGCACGGCTGGCGTCGCAACCCGACCTGCGCCACACACGCACGCTGCCGGGCACGGCCACCGCCGCCGGCGTATCGCTGCCGCCGCGCGCGGCACTCATCGGGGCCATCGTGCTGGTGCTGGCGGCCTGGGTGTGGTGGGCGATACGGGTACCCTCGGCGGCGCATCGACCCTCGGCGCCGCCGGCCGCGTCGGTATCGGCGCCGCCGGCCCCGACCGTAGCCGTGCCGCAAGCCGCGCCCGCTCCGGCTGCCCCCAGTGTCTTGCCGCCGAGCGCGGCGCCGGCCGCGCACAGCGATGCGGTGACCGGCAAGAGCGCTGCCAACAAGGAGGCGGCCGCCAAATCCGCGCCGCTGCGGCTGGCAGTCAAATTCAACGAGGACAGCTGGCTGGAAGTCTACGATGCCCACAGCGTCACCCTGTACCGCGAGGTCGGTGAAGCCGGATCCGAGCACCATGTCAGCGGCCCCGGTCCGCTGCACGTGCTGGTCGGCAATCCAGACGGGGTCAGCCTGGAGCTCGACGGTCATCCGGTGGCTTTGAAGTCAGCGGCCGAGAGCGGCAAACCGCAGCGGTTTTTGCTCGACAGCAGCGGTCACATGAGCGACGTGCCGCCGTCCGCGCCGCCTTAGAGCCGCGCGCGTCCTGGAGGCTCCTTGAGCAAGCAGATTCAGCCGGTGCGCGGCATGAACGACGTATTGCCCGGTGAAATAGCCGTTTGGCAGCACCTCGAGCGCCTGGCGCGCGAGACATTCGAGAGCTACGGCTACCAGGAAGTGCGGTTGCCGGTGGTCGAGCACACCGAGCTGTTCCAGCGCTCGATCGGCGAGCACACCGATATCGTCGAGAAGGAGATGTATACCTTCAAGGATACCGGTGGTGACAGCCTGACACTGCGGCCCGAAGCAACCGCCGGCGTCGCGCGCGCTGCAATTTCCAACGGACTGCTGCGCGGCGCGCGCCACAAGCTGTGGTGCGAGGGCCCGATGTTCCGGCACGAGCGGCCGCAGAAAGGCCGCTACCGGCAGTTCTACCAGTTCAATCTCGAGGCGCTGGGCTTCCCCGGTCCGGACGTCGACATCGAACTGATCGGGCTGACGGCGCGGCTGTGGCGGGCACTCAAAGTCACACGCGTGCGCCTGCTAATCAACTCGCTGGGCACCGGGCAGGCGCGCGCCGCGTATCGCGAGCGGCTGCAGAAGTATTTTCGCCAGCACGAGCGCGAGCTGGACGAAGACAGCCGGCGGCGCCTGGAAGGCAATCCGCTGCGCATACTGGACAGTAAGCAGCCGGCGATGCGGGCGCTGATCGAGGCGGCCCCGCTGCTCACCGACGATCTCGATGAGGAGTCGCGAGCGCATTTCGCCGCACTGCGGGCCGGCCTGGACGCACTGGGGGTGGCCTACGAAGTCAATCCTCGACTGGTGCGCGGTCTCGACTATTATTCGCGCACCGTCTTCGAATGGGTGACCGACGCGCTCGGGGCGCAGGACGCAGTGTGCTCGGGCGGGCGCTACGATGGCCTGATCGCCCAGCTGGGCGGTGAGCCGACCCCGGCGGTCGGTTTTGCAATGGGCGTCGAGCGCGTGGTTGAACTGCTGGTGCAGGGCGGTCAGGTTCCGCCGGCGGCCGAGCCCGAGGTCTACATCGTCGCCGACGGGGAGCGCGCGGCGCTCGAGGCGCTGCGAGTGGCCGAATTGCTGCGCGATGCGCTGCCGGGACGCGGCGTACTGCTCAATCTCGGCGGGGGCAATTTCAAGACCCAGTTTCGGCGCGCTGACCGCAGCGGAGCGCGCCTGGCTCTGATCCTCGCGGATGCGGAGCTGGACCGGGGCGTGGCAGCGGTGAAACCTTTGCGGCACGAGGGCGGTCAGATCGATTGTCCGCTAAATGAGCTGGCCGCGCGCATCAAGTCGATGCCGTAGGCATCTGCAGGGAGAGCTCGGTGGAAGACTATCTGGACGACAAGGAACAGTGGGAACGCGTGCTCGCCTGGCTGCGCGAGCAAGGCCCGTGGGTGCTGGCGGGTGTCGGCCTGGCGCTGGCGATTTTTGGCGGCTGGCGTTACTGGCAGGGGCGAGTGCAGCAGCGCGATCTGGCCGCGTCAGGACGTTACGAACTGGTCATCGATGCCTTCGGCCGCAACGACGTCGACGGCGGCGTGCGGCTGGCCGACGGTGTGGTGAAGGCATTCCCGGGCACCGGCTACGCCGACCAGGCCAACCTGGCGGCGGCACGCGTCGAGGTGGAGATCAAGGAGTTGGACAAGGCCGCCGTACGGCTGCAGCAGGTACTCAGCGACACCAAGGATCCGGAGCTTGCACTGATCGCTCGGCTGCGCCTGGGGCGTGTTCAGCTGGCGCAGGGCAAGGCTGACGAGGCGCTGAAGACCATTGGTGGCGCCACCGCCGGAGCCTTTGCGGCCCGCTATGCCGAAGTGCGTGGCGATGCACTGCAGGCCAAGGGCGATCGGGACGGCGCCCTGAAAGCCTACCGCGATGCGCGCGATCACGCCGACAGTACCCTCGACACCAATCTGCTCGATCTGAAGATCGGCGAGCTATCGCGCTCGTGAACGACCGCCGACACTCGCTCCGGCTGCGAGCCGCGCTGATCGTCGTGGTCGGCTGCGTGGTGGTGCTGTGCGCCGGCTGCAGCTGGTTCTCCAAACTAACCAGCACCAGCAAGGCTAAGAAAAAGGAGGCGCCGGCGGCGCTGGCGCCGGTGACCAATCACATCGACGTGCAGCGCGTCTGGTCGGTCAAGCTGTCAGGGGAATATCCCAAGCTTCGACTCGGGCTGGGTGCGGCCGCCGACGGCGAACGAGTGTTCGTCGCCAACCACAAAGGCGAGGTGGAAGCACTCGATCTCAAGACCGGTAAGGTGCTGTGGCGTACCAAGGTCAAGGCGCCACTGGCCGGCGGACCCGCGGCCGGAAACGGCCTGGTCATGGTCGGCAGCTCCAAGGGTGATGTCATCACACTGTCGGAGGCCGACGGCAAGCCGGGCTGGCGCACCCGCATCAATGCCGAAATCCTCTCGCCCGCGGCCATCGGCAGCGATGTGATGGTGGTACGCGGGGTCGATGGACGGCTGCATGCGCTGTCGCTCAAGGATGGCAGCGAACTGTGGGTGGCGGAGGAACAGGTGCCGAAGCTGTCGCTGCGAGGCACCAGCCCGCCGCTGCTGGCGGGCGATCTGGCGATCAATGGCTTCGATAACGGCCGGGTCGCGGCCATCGCCCGCGTCAGCGGTACCACCGCGTGGGATACCGCAGTCGGACAGTCGCACGGCAGTACCGAGCTGCAGCGACTGATCGACGTCGACGCGCCGGTCGTGGCGGATGGCGATGATCTGTTCGCCGTCGCTTATCAAGGACGCGTCACGCGTCTGGCGCTCGAAACCGGGCAGGTTGTCTGGGCACGCGATCTGTCCAGCTATCGCGGTCTCGCGGTCGATGACAACGCGGTCTACATTGCGACCGCGGACGGTGACCTGGTGCGCGTGGATCGGAAGAACGGCACTGAGCAGTGGGACCAGAAGGCGCTGGAGCGGCGCCAGCTGACCGCGCCGGTAATCTACCGCGGCCGCCTGGTGGTCGCCGACGGGGGTGGTGTGCTGCACTGGCTCGATCCGGCCACCGGTGACTTTCTGGCCCGCGCCGAGGAGGGCAAATCGGTCGGCCGCAAACCGGTCGTGTCCAAGGGCATCAAGCTCAAGCGGCGAATCTCGAACACACCGATCGTGGCCGGCGGACTGCTACTGGTATTCACCGACTCCGGCGTGCTCAGCGCCTATCGGGTGCCGCCACCGCCGGCCGATGCCGCGCCAGCAGCCAGCGCGCCACCTGCAGCCGCTGAGCCGCCACCAGAACCGCCTGCACCACCGGCGCAGTCGGCTGCGCCGCTCGCGCCGCTGATGCCACCCGCAGCGCCGGACGCTCCAGCGCCAAGCCCGCCGCCGCCCTAAGGCAGGCTGTCCGTGTTGCCGGTCGTCGCGATCGTCGGTCGGCCGAACGTCGGCAAATCGACACTGTTCAATGTGCTCACCGGCAGCCGTGCGGCCATCGTCGCCGATGCGCCGGGCGTGACCCGTGACCGTCAGTACGGCTACGGACGAGTTGGCCGCGTGCCGTGCGTGCTCATCGACACCGGCGGACTGGTCGAGAATCCCAAAGGCCTGGAAGCGCAGATGCGTGCGCAGACCGACAAGGCCGTGGCCGAGGCCGATCGCCTGATCCTGGTCATGGACGCCCGCGCCGGACTGACCTCGCAGGATCAGTTCATCGCGCGTGAGCTGCGCCGCATCGGCAAGCCGGTGGTGGTGGCCCTCAACAAATCCGAGGGTATGCAGGCCGAGCTGGCCGCCGCGGATTTCCATACACTCGGCCTGGGCGAGCCGGTTGCAATCGCGGCCAGCCACGCTCAAGGCTGTGTCGACCTGATCGACACGGCGCTGGCCGGATTGGAGCCCGAGGCGGCTCCCGAGGCCGACGCTTCCGCGATCCGCGTGGCGATCATCGGCCGTCCCAACGTCGGCAAGTCGACGCTGGTGAATCGTCTGATCGGCGAGGAGCGCCTGATCGCGAACGAGCAGCCAGGCACGACCCGCGACAGCATCCTGGTGCCGTTCGAGCGCGACGGGCGCCAATTCCTGTTTATCGATACGGCCGGCGTGCGCCGCCGCGCACGAGTGGAAGATCCGGTCGAACGCGCCAGCGTTGCGCGCACGCTGCAGGCAATCGCCGGGGCGCACGTGGTGATACTGGTGCTCGATGCGCACGAGGGCATCGGCGAGCAGGATGCGAGCGTGCTCGGACAGGCGCTGGAGCGCGGCCGGGTGATCCTGATCGCGGTCAATAAATGGGACGGCATTGCCAGCGAACAGCGCGACGATATCCGCCGGCAACTGTCGCTCAAGCTCGATTTCGTACCGTTCGCGCCGCTGCATTTCATTTCCGCGCGTCACGGCAGCGGTGTCGGCGAGCTGGCGCGCGATGCGATTCGCGGCTACGACGCGGCGATGCGCGCCATGTCGACGCCGCTGCTAACGCGGGTGCTGGAGCGCGCCATCGAGGCGCACCAGCCGCCGCTGGTGCGCGGACGGCGCATCCGCTTGCGCTATGCCCATCAGGGCGGGCGCAACCCGCCGCGCATTGTGATTCACGGCAATCAGACCGTATCGGTGCCGGAGGCCTATCGACGCTACCTGGCCAACGTCTACCGGCAGGCGTTCGATCTGTACGCGACCCCGGTCGCGATTGAATTTCGCACCGACGCCAATCCGTACAATCGGGTCAAGGCGCGGTCGGGGAAGCCGCGGAAGCGGGCAAGAACAATGCCGGGTCGACGAACACATGGTTGAGGGCGACACCGAAATGAAGGTGTGGCCCAGTGACGCGACCGGTGGCGCCGACGCGGCCGATGACATCGCCGGCGGCGACCGCATCGCCCGGGTGCACGCCAATCACGGACAGGTGGCAGTACATGGTGATCATGCCTTCGCCGTGGTCGATCAGGACGGTGTTGCCGTTGAAGAAATAGCTGCCGGTGTCGATCACGCGACCAGCCCCGGCCGCGCGCACTGCCGTACCCAGCGAGGCGGCAATGTCCATACCCGAATGCGGATTGCGCGGCTCGTTGTTGAACACGCGCCGCGAGCCGAATGAACTTGAGCGCACGCCGTCCACTGGCGGCAGCAGCTGCAGCGTGGTGGGCGGCTGATCGCTGAAGCCAGCGAGCTTCTCGTGCAGGTGTTCCTGCTCGTGGCCAATGCGCTCCAGATCGCTCTTCGACGGGTTCACCTGCGAGGGCGGTACCGTCAGCCGCTGCTCGAGATATTTCTTCGGCCCTATCTGGAACGTCTGTGACTCCGCGGCCGGACTGCCGGCGCGGCGGATCGCGATCGCGGCGGCGCCGACCTCGGCGCTGAGCGGGATGCCGACAATCGCGACCCAGTGATCTGCATCCTTCAGCACCATGACGCGCTGGCCGTCATAGCTGACCGTCGGCATTGCGCCGCCGACGATTGGCAGTAGCGCCACTCCCCCGGGCACCAGACTGGCCTGCGGCAGCGGCACCGCGCCCGCCGTTGCGGCCGCCGTCAACAGCAATGCGGCGAGAGTTTTGTTGGTCACGATCGCTTTCCCAGCACGGCGGCGTGCAGACTGCCCGAAGCCAAGGTGGCGTCGATCGTATCACCGACCGCCAGCTGCTCCGACGAACTCACCAGCGCCCCGTCGGCGCTGCGAGTGATGACGGCGAAGCCGCGCCCGAGCGTCGCCAGTGGACTGACGCCCTGCAACGCGCGCGAGGCACTCTCCAGCCGTCCCAGGTAGCCGGCCAGCCGGGCCTGAAGAGCCAAGCGCAGTCGCGCCTCGATCTCATCCAGCCGCTGGTTGTGCTGCAACAGCCGCGTGCCCGGGTGCGCCTGCTGCAGCCGGTGCATCACAGCCGCCAGACGCGTGCGCTCGGTCTGCAGCTGACGGTGGACGGCGGCGGTGAACCGCGCGCCGAACTGGGCCAGACGGTGCAACCAGGCGCGCGTATCGGGCGCCACCAGCTCGGCGGCGCCCGACGGCGTGGGCGCGCGCACATCGGCGACGAAATCGGCAATGGTGAAGTCGATCTCGTGACCGATGCCGGTGACCACCGGGATGCGGCTGCGATGGATGGCGCGCGCCACGCTCTCCTCGTTGAACGCCCACAGATCCTCGAGTGAGCCGCCGCCGCGCGCGAGGATCAGAACATCGCACTCGGCACGGCTGGAGGCCAGATCCAGCGCGGCGACGATTGCCGGCGCCGCCGAGGCTCCTTGCACCGGGACCGGGTACACGATCACCGCGGCGGCGGCAAAGCGCCGCGCCAGGATCTGCAGAATGTCGCGAATGGCAGCACCGGTCGGTGAAGTGATGACGCCGATGCAGTTCGGCACCGCGGGCAACGGGCGTTTGCGTTCGGCGGCGAACAGGCCCTCGGCAGCCAGGCGCGCCTTGAGCGCGTCGAACGCGCGTTGCAGCGCACCGATGCCGGCGTCCTCCAGGCGTTCAACCTGCAGCTGATAGTCGCCGCGCGACTCGTATAGGCTCACCCGTCCGTAGGCCGTCACCAGCTGACCTTCGCGCGGAGCGAAGCGACATAGGCTGTTCCTGGCGCGAAACATCGCGCAGCGCAGCTGCGCGTCGCGGTCCTTGAGCGAGAAGTACCAATGTCCCGAGGACGGGCGCGCCAGATTGGAGATCTCGCCCTGCACCCAGATCTGGCCGATGCCCGCTTCCAGCAGCAGGCGCACTTCGCGGTTGAGCTGGGAGACCGAATAGACAATCTGCTCGGGTGGGCTGGCGCTGCGGCTGCTGCGAACGGCCTCCGAAGGATCGCTCATGCGCTCATGTTACCCCCGTCGGCCGGTTGGCGCGGGTGCAGCGGCGGTTTACCCCACTGTCCCGAGACGCTACAATGGTGCGCTTCTTCTAAAAGCCGCGGGGCTCCATGCGCATCCTCGAAGAAGCACTGACCTTCGACGACGTTCTGCTCGTTCCGGCGCGCTCGGACGTGCTGCCGCGAGAGGTCGATCTCTCGAGCCAGCTCACGCGCAACATCCGCATCGGACTGCCGGTGGTCTCGGCTGCCATGGACACCGTGACCGAGGCGCGGCTGGCCATCACGATGGCGCAGGAGGGCGGCATCGGCATCGTGCACAAGAACATGCCGATCGAGGCCCAGGCCCGCGAAGTCGCCCGGGTGAAGAAATTCGAAAGCGGGGTGATCACCGATCCCATCACCGTGCCCCCCGAGACCACCATTCGCCAAGTGATCGACCTGACACGCGCGCGCGGCATCTTCGGCGTGCCGGTGGTCAGCGGCCGCAAAGTGGTCGGCATCGTTACCCACCGTGATCTGCGCTTCGAAGCCAAGCTCGACGCGCCGGTGAGCTCGGTGATGACGCCCAAGGCGCGTCTGATCACCGTGCGGGAGAACGCTCCCAAGGAAGAGGTGCAGCTGCTGCTGCACAAGCACCGCATCGAAAAGGTGCTGGTGGTCAACAGCGATGATGAGCTTCGAGGGATGATCACCGTCAAGGACTTCCAGAAGGCGACCGAGTTTCCTCGTGCCAGCAAGGATCCGGTCGGACGCCTTCGGGTCGGGGCCGCGATCGGCACCACACCCGATACGCTGGAGCGGGTCGCGGCGCTGCGCGAGGCCGGCGTCGACGTGGTGGTTCTGGATACCTCGCACGGGCATTCACGCGGCGTGCTGCAGATGATCACGCAGCTGAAGTCGCGCTGGGCCGACCTGGAATTGATCGCTGGCAACATCGTGACGCGCGAGGCGGCACTGGAATTGGTCAGCGCGGGTGCCGATGCGGTCAAGGTCGGCATCGGGCCGGGCTCGATCTGTACCACACGCGTCGTGGCCGGTGTTGGCGTGCCGCAGATCACCGCCGTCGCCAACGTCGCCGCCGCGCTCGCCGAGCGCGGCGTGCCGATCATCGCCGACGGCGGCATCCGCTATTCCGGTGATCTTGCCAAGGCAATCGCGGCCGGCGCGCACACGGTAATGATCGGCGGATTGTTCGCCGGCACCGAAGAATCCCCGGGCGACGTCGAGCTGTATCAGGGCGCCTCGTACAAGGCCTACCGCGGCATGGGTTCGCTCGGCGCCATGTCCGAGCGGCACGGCTCGGCCGACCGCTATTTTCAGGACACTTCCACCGAACTTGAGAAGCTGGTGCCCGAGGGCATCGAGGGGCGCGTGCCCTACAAGGGCAGTCTGGTGACCATTTTGTACCAGCTGGCCGGAGGGCTGCGTGCCGCCATGGGCTACACCGGCAGCAACAACATCGAGGAGATGCGCACCCGGCCGACATTCGTACGCATCACCAGCGCCGGCGTGCGCGAAAGCCACGTTCACGATGTGACCATCACCAAGGAGGCGCCCAATTACCGCATGTCCTGAGGTCGTGCCGGTGGCATCGCTGCAGGCCGGTGCGCCGCCCGCGGACATTCATGCGCACCGCATCCTGATTCTCGACTTCGGCGCGCAATACTCGCAGCTGATCGCGCGCCGGGTGCGCGAGCTCGGGGTGTACTGCGAGATCCATCCTTGGGACATCGGTGAAGAGCAGGTGCGTGGTTTTGGTGCCCGCGGAATCATCCTGTCGGGCGGCCCCGAGTCGGTGACCGATGCCGAGCCGCCACGCGCGCCTCAGGCCGCGTTCGAGCTGGGCGTGCCGGTGCTGGGTATCTGCTATGGCATGCAGACCATGGCGCAGCAGCTGGCCGGCAAGGTCAGCGGCGGCCACGCGCGCGAATTCGGTTACGCCGAGGTTCAGGTGGCCGGCACCTGTCGCCTGCTGGACGGCATTCTCGACCGGCAGCAGGACGGCCACGCAGTCCTGGATGTGTGGATGAGCCACGGCGATCGGGTCGATGCGCTGCCGCCCGGCTTCACCCCGGTGGCGCGCACACGCGACGCGCCATACGCGGCGATGGCCGACGAGCGGCGGCGTTTCTACGGCGTGCAATTTCATCCTGAGGTGACCCATACCCGTCAGGGGGCGGCGATCCTGGAGCGCTTCGTGCGCGAAATCTGTGGCTGCGAAGCGCGCTGGACCGCCGGCAACATCATCGGTGATCTGATCGCGAGAGTGCGCCAGCAGGTCGGCAATGAGCGCGTGCTGCTGGGTCTGTCCGGGGGCGTGGATTCCTCCGTGGTCGCCGCGCTACTGCACGGGGCGATCGGCGCGCAGTTGACCTGCGTATTCGTCGACCACGGCCTGCTGCGCCTGGGAGAGGGCGACCAGGTGATGCGAACCTTCGCCGACTCACTCGGCGTGCGCGTAATCAGGGTCGACGCCCAAGAGCGATTCCTAAATGCGCTCAAGGGCCAGAGTGATCCTGAGACCAAGCGCAAGATCATCGGCGCGCTGTTCATCGAGGTATTCGAACAGCAGGCCCGCGCGCTGCGCGACACGCATTTCCTGGCGCAGGGAACCATCTACCCGGATGTGATCGAGTCGGCCGGCGCCCGCACCGGCAAGGCGCACGTGATCAAGTCGCATCACAACGTCGGCGGACTGCCGGCGGATCTCAAGCTGAAGCTGGTCGAGCCGCTGCGCGAGCTGTTCAAGGACGAGGTACGGCGCATTGGGGTCGAGCTCGGCCTGCCGCACGACATGGTGTACCGCCATCCGTTCCCGGGGCCGGGCTTGGGGGTGCGGGTGCTCGGCGAGATCAAGACCGAGTACCTGGAGCTATTGCGCCGCGCCGATCATATCTTCATCGAAGAGCTTCGCCGCCACCAGCTCTATGAGCGCACCAGCCAGGCGTTCGCGGTGTTCCTGCCGGTGCGCTCGGTCGGTGTGATGGGGGATGCGCGTCGCTACGAGTACGTGATTGCGCTGCGAGCGGTGGAGACTATCGATTTCATGACCGCGCACTGGGCGCACCTGCCGTACGAATTTCTCGAGCTGGTGTCGCGCCGCATCGTCAATGAGGTGCCGGGCATCTCGCGCGTGGTGTACGACATCTCGGGCAAGCCGCCGGCGACCATCGAGTGGGAGTGACCTGGTCCCCCAATGACTTTGCCACCGTTCGCGATTATGCCCAACGGGGAGAGCGACCGGAAATCTGGCAGGGACCTGGCTTGATGCCGACATCCGCGTGACAGTGGCACGGTAGATACCGATGCGGATGCCTGCTTACGGGGGAGCAGGTGTAAAGTGCAATCTCTAGCCGGCCCAACAACTGATCTGTGACGGTAACCGTGTCTAGCTGCAATTTTTCGGACCGATCGACGGCGACCGCGGACGTCTGGGACGTCGGCATCATTCGTACTTCCGCCACTGCCAATACTGGATTGGGGGTAGTTGTAGTTTGAGGATTATCTTAC
>DASXDL010000031.1:0-132563 GCA_036490715.1 Steroidobacteraceae bacterium | reverse complement strand
CGGGCTGCTGCAACCTCATCGGCGTGCTGACCTCCTCGGGGGCGGTGGCGTTTGGCATCGTGGCGCTGCTGCCGGTCGAACTGGTGATCAACGTCGGCTCGGGTGCCGGTTTTGCCATGGTGTTCGCGCTGCTGGTGTCGGCGATCGTGTGGAATCTGGGCACCTGGTATCTGGGACTGCCGGCCTCCAGCTCTCACACGCTGATCGGCTCGATCGTCGGGGTCGGCCTGATGAACTCCCTGCTCAGCCCGGATGCGGCCTTCGGCGATGGCGTCAACTGGGCCAAAGTCGCCGATACCATCAAGGCGCTGGTGTTCTCGCCAATCATCGGCTTCGTACTGGCGGCGCTGCTGCTGCTGCTGGCCAAGGCGGTGTTGCGTCGGCCAGAACTGTACCGCGCTCCCACCGGTCAAGATCCGCCGCCGTGGTGGATCCGCGGACTGCTGGTGCTGACCTGCACCGGCGTCAGTTTTGCCCACGGCTCGAATGACGGCCAGAAGGGCATGGGGTTGATCGTGCTGATCCTGGTGGGCATCGTGCCCACGGCGTTCGCGCTTAACATGAGCGCCTCAACCGATGCCCTGCAGCAGCTGTCGGCGCAGGCGGTGGTGTTCTCGCAGTCACTGGAAGCCCCGCCGAGCACGCCCACGCCGGCCGAGGTCGATAGCGCCCACAAGCAGCTGACCAAGTATCTGCGCACCGGGCATACCTCGGACACGACCCTGCCGGCGCTGGCGATGGCCAACCAGCGGGTGGTGCAGGGTCTGAACGGAGTCAAGCAGCTCGCCAGCGTGCCGCCGATCGAACGTCGCTCGCTGCGCCTGGATATTTACCTTGTGTCCGAGACGCTATCGCGGCTTATCAAGGCCAAACAGCTGCCGCACAGCTGGGACGCCAAGGCGGTGGCGAGCTACCAGAAGTCGCTCAAGGGCCTGACCAACTACATACCGCTGTGGGTCAAGGTGGCGGTCGCGATCGCGCTGGGATTTGGCACCATGATCGGCTGGAAACGCATCGTGGTGACCGTGGGCGAGAAGATCGGCAAGGCGCATCTGACCTACGCTCAGGGCGCCTGCGCCGAGCTGGTGGCCTTCGGTACCATCGAGGCCGCCGACGTGCTGGGCCTGCCGGTCAGTACCACGCACGTGTTGTCCTCCGGTATTGCCGGCACCATGGTCGCCAACGGTTCGGGCATTCAGAAAGAGACCGTGCGCAATATCATCATGGCGTGGGTGCTGACGCTGCCGGTGTGCGTGGCGCTCGGCGCCGCGCTGTTCGCCGCCGGCCTGTTCTTCGTGCTGCGACTGGCCGGAGTTCCTTAGACCCGCTCAGGTAGCCTCGATCGCCACCGGCGCGCCGCCCGGATGGAAGCGCTTGAGCGCGATGACGGTGAACAACGCGAAGGCCAGTAGCACCAAGCCCTGGGCAATGGTGAATGGCGGCTCGCTGCCGGTGGGAGCCAGTGGCTGCAGCAGCGGCAGCTTCTGAAAGGCCTGCACCACCGCCACGAACACATTGAAGTACAGCGCCAGCAGCGCGCACACCACGTAGATCCAGCGCCAGCCGCCGGACAGGTGATAGGAATAGCGCGCTAGGATCGCCAGCACCAGCAATACCAGCGAGATCAAGCCCACCACATGCGGCGGGCCGAAGCGCGCCGAGTGAAATAGAAATCCGGTGACGCTGGTCAGCACGGTGCTGGTCAGGAACAGTGCGGTCCAGCCCTCCAGCCGATGCGCACTCCACATGCCGATCATGACGATGAGGCCGCTGATCAGACCCACCACGCTCAGCAGCACATGCAGCAGCGTGAACGTTGGCACCGACAGACCCAGAATCATGACAGCCACCTCCGGTGTTGTTCTTGACGGAACGCGTGAGAGGCTCAAGACCTGCGCGGCTATCCTACCGCTGGTTATGCCGGCCGGTGTAAAATAACGATAGATGTTAATAAGCAACAAGTTACAACTTAATACTCGCGTCAGTTAGAGGGCGCAGCGCGGTGCTCCTGCGTGCACGCGGATAGGCGGCGTCTTGCCACCGCTTCGGCCGCTCCCGCATTGCGGCGGGCACGCCGGACTGGTATCAACGACGCGGCCCCCCATGCATCGACCGAGCAGCACTCCAATAACTATCGCGCTCAGCGCCAGCCTGTGGCTGCTCGGCGCGCAGGCCACGGCCGTCGCTGATGCCAACCCTGGCGCCGATGCGGGCCCGATGCTCGAGCCGATCGTGATCAGCGCCACCCGCGTGCCCACCGGCAGCCACGATCTGCCGATGTCGATCGATCTGGTGGACCAGCAGCAGATCCGCCAGGGACAGCTGCTGGTCAACCTGTCCGAGCCGCTGCTGGGCGTACCCGGCGTCAATGCGCAGAGTCGACAAAATTACGCGCAGGATCTGCAGATATCGGTGCGCGGTTTCGGGGCGCGCTCGAGCTTCGGCGTGCGCGGCGTGCGCCTGTACGCCGACGGCGTCCCGGGCACGATGCCCGACGGTCAGGGGCAGTTCTCCAACTTTGATCTGGCGTCGGCCGATCACATCGAGGTGTTGCGCGGGCCGTACTCCGCGCTCTACGGCAACTCTTCAGGCGGAGTGATCTCGATCTTCACCCAGGACGCCCCGAGCGGTCAGAGGCTCGATGCCACCGCCGAGTACGGCAGCTTCGACACCCAGCGCTATGCGCTGCGCGAACTGCTGGGACAGGACCACGGGGTCAACCTGGTGGTCGATGCCTCGCATTTCACCACCGACGGCTATCGCCAGCACAGTCGCACCCAACGCGACCTGTTCAATGCCAAGGCCGTCTGGCACCCGGATGCGCAATCGCGGTTCACACTGATCCTCAACGCGGTCGATCAGCCGCTGTCGCAGGACCCGCTGGGCCTGACCGCCACTCAGCTGGCCAGCAACCGCGAACAGGCTGGCAGCGGTGCACTGAGCTACAACACCCGCAAGACGGTGCAGCAGCAACAGCTGGGCGGCCACTATGAGCGCAAGCTCGACGCCCACGACGATCTGAGCGTGCTGTTGTACGGCGGCGGGCGCGACACGCGCCAGTTCCAGGCCATCCCGATGGCCACCGAGAGCGCCGCGACCCATCCGGGCGGCGTCATCGCCCTGCAGAATCACTACTGGGGCGCGGATGCGCACCTGACCGACCATCGCAGCCTGGGTGAGACACCGTTGCAGCTGACCGCCGGTGTCAGTTATGACGACCTGAATGAAGGGCGGCGCGGCTATCTGAACTTCATCGGCGATGAGCTCGGTGTTCAAGGCGCGCTGCGCCGGGACGAGACCGACACGGTCTACGACCTGGATCAGTACCTGCAGCTGCAGTGGGATCCGGCCGCGCGCTGGCGGCTGCTGGTCGGGCTGCGCCACAGTCTGGTCGACTACGCCTCGGTGGATCATCGGGCCGCCGACGATGTCCCCGGCCAGAGCGGCGTCGACTATGGCACCGTCAGTCCGGTGGCCGGGGTCACGTTTCGGGCCGGGCGCGGCCTGAACCTCTATGCTTCGTACGGCCGCGGCTTTGAGACCCCGACGCTCGATGAGCTTGCCTATCGCTCCACCGACGGCAGCCTGCCGGGGCTGAACTTCGCGCTCAAGGCGGCTCGCAGCGATAATTATGAAATCGGCCTGAAGGAAGCGGCCGCGCATACCCGCGCATCGCTGGCGGCATTTTTCATCCGCACCGAGGATGAGCTGGCGGTACAGGCCAATGCCGCCGGGCGCTCGGTCTATCAGAACATTCCGGCCACCCAGCGACGCGGCGCCGAGGCGGAGATTGCCAGCCAGTGGGCCCACGGCTTCAGCAGCCAACTGTCGTACACCTACCTGCAGGCGGTGACACTTGAGTCCTATATGACCTGCCTGGTGGTTCCGTGCGTGCCGATCGAAATCAGCGCCGGTCACCGTCTGCCGGCGGTGCCGGCCGGCGCCGTGTACGGCGCGGCAACCTGGCGCGGTACCCCCGCGGATGTCTGGATCACGCTCGAGAGCATCGGCCGGGCCCAGATCTACGCCGACGATCGCAACAGCCAGGGCGCCGGCGGCTACTGGCTGTTCGATCTGCGCGCCGGCCTTTCCCAGCAGCGCTCCGTCTGGGATCTCAGCGAGAGCCTGCGGCTGGACAATCTGCTCAATCGCCGCTACGTGGGCTCGGTCATCGTCAACGAGACCAACTCACGGTTTTTTGAGCCCGAGCCCGGTCGCACCGTCTATCTGATGGTGACCGCTACGCTGCGCTAGCCGCTCGACACCGCTCCCATGCACATGGTCTGGCAGTTCTTTCTGATCTCATCGCCGCTGTATGGCCTGGTGGCCGCCGGCTATCTGGCGGCCCGATTGCCGTGGTGGCGATCAGCTTGGACGCAGTACCTATCAACGTTCGTGTTCGCGGTGGCACTGCCGGCGATGCTGTTCAGCCTGATGAGCCACCGGGCATCGTTGCCGCCGCTGGCAGGGCGGGTACTGCTGGCCTACTTCGGCAGCTGCCTGATTGTGTTTCTGCTCGGTCGCGCGCTCGGCGGCTGGGTCTTCGGCCTCAACGGCGCCGACCGGTCGGTGTTCGCGCTCGGCGGCATCTTTTCCAACATCGTGCTGACGGGCCTGGCGATCACCCGTCTGGCGCTGGGTGCCGCTGCCGTTCCGGTGGTGGCGCTGCTGCTGATCTTCAACGCGCTGACGTTGTGGACCCTGGTCAGCGTGTCGGTGGAATGGTCGCGACACGGATCGTTCAGCGCCCAGGGCTTTGCCGCCACCGCCGGTCGGGTGCTGAGAAATCCGCTGATCGTGGCGATCATCGGCGGCACCTTGTTCGGCCGCCTGGGTTTCACGCTGCCCGCACGCCTCGACGCCGGCCTCGAAGCGATTGGTGAAATCTCGGTGCCGGCGGCGCTGCTGATGTTGGGCATGGGCCTGGCGGCATTCCGGCTGCAGCAGCAATGGTTGCCGGGTCTGGCGATCTGCGCGCTCAAGCTGCTGTTGCAGCCGGCCATCGTCTGGCTGCTGGCGATCGCGCTGGGATTGCCGTTGCTGGAACTGCGTGCCCTGGTGCTGGTGGCCTCGATGTCGGTCGGCGTCAACGTCTACCTGATGTCACTGCAGTTCGAATCAATTCCCGATACCATCGCCAGCAGCATTGTGCAGTCGAACGTATTCGCCGTGATTACCACGCCGTTGCTGTTGGCGGCGTTGCACGCCGCGGGCTGAAGCGGCGTGCCCATGACACCCACCGAGCCGGCTGCCTGCGATGCTGGCGTCAGCCCGGCTCCGCCGCCAGCGGCGCCGCGACCCCGGGGCCCGCGGTCGGGCGGGGCGCTGCTCGGACTGACTGCGCTGGGTATCGTCTTTGGCGACATCGGCACCAGCCCGCTCTACACCTTCAAGACCGTCCTGACGCTGTCCGGTCCCGGAGTCACCCCCGGCACCGTAATCGGCCTTTTATCGTTGATCCTGTGGACGCTGATCCTGGTGACCACGATCAAGTACGTGCTGATCGCGATGAGTATCGACAACGACGGCGAGGGCGGCATCCTGGCGCTGATGTCACTGCTGGCACTGAAGCGGCATCGGCGGCCGGCCATCGTGGCCGTCGGCCTGTTCGGTGCTGCGCTGATCTATGGCGATGGGGCCATCACGCCTGCGATCTCGGTGCTGTCGGCACTCGAGGGTCTGGACATCGCGCTGCCGGCATTGCATGCCTACATACTGCCGGCCGCGGTGGCCATCCTGGTGGCGCTGTTCGCGCTGCAGCCGACCGGAACCGCGCGCATCGGCAGCGCCTTTGGCCCGGTCATGGCGCTGTGGTTTGCCTCGATCGCCGCACTGGGCGTGTGGGGCATTGCGCAGTATCCGGCGGTGCTGGCGGCGGTCAACCCGCTGCATGGGTTGCACTATCTGCTCACGCACGGCTACGACGGATTCCTGGTGCTGGGCGGCGTATTTCTCTGTGTGACCGGTGCCGAGGCGCTGTACGCGGACATGGGGCATTTCGGGCCCCGGCCGATCCGGCTGGCATGGTCGGTGGTGGTGTTTCCGAGCCTGCTGCTAAATTACACCGGCCAGGCGGCGATTGTGTTGGCCGGCGCCCCGGTCAGCGACAACATCTTCTTTCGACTGTGCCCGCCGAGCTGGCAGCTGCCGTTGGTGGTCCTGGCGACGCTGGCGACCATCATCGCCAGTCAGTCGATCATCACCGGTGCGTTCTCGATGACGCGCCAGGCAATCCAGCTGGGCTGGCTTCCGCGCCTGCGCATCACGCAGACCTCCGAAGTCGGCTATGGCCAGATCTACGTCGGCTCGATCAACTGGATGCTGATGCTGGTGACCGTGGGCCTGGCGCTGGCGTTCGGCAAGTCCGACCACCTGGCCGCGGCCTACGGTATCGCCGTGTCCCTCACCATGCTGATGACCTCGGCGCTGCTGTTCATGGCAATGCGCGAGGTCTGGGGCTGGAGCCTGCTGGCCAGCGGTGCCCTCGCGACCGTGCTGATGACGGTGGATGCGGCATTCTTTCTCGCCAACCTGGTCAAGGTCGAGGAGGGCGGATTTGTGCCGCTGCTGCTGGCCGGCCTCATCTACGGCGTCATGCTGGTGTGGCATCGGGGAACCGCGGCGGTCGCCCGTGCCGCCAGTCAGCAGCTGCTGCCGGTGCCCGAGTTTCTGGCGCAGGTCGCCGCGCAGCACATTCCACGCGTGCCCGGTACCGCGGTGTTTATCTCACGCACCTCGCGCGATACCCCGCCGGTGATGCGCTGGCACGTGCAAAAGAATCGCGCCCTGCACCAGAAACTGCTGGTGTTGAAGGTGATCGTCGAGTCCATTCCGTGGGTCGACGATGCGCGGCGGCTGCAGGTCAGTCAGCTCGGCCCGGATTTCTGGCGTGCCAGCGCCCACTACGGCTTCATGGAACGGCCCGACATTCCGAGCCTGCTGCCACGCACGCCAGCCTTCGGCTGCGCGCTGCAGCTCGACGATGTGACCTACTATCTCGGACACGAGACCATCGTGCCGACCGAAGATGGCACCGGCATGTGGCGCTGGGAGGAGCGTCTGTACGCTGCCATGGCGCGCAACGCGCTGCACGTCAGTGACTTTCTGCGGCTGCCAAACGACGGGGTGGTCGAAATCGGGCGGCAGATCTCGATCTGAGCGTTACAGGCCCAGGTCGCTCAGCCCAGCGTGATCATCCGGCCGCCGTCCGAGCGGCCAGAAAAATTTCCGCTCCGCGGCCTGAATCGGCAGATCGTTGATGCTGGCAAAGCGCCGCGCCATGTAGCCCTGGTCGGTGAATTCCCAGTTTTCGTTGCCGTAGCTGCGATACCACTGACCCGAGTCGTCGTGCCATTCGTAGGCAAAGCGCACCGCGATGCGATTGCCAGCGCAGGCCCACAGCTCCTTGATCAGTCGGTAGTCCAGTTCCCGGGCCCATTTGCGCTGCAGGAACGCTCGAACCTGTTCGCGGCCGAGCGGAAACTCGGCGCGATTACGCCAACGCGTATCGTCGGTGTACACCAGCACCACGCGCTCCGGATCGCGCGTGTTCCAGGCATCCTCGGCCGCGCGCACCTTCTTGGCCGCACTTTCTGGCGTGAACGGCGGCAGCGGTGGTTTACTCTCCATGAACTTCTCCTGCGCAGTCGCTAGGCATGGACTGAAGTGTACGCAATCTTAACAGCCAGGGAACTTGGCCCCCGATGCGGGTGGGTGCTGCTGTCGGCGCTGCTGGTTTCATCGGCCTGGCCGGCCGGGGCCGCGCCGGCGAGCAGCGTGCACATCTTCCAGGGCCGCATCCAGGGCACGGCGATCGACGGTGCGATCATCTTTCGGGGCATCCCGTTCGCGCAGCCGCCGCTGGGATCCTGGCGCTGGCGCGCGCCACGTCCGCCGCTATCCTGGTCCGGGCAGCGATCAGCAAGCTCGGCGGCAGCCGCCTGCATGCAGCAGGACTTTGGCTGGAACGCGCCGGATGCCGCGCACGACAGTGAGGATTGCCTGTACCTGGACGTGCGCACGCCCTCGCTACATCCGCGGCGCGCGCTGCCGGTCATGGTGTGGGTCCACGGCGGCGGCAATCGCGCCGGCTCGGCGCGCGGCGTGGTCGACTCCGGTATCACGCGCCGCGGCGTGGTGCTGGTGGCGCTGCAGTATCGGCTGGGCGTGTTTGGATTCTTGTCTCATCCGGCGCTCACACGCGAGAGTGCGGCCGGCGCGGCCGGCAATTTTGCCCTGCTGGATCAGATCGCGGCGCTGCGCTGGGTGCAGGCCAACATCGCCGCCTTTGGCGGTGATCCGGGCAACGTGACGCTGTTCGGGCACTCGTCCGGGGCCGAGGACATCGGCTTGCTGCTGGTCTCGCCGCTGGCGCGCGGCCTGTTCACGCGCGCCATAGAAGAGAGTGGCACCCCCGGATTCGGGCTGCCGCCGCGTACCTTGGCGGCCAACGAGGCGATTGGCCGGCAATTGGCTGCCGCCGAGGCCGTCGGTGACGACGCGCGCGGCTTGCGAGCGCTGCGCGCGCGCGATGCGGCCTCATTGCTGGCCGCGGCTGCGGCTCTGCAGGCACCGGGCCTGCCGGATCAGAGCTACTTGTGGCTGCAAAGCGTGATCGATGGTCGGGTCATTCCGCGCCAGCCGCAAGCGCTGCTACGCGCCGGGCTAGCGAATCCGGCGGCGCTGATCGTCGGCAGCAACGTGCGCGAACTCACCGTGCCCGATGGCCGGTTGGATGCCTTCCTGCGGCAGGCCTTTGGCGTGCGCGCCGAGCGCGCGCGCCTGCTGTATCATTTCGCGCGCGCGGACGCGATTCCGCCGCCCGATGCGTTGCTCGGAAGCTTGTCGGAGCAGCTGTCTGCCGATGTCCTGTTTAAGTGCCCGGCGGTGCATCTGGCGGCACTGCGCGCGGCCGCGGGACAGAGCGTGTGGCAGTACCAGGTCAGCGACATCGATCCTGAGCGCGAATTTGGCCATGCGGCGGAATTGCCATCGGTGCTGGACGATCAGCCGCTCGGCAGTGCGGGCGCAGCGCCGGGCGTGAGCCTGCAGGCGTATTGGGTGCAGTTTGCGCGTAGCGGTGATCCCAACGCCGATGCGCTGCCGCGCTGGCCGCGGTTCGAGGCACAGCAACACAACTATTTGGATTTCACGGCGCAAGGACCGCGGCTGCGGCGCGATCTGCGCGCGGCGCCGTGCGCGCTGCTGGAGCGGATCTAAACGGGAGTGGTCGGATGAGCCCATCGATGAAGCGACGAACACTGCTGCTCGGCTTGGGTGGCGCCCTGAGCGCGGGCTTGCGGTCGCAGACAGGCGCCGCCGACGCGAGCGCCGATGCGGCTCTGGCCGAACAGCTGCTGCATACCGACTGGCCGTACCTGGCGCGCTACCGCGACGATGATCAGGCCATCGTAACGGGCCGCACCCCGCTCGATGCGGTGTTCCTTGGCGACTCGATCACGCTGGGCTGGCTGTCGAAGGATCCGGCATTCTTTGTCAGCGGCCGTGTGTGCCGCGGCATCGGCGGCCAAACCACGCCGCAGATGCTGCTGCGTTTTCGCCAGGATGTCATCGACCTGCAGCCGCGCGTGGTGCACATCATGGCCGGCACCAATGACATCGCTGGCAACACCGGTCCTTCCACTCAGAAGATGATGCAGGACAATTTCCTGGGCATGGCCGAGATCGCGACCGCCAACCGCGTGCAGGTGATTTTCGCCTCGGTCCTGCCAGCCAGCGATTTTTACTGGCGGCCGGGCCTTGACACCGTCGCAGCCATCGCTGCCCTCAATGTCTGGCTGAAGTCCCAGGCGCGGCGCCTGCATGCCGGCTACGCCGACTACTACACGGCCATGAGCGACGGGGCAGGCGCCATGCGCCCAGGCCTGTCGTATGACCGCGTGCACCCCACCGCCGAGGGCTATGCCGTCATGCGTCCGGTAGCGGAGGCGGCGCTGGCCCAGACCGCGCATGCGTCAGCTGCAACTGCATGTAAATGAGTGGCGGTCCGGCGCACTCCCGATACGGACCGCACTCGCGAAAGCCCAGCGAGCGGTACAGGCGTTGAGCGCCGGCCATCTCGGGCAGGGTATCCAGCAGCATGCGTCGATAGCCCAGCGCGCGCGATTGCTCGATGGCTGCCTGCGCCAGTGCGCGTCCCAGTCCGGTACGACGCGCGCTCTCGCGCACGTACAACCGTTTCATTTCGCATTCGTCTGCCGACAAGCGGCGCACCCCCAGGCAGCCGAGGAAGCCGCCGGCACCGCGCGCCATCAGCAGCAGCCCCGCCGGCGGTCCGTAGATGTGCTCGAGCGCGTCCAGCTCCGCAGCAAAACCCTGGAATGAAAGATCAACGCCCAGCAATTGCGCATACTCGCGCAACAGGTCGCGAGCCGCTGCATAGTCGGCCTGCGACTGCGCGCGCAGCGGCGCCGCACTCAGCACGGTCTGAGCCCCCGTCCGTTGGCGTTCAAAATCGGCTGCATTGAACTATAACGATGCCGCAGTGCGCTCCACGGCGCACCTGGGGGTGACTTGCATCAGAGAAAATCCGCCGCTTAGTGTGACGCGGTTCATGTCAGCGCATTCCGAGAAGTCGCGACGCATTTCTCCCACAATCGAACCGTCTTTGTCCGACAGGCCGTTACCGGGGAGCCGATGGCGATTGCACCGGCCGGCAAGCCACGCTAAGTGCCCAGCCTGGTAGCGAGCACGATCCATGGAGCCGAAGAAAGGTGAATTGCCTGCGCGCGGGTTGTCCAGCGTGTTCGGCAGCGGTGGCATGGTCGCCTCCGGTGCGGCGGCGGTCTCGGACCAGACGCGTACCACGGCCGCGCGGCGTCTTGCCTTCAAGATGCGCCCGCAGGCCCCGCACGCCGATCCGGCAGCGCCCGAGACCGGGCGGCTGCTCGGCCGCAAGGCGCTGATCGCCGGCGGCATCACTGGCATCGGCTACGCCGTCGCCCAAGCGTTCGCGCGCGAAGGGGCGGACGTGGCGGTTAACTATCTGCCCTCGGAACAGGCCGCCGCCGAGTCGCTGTTGCGCCAGATCCGGCAGGATGGCCGTAAGGCGCTGCCGCAGCCGGGCGAGCTGGTCGACGAGGAATTCTGCAACCGCCTGGTAGCGCACGCAGCGCACGGCTTGGGCGGCCTGGATATTCTGGTGACCGTTGCGGCGCACCGCCACAGCATGGCCGATATTGCGGTGATGAGCACCGAGGAGTTCGATGCCAGCTTTCGCTCCAGCATCTACTCGATGTTCTGGCTGACCAGGGCGGCGCTGCCGCACATGGGGCCCGGCTCGTCCATCATCAACACCACGTCCATCGAAACGCCCAATCAGGCCGATCTGCTGCTCGACTATTCGGCCACCAAGGGCGCCATCATGGTGTTCACCAAGAGTCTGGCCAAACAGCTGGCCAGCCGAGGTATCCGCGTCAATGCGGTATCGCCGGCACCGATCTGGACGCCACGGCCGTTGACCAACGACGGCGGTGAAGAAGTCACCGCCGAGACCGCCGCAGGCCCGCCCGCCAGCGCCGCTGACCTGGACGAACTGGCCTCGACCTGTGTTCTGCTGGCATCCAATGAGTCGAGCTACGCCACCGGCCAGCTCTACGGGGTGGTCGGCGGCTCCTACGGCCGATAGCCGACGTCACTTTTGGCTGGTTACTGCGCCGGCAGACTGGGAATGCCGGCGGGTAACCTTTTAGCCCGCAAACGCGAATAATACTGGTGCGAGAAGCCGCTGCCCGGAGCGGTTTCCAGACCACCAGGAGCCCACCATGTCGGTTGATTGCCAGGATCGTCATTTGACGCGCCGCCAGATGCTGCTGCGATCGCTGGCGCTGGCCGGAACGACCACCTGCGGTATGACCCTGCTGCAGCGCTCAGTCGCGTTAGCGGCCGATGCCGCGACCGAGGTGCAGATCGAGGCGTTCACGCCGGGCGGCCAGAGCCGCGGCGTCTCGTCACTGCCCAAGATCGTGCGCAGCGATGCCGAGTGGCGCCAGGTGCTGACGCCGCTGTCATTCGACGTCACCCGCCACGCTGGAACCGAGCGCGCGTTCTCCGGCGCCCTGTGGAACCAGCATGCCGACGGCCTCTACGCCTGCATCTGCTGCCAGACGACGCTGTTCGACTCGCGCACCAAATTCGAATCCGGCACCGGCTGGCCCAGCTTCTGGCAGCCGATCTCCAAGTACAACGTGGCGGACAGCTCGGATAACAGCCTGTTCATGCAGCGCACCGCGGTGTCCTGCCGCCGCTGTGACGCGCACCTGGGACACGTATTCGATGACGGCCCCAAACCCACCGGGCTGCGATACTGCATGAATTCTGTCGCGCTGCAATTCGCGGCGCGCGCCTGACGGAGATGATCGATGCCAATTCGTAGTGCGGTGGCAATTGCGGCTCTGATGATCGGCGTGGCAGGCTCGGCGAGCGCTGCCGCGGCGGCCGATGGCGCCGGTGCCGATTCCTTGCAGACCGCAGTGTTGTCCGGCGGTTGCTTTTGGGGCATGCAGGGCGTCTACGAGCACGTGAGGGGAGTGCATCAGGTGCTCGCCGGCTATGCCGGCGGTGAGCAGGCCACCGCCCACTACGAGATGGTCGGCACCGGCACCACCGGTCATGCCGAGTCCATCCAGATCACCTTCGACCCGGCGGTGGTCAGCTACGCCGACTTGTTGCAGATTTTCTTCTCGGTCGCGCACGATCCGACCGAACTGAACCGGCAGGGCCCGGATTCCGGACCGCAGTATCGCTCCGAGATCTTCTATGCCAATGCGCAGCAACAAAAAACCGCAGTCGACTACATCGCGCAGCTGAATCAGTCGCACACATTTCGCTCGCGCATCGTCACGCGGGTCGATGCGCTCAAGGGCTTCTATCCGGCAGAGCATTACCACCAGGATTTCCTGGTGCACAACCCTCGATACCCGTACATCGTCTACAACGATCTGCCCAAGATCGAGAACCTGAAGAAGGAATTTCCGCAGCAGTACGTCGATACGCCGGTGCTGGTGGCGGCGGCGCGCTAGGGCCACCGCAGCGGCCGGCGCGGCCGTTCACAGCCGGACCGCGCCGGATCAGGCGCACTGGCCCTGCAACTTGGGCGTCCATGCTATAAACGGCGCGGGGGAACGCCAATGGACGTACACGAGTATCAGGCAAAGGAGTTGCTTTCCGGCTTCGGCGTACCGATCCAGCGGGGATCGGTCGCCTACAGCGCCGATCAGGCCTCATTTATCGCCTCGGAGCTGGGTGGCTGGCATTGGGCGGTCAAGGCGCAGATTCATTCGGGGGCCCGCGGCAAGGCCGGTGGCATCAAGCTGTGCCGCACCTACCACGAGGTGCACGACGCCGCCAAGAGCCTGTTGTCGAAGCGTCTGGCCACTACGCAGACCGGGCCTGAGGGCAAGATCGTGCAGCGCGTCTACGTCGAGATCGCCGAGAGCTTCGAGCGCGAGCTGTACTTCGGCATCGTCCTGGACCGAAAAGCCGAGCGCGTGCGCATCATCGCCTCGGCGCAGGGCGGCATGGAAATCGAAGAACTGGCGCGCACCTCGCCTGAGGCCATCCAGCAGATCATCGTCGAGCCAGCCGTCGGCTTGCAGGCCTTTCAGGCGCGCGAGATCGCCTTCGGTCTTGGGCTGACGATCAAGCAGGTCAGCCGCGCGGTGACCGCGATCATGGCAGCGTACCGCGCCTTTCGCGACCTGGACGCCAGCATGGTGGAGATCAATCCGCTGGTGGTCACGGCCGACGACCGCGTCATCGCGCTCGATGCCAAGATGTCGTTCGATGACAACGCGATGTTCCGCCACCCGGAGGTCGCCGAGATGCGCGATCTGTCGCAGGAGGATCCGCGCGAGGCGGAAGCCTCGCAGGAGAATCTGAACTACGTCGGCCTGGAGGGCGACATCGGCTGCATCATCAACGGCGCCGGGCTGGCGATGGCGACCATGGATACCATCAAATATGCCGGCGGCGAGCCAGCCAATTTCCTCGACGTCGGCGGTGGTGCCTCGCCCGAGCGGGTCGCCAAGGCGTTCAAGCTGGTGCTGTCGGATGGCAACGTCAAGGCGATCCTGGTGAACATCTTTGCCGGCATCAATCGCTGCGACTGGGTGGCGCAGGGCGTCATCAAGGCGGTGCGCGAGATCGGCATCAAAGTGCCGCTGGTGGTGAGGCTGGCCGGAACCAACGAAGCGGAGGGCCGGCGCATCATCAGTGACAGCGGCTTGCCGATCATCAGCGCGGAAACGCTGGCGGAAGCGGCTCGCAAGTCGGTCGCTGCCGCGCGAGGCGCAGCGTGAGCATCCTGATCGACGAGCACACGCCGGTTATCCTGCAGGGCTTCACCGGCGACAAGGCGACCTTCCACGCCAAGGAGATGATCGCCTACGGCACCAAGGTAGTCGGTGGCGTGACGCCGGGGAAGGGCGGGCAGAAGCATCTGGATCGACCGGTGTTCAACACCGTCAAGGACGCCGTGCAGGCGACCGGTGCGACCACCAGCCTGGCATTCGTACCGCCGGCGTTCGCCGCCGATTCGCTGATGGAGGCGGCGGATGCCGGACTGAAGCTCGTGTGCACCATCACCGATGGCATTCCGGCGCAAGACATGATGCGCGTGAAGCGCTACCTGATGCGCTATCCGAAGGACCGGCGAACGATGGTCGTCGGGCCCAATTGCGCCGGCATCATCAGCGCCGGCAAGGCGATGCTCGGAATCATGCCGGGACACATCTATCGTCGCGGCAACGTCGGCATCGTATCGCGCTCGGGCACGCTCGGCTACGAGGCGGCCTCGCAGATGAATGCCATCGGCATCGGCCAGACCACCAGCGTCGGCATTGGCGGTGACCCGATCAACGGCAGCTCGTTCCTGGATCACCTGATGCTGTTCGAGCAGGATCCGGAGACCGAGGCGGTGGTCATGATCGGCGAGATCGGTGGCCCGCAGGAAGCGGAGGCCTCGAAATGGGTGAAGGAGCACATGAGCAAGCCGGTGATCGGCTACGTCGCCGGACTGACCGCGCCGCGCGGACGGCGCATGGGCCATGCGGGTGCCATCATCTCCAACAGCGGTGATAGCGCACCGGAGAAGGCCGAGATCATGAAATCCTACGGTCTAATCGTCGCTCCGAGTGCCTCGGAACTCGGCTCGACCGTGGCCGAAGTGCTGCGCAAGCGCGCCGCTCGACGCACCAGCGCCTGAGCGCGCAGCCGCCATGAGTTTCACCAGCATCGAGCAGGCACGGCCGCGGCTACAGCGCTCTGAGCTTGCAGTGCCTGGGACCAATCCGACGCTGTTCCGCAAGGCGGCTCAGTCGCGTGCCGACGTGATCTTTCTCGACTGCGAGGATGCGGTCGCGCCGGACGACAAGGAGCAGGCCCGCCGCAACATCATTCAGGGTCTTAACGAAGTCGACTGGGGCAGCAAGACGATGATGGTGCGCATCAACGGCTTGGACACGCACTTCATGTACCGCGACGTGGTGGATATCGTCGAGGCCTGCCCGCGCCTCGACATGATCCTGATTCCGAAGGTGGGCGTGGCCCAGGACGTGTACGCGGTGGATGTGCTGGTGACGCAGATCGAAACCGCGACCCGGCGCGACAAACGCATCGGCTTTGAGGTGCTGATTGAGACCGCGCTCGGCATGGCCAACGTCGAGAGCATCGCACAATCGTCGCGACGGCTCGAAGCCATGAGCTTTGGCGTCGCCGACTATGCCGCCTCCACCCGCGCACGCACCACCGTGATTGGCGGCGTCAACCCCGATTCCGGCGTGCTCAGCGACAAGGACGCGGACGGCAAGCGCCAGTATTTCTGGACCGATCCCTGGCATGCAGCGCAGACACGCATGCTGGTCGCGTGCCGGGCCTATGGCCTGCGCCCGATCGACGGTCCGTTCGGGGATTTCAACGATCCGGACGGTTACATCGCCGCCGCGAACCGCGCTGCGGTGCTTGGCTATGAGGGCAAGTGGGCCATTCATCCGTCGCAGATTGAGCTGGCCAACCGCGTCTACACGCCCTCGGAGTCCGAAATCGGCAAGGCGCGGCGCATCGTCGAGGCGATGGCGCAGGCGGCAAGAGATGGCCGCGGCGCCGTGTCGCTCGATGGCCGGCTGATCGATATCGCCAGTATTCGCATGGCGCAGGCGCTGCTGGCCAAATCAGAGGCGATCGCTGCTGCAATACCGCACTGAGCGGCGCCGCTGTTACGGCTAACATCGCCGGCTTCGCAAACTGCGAAGCGCAGCAACCCTTCATCAATCCATTGGGCGATTATGCCGCAAAGCTGCGTTTGAGCACGCAGCAGTCCGGACAGGCACGTCAAATCGGCATGAGCACGGTCACACTGCATACGCTGGAGAATCGCCGCATCCTGTTCGTGGATGATCTGCCGGCGATCCACGAAGACTTTCGCAAGATTCTGACCTGTAACGGCAGCGGCACCGAACTGGACGAGGACGAGGCTGCACTGTTTGGTGCGCGGGCGCGGGCCGCACCGTTGCAATTCGAGATGGACTCGGCTTTCCAGGGCAAAGAGGCGCTGGAGAAGGTGAAGGCCGCGGTGCACGCGAAGAATCCTTATGCCATGGCTTTCATCGATCTGCGCATGCCACCCGGCTGGGATGGCGTGGAGACCGTCGAGCGCCTGTGGCGCGAAGATCCGCGCCTGCAGGTAGTGTTTTGCAGCGCTTACTCGGACTACGCCTGGCCGGAAGTGCTGGCGCAGCTGGACGCGCGCGACCGGCTGTTGTTCCTGAAGAAGCCGTTCGACGCCGTCGAGGTCTACCAGTTCGCCAATGCACTGACCACCAAGTGGAAGATGACCGAGCAGGCCGCCTTCAAGATGAGCAGCCTAGAGCGCGCGGTGGAGGCGCGCACCCGCGATCTGGCCAATGCCAACATCATCGTCAACAACAGTCCGGTGATCTTGTATCGACTCAGCGGGCAGCCGTCGTTTCCACTCACGTACATCTCGGCCAACATCGCCAACCTCGGGCACGAGCCGCAATCGCTGCGAGCCTCACCCGACTGGGCACTGCAACTGATTCACACCGAGGATCAGGTCCGCTTTGGCGACACCATGGCGCTGATGCTGGAACGCGACGCCGCCGGCGCCACGCTCGAATTTCGCCTGCGCACCGGCGACGGCGGCCTGCGCTGGGCCGAGAGCCGCTACATCCCCATTCGCAACAAGGACGGACGGCTGGTCGAGATCGAAGGGATCATCATCGACATCACCGAGCGCAAGCGGGCCGAGGAAAAAATCGCGCTGCTGGCTCGGACCGATGGGCTGACCGGTCTGGCCAATCGCGCCACCTTCATCGAGCGCCTGCAGCACGCGTTTGCCGCTGCGCGCCGCGGTACCATGCCGTTCGCGATCTTTTACCTGGATCTGGATCACTTCAAGCCGGTCAACGATACCCTCGGCCACGCGGTCGGCGACCTGCTGCTGCAGCAGGTCGCACAGCGACTTGCCAGCTGCACCCGCGCCGATGACCTGGTGGCGCGGCTCGGAGGCGACGAATTCGGGCTGCTGCAGACCGAGCTGCGCGAAGTGGCCAACGCCGGCGAGCTGGCGGCCAAGATCCAGGCCGAGTTGGCCATGCCGTACCTGATCGAAGGCAACGAGGTCAGGATCTCGGTCAGCATCGGCATCTGCCCGTACAGTCCCGAGATCGTTGACGCGGCCTCCATGCTCACGCAGGCCGATCTGGCGCTCTACCGCTCCAAGGAAGAGGGCCGCAACCAGTATCGCTTCCACTCCGATGATCTCGACAAGGCGGTGCTCGACCGGGTCACGCTGGCGGCCGACCTGCGCGCCGCGATTGAGCGTGACGAGCTCGAACTGCAGTATCAGCCGCAGGTGGAACTATCCGGGCAGCAGATCGTCGGCATGGAGGCGCTGGTGCGCTGGCATCACCCGACCCGCGGCCTGCTCGCGCCCGCCGCCTTCATTCCAATCGCCGAGAAGACCGGCTCGATCGTCTCGCTGGGCAACTGGGTGCTAGACCGCGCCTGCCGCCAGCTGCGCCACTGGCGCGACGAGGGCCTGAAGCTGCCACTGATCGCCGTCAACCTGTCCGTGTTCCAGCTCAAGCGCGGTACCGAACTGATCCACGATGTCGGCGAGACGCTGGCGCGCTGGCGGCTTGAGCCCTCTGACCTGGAGTTCGATGTCACCGAGGCCACGCTGGCGCAACTGAAATGGTCGCAAAACGAGGTGCTATCGCAGCTGCGCTCGCTCGGCGTGAAGATTGCCATCGACAACTTCGGCAGCGAGTATTCTTCGTTCGACTATGTACGCGCCTTCCGCGTCAATCATCTCAAGATCACGCAGTCGTTCATCAACCGCTCGGGCACCGATGCCGAGACCGCCGCGATCGTCAGCGCCATCGTGAATTTTGCCCGCGACATCGGTATCGGTGTCATCGCCCAGGGCGTGGAGACCGAGCAGCAACGCGAGTTGGTCAAATCAGCCGACGCCAGCGCGCAGGCGCAGGGCTTTTATTTCAGCAAAGCCGTGACTGCCACCGATGCCGCCAACCTGCTGCGCAGCGGCCGCATCGGTACCCCGCAGCCCCAGTCTTGAGCTTGCCGAGGCGGGCATAATGCAGCCCCGCCTGAGTGAGAAATCCCTCACAGATTCGGCCCTTTAGGCTAGCGTCTGACGGCAGCGCTAGGGCCTTTCGGGCGCAAATGCAGCTCGAAAATCCCCAGGTGCAAAGGCGATGCGCACGAAGACACCACTGGAGCGTGCAACGCTCCCGCGGGCCCTGCTGGTCCTGAGTTCCATCGCGGCGCTTGCCGCAGCTCAGCCTGCGCGCGCCGAAAGTGTCTCCGATCAGACCGCCACCGGCGATCTTAAGCGCCTGAGCGTCGAAGACCTGATGGACGTGCAGGTGACTTCGGTGTCGAAGCAGGCCGAGCCGGTGAATGGCGCGGCAGCGGCGATCTACGTGATCACGCACGAAGACATCGTGCGTTCCGGCGCCACTAGCATTCCCGAGATATTGCGTCTGGCGCCCAATCTGCATGTGGTGCAGCTCAGTCCCAGCTCCTATACCATCACCGCGCGCGGTTTTAGCGGCAATTCCTCCGACCAGAACTTCTCCGACAAGCTGCTGGTACTGATCGACGGCCGCAGCGTCTATTCACCGCTGTTCTCCGGCGTCTACTGGGACGCGCAGGACACGATGCTCGAAGACATCGATCGTATCGAGGTCATCAGCGGACCGGGCGCGACGCTGTGGGGCGCCAACGCCGTCAATGGCGTCATCAACGTCATTACCCGCAGCTCCGCCGATACCCAGGGCCTGGTGGTCAGCGCCGGCGGCGGCAGCCTGGAGAAGGATGCGGGCGCGCAGCTCGGCGGCCAGATCGGCGAGGCGAGCTTGCGTGTCTATGCCAAGGCTTTCAAGCGCAACGCGTTCGAGGCGAGTGCCGATGGCCCGAGCGCGGATGACGGCTGGTCGAAGGGTCAGGTGGGATTTCGCGGCGACTGGCGGCACGGCATGGATCAGCTGAGCGTGCAGGGCGATGTCTACCGCGGCAACGAGAGCGGTGTGGGCGGCTTTGATACCACGCTATCGGGCGCCAATCTGGTCACTCACTGGCAACGGGCACTGTCGGACACATCGTCGTTGCAGCTGCTGGGTTACTACGACCAGTCCGAGCGCTTTACCATCGGCACGCTCGGCGGGGTGCTCAATACCTACGACCTGGAGCTGCAACACAGCTTTCTGCTTGGACGGGCGAACGAAATCGTCTGGGGCGCGGGCGAGCGCATCAATCGTTACGATATTACCAATGTGCCGATCTTCCAGTTCGCGCCGGCCGGTCGCACGCTCAACCTTGCGGACGTGTTTGCCCAGGACAGCATTGCGCTGGCTGCTAACCTCAAGCTTACCATCGGGCTGAAGCTCGAGGATGACCCGTACTCCGGCGCCACGCCGCTTCCGAGCGCGCGCCTGTCCTGGAAGCTCACTGACAATGCGCTGCTGTGGTCCGCGATTTCGCGCGCGATCCGGTCGCCGACGCCGTTTGACCGCGACGTGCGCGAGTACCTGGGCGGGCAGCTGTTCCTGGAGGGCGGCCCGGACTTCAAGCCGGAAAAGCTGACGGCCTACGAGCTCGGCTACCGCGCCCAGCTCGGCCACGCGCTGTCGTTCTCGGTGTCGACCTTCTACAACGTCTACGACGATCTGCGCAGCCTGGAGATCTCGCCGGCAACGCTGCTGCCGCTGCAGTGGGGCAACGAGATGAAGGGCGACACCTTCGGGGTGGAGCTGTGGGGCAACTACCAGCTGCTGGACTGGTGGCGGCTGGCCTTCGGTTTCAATCAGCAGTATGAAAATCTGAGCTTTCAGCCCGGCAGCAGCCAGTTGCTCGGCATCGAGCAGGCCGGCGACGACCCGGGTCACCAGGCCTCGCTGCGCTCCTCGATGACGCTGGCACCGGGATGGCTATTGGACGCGGATCTGCGCTATGTCGGTTCGCTGCCCCAGCCGGCGGTGCCCGCCTATGAGGAACTCAATGTGCACCTCGGCTGGCAGATCTCGAGCCACTGGGATGCGGCCTTGTCCGGCTTCAATTTGCTGCACGCGCACCACGTGGAATTCATGGTGCCTCCGAGCGATGCCATCAGCCGCAGTGTGCTCGTCAGCGCACGCCTGAAGCTATGAGACGTATTGTGCGACCAGTCACAGCTGGAGGTGTCAGTGTGTATGGAGTTTCACAGGCCATCGGCCGCACAGCTGTTAGCGTGGCGACGTGGTTGCCGGCGTCGATTTCGGCGCCTGTAGGACATTAGGAGCACCGCAGCATGGCCGCGCACGGCAATCGCAAGCAGGAGCGCACACCGGTCGATCCGGATACCGACGGCTCCGATTCTCGCGCCGGCGAGGAAGACATTCGCATCCTGATGGTGGAGGACACGCCGGCGGAAGCCGAGCTGTCCATGCACTATATTCGCCAAGCCGGCATCCCGTTCGAGTGCGAGCGGGTCGAGACTGAAGAAGCCCTGCGCGAGGCGCTGGAGGACTATCAGCCCGACATCGTGCTGTCGGATTTCACGCTGCCGCGTTTCGATGGCATCTCGGCTCTAAGGGTGACGCGCGAGGTGTCGCCCGACGTACCGTTCATTTTCGTCTCCGGTACCATCGGCGAGGAGCGCGCCATCGATGCGCTCAAGCGCGGCGCCTCGGACTACGTTCTCAAGATGAATCTCAATCGTCTGGCGCCGGCGATCACGCGCGCACTGGACGACGCCGATGCACGCTCCGAGCGGCGGCGCCAGCAGGCGCAGATCGAACGCCTGACGCGGGTACTGCGCATGCTCAGCGGCGTTAACGCCGTGGTATTGCGTATCCGCGAGCGCGACGAGCTGTTCGACGAAGCCTGCCGGCTGGCTGTCAGCGTCGGCGGTTATTCCACCGCGATGGTGATGTTGCAGCAGCCTGGCGCCGGCACCGTTCAGGCAGTCGCCTGTGCCGGGGTAGAGCCGGGTTCAACCGAGGCGCTGCGCGCCGCCGTCATGGAAACCGCCGACGGCGATGCCAGCATCGTCGGCCATGTGCTCAAGACCGGCTCGGCCTTTGTTTGTAGCGACACAGCGGCGCTGGATGCCACCGATCGGGCCAATGCGCTGATCATGCAGATGGGTTTCAGGGCGGTGATCGCCATCCCGCTGGCACTGGAGAAGACCGCCATCGGGGTGCTGCTGCTGACCGCTGGGGACACCGACGCGCTGAGCGATGAGGAACTGCAGATGCTGCGCGAGGTGGCTGCCAACCTGTCGTTCGCGCTGCAGTACCTGCAGAAGGACAGCGCGGTGCATTTCCTGTCGTATTTCGATCCGCACACCGGGCTGGCCAAGCGGGCTTTGTTCTGCGAGCGGCTCGGACGGTTACTGGCCCGCAACACCACTTCTCAATGTCGGCGCGCAGTGGCGGTCATCGACATTGAGCAGCTTAGCGTCATCAACGACTCGTTCGGCCGTCACATGGGTGATTTGCTGCTGCAGCACGTGGCCGACCGACTGCGACGACAGTTTCACGATACCGAGCTGCTGGCGCAATTTGGTGGCGGCACCTATGCCACCGCCCTGGACAGCGTGTTCGACCCAGATCCGATGGCCGCGCTGCAGGCTAAGCTGTCGGCGGTATTTGCGCCGCCGTTCGAGATCGAGGGGCGACAGATTCCGGTGGTGGTGAAATCCGGCGTCGCCTTCTATCCGGACGATGGCACCGATGCCGCCGTGCTGGTGCAGAACGCCGAAGCCGCTCTGCATAACGCGCGTACCAGCGGCAAACGTCACCTGCACTACAGCATCGAACAGCATTCGGAAGTCGTGGCGCGCCTGGCACTCGAGCATAGACTGCGCAGCGCGATCGAACAGCAGCAGTTCGAACTGCACTACCAGCCGATCATGACCATCGAGACCGGCCGCATCGCCAGTGTCGAGGCGCTGGTGCGCTGGCAGCATCCCGAGTCAGGCCTGATCTCGCCGGCCGCGTTTCTGCCGCTATTGGAATCGACCGGGCTCATCTCCGAGGTCGGCGACTGGGTGATGGCGCGTGCTGCACGCGACTGTCAGGACTGGGCGTCGCGCGGTTTACCGATGGTGCGCATTGCCGTGAACATCTCGCCGCAGGAGCTGCGACGAGCGGACTTCGTCGCGCGCTTTCTGCAACTGACCGAGTCCTGGGCGAGCGCCAGTTGCGGGCTGGATATCGAGATTACCGAGGGCGCGCTGTTCGATGACTGTACCGACGAGGTGCAAAAGCTCAAGCTGTTGCGCGCCGCTGGCGTGCGGGTCGCTATCGACGACTTCGGCACCGGCTATTCTTCGCTGAGCCGTCTGTCTGAGCTGCCGATCGACACTCTCAAGATCGACCGCTCGTTCGTCACCCGTCTGCCGAACGACCAATCTGGCGAGACCCTGGTGTCGACCATCATCACGCTCGCGCATGCCTTCGGCATGTCGGTGGTCGCCGAAGGAGTAGAGACGTCCGAGCAGCTGGCATTGCTGTGCAAGTTGGGCTGTGACGAGCTGCAGGGCTACCTGTTGAGTAAGCCGCTTTCAGGCGAGCGCTTTACCGAATTGCTCAAGCAGGGCAAGGGTCGCCTGCTGTCGCCAATGCCGGGAATTCGCTCGGCGGGCGAAACGGCCACATGAAGCTCATGGGCAACCGGGCGAGCGGCTGGTTGCCGTGCGTGCTGCTGCTGTCCTGCCTGTGCCCAGGAGCCGGCGCGGCCAGTGGGGTCTCCGAGTCGCAGGTCAAGGCCGTGTTCCTGTTCAACTTTGCGCACTTCGTCGCATGGCCGCCGGATAGCTTCCACCGCCCGGACGCGCCGTTCGTCATCGGCGTACTAGGTTCCGACCCATTCGGCTCGACGCTCGACGACGTGGTGCGGGGCGAGGTCATTGACCAGCACCCGTTTGTGGTGCGCCGGGTTCGCGATCTGGGCGAAGCCGAGGACTGCAATATTCTGTACATCGGTCAAACCGACCCGGCGCAGCTGGACGCGGTGCTACAGGCGCTCAAAGGACACAGCGTGCTCACGGTCAGCGACTCCGACGGCGATCAGCGGCACGGCGTGATCATCCGCATGCTGACCGAGAATAACCACGTGCGCCTGCGCATCGACGTCGGCGCAGCACGGGCCGACAAGCTCACCATCAGTTCCAATCTGCTGCGATCCGCCGATATCGTCGGCGGTGCCGACTCAGGAGGCTGACCGATGCGGTCTCAATCTTCCGCCATCCGCCGCAAGCTCATGCGGATGATCCTGCTGACCAGCGGCATCGTGGTGGTGCTCACGACGATGGCCTTCTTTGCCTACGAGATGTTCACCTTCAGTCAGTCCACCGTGCGTCAATTGCGCACCCTGGGCACGGCGATCGCGACCAATAGCGCCGCGGCACTGGCTTTCCAGAACGCTGATGATGCCAGCTCGGTGCTGGCGGCGTTTCAGGCCGAGCCGCACATTGTTGCGGCGGCGCTATACGATAAATCCGGCCACCTGTTCGCGACCTACCCGCTGCATCTGGCGCCCATGGCATTGCCGGCCACGCCGGCGGCGCATGGCTACCAGTTTGAGCACGGCGCGCTGTCCGGATTTCAGGACGTCATGCAGGGTGGCCGTCGACTCGGAACGCTGTACGTAAAATCCGACCTGGGTGCGATCTACGAGCGCGTGATCGTCTGGGGCATCCTGACGGTGCTGGTGGTGGGTCTGTCGCTGGTGGTGGCGTACTTGGTGTCGTCGCGCCTGCAGCGTCAGTTTTCGACGCCGATCCTGGCGCTGGCCAGTGTGGCCAAGCAGGTGTCCGATAGCCAGGATTTCACCGTCCGCATGCCGCTGTCGGGAACCCATGAGGTCGACCAGCTGATCGAGTGCTTCAATCACATGCTGCAGCAGATCGAGCGCGGCGAAGGCCGGCTGCTGGCGCAGTTGAGCCGCCTGCGGCTGTTGCAGGAGATCACGCAAGGCACCGGCAACCGGCTCGACCTGGAAAGCATCTTTCACGTCGTGCTCGGCACGCTCGAGGAGAGCCTGCCGATCGATTTTGGCTGCGTCTGTATCTACAACCCGAGCGCCGAATCGCTCACGGTCAGCTCGGTCGGCGCCGCCAGCCGCGCTTTCTGCGAGCCGCTCGAGCTGGATGAGCAGTGCATCGTGCCGATCGACCAGAACGGACTGTCGACCTGCATCAAGGGCCAGCTGGTCTATGAGCCCGATACGCGCAACATCCCGTTCCCGTTTCCGCAGCGCCTGGCCAAGGGCGGACTGCTGGCGCTGGTGTTCGCGCCGCTGATCGTGGAGAACAACGTGTTTGGAGTGCTGGTGGCCGCGCGCCGCGAGGCCAATACCTTTACCAGCCCCGACTGCGAATTCCTGAAGCAGCTCAGCGAGCACGTGGCCCTGGCCACGCATCAGGCGCAACTGTACTCGGCCTTGCAGCAGGCCTACGACGATCTGCGCCAGACGCAGCACACGGTCATGCAGCAGGAGCGCCTGCGGGCCCTGGGTCAGATGGCCAGCGGCATTGCCCATGACATCAATAATGCGATCTCGCCGGTGTCGCTTTATACCGATACGCTGCTCGAGCGCGAGCCCAACCTCAGCGAGCGCACCCGCAGCTATCTGACCACGATCCGGCGCGCCATCGAGGACGTGGCCGGCACCGTCGCCCGCATGCGTGAATTCTATCGGCAGCGCGAACCGCAGTTGACGCTGGCGCAGATCGACATCAATCACACCATCGAGCAAGTGGTGGAGATGACACGCCCGCGCTGGTTCGATCTGCCTCAGCAGCGCGGCCTGGACATCGACCTGAAGCAGGAGCTGGCGCCGGATATGCCGCGCATCATGGGCGCGGAAGGCGAGATTCGAGACGCGCTGACGAACCTCCTGTTCAATGCCGTCGATGCCATGCCGCAGGGCGGCACCATCACGGTGCGTACGCGCGTGGTCAGCGGACCGGAGGAGCGCCAGACCGTGCAGCTTGAGGTCAGCGATTCCGGCGTCGGCATGAGCGAGGAGACGCGGCGCCGCTGCCTGGAGCCATTCTTCACCACCAAGGGCGAGCGCGGCACCGGGCTTGGCCTGGCGATGGTCTACGGCATGATTCAGCGCCACAGCGCCGAGCTGGAGATCGACAGCGTGGCAGGACAGGGCACCACCGTGCGGCTGAGTTTCCCGGTCTACAGTGAGCGGTTCACCGAGCCGGGTGCGGCTCCCGAGGTCACGGCACTGGTGCGTCGATTGCGCATCCTGCTGGTGGACGACGATCCGCTGCTGATCAAGGCTCTGCAGGACACGCTCGAGGAGGATGGCCACCTGATCACCGCGACTAATGGTGGCCAGGCCGGTATCGACGCCTTTACCGCCGCGCACAGCAGCGGCAACGATTTCCAGGTGGTGATCACCGACCTGGGCATGCCGCACGTCGATGGCCGAAAAGTGGCCGCCGCGATCAAGAGCATCTCGCCCGTCACCCCGATCATCCTGCTGACCGGCTGGGGCCAGCGTCTGGTGGCCGAGAATGATGTGCCGCCACACGTCAATCGGGTGCTCAACAAGCCGCCCAAGCTGCAGCAGCTGCGTAACGCGCTGGCGGAGTTGGCCGCATGAGCGCCGCATCCCTCGGCCGGCTGCTGATCGTCGACGACGAGGTCGCGCAGATGGAAGCACTGTGCAACACCTTGCGCACCGAAGGCTACGAGACCACCGGCTTCACATCGGCGCGGAAGGCGGTCGCGGTATTGCAACCGGGCCAGTTCGATCTGGTGCTGACCGACCTGATGATGCCGGAGATGGACGGCATCGGCCTTCTGAGTGCGGCGCGGCAGATCGACCCGGGCCTGGCCGGCATCATCATGACCGGGCATGGCACCATCGATACGGCGGTCAAGGCGATGCAGGTCGGCGCGCTCGACTACATCCTCAAGCCGTTCCGCCTCAATGTGGTGCTGACGGTGCTGTCGCGCGCGCTCGACCTGCGCCGGCTTCGCATGCAAAACGCCGAGTTGCTGGAGCGCGAGCGCCAGTACACCGCCGAGCTGGAGGTGGCCAACAAGCAGCTCGAGACATTCTCATTTACCATCTCGCACGACCTGCGCGCGCCGCTGCACACCATCACCGGCTTCTGTGACATCTACCTATCGCAGTTCGGCGAGGGGCAGTCGGACGAGGCGCTGCAGCTGCTCAACCACGTGATGAGCGGCGCCAAGCGCATGAATCTGTTGATCGAGGACCTGCTGCGCTTCTGTCGCTCCGGCCGCCAGCCGCTGACCAAGACCTCGGTTCAGGTCGACCAGATGGTCGAACGCATCGTCGCGCAGCTGCGTGCCACTAATGCCGACCGGATCATTGATACCCGCCTGGGGCAGCTGCCGGTGTGCGAGGCTGATCCGTCGCTGCTGGAGCAAGTGATCGTCAATCTGCTGTCCAACGCCTTCAAGTTCACGCGCCAACGCAACCCGGCCGAGATTGAGGTCGGCAGTTTCGAGCGCCATGGGGAGACGATCCTGTTTGTGCGTGACAATGGCGCCGGCTTCGACATGAAGCATGCCGCCACCAAGCTGTTTGGCGTATTTCAGCGGCTGCATTCGGCCAGCGAATTCGAGGGCACCGGCGTAGGCCTGTCGATCGTGCAGCAGATCGTCGAGCGTCATGGCGGGCGCATCTGGGCGGACAGCGAGCCGGGGGAGGGCGCCACCTTTTACTTCACGCTGCTGCGCGGCTCGCAGCAGCCCGCCTCTGAGACGGCCGCAGGCACCCCGCAGCTCAAGCAGGCCTGACGGGCTACATGCCCAGAATGGCGCGCAGCTCGTTAATCTCCCCGTCGATGGATTTGAGGCGATCGATGGCGGCGGCCTGGCCAAGGGCGTGTTCCCGCAGCGAGCGCAGCGCCTTGAGCTCCAGATAACGGATGCGCTCGAGCGCATTGCGGCGCTCGTCTTCCTTGGCGACGACCTCGGGTTTAAGCTGCCAGCGACGAATGGTGGTATCCCATTGGTGATCGGCGCTGGGCTGCGGCGGTTGCCGGTCGACGATCTCACCGCTGGCGACATCGACGCGCTGCGACACCGGATCGAAGTGATGGCCCTCGATCGCGACATGCTCGGGAGGGGTATTGGGCCCAATCAGCGCGGGATCATCGGTCATCAGGTTGCGGCCATGAAACAGACCAGTGTGCTTGTGGTAGAACCAGACCACGCGCATGCGTGGGCGGACAGCTTCCTTCGGCTCGGCTGAGCCATTCGCCTTGGCGGCCTCGCGCATCCTGCGCGTTGTGCGGCGTGCATTGATCACTCTTGGCATCTGAGGGCCTCCTAGCTGGTCGCCGCGAGCGAATGACCGTCATCGCTTCGCAGCAACTGCTCTATCTCGATATGGGAAACCGGCTTTCCAAATAGGTAGCCTTGCGCTTCATCGCAGCCGAGCGGGCGCAGCAGACGGGCCTGCTGTTCGGTCTCCACCCCTTCGGCGACCACCCTGAGCTTAAGGGCATGCGCCATCGCGATGATGCTCGACACGATCGCCAGGCTGTCGGCGCCTTCGGTCATGCCGACCACGAAGGTACGATCGATCTTCAAAGCCGTCACCGGCAGCTTGGCCAGATACGACAGCGAGCAGTAACCGGTGCCAAAATCGTCGATCGCGACGCTCACTCCCATGGTGCGGATCTGGCGCAATGCGGCGATGCTGTGATCGACCTGCTCCATGATCATCGACTCGGTGATCTCGAGCTCCAGTTCAGCGCCGCGGTTGGCGGCCAGGATCAGGGCAATGGATTCGGCGAAGTCCTTTTGACGCAGCTGCATCGCCGAGACGTTGACGGCGATGCGAGGTGCGACCAGGCCAGCCTGCCGCCAGGCGCGTTGCTGGGTCAGAGCCTGGCGCAACGCCCAGTCGCCGACCTGTCCGATCAACCCGGATTCCTCCAGCACCGGGATAAATCGCCCCGGCAGGACAAGTCCGACTTCAGGATCTCGCCAGCGGATCAGCGCCTCGAGGCTACACAGGCGCCGCGTCGCAACCTCGACCTTCGGCTGAAAATGCAGCACGAACTCTTCGTTGGCGATCGCGCGCCGCAGCTTGCTCTCCATGGTGAGTGCTTCGGCCGCGCGGGCGTTGAGGTCCGGCGCGTAGAACACGCTGTGCTCGGAGGTCATTTTGGCGCGCCGCAGAGCGGCTTCGGCGTTGCGCAGCAGTGTCTCCGCGTCGGCGCCATCGCCGGGGAATACCGCGATACCGCCACGACAACCGAGGCGCAGTTCCTCGCCAGACAGTGCAAACGGGCTGCCAAAACAGCGTGCCGACAGATCTTCGAACGCGCGGGCGACGTCAGCCACCGAATGCTTGTCACCCAGCTCGACCGCAAACACATCCACGCCGATGCGCGCCGTCGACGGATTGGCATTGCGCAGCCGGCGCCCGACCAGCTGCAACAGTTCGTCGCCGACCACGCGGCCGAGCGTCTCGTTGATGCGGCGGAAGCGCTCCAGATCGATCAGCACAACGGCCATGATGGTGTCATCGTTGGCGCGTTCTCTGAGCGCAAGCGACAGGCGCTCGCTGAACAGGCCGCGATTGGGCAGCCCGGTGACCGGATCGTAGTTGGCCAGGTATTGGATCTGCTCGGACTTTTGCAGATGCGCCATCGCGAACGAGATGTCGGCCGCCAGCTCGCTCAGCAGCTTCATCTCCTCATCATCGAAGAAGCCGGGTACCTCGGCATGGATGGCGATCACGCCGGCGCTCTTGCCGTTGATGACCAGCGGCAGCACCGCGACGGCACGCGAGCCGGTGGCGATTGCCTCCGGCAAAGTGCGTCGCTCGCGCGACATGTCGTTGACCACGACCGGCTTTTGCTCGCGCAGGGCGCGCGAGGCGTAGCTGCTGCCGGCCAGAATGTCACCGCTCAGCAGCTTCTCCAGGCCGGCGTAGAACGCCTCCGAGCCGCCGTAACCCGCTACGATGCGCAGTTCGCGCATCTCGCCTTCGATCAGGCCAATCCAGGCCTTGGGGAACTGGCCGGCGTCCACCGCGATTCGACACGCCTCGGCCAGCAGTTCATCCCGATCGATGGTGCGCACGATCAGCGCATTGATTGCACTCAATACCGACAGTACTCGATTGAGACGCAGGATCCGGAAGGTGGCCTCCTTGCGGTCCGAGATGTCCTGCAGCGTGTGAAACCACGAAACCTGCGAGGGTGACGAGGTCGCGGGCGCCGGCAGGGGGTCCATCACATGATGAATATGGACCCAGGTGTCGCCGCGCTGCAGTCGGTATTCGGCCTCGATGCGCTCCGGTCGGCGCGAGGCGTCGATGGCGCGCTGGCGCAGTGTGTCCCGGTCCTCGGGGTGCACGAACTTGAGCCAGCCGCGGATGCTCGAGGGCGCATCCTGCGCGCCAAGTTTCAGAAAATCGGCCCAGGCGGACGCCGCCTCTTCGAGCACACCGTTCGGCCCGGTGACCACGTGCGCCAGCTTGGCCAGCTGTTGCGCCTGCCGCAGCGCAGCCTCGCTGCGTGCCTTGGCCTGTTCGGCCCGGTGGCGGTCGGTGATGTCGCGCAGAAACACCGTATACAGGCGCCCGTGTGCGGTATCCAGCCAGGACACCGACGCCTCCAGCGGAAACTCGCTGCCATCGCGGCGCACTCCCCAGACGGTGCGCAGGCCGCTCGGATGCGCCGCCAGGTCGGGTGGCGACATCGACAGCAGCTCGCGGCCGTCCGGGTCCGGCGGACGTTGCACGAAGGTGTCGATCTCGCGGCCGATGACCTCGGCGCGTGAATAGCCAAACATGATCTCGGCCGCGGAATTGAATAGCAGCGTGGTGCCGTGTTCATCGACCGTGATGATCGCGTCCAGGGCCGCCTCGACCAGTCCGGACAGGCGTGCCTCAGCCTGGGCCAGCGCTGTGCTTTTCTCCTCCAGCTTGCGAACCAGCGATTCGCTGTATTGCTTCAGCACCGGCGCCTGCAACCGTGCAGTGTCTGAGCCGTTGGCCGGACGCTTGCGCTGCGCGCCCGTGCCCAAGCCGCCGAGAATGGCCTGAATCGGGGCCGGCTTTTCGACGAAGGCGTCGGCACCGGCCTCATCCGCGAGCCGTCGATCCTCGGCGCTGCTGTGCGTGCCGCTATAGAGCACGAACGGCAGACCGCCGAATAGCCTGCTGCGGCGAATTTCCTGGCACAGGCTGTAGCCATCCATCTGCGGCATCAGAATGTCCGAGACCACGCCGTCGATGCGCGCGTGCTCGCGTCCCAGCACCGCGAGCGCCTCGATGCCGTTCACGGCGCATACCACCGCGTGACCGGCAGCCTCGAGCCGCAGCCGCAGCAACTCCAGGTGGGCCGGGTAATCATCGACGATCAGAAAACGCTTGGCGCCGGCTGATTCGGCCAGATAGGAGGTCACCTGCAGGGCGAAATCGCGGCCATCGATGGGCTTGGCGATCGAGCCGACGCAGCCGGCCTGACGCGCCTGTTCCGCGGCGCGCTCGATTGCCGGCCCCACCAGCGCCACGATCGGTATCCGCTTCAGGCGCGTATCGGTCTTCAGCTGACGCGCCAGCCCCAGCCCGACCATATCGGGTCGCGAGACATCCACCAGGATCAGATCCGGCAGCGCTCGATCCAGCATCGTCAGTGCCTGTTCGGCGTGCGCCGCCCGCAGCACCTCGAAATCGCCGATCTCGAGCACGGTCGCGGCCAGCAGCAGCTGGCTGGCATCGTGATCGATGATCAAAACGCGTCGGCTCACGACGCTCCGGCAGCCGCCGGGAGGCGGGCGCGCGCCGCTTTATCGCGGCACCGGTATTGAGCGATTCCGAGCAGCATCATTCGACCTCGTGCCGCCCATGGTCGGTATCGGCGGGCGAAATAAACACCGAGCACATCACAGGTTTATTGTCCAAATGTCGCTGCTGCCGCAGACGTAATGTAAAAACTGCAGCGCACGATTTTGCCGGCAAAAATAGCCTCAAGCGCGCGTTTTCACGCAACTGTCATTGTTTACAGTTGCGCGCGATTGTGCGCGCACCGTCACATCTACTCAGCGCGTAGCGCTGCAGCAAAGACACCGGCCGCGGCACCGTTATGTCGACCGGCGCCGTTTAAGTGAAAACCGGCCTACGCCGCTGCCCGCGCGCCCTAGAATCGAGCTGCAATCATCGGGAGGGCGCGCATGATTGAACTGTTCAAGTCTCTGTTCGGTGGAACGACCGTAGCCGCATCGCGGCCTAAGTCCGCAGGCCGCGGTGCCTCCAACCGCTCGAAACTCGGCGCGGACTTTCGGGCGGTGTCGTTGCTGCCGGCGCTCGAGTGTCAGGCCGCCGGTCGTGGCGGCGTCGACAAGCGCTATCTGCTGCGCGAAGCGCCAAGCCTGCCGCTGGCAGGCTGCGCCACACCGGAACGCTGTACCTGCAAATACCGCAAGCACGCCGACCGGCGCGATGACGATCGGCGATTGTTGGGCGGCACCGCCACCTGGTATGCGGGCTGCGAGCGTCGCTTGCGTCGCAGCCGTCGGTTCGCGCTCAACTGAGGCTCCAGACACGCTGGGGTCGTCGACGGTGAGGGGCAGCTGCGCCCAGGGGTGGGAGCCAGCGCCATAATTAAGTCAAATAGTTACACGCAGAAAGGCGGGTAAATTCTAGAAAATCGGGCGCAGGCCATCTGCAGCCCCCGCCTTCTGATTTCGCCGTGAGCGCAGCCGGCCGCGGCGCCGGTGATACTCTCGGCGTCCACCGATGCGTCTACATCCGACCGGAAAATTTGATAATCACGCCGCCGGCTATCGGCACATCGACGCTCGTCCGCTGGCGGCCGCGATGGGCGCCGAGATTGTCGGGGTCGACGCGGCCGCCATCACCGATGCGCAATTCGCCGAACTGCGTGAGGCGCTATTCCGGCACAAGATGATCTACCTGCGCGGCCAGAAGCTGACGCACGCAGATCATGAAGCTTTCAGCCTGCGCTTCGGTGCGTTTGCCGAAGATGCCTACACTCAGGGCGTGCCAGGCCACCGCGACGTGCATCCGCTGATCAAGGAGGCCGACGATACATCGATGATGGTGTTCGGTGAGGGCTGGCACACCGATTCGCCGTTTCTTGCAAAGCCGCCGTCGATCACCACGTTGTATTCGGTCCAGATCCCGCCGTTCGGCGGCGACACCACCTGGGCGAATTCGGCGCTCGCCTATCGGATGCTCAGCGATACCTACCGGCAGATGATCGACGGCCTCAGGGTGCACTTCTCGCTGCGCGATGTGCTCAAGTCGGCGCAGGATGCGGTGCAGATCAGCGACAGCCCGATCGGACGTCTGGCGGCGACGCGCAACGCCGAGCAGCTGTCAGATGACCTTATGCGTAAGATCAAGGGCAATGCGCACCCGCTGGTCCGCACCCATCCCATCACCGGCGAGAAGGCGCTGTATGTGGATGAGGCTTACGCCATTGGCATCGAAGGCATGCAGCCGGAGGAGTCCGCGCCGATCCTGCGATTCCTGGCGGAGTTTCTGATCCAGCCGGCATTCGGCTGTCGCCTGCGCTGGGAAGCGGACATGCTGGCGTTGTGGGACAACCGGCTGTGCGTGCACCAGGGATATAACGACTATCAGGGTTATCGCCGCGAGATGTACCGCACCACCATCAGTGGCGAGGAGCCTGCGTAGCAGTGGCCGCGCCCACGAGTGTGGCCGCGGAGCTGGCAGGGCGCGTCGGCGCAGATGTCGTCGCAATCCCGGATGCGCACAATGTCATGCGTCATTGCAGTGACTTTGGGGTCCATGGCGATCCCGCCGTCGGCATTCTGGCGTTGACCTATCCGCAACGGACCAGTCAGGTCGCGGCCATTCTTGGCTACTGCAACGAGCACAGGATCGCGGTGCAGCCGCAGGGCGGTATGACCGGGCTGGCCGGCGGGGCGGTGCCAGTCGGTCCCTGTGTTGTCATCTCGCTGGAGCGCATGCGTGCGATCCGCGAGATCGACGCCGCCGCGGGCACCATCACGGTAGAGGCCGGTGTGGTAATGGAAGCCGTGCAGAAGGCGGCGGACGCGGTCGATCTGTTCTTTCCGTTGGATCTGGGCGGCCGCGGCTCCTGTCAGATCGGCGGCAATCTGTCGACCAATGCCGGTGGGAACCGCGTGCTGCGATTCGGCATGGCGCGCGACATGGTGCTCGGGGTGGAGGCCGTACTGGCCGATGGCACGGTGATCGATGCGCTGCGAAAGATCATCAAAAACAATTCCGGCTACGACCTGCGGCAGCTGTTCATCGGCTCGGAGGGCACGCTCGGGATCATCACAGCGGTGGTGCTGCGGCTTTATCCCAAGGCACGCACCGTCAGCACCAGCCTGTGTGCGGTGGCGGACTACCAGAGTGTGCTCGAACTGCTGGCCCGAGCACGCAGCGGCTTTGGCTCGCAGCTCACGGCATTCGAGGTCATGTGGCCAGAGTTTTATCAGCTCGCGACGACCGAGCTTCGGCACGCGGCACCGCTCGCGGCCGGACACGCCGCGTACGTCCTGGTCGAGGTCATGGGAACGGATCCGCATAGCGATGCGCAGCGCTTCGAGAGCGTGATCGGCGAGGCCATGCAGGCCGGCGCGGTGCGCGACGCGGTCATCGCAAAGTCCAACCGTGAGGTCGCGGAGCTTTGGGGACTGCGGGACTCCACGGGCGAGTGGCACAAGACCGGTCACAACCCCGAGCTCAGTTTTGACGTCAGCGTGCCCACGGGCGAGATTGGCGAGCTGGTCAGCGAGATCACCGACGCCCTCGAAAGACGCCACCCGGGCCTGCGGGCAATCTATTTCGGCCACGTGGCCGACGGCAATCTGCACCTGTCGGTGCCGATGACCGGGCACGCCATCCCGGCGCTACAGCTCGAGCAGCTGGTCTACGACCTGGTGGCGCGACGGCGCGGCTCGATCTCGGCCGAGCACGGCATCGGCTCATTGAAGCGCGAGTTTCTGCACCTGTCGCGCAGCCGCGAGGAAATCGCCCTCATGCGAACGATCAAGAGGGCGATGGATCCCAACGGGATACTCAATCCCGGAAAGATATTCCAGTAGGTGCGCGGCGCCTGCTGCGATTACTTGCCGGGCTGAGCGACCGTTCGCAGGTACGGCTTGATCGTCTTGAAGCCCTTGGGATATTTCTGCTTCGCCTCGGCATCGCTGACCGACGCCGGAATAATGACGTCGTCGCCATCCTTCCAGTTGACCGGTGTCGCCACCTTGTGCGCTTCGGTCAGCCGGATCGAGTCGACTAGTCGCAACACTTCGTCAAAATTTCGACCTGAGCTCATCGGATAGATCAGGATGGCCCTAATCAGCTTGTCCGGGCCGACGATGAATACCGTGCGAACGGTCTGATTATTCGCGGCCGTACGCCCCGTGGCGCTCTCGCCGGCGTCGGCCGGCAGCATGTCGTACAGCTTGGCAACCTTCAGATCATGATCACCGATAATCGGATAGCCCACCTGGCCGCCGGTCGCGTCTTTAATGTCCTTCAGCCAGCGGTCATGATCGCCCACCGGATCGACTGACAGGCCAATGATCTTGACGCCGCGCTTATCGAATTCCGGCTGCAACTTGGCCAGATAGCCGAGTTCGGTGGTGCACACCGGCGTGAAGTCCTTGGGATGCGAGAACAGTACGCCATAGGAATTGCCAAGCCACTGATGAAAGCTGATCGGCCCCTGGGTGGTCTGTGCCTGGAAATCCGGCGCCTTATCGCCGATGCGTAATGACATTGTGATTCTCCTTGAATGTGCGCGCTCTGACTGTGCTTCGAGTCTAGCACCGCGCGCACGCGAATCGTGGGTAGCGAAGCGCGGCCAGCGCGGGAAAACGCGCGGCCGCGCTGCGTGTTGGCGCTTACGCGGCGGGAATGGCGGTATTGATCGAAACAGCCATCAGCTTATGCACTTCGTTATGCTCCAGCCGCGGCCATGAGACCGGTTCGATCGTGGCAGTTCACGTATTCGAAGCTCTGCGCACTCACCGGCAGCACCATCACTTCGTGCCACAGACGCAATTGCATGGCATCGCCCAGTGGCGCCATGGTCTCGAGAAATGTGCCAAAGATGGCCAGATGCGTCGGATGGTGCTCCGCCCACTGTTCGAGGTCCCCCAGGCTGCGGAAATAGGCGTGGCCGAAGCTGCGCTCGGTCGGGGCGCCGGTGTCGCTCAGCACCTGCATGAACCGGCAGGAGAAGCAGCCGATCGGTAGTCCTTCATCGCGCAGATACGTCATGCCGGCGATCAGCTTGGGGCGTACCTGGCCCAAATAAATGTCACGCTCGCTGCCGCGCGTGTCACTCCAGTCCTGGCCGGAGCGGATCATGCAGATGTTGGCACCTGGCGCGACGCGCACACGCGCGCCGTTGCGTTTCAGCGTGAGCTTATTGTTGCCGCCTTCAAGCGCGTCGGTCTGCGAGGCCGGAATGCGATCGCGCGCGCTGCCCCAGTAGGCATGCTCGGCGACCGGGCAGGCGCTCACGCGCCGTTGCAGGTTTCCGGCTCCTTCCGGCCGATCCGGCGGCGAGAAAGCGACCTCCAGCATTTCCATCGGCGGGGTGACGACTTCGAGGAAGCGGCCGAGCGGCTCCGTCTCGCGCTTGGGATCAGCCCACCAGGCGTCAAATCCGCTGGCCCGGCGCCAGGCGGAAAAGCGCTCGGCACTGGCCCAGTAGGCAATAATCACACGGGTATCGAAGCCGGCGGTGTCGTGACTCTGGGCTTCGAGCCAGTAGGGAGGGGCCGGTTCGGCCTTGAGCATGCCCTTGATGGGCGCGAGGGCATCTGGCGGCAGCAGTGCGAGCTGCTGCGCTCCAAAATAGGCCATGACCAGCGGCGCTGCGCCCTCGTCGTAGCGTGCCATCCACGCGCCATAGGGCGCCTGGAAGCCCGACGGCATGCGCGATGGGCGAGTGCGCGGGCAACGCAGGTGCGAAGGAATGGCCGGCTCGACGTCATTATTCATAGCCGGCACTCTAACAAATGTGATCGATGACGGCGGCGCTAGTTTGCCTCCCGCAGGCGTCGTTATCGCAGGTGAGCAGGGCGGGGAGGAGCCGGCGAGATCGCGTTGCCCGGCGGCGTTGGCAATCTGCGTGGCCAGCTGGCCCAGCAGCGAATCCATTGCGCGAACGATGTCAGGATAGCCGGGCGTTTCGGCCCGCTGCGACAGCTTGATGATCTGCGTGCAAGTCTGGGAATCTGGCATCGGCGACAGCAGCGACCAGCTGCTTGCAGTTGCACAGTATTGGCAGGATCAGCGGCGAAGCGAATGATATGACCAGCACCCGCCGGATCTGCGGTGCGGCCGGAGCCTGCGGCAGGATGACGTCGCCGGGCGGTAGGTCCTGCAGGTACGCTCCTGTCAGCGGCATGGCCGAAGTGCCGCAGGAAATCGCACACAATGCGAGTGCGAAGATCCCAGCATAAAACCATATACTTGCCACGCTTGAAGTTCGAACATGCTGCGTCCCCGTTCACGACCAATTACGTCATTCGGCACTGAGCTGAAGACGCGCGCGCCGCCGTTCGCCCGCTTCGCGGTCGGGCTCTGCCCGCTGCTGCTGGCGCCAGCGGTCGCCTGGCCCGACAGCGGCATGACGGTGCCGCAGTCCTGCGCCGCGCTGTCAGGTGCGCACGTGGCCGCCGGGGCGATCGCTTTGCCCACGACCGGCGCAGTGATCGAATCGGCCGAATTCAAAGTCCACGGGAACTACTGCGCTGTCATCGGCACGATCTCGCCGATCTCTGCTTCCGCCCCGAACATCGAATTCGAGGTCAACCTGCCGTCGAACTGGAATGGGAAGGCGTTGCAGATGGGTGGCGCCGCCTTCGATGGCGTCCTGGTCAAAGCTACGGGTCCCGCAGTGCTTGAGCCGGATGGCAGCGCGACCCCGCTGCAGCGCGGCTACGCCACGCTCGGCAGCGACGGCGGACACAAGGGTCTGGCGCCGTTCGATGGTTCGTTCGGAATGAACGATGAGGCGTTGCTGAACTATGGCAAGGAATCGGTGAAGAAAACGCACGACGTGGCACTGGATCTGATTCGCAAGCACTATGGCAGAGCGCCGCGGCGATTCTACTTTGTGGGTAGTTCACAGGGTGGCCACGAAGCGCTCGATGCCGCTGCGCGCTACCCGGCGGACTATGACGGCGTTATTTCTGACTACCCGGCCTACAACGTGACGCTGCTGCACCTGGCGTCGCTCAACGTCGGCAAGGCCATCTACGGCCACGACGGGGCGGGGTGGCTTAGCCCAGGGAAGACCAGGCTTCTGGTCGACGCAGTCTACGCGGCGTGCGACACCGTGGCGCTGGATGGTGTTAGGGACGGCGTTATCAGCAATGTCGCCGGTTGCAACAAGGTCTTCAACATCGAAACGGTCAGGAAGACCCTGACCTGTCGGGCCGGCGTCGACGATGATACTTGTCTGACGGCCGCGCAGATCCAAGCGGTCGCTCAGATCACCTCACCGTATCGTCCTGGATTTGCTATCGCCGGGATGAGTGAATTTCCGCGCTGGCCATTGCTGGAAGGGGCTGTGTTCCGCGTGTCAACCTTTGGCTCGCGCCCGATGCCCAGCAATCCGCCCACGGCCGCCGACGCTTTGCTCTACAACGCGGGCGCCGCAACTTCGCGATACATTCTCGCGCGCGATCTCGCCATGGATCCGTTGACATTCGATCCTAATTCCAGCGACTGGCTGCGCGCTCGAACCCAATATGTCGGAACGATCATGGATGTCAGTGACGTTGATCTGACTTCGTTCCGAAAGAAGGGCGGCAAGATCATCCTCACGCACGGGACTGCCGATGATTACATCACGCCTTACAATACGATCGCGTACTACAACCAGCAGCGCGCGCTGCAGGGGTCGAAGAACCTGGACTCGTTTCTGCGCTTCTACGTCATTCCCGGATTTGGTCACGGCATGGGGCCATTCAATGCCCGGTACGAGGGCCTGGAAGCGCTGGAAGCGTGGGTCGAGAAAGGACGGCCTCCCGGCGATCTGATTGCGATTGACGTCAACCCTGATGATAGGGGTCGCACCCGGCCGATGTGCGTCTATCCGACCTGGCCGAAGTACCTTGGAAAGGGCTCAGTCGATGCAGCCCAGAGCTACCGTTGCGTAGAGAGATAATTCACGGATTCGACATCACGGTGTTAGAGACATGACTCGCAGAGCAACCCGTCCTCAGACGGGCTAAGCGTCACTCGGCCGATCCAGTGGCTCGATGTAGTGCGTGACCACCGGCTCGGCGTTCAATAGTTCGCGTAGCCGCTCCTGGGCGTGCTGGTCGGCCACGGTCACGCGTCGGTGCTGACGCATGTGTTCGAGCCAGGAGTCCACGAAGAACACCTCAATGAAGCGGTCGGCATGAGCGGAGTCCACAAAGATGCGCCAATCATAAGCGCCGTCGCGCCGCCGGCCGCGCGCAACGGAGTCCAATGCCGTCAAAAACGCCTGGCGGTGATGCTCTTGAACCCGATAGTCCACCGTGACCATGACTTGACCTGGATCTTCGGCTTCGCGGCCGCTTAGTACCGGCGGTGGCCAGTGCATCGAGGGGGTGAGATCAGGCAACGGTCCGCTCGAAAGCTTGGCCCGGCGCGTAAGCAACGCGGCGAGTGCGGCGCCGGCCGCGGCCACCAGTTGGGCGGTGCGCAATCCGGTATGTTCAGCTAGATAGCCCCATATGACGCTGCCAAGGCTCATGGTTCCGAAGAAGGCCGCGGTGTAGATCGCCAGACCGCGGCCCCGCACCCAATCCGGAAGAGCGCGTTGTGCGGAGACGTTGAGGGTGGCCACGACGGCGATCCACGATACGCCTGCGAATAGACACGCCAGCAATCCCAGCGTGGGCGAGTTGGCGACGGCAAACAAAACGAGCGCTGCTGCCGTCAACAATCCGCCGAAAACTACCGTCATATCGGAGCCCAATCGTTCGACAATTCGGGGCAGCACCAAAGCGCCCACGATCGCCGACAGGCCTATAGACCCGAGCAATAGCCCATACAGTGTCGGTCCGCCATGGATCTGTTCCCTGGCGGTTAGTGGGAGCAACGCCCAGTAGGCGCTGGCAAAGACAAAGAATCCGCTCGCTCGCACCAGTGCCGCACGCAGAGGGCGTGAATTGCGGGCGTACCGCAGTCCGCCGCGCACCGCGGAGCGTAAGTGTTCGCTGGGCAGCGCGCTCTTCGGTCGTGGGGTTACCCGCCACAGAAGAATTACCATGATCACGCCCAGGTTGCTGAACGCGTCAAACCAGAACGGCATTGCGATGCCCAGTGTCAGAATCACAACCCCACCGAGTGCCGGGCCGATTGCGCGACTAACATTGATGCCGACGCTGTTTGTGGCGACTGCCGACGCGAGTGCTTCGCTGGGTACAAGCTGCGGCACAATTGCTTGCCAGGCCGGCGTCTCCAGCGCTCCCAGGATGGCGACCGCCAAAGCAAACAGCAACAGCGTCGATGGGTCTACCCGATGCAGTGAGACCAGTAGTGCGAATATCGCCGATACTATGGTGGTCAGTATTTCCAAGACCAGGATGAGGCGCCGTCGATCGAACAAATCGGCAATGGCACCCGCCGGCAACGCCAGCAAGAACAAAGGCAGACTGTTGGCAACCTGAACCAGCGAAACGATCACGGCGTTCGAATTCAGGCTCGTCATCAGCCAGCCCGCGGCCGCGCTGTACATCCAAGATCCGACGTTCGATACCACGGTCGCCAACCACAGATTCCGAAATAGCGGATAGCGCAGGGCGCGCCATGGATTGGGGGCGGACACCTTCCTCGCAGAACCTTGGGGATTCGTCACCGGGCTAATCTAGAGACACAAAGGGGTGGGGGCAATGCCGCAGCGGGCACACGACCTCACCGATGTGTGCGGCATCTAGTTGCTGTGTCAGCAGGCACGGAAACCAGTTGCCTGGATTGCGCTATAGGGAGCGCCGATTACAATACGAGCTCGATACGAGCTAAACGGCAGTGCCGAGGCATTGTCGCGGAAGGTCTCCCGCTACCGAGCATTGAGACCTCTCAGCCTCCTGGCTGGAAGTGACTGATCATTGGCGGTTTTAATGCAACATTGGATTGGCGTGACTCTCATGTGCGGCGCTCTGGGCGTTCGAGCAGACATCAGTGCGGCGCAGACCCAGCCCGTTCCCGACAATCCGATACCGGCGCAGACGTCCCTGGGAATCAATCTCAAGACACGCTGCCCGGATCTGCGGATCGCCGATGAGGGAGTGATTGCAGTCATTGTCTTCTGGCTCCCAGCTGGTGGCGGCGCATCGCACATCTCCATCAAGTCGTCTTCAGGGTCGAGCGCCTTGGATTCGGCGGCGATTCGCTGCGTCTCCAGGCTTCGATTTGCATCCGCAACCCGGCTCGGCGACGGTGAGCCGATCGACTCGTGGCAGCAGATTGCCTTTAGGTGGGCCGAGCAAGGTAATGCGAGTGATACGCGGGCAGGGACGTCCCAGAACCCATTATCGGGGGCGAGTCGAACATCCGAACCAATCGCTGGAGCGCCGCCCGGTGCAGCACGGGATGAGATAGGTGGGCAGCCCAATAGCGTGATTGTGCATGTCTGCGTCGATGCAGCGGGGAAACTAAAACAGGACCCGACCATCGTGCACTCTTCGGGCAACGCGTCTCTGGATCAGGCCGCCATCAGAATCGCGGCTTCGGGCTCTCCTTACTACCGGCCAGACACATGGTTGAACGGGGCGCCCGTGTCCGGCTGCGCGCAACTGGCGATCAAGTTCGACACAAAATAGCGGGACGCGCCAGTGGCGAAGTCGAGCGAGCGGGTCGCGACTACAACGTGACCGGCAGTAATGTGGCCGCGGCGCGGGCCTATGTTGGCTAAATCTGGATGCCCTGCGAGCTGAGATACTCGTCGTAGGTACCTCGGAAATCGGCGATGCTGCCATCGGCTCGCAGCTCCAGGATCCGAGTGGCCAGTCCCCCCACGAACTCGCGGTCGTGCGAGACGAAGACGAGCGTGCCGACGTACTTCTCCGTCGCGATCTGCAGCGATTCGATGGTCTCCATGTCCATGTGGTTGGTGGGCTCATCCATCAACAGGACATTGGGCTTAGTGAGCATCAGTTTGCCGTAGATCATGCGGCCTTTCTCGCCGCCCGAGAGCACTTTGACTGACTTCTTGGTCTCATCGCCGGAGAACAGTAGGCGCCCCAAGGTTGCACGCACGAGTTGATCGTCATCCGCCTTTCCCGTGAATCGCGACATCCACGCAAACAGATCCATCTTGGTGGCGAATTCTGCTTGCGGATCCTGCGGCATGTAGCCGGGCTGGGCATTTTCCACCCACTGGATATGTCCAGCCGATGGAGTGAGCTCGCCGGCCAGACATCGCATCAGCGTGGTCTTGCCGATGCCATTGGCGCCGATGATTGCGATGCGCTCGCCGGCTTCGACATTGAACGTGACGTTACGCAGTACGTCCACGTCCGAGTTCGGGTACCTAAAGCGCAACTTTTCTACCGACACGACCGATCGATACAGCTTCTTGGTCTGTTCGAAGCGGATGAATGGGTTCTGGCGCGATGATGGTTTGATCTCCTCGAGTTTGATCTTCTCGAGCTCTCTGCGGCGCGACGTCGCCTGCCGTGCCTTCGAGGCATTGGCCGAAAAGCGACGCACGAATTCTTGCAAATCCGAGATTCGGTCCTGCGCCTTGGCGTTCGCGGCTTCGACCCGCTGGCGCGCCTGCATCGATGCCAGCATGAAATCGTCGTAGTTGCCGGGATAGATCTTGAGCTGCTGGAAGTCCAGGTCCGCGATATGCGTACAGACCTGATTCAGGAAGTGTCGGTCGTGACTGATGATAATCATGGTGGCGTTGTAGTTGTTGAGCACGCCTTCAAGCCAGCGAATCGAGTTAATGTCGAGATTGTTGGTGGGCTCATCCAGCAACAGAACATCGGGTTGTGAAAACAGCGCTTGGGCGAGGAGCACGCGCAGTTTCAGGCCGGGCGCGACTTCGCGCATCGGCAGGTTGTGGAGCGACTCCGGAATACCGGCGTCGGACAGGATGCTGCCAGCGCGCGACTCCGCGGTATAGCCGCCGCACTCCGCAAATTGTCCCTCCAACTCTGCAGCGCGGATGAAGTCCTTATCGGTGGATTCGGGGTTGGCATAGATTCGGTCGCGCTCGGTCATCGCCCGCCACATTTCCGCGTGACCCTGCATCACGACGTCGAGCACGCGTTGATCCTCGTAAGCGAACTGGTTCTGATTGAGCTTGCCAAGTCGCATGCCCGTCTGCAGCATGACGTCGCCCGAACTCTGCTCGAGCTCGCCGCTGAGTATTTGCATCAGGGTCGACTTGCCACAACCGTTCGCCCCGATGAGCCCGTAGCGGTTGCCATCGGAGAACTTGACCGTGACCTGCTCGAACAGGGGCTTGGCGCCGAACTGAATCGCGACGTTCGAAGTTGTAAGCATTGGTGTCCAATGAGGGCGAGCAGCGCCGCCGAGCTCGCGGAATGACGGTAAAAGTTAGCCGGCCTGTAGACGCTGCGCTAAAGGCCATTCTCAAGCGAAGCTAAGTATTGGGCGTTCAGCTCCGCTGAAGGAGGACAACCGTGGGGGGCGCGTTGTCCCACAGGGGAGCGCATTCTACAGACGGCTTAGGGAGATAGGCCGGTATCTACGAGAGTTAACATAATATACATTATGCGAAGTAGGACGGCGATGTTACGGTTGACGCACCAAAAACCTTAGGCTCACTCGTCGTTCACCGCGTCTTCCAAGTCCGCCATAGCGCTATCAACGTCTGATGCCGCTTCTTCAATTTTTCCTCGGGGATGCCGCAATTCGAGCTGCAAAATGCTGACCCTGGCCTTGGCCACCAATACTTCGTCGCAGGCTTTTTGATCACCGCTGTCGCACGAGTGTTGAGCATCTTTTGCTAACTGGTTAGTTACTTCGATTAGGTTGCGAATTGAGGCGTTCAATTCATCCGCGTGCAAAGCGCTAGCGCAATTGAGATAGCCCAGAATGAACAAAAGTGCCGTTTTTGTGATGTTACCTTTCATAGGATGGCCTACCGCTGCTATGCCCGAATCCATCCGGCCTGTAGCTGAGTATGTCGACCGTAACATCGCCAGTAGGATGGCGATAGTTACGTTAGGCGGCGTGGGTGGATACCTGTCTACTCAGCCGACTTGTCCATGAAGTGGAAGATGTCTTCGCTCTGGGGACACATCGCTGTGTTCGAAGCAATCTTTGCGCTGCCATTATTTCTATTCTTTCTGTCTCAAACTTACTCCCAGGGCACCTTAACAGTTGATTGGACGATTTATCTCGCGATTTTGTGGACGGTCCTGGGAGCCGTCGGTGGAGCCTTCTTTTGGTATGCAGTCTCGCTACCACTGATCAAGAGCCGCAGGGACCGGAAATGAGCGGATCGCCGGCTATGAGATGCCAAACAAAGCGGATTTGCACATCGGCGTTGGTTCATTCGTGTAGTGGGCTTGGGGTTGGGGGGATAATCAGAGAAGAGACCGCGCGGGCAACTGCGCTTTCAGCTGTTGGTAGGCAACCGCCACTGCGATTCGCTCATTAAACGCTTGGACGTCCTCCCAAATCCTACCGCTCGAGTTCTACGTCGTGCGGCGGGTGCGATTCTAGTGCTCTTCACGGGTTACGCTGCCTGGCTTCACGGCATAGATATCGACGCCGACTTCGAGAGCTCCGATCACAAATGGTGGGACTCCACAATGTACTTCAAGGGCAGGGATTTTCAAGTCGTCGAGCAGGATTTCAACCATTATCAAATCTACTGTGGGGCACAGAATGCAGTCCTAATACGCACCACGTCCATTAATCACTGGAATCTGTTGGCTTGGCCGGCCTACCGCTTCCGTCGTGAATGGCAAATACCGTACGGACCGGCTGTAGCTTGCGCGAATGAAGTCTCTTGTGGAGGCCCACCAGCATGTTCCTAACCTTTTCTGTGCACTTCTTCGGTGGGCAGCAAGCAATTGGAGGATCTGGCAAACGCGAGGGGAACGCATTTGCGCTTGCTATACGTTAGGGGAGCTATTAGGGCATTCGAATGCAAAAGAGTTCTCGCGCCGCAGCTTCTCGACTAGGGAGTTATTTTTAGGCTTCTGGTTGACGACATTTTTTGTCGTGCCAACTATCTTGGAGATCGTGCGTGGACTTGTGTAGCGTGGTTGTGCGTAACAACGTTCAGGATGTTCGTCGCGAAAAATGACTGAGCCGACGCGGATCGTTCTTGTCTGGGACTTTCCAACACGCTTGTTCCACTGGGCAACCGTGCTGCTGGTGATGGCAGCCTACTTCACCTGGCGGCTAAACTGGATGGGCTGGCACATAAGAGTGGGCGACGGACTGCTGGCACTAGTCCTGTTTCGCATCCTGTGGGGGTTCTTTGGCAGCTCGAGCGCGCGCTTTTTGGACTTCTTTGTGGTTCCGCAGATGGCGGCCCGGCACTTGGTGAACTCGTTTCGCCGCGAGGCCGATCAATACGCGGGGCACAATCCGGCCGGCGGTTGGATGGTGTTGTTCCTGCTGGCGCTGTTGCTGGGAGAGAGCTTGACAGGCCTGTATGTGGCCAATGACGTGGCCAACGAAGGACCTCTGACCGAATGGGTGTCAGCGCCGGTGGCCAACGCGATCACGTCGCTTCACGCCATACTCTGGGACGCATTGCTGGTCGCTATAGTGCTGCACGTATTGGCCATCGTGGCCTATGCAGCAATCAAGGGTCAAAATCTGCTGTGGCCGATGATCAGCGGTTGGAAGGCCCTACCCGCGAGCGTTCCGCCGCCACGCATGTCAGGTCGCGCGCGCGCCGTGATCCTACTTGGCTGCAGCGCTCTCGCAACAGCCCTCCTCGCGAGGATCCTCTAACGAGTATTAGTGTTTGGGGGGCACGACCTGACCGCGGATCTCTCCGCCGGGGTGCGCCTGAGTATGCAGATTGACGTACCACGTACCCGCGGAAAAATCCTTAGCCTGATCGGCTGTGAGTGTCGCCTGTCCCTTGATCGGGTTCTCCGCGGGGCTTCCCTGCTTCGTAAGCCAGATCTGCACGCCGGCGTTTTGCCCCTTCGGGGCCGGCCCATGGAAGTGGGCCATGGTCACTGGCCCCGACAGGCCGCTGTAGGTGATGGTCCAGCTGACAACATGAGTCGCCGGATCATACGAAATAGTTGCCATACCCTTGCCCGCGGTGTCCACGGGCGGCACCTGCTCGGAACCGGTGAGCGGCACCTTGAAGGATTCCGCCGCCAGAGAGGGTGTTACCCAGAATGCCGCCATTAACAGACATGCTGGAAGTGCAAATCTTGAGGGTGCGCTGACCATTGTCTGACTCCTGACTTCTGTGGGTACCTGCTTGGCTTGCCGTATTCTATGCGCCGGCAATAGATAGCAGGAATATATTACGGCGGTTGGCTCGCCATTGCGGCGCCAAGCCCTGCTGTCTGGGACGCCAGAATCTAAGGTACGTGGGCCGGCGTGATAGACAGAGAGCATCAAGCCGTCAACCAAGAGGAGTAATTCGTATGTGTGATCAGGATTCTTTCCGCGACATGCTGAGCTACTCCCGCCGCGCCGATGTGGTCTCGCGCCGGCAATTTGCCGCGCTCTCCGTGGGCGCCGGACTGACGATGATGCTGCCGACCGTCGCCAATGCGGCCGAGGTCGTGGAAAGCGATGTCGAGATCAAGACAGCCGATGGCAGCGCCGATGCCTATCTGGTGCATCCGGCCAGCGGCAAGTCCGCCGGTGTTTTGATGTGGCCGGATATCTTTGGATTACGACCGGCCTTTCGCATGATGGGCAGGCGCTTGGCCGAGGCGGGCTACACGGTACTGGTTCCCAATCCTTTCTATCGCATCAAGCGCGCCCCGGTTGTGCCGCCTGGCGCCAGTTTTCAGGATGAAGCTACTCGCAATACCCTGATGGGCATGATGCAGTCACTGACCCCCGCGACACAGCAGACAGATGCTCGCGCATTCATTCCGTATCTGGACCAGCAGGCATCCGTCGATCGCAAGCGCAAGCTTGCTACCACCGGCTACTGCATGGGCGGCCCGATAGCGTTTCGAACTGCCGCCACGTTTCCGAGTCGCGTGGGGGCGCTCGCATCGTTTCATGGCGCCAATCTGGTGTCGAACACTCCCGACAGCCCTCACCTTCTCATCCCGTCGATGAAAGCGGCCGCGTTGATAGCGATCGCGGCCAACGACGATGAGAAGCAGCCCGAAGCCAAGAATGTGCTGCGTGAGAGCTTTGCCAAGGCAAAGTTAGCCACCGAGATCGAGGTGTATGCCGGCACCATGCATGGCTGGTGTCCACCCGACAGCGCCGTCTACAACGAAGGCCAGGCAGAAAAGGCGTGGGGAAGAATGCTCGATCTGTTCAAAAAATCCCTCGTGTAGGTTTGCAAGGATTGTTGCGACCAGGACTTCAGGAGCCGAGCGCAATGTCCAACCCCGTTCGCCGCGTCGTCACCGGCCACGATCCCAGCGGCAAGTCCGTCGTACTGTCCGACGGCACGCCGCCCCAGAATCATCCAATGCAGGGCCGCAAGGTCGGCGCGGACTTTTTCGAAATGTGGAATGTCACGAAGACGGTACCCGTCCTCACTTCGCTCGAGACACGCGAACCGACGGAGCGCGAGTTCACGATCATGCCGGCGAGCGGACATCTGATGCGCCTGATCGATATCTACCCGCCGCATATGGGCGGCAAGCGCACAGTAATGCACCGTACCCAGACGCTCGATTACGCCGTCGTCATCGAGGGGCAGGTCGTGTTGGTACTCGACGACAGTGAGCTCGTTTTGAAGAAGAGCGATGTCGTCGTCCAGCGCGGCACGCTACATGCGTGGGAGAACCGCTCCGACCAGGTCGCGCGCATGGCCTTCTTTCATATCGCCGCAGTGTTTGGCGAGGAGTTGCTGGCGAAACTCCCACAGCCGCTGGAGTTGATGCGCTGAGAGGAGCGATATCGGAGGCGTCGCGCCCAGTTGAGGTGCGCCCCGATTTAGAACGAGCGGGACTTAGAGTCAGGCGTCACAGATCGAAATCCTTCCTGCATTTCCACGACGATCCAGCGGGCATTTTTGCCGATCTCACTGTCGGCGACACCTTTAATCGCTATCCCGTCAACAGCGCGAAAGAGCACAAGCAGCTACTGGCGGCTATCGATCGGCTACTGGCCGGATAGGCAAAGCGGTGGGCACCAGACGATGACCCTTCCATTGAAACGCGAACGCATGGTGCTGGTTCTCGTCACAGTGTATGGAGCGGCCAGCCTTCTTCATTTCGTCCACAATGCCGTCTACATCCAGAGTTATCCCAATCTCCCAAAATGGATCACCCCTCTCGGTGTGTATCTGTCGTGGTGTGGAATCGCGGCGATTGGCGCTTTGGGATATTGGCTATACCGGAATGTCTCGCAGGCTTATGGCTCCATCGCGATCGCGATCTACGCGCTGTTGGGATTCGGCGGCCTGGACCACTATGTGGTCGCTCCTATCGGAGCTCATTCGATCGCGATGAACGCCACGATCATCGCAGAAGTATTAGCGGCCTCCGTGCTACTGATTTATATCGGATATTCGTTTGTGAGTAGCCGGAGATAGATCGTACGGTCGTGAACAGTTGCCGGCGTTTTCTATTGCTCGGCCCGGGCCTGGAAGATACGCGGGCGGCTTAAGGTCGGCGGTGGATCGATCGCCACCGTTACACGCGCGACACGACCCAGCGCTGGACCGCCCGCCACCTGCTCCAGCGTCACGGTAAAGGTGCGAGTGCCATGCGGTAGCACCATCGCGCGACTGTTGATCAACGGTATAAACAGGGTTCTGACCTCTTGTCCTTCATTAAATCCGACCCGCTGGGGTTCCACCCGTTGATAATCAACGCCAGGATGCGCCGTGCCCTGCTCGACCCGCCACTCGAATGCGCCGCGGCTTTTTGTGGCGTGCAGCCGCTTCACAGAGATAGCGACCAGGGATTGCAGTGCACTCGCATGGATCGTCGACGCTTCGAACGCAATAGTCCCGGAGCCATTGAGAATCGCGCTCGGTGTCGAGGGCGCTTCGCCTTGGGCAGCAGCCGTCGCCTCCTCTTCAGGAGGCATGACCGAAGCTTGGGCCCGTGACTCTGCGGTAGGCAACACGTGTCGGTGTGTGGCGAGCCGAAACGAGACCGCGAAACCAACAACTGCGAACACAAGCGCCATCAGCCCCACGAAAGGCTGAGCCCGCCGATAGGAACCGCGACTGCCGCCGACCCTGTAAAGCGCCGCCAGCGCAATCCGAGTCGCACGGGTTGTCGTAGATCCCCGCTCACCCAGAAGCGCTTTGCTGAACACGGTCGGCAATCTCGAACGCGACACCGTATCGGGCGCGTTCGTTGTTAGGTCTAAATGATGCATCGCGCCGCCGCTGCCGCGTGCCGGGATTGCGGCGTCGCCCGCCTCCGCGCGGCGACGGCGGTCGGCATCGGTCAGCTCGCGCAGAAATTCGGCGACTGACGCCGGTCGCCGCTCGGGCTCGGCGGACAGGCTGCGTTCGATGACCTCGAAGAGCGTGGCCGGAATCGCACGAACGTAGGTCGGAGCCGACTTCGCTCGACCGTCCTCGAGCGAGGGGCGCATACCAAATGGATGCTGGCCCCCGCTAAGAATGCTATAGGTCAAGCACGCGAGACTGAAAACGTCGTCGCGCGGCTCCGCGATATAGCCCGCAAGTACTCTTGGACTCGCGTACAACGGCGTAGCGGCACGATTTGGATCCGAATCCGCAGCGAACGGGCCGCTTCGACTGGGTGCCGACCCAAAGTCTATGAGCTTTACCGCGCCATTGTCGGCCACCATGACGTTGGAAGGTTTGAGGTCCCCATGAACGATTCCGAGCGAGTGCGCGTGCTCGAGTGCTTCGCAGCACGCGCCAATGATTCTCAGCGCGTCCGTCAGCGATCCGGGCGTTTCCGTCCAGGCCTTCACGGTCCGACCGGCAACCAGCTCCATGCTCATGAACCAGACGTCACCGTCGCAATCGAGGTCGAACACCCGGGCGATGCCCGCGTGCGATAGACATTGCATTTGTCGAAACTCGCGCTTCAGGCGCGCGAGTGCCAGCGGATCGGAGCGCTGCTCCGAACACAGCAGCTTTACAGCGACTACGTTTGCTGTCACATCCTTGGGTGATGCGTGATTCAGGTCTGCAGCGCGATAAATGATTGAAGACCCGCCCCGCCCAATGACCTTTTCTAGTGCGTAGCGGCCACGCAGTACGCAGCCGGCTGGCAGTTCCACATCAATGACGCTCTTGACGGCAAGCTGCTGTGGCACAGACAACATCTGAACCGTCGGAGCATCCTCGATCGACGCGGCGCTGCCGATTGTGGGCTCCAGCCGGTGGACCTCGGTGTCGACTAATTGTGAGCCGTGATCGGCTCGCAACGCATCAGCGGCCGGCCCGGGCTGCGGTTGTCCGAGGGCGCGCTCAACGGCGGGCAAACTGCTGAGGTTTGGGGGCGCGCTCACGCGACTACGCTGTTTCCTGATCTTCCGAACGGGCCGAGGCTTGTTGGCCGACACCCGGCTTGTGCAAAGGTCCACGCTATACATGCGCTTTATCGCATGTCGTCGTCGCCACGGCCGTAAGACCAAACCCTATTTGAGCCGCCGCACTGTTCAATCGCAAAGCGGGTTCATCCGCGCGCATCGATTGACCAATCTGAGACCAGGGTGGTCGCCGAGTCCCGCTGTGCAGAGCAACAATCACGCAAGCCGCATCCAACGGGAGTCCTGGAGCGCCGAGTCGGAGCCGGAAGCCCGTATCGAGAGAAATCTCCCCGATCCCGACCTCCTACTGCGGCGCTTCCCAGCCGGGTTCTTAGGAGATTTAGGGCTTTAGTGCGGCCATTTAGATTGCGTGATAGGAATAATTTTCAATCTGCTCGAGGAGGTGATCACGGAAGAATTTGGAGACGATACCTGGGATCAGTGGCTTCAGAGCTCTCAAATTGACGGAGGCTTCACGTCGCTTGTGGCAACTATCAGGATGCCGATTTCTGCAAACTAATTGCCGCAGGTTCCGCTGCGCTGAAGCAACCGCCTAATGCCATCGTCCGCTGGTTCGGAGTCAAAGCGATGCCGCTCCTGGACAAGAAGTATCCGGTGTTCTTTGAGAGCTACCGATCCACACGGGAGTTTGTTCTGGCGCTCAATGGCATCATTCATCCGGAAGTTCGCAAGCTTTACCCGGGCGCCGACACACCGGTATTTGAGTTCGATACCTCGTCAGCCGACACGCTGGTCATGAACTATCGTTCCAAGCGCAAGCTGTGCTCGCTGGTAGAAGGGCTCACCGAGGGTGCGGCCGCACATTTCAACGAGAGCGTCAGCATTCAACACCCCCAATGCATGCACCGCGGCGATTCAAATTGTCGCCTCGGACTTACCTTTTCAAAAGCGCCGCCCGACTCATGACAGCGGACAAAATGCCGGAGGAGACATCGCGTCTGGGCAAGCGCGCCGAAGGCGAACGACGTGCTCGTCAAGAGGCACAAAGTCCTGCAAATACTCATCAACCTCATCTGCAATGCCAAAGAAGCCATGACTCAAGATGGGGCGCACGACAAGCGGATGGTCATCCAGGTATCGCCACAGTCTTCGGACCGGGTGAGGATCCGCGTGAGTGACAACGGCGTGGGGATTGCCGCGAACAACCTCCATAACATCTTTAACCACGGCTTCACCACTAAACCTGACGGTTATGGTTTTGGACTTCACAGCGCGGTAAACGCCGCCAAAGAAATGGGCGGCTCTCTGTCAGCCCACAGCGACGGCGAGGGCAAAGGCGCCGCCTTCTTCGTTCTGGAGTTGCCTTTGGCCAGGATGCGGGAGGCCCTGTCGAGCACCGCCCGAGTTCTGGGTCTGTCGCACTCGAGCACAGCAGCCGCAGGAAGTCCCACTATCGTTTGGGCGTATGCTTGATGCGGCGACGCTTGGCTTGGCTGCCGTGGCGAATTGGAACAGGGCCTTCGCCTGGCATCATCGTGACGTCGTCAGGCGGTCGGCCTTAGTCTATTTGCGATGCGGTGGGAGGGGAGCATGAGAGGCAAATTTCAGTTTGCGTGCTTTCTGTTGGTGGCGCTGAGCGCAGGCTCAATCGGCCACACTGCGGAATGGATGCAGACCTGGGGCGCGGCGCCCTTGCCTCCTAGCCCCGCCGTCGGGCCCTTCCCGGCTACGCCCTCGTTTGAAAACGTGACGATCCGTCAGGTAGTGCACATCAGCGGCGGCGGCCGGCGCGTCAGGATCCGTTTCACCAATGAATACGGCGGCAAGCCGCTGTTGATCGGCGCCGCTCGACTGGCGTTGGTAGACGAAAGCGGCGCGATAAAGGCGGCATCCGACCACGCGGTCACGTTCGATGGCCAGGCGTCGGTCAGCATCCCGGCCGGTGCGCCGCTACTAAGCGATCCGATACCCCTGCAAATCCGGGACCTCGCTACCCTGTCGATCAGCGTGTACCTACCGGAAGCAACCGGGGCGTGCACCTGCCATGCGACCGGGATGCAGAGTGCTTTCGTCTCCGACCCGGGCGATTTCACTGACATAGCCTTCGCGCCGCAGCAGACAATTCAATCGCGAGCCTTTATTTCAGGTGTCGAGGTTGAGCGCCCCAAAGGTGCACAGGCCCTCGTAGTGCTCGGGGATTCGATATCCGACGGCGTGGGCTCGACCGTCGATGCCAATCGTCGCTGGCCCGATCGGTTGGCCGAACGACTCAATACCAAGACAAGGCCCGGCTGGGGCGTCGTCAACATGGGCATCAGCGGCAACCGCGTATTGTCCGATGGGGCTGGGCAGAGTGCCCTGGCTCGTTTCGATCGCGACGTGCTCGCCGTGCCCGGCGTCCGGGTGCTGGTGATCTTCGAAGGCGTGAACGACCTGGGAGTCTCCTACGGGCATCCTGAAGGACCAATGGCCGACGTACTCAAGAATAGTCAGCCGCCCAGCAAAGCGACCTCGGATTCCCTGATGGCCGGCTACCGGCAGCTGATCGACCGCGCCCATGCGCATGGACTTAAGGTGCTGGTCGCGACCATCACGCCTTACGCGGGCGCTTTCTATTATTCGGATGAGGGCGAGGCCATCCGTCAGAGAGTCAACGCGTGGATTCGCAGTAATCGCGAGATTGATGGCGTGCTCGATTTTGACAAGGTGGTCCGCGATCCGGCCAACCCCACGCAGATCCGGGACGGCTATCACCCCGGTGACCACCTGCACGGTACCGATGCGGCTTACGCGGCCATGGCGGCCGCCGTCGACCTGTCGTTGCTTCGATAATCAATCGAATCGGGCGCTGGGGAAGCACGGGCGGCAGGCTTGCGCCCACCGCCCGTGGGTGGAGCTGCCTTCAGAACAGTTGCAAGCTCTAGCTTTAGCACTCTTTTCAACAGCGCGGAACGCAAGGCCACCCTGCTCGCCAGCCGCCTGGTGCGAGATCCGAGCGAAATCAGGCCCGCTCCCGAGGGGATCGAGTGAATCTCATAGCGCGGTTAACGCGTCAGCTACAGGGCCAGATATAGCGCGTAGCCGCTGACCAGCAGCACCAGGATGGTCGAGAACGCGAACTCCAATCGCACGCTGGACGAAGGATGCGATTGGGTGTCATCGAGCAGGCGTGTGGTACGCGTGAATCGGACCGTCGCGAGCACGATCAGAAGTAAGCCACCCACGATGAACGCCAGGCCGTCGTAGCGACCGAGGCTGTCCAACAGCCTTGTGCGCGCGGCGCCGCTTAGATGTCCAAGAATATCCGAGGCAGACATCGCCGTTAGGAAGAGATCGAACTTCTCGATGATCAGTCCGAACGCGACCACCGCCAGGCCGGTGCGCATCCATGCGAGATAGGTGCGCTCGTTGGCCGCATGATCAGAGTAGCCGCTAATCACGATCACCTCCCGCTAACATGGCTGCGTCAGGCCGTGACCTGCCTGGCATGGGGGACTATACCGATGTGATCGCCGGGTCCCAAAACGGCAACACGAAGGCTCCAATAAGCTTGGGGCGGCTTCAGCATCCGCGTGGCATCGACCGGCGTACTATGGAGGCGAACAGGAGTATCCGATGGCCACCCCCACTCTTCTATCACTAACTACGGTCGCCGCGCTGCTGCTGGTCGGCTGCGGGACTCCCACCTCGCCGGGGCACGGCCAGACCCCGACCGCCGATGAGCGCCTCGCCTGGTATCGTGGCTGCTGGCAGGCATTCAACGCGGCCAAGTTCGACCAATTCAGCCGTTGTTACGACGACAAGGCTCAGGCGCAGCATTCCGGGTACGGCAAGCCGGATATATCGGGACGTGCGGCAATCGTTGCGGGCGCGCGCGATTTCAAGAAAACATTTCCTGATGGCCGGGGTGAAGAAGTCATCACGCTGATCAACGGCACTCGCATCATGAGCGTGCACGTCCTGCACGGCACTAATACTGGTCCGCTGACCGACCCGAACGGCAAGTCGGTAGCGGCCACCGGTAAGCCCTTCGGACTGATGTTCGGCCACCTGATCCAGGCGGCGCCGGACGCCAATATCGTGCAACACGAACTGGGCATCATGGATGCCGGTACGCTCGATGCGCAGCTTGGGTTATCGAAGGCGCCCTCACGCACGGTCATCAACGTCAGTCCCATTCCAGTCACGACCGTGAAGGCGGCCAACGATGCCAAGGAGCAGGCCAACCTCAAGTCCGAACAGGCGATCTTTGACGCCTGGAACAAGCATGATGAAGACACCTTCGAGAGCTTGATTGACGACAACTACGTTTGCCATTGCTTCGCCGATCCGTCGGAGGGTGACTTCAAGTCACAGCGCGCCAGCAACCAGGGCCTCTGGCGTTCATTCTCCGATGCGCAGCTGAGCACCCATCTGTGGGCCGCCGGCGACTATGTGGTCGCGCAGGGGGAACTGACCGGCACCAACGACGGGCCAATCCCCTCGATCGCCGTGCAGGCTACCGGTAATCACGTCGAAGTACCGTACCTGCAGCTCGATCGTTTTGAGAACGGCAAGCTGCGCGAGGAATGGCTGTTCTACAACGTCGAGACCTTGGCTGCCCAGATCGCGCCGGGAACGAGGCTCTAATCGCCGCAGCCGCCCGTGTCGAGCAGGATCTGCCGGCGCAAGACCCTGGACTGTTGCTAGAGTTCGGCGGCCGATGCGCGCTGCACGCCTAGCCATGAGATACCCATGAGCGGGCCAAAACTGTTCGAGCCGTTGACCATCGGCGATCTTAAGTTGGTCAACCGCATCGTCATTGCACCGATGTGCCAGTACTCGGCGGTCGAGGGTTGCCTGACGGACTGGCACGTCATCCACCTGGGCCATCTGGCGCTGTCCGGCGCAGCACTGCTGACCATCGAGGCCACCGCGGTCGAGCCACAAGGCCGCATCACTTACGCCGACTCCGGCCTCTATGATGAGGCGACCGAAGCCGCCATGGCGGCCGTTCTGAAGACGATCCGCCGGCATTCCGATATACCGATCGCGCTGCAACTGGCGCATGCGGGCCGCAAAGCGTCGACCGAAGTGCCCTGGAAAGGCGGCGCGCAGATTGCCGCTGGGGCGCCCAACGGCTGGCAGACCATTGCACCCTCCGCGGTGCCCTTCGGCCGCGGCGATCATGCGCCGCAGGCGTTGCAGCCACAGGACATGGCGCGCGTGCGCGAAGCGTTCGCCACGGCGGCGCGGCGCGCCGCGCGTCTTGGCATCGATGCGGTGCAAATTCATTGCGCGCATGGCTATTTGCTGCACGAGTTTCTCTCGCCGCTATCCAATCGGCGTGACGATGACTATGGCGGTAGCCTTGAGAATCGGATGCGCTTTCCGCTCGAGGTATTCGACGCGGTTCGCCGCGCCTTCCCAGCGGACAAGCCGGTCAGCGTGCGCGTGTCGGGAACCGACTGGGTCGAGGGCGGATGGAATATCGGGCAGACGACCGTGTTTGCGCGCGCGCTTGAGTCGCACGGGTGCTCGGTGATCCACGTCTCCAGCGGTGGCCTTGATCCGCGTCAGGCGATCCCAGCCGGCCCGAGCTACCAGGTGCCGCTCGCGCGAGCGGTCAAGCAAGCCACTTCGCTGCCGGTGGTGGCCGTCGGCCTGATCACCGACTACGCGCAGGCGGAAGCCATCATTGCGACCGGCGATGCTGATCTGATCGCACTGGCACGCACCATTCTCTACGACCCGCGCTGGCCGTGGCATGCGGCGGCCGATCTGGGCGGCCATGTGCGCGCGCCCGAGCAATATCTGCGGTCGCAGCCACGCCAATACCGCTCGCTATTTGATCTTGAAGGCAGTGGCGAGACCTGACTCGCTCAGAGTCTAAGACTTTGCACAGGCAACGCCGGACATCACTTGGAGCGCGTCACTCGAGTGGCTGCACCGGACGACGTATAGAGAAAATACGACCCCAGCAGGCCTGGCTTGATCGTCACCGAATCGCCGGATCTGACCTGGATCACGTCATAGGCATCACTCTGTAGCCAGGTCTGGCCGTTAGCCAGCCGGATGAGCTGGCGTCCATCGGCCTGGACGGTGGCGGTGGTCACGGTCGATGACAGAGCGGTGGTTTTGGCCTTTTCGGGCGCCGACTGTGGGGTTGCCTTGCGCATCTGCTCGGCAGACAGCCCGTAAGACTCCCCCGGCCCCGTGGTCAGCCGCGTCATTGCCTGGTCGTAGCAAGTCAGTCGCGCCTGATCGTCTTTCTCGAGCGTGCAGGCCTTAAGTTCCGGGGGCAGCGGAGCGGGTGCCGCCCAGGCGGTTCGTCCTGATATACCAGCCACGAGCAGCACCGCCAGGCACGCCCAATGTTCCGGTGTGACGCGGATCGATCGTAGAGATTGCATGCGTTCACTCCCCTGCTGGTCCGCATAGTACCGAGGCCGCGCCGGACGAGGTATTGCTGCGCGGCGATAAGGGTCTGACCCGGCTGGCAGGCCTATTCCGTCAAAACGATTGAGGATGCGGCTTGCCCGCAGCATCCAATCGCTTGCATTCCCGGGGGGTCGGGCCAGGGCCGTCACGAAACTGTCTTAATGCCGTCGTGGAGCTTTCTGCTCCAAGACCGCCCCGGGCAAAGATTCGTTGGCGTGCGGCTCCCGGGCCAGTTTAGACTTTGGTCGGGGAAGTCGCGGGACCCACGCGACCGCTAATATCAGACAACAAGGTATACAAGGAGTCTTACCAATGGCCACCAGCACGCTGCCCGCCTACCAGTCGGGCATCGACAAGGCGCATCGTCGGGTCATCTTCGCTTCGAGCCTCGGAACCGTATTCGAGTGGTACGACTTCTACCTCTACGGGTCGCTGGCGGCGATCATTTCCAAACAGTTCTTTTCCGGGGTCAACGAGACCACCGGCTTTATCTTCGCGCTGCTGGCGTTTGCAGCCGGCTTCGCGGTGCGCCCGTTTGGCGCCCTGGTGTTTGGCCGTCTGGGAGACCTGGTGGGCCGCAAACACACCTTCCTGATCACGATCGTGATCATGGGCCTGTCGACCGCACTGGTCGGTGTACTGCCCAGCTATACCAGCGTCGGCGTGCTGGCGCCGGTGGCGTTGATCGCGTTACGGCTGCTGCAGGGACTGGCCCTGGGCGGCGAGTACGGCGGTGCGGCCACCTACGTCGGTGAGCATGCGCCGGCTGGCAAGCGCGGACTGTATACGAGCTGGATTCAGACCACGGCGACGCTGGGCTTATTTTTAAGCCTGCTGGTGATACTGCTGTGTCGCAACTGGCTTGGCGCGGACTTTGACACTTGGGGCTGGCGCATCCCGTTCCTGGCCTCGATCTTGTTGCTCGCCATCTCGGTCTATATCCGACTGCAGCTGGCCGAGTCACCGGTGTTCGTGGAAATGAAGGCCACGGGCACGCGCTCGACCGCGCCCCTGACCGAGTCCTTCGCGCGCTGGGGCAACCTGCGCATCGTCATTCTGGCGCTGCTCGGCGCCACCGCCGGTCAGGCGGTGGTCTGGTACTGCGGCCAGTTCTATGCGCTGTTCTTCCTGACCCAGGTGCTCAAGGTGGCGGCACAACCGGCCAATCTGCTCATTGCCGGAGCGCTGTTGATCGCAACGCCGTTCTTCATCGTCTTCGGCAGTCTGTCGGACCGCATCGGGCGCAAGAAGATCGTGCTGGTGGGTTGCTTGCTCGCGGCCGTCACCTACGTGCCGATCTTCAAAGGCCTGACGCACTACGCCAATCCGGCCATCGAGAGTGCCTCGACCAACGCCCCGGTCACCGTGGTCGCCGATCCGAACGCGTGCTCGTTCCAGTTCGATCCGGTGGGCAAGAAGAAATTCATCCGTTCCTGCGACATCGCCAAGGCGGCGCTCGCCAAGGCCGGCGTTCCCTACAGGAATCAGGCCGGTCCGGTCGGCGGCGTGGCCGAGGTGCATGTCGGCGATGCCACGCCGATCGCCTCGGTCGAGGGCGGTGCCATGTCGGCGGCGGAATTCAAGGGCGCTAGCGAGGCGTTCTCGAAAACCCTGACGGGCGCATTGAAAGGTGCCGGTTACCCTGCCAAGGCCAATCCGGATCAGATCAACTACCCGATGGTGTTGCTGCTGCTGGTCATCCTGGTCATCTACGTGACCATGGTTTACGGACCGATCGCCGCGTGGCTGATCGAGCTGTTCCCGGCGCGCATCCGCTATACCTCGATGTCGCTGCCCTACCACATCGGCAACGGCTGGTTCGGCGGTTTTCTGCCGACCGTGTCGTTCGCGCTCGTGGCACTGTCCGGAGACATCTACTACGGCCTGCGCTACCCGATCATCGTGGCGTTGATGACGGTGGTGATCGGCGCGCTGGCACTGCCGGAGACCAAGGATCGGACTCTGACCTAAGGACCCAGGTGGGCGGCGCCCTCGGTGCGCCGCCCACCTCGGCGCTATCGGAACGCCGGCCCGGTGACGTGTTATTTGAATCGTATGACCTTAACGGGTAACCGTGGCACAAATAAAAACGCCGTCGCCGAAAACGGTGAGAACATTACCGGAATGAGCACCCTTAGATAGGGCCGCAACCGCTGGGCGTACAGGTTCGCGCGGACGCGGCGATCGGTTTAAATTTCCAGAGCCCACAGGCTGAGAACCCATGGCGACCGTAGCGCTTAAAGGCAGTGATCGCACCCTGCTCCCGGGGATCCGGGTGCTCGGTGATGCGGATCCGGGCGAGCGGCTCGAAGTCAGTGTGCTGGTTCGTCGGCGAGATCGGCCGGGGCTTCAGTCGCGCATCGCGGCGCTGGTGCGCGGCGACAGCGCGATCGCGCACCTGAGCCGCGAACAATTCGAACGCCAGCATGGTGCCGATGCGGCTGACCTGGCGGCGGTGCGCGACTACGCATCGTCGCAGGGAATCAGCACCGTGCAGCAACACGCGGGACGACGCACCGTGGTGCTGTCCGGCACGGTCGAGCAGTTCAGTCGCGCGTTCTCGGTCCACCTGCAGCTTTGCGCGCACGGGGCCGGCACCTATCGCGGACGCTCTGGCACGATTCAACTGCCGGCTGCACTGGATGGCATCGTCGAAGCGGTGCTCGGTCTGGACAATCGGCCGCAGGCGCAAACGCATTTTCGGCTGCGCCGGCCGCTCAGCGGCAGCCGCAAGCGCCCGGCAAGTGCCGCGGCGATGTCTTATACCCCGATTCAGATCGCAAATCTGTACGGCTTTCCCGCGGCCACCGGGGCGAACCAGTGTGTCGGCATCATCGAGTTGGGTGGTGGTTATCGTCCGGACGATCTGCAGAGCTACTTCAATACTTTGGGTGTGGCCGCGCCGACGGTCGTGGCGGTCTCGGTCGACCAAGGCAAGAATGCACCCACCGGCGATGCCAACGGCCCGGATGGCGAGGTCATGCTCGACATCGAAGTGGTGGGCGCGGTGGCGCCACAGGCGCGCATCGCGGTCTACTTCGCCCCCAATACTGATGCCGGATTTCTCGACGCCGTGACGAGTGCCATTCACGACACCACCCATCGGCCCTCGGTGCTATCGATCAGCTGGGGCAGCGCCGAGTCGAGCTGGACCCAGCAGGCCATGACCGCCATGGATGAGGCTTTTCAGGCAGCGGCTGCCATCGGTGTCACCATCTGCGTGGCTTCCGGCGACAGCGGCTCCTCCGACGGCGTTAGCGACGGCAGCGATCACGCGGACTTTCCCGCCTCCAGTCCGCACGCTATTGGCTGCGGCGGCACCTCGCTGCATGCGTCGGGGAATCGTATCAGCAGCGAGGTGGTCTGGAATGACGGTGCCAGCGGTGGCGCCAGTGGTGGTGGCATCAGCAGCGTGTTTGCCACGCCGACATGGCAGACGGGCTTAAGCGTGGTGCGCAGTGGCGGAACGAAAGCAGCGCTGAACATGCGCGGGGTCCCGGATGTCAGCGGCTGCGCCGATCCGGAGACCGGTTACCAGGTGCGCATCGACGGCACCGACACGGTGATTGGCGGCACCAGTGCGGTCGCACCGCTCTGGGCCGCGCTGATCGCGCGCGTCAATCAGCTCAACGGCGTCGCGGTCGGGTTTCTCAACGCCAAGCTCTATCAGCAACCCACGGCGCTGCGCGATATCACTCAGGGCAACAACGGCGATTTCGAGGCCGCCTCGGGCTGGGATGCCTGCACCGGCCTTGGCAGCCCGAATAGTGCGGCCAGCGTCAGTCTGGTCAGCCCGCGACGCGCCTGATCAGTTTTCCTTCACAGCAGCGCATTGATCCAGGGGACGGTGACCAGCGAAAGTAGAATCGCAATGCCCAGCACTGCATTGGCGAGGTCCGGCTCCAGTCGATAACGCTCGGCCAGAATCGCCGCGGACACCATCGGCGGCATCGCCGCCTGCAGCACGCCGACGACCAGCACCAGGCCGCCCACGCCAGTGGCGCGCGCCACCAGATAGCACAGCGCCGGAGCGATCCCAAGTTTCCACACCAGCGAGCAGCCGATCACCGGCAACTTGGCGCGCGGGATGGTCAGTGTCTGCTGCAGACCGACCGAGAACAGCGCCAGCGGCGACAAGGTCGCGGCGATTCGCCCACACACCTCATGCAGCAGCGGGAATGGATCGCCGGCCCGGCCCAAAGCAAGTCCGATCAGCAGTGCCAAGAAAGGTGGAAAGCGCGCGATCTGCTTGAGCACCTCGCGCGCACTGAGCTCGCGTCCGGCGTAGATCACCGTCACCGCCATGCCGCCGATCACCAGCGCGGTAAAGCAGCCGGTCTGATCGCCGACCACCGCCAGCGACAAGCCCTGCGGCCCGCGCATGGCCTCGATCATCGGGTAACCCATGAAGGCGGTATTGCCCAGGCCACCGACCAGGATCAGCGCACCGATCCGGCTGCGCGACCAGCCATAGACGCGGCCCAAGCCTGCGAACAGCAATGCCGAACCCGCGAACACGACCCAGTTGGCCGCCGCCAGGAACCAGAACTGCGACTGAAACTGCAGTCGAGGCACTAGATTGAGCACCAGCGCCGGCAGTGCAATGTTGATCACCCACCAGTTCAACGACGCGGCCATGCCGGCCGGCGGCGCGAACACGTACGCCACCAGGATGCCCAGTGCCAGGCAAACGAACAGCAGCAGCAGCGCGCTCATCGATGCGGCGCCCTAGAAATCGACTCCCTTGAGGAAGTCCTGGGTCGGCACCGCCTGGAAGCGATCCGGATCGGCCTTGATCAGCGCATCGGCCAGCGAGTTGGGCACGGCACCTCGCGCATTCTGGTTGTTGTCCTGCAGTTCGGTCTGATCGAGCTGATAGTTCTGAAAGCTCTTGCTGAAGCGATCGATGTTGTCCATGTGCGCCTGAAACGCCGCGCTCTGCGCATCTTCGGCGGCATGCGCGGCGTTGGCCTGGGCACGCGCATTGGCGCCCGCCTGCTGGCTGCGGTGCGCATCGGCGGCGTACTGATTCGCCACCACCTGGCCGTTCATCGAGTAACTGTCGAACACGGCCTTGAGCGTCGGCAGTTCCTGCGGCATGGACGACTTCGGTGCGCAGGTGCCGTTGATGCCCAGCGTACGGCCAGCGGTTGGGCTCATCGCGGTGATGCTCAGGCCGAGCTCGCAGGCGAGCACGCCCCGACCGTCATGCATATCCAGATCGGCGTCGACCAGCATGGCCTGCACCGCCATGCGCTGCGGCGGCAGCGGTTGCGATTTCTGCAGCTGAAAACTCGGTGGCGGCCGGCTGCGCTGCAGCAGGCACAGGTAGGTGTGCAGCGCGTCGGTGTCCGGGCACAGCAGCGGCGGGTTGTTGGGATTGGCATAGCGCATGCGCGCCTGGACCTGCGGATTGCCCGGATCATAGATTGGCCCATACGAATTCATCAGCAGCACCGACTCACCCTTCGGCCCCTCGATCTTGGCCGCGCCATGCGAGGCGAAGGCGACGCGCCAGCCGGCCGGCAGGCTGACCGAACCGCTGCCGTCCGGAAACGGGGTCGGCGTCAGCGGCGGGACGGCGCCGGCAGCGCCCGATGCCGGCCGCGTCGAGGCGGTTTTCCAGGCCTGGTTCAGTGCCTGCAGCAGAGCCGGCTCGGTCTTGGCGAAGCGACTGGATTGATCGTAGAGCACGGCTGCCGCCGGTTTCGCGCCGCGCGCCAGCGAAACGATGGCAAGACCGGCGAGGCGCTGGTTGCCTTGGGATTTGGCCGTCAGCGTAAAGAACGCGCCAAAGTTCTGTCCGTCACGCGACTGGAACGCCTTGCCGACCACCGGCGTGTCGCCAAAACGGGTGTGCGCGTAATGCAGTACGGCCGCCATCGCCGCCTGCGGCGTGCTGGCATCAACCGGCCCGTAGACGACCTGACCACCGCCGGGATTGTCGTACACCTGCAGGCCATCCGATGCCGCCATTGCCGGGGTCGCAGTCAACAGCGCGATGGCAGCGCTGATCAGGCCCCACCGATGGCTCACTCGTAGACGCATGGCGGCTCCCTCATCCTGGTGTTATCGGCGATCGGCGCTCTAGATTCTACCGGGATCGGCTTGCCAACCGCTTGCGAACGACATATTCCTACGGGACGATGCTGCCACGATGCGCATTGCTGCCGTTATTCTGTGGGTGACCTGGTCAGCGCTCGGCGCGGCGCTGCCGGCCGCCGAGTTGCCGCGGGTGCCCGTGGCCGCCTGTCCTGAAAACGAACAGCCGGGTGCGGGCCGGATGCAGGCGGCCCAGTCGATGCCCGTCGACGTGTCGCCCGCGATCGCCGCGCAGCTCGCGTACTACCGGGCCGAAGGCACACCGGGCGTCTATGCGCCGCAACGCTGGAGTTGCCACGGCTGGTCCGGCTCCAATGGCAGCATTCTGCTGGTGACGCCCAAGGCGCTCGAGCCGCCCTACTTTCCGCTGCCATCGATCACCGGCCCTGCGGTCATGATCCAGTCCTCGCCGCGCGAGACTTCGGGGCGCTTTCACGTGGCGATCGTGGCCGCGCAGCTGTTCCCGCTGGTGGCTGCCGACTTCATCACCCAGGTGCGACAGGAGCATTTGATTCCGGACAATTCATTCAGCGCCGAGCACGATGCCGACGACGAGCTGCAGTACCTGAGCGATCGGTTGGTCCAGTACAGCACACCGGCCAATCACAGCGGCCTTGGCACCCAGGGCATGCTCGAAGTGTCTAATCTTCCGATCCGCGGTCTTAGCATCCTGAGCCTGGAGGACAGCACCGATGCCCTAACCGAGGTGCGAATCCGGCTAGCGCCGGCCCTGAGCCCGGTGGCCGCGGCGGTATTGCAGCTGGAGACGGCCTGTATCCAGCGGCGCGCGGGCTGTCGCAGCGTTCAGTAGCTGGTCGAGTCGATCGTCGAGGGAAACCAGCGCTCCAGATCGCGAGCGCACTGCGCGGCGTCGTGGAACAACACCGTGTGCAGACCGGCGGCGCCTGCGGCCTCGATGTTGACCGGCAGATCATCGATGAACACCGACTCCTGCGGCTGCAGCGCGAAGCGCTCGAGCAGGTGCGCGAACAGCTCCGGTTCCGGTTTGCTCATGCGCACCTCGCCGGAGATGATGATGCCCTTGAAGACATCCCAGAAGCTGTGCCGGCTCTGCACCTCCAGATAGATCGAGCTTGGCATGTTCGACAGGCAGTACAGCGCGACGCCGCGGCGCTGCAGTGAGCGCAGCAACCGCACGGTGTCCGGCTTCTCGACCAGCGAAGCGCTCGTCGCAGCGACGATCGAGCGCAGTTGCTCGCGCGGGCGCCCGAGGCGTGTCTGCAGCCGCTCGATGACTTCGGACTCGGTCAGCCCGCCGCGATCGAACTGCTTCCAGTCCGAATGGCCGAAGAACTCCGCGTGCAGGCGCCGGCACGCCTGCGGATCGGGCTCGAACTGCGCCAGCACCGGCAGTGGGTCCCAGTGCAGCACGACACCGCCGAGGTCGAAGATGGCATTGCGAATCACCGTCGCCACCATAGCATTTTGCCAAGGCGGCCGGCAGGCGCGCGATCACCGCGCGGGCGTCCCGCTACTTAGTCGAGACGCGCCGAGCGGCGATCCTGCCGCAGCTCTTGCAGTGGCTGTGGCAGCTATTCCCAGTAACGGGTGGCGTGATAGTAGTCGAAGCTTCGATCACGATAGGCCAGCCCGTCGCTCTTGGTGAGCTCATCGAGTGAATCGGCCGGCGCCGAGCGCAGCTGCTCTTCGGTCGCATCGACCACGTAACTGCCCTCGCGCTCGTCGTAGGTCAGCGAAGGCCACGGCAGCGGATGGTACTTCTCCGCCATGCCGAGGAAACCGCCGAAACTGACGATCGCGAACATGATGTTGTTGGACTGCTTGTCCAGCACGATGTCTTCAATCTCGCCGAGTTTCTTGCCGGTGCGATTCTTGACGCTGGTGCCGATGACTTTCTTGGCCCGAATGGCTGAAGTGTGTCCGCTTGCTGTGGTCATGTTGATGTGCCCCTGGTGGTGGAGCAGCGACCTTAGCCCAGCAGCGCCGATGAGCCAGCGTGCCCGGCACTGATTGGTCTGTCGGCGTCCCCTTGCAGCATGTCGGTGCAATCCGCAGCCGCGCCGGTGCCGCAGCGCGGGCTAGAAGTTCTTCTTCAGGCCGACGTAGATGCCGTGCGGCATCACGCTCAGGATCAGCGGTGTGCGCTGCCGCAGATGCATGAAGTAGCCGGCGGTGCTGCCGATCGCATAGCCAGCAATCACATCCGACTGCCAGTGTCCGTGGACCTTGACGCGGGCGATGGCATCGTAGATCGGCAGCAGCTCGAGCGCGTAAATCGCCGGGGTGTCGCTGCGGTACTCGAGCACCAGCGGCGTGACCGCGGCGCTGATGAGCGTGACCTCACCGCTGGGAAAGCTGGTCGCACCGGTGCCCTTGAACCACTCGTCTGGATTGCTGGTCTGGCTCGGCCGCTCGCGACCGAGTGAGTACTTGAGCAGATAGGTCATGGCGCTGCCTACGGCGCTGGCATCGATCGACTGCCACATCGTGTGGCCGAATCGGTCCTCACCGCCGAACCACAGCGCGGCGCCGACCTCGCCCACAAACACGCCGTCCTCCAGCCACACCTGGTAGCGTCGCTGCCAGATGCCGCGGTTGTCGTAGCTGACCAAGTGATCCAGACCCAGCGGACCACCGTCAGCGCGTACGCCGCTGGGCAGCAGCCCGGCAAGCAACAGCACTGCAACCCAGACGCGTGTCGGCCTCTTTCTAAGATGCAAGGTACTTTGTACTGCAGAGTGGACGACCATGAAAGTACGCGGCCTAGCCGCTGGTCGCGCCGCGCCGCGCCGGTCGGGACTTGACCGCCGAGGCCGCATCGCGCACCACCTCTTCGAGCACCGCCAGGTAGCCGATGAAACGCCGCCGCCCTTCGGCGGTCAGGCGGCAAAAGGTCTGCGGTCGGTTGTGCTCGAAGCTCTTGGAGACCTCGACCAGGCGCGCGGCCTGCAGCACCTGCACGTGCCGGCTGAGATTGCCGTCGGTCAGTCCGCACAGCTGCTTCAGATCGCCAAAGCGCAGGCCGTGCGGATGCGAGGCCAGCGAGGTCAGCACGCTCAACCGCGCCCGCTCGTGGATCACGCGGTCCAGCCCCTGGTACGCGTACTGCGAGGCGCGGCGGTCGTCTTTCTTAGAGCCGGTCGTCGACATCACTCTTCCTTAAGTCGCGATACAGAATCCGTGCCACCAGCAGTTGTCCGACGCCGAACGGCACACCCATGACCCAGGGAGAGAACCGCTGCTGCAATGGCACCAGCGCCAGGCAGGCCAGGCCGCACACCAGGTACCATACGCCGGCCAGGAACATCGCGCGTGGCAGGAATCGACAGGATGCGAACACGCCGAGACTGAAAACCACCTGCCACAGTCCCGGCAACATCCACAGGCTCTGGGGCGCGGCCTGCAGCAGCGCTACCGTGAGCAGACCGCCGGCAACGATCGCCGGCAGGAACTGTTCCAGTGCCGCCTGCAGCATCGGCACCGCCAGATCGCCGTGGGCGCGCTTGGAGCGCTGGATGGTCTCGGTACCGATCACGACCAGCGAGGCGGCCGCGGTCATCACCCAGAGCGCGACATACAAGTGCACGTGAGCGCCCGGGTCCTTGAACCACAATCCCTGAACCCCGGCGACGATCAGCGCCAGGATGCCGGTGGCGGCCAGGGCCGCCGGACCGTAGCCGCGAAATTCAGTACCGCGAGCCAGCTGCTCGCGTATCACATTGATATCAGTCAGGGCGCGATCCAGGTCATGCATAAGCGCATCCCTTCACTTTGCGGTGTAAAGTACCGCATGTTGCGAGGCATCTACAAGTCGCCGCACGTGCTCGATGGACGATCGCAAGAATCAGCCGTTCCGAACCCGCCTGCGCTTCGCACTCTCGGGTCTGGCGCACGCTTTTCGCAATGAACGCAGCCTGCGGACGCAGGCCGTGGCCGTTGCGCTGGTGTTCGGCGTGCTGCTGGTGCTGCGCTCGCCGCCGGCCTGGTGGGCGCTGGTGCTGCTGGCCACGGCCACGGTGCTGGCGGCCGAGCTGTTCAATACCGCCCTTGAGCGCCTGGCCGACCATCTGCACCCGCAGCTGCACGCCGAGATCCGCATCGTCAAGGACTGCGCCGCCGCGGCGGTCCTGTGCCTGGCGCTGGCTGCGCTCGGGGTCGGCATCGCGCTGCTCTGGCAAATGACATAACGAGATTGCCGTCAGCGGCCGCTGTTGCGATCCACGGCGAAGCCGGCGAAGGCCTGCTGCACCGGCATCACCTCGATGCTGTTGACGTTGACGTGCGCGGGCAGGCGCAGAATCGATTCGATCACGCGCGCGACATCCTCGGCCAGCAGCGGGCGCATGCCGGCATAGGTGGCATCAGCGGCGGCGGCGTTGCCCTTGAAGCGCACCAGCGAGAACTCGGTGTCGCACAGGCCGATCTCCACCGAGCTCACCCGCAGCGGCGTGCCCAGCAGATCGGCGCGCAGGTTCAGCGACAGCTGTCGCACGAACGCCTTGGTGGCACCGTAGACGTTGCCGCCCGGGTAGGGATAGGTGGCCGCGACCGAGGATAGATTGATGATATCGCCGCGATTGCGCGCCACCATGCCCGGCAGAATGGCGCGGGTCACGCGGGTCAAGCCGGTGACGTTGGTCTGGATCATGCTCTCCCAGTCCTCGAGCGAGGCCTCATGGGCCTTGTTAAGGCCCAGCGCCAGTCCGGCATTGTTGATCAGCGTGTCGACGGCCTGAAATTCCTGCGGCAGGCTCGCAAGGCAGTCCTGCAGCGAGGCCAGCGAGCGCACATCGAGTTCGCGGGTGAGCAGCAAGCCAGATGCCACCTCGGCCTGAAGCTGCTGCAGGCGCTCGAGCCGCCGGCCGGTGGCAATGACGCGCGCGCCGCCCGACAGCAGAGTCAGTGCCACGGCGCGCCCCATCCCCGAGGTCGCGCCGGTGACGAACGCTACACGCCCGGCGGCCCAATTGCTGGGCGGCGCGTTCACCGGCTTTGGCCGTCGGTGATTAGGAGCGCGCGAAAGTCGTTGACGTTGGTGCGCGTCGGACCGGTTACGACCGCATCCTTGAGGGCGCCGAAAAAGCTGTGGCCATCGTTATCGGCCAGACTCAGACGGGCATTGAGGCCCAGGGCGCGCGCACGCTCCAGGCTGTCGGGGCCCAGGTACGCGCCGGCGACCTCTTCAGTTCCATCAACGCCATCGGTATCCCCCGCCAGAGCGTGCACCCCGGGGCGGCCTTCGAGTGCAATGGCCAGCGACAGCAGAAATTCCACGTTGCGCCCGCCGCGCCCCTGGCCGCGCACCGTCACCGTGGTCTCCCCGCCCGACAGCAGCACGCACGGGGCGCGCGCCGGCTCCCCATGCGTGGCCACCTGGCGGGCAATCCCGGCCATGACCTTGCCGACTTCGCGCGCCTCGCCCTCGATGCTGTCACCGAGAATCACCGGCGTCACCCCGGCGGCGCGCGCCGCCGCGGCGGCCGCTTCCAGCGCCATCTGCGGGGTCGCGATCAGGCGCGTCTGGCTGCGCGACAGGCGCGCATCGCCTGGCTTGAGCGTCTCGCCGCGACCGCTCTCGAGCGTGGCGAGCACTGCCGGGGACACTTCGATCGCGTAGCGACGCAGGATGGCGAGCGCATCGGCGCAACTGGTCGGATCGGCCACGGTCGGCCCGGAGGCGATATCCATCAGGTTGTCGCCCGGTACGTCGGAAATCAGCAAGCTCAGCAGCCGTGCCGGGTGACAGGCAGCGCCCAGCCGGCCGCCCTTCACGCCGGACAGGTGGCGGCGCACGCAGTTCATCTCGCCGATAGTGGCGCCGGAGGTCAGCAACGCGCGATTGACCGCCTGCTTGTCGGAAAGCGTGAGCCCGGGTAGCGGCCGCACCAGCAGGGCCGAGCCGCCACCGGAGATCAGGCACAGCACCAGGTCCTGTTCGGTGAGACCCTGCACTGCCTGCAGGATGCGCTCGGTGGCGGCCAGCCCGGCCGCGTCGGGCACCGGATGGGCGGCTTCTAGAATCTCAATGCGCCGGCACGGCACCTGGTAGCCGTAGCGCGTTACCACCACGCCGGACAGTTCGCCCGGCCAGTGGTCTTCGACCGCCCGCGCCATCGCCGCCGAGGCCTTGCCGGCCCCGATCACGATGCAGCGCCCGCGCGGCGCTGTCGGCAGGTGCGGCGGAATGCACAGCGCCGGCTGCGCGGCCGCGATCGCCGCATCGAACATGCGCCGCAGCAGCACGCGCGGCTCGGCCGCTGAAGGAGTTACGCTCGCCATCGCTGCCGTCACCGGCGATCAGGCCGGCCGGCCCCCGATCTCGTGGTTCGCCAGCTGCTCGAGCACGCGCACCATGGCCGAATGATCCCAACCCTTGCCGCCGCGCGCGGCGCAGGCATTGAACAGTTCCTGCGCGGTGGCGGTCGCCGGCAGCGACATCCCCGCCTGGCGAGCGGCCGTGAGCGCAAGATTCAGGTCCTTCTGGTGCAATTCGATGCGAAATCCGGGCTCGAAGTTGTGCTCAATCATGCGCTCGCCGTGCACCTCGAGCACCCGCGAGGAGGCAAAGCCTCCCATCAGTGCGGCACGCACCTTGGCCGGGTCGGCGCCCATCTTCGAGGCGAATAGCAGCGCCTCGGCCACCGCCTCGATGGTCAGTGCCACGATGATCTGATTGGCGACCTTGCAGGTCTGGCCGGCGCCATTGCCGCCCACCAGCGTAATATTCTTGCCCAGGCTCTCGAACAGCGGACGCACCTTGGTGAAGGTGCTTTTCGACCCGCCCACCATGATGGTCAGGCTGGCGGCCTTGGCGCCGGCCTCGCCGCCCGATACCGGCGCGTCCAGATATTCGCAACCCAGCGAGTTGATCTTGTCTGCGAATTCGCGCGTCTCGATCGGCGAGATCGAGCTCATGTCGACCACGATCTTGCCCGGGGAAAGTCCCGCCACCACGCCCTGCTCGCCGAACAGTGCTTCGGCCACGTGCGGGGTGTCGGGCACCATGGTGATGATGACCTGGGCGCGCTCGGCCACGGCTTTGGCCGATGGGCAATCGATCGCGCCCTGCGACAGCAGCTGCGCCGGCGCCGGCTTGTGATCGTGCACGTAGAGATCGTGGCCGGCGGCGCGCAGGTGCGTAGCCATCGGTCTGCCCATGATGCCCAAGCCGATGAAACCGACCTTGCTCATGCTGCCCCAGCCCGGGAAAGATAGGGCCGAATCCAGCCCAGTCCGGCCACGGTACTCTGGGCCGGCTTGTATTCGCAACCGATCCAGCCGCGATAGCCCAGCGCGTCGAGCCTATCGAACAGGAACGGATAGTTGATCTCGCCGCTGCCGGGCTCGTGCCGGCCGGGATTGTCGGCGATCTGAAAATGCCCGATATGGCCAAGGTTGGCGCCGATGGTCGTGGCCAGGTCCCCTTCCATCACCTGCATGTGATAGACGTCGTACTGCAGGTACAGATTATCGGACCCGACCGCATCGATCAGCTCCAGCGCCTGGCGTGAGCGGTTGATAAAAAACCCCGGCACATCGCGCGTGTTGCAGGGCTCGAGCAGCAGCCGGATGCCTTCGGCCTTGAGCTTGGCGGCTGCGAACTGAAGATTTTCCAGCAGGGTCTGGTACAGGCGCTCCGGGTCCGCCCCCGCCGGCGCCACACCGGCCAGGCAATTGAGCTGCCGGCAATGCAGCGCGCGCGCGTACTCGATTGCCTGGCCGACGCCGTTCTGAAATTCCCCCACCCGATCGGGCAGACAGGCGATGCCGCGGTCGCCGCGCGCCCAGTCGCCCACCGGCAGGTTGTGCATCACCTGCGTGAGCCCGTTGGATTGCAAGCGCTCGGCCAGCTCTTGCTTGGAATAGGCGTACGGCGCCTGGATCTCGACTCCGGTGAAGCCGGCGTCGCGGGCTGCCTTGAAGCGATCTAGAAGATCAACTTCAGTGAACAGCAGCGTCAAGTTGGCGTTGAACTTCGGCATCCCTGGAGCGTGTTCACCAGCGAGCCGATCGCGTCGATCCTGACCTCGACGCTGGCGCCGTCCTTGATCGAGCCGACGCCCAGCGAGGTACCGCAGGCAATCACATCGCCCGGCAGCAGCGATAGGTCCTGCGATATTCGGCTGACCAGTTCCATGGGTGAAAAGATCATATCGGAAAGCGGATAATTCTGGCGCTCGACCCCATCCAGCCGCGTGATCACGCGCGCCTGCGGCCAGTCGAATTCGGCCACGATCGCCGGGCCGATGCAGCCGAAGGTGTCATAGCTCTTGGCGCGGCACCACTGGGCGAAATCGGCATTCTCGTGCAGCACCTCGGCGGCGGTGACATCGTTGATGCAGGTGTAGCCGAACACGTAGTCGGCGGCGCTGCTTGGCGCCACCTCCTTGCAGCGCCGCCCGATCACGATGCCCAGCTCGCCCTCGAAGGCGATCTTTCCGGGATAACTCAGCGGGCGCTGAATGGCCTCGGCAGGACCGGCAAGACTGCTGGCGGCCTTGATCAGATACAGCGGGTGCTGCGGCGCGGGCTTGCCGATCTTCGCCGCCAGCGCGTGGAAGTTATTCCACAGCGCGATGATCTTGGTCGGTACGCACGGTGCCAGCAGCCTGCAGTCGGCGAGGTTGTAGGTGCGGCCGCTGGCCATCGGCCGCTCGTACAGGTTGCCCTGGAACTCGGCGATGCGCTGCTCCTCGAGGCAGCCAAAGCCACTGCGACCATCCGCCGCCTGGAATCGCACCCAGTGCGTCATGGCGCGATCTCCTATCGGGCACCGGGCGCCACGGTGCGCGCCAGCAGATCGGTGAGCGCGTACACCGCATCGATGGTCGGGGTCGCGGTGTCGGTCAGGCGGCCCAGCTCCACCACCGATCCCACCAGCGCCGAGAGCTCCGGCGGCCGCCCGGCCTCCACGTCCTGCAGCATCGAGGTCTTGTGCTTGCCGACCTTTTCGGCGCCGGCGATGCGCTTCTCCAGCGGCACGCGAAAGCTGATGCCAAGTTTGTTAGCCACGTTCTGCGCTTCGGCCATCATCTGCGCCGCCAGCTCACGGGTCGGCGGGAACTGGCAGATGTCCACCAGGGTGGCACGCGTCAGGGCGCTGATCGGATTGAAGGTCAGGTTGCCCCAGGCCTTGAGCCAGATCTCGGCGCGAATGTCCGGCAGGATCGGTGATTTGAAGCCGGCGCGGATGAAGCACTCCGACACCCGCGTGACGCGCTGACTGCTCGAGCCGTCAAGCTCACCGACCGGAAAGCGCTCACCCTCGATGTGCTTGACCACGCCCGGGGCGATGAGCTCGGCAGCGGGGTAGACGACGCAGCCGATCACGCGCTCGGCCGGTATGCGCTCGCTGACCAGTCCGGACGGGTCGACGCTGCGCACGATGCTGCCGGCGAGCGCACCGCCATGTCGATGAAAATACCAATAGGGTATGCCGTTCTGCATGGTCACGATCATGGTGTCGGGCCCGAATAGCTTCGGCACATCGTTCGCGACCGCCGCAACCTGGTGGGCCTTGACCGCCAGGATCACCAGATCCTGTACCCCGGCGGCCTCATAGTCATTGGTGGCGCGGACGCTGCTGGCGACCTGCTCACTGCCGTCGCTGCCGATCAGCTTGAGACCGTGATCGCTGATGGCTTTGAGGTTGGCGCCGCGCACCAGGCAGGTCACCTGTTCGCCGGCGAGCGCCAGCTTCACCGCCACATAGCCGCCGATGGCACCGGCGCCGATGATCGCGATCTTCATGTGAAAGCTACCTACCCCGCGAGCCGTTACTGTTGTTGTGGCCCGTTGATGATCGCACGCGCCAAAACGGGGCGCGCGGGTGAGTCACCCGTGCCCACCGTCAGGCGCCGCCTACGGCAGAGGCTTCAATGCCGGTATCGCGCCTTGGCGGTCTGAACCAGGTCGCGCAGGAAGTTTTTCTCGTACACGCGCAGCAGGTGCGGCTGATGGCGCTCGACGTAGGCGCCGACGAAGTCCCGATCGGCCGCGATACTGTGCAGCTGGCGCAGCGTATTGGCGTCCCAGCGCCACGGTAGTTCGAGCTCACAGAAGGCGAAGTTGTAGGCCTCGAGCTCGGCGTCCAGCGGCTCGCAAGCCGCCGCCGCATTCAACGTTCCGGTCGCGACATTCGTCATGGCGGGTCCCAGAGCACCTGTTGGCTACCAGTGGGCGCAGGCTACGCCAGTGTCATCCCAAGGAAAAGTTAAAGGTTTCTATCGACACCATATAGTTTTAATTATAGTTGGCAGGCGCGTATGCTAGCGCCGTATGCGACACGTGACCCTGCGCCAATTACGGGTGTTCGCGGTGGCGGCCCGCCACATGAATTTCTCGCGCGCCGCCGACGAGCTGCATATGTCGCAGCCGGCGGTGTCCACCCAGATCAAGGAACTCGCCGCGCTGGTCGGACTGGCGCTGTTCGAGCGCATCGGCCGCAAGACCTATCTGACCGCGGCTGGCGAGGAAGTGCTGCAATGCTCGCGCGCGATCGCGCTGCGGCTGAAGGAGGCTGATGCGAGCCTGGCGCAGCTCAAGGGCGTGACCGGCGGGCGGCTGAATGTGGCGGTGATCAGCGCCGGCGACTACTTTTTCCCGCGGCTGCTGGCCGAGTTCGGCGACAGCCACGCCGGCGTGAGCTTCAACCTCACGGTGCACAACCGCGAGAGCCTGCTGCGCCAGCTGGCCGATAACCTCACCGACCTGGCGGTGATGGTGCGCCCGCCGCGCGACATGGACACGGTGGCGGTGTCGTTCGCGCCGCATCCGTATGTCATCGTGGCTGCGCCGGACCATCCACTGGCCGGCAAGCGGCAGATTCCGCGCTCGGCGCTCAATCGCGAGCGTTTCGTCCAGCGCGAGCGCGGATCGGACACCTGGAATTCAATGTGCGAGGTATTCGGCCGGCAGGTAAACCGGCTGACGATCGCGATGGAGATTCAAAGTACCGAGACCATCAAGCAGGCGGTGGTCGCCGGCATGGGAATCGCATTTCTGTCGGCGCATACCATCGGCCTGGATCTGCTGGCCGGTAATCTGGTGGTGCTCGACGTGCAGGGCTTTCCGGCGATGCTCAACTGGTACCTGGTGCACAATCGCACCAAGCGCCTGCCGCCGGTGGCGGCGGCCTTCAAGGAATTCCTGCTGCGCGAAGGGGCGGCGCTGATCGAACGCCTGGTGCACTTCGAGCTGTCGAGTCCGGCCGCGCTCGCTAGTCGAGGAAGTCGCAGTAGCGCTCGACGTGCGCGGCCAGCCCGAGGGTATGCTCGCGGCTGAGGCGCTCGGCCAGTTCGGTGTCACGCCGCTCCAGTGCCTCGATGATGTTCAGGTGATCGACGATCGAGCGCGCGGCGCGATTATCCTGCGAGATCGTGACCCGGCGAATCGCCCGCACGTGGATGAAGAGGTTCTTGGTCGCATCGGCGATCAGTTGCGATCCGCCCAGGCGGATGATCATCTGGTGAAACGCGATGTTGGCGTCCGAGTACTCGGTGATGTGCTCGGACGGCTTGGTGTTGACGAACTCGTCGAACAGATGCCGCAGCTTGGCGATCTCGGCATCCGGCGCGTGCAGCGTCGCCAGGCGCGCCGACATGCCCTCGAGCGCAGCCCAGACCTGAATCATCTCGATGATCTCGCGCTTGGACTTTCGAACAATGAAGATGCCGCGGCGTGGAACGGTACGGACGAAGCCTTCCTGCTCCAGAATCGACAGCGCCTCGCGCACCGGCGTGCGGCTGACGCCCAGCGCCTGTGTCAGCTGGCGCTCATCCAGTCGCAGCGGCTGGCGCTCGCTGTAGATGTCGGTATCGGCGATCGCATCCTTCAGCAGCGCGTAAGCCTGATCACGCAGGCTGACCGCATTTAAAGGAGACAGCGCCAGCGGCCCCGCCATGTTTCGGATCGGCCGCATCGCGACGACGCTGTTCACGCGCGCACCGTGACAGAGAAAAACATCAGCATTCTGAGTACCTTAGTGGCTCGGCGAGGTGGCTGCAGAAAAAAATTTAGTATGCGCTGCGTCGTGGGTCAAGATATATCAGCCACGGCATATCTTGGGGCCACTTGTCAGGGCTGCCGCACTTAACGCCCCGTCACCGCGCCCTACGCCCGCCGCAGAGCTGTTGACAGCGAACTGATATATCAAATATGGTCGCTACGGACCAAAAGAATATACCTTCTCAGTCCAATCGGGGGTCCCGGAGATTTTCCGGAGCGCTATGGCACCCAGCAGAATGGCCCAACGCACTGACCAATGCCGACCAGGGAAGTTCGTGCTGCCCAGCTGACAGGCTCGCGGCAGCCGGCAAATTATAAATAAGGAGAGCGTCATGGTTGCCGATTCGAATTCGAAATCTATTTTTGCTCATCCCTGGATTCAACTCATTCTCGGCCTCATCTGCATGGCCTCGGTGGCCAACCTGCAGTATGGCTGGACCCTGTTCGTCAATCCGATCGACGCCCAGTTTCACTGGGGCCGGCCGGCAATCCAGGTGGCGTTCACGCTGTTCGTTCTGATCGAGACCTGGCTAGTCCCAGTCGAGGGCTATCTGGTCGATCGCTTCGGACCGCGTCCGGTTGTGATCGCCGGCGGCATCCTGGTCGCGATCGCCTGGTCGATCAACTCGGTGGCCGATTCGCTCGCGCTGCTGTATTTCGGAGCGGTGCTCGGCGGCATCGGCACCGGCTCGGTCTACGGCACCTGCGTCGGCAACGCGCTCAAGTGGTTCCCGGGCCGGCGCGGATTGGCCGCCGGCATCACTGCCGCAGGCTTCGGCGCCGGCGCTGCGCTCACCATCGTGCCGATCTCGAAGATGATCAGCAGCGACGGCTACCAGCATGCGTTCCTGTTCTTCGGCATTCTGCAAGGCGTGATCGTGTTCGTGGTGGCCTGGGGCCTGATGGTGGCGCCCAAGTCGCTGCAGACCGCAGCGCCGCGTCCGACCCTGTCGGCGCGCAGTTTTACTCCGACCGAGGTGCTGCGCACTCCCTGCTTCTATGTCATGTACGTGATGTTCGTGCTGGTGGCAGCCGGCGGCCTGATGATGGCGGCCTCGATGGCGCCGATCGCCAAGGATCTGAAGATCGACAAGATTCCGGTGGCGCTGTTTGGCGTGACCATGGCGGCGCTGGCATTCGCGCTCATGCTCAATCGCATCTTCGACGGCGTCGGCCGGCCGTTCTTCGGCTGGGTCTCGGACAACATCGGCCGCGAGAACACCATGGCGATCGCGTTCTTGATCGGCGCGGGCGCGCTGTTCACGCTCAGCCAGGCCGGCGCCAACCCGCCGGTGTTCGTGCTGGTCACGGCCATCTACTTTGGCGTCTTCGGTGAGATCTACAGCTTATTTCCCGCGACCCAGGGTGACACCTTCGGCGCCCAGTACGCCGCGGCCAATGCGGGGCTGCTCTACACCGCCAAGGGCGCCGGTGCACTGCTGGTGGCTCCGGCCACGGCGCTGGCGCTGTCGATGGGCTGGCATACCGTGTTCATGATCGCGATGAGCTTCAATATCGTCGCCGCGCTGATTGGCTTGATCGTGCTGAAGCCGATGCGCGCACGGCATCTGGCGGACACTCGCGCCCATATCGACGCCGCGGCCCTGGCAGCGCGCTCGCCGATGCAGCCGGCCGGCAATTGAAGTCCCTGGGCCGATGCAGCGACGGGCGCGGCGGGCTGCCACATTGATGATCGCATTCATCGGGAGAACCCTATGACCGCCGCCACTTCCGCTGCCGCCGCCGCGCCCTCCACCACCACGGCGGACAACACGCTGCAGCCCAAATCGCGCGACGCCGCCGTGGTATCCGGCGGCCACCTGGTGGCCAAGGCGCTAAAGAATGAGGGCGTCGATACCATCTTCACGCTCTGCGGTGGCCACATCATCGATATCTATGATGGCTGCATCGATGAGGGCATTCGCATCATCGACGTGCGGCACGAGCAGGTGGCGGCACATGCCGCCGACGGCTACGCGCGCCAGACCGGCAAGCTGGGCTGCGTGGTCACGACCGCCGGTCCCGGCTGCACCAATGCCGTGACCGGCATCGCCACGGCGTTTCGGTCCGAGAGTCCGGTGTTGCACATCGGCGGCCAGGGGGCACTGACGCAGCACAAGATGGGGTCGCTGCAGGACCTGCCGCATGTCGACATGATGTCGCCGATCACCAAATTCGCCGCCTCGGTGCCGAGCACCGAGCGCGTGGCCGACATGATCTCGATGGCGGCGCGCGAAGCCTTCAACGGCGCTCCCGGTCCGGTGTACCTGGAAATTCCGCGCGACGTGCTCGATCGGGAAGTCGATCTGAGCAAGGCAATCATCCCCAAACCCGGTCGCTACCGCGCGTCGACCCGCTCGATCGGCGATCCGCGCGACATCGAGAAGCTAGCCGACATGCTGGTGGATTCCGAACGGCCGGCGATTCTCTACGGGCAGCAGGTGTGGACCGCTCGCGGCCACAAGGAAGCGATCGCGCTGTTGCGTGGCCTGGACATTCCCGGCTATTTCAACGGTGGCAGTCGCGGACTGCTGCCACCGGGCGATCCGCATCACTTCGACCGCACCCGCGGCAATGCCTTCGCCGATGCCGATGTGATCGTGATCGTCGGGACACCGTTCGACTTTCGCATGGGCTATGGCCGTCGCATCAGCAACAAACTCAAGCTGGTGCAGATCGACATGGACTACCGCACCGTCGGCAAGAACCGTGACATCGATCTGGGCCTGGTCGGTGACCCGGGCGCCATCCTGGGCGCGGTGCTCCAGGCGGCATCCGGACGCCTCAAGAATGACAAGCGCCAGGCACGCGGGCAGTGGATGAAACGCTTGTCCGAGGCTGAAGTCGCCGCGACCGACAAGCTCATGCCATTGTTCAAGTCCAATGCCACGCCGATTCACCCTTATCGCGTTGCCTATGAACTGAACGAATTTCTGGCCGACAACACCATATACATCGGCGATGGCGGCGACGTCGTGACGATCTCGGCCCAGGCGGTGCGGCCGCGCTCGCCGGGTCAGTGGATGGATCCCGGTGCGCTCGGCTCGCTCGGCGTGGGCACTGGCTTTGCGATCGCCGCCGGCGTGGCCAATCCCAACAAGGAGGTGCTGTGCTACTACGGCGATGGCTCCTTCGGCATGACCGGCTTTGATATGGAGACGGCCAACCGCTTCGGCGTGCCCTATATCGGCGTGATCGGCAATAACTCGGCGATGAATCAGATCCGCTACGGCCAGCTTGCCAAATATGGCGAGGAGCGCGGCAGCGTCGGCAACCTGCTCGGCGACGTCCCGTTCGGCAAGTTCGCCGAAATGCTCGGCGGCTATGGCGAGGAAGTACGCGATCCGGCGCAGATTGCGCCGGCGCTCAAGCGTGCGCGCGAATCGGTGCAGCGGCTGCGCCGCTGCGCACTGATCAATATCTGGGTCGATCCGCGTGAATATGCGCCGGGGACCAAGAATCAGACCATGTACAAATAGGAGCGGTGGGGAAATCAGACGATGACAAAGGCACTCGAAGGCGTTCGCATTCTCGATTTCACGCACGTGCAGTCCGGCCCGACCTGCACGCAGCTGCTGGCATGGTTCGGTGCCGATGTCATAAAGGTCGAGAAGGCCGGGCACGGTGACGTCACGCGCGAGCAGCTGCGCGACATTCCAGACGTCGACAGCCTGTATTTCACCATGCTCAATCACAACAAGCGCTCGATCACGCTCGACGGCAAGCACAAGAGCGGCAAGGCCGTGCTCGAGAAGCTGATCAAGTACTGTGACGTGCTGGTGGAGAATTTTGCGCCCGGTGCGCTCGATCGCATGGGCTTTAGCTGGGAGCGCATCCAGCAGCTCAACCCGAAGATGATCGTCGCCTCGATAAAGGGTTTCGGCCCCGGTCCCTACGAAGACTGCAAGGTCTACGAGAACGTCGCCCAGTGCGCCGGCGGCGCGGCCTCGACCACCGGCTTCGACGATGGCCCGCCGCTGGTGACCGGCGCCCAGATCGGCGACAGCGGCACCGGATTACATCTGGCGCTGGGCATCGTGTGCGCGCTGTATCAGCGCAAGAGCACCGGCCGCGGCCAGCGGGTGCTGGCGGCGATGCAGGACGGCGTTCTGAATCTGTGCCGGGTCAAGCTGCGCGACCAGCAGCGTCTGGCGCGCACCGGCGTCATGAAGGAGTACCCGCAGTTCCCCGATGGCGCCTTCGGGCCGGCGGTACCGCGCGCCGGCAATGCCTCGGGCGGTGGCCAGCCCGGCTGGATCATCAAGTGCAAGGGCTGGGAGACCGATCCCAACGCCTACCTGTACTTCATTACCCAGGCGCCGGTGTGGAAAGAGATCTGCACCGTGATCGGCAAGCCCGAGTGGATCACCGATCCTGACTATGCCACCGCCCCCGCACGGCTGCCGCGGTTGAAGCAGATCTTCGACACCATCGAGCAGTGGACCATGACCAAGACCAAGTTCGAGGCCATGGCCGAGCTCAACCAGCATGACATTCCGTGCGGGCCGATCCTGTCGATGAAGGATCTGGCCGAAGAGCCGTCGCTGCGAGCCACCGGCACCATCGTTGAGGTCGACCACCCGACGCGCGGCAAATACCTGACCGTCGGCAATCCGATCAAGCTTTCCGACAGCCCGTCCGAGGTCAAGCGCTCGCCGCTGCTGGGCGAGCACACCGCCGAGGTGCTCAGCGAGCTGGGCCTGTCGAAGGCGGAAATCGACGCACTGCGCTCCGAGCGCGTCATATGAGCTCGGCGGGGAGCACCGGTCTGGGCCACGCGCGCCTGGCTGCGGCCGACAGCTTGGTGTCCGAAAGAAGTCCAGTCCGCAGAGTTCTCGACGAGGTAAAGGCCGCCGGGCGCAGCGCCCTGTCCGCTGCCGAGGCCCGGCGCCTGTGCGAGGCCTACGCGATACCGGTACCTGCCGAGAGCATTGCCGCCAGCCCGGCCGAAGCCGTGCGGCTGGCCACCGCCATCGGCTTTCCGGTGGTCATGAAGGTCGTGTCGCCGCAGATCCTTCACAAGAGCGAGAGATCCCGGTGGCGGTACTCGGCGCCAAGTATCGCTGGGCACGCGGCGCCGGACTGGTGCCGCCGGTTTGAGCGAACCCGGTATTGAGCACGAACTGATGACGTGACGATGTGAGGAATGGTCCGATCGGCAACGATCGATAAGAAGCTTAACTTTGGGGGGAAATTCGAATGAGTATCCGCAATGTCGCTGGATGTGCGCTCGCGCTGGTGGCGAGCCTGGTGCTGCTGGCGGGCTATCCGGCTCGCAGCGCCGCCGATGAGGCGGCCGACAATGCCGCGCTGAAGGAACAGATGCGCGTCATGATGCAGCGTATCGACGACCTGACCAAGCAGGTCGAAAACATGAAGCAGCAGCAGGAGCAGCAACAGGCGGCAGTATTGGCGCCGGCCGCCGTGCCGCAGCCGGTGCAGGGGCCTGGCGCTGCAGCCGAAGTGCCCAAGGTCGCCAAGGAAGCGCCCGCCGAACCCAAGTTCGAGAAGTTCATCAAGGGCTTCTACGGCACGCTCGACGTGTCCTATGACTACACCACCAAGGGCATCAACGGACTGACGGCATACGGCTACACTCTGGTTGATCCCACCAACCTGGCGGCCGGCGTCGTCAGCACCGGGCCGAAAGGCACCCAGCAGGTCGGCCGGCTGGGGTACATGCCGGCACTGTCGACCAACAAGTCGCAGATCGGTTATCGCATGTCGCACAAGATCGACGACAGCGATTTCAACTTCCTGCTGCAGGTCGAGACCGCGCTGGCGATCACCGCTTCGCCGGGCTTGAAGACCTCGTACACGCAGCAGTCGAACGTGGTCAACGGCGCTATCGGCCTGGGAGACACCTTTGTCGGTGTCGGCAGTCCGTGGGGCAGCGTGAAATTCGGTACCACCTACTCGCCGTACAAGAAGTCCACCGATCGCCTCAATCCATTCTCCGGCATGCTGGGTGACTACTCGGTGATCATGGGCAACTCCGGCGGTGACAACCGGGTCGAGTTTGGTACCCGGCTGGATCACTCGATCTGGTATGAGTCACCGAAGATCATGGACATGCTCAGCGTCGACGTGCTGTGGTCGCCGGGTGCGAACCGTACGTTTGACAACGTCGTGCAGTCCGCCGGTTCACCCGACTGCAGCGGCGGCAACGAGGCCGGCAGCGGTAACCTGCTGCTCAACTGCGATGACGGCGGCTTCGGCGATGCGATCAGCGCCGATCTGCGAGTCGATGTCGGTGGCTTCTACGGCACCGTGGCCTGGGAACTCCACAAGGGCGTGAACCGCAACAGCGATGGCATCGGGGCCAATAGCCCGACCTATGCCTACCTGGTCAATACCAACAGTCCGTTGATCGATTTCAATACCTTCAACACGATCGTGGCGGAATTCCCGGGCTACGCCAGCGTTGCCTCACCGCCCTATCTGACCGATATCGCCGATGAGTCGGCATTCAAGGTCGGCCTGCAGTACGTGTTTCCGTTCGGCCTGAGGGCCAGTGGCGAGTGGGAGGCCCTGCACCGCAGCCTGCCGCAGGCGCTGGAATTTCAGAACGAGCGGCAGCGTCACGGTACCTGGCTGGCGCTGTCCCAGAATCTGGGCCAGAGAGCCAACTTCAGTGCCGGCTGGGCCCATGCCAGCAAGACCGTGGGCGATCCCGGTGGTCAGCATAACTACAATCCGTTCTCAACCGACAACTCCGCCAACATGTATACGGTGGCCTTCAAGTACAAGATCGACAAGCAGCTCACCTGGTACATCGACAGCGCGCTCACCCTCAACAACGGCAATGCCCACTTTGACCTGGGTGCCGGCGGGCGCGGCCTGACGACCGATTGTCATGACGGCACCAACACGGTGTTCGAGGATGGCAGCAGCGCCGGACCCACGACCTGGGGCGGCTGCCGGCTGATGGGTTTCTCGACCGGCATGAATTTCAAGTTCTGAGCCGACCTGATCTGACAGCCTCGTAGGGCCGTTCAGAGGCGAACCCGCGGCGGTGACTTCCCCCAGTCACCGCCGCGGGTCTGCAGCATGCCGTTGGGATATATCCAAAAAAATATCCCGCCGACCCGTAAGGGCCGGCGGGACGATTGGGGGTCTTATCGTTGGATAGTCGTCGCTGAACTTAGACGCTGGCGCAGATCGCCTTGGTCTCGAGATAGTTGTTGAGCACCTCGTGTCCCATCTCGCGACCCCAGCCAGACTGCTTATAGCCTCCGAACGGCAGTGCCGCATCGAAGATGTTGTAGCAGTTGATCCAGACCGTGCCGGCGCGCAGCGCATTGGCGATGCGGTGCGCGCGCTTCATATTGGTGGTCCAGACGCCCGCCGCCAGGCCGTACACGGTGTCGTTGGCGCGGCGGATGAGCTCATCATCAACCTCCTTGAACGGCATGACCGTGACGACCGGGCCGAAGATTTCCTCCTGATAGACACGCATTTTTTCATGGGTCCCTTCCAGCACCGTGGGTTCCACGAAGTAGCCCTTATCCCCATGGCGCTTGCCGCCGGTCACCGCGCGCGCCCCCTCCTCCTTGCCAGAACGCAGAAAGCCGGTGACTCGCTCGAACTGCACTTTCGATACCAGCGGTCCCATCTGGCTGTTCGGATCCAGCCCCGGCCCCAGCTTGATCGACTTGGCCGCATTGCTGACACCCTCGAGCACGCGGTCATAGCGCTTTTCCTGCACGAACAGGCGCGATCCGGCACAGCAGCACTGGCCGTGATTGAAGAAGATGGCGCTGGAGGCTCCGGCAATCGCAAGATCCATATCGGCGTCGTCGAGCACGATGTTCGGTGACTTGCCGCCGAGCTCGAGCGTGACCTTCTTGAGATCATTGGCAGCGGCCTTGACGATGAGCTTGCCGACCTCGGTCGAGCCGGTGAAAGCAACCTTGTCCACCTTCGGGTGGGCCGCGAGCGGCGCCCCGCAGGTCTCGCCGAATCCAGTGATGACGTTGAGCACGCCCGGTGGCAGGCCCGCATCCATGCAGATCTGCGCCAGACGCAGCGCGCTCAGCGGGGTTTCCTCCGCCGGCTTGAGCACCACGGTGCAGCCCGCCGCGAGCACCGGGCCGAGTTTCCAGGCCGCCATCAGCAGCGGAAAGTTCCACGGGATGATCTGCGCCACGACGCCGATCGGTTCGCGGCGGGTGTAGGCGTGATAGACGGCGTCGGGCGTATAGGGGACCGACAGCGGGATCGTGTTGCCCTCGATCTTGGTCGCCCAGCCGGCCATGTAGTGGAACAGGTCGGCAGCGAGCGGCACGTCGGCGGCGCGAGCAACCGCGATCGGCTTGCCATTGTTGAGCGACTCGAGCTGCGCGAGCTCTTCGAGATGCTCCAGAATCAGATCGCCGATCTTCCACAGTATCTTGCCGCGCGCCGACGGTGACAGGGTCGGCCACGGGCCGCGATCGAAGGCCTGGCGGGCCGCTTCGACCGCCAGGTCGACGTCGGCCTTCTGACAGTCGGCGACCTGCGCGATCACGCTCTCGGTGGCCGGATTGAATACGGCGAAGGCCTTACCCGCCTGCGCCTTCTGCCAGCGTCCGCCGATCAATACCTGCAGCGGCTGACCGACGAAACTCTTCACCGGTGCGCTCAGTGACACCATATCGACAGCTGCATTCATATATAGAGTCTCCAGTTGGATACCACCCCGAGGCGGGCCCGGCAGCCCTCGACCGAGCCGCGCGAGCGGGAAGGCAGGCCTAGCCTTCCGCATGGAATTGGCCTTGAGTGTAAGCCGCTCGCACCACAGGGGAAATCACCTCGGCAGCAGATGGAACAGTTTGTCTCACGCTGCGGCACCGCCGGGACTGTGACAAAGCGGCAGTGATGGCGTACAACGGGGCCCATGGAGAGCCGCACGCTCAGCCTTCACGTCGATCAGGTCATGCGAACGGTCGACGGAACCGCGGCGCAACTGACATCGCCGGATACGCGCATCGCCCGCTCGTGGGCACGGTGCGCGCGCGCCTATCATCTGGCGCCGCAGCACCAATGTGCGCCGACTGTGATCGCTGCCGGTGATCTGCGCGAGCGCGTCCAGCGCCACGATGAGTTGATCGGAGTTGCCAGCGCTGAGATCGATCTGCTGTACGAGCAGATCGCCGGTTCCGGCTACGCGCTGCTGCTCACCGACGAAAGCGGCATCATCCTGTGCCAGCGGGTCGATCCGACCCTCGGTCGGCTGTTTCGGGGCGCCGGCCTGCTGCCGGGTGCCGACTGGAGTGAACGCAGCGAGGGCACCAACGGCATCGGCACCTGCCTCGCCGAACTGCGCTCGGTGACGGTACACCGCGACGAGCACTTCAAGTCCAATCACATTGGACTGTCCTGCTCCGGTGCACTGATTCGCGATCCCCTGGATCAGGTGGTGGCGGTGCTCGACGCCTCCACGGTCGGCGCGCATGACACCCGGGCCAGTCAGGCACACACCATGGCGCTGGTGAACCTGTCGGCGCTGGCAATCGAAAAGTGCCTGTTCATGCAGCGTCATCGGCGCCATCTGGTGCTGCGGTTCCATTGGCGCCCGGAATTCGTCAATCTGGTGAACGACGGCGCGATCGCGCTCGATGCCGATGGCATCGTCGTTGCCGCCGATCGCTCTGCCCTGGCGCTGCTGGGTGTGCGATCGCGCGCCGAGCTGGTGGGCCATGACATCGAACAGCTGCTATCGGTGCGACTGGATCATCTCAAGAGCTCCTCGTGCCACGCCGATGCGACGCTGTGGTCGGCCCGAGCGCATGGCGACGGTCACCGTTATTACGTCATGGTGCAGCCGAGCGCGAGCAGCCGCCCGTTCCGGCAACTCATCGGTTTCTCGCGCTCGACCGCCCCCGCCGCCGGGCAGCGCTCCGATGCCGACGGCGAGTACGCCCGGGTCGTCGGTGTGATCGAGCGCTGCCGCTGGAACATGTCGCGCGCAGCCGCGGAACTGAAGCTCAGCCGCAGCACCCTGTATCGCCGGCTGCGTCAGCTGGGAATTCCCAAGCCGCATCCGCGCCGCTCCTGAAGCATCTAGTCCTTCACCTTCATGAAGGTTCCTGCTGCTGCGATCGTTGCCGCAGCAGTGCCGCGAGTGCCGGATCGACGGCGGTGGGCATGGCCGCCATTCGTGCCCGGTGCAGCGCATCGGCGGCATCGCGCCATTCACCGTGCGTGAAAATATAGGGCTCATCATTGATGAGCGCCTGGAGAACCAGCGCACCGACCCGGTCCGGTTCAATCATTCCGGGCAGTTCCAGTTTGGGATAGTTATCCGCGACCTGGCGGAAGGCCTCGCTGGCACCGAACTGCGCTGGGCGGTTCTTGGCCAGCTCGTGGATGTTGGTGCGCACCGGCCCCGGGCAAAGGACGGTAACGCCGACGTCCTTGGCGGCGAGATCCGGCCGAATGGTCTCCGACAGCGCGAGTACCGCGGCCTTGGTCGTAAGATAAATGACGAACTGCGCCGGCATCGGCACCACAGCCTGCAGCGATGAGGTGTTGACGATATGGCCACCCTGCCCGTGCGCCAGGATGCGCGGCAAAAACGTCTGCAGCCCATTGATCACGCCGCCCAGATTGACCGCCATACCGAAGTCCCAGTCGGCGTAGCTGATGCTATCGAACGGTCCGCTGATGCCGATACCGGCGTTGTTCACCAGCACGTGCAGGTTGCCGAACCGGCGCGCGCTGTCCTCGGCGGCTTGCGCCATGGCTGCCCGGTCGGTCACGTCCAGTCGGATGCCATGCACCGCGCTGGCGTAGCCGTTGTTGCCAAGATGCGTCAACGCGGCGTCAAGGTGATCGGCTCGCAGGTCGGCCAGCACGACCTGCATTCCGGCCTTAAGGAAACTCTCCGCAATCCCCAAGCCGATGCCGCTGCCACCGCCGGTGATGAATGCCGTCCGGCCCTTGAGTTGCTTCATCGGAAGTCACCTGCGCGCTGCAATGCTGGAATCGGTCGGTGTGACCACGAAGCTATTGTATCTGCTTGGCTCGCCAGCTCGAATCGCCAGCGCGCTGGATACGATCTCGTCAGTGCGGCAAAGTACCCAGGCGGCACGACACTTGCGCGTGGAACTCAACATGTCCCCGATCACAAACTGGAACGACTTCCTGGTGGCCACCGCTGGCACCGCCGGGGCGCTGGCCGGTCTGGTATTCGTGGCGCTGTCGATCAATCTCGGGCAGATACTCAAACTTCCCGGTATCGCCGGTCGGGCCGGCGAAACCATCCTGCTGCTGGCGGCCACACTGATCGGGGCGTTGCTGGCGCTGGTGCCGGAGCAGTCGGCCGCGCGGCTGGGAGTCGAAGTGCTCATTTTATGGGCGCCTACCTGGGGTTTGCCCAGTGTGCGACAGCTGCAGGAGCTCATCCACCGGCGATACGTGCGACTTCGATATACGCTCTGGCGCACCGTGTTCTACCAGTGCGCGACGATTCCGCTGGGACTGGCCGGCCTGTCATTGGCTGGCTATCTGCCCGGCGGCATGCACTGGTTCGCCCTGGCGGCCGTGCTGTCGATTGCGGTAGCACTGCTGAACGCCTGGGTATTGCTGGTCGAGATTCTGAGGTGAGCGGCTGAAAAATGAAGATTGCGACCTACAACGTCAACGGCGTGAACGGCCGCCTGCCGGTGCTGCTGCGCTGGCTCGAGCAGTCCGCGCCGGACATCGCTTGCCTGCAGGAACTGAAGGCGCCGCAGGAGCGTTTTCCGGAGATGGCGATCCGCCAGGCCGGCTATCACGCCATCTGGCACGGCCAGAAGAGCTGGAACGGCGTCGCCATCCTGACGCGCACGGCAGAGACCATCGACGTGCGTCGCGGCCTGCCGGGCGATCCCGATGATGTCCACAGTCGATACATCGAGGCTGGCGTCGATGGCCTGGTCGTCGGCTGCCTGTATTTGCCGAACGGCAATCCGGCGCCCGGGCCGAAATTCGATTACAAGCTGCGCTGGTTCGATCGCTTCACCGAGCGCGCGGCCGAGCTCGTGGCGAGCAAGCGGCCGGTGGTGCTCGCCGGCGACTACAATGTCATCCCGACTGACATCGATGTCTACAAGCCCGAGCGCTGGATCGACGATGCGCTGTATCGGCCCGAGGCGCGCGCGGCTTACCAGCGGCTGCTGGCGCAAGGGTGGGTCGACTGCCTGCGCCAGCTGCATGGCAACGAGCGCATCTACACGTTCTGGGATTACTTCCGCAACGCCTTTCCACGCGATGCCGGTCTGCGGATCGACCACCTGCTGATCAATCCGGCGCTCGCGCCGCGGCTAACGGCGGCCGGGGTCGATCGCGACGTGCGCGGCTGGGAAAAGACCAGCGATCATGCGCCGACCTGGATCGAGCTCAGCGACTGAAAATAACTACCTGAATCATAAGGCACGCCACCGACCCGTGCCGCCGGGTTTATGCTTGAGCGGCAATGAGGAGGCCCTGAGCATGCTCGATCTTGGCCTTGCGGTCGGCCATCACCTGCTGATGTTTGCGCTGTTCGCGGCCCTGGTGGGTGAACTGGTGTTCCTGCAGGCCGACCTGAGCCGCGTGATGGTGCAGCGCCTGGCACGGATCGACCTGTGGTATGGAGTCCTGGCCGGCCTGATCGTGATCGTGGGATTTGGCCGCGCCATCTTCGCCGCCAAAGGCTGGGCCTACTATTCGCACAACCTTTTCTTCTGGCTCAAGATCGGCGACTTCGCCCTGATCGCGCTGCTGTCGATTCCGCCGACCATTGCCTTGCGACGCTGGAGCACGACTCCGGAGCTTCCGGCCCGCGAGCTGGCGCTCAAGGTTCGCCGTTTCGTGGTGCTGGAGTTCGCGTTGTTCTTCCTGCTGCCGGTATTCGCGGCCGCCATGGCGCGCGGCTGGGGCGAATACCGTTAATGGTTCAAGCGGCGCTGGCCGACGGGCACGGTTTCAGCCCATCACGAACGCGTTGAGCTTGTTGCCGTCCAGGTCGCGAAAATACGCGGCGTAGAAGCCATCGAAGCGTGCGCCCGGAGCGCCCTCATCCTTGCCGCCGAGCGATAGCGCCAGCTGGTGGAGGCGATCAACCTGCGCCCGGTCCTTGGCCGCGAGCGCCACCATGACGCCATTGCCGACGCTGGCGGCGTGGCCATCGAACGGTCGCGCCAGTCCCAGACCTGCCCCGCCACCGGGATTCCCCCAGGCGATGAAGCGCTCGCTCTCCATCATGCGCTTGGTTCCCAGCTCCTTGGCGAGCGCGTCATAGAAGCGCGCGCCGCGCGCCAGATCATTGGTACCGATGGTCACGTAACCGATCATGTGCTGCCCCTCCGCGCTGGGGTTTTGTTGCGCCGCTATCTTATACCGTAGGACCGGTCTGGCAGCGACCGAACGCACTGCGCTCTATAGTGATCACATGCGTGTACTGATCGCCGGAGCCACCGGTGCGGTGGGCACCCCACTGGTGCCGCTATTGATTGCCGCCGGCCACGAAGTCGTGGGAATCACCCGCACCCCGCGCAAAGCCGACAGCTTGCGCGAGGCCGGAGCCACGCCGATTGTGGTCGACGCGCTGCGCCCGGCGCTGCTGCGTCGCGCGGTGCTGGCCGCCCATGCCCAGGTCGTGATCCATGAGATGACGGCGCTGTCCAATATCGGCGACCTGCGCCGCTTCGACAATAATTTTGCCGCCACCAACCGCCTGCGGACCCAGGCGCTCGACTACCTGCTGGCCGCGGCGCGCGAATCGGGCGCGCGGCGCTTCATCGCTCAAAGCTTCTGCGGCTGGCCATACGCCCACACTGGCGGCCCGGTGAAGTCCGAAGAGTGTCCACTCGATCCCAATCCGCCCGCGGAGCTGCGTCACACCCTGGATGCGATTCGCCACCTGGAACTCGCCGTTGCGGCCGCCTACCCCGACCAGGGGCTGGTGCTGCGCTACGGGTCGCTGTACGGACCCGGGACCGGCATGCTCGATGCCGCAGCGGTGCGGCAGTTCAAACATCGGTTTGTGCCGGTCATCGGCGAGGGCAACGGCTGGTGGTCCTTCATCCACGTCGACGACGCGGCGCGCGCCACCGCGGCGGCGGTCGAACGCGGCGCCGCCGGCATCTACAACATCGTCGACGACGACCCGGCGCCGGTGCGCGAATGGTTGCCGCGGCTGGCGCAGGTGCTCGGCGCCAAGGCACCGATCCACGTGCCGCGCTGGCTTGCGCGAATTCTCACCGGCGAGCACCTGGTGACGATGATGACCGACAACCGCGCCGGCTGGAACGGCAAGGCGCGGCGCGAGCTGGGCTGGAGCCCGTCGCATCCGTCCTGGCGCGAGGGATTCGCCGACGCGGCTGCGGCCGCCCGACACTGACAGGGAATCAGGATGCTGCCGGCTCGATCGCCTCGGCCATCTTGATCAGCCGCACCGGTATCGACTTGCCGGCCGGTACGGCGCTGTCCTTGGCGTGGTGCCAGAGCGGAATTAATGGATTGCATTCGGGGTAGTAGCCCGCCAGGCATCCCAGAGGAATGTCGTAGCTCTTGAGCCGCAGCCCGCTGACGCGCCGGGCGACGCCGTCGGTGACCGCGGTCTCGGCAATCACACAATCACCATCCGCCAGGCCGAGGCGCACCAGATCCTCCGGATTGGCAAACAGCAGCCGTCGGGTTCCGACCACGCCGCGGAATCGATCATTCAGTGTGTACACCGTGGTATTGAACTGATCGTCGCTGCGCATGGTCATCAGCCGCAGCACTTGCTCACCGCAGGGTTGCATCCGCTGCACGTCCGGATCCTCGATCAGGCTGGCGGGCACGATGAAATTGGCCTTGCCATTCTTGGTCTTCCACTGCCGGTGGGCGACCGCGAGCGGGCGGCGAAAGCCCCCGGGTGTCTCGCGCCGGCGGTTGAAGTCGTGAAATATGTCCGGCAGAGCCGCCGCGATCTCATCGCGGATCAGGCGGTAGTCGCCCACCCAGCGATCCCAATCGATCCGCGGGTTCGGCGGCAGTGCGGCCTTGGCGATGCCGGCGATGATGGCCGGCTCCGAGCGCAGATTCTCGGACGCCGGGCGCGCGATGCCGACCGAGGCGTGCATGTAGCCGGTGCTGTCCTCGGTCGATACCGACTGCGCACCGCTGGCCTGCAGGTCGATCTCGATGCGTCCGCGACAGGGCAGCAGATAGGCGCTGCGACCGTGGATCAGGTGGCTGCGGTTGAGCTTGGTGGCGATCTGCACAGTCAGTTCCAGCGCCGGCCAGGCCGCCTCCAGCAGCGCGGTCTCCGGAACGGCGCGCACGAAATTACCGCCCAAGGCGATGAAGCCCTTGACGCTGCCATCGAGCACGCCGTTGCAGGTCTCGACCGTGTTGAGGCCCTTGGTACGCGGCGCCTTGAAACCATAGCGCTGCTCGAGCTTATCGAGCGGTGCCAGTTCGGGCTTCTCGGTAATGCCGACGGTGCGCTGGCCCTGAACATTGGAATGCCCTCGCACCGGACAGATGCCCGCGCCCGGCTTGCCCATATTGCCTCGGAGCAGCAGCAGGTTGGAGACCATCTGCACGCATTCAACGCCGCGCCGATGCTGCGTGAGCCCCATGCCGTAGATCGCGATGACCTTGGTGGCGCGCGCGTATTCGGCCGCCGCCTGCTCGAGCGCCGCGCGCGTCAGGCTGCACTCCTGTTCGATCTCCTGCCACGAGCAGGCGCGCAGGTAGGCGATAAATTCCTCCAAGCCGTGCGTATGCTCCTGGATGAAGGCCAGGTCGAGCACGCGTGCCGCCCCGCTGCTGCGCGCGGCGTCGTCGGCGTCTACCAGCGCCTTGCACATGCCGGTGATCGCCGCGATGTCGCCGCCGATCCGGACTTGGTGATATTGGGTGCTGATCGGCGTTTCGCCACCCAGCGCCATCTGCGGCACGGACAGTGGATTGCGAAAAGCCACCAGCCCGCGCTCGCGCAGCGGATTGAAGGTCACGATCGGCACGTCACGCCCCCGGGCCTCCTGCAGCTGATGCAGCATGCGCGGACTGTTCACGCCGACGTTCTGACCGAAGAAGAAGATGCAATCGGTGTGCTCGAAATCGCTCAGGTCGACCGTGCCAATGCCGACGCCGATGGTTTGCGGCAACGCGACCGAGGTGCTCTCGTGACACATGTTGGAGCTGTCCGGCAGGTTGTTGTTGCCGTATAGGCGCGCGCTCAACTGAAACATGAATGACGCTTCGAGCGAGGCGCGTCCCGAGGTATAGAACACGACTGACTTGGGATCGAGCCGTTTAAGCTGTGCGCCGATCTCGGCGAACGCCTGCTCCCAGGCCACCGGCACATACCGGTCGCTGCTCGCATCCCACTTCAATGGATCGGTCAGGCGACCTTGATCTTCCAGATCCAGATCCGACCAGCTTCGCAGTTCCGTGACCGTATGCGCGGCGAAGAACGCCGGCGGGGTGCGCTTGGAAGTGAGTTCCCAGGCAGTCGCCTTGATGCCATTCTCGCAGGCCTCGACGGTGTGCGGGTGGGCGGGCTTGGCCCAGGAGCAGCTCACGCACATGAAGCCGTCGGGCTTGTTCTGCCTGAGGATGGCGCGCGGCCCGGACAGCAGCGCATGTTCCTGCAGCAGAATCGAGGCCGAGGCCTTAGCCGAGCCCCAACCGCCGGCTGGCACCTTCACCTCATCGCGGGCTTCGTCATCCTCCGACATGCGCGCTACAGCTTAGCGGCGCGCAGCCACAACAACGTTGGGCGCGTCACGGCACTTTGCCTCGGCGAGTTCTGACAGTGGCGCCAGTCCAGACGTGGTCCCGCTTGCGCGGCAAGCGCTAGCGGTGGCGTGCGCTCTTTGTCTGGCGCGCGGCATGCACCTCGCCGGCGCTGAGCGCGGCGGCGGCATGTCCCCAGCTGTTGCGAACATAGGTGATGACGGCCGCCACCTGTTGATCGGTGAGCTGATCGCCAAAGGCGGGCATCGCCGGCGCGGTTGGCTCATCAGCAGTAGATACCGTAGTGGCGCCGCGCAGCACCACGTGGATCAACGAGGTCGGCTCGCGCGATGCAATCGAGGCCGTCTGCGCCAGATTGGGAATCAGGTACGGCACGCCGGTGCCATCGGCCTTATGGCAGGCTGAGCATAAATCCTGGTAGATCGCCGCCCCGGCGATCATGGCAGGATTGAAGGGCGACAATGCGCTCACCGCCACGCGCTGTCCTGGCTGATCCTTAAGATAACTTGCGATCGCCTGCAGATCCGCGCTGTTCATGCGCGAGGAGGAGTCGGCCACCTCCTCGGCCATGGGGCCTGAGGCGGCCGCGAACCGGTTGTGCCCGGTCTTGAGATACTCGACCACATCATTCTGCGACCAGCCGCCGATGCCGCGATGCTCATCGCCGGTGATATTGGGCCCAAACCAGTCCTGCTCGGAATAGCCGTGCAGCTGGCGGCCGGAGCGATCGCCGCCGAGCCAGGTCTTGGGCGTATGACAGGCACCGCAGTGCCCCGCTCCCTCCACCAGATACGCGCCGCGGTTCCACTGCTCGGATTTGGTCGCATCGGCCTGCAACTCGCCCGGATGAAAATAGAGCGCATCCCAGAGGCTCATGCCGGTGCGGACATTGAATGGAAATGGCAGCTGATCGGTCTCGACCCGGTGGTGGACCGGTTCGAGGGTGTTCAGATATGCGCGCAAAGCGCGCACATCATCGCGCGACATGCGCGTGAAGTAGGGATAGGGCATCGCTGGATACAGCCGCGATCCATTCGGCATGCGCCCGCCGCGCAGCGCCGCGTCGAACTGCGCGTCGCTCCAGGCACCGATGCCGGTCTCGCGATCGGGGGTGATGTTCGCGGACAGCACCATGCCGAACGGCGTCTGGATCGGGCGGCCGCCCGCAAATGCGCGTTGATCGTGCGGGTTGGTGTGACAGGCGGCACAGTCGGCCGCGATCGCCAGGTACCGGCCGCGCTCGATCTGCGTGAAATCCTGATTGTCCTGCGGGCTCTGGGCGCGCGATGGCGGCATGCCGGCCAACAGCGTGGCGGCGGCCACTGCCCACGCCAGCCGCAGTGGCGAGCTCGGGTCAGGCATGTACCAGCGGCCCTGGGCTCTTGAGGTATTTCGAGCGGATGGCCTCGGCCGACCAGTAGGCCAGCGCAGCCAGCGTGCCAGTCGGGTTGTAGCCGGCATTTTGCGGAAAGCCACTGGCTCCCATCACGAACAGGTTCGGCACGTCCCAGCTCTGCAGATAGCGATTGACCGCGCTGGTCTTCGGATCGTTGCCCATGATCGCCCCGCCGCACAGGTGCGTAGTCTGGTAGTCGGTGATGTCGTAGGGTCCCTTGCGATACTTCTTGACCATCTGCCGGGCGCCCATGGCGCGAAACACTTCGGCGTAGCGGTCGGTCAGGAAGACGTTCTGCTTGAGTTCGTTGTCATGGAAGTCCATGGTGATTCGCACCAGCGGCCGCCCGAACCGATCCTTGTAGGTCGGATCCAGATCGCAATACACATCGCGGTAGCTGTACATGCTGCCGTGCACGCCGGTACCGGGCTTGAGCGCGCACAGGTAGTTGTCGCGCACTGCCTGTTTCCAGCGCGCGCCCCAGCGCGGCGTGTCCGGCGGTACCGGTGTGGTCTGGATCGGTCGGCCGCCGGTCTGCACCTGGCCCATGTAGCCGCCGCCGACGAAGCCATGCGGGCCGTGATCGAAGTTGTCGCCGTTGAACTCATCGATGCACATGCCGATCGCGCCGGAAGCGATGAACGGATTGAAGATGAATTTGTCCTTCTCGAAGAAGCTCTCGACATCGGAGATGGTCTGGTGGGTGAAATTGCGTCCGATCACCCCGCGATTGGCCACCGGGTCGTAGGCCGTGCCCACGCCCGATAACAGCAAGAGCTGCACGTTGAAGATCGTGTAGGCCGACAGGATCACAAGGTCGGCCGGCTGCTCCCATTCGACGTCGCTGGAATCGACGAAGGTCACGCCGGTGGCGCGCCTGCCGGAACGGTCGAGATTGATGCGCGTGACCTCACAGCGATCGCGCGCCTGGAAATTGGATTTGCGCACCAGCACCGGCAGGATCGTGGTCTGCGGACTGGCCTTGGAATAATTGGCGCAGCCGAACCACTCGCAGAAGCCGCAATAGCTGCAGGGGCCAAGCCGCACGCCGAGTGGATTGGTGTAGGCCTGTGACAGATTGCCTGAGGGTTGCGGGAACGGGTTGTAACCGAGTTCGCGCGCCGCGTGGCCGAACAGCGTGTGGCTGTAGGGCTGCTGCTGCGCCGGTGTCGGATACGGCCGCGAACGCGGGCCTTCGAACGGATTGCCGCCGGGCTGGATTTGACCCTTGATATTGCCTGCGGTGCCGGAGGTGCCGCACAGGTACTCAAAGCGGTCATAGTGCGGCTCGAGCTCAGCGTAGCTGACACCCCAGTCCTGGATGGTCATGTCAGCGGGCAGAAAGTGTGCGCCATAGCGCTCGATCAGATGCGAACGGGTGAGGAAATCGGACGGCAGAAAGCGCCAGGTTTCGGCATTCCAGTGCACCCCGCCGCCGCCGACGCCATTGGGTGGCATGAACGCGCCCCAGGTCCGGATCGGCAACGCGCTCTGATCCATCTTGTTGCGGAACGTGAAGGTGGTTTGCCCCGGCTGCAGGAACAGCTCGTGGCGGATGCGATAGCGCAGCTCGTCCTGCACGCGGTTGGGCGGAAAGTCGACCGCGGTCTCTCGCCACGGGCCACGCTCGATCGCCACGACATCCAGTCCGGCATCGGTCAGCTCGTTGGCGAGGATCGATCCGGTCCAGCCGAGGCCAATGACCACGACGTCCTTGCGGGGCAGCTTGCGCGCGATGCTCATCGTGTTGCGCTCATCGCCGCTTGGGGGTCCAATCGGCGCGACCGGCGATGCTGACCGGCGGGTGCGGGTAGCGCTCGTTGTGGCGCCCGACCCAGTCGCGATAGTCGTAGCGCGCACCGGGGAAACCGATCATCTTCCAGGCGCACATGTCGCGATTGCCGCCATAGATCGGGTCGGCGAAAAACCCTTCCTGCGTGTCGGTGAGGAGCGCCTCAAAAAACGTCTTGCCCTCATCGCCCTGAAGCTGCAGCGTGCTGCTCTCCAGCGCCTGCAGGATCTCGTCCAGCTTCTCTGCCGGAAGTTCGGCCAGTGACTTGCCGCCCGGCTGGCCGCGACAGTAACGCTCAAGCGCCGCGAGCGCCGAGCGATACAGCTGCGCAGGGTTTTTCGACGACTGCGGCCCCTGCTGCTTGATGCCCTTCACGAATGGTGGCAGCGTGTACCAGCCTTCGTGGCGACCAAACGGCCCGGCCAGCTGGCGGTCGATGAAGACTGCGCAGCCGGCGCCCTTGCCGCCCGGCGTCTGTGCATCCGGCGGAATGATCCGATCGACCAGCGCTTCGACCTGGGCGCCTTCCGCCGGGGTGAAATACTGCCATGGCCCCGCTTTCGCGGGCTCGCCGGTGTCGGTGCTGATCACGCTGGCGCGCGCCAGCGACTGGCCAATGACAACGGCCGCCGTACCGGTTAACAGATCGCGACGACGCAGCTTGTCGATCATTGTGACCTCGCGAATCGAAAGGCTACCGGTCGGACGGCCCGCGTGCTGTCGGTGCGCAACCCGGCAGTGCGTAGGAACCGGTGGTAAGACGTACGGTACGCGACGCCGACTATCACCAGGGCGCTGGCAGCGGCGATCGGGTCAGGAAGTCGGCCAGCGACAGACCGATCAGCATGGCAAGCCAGATGAAACCGAGCGCTGACACCAGCCGGGTCAATTGACGGGCTTCGGTCTCGTGCATGAACACCGCCATAACCAGCAGCGTCTTGGTTACCGACACTGCGAAATTGATGATCGGATTCCACACGCCGAGCTTCAGCAACGCGCTGCCGGCGCTCAGCGCCAGCAGTCCCAGCAGCGCTGCAAGCACCCACAGCAACCGGCGCACCGGCACGATCTGGGCCGCTGCGCGCGCAGCGCTCATCCGGAGCGCCCGATCAGATAGATCAGCGGGTAGACGAATATCCACACGATGTCCACCAGGTGCCAGTACAGCGCGGTCAGCTCCAGCGTGGTGTAGCGCTGCGCGCCGAAGCTGCCACGCGCCACGCGCGCCGCCAGCACCAGGATCACGCTGACGCCGATCAGCACGTGCAGGGAATGAAAGCCGGTGATGAAATAGTACAGGCAGAAAAACAGTTCAACGCTCGGGGCATAAGGACCGGATTGCATGAAGTCGAGGCCCGGAATGAGGTGTTCCCGGTATTCGCGTAAGTACTCGAATCCGTGCATCACCAGGAACGCGACCCCCAGTGCGGCGGTGCCGGTCATCAGCAGACTCGCAACACGCCGCTGGTCGAGCTTGATCGCGCGCACCGCCAGAGCGATCAGGCTGCTGCTGATCAACAGCACCGCAGTCTCGATGGTCCCCAGCAGCATGTCGGTGTGCCGACTGGCGATCGCGAACCCGGTTGGATGCAGCACGCGGCAGATCGTGTAGCTCGCGAACAGCACCCCGAAGAACAGGATCTCGGTTGCAAGGAACACCCACATGCCCAGCGTGGCCGCCTCGCGCTGTTGGACCGCGTCGTCGTACTGCTGTTCGATCGCGCTGCAGGCGCTCATGGCTCGGGCTGATCGTAGGCGTAGGCTTCGCGCACCTGCGGCGGCCGCAGAAAGTTCTCGGATGGCGGCGGCGAACTGGTCTGCCACTCCAGGCCGCGGGCATGCCAGGGGTTATTGCCGGCCAAATCTCCGCGCCACAGCGACCACAGCAGGTACACCACCGGCAATATGTAGCCGAGGGCAAGGATCGAGGCGCCGGCCGAGGACAGCACGTTGAGCGCCTGAAACTGCGGCAGATACGAGTGATAGCGGCGCGGCATGCCCTCGTAGCCGAGGATGTACTGGGGGAAGAACGTAAGATTGAAGCCGAAGAACATCAGGATGGCGGCAAAGCGCGCCCACGCTTCCGAGTACAGGCGGCCAGTGATTTTCGGCCACCAGTAGTGGATGCCACCCAGATACGCCATCACCGAGCCACCGACCATCACGTAGTGAAAATGTGCCACCACGAAATAGGTGTCGGTCAGCGGCACATCGAGCGCCGGGGCGGCCAGAATCAGCCCGGTCAGGCCGCCGAGCAAAAACAGGCCGACAAAGCCGAGTGCGTACAGCATCGGCGCCTCGAAGCTGATCTGGCCCTTGCGCAAGGTCGTGGTCCAGTTGAACACCTTGATTGCCGAGGGCACCGCCACCACGAAGCTCAGCATCGAGAACACCAGGCTCGCATAGGTCGACATGCCGGCGACGAACATGTGATGACCCCAGACCAGGAAGCCGATCACCGCAATCGCCAACATCGAATAGGTCATGAATCGGTAGCCGAAGACGCGCCGGCGCACGAAGCAGGCGATGATCTCGCTCACCACCCCCATGGCCGGCAGGATCATGATGTACACCGCCGGATGCGAGTAGAACCAGAACAGATGCTGGAACAGCAGCGGATCTCCCCCGAGCGCCGGATCGAAGATGCCCACACCCAGACCGCGCTCCAGTGCGATCAGCGCCAAAGTCATGGCCAGTACCGGGGTGGCGAGCACCATCACCAGCGAGGTGGCGTAGATCGCCCAGACGAACAGCGGCAGCCGAAACCAGGTCATGCCGGCGGTTCGCAGCGCATGGGTGGTGACGATGAAGTTGACACCGGTGAGGATCGAGGAAAATCCGGTAATGAATACTCCGGCCACGACCAGAAACACATTGCTGTTGGAGAACATGGTCGAGAACGGCGTATAGAACGTCCAGCCGGTGTCCACCCCTCCAGCCAGCAGCGCGGCGATCGTGAACAGACCACCACCGATATACAGATACCAACTGGTTAGATTCAGCCGCGGGAAGGCCACGTCGCGCGCCCCGATCATCAGCGGCAGCAGGAAATTTCCCAGCGTGGTCGGAATAGACGGGATCAGGAAGAACCACACCATGATGACGCCGTGAAAGGTGAAGGTCTTGTTGTAGCTCTCGGCGCTCATCAGCGCGCCGTCCGGGGTCACCAGGTTCAGGCGAATCAGCGTTGCGGCAGCCCCTCCCAGAAAGAAAAAGAAGGTGATCCCCGCGGCATACAGTATCGCGATGCGCTTGTGGTCCAGCGTGGTGAGCCAGGCTCGTAGACTGTGGCCGCGCGCCAGAAAGCTGCCGTCGAGGGCGCTGGAGTCAATGGCGTTCATCGTCGTCCACGGCTGGGGTGGCACCCAGAGACTTGATGTAGGCGATCAGTGCGATCAGGTCCTCCTCGCTGAGCTGACCGGCGAACGAGGGCATGATGGGCGCGAAGCCCGCGACCCGCTGGGTGTGCGGCAGCAGCATGCTGTCGCGCAGGTAGCGATCATCGGCGATCGCGCTGCCGCCGCCGGCCAGCGCCACGCTGTGCCCATACAGGCCCTGCAACGAAGGTGCGTGGACCACGGCATTGTCGCCGTGACAGCCATCGCAGCCACGACCCCGAAACAGCGCCGCGCCTTGCTGTGCCAGCGTGCCCTGCTCTGCGGCTCCGGTGAGCCAGCGGCTATAGTCATCGGCCCGCATCACCACCACCGCCCCGCCCATCCTGGCGTGGTCGAGGCCACAGTATTCGGCACAGAACAACGGAAATCGCCCCAGGCTCGTCGCGGTAAACCACAGCTGCGTATAGCGACCGGGCAGCACGTCCTGCTTCACGCGAAATGCCGGCACATAGAAGCTGTGGATCGCATCCTGCGAGGTCATGCTCAGCCGTATCGGCGTGTTCACCGGCACGTGCAGCGTATTGATCTCGCGTTGGCCGCCGGGATGCTGGATGGTCCACATCCACTGCTTGGCCACGACGTACAGGGTTTGCGCCCCTGGCGGTGGGGTGCGGGCGTCGACGAACAGGAACAGGCTCCAGACGAATACGCCGATGAACAGCGCGAATGGCACCAGCGTCCAGGTCAACTCAAGGCCCAGGCTCTGCTGCTGCCAACCCTCGCGACTGGCCGAACTGCCGCGTCGGTAGCGGACGCAGTAGAACACGATCGCCACGAACACGCCGGCGGCCACCAGCGAGCACAGGCCGATCATGACCCAGAACAGCGCATCAATACGCGGTGCGAGGCTGGAGGCCTGCGGGATCAGCACCAGAAAGTGCTGCGTGCTCACCGGCGGCCCCTGACATCGGGCCGACGCGATTCGTGCGTGCGCAGCCACGCCAGCCCCGCGAACAACGCCAGCAGCGTCAGCAGTCCGAGGGCTTGCAGCAGCCGCCCGACCACGACACTGTAACGCCCGGTCGACGCATCGTAATCGCAGCACAGCAGCAGCAGCCGATCGACCGCGCTGCCCAGGCGGCCTTCGGAGGCTTGCACCAGCGCCAGCCGCAGCGACCGGGCCGGATAGCGTACGCCGAACAGATACTGCGCGACCTCGCCCAGCGGCGTGAGCACCACGACGGCGGCGGCGTGCGCGTACTGGCCGTCACGCGGATCGTAGAGTGCATGAAAGCCGACGGCGTCGGCCAGCGCGACACTGGCCTGTTGCGAGCCGGTCAAATACAGCCAGCGCTCAACCTGCGCCTGCGGATGGGCCAGCTCGTCGGCCCGCTGCGCCAGCAGCGCCTCGGGTGGCCCCTCGTGCGGGTCGATGCTGGCCAGAATCACGTTGAACTGGCTGCCGGGGGTGAAGCCGGTGCGCTCGATGGCCTGCGCCACACCGGCACGCACCGTGCTGCACAGATTGGTACAGCCGTAGTAACCGAGCACCAGCACGCTCGGGCGCCCGGCGATGAGCTCGCGCAGCGTCAGCGAGCGCCCGCTGGCATCGCGAAAGCTCAGGTTCATCGGCAACTGGCCTCCAAGGTTCTGCTCGATACCAACGCGCGCGAGCAGAGCCGGCGGCGGCCTGAGCGAACTGGCGCGGGCGGCGCTGCAGACGGCGGCAAGTCCAAACACCAGGCCAATTGTCATGCCAGTAGCGTTCATGGGCCGCTGCGAGCCGGATCGCCATGTCGCTCGGCATAGATCTGCATGGCGCGCTCGATCGGAATGCGCGCGTAATGCTGGCTCGCGTCGGTCCAGGCCCAGCTCGATAGCAGCGAGCGCTGCTCGGCGCGCATCGACTCGAGGTCGGCGTGCGGATCGGGCTGCAACCGCGGCGCCGGTGGCACCATGGCCGCAGTCGCGCGACCCGAGGCGTGCAGCGCGCCGACCCGCTCGCGCACCAGCAGGCGGATCAAGATCGCCACCGCCACCACGGCCACCGCGATGACGGCCGCGATGCGCAGCAGATCGCGTACCGCGATGCCCGATGGTTCATGACTGGATTGGGACTCAGGCATGGGCGAGCCCCGGATCGGTCCAGCGCGCCTGGCGCGTCGGCTGCAGATACACCGCAAACCAAAGTGCGCCGATGCCGATGGGCGCCAGCAGGTCGGTCCAGCGCAGCGCGAATCCCGCGGGACGAGCAGCCGGGATCACCAGCCAGAAGGCGTCGATGAGGCCGCCCAGCAGCAGCAGCAGCGCGACCGCGGCCAACCACCCGCCCCGCCGCTTGGCGGCTCGTGACAGCAGCACGACGAACGGCAGCACGAAGTGACTGGCAATCAGCATCCACGCCAGCACCCGCCAGCTGGTCAGCGTGCGTGGCCGATACCAGGCGGTCTCGTCGGGCAGATCGGCCACCCAGATGGTCAGGTACTGCATGAAGGCCAGGTAGGCCCAGACCAAGGTCAGGGCCAGCAGCAGGTTGCCCAGATCGATTCGCTGCTGCGCCGGCGCTCGCTGGATCGCACCGCGCAGCAGCGCGCACAGGATCGCCAAGGCGGTGCCGCTCAGGATCCAGCCGGTGGCCACTAGCAGGCCGAAGGTCGAGGAGTGCCAGTGCTGCATCAGCGACATGGCCCAGTCGGTCGAGGCGAGCAGCGTCGACAGCGCGTAGATGATCAGCCCGGCAGCGGCGACACCGGGCCGACGCCGATCGGGCGAGCCGCCCCAGCTCAGCGCGGCCAGGATCGACAGCCACAGTACGAAGTACGAAACGCTGCGAGCAATGAAGAAGCTCGGGTTCAGATACCAGGCCTGCGCGTGCAGCAGCGTGTCCGCCGCTATGACGTCGGGGTTGGCCCAGGGATAGAGCTGGTGCATGCCCATCAAAATCGGGACCACCAGTAGCGCCTGCAGCGGCAGGGTGTGGGCGGCCAGCAGCAACGCCGGCCGCAGCCATTCTCCCCAGATGCCGCCGGTCAGCTGGTGCACCAGCAGCAACGCCAGGCTACCGAGCGACAGTCCGGTAAAGAACAGGAATGCGAACAGGTACGACAGCAGCGCCTGATTCGGCTGGCCGCGCCCGATCTGCAGGCACCCCAGCAGCGCCAGCACGCCGATCGATGCGGCCAGCCAGCGCGCGCGTGGCGAAGCGGCCCTCACTGCCGGCTCTCGCTCAGTCGCGCCGCGTCCGCGCCGCTTAGCAGCGCTGCCGGCGCGTGTTGGCTGAGCTGCAACGCCCGGATGTAGGCGACGATGGCCCCGCGATCGGCCGGCCCGATGCGATCGGCGTACGGATACATCACCCCATAGCCGTCACGCATGGCCTGGTAAAACAGGCTATCGGGTGCGGAGCGCAGGTGGTCGGTGTGAAAGCTCGGCGGCGCGGGAAAACCGCGCCGTGCCACCATGCCGTCGCCCTGACCGGCAGCGCCGTGACAGGGCGCGCAGTAGATGTCGAAGCGCTCCCGGCCACGGTTCAGCAACGCGAGGGAAACGGCCGGCGCCGATTCCTGGTCGAGATTCACCGCAGCAGACGCCGCCGGGCGCGCCACGGTGCCGGGCACCTGCGGGCGCGAGGAGTTGCCGTCTGAGAACATGGTCGTGGGCGTCAGCGGCAGATCCTTGGGCTGCTCGTACATCTGATGCAGGCCGCGTTCGCAGCCGGCAACGGCGCAGCTCAACCCGATGAGCATCATCACCGACGCTCTCATGATGGCCTGATCGGCACGTCGGTGATCGATAGCGGCGACTGGGCGGAGAGCAGCGTGCGTGCCTGCTCGCGGCCGCCCTGGCGGCGCGAACTTCGCAGCAGCAAAAAGAACCGGTCGCTGGTGGCGCGCTCGAAGGCGGCGATATCGAACAGCGGATGATGCAGGCGCGGCAGGCCGGTACTGATCAGCAGCGCGACGATACCGAGCAGCGCCGCCCCCAGCAGAGTCATCTCGGCCGCGGGCGGCAGGAATGCCTGCCAGCTGTCGACCGGTCGACCGCCGATGTTCAGCGGATAGTTGATGGCGGCCGAGTACCATTCCACCAGGAACGTACCGATGCCACCGCCCAAGGCGCCCAGCAGCATCAGCAGCGGGATGCGGTCGCGATCGCCGAGCGCCTCCGCCAGGCCCGCGATCGGAAACGGCGAGTAGGCCTCGAGCGTACGCTCCGGTGCCGCGGCCCTCACCTGCGTGGCGGCCCGCACCAGTTCGTCCGCGCTGGCGAACTCCGCCAGCACACCGTAGTTGCGCTCCGCGCTCATGCGCCCTGCTCCGGGACTTCCTGCCCCGAGTGGGCGCTTGCCTGCGCCAGCCGGCGCAGCTCGAACATCGACATCACCGGCGCCAGACGCACGAACAGCAGGTACAGCAGCAGGAACAGACCGAGCGAGCCGACCAGGAATGCGATATCCCAAAAAGTCGGATAGAACATGCCCCAGGCGGAGGGCAGGAAGTCGCGGTACAGGCTGGTCACGATCAGCATGAAGCGTTCCAGCCACATGCCGATCAGCACGCCCAGGCTGATCGCGAATAGCGCCACCGGGCTTGCGCGTATGCGCGCCGACCACAGCAGCTGGATCTGCAGCACGTTGCAGAACATCGTGCTCCAGAACACCCAGGCGTAGGCGCCAAACAGGCGGTTGAACGTCACCGCCAGTTCGTAGCGATCCATGCTGTAGAAGGCGCTGAAGATTTCCGCCAGGTAGCTGTAGTCGACCACCAGCCCGACCGCCAGCATCATCTTGGCCATGTTGGCCAAATGCAGCTCGGTAATGTAGTTCTGCAGCTTCAGGCAGGCACGCATCGGGATGCCCAGGAGCAGTACCATCGCAAATCCGGAGAACAGTGCGCCAGCCACGAAGAACGGTGGAAACACCGTTGAATGCCATCCGGGCACCAGGCCTTCCGAGAAATCCAGCGCCACCATGCTGTGGACCGAGAACACCAGCGGCACGGCCAGCCCGGCCAGTAGCAGGCTGAGGCGATCGTGGCGTTGCCAGTGACGGGCCTCGCCACGCCAGCCCAGCGCCAGAAACCCATAGAAGCGCGCCCGGCCGCGGCTCGACGCACGATCGCGCAGGCTGGCCAGATCGGGCAGCAGGCCCAGGTACCAGTACAGGATCGAGACGATCAGATAGGCGAGGATGGCGAAGAAGTCCCATTCCAGGGAGCTGCGCCACTGCGGCCACAGATTCATCACATCCGGATAAGGAAACAGCCAGTAGAAGAACCACGGGCGCCCGAGATGCAGAATCGGAAACAGGCCCGATACCGAGACGGCAAATACTGTCATGGCCTCGGCGTATCGGCTCAGCGGCGTGCGCCATTGGGCCCGCACCAGGTACAGTGCCGCGGACACGAATGTGCCTCCCATTCCGATCGCGATCCACCAGACGTAATTGGTAATCGCGAAACCCCAGGCGACCGGAACGTTCAGTCCCCAGATTCCGACGCCGAAGGCCAGCAGCCAACCGATGCCGAACACCAACAGCAGCGCCAGCGCGCCTGCCAGCAGCAGGCCCAACCACCACAGGCGGCCGAACGGACGGCTGAGCGTCACCGCACAGATTTGCTCGGTGATCGCAGCATGCGCTGTGAGTGGCAGCCCGATCGCCATCTAGCCGTGCTCCAGATCCGGATGGGGGTTGCGCACGCGAGCCAGGTAACTGGTGCGAGGACGGGTATTGAGCTCCGGCAACAGCAGGTAGCTTCGCGGTGATGCCTTGGCCTGCGCCACCTCGCTGTTGGGGTCAGCCATGTTGCCGAACCGGATCGCCTGGGTCGGACAGGCGGCCTGACATGCGGTCTGCACCTCGCCGTCATGGATGCGGCGCCCGTCCCGATCGGCGTCGATGTGCGCGCGCTCGATGCGCTGGATGCAGTAGGTGCATTTCTCCATGACGCCGCGCTGGCGCACCGTGACCTCAGGATTGCGCTGCGCCTTGAGCGGCTCGCTCGACTCGTCCACGTACTGCAGGAAATTGAAACGGCGCACTTTGTAGGGGCAATTGTTGGAACAGAAGCGCGTGCCGACGCAGCGGTTATAGACCTGCAGGTTCAGGCCTTCCGAGTCGTGCACACTGGCCTCCACCGGGCACACCAGCTCGCACGGCGCGTGTTCGCACATCATGCAGGGCACTGGCTGCGGGTACGTTCGCGGATCGTCCTCGCTGCCCTCGCGGTAGAGATCGACGCGAATCCAGTGCATCTCGCGGCCGCGCAGCACCTGCTCCTTGCCGACCACCGGAATATTATTTTCGGCCTGACAGGCGATGGTGCAGGCGCGGCAGCCGATACAAGCGTTCAGATCGATACTCATGCCCCAGGCGTATTCGCCGCCCGCAACCCCGGGGTAGAGCGAGGGCGGCGCGCCGCGGTAGCGGTCCGGCGCGGTGGCAAAATGCGGGTCACCGGCAAATTGACTCAGCGTGCCGACGCGCACCAGATCGCGGCCCTCAATACGAAAGTGCTGTTGCGTAGCGGCGAGCTCGCGCCGCTCCCCGGTTTTGCGCAGCGTCCCAGCCGCCGCGCACCATGGGGCGTCCGAGACTTGCAGCTGGTAAGCATCCCAGCCGCAGCCATTGCCCACCCGTCCGGCGGCGCGTCGACCGTATCCCAGGTGCAGAGTGAGCGCCTGGGTCGATTGACCGGGCAACACCCACACCGGCAGGCGCAGCGCACGTTGCTGCAGCATGAGCTCGACCTCATCGCCATTCTTCAGCTGGTAGCGAGCTGCAAGCGCGGGACTGATGCAGGCGGCGTTGTCCCAGGTCAGCTGGCTGAGCGGCTTGGGCAGTTCCTGCAACCAGCCATTGTTGGCCCAGCGGCCATCGCCGATGGTGGGATCGGGTCGGAATAGCAGCTCGAGGTGGGTCTCATCCGGCGCCGGGGTCAATTTCAGCTGCGACTGCCAGTCATCGCGCAGCGTGACTGAGCGCGCCGCAAATCGGGACTCCGGAATGACCCCCGCCTGTAGCGCTGCACCCCAGGCGGCCTCGTCCGGCAGTTCGCGCTGCCATTGGCGTCGCAGCAACGCCCGGCCATCGCCGAGTTCCTGGCCCAGCAGCAGCGCCAGAATCTGCGCCGACGTGCGCCCGCCATACAGTGGTGCGATCAGCGGCTGCGCCAGGCTTGCGGTACCGTCGAACGCGCGCGCATCGGACCAGCTCTCGAGCTCATGGGCTTGCGGCACATGCCATTCGGCGAGCGTGCCAGTCTCGTCCAGATACAGCCCCAGGTGCAGCAGGTGTGGCACCTGCTCGAGCGCGCTGCGTACCTGCAGGTCGGCTGGCGCGTCGTAGGCCGGATTGCCGCCGAGCACCAGCAGCGTTTCCACTGCACCGGCGTGCAGGGCCGCCGCCAGCTCGATCACGCCACCGTCGACCGCACCGAGCTGTTCGACCGGATCGGCGTAATCGAGCGTCGAGCCGACGTTGCCAAGCGCGCCGTTGAGCGCATGCGCCAGGGCGTGCATCCACGGCTTCTGCGTGGCGCCGACTGCGACCAGGCCCGCGCCGCGATTGGACTGAAGCTCGCTGACCAGCACCTTGAGCCACGCCGCCTCGCGCGCATCTCTCGAAACCGCGGCATCATCGGCGGGGATGCTGACTCCCAGGCTGCGTGCCAGCCGGCAGGCGAATCGCTCCAGCCCTGCGGTCTCTATTCCCAGGCGGTGATCCGCCAGCGCACCGGTCAGCGACGGGGTCGGCTCGATCGCATAGAGGCGGCTCATGGAGTGTCCGGGGCGATCGGGCGAGCGCGCTGCGATCAGCTCGCGCGCGTAACGAACGCCGGCTGACGGGTCGGTCAGCAGGTCGGCATCGAGCGCAACGATGACCCGTGCGCGATCCGGATACAGTCGCGTGGACAGCGCTTGACCGAAGGCCAGCCGCGCGCCGGCGTGGACATTCTGCTGGCCGGCGGGCTCGTGCAGGTAGCACCGCATGCGTGGATAGCGTTCGCGCAGCGCGTCGAGCTCGGCTGCCAGCAAGGGCGAGCTGAACGCTCCGCAGACGATGTGCAGGCCCGCGCCCTGATCGCGCTGGCAACGCTGCATCAGCTGCAGCAGCGCGGCATCGAAATCACCCCAGCTCGCGGTGGTGCCGCGGTGGATCACGCTCTGCGATCGCTCCGGATCCCACAACTGCAGCACCGCAGCCTGCGCAAAGATGTCGGTGGCGCCCAGGCTCGCGGGATGCTGTGGATTGCCCTCGATCTTGGTCGGGCGGCCCATATTGCTTTCGACCACGACCCCGTGACCGTAGCCGCCGCGGGTCAGGGTCGAGGCGAAATAGCGTGGCACGCCGTCAATCTGCCCGGTGGGAGTGTGAACGTACGGCACGATCTCCAGCTGCCGTGGATGACTGCAGGCACTGACGCCGGCCAGCGCCAACGACGCGCTGAGGTACTTCATAAAACCGCGCCGATCGATCTCGAGCGCATCCGGCGGCTGCGGTCCCTCGCTCGGCGGTGGCCCTAGCGATGACATACCGAGCAGTCCGTCAGCCGTCGCTTGTCAATGTGATACTCAGCCAGCAGGCGCGCGCCCAGCGCTTGCTGGTCATCCGCTTTCCAATGCAGATTGACGATCTGGTCGCGTGGGCGCAGATAGCGCTCCGGATTGCGGTGGCATTCCAGGCACCACTGCATCGTCAGCGGAGCTACGCGCCAGGTCAGCGGCATCTGATCGACGGCGCCATGGCAGCTCACACAGCCCACACCCTTGGCGATGTGGATGCTGTGATCGAAGTACACGAAATCCGGCAGCTGATTGATGCGCAGCCAACGTAGGCCGCCACCGCTCCGAAAGGCTGCCACCAGCGGCGCCAGCGCCTGCTGCCCGGTGAATAACTGTGAGTGACAGGTCATACAGGTGGAAAGCGCCGGCACGCCGGCAAAGGCCGATTGTTCGACGGATGCATGGCAATAGCGGCAGTCGATGCCCTCGTCGCCGACGTGGTGCTTGTGGCTGAAGGGTACGGGCTGTTCCACGCCGGCGTTGATCGCGGCCGGATAGTCCATGCCGGCCCGCCAAAGCATCGCCGCTACAATGATGACGGCAATCGCGGCGATCAAACCGAGGCGAAAGAAGAACCCGAAGTCTTTGCCGAACAGCTGGGCCACGGCGCCGCGAAGTATCGCCGCAATGCACGGCGCGGCGTCGACCGACTCGGTGTCGGCGCCCTCCGACCGCGGCGCGGCATCGGGGCCGCATCACTGCCGCGCTTGTCTGCTGCCGCACGCACCCGACGTCAAAGCGCCGGCCGCAGATCCCGCCTGCCAACCTCGGCTCTCGCGATACTGAGCCGCGGGGCGTAGCGGCGCGGCTACGGTATTGTTGATCTTGGTACGCGAAGTCCCATCGGCGACCTGCTCGGCCCATCGCAGACAATCGTAAGCTGAGCGCCGATTTGTCGGCAGCGCGTGCGCACGGCAAGATGAGATCCTTCGCGCGTACGCGCATGCCTCCCAGGACTTGCCATTCCATCACCGATTGAAGACTACGCGCTGCTCAGTGATTGCGAGACCGCCGCCCTGGTGGCGCGCGATGGCTCGATCGATTGGCTATGCTGGCCCCGCTTTGACGGCGGCGCCTGTTTTGCCGCGCTGCTGGGTACGCCGGAGCACGGCCGCTGGCAGATTGCGCCGCAGGATTCGACAGCGCGCACGCGACGCCGTTACCTCCCCGACACGCTGATCCTCGAGACCGAGTTCCAGACCGCCACCGGCGCGGTGCGACTGGTCGACTTTATGCCGCTGCGCGATCAGGGATCGAGCGTTATCCGCCTGGTGCTTGGGATGACCGGTCAGGTCGCGATGCAGACCGAGCTGGTCGTGCGCTTCGACTACGGCAACTGGGTACCGTGGGTGACCAAGCTGGAGGATGGCGCGCTCAGCGCGGTCGCCGGACCGCATCGATTGACGCTGCGCGCGCCGGTGGCACTGCGCGGCGAGGAATTCAAGACGGTCGGCGAATTCACCGTGACCGCCGGCCAGAGGGTTGAGTTCGTACTTTCGTATTCTGAGTCGCATCGCGACCCGCCGCCAGCGCTCGACAGCGCAGCCGCTCTGACCCAGACCGAGCAGTTCTGGCGTGAGTGGAGCACGCACGACAACGCCTGCGGCGAGTACTCCAAACTGGTGAAGCGTTCACTGATAACGCTCAAAGCACTGACTTACCTGCCGACCGGCGGCATCGTGGCGGCCGCAACGACCTCGTTGCCCGAACAGCCCGGCGGCACCCGCAACTGGGACTACCGCTTCTGCTGGCTGCGGGATGCAACCTTCACACTGCAGGCCTTGATGAACGGCGGCCACTTCCAGGAAGCACAGGCCTGGCGCGACTGGCTGCTGCGCGCATTGGCGGGCGACCCGGCGCAGGTGCAGATCATGTACGGCATCGCCGGCGAACGGCGCCTGACCGAGTGGGAAGTGCCGTGGCTGCCCGGCTATCGCGGTGCGCGGCCGGTGCGGATTGGCAATGCTGCCGCCGAACAGGTCCAGCTCGATCTGTACGGCGAAGTCGTGGACACGATGCATCACGCACGTCTCAATCAGCTGTCCTCGCATGCGGCCGGTTGGCCACTGCAGATCAAGCTGCTCGAACATCTGGAGTCAATGTGGGAGCAACCCGACCGAGGCATGTGGGAGATCCGGGGCGAGCCGCGTCACTTCACTCATTCCAAAGTGATGGCCTGGGTAGCGTTCGATCGCTCGATCAGGAGCGCGGAGCAGTTTCACCTCGACGGGCCGGTCGAACACTGGAAACGCCTGCGAGCGCACATTCACGAGCAGGTCTGTCACCGGGCCTACAACCCGGAGCTCGGCGCTTTCACGCAGTCCTATGACGCCTGCGAGCTGGACGCCAGCGAGCTGCTGATGGCGCACGTAGGCTTTTTGCCGGCGACCGATCCGCGCATTCGTGGCACGGTCGAGGCCATCGGCCGCGATCTGATGGTCGACGGCCTGATCCTGCGGTATCGCACCGAACAGGGCGTCGATGGCCTGCCACCAGGCGAAGGCGTGTTCCTGGCCTGCAGTTTCTGGTATGCGGACAACCTGATCCTGCTCGATCGAAGACCGGAGGCGCGCCGATTATTCGAGCGCCTGGTCTGCCTGTGCAACGATGTCGGCTTGCTGGCAGAACAGTACGATTGCCGACGGGCGACGCTGCTGGGCAATTTTCCGCAGGCGTTCTCACACGTCGCGCTGATCAACACCGCCTACAATCTGGTACACGCTACCGGCCCGGCCCGCCAGCGCTCTGCCTGAGCCTAGACAGCCGCGTGAAGCAGCTCACAGCCTGATTCGGCGACGCGGCAGTTCTATCACATCGTGATATATTCAGGGATCACCCAATTCACTGGCCAAACCTATTGAAAATGCTGTCGAAACGACAGCTCATGGCGCTGTCGGACTTTCGCTTTGAGCTCGCCCGATTTCTCCGCTTCAGCGAGCACGCCTCGCGCACCGTCGGCATTACTCCGCTGCAGTACCTGTTGTTGCTGCACATCCGCGGTTTCCGCGGTCGCGACTCGGCCAGCGTCGGCGAGCTGGCGCTGCGCCTGCAGGCCAGTCCGCACGGCACTGCTGCCCTGGTCGAGCGCTGCGCGACCTCCGGGTTGGTGCGCAAACGCCGCGCTGCTGGCGATCGCCGTCGCGTGGACGTGCATCTGAGTCCGCGCGGACACGTGCTGGTCGAGCGAATCGCGCGTCGGCACCGCGCCGAGCTTCGGCAGCTTCGAGCGGTCTTCCGGGTGACCCATGTCGGCTGAGCGCGCGCCGACGCCGCTGGTGCGCTCCGGAGATTTCGCGCCTGACAGCCGCCTGGTCATGCTGTCCGGTTTTGCGCTGGTCATCGGTTGCATCAGTACCCTGGGCGCGATGCTGTTGCTCGATACTATTCGGCTGTTTACCAACCTGTTCTATTTCCACACGCTATCGCTCAGCTTCCACAGTCCCGCGCTCAATCAGCTCGGAGCGGCCGCGGTGCTGGTGCCGGTGTTCGGTGGCCTGATCGTAGGCTTGCTGGCGCGCTTTGGCAGCGAGCAGATCCGCGGTCACGGCATTCCCGAGGCGATCGAGGCAATCCTCTTCGGCAAGAGCCGCATGTCGCCCAAGGTGGCGGTGCTCAAGCCGCTGTCCTCTGGCATTGCCATCGGCAGCGGCGGCCCATTCGGCGCCGAGGGCCCAATCATCATGACTGGCGCGGCGTCGGCATCGCTGCTGGCACAGGCGTTTCACCTCACCGCCGCCGAGCGCAAGGCCTTGCTGGTGGCCGGCGCCTGCGCCGGTATGACCGCGGTATTCGGTACGCCGCTGGCGGCGGTGCTGCTGGCGGTCGAGTTGCTGCTGTTCGAGCTGCGACCGCGCAGCCTGTTGCCGGTGGCACTGAGCTGTTGTGTGGCCGGCTTTCTGCGGCCCCTGTGGGCCGGCGCCGGCCCGCTGTTTCCGCTGCAGACCGATCCCCCGACCATGACGGCACTGCTGTCCTGCATGGTGGCCGGCATCGCCGCCGGCGCGGTCTCGGCCTTCATGACCTACCTGCTCTATCAGGTGGAGAATCTGTACGCGCGGCTGCCGCTGCATTGGATGTGGTGGCCGGCGCTGGCGGGGATCGTGGTCGGCATCGGCGGCCTTCTGCAACCACGCGCGCTCGGCGTCGGCTACGACGTCATCGGCGACCTGCTGCAGCATCACCTGCTGCTGAGCGCGGCGTTGGCGCTGCTGGCGGTGAAGCTGATCATCTGGGCGGTCGCGCTGGCTTCCGGCACCTCGGGCGGCGTGCTCGCGCCGCTGCTGATGATCGGCGCCGGCCTGGGCTCGGTGCTGGGCGAGTGGCTACCCGGTGGCAATCCGCAGTTCTGGGCGCTGGTATGCATGGCGGCCATCCTGGCGGGCACCATGCGCGCGCCGCTGACCGCGGTGGTGTTTGCCTTCGGGCTCACGCACGATTTCAGCGCTTTCCTGCCGACGCTGTTGAGTTCGGCGGTGGCCTACGGCTTTACCGTCATCGTGATGCCGCGCTCGATTCTCACCGAGAAGATCGCGCGCCGCGGCCGTCACGTCTATCGGGAGTACGCGGTCGATCCGCTGGAGCGTCACTTTGTCGATGAGGTCATGACTCGCGCGGTCATCACGATACCGGGTGACCTGAGCGCAGGCGACGTGCTGCGCGACTACTTCGGTACCGACCAGAAACATCGCGGCTACCCGGTGGTTGCCGGGGAACGGCTGCTGGGTATGCTCGATCGATCGATGCTACACGGCCTGACCGATGCAGCCTTGCAGCAGCCGGTGGCGCGGCTGCTGCCGTCGCTGCCGGTGGGCGCTTCGGTCACCCCCGGAGAAACCTGCAAGGCGGCCGCCGGGCAACTGGCGGCACGTGGCCTGGAGCGACTGCCGGTGGTTGACGGTCCGCACTCACGACGCCTCGTTGGCGTCGTCAGTCGCAGCGATCTGGTAAAACCGGTACACCGCCTGCACGAAGAAGAGGTGCGGCGCGAGCGTCTGTTGGGCGAAGCCTGATAGCATACCGCCCGGTCACAGCGGCGGCGTCGTGGGGTCAAATCGTGGAACTGGAACCGGTCGAGAACTGGCTGCGCGCCATGGGCTGCAGCCCCACCCGGGTCGACAACGCGGCGTTTCGCTGGACGGTGCGCTTTGACTTCCCGGCCAGCAGCCCGCATCTGATGGAGGCTTTCTCATTGCCGCAGCGGCCCGCCAGCCTGCTGGTGATCTCCAGCCGCAGCGTCGACGCGCGCTTGGTCAGCGCCTATGAGCGCGCCTCGGACCAGGCCCGGGACGCCTTCAACGCCGAATTGACCGGCCTGCTGCTGCGCGAGTACATCGAATACCGGGTCGATCAGGCCTCGCCGACCAGCGCTCCGACCCGATTCCAGGTGCTGGCCGAGCGCTTCGATGACGGCCTGTCACAGGACGAATTCTTCTGGACCGTCGATCACGTCTACAAGACTGAGCTTGCGGTGCTGGTGTGCTTTCACAAGCACTTCAGCCGGGCGGCGAGCCAGGTAACAGCCGCTGCGCCGCCGGCGGCCAACCAGTAGCCGGACGATCCTTCAGGTGGCGGCCGGGGCCGGCGTCGGCGAACCGCCCGCGCCGCGGGTGAAGCCCCAATCCACGACACGGCTGAGCCAGCCGCCGCCGAGGCTCGCGCCGGTGACATCCCCGAGATCGTAGCCCGTGCCATGCAGGATCGCGTCGGCGGCACGCTGTCCGCTGCGCACCGCCGGGCCGATTCCTTCGCACAGATCACGCGTCGCCAATCCAGCGGCATCGCCGGCCAGAAAGGCGTTATCCAGGCGTACCGGCTCGACCGGTCCGCGCACGTAATAGCTGTAACCGGACGGCTCGAGCGCCAGCTTGATGCTGAAGCGGCGCTCGAGCCGGATCGCGAACTGATGCCAATGCTGCCAGATGTCCTCACCGCGCTGTTTCAGCCGCTGGGCCATACCGCCGATGCCGACGTTGAGCCAGCCGCGCGCCTTGGGGACGTACCAGCTGTATCCCGGCAGGCCGTCCTCGAAGAACCACAGGTGGCAGTCCGGATCACGCCACTCGTGGGCAAATTCCAGCTCGAGCGTGACCGTTTGCAGCGCCCGCACCCGCGGTAGCGCCTGACGGAACAGATGGCGGTGCACCGGGCAGGAAGTGCCGGCAGCACCGACCAGATAGCGGCAGCGAAACTCACCATCAATGACGTAATCCGCGTCGGCGCGCCGGATGTCACGCACCGCGTGCGCCAGCACCTCGGCACCGGATTGCTGCAGCAGCCACGCGTCGAACTCGTAGCGCCGGATCGAGTGCTGCACGCACGGCACCGGCAGGTGTATGCCTTTCCAGTGCCAGTGCAGCCGCCGAAAACTCAGGAAACGATGCGGATAGTCGCCCGGATCGAGTTCAACGTCGCGCACCACCTCGGGCGTGATCCAGCCGGCGCACAACTTGGGGCGCGGAAACGCCTCCTTATCGAGTACCAGCACCTCGGCTCCGCCCTGGCGCAGGCGGCGCGCTGCCGAAGCGCCGGCCGGTCCGCCGCCGACCACGATGACATCGCAGCTGCGCATGCTGGAGAGATCCGGCGTCTAGGTGGAGTACAGGTGCTCGCGCGTCATCGGGATCTGGTTGTTCTCGCGCGTACTGAACACCACCTGGAACAGCTGCAGCGTGCCAGTTTCAAAGGCGGCTATGGATCCGGCCAGGTACAGCCGCCACATACGCACGAAGGTGCTGTCGAACATGGCACGCACGCGTTCTTCCGCGGCCCGATAGCGCTCCATCCAGTGCCGCAGCGTCAGCGCATAGTGCAGCCGTATATTCTCGACATCCAGCACCGACAAACCGGACGGCTCGAAGATGCTCATCATTTCGGCCAGCGAAGGCGCGTAGGCGCCCGGGAAAATGCGGCGCGTAATCCACGGATGCAGCAGCCCCGGAGTGTTGCGCCCAATGGAGTGAATCAGGCCGCGCCCGGCTGAGCCGAGCGAGCGGCGTACCACCCGGCCAAGCTCAGGGTAATTCTCGCGACCGACGTGCTCGAGCATGCCGACCGAAGCGAACACGTCGTACTGACCGGAAATATTGCGGTAGTCGTCCTGCACGAACTCCACCTGAGCCTGCAGGCCTTGGCGTTGGGCCTGCTCGCGCGCGAACGCAACCTGTTCGCGCGAGATGTTGAAGGCACGCACCCGGGCGCCGTAGTGCCGCGCCATGTGCAGCGCAAGGCTGCCCCAACCACAGCCCGCTTCCACCACACTATCGCCGGGCTTGAGCTGCAGCTTGCGGCACACGTGGTCCATCTTGGCCACCTGCGCTTGCTCCAGGGTGGCCTCGGCGCTCGGATAGTAGGCGCAGGTGTAGGCCATGGTCTCGCCCAGCCACAGCGCGTAGAACTCGTTGCCGATGTCGTAGTGGTGATGAATGTTGCGGCGGGAGCCGGTCAGCGTGTTACGACGAGCGCCCCGGAACCAGCGTCCGATGCGCTGGCTGAAGGATCGGCCGCACTCATCAGCCGCCAAACCGCGATATAGCAGGCCGATCAGCTGCACCAGATCGCCCTCGACCTCGACGCGCCCGGCGCTATAGCCCTCTGGGAACTGCATCTGCGGATCGCGCAGTACTCGAAACAAGGTCGCGCGATCGAGGAAGCGCACGCGAATGGTCGCAGTGCTGCCGGGTGGCGCGATGCGCTCGCCACTCCACAGCACAAATTCCAGCGGCGGATTGCCCATCGCCAACAACAACCGGCGCAGCAGGCTCGCTTCGAGCGAGTGCGCCTGCTCGGACGCGGTTGGGGCTGCCTCCGGGAAATCGTTCAGCGCGCCGGAATCAGAACTGGCGTTCATCCGAGTTGGGCCCGCAGCACACGCACCCGCCGGTATTGCAGTCGCAGCCCATATTCCAGCTCGCGCAGCTGCGCCTGCAGGGCCGACTGTTGCCAACGCTCTCTCACCGCGCGCTTGGTGTCCTCGATCCATGCTTCACGCAGCCGCGCCCATTCGGCCACCGACTTGGAGAAGGCCTCGTATTCCTCGGCGATGCGCGCCCGGATCAGCTCGATGTGGGCGCGCGCCGGCTGGCTCGCCAGACGACGCTCGGCCCGCTGAAACTGATTGTCGAGCATTGCGCGCTGGATGCGAAACCACGGTACCCGCTTCAGATTGCGTGCCAGCCCGAGCAGGCTCATGCAGCCGATGAACCACTTGGACGGATCCCATTGCCACCAGCGCAAGCCGTTGCGGTAGTCATGCGCGAACATATGATGAAAGTTGTGATAGCCCTCGCCGTAGGTCAGCAGCGCGACCACTGGATTATCACGCGCGGTGTTTTCATCACTGTAGGGCTGTGAGCCCCACATGTGTGCCAGCGAGTTGATAAAAAAGGTGAAGTGATGGCTGACAACCAGCCGCACCACGCCGGCCAGCAGGAATACCCCCCAGACATCGCCGGCCAGATAGCCGATCAGCAGCGGCAAGCCCAGATTCATCGACAGCGCGATGGCGTAATAGTGTCGGTGCTGCCACGCTACGATCGGGTCGCGCTCCAGGTCGCGCACCAGCGCCAGATCGACCTCGCCGCTCGGGTAGCTGCGCAGCATCCAGCCGATGTGCGAGAACCAGAAACCGCGGCGGGCGCAGTACGGATCGCGTTCCGGGTCGTCAATATAGCGATGGTGCACGCGATGGTTGGAGGCCCACATCAGCACGCTGTTCTGCAGCGCCATGGCGCCGAACAGCACCAACGGCAGCCGTAGCAGCGGATGCGCCTCGTAGGCTCGGTGGGCCCAGAGCCGGTGATAGCCACAGGTGATCGCCATGCCGTTGGCGCCCAGCAGCAGCGTGCCCCAAATCCATGCGGCCGCGCTGTAGCCGTGCGTAAACCCATACCAGGGCACCACACTGATGGCGACCAGAAAGGTCAGACTGAACATAGCCGTCGTGGGCCAGTTGCGCGGGGCAACGTCGGCCTTTGCTTGCGTCAATGCCATGCTGGAAAGTGCTCCCCACCGCGTCCTTGGCGGTTAAGTTAACCTATTTGGGGCCTCGGCCGCAGAGATCCAGTGCGCGGCGGCGATCCGTGGCGGGGCGATGGCTCTGACTCCCATAGAACCAAGTTTCACATATTCCGATAGCACTTTGATTACAGTGCGTTTTTTTTAGGTAAATCATGACCGAGTACGGCGCCGCCGGGGTCGACATTCCGCATACCGCGCTGTCGCCCGACGCCCTGCGCGCTGTGCTCGAGTCGTTCGTGCTGCGAGAGGGCACGGACTACGGCCGTCGCGAATATTCGCTCGAGGAGAAGGTGGCGCACGTCCGGCGGCAGCTTGAGCGCCATGACGCGCGCATCGTGTTCGATCCGGACACCGGCACGGTGGATATCGTGATCAACCGTCCCCCTGCGCGCAGTGCATCGACCGACTGATTCGCCCGGGTTCGGCGCAGATTTGCTGCCGCCGAGCACGCCGGCATCGCTGCGCCGCGTGGTCGCGCTGGCGGCGGCCCTTAATCTGGGCTTCTTCGGGCTGGAATTCGCCGTGGCGCGCACCATCGGCTCGGTCTCACTGTTTGCCGATTCGGTCGATTTTCTCGAGGACACGGCACTCAATACGCTGGTCTTGATGGCGCTCGGCTGGCGCCCCGGGTCGAAAGCGCGCTTAGGAATGCTGCTGGCAGCGCTGCTGTTGGTGCCCGGCGTGGCAACGCTTTGGACTGCGTGCCATCAATTGCTCGCACCTGTGGTGCCGCCTGCCCTGCCGCTATCCTCAATGGCGCTGGCATCGCTGCTGGTGAATGCCGGCTGCGCGCTGATGTTGTGGCGGGTGCGCCACGCCGGCGGCAGCCTGTCGCGGGCGGCTTTTCTCTCGGCCCGCAATGATGCCTGGGCGGGGATCGCGATTCTGGCAGCGGCTGGACTGACCGGCCTATGGCACTCGGTGTGGCCCGACCTGGCGGTCGGCCTGGGCATCCTGGCGCTGAGTCTGGACGCTGCCCGCGAGGTCTATCGGCAAGCGCGCGCCGAGACGGCGCGCGCGCGACTCTAACCGCCGCCTTCGAATTTGAACGACACTTTGATCTTGGCGCGATAGGCCTCGATCTTGCCATTGTCGAGTTGCAGATCCAGCTCAACCACCTCCGCCACCCGCAGGTCGCGCAGTGTCTTGCCGGCGCGGGCGATCGCAGCGGCGGCGGCCTTCTCCCACGATTCGGTGCTGGTCCCGATCAGCTCGATGATTTTGTATACGCTCTCAACCATGTTGGTTCGCCTCGTGCATTGCTTGCCGATTACGCCACGCAAGCTTATCGCCCGCGCCGCCGAGGACGCCAGCGCCGCGACGCCTCAGCGGCGCGCGCGCGGCATGCGTCGGCTGCGGCTCTGATAGAGCCGCTTGGCGTCGGTCTGCACGCGCTGGCGGAATCGCACCAGATCCTCGTGCAGGTGCTCGCGCACGTAGCCGCTGAGCGCCGCGTCGATCAGACGGGCCACCTTGACGCCATCGCGTCGTGCCATGCGGCGCGCGCGTTCCATCAGTTTGGAATCGACCCAGAATGTGAGGTCCTCGTCGACGGTGCGGCGCGCCGGGTAGTGCTCGAGCGCCCGTTCCGCATGCCGCTGCAGAAACCAGGCGATGGCCTCATCGTGCACATGATCCTTGGTGCTCCAGCCTGGCTCGCGCCGGCGCTTTGCCTTGCCGTCCGCCACGAAGGCACGGAACCACACCTCGGTATCGATCGCGTAGCGCGTGGCCGGCGGCAGGGTCTGATGCTGCAGCGTGCGCAGTCCGCGTGCCCGAGCGCTGAGCTTTTTCTTGCCGATTCGAACAGCCATGCGCGCATGTTAGCGTGGCAGTACGACAGCATGATGAGAGCGATCGCAGCGGCGGCCTATTTCGGGTTGAGATCAGCCTGTTACTGGGCCAGCTGCGGAGGCGGTGCGCGCGACTGGCGCGGCGGCGGCGTTGAGCGCCACGTCACAGGACCTGCAGCTGCCCCCGTCGGGATGTGATTTCCGGCACTTGAGTTTCGCAGGCGGCGCGCTATATTCAGCGCGCAGAGCATTGATGAAACAAGAGTTCCGCGGGTAATAAATATTAAGGCTTCACTTGAAGTTAGCACTGCAACAACAAGACGGTGCGGGTGAAGTAGAAACCTCCCAGGGAGCCGAGCGTATGGCCGAACTGTGCGCGCGTCTGGAAGCCGCAGCCTTGTCGCTGGCCGGCTCCGGTCACATCAAGGACCGTTTGTTTGAAGCCTACTGCCGATTTTTAGAAGGCTTGCAGGCCGCCGATGTTCCGGGCGAGCTGGCAGCTGAATTCAACGACATGATTACGGCCTTGCACCGATCGCCGGCGCTGCCCGGCGATGACGTGGTCAAGGCTTCGGTGCGCAAACTGTCCAACGACCAGGCCTGCCGTTACGCCGAGCTGGTGGTACGCCTGTACGGAACGATCGCGGGCATGGCGCATCCGGTGGCAGTGCGCGCCAATCGTCAGGTAGTTCCGTTATCGAAGTTTTTGGCCGAGGCCGGTGGCAACAGCTAGTCGAGTTTGAACTCGATCGTATCCCAGCGCGTCGTGTCTTCGTGCCGCGCCTGGCGCTTGACGGCGTCCACCAGTGCGCGCTCGTCCCACGACACCGCTTCATCAAACAGGCCGTTGAGCGCCTTGGCCCGTGGCTGTTCGACGCCGAAATGCGGCAGCAGCAGTACCGGCTTGTCGCTGGCCTTGGCGTAGTTGAGCTGAAAAACGAGTAGGTCCTGCTGTTGCGAATACAGACTCGAAAGTGCGATCACCACTTCGGCCGGCGCGATCTGCCGGCGCAGTTCTTCGCGCAGTGCTTCCTGTCCGCCTATCGGCGGTCGCACGTCCGGCGCGCTGCAGTTTTTGTAATAGAAATTCTGTGCGCTTTCGATGTACTCGAACACCCGCAGGTAGTCGTCGCCCTCCTCATAGGCGTGTGTGACGTACACCCGGATGGGATCGCGCTGAGACATGGTCCCAGTGTACTGTGGCGGCCCGGCCGATAGATAGAGATACGTCGCAAGTCAAGTGAGACTGCTGGTTTACAATATCCGCTATGCCACGGGCACCGGGCCGGCATTTCATTTCCCGGTCCCGGGTGCCGGGTATCTGCGCAGCAGCCGCCGCGTCCTGGATCGCATCACCGACATGATCCGCGCCGAGGATCCGGACCTAGTGGGACTGATCGAAGTGGACACCGGCTCGGTGCGCACCGGCATGCTCAATCAGGCCACGCACGTCGCCGACGCGCTCGGCCACTACACCGCGCATCAATGCAAGTACGGAACCGGTTCGATCAACCAGCTTGTGCCGATCGTGCGCAAGCAATCCAACGCGCTGCTGGCCGCACCGCGCGTGACTGGCGAGCGCTTCCATTATTTTGACACCGGCATCAAACGCCTGATCATCGAGCTCGAGCTCGATCAGCTGTGCGTGTTCCTGGTACACCTGTCGCTGAAGTTCCGCCACCGCCAGTATCAACTGCGCACGCTGCACGATCTGGTGATGCGCTCGACTAAACCGGTGATCGTGGCCGGTGACTTCAATACCTTCTGGGGCACGCACGAGATCTACCTGTTCATGCGCGCCGCCGGACTGCGCAGCGCCAACAGTGAAGGGCTACCGTCCTTTCCAGCACGCTATCCGCGCGTCGAGCTCGATTTCATTCTGGTGAGCCGCGGTATCGATGTGACCTCGTTCCGGATCCCACCGGTGACCTTTTCCGACCATCGGCCGCTGGTGTGCGATTTCGAGATCAACGGCAACGGTGCCAGCCACGAGTTTGCATGAAGCCGGCCATATGAGTACGCCGTCCGCGTGGAGCCTGAGCGTCGATGACCAGCGCATTGGCTGGCTCACGGTCGACAAGCCCGGCACCTCGGCCAACACCCTCGGGCGCGCCGCGCTCAACGAGCTTCGCCAGCAGATCGAGTCAGCCGCCGACCAACCGCTCACCGGCCTGGTGATCCGGTCGGGCAAGCCGTCCGGGTTCATCGCCGGCGCGGACATTCGCGAGTTCTCCAGCGCCGAGTCGGACGCCACCATGCGCGAGGTGATCGCGCTCGGCCAGGATCTGTTCGCGCGCATCGAGGCGCTGCCCTGGCCGGTGGTCGCGGCGCTGCATGGCTTTGCGCTCGGCGGCGGTCTGGAGCTGGCGATGGCTTGCCATTACCGGGTCGCCGTCGGCGATTCGAAGCTGTCGCTCGGGCTGCCCGAGGTGCAGCTCGGACTGCATCCCGGTTTCGGCGGCACCGTGCGCAGCGTGCGGCTGTTGGGCGTGCGCCCGGCAATGCAGCTGATGCTGACCGGCCGCGCCGTGCGGGCCGATCAGGCGCTGAAGCTCGGCTTGGTGGATCGGCTGGTCGCCAGCAACGCCGAGCTCGATGATGCTGCGCGCGATCTGATCCGCACCAGGCCAGCTCGGCATCGCCCGGCGCTGCTGGAACGCTGCCTGAGCCTGCCGGGAATCCGCTCGCTGCTGCGCATGGTGTTGCTGCGCCAGGTCGCCGCGCGCGCGCGGCGCGATCATTATCCGGCGCCCTATGCGATCGTCGAGCTGTGGGCGCGCTACGGCGCGCACGGGACTGCGGCTTACGCCGCCGAGGCGCGCTCGTTCGCCACTATTTTGAACAGCGCCACGGCCCGCAATCTGATCCGTGTGTTCCTGCTGCAGGATCGGCTCAAGGGTCTGGCAGGCAAGAGCGCCGCGCGCATCGAGCATGTGCACGTGATCGGCGCTGGCGTGATGGGCGGGGACATCGCCGCCTGGTGCGCGCTGCGTGGCCTACAGGTGACGTTGCAGGACCGGGAGCTGAGCCTGATCCAACCGGCCCTGCAGCGCGCCGCGGCACTGTATGCCAAACGCCTGCCGGGTGAAGCCGAACGCGCAGCGGCGAGCGCGCGGCTACAGGCCGATGTCGAGGGCCAGGGTGTCGCCCAGGCCGAGGTCGTGATCGAAGCGATCTTCGAGGATCTGCTCGCCAAGCAGGCGCTGTATGCGGTGGCCGAACCCAGGCTGCAGGCCGGCGCGGTGCTGGCGAGCAACACCTCGAGCCTGACCCTGGAGGCGCTGGCTGCAACCTTAAGCGATCCGGGTCATCTGGTCGGACTGCACTTCTTCAATCCTGTGGCGCAGATGCCGCTGGTCGAGGTCGTGCACTTCCCGGCGACGCGCGTTGAGGCGCTGGCCACCGCGCTGGCGCTGACACGACGCCTGGATAAGCTGCCGTTGCCTTGCCGCAGCAGTCCGGGATTTCTGGTCAACCGCGTGCTGTTCCCGTACCTGTTCGAGGCACTGCATGCGGCCGGTGACGGCGTCGGACTCAATGCCATCGACCGGGCCGCGGTCGATTTCGGCATGCCGATGGGGCCGATCGAGCTGTGCGACGTCGTCGGACTGGATGTGGTGCTGCATGTCGGGGAGATCGTGGCGCGCGATCTGAACAAGGTGGCGCCGCCGTTCCTGTCGCACCTGCGCGGGCTGGTGGCAGTCAAAACTCTGGGCCGCAAGAGCGGCCAGGGCTTCTATGTCTGGCACGACGGCAAAATCACCCGTCCTGCGCAACGCAGCCCGGTGCCCGAGGACCTGTCCGACCGGCTGATCCTGGCGCTGGTCAATGAATGCGTCGCCTGCCTGCGCGAGCGCATCGTCGATGATGCCGATCTGGTGGATGCCGGGGTGATCTTCGGCACCGGCTTTGCCCCCTTTCGCGGCGGCCCGCTCAGCTACGCGCGCGCGCGCGGCATCGATGCCTGCATGGCGCGGCTGCAGTCGCTGGCGGACCGCTACGGTGAGCGTTTTCGGCCGGATGCGGGCTGGTCCACATTGCGTGAATCCCACTGACCGGCTGGGGAAACGGCTGTGCTACCATCGATCGAGTCCGAACAGCAATGAGAGGAATTGAGGCCTCGCGCTCATGAGCGATGAACGGGTCGATGTGGCGGTGCTTCGGAGGTTCTCGCCCTTCGAAGGCATGAAAAAGGAGAACCTCGCTGCGCTGGCGCGCAAGGTTGCGATCGTCCAGATCCCCGCCAACCGCTTGCTGTTCAAGGAAGGCGACAAGGACCGGCGCACCTTCTGGTTGGTGTCCGGACTGATTGAGCTGCGCGAGGGCAACAGCACCACCGCGATGATCCGCGCCGGCACTCCGGATGCGCGCAACCCGCTCGCCCCGGCACTGCCGCGTCGTGCCAGCGCCCGCGCGGTCGATCCGATCGAGGTGCTGGCGGTGGACAGCGAGCTGCTGGACATGATGATCACCTGGGATCAGACCGGCACTTACGAGGTGGCCGAGCTGCAGGCGCAGATCGCCGGTAGCGGCGGCGATGACTGGATGACCACGCTGCTGCAGACCCAGGCCTTTCACCGCATTCCACCCGCCAACATCCAGGCGATCTTCATGCGCATGCAGCGCGTCGATTGCCGCGCCGGCGAGACCGTGATCCAGCAGGGCGCCGAGGGCGACTACTTCTACGCCATTGTCAGCGGCAAGTGCCTAGTGACGCGCGAGACGCCGATGAATCGCGGCGGCCTGAAGCTGGCCGAACTGGGCGTCGGCGATACCTTTGGCGAGGAAGCGCTGATCTCGGAGGCCAAACGCAACGCCACGGTAACGATGCTCACCGACGGCGTGCTGATGCGGCTCAACAAGCAGGACTTTCGCGATCTGATGAATGAGCCGCTGGTGAAGTGGCTCACCTACCCCGAGGCGCGCGCGCTGATCGCGCAGGGCGGGCGCTGGCTCGACGTGCGCCTGCCCTCCGAGCACCAGAATCTGGCCATCGAGGGCTCGATCAACATCCCGCTGTATTTCATTCGGCTGAAGATCTCGACGCTCGATCGCAACACCAAGTACATCGTCTATTGCGATACCGGCCGGCGCAGTTCCGCGGCCGCGTACATTCTGGTCGAGCGCGGATTCACTGCCTTCGTGCTGCGCGGCGGCCTGGACAGCGCCGAGGGTGATGTGCGCCGCGGCGGTGCCTGAGCTTCTCGGGACTCACGCGGCCGCCACCAGCCGCGTGATCCCCTGCCCGCCTTAGAACTTCTTCTTGAACTCCACCCAGATGGTGCGCGGTTGCGCCGGGATTCCGTAGTCAGCGCCCGACTGCGGCGCGTTGTACAGATCGAACTCCTGCGTGTACCAGAGCTTACCCGCCAGGTTGGTACCGGCCACCGCGGCCTCCCACTTGCCCGAGTCCGGCCGATAGGTCAGACGAGCATTGACATTGTGGTAGCCAGCCAGATAGCTGTAAGGCGCCGGGATGGCAAGGGTCTCGTAGCCGCTCGAGTAGATGAACTCCACCCGCGGAGACACCGTGCTACCCATCGGTAAGTGCGCGTCATACTGTGCGGCAACACTCCATTTGATCGGCTGAAATCCCGGCTCCGTGGACCCGATCTCGATACCAGTCGACGGATCGACCGAGGTGTATTTGAAGTGCTGTTTGCTGAAGCTGCCATCAAAGGACAACCCCCCTATACGATACTCAGTCTCCAGCTCCACACCGTAGATGTCCGCGCTGCCGCCGTTGATCGGCGCTGCGCACGGCTCAGTCTCAGGGGTGAAGGGAGGAGCTGCGCCTTGCGAGTATTGCGGGCAACTCAGCGGGACGAGCTGGATCTCCTTGAACTTGGAGTAGTACCCCGACACGTTGATGCGCAGGGTGTGATCAAGCCAGTCAGACTTCGCGCCGACTTCATAGTTGGTAAGCGACTCGGTCCCGAAGGGCTGCACCTGGCCGGGAATGAACGGGCGCGGATTCGAGCCGCCCCCCTTGAAGCCGGTCGAGACGCTGGCGTAGGTCATCAGCTGCGGGTTCCAGCGGTAGTCCAAGTCGACGCGATAGTCGAATTTGTGGCCGGTAAACGTGCTCTTGGTGCCGGAGAATCCTGGCGCAAAGAAAACACTGTCGCCGCCACCGATCGTCGGCGGGTTGAAGCGGTTGTAGGTGTAATCCTTCTCCAGGTGCGTGTAGCGGCCGCCGGCGTTGAGATCCAGACCGTCGACGATATGCCAGGTGCCGTTTACGAAGCCGGCGTAGTCACGCTCGTGAATCGGATCGTTTCCGAAGAATTCGAATGAACCGGGGAAGATGTAATCGAGAATCTGGTGCGTCGGATAGCTCGTGGTTTGATTCAGATAGAAACCGCCGACGGTGTAATCCAACAGGCTTGCGAGCTTGCCATTCAGGCGCAGTTCTTGCGTCAACGTGTGATTCAGCAGGTGTTCCGCACCGAGCGATCCCGACAGCGGCGATACGTCGTTGTCCTCGGTCCATTGCGTGTCAAACTCGCGAAATCCGGTGATCGACTTCACCGCCAAGTCCGGCGACAGCTTCCAATCCAGCGTTAGGTTCGTGCCATATTGCTTGTTGGACGTATCGGTCGAGAAGCAATAGTTATTGCCGGCAATACCCAGGGCGCAGAACGACGCGTAGCTGACATAGGGGTCGCTCGGAATAAAGCGGCTGTTATAGCTGCCCGGCGGCAGTCCCGAATTGATAGCCGTCGCGGCTCCCACTACCGGATTAGCTGCGAGCAGCGTGACCGCGGCGGTCTCCGACTTGTCGATTGTGATGTCAGCGGTCAGGTTGGCTTCGAAATTGTCGGATGGCAGCCAGCGGAAGGCCACGCGACCCCCGTGGTAGTCCTTGCCGCCTTCAGTTCCCGCGATACAGTTCGATTGCAGGCCGCCCACCGCCGCGATACCCGAGGCCGGGAATGCGCAGCCGTAGTCGACCCGGGTCACATAGCCATCCTGCTGGTGCGAGGTCCCCGAGACGCGCATGAACAGGGTGTCGGGGATGAGTGAGACGTCCCCCATGGCCTGGAAGTCGAGCAGATTGCGCTCGCCGTAACTGACTTTGACCGAGCCGCTGTCGTTGCCCTGCGGCTTGACCGAGTACAGCTTGATGGATCCGCCCTCGGAATTGGCGCCCGACAGCGTACCCTGAGGACCGCGCAGGATCTCGACGCGGTCCAGATCGACCAGCCCGAAATTCGAACCCGTGAGGCTGGTGTAATAGACATCGTCGATATAGATGCCGACGCCGGGCGCGAACGCCGGATCGAAGTCGGCCTGTCCGATTCCGCGGATGGTTGCGGTCATGCCAGGCCCAAAGGCTCCGCCGGTTTCCACCAGCGTCACGTTAGGTGCCTGCTGGGCCAAATCGTGCAGCGAGGTCTGGTTGCGCTGCTCCATCATGTCGCCGGTGACGGCGGTGATCGCCAGTGGCGTGTCCTGCAGGTTCTGCTGGCGAAACTGCGCGGTCACCACGATCTCCTCAAGGGCGCCGGGATTGGCGGCCGGCTGCTCATCTGCCAGGACCGGGACGGCGAAGATCACCGCGGCGGGCACGGCGAGGGCCCAAGGCCGCAACACGCGGCTTACAGCGGCTTGAATCATCGAGTTCATGACTCCCCCTTTGAGCGCCTGACGCGCATCGATAGTTCGTTTGTCATCGGGAATAACCTGCCGCAGCGCGTCTTGCAGCGCGCGGCCCACTGGCGAATGCCGTCGGGGCGAAGATCAGTCTTCGAATCTCGCGTACAGCAACCCCCCAATCTCAATCCGTTGCGTCGTGCACACGCCGATTTTTTTTCAGTAGAGCAAACAAAACAGGCGAATGCAAGATTGCAACAAATGTTAAGGTTCCGGTGTTGCAAAAACTCTGCCGATGTTGCGCGGCAATTCAACTATCAGGGAAATGGGTCTCGCAGCGATCATGCCTAAACGAACACGAGGCCTGCGGCGTGGCGGACATCTCGGGTTGCTGGTGGCGACACTGCGCTTCGCCGCGATGATCAGCCGGCCGATGCGCGACGGAGTCGCCGACCCGGCCGGATTCAGCTGCAACGAGCTGCGCATCCTGATGGCTCTGTCCGACCAGGGTGAATCGGCCGGGCACGATCTGGCCGAGCAGATGGGCATGCAAGCGATGAATGTCAGCCGCGCCCTGGCGTCGCTGAATGCCATGGGACTGATCGACCAGGTACGCAACACCGCCAACCGGCGCCGCAAGCCCCACCGCGTCAATCGGCGCGGCAGCGCGTCCTACACCTCGATGAAGCCGCACATCGGTGAGGTCGCTCGATTCCTGTTCGGTACCCTGTCGGCCCGCGAGCGCGCCAGTCTGCGTTCGATCCTCGACAAGCTGGATCGCCGCGTATTGGAATGGCAGCCGCGCGAGCGCCACCCGCACGTGCCACGCGCCTGACCCGGGCGGGCTAGTCCTGGCGCGCCAGCAACGCGCCGAATCGCGGATGGGCAAAGTGCATCGGCACGTCCTGGCGATGCGGCCAGGTCTGCCGGATCTGATCGGGCGGCAGCAGCACGTCCGGGCCGAGCGGATTGTCCGGGTAGGTCTTGACCGCCGGTTGCAGGTGCGCGGTGGTCTTGGACCAACCGCGCTCGAAGTCGGCCTGCCACTGCATCATGTAGTCGAGGCGCTTGATCTTCCAGATGCCGTTCTCGCGCACGTAGTCGTTCTCGTACAGACCCGCCTCGTAGAACTGCAACGGCAGGCCTTCGGGCTTGTAGTCGCGGGTCTCGTGGCAGCCGCCCATCAGCAACCCACGAAAGCGTCCCTTGGCGCTCGCCCGGTCGGCCGCGATGGTGATGACATCCTGCATCTGGAAATGGTCGAGCAGAAAGCCATCGACCGGGCCATTCTCCCCGCGCGTGAAGTAATTCTGAAACCAGGTTCCATACAACCGGCGCACGCCAGCGTGTCCGCGGTACTCGCCCGATAAAAATACTACTGCGCCGTCCGCGGCGAACAGCTGCACCACGTCCTCGGCGCGATTGAAGTCGATGTAGTAGCCGTAGGCCCAGTGCAGACGGCGGATGGCATTGACGTCCTCGAGCTCGCCGACTCGATGCTCCAGCGCCGCCAGCCGGGTTTCCAGTTCAGCCACGTCAGCTCACTTCAGAACATGCCATTGGAATTGGCCGATTTCTCGGGCACCGGCTCGACCACGTCCCAGTGCTCCATCACCCGGCAGCCCTCGACCCGCAGGATATCCACTACCGCGATGCCGCGATCATCCTTGGCGAACTGGCCATGCGAATGCACCGCGACCAGCTTGCCGTCGGCGATGATGCGCTTGATCTCGTAGTGGATATCCGGATGCGAGGCGAAGAACGGCTCCAGGAACGAAACCGCGGCGTCGCGCCCGGTCTGGGCCATCGGGTTGTGCTGGATGTAGCTCGGATCAACCCAGGTCTCAAACGCCTCGCGCACCTGCTTGTCGATATACAGCTTGGTCATGAATTTGGTCGCCACCTGCTTGGGCGTCAGACGGCAAGACGCTGCATCGGCCGGGGTGGCGGCGATCGCCAGGGTGGCGGCCACGAGGACAAGCAGTGAGCGCATAATATTCTCTCCTGTGCGAGCTTCACTGTAGTGCGATGCTCGATGATCATCAACCGGGACACCGGAGAACCCCATGACCGACGTTGCCACTCTCGTCGCCCGCATCGACAAGCTCGAACACGAGCTGGCGATCCAGCAGGACATTCATCAGATCCGCCGGCTGCAGTACACCTACGGCTACTTCATCGACAAATCGCAGTACAACGAGGTTGTTGATCTATTCGCGGACGACGGCGAAGTCTGGTTCATGGGAGGAATCTACAAGGGCAAGGCCGGGGTGCGCCGCCTTTACATTGAGCGCTTCCAGAGGAACTTCACCCAGGGCCATAACGGTCCGCGCTATGGCTGGCTGCTCGATCACCCGCAACTGCAGATGGTCATCGACGTGGCGCCAGACCGAAACAGCGGCCGGGTTCGCGGCCGCTCGTTGATGCAGGCGGGGCAGCACGAGACCGCCCAAGTCAGCGCCCAAGGCACGCCGCGCGCCTGGTGGGAAGGCGGCATCTATGAAAACGAGTATGTACGCGACAATGCGGTGTGGAAGATCAAGGCGCTGCGCTATTACCCGTTCTGGCACGGCAGCTTCGCCGATGGCTGGACCAAGACGCCGATCGATTCCTACCCGATGGCCAAGACGCTCTACCCGCAGGATCCGCTCGGGCCCGATGCGCTGATCGAGCCGGCGCCGCGCCTGTGGCCGGCGACCGACACAGTCGCGTTCCACTACCCTCACCCCGTGACTGGCAAGCCGATCGTGCTGAACAACAGCCGGGCACGTGAGGGCTTCAAGTAAATCCGAACCACCGCGATGAGCCCGGCCGCCGCTCAAGTGCGCTCCCAGATCGATTACCTGGTGCCCAGTTCGCGCATCAACCGGCGCTTCTGGGCGCCCGGGCGCGAGCTCAACACCGGCGTCTACGCCTCGTACGAGGTCACGATCCGCAACGCGCGGCTTGCCGGGCCGTTCTCGCTCGACCGGCACGGCTTCTGCCTGGGGCAGCACCGTACTGAGATCACGGACTGGGAACAGCAGTACGCCGCCGACAGCGTCTACGCCGACCAGGTGAGCGAGGTGGCCGCGGGCCTGAGCGGCGCCGACCTGGTGCTGCCGATGGGCGGCATGCTGCGGCGCTCCGGGACCATCACCCCGGCATTCCAGCCCCCGGCCGCCGAAGCGCACGTCGACTTCACGCAGCGCTCGGCAGAGCGTATCGCCGAAGCCCGCTATCGCAAGGCCCGGCCGCAGGGACCCGGCTTTCGGCGCTTCCTCGCCTTCAGCCTGTGGCGCGCGCTGTCACCGCCGCCGCAGGACATGCCGCTGGCATTGTGCGACGGCAGCTCGGTGGGCGATCACGAGGGCACTCACAACACCAAGATCGACGTCGATGAGCTGCCAACGGGAGATGCGCTGTACGCGCCGATCGCGGGCGAGGAAGACATGACAGCGGCGACGATCTTTCACTACTCCCCTGACCATCGCTGGTGGTACTTCCCCGACATGACCCCGGAGGAAGTGATCCTGATCAAGTTTTACGACTCCGATCACGCCGGCGCGTGGCGCTGCCCGCACACCGCGTTTCGCGATAGTAGCCGCCCCGACGCGCGCGAGCGGCGCTCGATGGAATTTCGCGGCATCGCGTACTTTTCCCGCGCCTGAGCGCGGCAGTTCAGATCAAGCGGCTGCCGCCAGCGGCGATGCGCCGACCCACCAGCCGTGCACCTGCGGGCGCAGCCGCCGCGGGATGGTGATTCGCGCCACCGGACCGGTGGATGGATCATCGGCCGGCACAATCCAGACGGTGTGCGTGAAGTCGGCGGGCGAGAGCTGCTGGTCCACCACGGTCAGCAGCCAGCCGCCATGATCGGCACGCGATGCGGGCACGTGCACTGGCTCGCTGAAGCAATGGGCGGGCGGCAGCGCCAGCGCACGCGGCGGCTGGCCGCTGAAGTCCAGACGCAATAGCGTGTTGAACATTGCTCCGACCGGGCCGCCGGCCACCGGCGGCCCCTGCAATTCAGGGTTCATCGTCAGCAGCCACGCGCGGGCGTACGGCCGACCCTGATCGCGGGCGGCAATCACCGGCAGATCCCCGGGCGGACCGACTACCGTCTCGGTGATCTGCTCGCTGCCATCGTTCAGATCGATGCTCCAGCGCGCCAGCCGGCTGCCGGCTTCCTGCGGCGGTACGTTGAGGCCGGAGGCGCGCTGAATGAACTGAAATGCGTTTACGTTCGACAGGCACTGGTCGAAATGGATGCGCCCGTCGGCGTCCTCGAAGGCGTTCATGATGTGATAGCACGACACGCCCTTTGGTCCCTGAAACCACCGCATGGCCGACACCGCGCCGTAGCGAGGCATGACACCGACCCAGCTGTCGCGATGCATCTCGTGCACCCAGTGGTCGCCGCCGGATCGCACGCGCTGCAGATCGCAGGTGGTCGGATAGACCGGAAACAGCGCGTAATTTCGCGTGATCGCGAAGTCATGCATCATCGCGCAATAGGGCGCGTCGAACCATTGTTCGCGCGCCAGGTTGCCGTCGCGATCGGCGATGCCGTAGGCCACCTTGGTGGAAGCGAGCCCGTCGGCCTCGTAGCCGAAGAAAAACAGCTCGCCGGTGTCCGGATCAATGCGCACGTGCGCGGTAACGGTATCGGATTTCAGCTTGCCGCCAAAGTCATAGCGACCGATGGTGCGCAGCGTGTTCGGATCAACCCGATACGGCCGCCCATCCTCCTTGGTCATCAGCAGCCGTCCCGCATGCCACACCGGCGTCGTATTGGAAACCGTCCGGTCCAGTCCGGCGGCACCCGCCCGATCGGTGAAAGGATTGCGATACTTGCCGAACAGGGCCCGACCGGCCGCTACCTCGGCGCGGTGTCGCGCGGTTTGCACGTAGCGGATCGAAAAGCTTGCGCGCCCGGCCGCGATACGCAATGCCGACACCATACCGTCGCCCGACAGGACCGCGCCGCCATCCTCGACGAACGGCGCAAATGCCGGATCCGGTACGGCGCGGAAGAACACCCCGTCGACCTCAGATGGGATCTGGCCTTCGACCTTGAGCCCGTCGAGATCGTATTCCTGGCCGATCGGCGCATTCAGGCCAAGGTAGTCGGGCGTCTCAGGAAAGCCATTCATGATCCAAGACCCTAACAATCGTTAGGGTAATGATGCCCCGCCGCGTCTGGCCGCGCAAACCCGGGTTTAGGCGAACCAGAGGGCGATGCCGCGCATCTCGATGCTGGCGCGCGGCGGCGCATCAGCGCCACAGCTCCAATTGTCAAACGCGACGTGCGGCACGCAATGAGCGCGGCCGCGATCGCTGTCGTGGGTCTTGAACACCAGCGCCTCGTCGCGGGTCATGTCGGGAAACCAATGCCAGCGATGAGTCGGGTGGTGCGCAAACACCAAGCCCTCGAACGACCACTCGGCGCGGCCGGGCGTATCGAATACCGCATCGGCAGCGATGAGATCCTGCGCCTTGATGCTGCCGGCATCGCACACCGTCAGCGGTACGTCCTGCGGTGGAGCCGAGATCGCCCGCCAGACGTTTAGATGCGCGAAGCGCGCCAGCTTGCGCCCGGCCGGGGCGGCTCGCTGCGCAAATGCCTCGGCCGTGGCATCACTGATATCAACATGCGCAAAGCGCGCCGGCCGGGAGTTATCCAGCGCGCCGGAGCGAGTCGATTTCTCGCTGAATCGCAGTACGCCGGGACTGTTGACGACGACCAGATCCGCACCGGTGAGGCCGGTGAGCAGTTCGATGATCTCCGGACGGTGCACCGCCTCCACGGCCGCGCGGTCCGTGAACTCGGTCACTGCGCTGACGTGCGCAAGCAGCGTGAACCCCTCGCGATCGAGCGTCGAGCTGCCACCGCGCGCGTCGGTGATGTCCATGACCACGGGCGCGATGTCCAGCAGGTCGCGGCTGGTGTCATTGGCGTGGTAGCGCGGCCGTGCAATGCCGCGACCGGCGTAGGCGATTGCGGCGCGCACGTTCACAAGCCGCCCTTCGATGCGGAACGTTGACTGCGGGTGTGGGTCACATTGATATAATCGGCAGTATAACTTACGGCAATTCGCCGACCGAGGCGCGCCATGGCCCATTTCCCTGACACGGTGAACTTTACCGGTTTCAATACGCCGTCCCGTATCGAAGCCGACATCGCCGACCTGGCGCACGAGGGCACAATTCCGCCCCTATTGAACGGCGCGTTCTATCGGGTGCAACCCGATCCGCAGTTCCCGCCGCGTCTGGGTGATGACATATCGTTCAACGGCGACGGCATGATTACGCGCTTCCACCTGCACGACGGGCGATGCGATTTTCGGCAGCGCTGGGCACATACCGATAAGTGGAAGCTCGAGCACAGCGCCGGCAAGGCACTGTTCGGCGCCTATCGCAACCCGCTCACCGACGATACTTCGGTGCGTGACCGCATCCGCGGCACGGCCAACACCAATGCCTGGATCTACGGCGGCAAGCTGTACGCGCTCAAGGAAGACTCCCCGGCGCTGGTAATGAACGCGGCGACCATGGAAACCGAAGGCTACACGACCTTCGGCGGCAAGATGACCGGCCGCACCTTCACGGCGCATCCGAAGGTTGATCCGAAGACCGGCAACATGATCGCGTTCGGCTATGCCGCGTCGGGACTGTGCACCGAGGACTGCACCTTTTACGAGGTCACGCCCGGCGGCGATCTGGTGCAGGAGCTGTGGTTCAAGGCGCCCTACTACTGCATGATGCACGACTTTGCGATTACCGAAGACTATGCCCTGTTTCACATCGTGCCATCGATCGGCAGCTGGGAGCGCCTGCAGCAGGGCTTGCCGCATTTCGGCTTCGACACGACGCTGCCGGTCTATCTGGGCGTGCTGCCGCGTCGCCCTGGCGCGCGCTCGCGCGACATTCGCTGGTATAAGCGCGACAACTGCTTCGCCAGTCACGTGCTCAATGCCTATCAACAAGGCAGCCGCATCTATTTTGATACGCCCGAGGCGAAGAACAATATGTTCCCGTTCTTTCCCGACGTACGCGGCGCGCCCTTCAACGGCCAGGAGGCGATGAGCCACCTGACCCGCTGGACCGTGGACTTATCGTCAAATTCGGAACAGTTCAGCGGCATCGAGCGGCTGACGGAGACCGCAGCCGAATTCCCGCGCATCGATGACCGCTACGCCGGCCTGCCCTATCGGCATGGCTGGCTGCTCGAGATGGATATGCGCCGCCCGGTGGAGCTGCGCGGCGGCAGTGCCGGCGGCCTGCTGATGAACTGTCTGTTACACCGGGACATGATCAGCGGCGAGGAGCAGCACTGGTGGTGCGGGCCGGTGTCGACCCTGCAGGAGCCGTGCTTCATTGCCCGCAGCAAGTCCGCCCCGGAAGGCGACGGCTGGATCGTGCAGGTTTGCAACCGCCTGGAAGAGCAGCGCAGCGACCTTCTGATCTTCGACGCCCTGTCGATCGATAAGGGTCCGATCGCCACCATTCACATCCCGATTCGCCTGCGCTTTGGCCTGCACGGCAACTGGGCCGAGTCCGCGCAAGTCGGTCTGGCGGCCTGAAGGACCTACCCGGCCTCAGTGGCTGGCGCCTTCGAGCGCTTCCAGCCGCTGCACCTCACGCCCGTATGGGCGGATACCGCGCGAGATGATGATCGCGGCCAGCGGCATCAGCACTGAGGCGGTCAGCGTAATCGACTTCCACAGCGCCGCGTCGGAATGGAACACCCGCTG
>DASXDL010000030.1:0-208555 GCA_036490715.1 Steroidobacteraceae bacterium | reverse complement strand
CGCCAATACCCTCGGAATTGCGCTACGCACTGTGGACCGGGCGTGGCGATGCCTCGACGATGATGCAGCGACGCTGGCTCCGGTCTACGGTCACCTGCTGACCCTCGAAGGGCGCGACCACGATGCCGCGCTGCGCCTGCTGCAGCGGGCCATTGAATTCGCACCCGATGCCGGCATTGCTGCCTTGATCGCTCTGGCGCTGCTGCGCCTGCAGCGGCCCGGGGAGGCGCGCAGGCAGCTCGAGACGGCCCTGGCAGAGTATTGCGTCGTGACCGGCGGCCTGCTGTACGCCGTCGCCGGCGAGGTCATGCGGCACCCTGTCGTCGGAGCGCCCGGCTGGATCGGGCGCGGCGCTGCCCTTGAGTTCGTGGGCCAGCTCGCGGCGCATGAAAGCTCCAATGTGCTGGATATCGGCCTTGACGGTCAGGCGCCCATCGCTCAACTGCTTCGGGATATGCCCGCCGGTGGCCAACGCACGTTCAGCGTTCAGTCCGCGCAGTTCAGGCTTGCCTCCACCGCTGACGTGAGCATCCGAGGGCTGCCGCTTTTGGGCAGCGGGTCTCCTCTGCTTTCACATTTCGCGCTCGACGGCCGTCTCCAGAGCGTCGGCCGCCGACTGACCGGTTGGGTTCGGCTGGGTTGGCGCCCGGACCGGGCGCCGCGTCTTCGCATCGAAGATGAGAGCGGGCATCGCCGTTCGGCCAGGACGTTGCCGGCGGCGCAAGCAGGCTGGCGCTGGCCGTTGAAGCTCGATCTGCGCACATCCGGTGTCGGCGGCCATCGGATAACTGTCTCGGCGCAATTGCCGGACGGTCGCTGGCAGCCGTTGCCGGACACACCGCTGCTGCTCGAACCGGCCGTGCGCCTGGCAGGGCGACAATCGCCTCGATTGCTCCGTTGGCGACCGCGCGCCGCGCGTCCGGGCCTGCGCCGCGCGCTCAGTCAGAACCAGCGGCTGATCGACGTGATCATTCCGGTCTATCGGGGCCGCGAGCAAACACTCGCCTGTATCGATGCCGTGCGAGCGACGATCGACACCACCGTGCGCATCGTGGTCGTGGACGATGCGACCGACGATGCCGTGCTCGCCGCAGCGCTCGATTCCCTGGCGTCGCACGATCATATTACGCTGCTGCGCAACCCCAGGAACGAGGGGTTTGTGGCCTCGGTGAATCGCGCCATGGCGCTGCACGAGACCCACGATGTGGTGCTGCTGAATGCCGATACGCTGGTGTTCGATGACTGGCTCGCGCGGCTGCGCGCGGCCGCTTACAGCGACCCCGCCGTGGGCACCGTTACGCCGCTGACCAACAGTGGCACGATTGCGAGCTATCCGGGGGCGCAGGGCGCCGCGTTCAATCCCGAAGATGGCGCCGCTTTGCAGGCGCTCGCCGCGTCCACCCATTCCGGTCGCCGCGTTGCGATCCCTGTCGGAGTCGGTTTTTGTCTGTATCTGCGGCGCGACTGCCTGAGTGATGTGGGCGCATTCGACGCCACGGTCTTCGGCCGGGGTTACGGGGAAGAGACCGATTTCTGCCTGCGGGCCCGGCGGCGTGGCTGGTCACACCAGCTCGCGGCCGACGTGTTCGTCTATCACGCTGGCGGCCTGTCGTTCGGCCGCGAGCGCGCAGCGCTGCTGGATCGCAGCCAGCGACTGATCAATCTGCGTTACCCCGGCTATGACGACTTCATCGCCAGCTTCGCGGCGCAGAATCCCCTGCAGCTCGTGTGGCGCCGGCTCGATGAGCGTCGGCTGCTGGACGTCGACGGCCGCTTCGTCCTGTTCGTCACGCTGGCGCTGGGCGGCGGCGTCGACCGCTTCGTCGCCGAGCGCTGCCGCGATGCGCGCGCGCGCGGGCTGTTTCCGCTGGTGCTGAGGGCCGCGCAGGGCGGCAATGCCGACCGCTGCGAGCTGTGGACCGACGCCATCGAAGCTCCAGATCTGCACTACGACATTCCGGCCGACCTGCCCGCACTCACGGCGCTGCTGAGCCGTCTGGACTTCGATGCGATCGAACTGCAGCATTTTCTGCACCTGAATCCGAAGGTCATTGAAGCAGTCCGTGCACTGCCGGTGCCCTACGACATTTTTGTGCACGACTACGCCTGGATTTGTCCGCGCGTCACGCTGATTGACGGCAGCGGTCGCTATTGCGGCGAGCCGGCGGTGTCCGTCTGTCATGCCTGCGTCAGGCGTCATGGCTCGAACCTCGGCGAAGCCATCTCGGTGCGGGCGTTGCGGGAGCGCAGCGCCGACTGGCTGCGGGGCGCGCGGCGCGTCAGCGCCCCGTCGCAGGATACCGCCCGCCGTCTGCGGCGGCATTTCCAGGACCTCAATGTAGAGGTGCAGCCCCATGCGCCACCGGTTCTGCCGGCCGCTGTACCAGCGCGGTCAACGGCGGCGGACGTCTTTCGCGTCGCCCTCATCGGCGCCATTGGCGAGCACAAAGGCTATCGCCTGCTGCTGGAATGCGCCCGCGACGCCCGGATGCGCCGCTTGCCGCTCGAATTCGTCGTGATCGGCTACACGGAAAACGATGAGCCGTTGCTGAAGACGGAAAAGGTATTCATCAGTGGTCGCTACGTTGAAGCCGAGGCTCCCCACCTGCTTCGCCGCGAGCAGCCCGATATCGCCTGGTTGCCGTCCGTGTGGCCCGAAACCTGGTGCTACACGCTTGACCACGCGCTGGCTGCGGGCTTGCCGGTAGCGGCGTTTGATCTGGGTGCCATCGCCGAGCGCCTGCGTACGGTCGATGCCGCCGCCGGACTGATGCCCATGGATCTCAAGCCATCGCAGATCAACGATCGGCTGTTGCAGCTGGCGCGCAGCCGGCGTCCTGCCGGACCAAACCTGTCTCGTTCTGTCCAAACGCGGCTCTCTCAGCCGCGCGAACAGGCTAATATAAATCCGACCAAGCGCAACGAGAGCACCATGAACGGCCCCACCGATGCGAAGCCGGCGCAGGACGCGCAAGATGAGGCTCTGAGCGCCTCGGTTCAGGTGCTGCCGCTGCCGGCGGGGCTCTATCTATTTTCGGTCACGGCCGCCAGTCCCACGATCGCGAAGGCCACCGGCCCGCTGTCGCTGCCTGCGGTCCATGTGGGCCTGGGACCGGGCGTGCGCACCGAGCAGGTGGAGTTCGTCGCCGGCCCATCCACGCACGGCGCGTGGCTGTTCGCGCAGGGCGACCTGCTGGTCACCAAGATCAACGGCGCCGGCGCCACGCTGATCATGACTTCCATGCGTGCGCCGGGCGGTGAAGTGCTCTCGATCAAGGTCGAACGGCTCGAGGCACGCGCGGCTGAGGGCGAGACCAGCAGACCTGCGGCGCCAGCCTCGGGGCCGGCGCCAGCCGCGGCCCGGTCGATGCCCAAAGGTCCGGATAAGTTGCTGCCCAATGAAAAGAGCAGACCGGCAAGCGCTGCTGTGGCCACGGATCAGCCGCTGCCAGTGCAGATCGGTGCCCATATCCGCACGCGCGGCGACATGAACTTCGCCGATCTGCCTTGGGCTGGCCGCGTCGCGCCGGGTTTGTGGATCGAATCGTTTTCAGTACGGCCACTGAAGGGCTTGGCGGCGCAGGACATTGAGTACAAGGGACTGACCGGCAGCGGATTCGAGACCCCGTGGCTCAGCGATGACAGAATGTGCGGTACCAAGGGCATGGCCGTACCTCTGGTCGGGTTTGCGGTGCGGTTCAAGCCCAGTCCGGCCTCGGCCGGATACGACTGCGAGTACAGCGGCTACTTTCAGTCAGGCGTGACGGTCGGGCCATTGCGCAATGGCGCACCCTGCCGCTCGACCGTGGCAAACGATCCGCTCGAGGGAATCCAGGTGCGCTTGGTCCGGCGCCTGATCGCGGCCGCCAACCCCGCGGCCATCGTGACACCGGACAAGATCGTGCCGCATCCCCCTGTGCCCATGCGCACGATGAAAAAGACAACCGCGTCATCGCACGCTCGCACAGCCAATGGCGCCGGCAAATCCGCCCCAGCCAGGCGCAAAGCCGCGACGCGGGTATCGGCAAAGCGCGGCTTGCCGAAGCTGCAGGCTCCTGTGTCGCGCAGCCGCGGCACGCGTTCTACCCGGCGGCCAATCCAGCGCCGTCCGTGACCGCGGCACTGCGCGAGCGCGTGCTGCTCAATGTCGGTTGCGGGCCACGGCATGCCAGCACACTGCCGCGCTACTTCGACGACTGGCGGCAGGTGCGCGTCGACGTCGACGCCGCCGTGCAACCCGACGTTGTCGCCGATCTGACTGACCTATCGCCGATTCCGGATGGCAGTGCCGATGCGGTGTGGGCCGCGCACTGCATTGAGCACCTTTACGCGCATCAGGTCAGAGTTGCGCTGGCGGAATTTCGGCGCGTGCTGCGTAGCGACGGGTTCGTGTGCATCATCGTGCCCGATCTGCAGATCGTTGCGCAGCACGTGGCCGCCGATCGCCTGCACGAAACGCTGTACGATTCTCCCGCCGGCCCGGTGACTCCGCACGATATCCTCTTCGGCCTGGGCGCGGCGATCGCCACCGGTCGCACCTCGATGGCCCATCGCTGCGGCTTCACGCCGGGAATGCTCCAGCGCAGTTTCAGCGAGCTGCCTTATGGCGAGGTGCTGCTGCGCCGGCGCGCGGTCGAATTCGAATTGGCGGCGGTGGCACGCGCCATTCCGGCCAAGGACGATGTGGAGCGCGCGGCGCTGATGAGCGCACTCGAGCTATGAATTACCTGTTCATGCATCAGAACTTTCCGGGCCAGTATCGCCACGTGGTGCGGTACCTGGCCGATCAGCCGGGCAATCTGGTCTATTTCGTCACGCAGCCGAACGAGAACGCGATGGCGGGGGTCTATAAGATCAGTTACCCGAAGGATCAGCGCGGGCCGGTCAACTGCCATGCTTATGCGGTCGAGATCGACCGCGCCATTTACACCGGAGCCAGTGTCGCCGAAGTCTGCCGCGGACTGCGCGAGCAGGGCTTTCGGCCCGATCTGATCGTCGGACACAGCGGCTGGGGCGAGACGCTGTTCGCCAAGGATGTGTTCCCGGACGTGCCGCTGCTGGCCAATTTTGAGTTCTACTATCACGCGCGCGGTGTCGATGTCGGCTTTGATCCGGAATTCGTCTCGATCTTTCATGATCCCTCGCGTTTACGGGCGCGCAATGGCATCAGCCTGATGGCGTTTCAATCCGCCGACTGGGGCCACTCCGCGACGCAATGGCAGCGCAGCCTGCATCCGAGCGAGATGCACTCCCGCATCAGCGTGCTGCACGAAGGGGTCGACACCGATCTAGCGTGCCCCGACCCCAAAGCCAGTTTCACGCTGCCGACATCAGGCCGGACACTCAGCTCGCGCGATGAGATCGTCACCTATGTAGCGCGCAACCTGGAGCCCTATCGCGGCTTTCACATCTTCATGCGCGCACTGCCGCTGCTGCTGCGTCGGCGCAGGCGCTTGCAGGTCGTGATCGTCGGCGGTGACGGGGTGAGTTACGGCGCGCCGCCTCCGCCGCGCTCGAGCTTTCGCGAGATGATGATGCAGGAGCTGGGCACCAGGCTCGACCTGACGCGCGTCCACTTCGTCGGCATGCTCGAGCACCGCGACTATCTCAATCTTCTGCAAGTGTCCTCGGTCCATGTGTATCTGACCTATCCGTTCGTGCTGTCGTGGTCGCTGATCGAAGCGATGGCCTGCGGCTGCCTGATCGTCGCCTCGGATACGCCGCCGGTGCTCGAGGTGCTGCACGACGGCGCGAACGCACTGACGGTGGATTTTTTCGCCCACAAGCAGCTTGCCCAGCGTATCGACGCCGCACTTGATGGCCCGCAACAGATGAAGGCGCTGCGCCGGGCGGCCCGCGCGTCGGCGCTAGCCCAGTTCGATCTGAAGCGCCTGCTGTTGCCACGCTGGAATGCGCTGTTCGATGATCTGATTAACGGCCGCCGGCCGGCCGCGTCCGACGACGGTCCCCGACTGCGCCGCAGTGGCGCTGCCTAAGGCGCGTATTCGGGTACTCTGAGCAGCGCTTCCAGGCGCTGGACTTCCGCCGGTGCGCTGGTTTCCCCTGCCGCGGCCGCCTGCCGAAAGAGGACGAGCGCTGCGTGACGGTCGAGCGGCACACCACGCGCATTTTCATAGAGCTGGGCCAGCGCGGACATCGCGGACGGATGACCGGCATCGGCGGCCATTCGATACCAGTGCGCTACCTCAATCCATTCGGATTCCTTCGCCGCGTGCTCGGCCTTGAGCGAACCCAGTGCGAGCTGCGCAGATCGGTGCCCCTGCTGGGCCGCTGCATGATAGAGCCGCTCGGCCTCGGCGTTGTCCGCTACCACGCCCAAACCGCGCCGCAGACACACACCAAGGTTGTACTGCGCGTCCAGATTGCCCCGGGCGGCCGCGCGCCGGAACAGGTCGACGGCCTGCGCGGTATCGCCGTCATCGTTGGGCTGACTCAGCAGCAGTCCACCCAGCAGCACCATTGCCGGCACGTGACCTTGCAGCACCGCAGCGGCGAGCCAGCGCCGCGCCTGCTCGAACGAACGTTCGGTGCCCTCTCCGCGCATGTAAAAATCGCCCACCACGCGCTGCGCAGCGGCATCGCCCTGCTCTGCTGCGCCCAGCCACAGCCGGAACACCTGCGCACGTTCCTCGTCGCTCGCGCCGGAGCCGGTGCGCAGCGCAGTCAACGCAGCCACCGCGCCGGCATGTCCCTGAATCGCGGCGCGCTCATACCACGTCGCGGCTGCGGCACAATCCACCGGCATCCCGCGCCCCTGGATCAGGATATCGCCCATCCAGGCCTGCGCAAACGCATTGCCACCCGCCGCGGCGCGCGTGAACCAGCGCTGCGCCTGTCGTTCGTCCTGCGGCAGATGTTTGCCTTCGTAGTGCAGCAGTGCGAGTGCCGACTGTGCTTCGGGATCACCGCGGGTGGCACAACTTTCGAGTAACTCGACCACGCGCGCCACCGGCGTCACCGGCCTACCCGCCGCATCAAGTCGCCGTGCGAGCAGGCACGCGGCCGCCGCGCTGCCCAGCTCGGCGGCGCGCTCGAGCCAGCGCGCGGCCTGAACTTCATCTGCGGGCAGATATTCACCGTCGCTGTACTGGCGGTGCAGTGCCCAGGCGGCCTGAACGTAGCCGTCTGCGTCGGCCTCTTCGAGCAGATGTACGGCGCGCGCAGCGTCCTTGGGGACGCCAAGCCCGCGCAGGTGCAGGAAAGCCAGGTTGTAGCGACCTTCGGCGACACCGTGCACAGCCGCCTGCGCGTACCAGCGCGCTGCCGCGGTATAGCTCTTGCGCACATTCTGGCCGGTGGCATAGATGATCCCGAGCTGCAGGCAGGCCGCGCTGCTGCCCTGCGTGGCCGCCTCCCGATAGCGCTCTCGCGCAGCTTTGGGATCCCGCGGCATGCCGAGGCCGCCGAGCTCGAGTGTTCCGAGGTGATAGAGCGCGTGCGCGTCACCTTGCGCAGCCGCCCGATGAAACCAGTCCGCCGCCGCGTGAAAATCCTGCGGCAGCCCCAAACCCTGCGCATACAGCGCACCGAGGCGCTCGTAGGCCGCGGTGACATTGCGATCTGCCGCCGCCGTCAGCCAGCGCGCCGCCTCGCTGGCGTCGTGGGGCACGCCCTCGCCGGCCATGTACATCTGGCCGAGCAGAAACTGCGCCTCGCCATCGCCGAGTTCCGCGGCCTGACGGCATAGCACCGCGGCGGTGTTCAGATCACGCTCTGGGCCGGACCGAAACAGGTGCACCAGCGACAGCCAGGCCTTGATGTAACCGCGCGTGGCGGCACGGCGCAGCCAGGTCTCCGCTTGCGAGGCGTCTTGAGGTACCGCACGCCCCTGCCGATAGAGCTCGCCTAGATGGAACATCGCGCCCGGCTGGCCGGCCGCCGCGGCCTGCTCGAACAGCCCAATTGCGCGCGCCTCATCGTGGCTGACGCCCTCGCCGAACAGCAGCAGCATGGCCAGGCACATCTGCGCGGTCGAATTGTTCTGAGCGACGCTGCGTTCAAACCACTCGAGTGCGCGGGCGTGCTCGCGCCGGTCGCCATACCCGCCGCTGTACAGCATGCCGAGCCCGAGCTGTCCGGCGGCGTGCTGCTGTTCAGCGGCCGCGGCAAACCAGTGCTCTGCCGCCGCCAGGTCCCGCTCGACCCCCAGGCCGCTGGCATATTGATGTCCCAGACGGGCCTGTGCTCCGGCGTCACTGGCCTGCGCGGCGCGCAGATTCCACTTGGCGGCCTCGGCCGGGTCTTGTGCGACACTGAGTCCCTGCGGATACAGGCGCTTGAGTAGCGAATCGGGTGCCTGGTCGTTCTCGATGCGCTCGACCGCGGCCGCAGTAGCCGTGTCGGGCGGAGCGAGGCCGGTGAGATAGATTTCGCCAATACGAGCCTGCGCCGCTACTGAGCCCTGCTCACCGGCCGCTCGGTACCAGCGTGCTGCTTCGAGATAATTCTGCAGCACCCCATCGCCACGCTCGTAGAGCTGCGCCATACGCAGCTGGGCAGGCATATCGGCAGCTTCCGCGGCCTGCCGCCAAAGTGCGCTCGCCGTGGCGCGTTTACCCTGGTCGTATGCGCGCTCGGCGCGCGCTCGGATATGGGCCGGATCGCGCCGCAGGATCCTCGCGAAGAGTGATGGTTTGCTCACGCCTGATATCGTCGCCGTCCGCTGGAGCCGGCATCGATATATACCGGCTTCTCAGAGATTCTGGTAGTTCGGACCCGACCCGCCCTCCGGCGTCGTCCAGGTGATGATGCCGTACGGATCCTTGATGTCGCAGGCCTTGCAGTGCACGCAGTTGGCGGCGTTGATCTGCAGCATCCGTCCGCCCTTGCCATCGTCCACCATTTCGTAGACCCCGGCCGGACAGAAACGCTCGCAGGGATTGCCGTACTCGCGCCCGCAGCGCGTGGCGCAGATCGACGTGTCAGCGACCTTCAGGTGCACTGGCTGTGACTCATCGTGGGTATTGCCCGCAAAGAATACCGACGACACTCGATCGCGCGGCGGCAGCGTGCGCGTCACCCAGTGGCGATCAGGCGAGTGATAGGCATCCAGCATCTTGAGCGCGCGAGCGTCGGACACGCGATTCTTCAGCGTCCAGGGCGAATGCCCTGCGGTCAGTGTCTCGATCGCGCCGTTGGCAAAGCCCCACCAGAAGCCGCGCTTGAAGCCGGGCTTGATGTTGCGCACTTTATAGAGCTCGCGTCCGCCAGCGCTGGCGCGCCAGCGCGCATCGAAGCCGGCTGGAGTGCCCTTCTCGGCCAAGTGCTCCGCCGCCGAGACGCCGCAGCGGATGGCCTGATGAATGCCTTTGATCTTGGGCACATTGAGCGTGCCGGCAGCATCCCCGATCAAAAGCGCGCCAGGCATCTCCATCATCGGCAGCGACTGCCATCCGCCGGCCGCGATGGTGCGAGCGCCGGCCGACAGGATCTCCCCGCCCTCCAGCAGCCGCTTGACGCTCGGGTGATGCTTGAACTGTTGAAAGGCCTCGAACGGCTGCAGCCGCGGGTCCTCGTAATCAAGCCCCACGACGAAACCGACGTACACGCGATCCTGATCCAGGTGATACAGAAAGCTGCCGCCGTAGGTCTTCGGATCGAGCGGCCAGCCGGCGCTGTGCCGGATCAGGCCGGGCCGCACGCGCCCTGGCGGCAACTGCCAGAGTTCCTTAAACCCCAGCCCGAAGGTCGAGGGTGCCCTGCCGGCATCGAGGTTGAAGCGCGCGATGAGCTGCTTGCTAATCGAACCGCGGCAGCCTTCGGCCAGGATCGTGGTCGCCGCCACGATCTCCACGCCCGGCGTGTAGTTCGGGCCCTGTCCGCCATTGCGGTCCAGCCCCATGTCGCCGATGTGCACGCCGCCGACCGCGCCGCCTTCGATTCTCGGAGCGGCGGCCGCGAAGCCCGGGAACACGTCGATGCCGGCGCCTTCCGCCTGCTGTCCCAACCAGGCGGTGAGCTGCCCCAGCGACACTATTAGATTGCCGTGATTGCGAAACGTCGGCGGCAAGGGCAGCCGCCGAGCGTGATCGGGGGTGAGGAAGAAGAATTCGTCCTCGGCCGCCGGCACCGCCATGCCGCCGTAGTGGGAGCGCCAGTCGGGCAACAGTGCGTCCAGCGGCCCGGCTTCCAGTACCGCACCGGACAGCGAGTGCGCGCCGATAGTGGAACCTTTCTCCAGCACGCAGATCGAGACGTCGGGCTTGAGCTGCTTCAAACGTAGCGCGCACGCCAGCCCGGCCGGCCCGGCGCCGACCACCACGAAGTCGTACTGCATCTGCTCGTGTTCGCTCATGGGCTGAAGCTCGTTGCGCTGCGATTGTAGTGGAGATTCGGGAGGCGCAGCGGTGAGCACATTCTGCGTGAAGTCCTACAGGGCACTTCACGGAATGCGACGCTGATTGGCTCCCTGAGGACACTGGCAGCGCACGCCACGAGTCCTAAAGTCGCCCCGACGACCATTTGTTCGACCAGCACCGCAAGGAGGAATCATGGCAACTGGAAACGAGCGTCCGTGGACGCCACGCAAGCACGAGGACCCGGAGCGGATCCTCAATCCATTCGAGCAAACCAACGATCCGGAGCGCATCGAGGACGAGCACCGCGAGAGCGAGGCGCTCGATCCGCTTGAGGACCCGCAGGATCCACCGGATCCGGCCGAAGCGAGTGATCCGGAAACTGCGGCCAACGCCAACGCGCAACGCTAGCGCGCCACCGCCGCGCGATGCAGCTCACAAAAACCGTGAGCACTCTTGCATCGCGCGGCGATGTGCCTTAACGTGCGCGCCGCCAACTGGACCTGCACCCACGGAGGTGTGACAAGACTGATGAGGAAACGCAAAGCGTCCGCTGACAGCGAACCTGGGCCCCGTCTTCACAGCGTCAACGACTATCTCGAGAAGAATTTTCCCGACTTCTTTGCCGAGGCCCGCTTCCAGGTCGGCAACGATGACTACTTTCTCTACAGCCGCTTCGGCCAGTACCTGGCCCGCTCGATCGAATCCAACCGCGTCCCGCGCGCCAAGATCCACCGCGGTTTCACCGTACTCAACAAGATGGCTCGCATGTCGGCCAAAGACCCGGCAGTTCGCCGCGTGCTGGTGACCGGACCGCTTGAGCATCTGGTCGACAAACCTAAGGCCCGGGCGCTGGCCCGCAAGCATCTGTCGTCGGTGGCCCAGAGCTATCTTGAGAGTCTGTGCGAGTAGAGCGACCAGCTTAGCGCTAGCATGCGAGCCATGAGCTCGCCCTCCAGCGCCAACGATCTGCTGCTGTTCTGGTTCGGACCGCGTCCGTACACTCCGGAGCGCACCCAGAGCCATTTGCGGCTCTGGTTCGGTGACGCCAATGCTCCGGAGCTCACCCCACAGACCGATGAGCTGATCCGCGAACGTTTTGGCGATCTGACCGACCAGGCCTCACGTGGTGCGCTGTCCGACTGGGAATCCAGCGCGCGCCGGCGCCTGGCGTTGATCGTGGTGCTCGATCAGTTCTCGCGCAACATCTATCGCGGCAGCGATCGCGCCTTCGCGCAGGATCTGCGCGCGCTGCAGCTAACCGTCTCGGGCATGCAGGTCGGTGCCGACGCGACGCTCGATCCGGTCGAGCGGCTGTTCTTCTATATGCCGCTAATGCACGCCGAGAGCCGCGCGGTCCAGGACGAATCGGTGGCCGCATTTCGCCGCCTGTTGGAGGAGTCGCCGACCGAGTTGCGCGCGACGTTTCAGGCCAGCGTGGACTCGGCCGTCGAGCACCGAAACGTCATCGAACGCTTCGGACGCTTCCCCAGCCGCAACATTTTGTTGGGGCGTGACAGCACGCCGGAAGAGATGGACTGGCTGCGCGGCGAGGGCCGAAACTTCGCCAATTGAGTCTCTAGCGATACAGTCTCGGCGCCCTGCCCGGCTGGCGATACAGAAACTGATACAGAGCCGCAGTCGCTCGCTAGCTGTGTGGCGCGATAAAGTCAGGCGCTTCGATCGGCTTCTCCCGCACCGGCCCGAATTTCTCCACCTCCGCGCGGATGCGCGCGGCATCACCGATCAGCACGATGTCGACGTCGTCGCTGTCGGGATAGGCACCGGCCACCACGCGATTGGCATCGGCAGAACTGACCTTAAGCAACTGTCCCCGATAGTCGTCGATGTAACTGTCCGGCAGTCCGTAGAGATCCAGATCCGCCAGTGCCCCGGCCCAGTCGGCCGCGGTCTCAAAGCCGAGCGCGTACTGACCCAGAAGATAACTGCGGGTGCTTTTAACCCGGGCCTCGCTGACGCCTTTGTGCTTGAGCGTCGACAGCGTCTGCAGCGTAAGTTCAATCGCGCGCGCGGTGCTCTCGGTCTGGGTGAAGGTGCTGATGGCGAACTCCGCTGGCACGCTGCCGCGGTGAAAGCTGGCACTGGCCGAGTAGCTCAGTCCCGACTGCACGCGCAGCGCCTGGATCAGCATCGAACCGAAGCTGCCGCCGAAGGCCGTGTCGGTGATATCCAGGGCCGCACGCTGCGGGAAGGAGCGCGCCACTCCGACGTTGGCGATCCAGATGTAGGTCTGCGTCGCGCCGGGGGAATCGACCAGCAGCACCCGCCGGCCATGCACGCGCGAGGGCTCGCTCAGCGGCGCAAGCGTCGCGCTCGCTTTGTGCCAGGAGCCAAAAGCCGCGCTCACCGCAGTCTTGAGCGCGGCAGGATCGAAGTCGCCGGCGATAACCAGCGTCAACCGATCGGCCCCAAACTGCTCGCGATAGAAGTTCTGCACGTCCTCGCGCGTGATCGACTGCAGCGTACTCTCGCTGCCCCCCACGGGGCGCCCATACGGGTGCTCGCCGAACAGCAGCGAGCGTCCGTACCAAGCGATCAGCCGTTGCGGCGAGGAGTCCTTGGCCGCCTTGATGAACTCGATATGCCGCTCGCGCAGCTTGTCGAGCTCGGCCGCGTCGAAGCGCGGCCGCTGCAGGGCGTCCGAGAGCAGAGCGAGCAGCAGCTCGTGATCGCGCGCCAGGAACTCCCCGTGCACAAAGATGGCCTCGGCGTCGGTGCCGGCCTCGAAATGCCCGCCGGCATCCTCGACCGCATCGGCGAACGCGAACGCATCGCGCGTACCGGCGCCGTGAGTCAGTAGTTCGGCGGTGAGCGCGGCCACGCCGGCACGCTCCGCCGGGTCCAGCCGCGCGCCACCGCGCAGCACGGCGTCAAACGCGATCAGCGGCACGTCGTGCCGCGGTATCAGGATCAGCTTCACGCCATTGGCCAGCGTGTAGCGCTGATGCGGCGGGATCTTCACGGCGCTGATCGCGCTCTGATCGGCCGCGTGACCAAAGCCGCCGGCCGCGCCGAGCAGGGCCGCGGCGGTCGCGGCCCGGATGGTCTTTGGAAACATCAGTGCGGCTCGGCCTGCGGCACCAGCACACCGACCGTGCGTTTGTCCGCCTGGAATACCTGTCGGGCGATCGCCGCGACCTCTTCGGCGGTCACCGCTTCGTAGGCGTCCGGGGCGTGAAACAGCCGCTGGTAGTCGCCGTGCACCACCGCGTATTTGCCCAGCAGGCGCGCCTTGCCATCGATGGTGGAGACGGCGTGCCAGAAATCCGCCGCGATGAGGTTCTTGGCGCGCTTGAGCTCCTGCTCGGTCACGCCGTCGCGCACCAGGAGGTCAAGCTCGGCATCCAGAGCCTGCTCGAACTCGCTGGCCGAGCCGCCGGCCGGCAGCGTGGCATGGATATAGAACACGTTCGGATCAAAGCCCTCCGACCAGCCACCGCCAATCGCCACCGCCCGCTTCTGCTGCTCGACCAGCGTGCGATTGAGCCGCCCCGCGTGGCCGCTGACCAGAATGGTCTGCAGCAGATTGAGCGCGGGTTCGCGCGCGTCCGAGCCTGCGATCGCGTGGTAGGCGTACTGCAGCAGCGGGTTCTGGCCGGGGCGCTCAAGCAGCAGGCGTCGCTCGCCGAGCTGCTCGGGCTCGCGGGTACGCACCGGCGGGGCCGGCGCGCGCGCCGACAGCGGCCCGAAGTATTTCTGCGCCACGGCAAACACCTGCTCCGGATCCACCGCGCCGACCACGATCAGGGTGCAATTGCCCGGTGCGTAGTAGGTGTGAAAGAAGTTCTGCAGATCGGCCATGGTCCAGGCCTGGATGTCGGACGGCCAGCCGATCACCGGATTGCGGTACGGGTGCGCCAGAAACGCGGTGGCCTGGACCTGCTCATCCAGCAGCGCGGCATTGCTGTCATCGACCCGCAGCCGCCGCTCCGAATACACCACCTTGCGCTCGTTCTCGACCACCTCGGGCACGAACGCCAAATTGGCGATGCGATCGCTCTCCAGCTCGAACACCAGTTCCAGCGCCGAGGGCGGAAACCAGTCCTGGTAGACGGTCACATCGTTCGAGGTGTAGGCGTTGTTGCTGCCGCCCTGGGCCTCCATCAGCCGGTCGAACTCGCCCTGGGCGTGGTTCGAGGTGCCGTTGAACATCATGTGCTCGAAGAAATGCGCCAGTCCGGTGGTGCCGCCGCCCTCGTTGCGGCCGCCCACGTGCACCCAGTTGTGGAGCGTCACGTTCGGGATGTTGTGATCGGGCCAGACGATGATCTGCAGCCCATTGGCTAGGCGCGTGGTGCGCACGCTGGCCACCGCGTCGGCAAAACTGCGCGAGCCGGACGCCAGGGCCGCCGAACCGACCGCGACCGATGCCAGTGCGCCTCCGATCCAGGTCATTCCGCGCATCTGCTGACAGCCTTCATGAAAGCTTGATGGGGGCGCGGCATTGTGACTGGAAGGGCGCTGCCTTCGGGTGAGAAAAAAAACGCCGCAGCACGGGTAGGCGCTGCGGCGCTGATAAAGGCGAACATCGGGGAGCGTTGTTCGCAAAGGTTGGGGAAAACCTTACGGGTAGAGCAAAGCAAGGGCTGTGCCAACGCAACATTCATAGCACAATCAACGAGTTATTGAGATGCGCCGGAACGCCGGCGCCGTCTGGCTGACATTTCGCGTCACTTAGCTGACGGGCAATTGACGCGCCGCGGCGCTTAACCCTTGACCGGCACGCAGGACTGCGAGTGCTTCTTCAGCGCGCTGCACAGATCCTTGGCCCCGGCCGCGGATGACACGCTCACGCGCAGCTTGTACACCGTGGCGCCCTTGGACTTCGCCGCCACGTAATGCGGGGTAAGCGACTTGAGCTCGGTGGCGTACTTGGCGGACAGCAGCTTCCACTGCGATTCCGCCTGCGCCTTGCTGTGAAACGCGCCCAGCTGCGCGTAGTGGCCGTGCGCGCTGCTGCTGGCGACCTTGGTGGCACCGTGCCCGTGCTCGTGGGCCTTGGGTGTCGGCGCCGGCGGCAGTGGCGCCGCTGCCATCGGTGCGCTGGGCGGCGGTGCGCCCGCCACTGCTGGAGCGGCCGGCGTCGCGCCCGACTGGGCAAAGTTCTCGATGCGAATGCGCGCTTCCTGCGCCCATTTGCTATCGCCATGCTGTGCCAGGAACTGCTCGTAGGCCTCGCGGCTGTCGGCAGCGGCGGCGGTCTGCCAATCGCGGTCGGCCGCGATCTGCTGGATGCGCGCCTGCGCCTGGGTCGCGTTGGCGCTCTTGGGATGCTGCTGCAGGAACTGCTGATAGGCCTCGGCGGTGTCAGCCGAGGTCGCGGACTTCCAATCGGCGCTCTCACGGCCGCAGCCCATGAGCGCCAGTGTGACTACCGCCACCGCAATCAGCCCAATTCCTGTGTGCCTCATCACATCCTCTCCCTGTTACTAGGCCAATAATTGTAGCAGTAGCCGGACTGCCACCCGTGTTCATTGCCATGAGCGACAAACGCAATCGCCGCATCCTCGATCGTCCCAGTGGCGCGCTGTCGGTGCTGGCGGCCGGATCGCGCGTGACCGGTGACGTCGAGGCGCCCGGCGCGATGATGCTCGGCGGCCATGTGTGCGGCGATGGCAACATCGGCGGTGAATTGTCGGTGTCGGCCGAGGCCCACTGGGAAGGCGACGTGCGAGCGTACAGCGCCGTCATCGCCGGCCGCATCACCGGCTGCATCGTGGTGCGCAAGAAAATCGAGATCGCCGCCAGCGCGGTGATCCGCGGACGCGTGATCGCCTGCAGCATCGCGATGGCCCGCGGCGCCACCATCGACGGCGAGGTCACCGTGACCGGCGATCAGCCGATCGTGGAGTTCGACGAGAAGCGCGGGCTGGCCGAGGCGTACACGCGCTAGCGGCCACGCGCCTATACTCTAAGCGGCGTTGCAGCACGGATGTCCGCTTGAACCACGCCCGCTTGATCCACCTGATCGCGCACCGCGGCAACGCCTGCGAGTTCCCGGAAAATACCGTCCCCGCGTTTGAGTCCGCGCTGTCACTCGGGCTGCGATTTCTCGAGCTCGACGTGCACATCTCGGCCGATGGCGTGCCGATAGTGATCCATGATCACGATCTGACCCGCACCACCGGCCGCCCGGGCAGCGTATTCGACCTGCGCGCACGCGAGCTGCGAAACATCGATGCCTGCGAGCCCGAGCGCTTTGGTGAGCGCTTTCGCGGCACCCGCATTCCGATGCTGACCGACGTGCTGGCACTGCTCGAGCACCGGCCCGAGGTGACGTTGTTCGTCGAGATCAAGCGCGCCAGCCTGACGCGCTTCGGCTATGACCAGGTGGTGTCGCGTGTCATCAAGGCGCTGCAGGATATGCGCGGCCAGTGCGTGGTGATCTCGTTCGACCTGGCGGCGATCCACCGTGCCCGCCAGATGGGCGGAGTGCCGATCGGTTGGGTGCTCAGCAGCTACGACACCCATACGCGCCTCAAATTCGAGGCGCTGCAGCCGGAGTTCCTGTTCGTCGATCACGAGAAGCTGCCCGCGGCCGGGGCGCTGTGGCGCGGGCCGTGGCGCTGGGCCGTGTACGAGGTCGAGACCTTGGGGCTGGCGCAGTCGCTCGCCGGGCGCGGCGCCGATTACATCGAGACCATGGCGGTGCAGGCGATGAGCGAGGCCATGCGCCGCCTGCATCAGCCGCAGCGCGAGCCGCGCCCGCTGGTGTGAGCGCGCGCTCCGGCGAGAATTTCGACACCGACGTCGTCATCATCGGCGCCGGCATCCACGGCGCCGGCATGGCGCAGGCCGCCGCCGCCGCCGGCCACGCGGTGCGGGTGCTGGAGCAGACCGCGATCGCGGCCGGCTCCTCCAGCCGCTCGAGCAAGCTGATCCACGGTGGCCTGCGTTACCTTGAGACCGGCCAGCTGCACCTGGTGCGCGAAAGCCTGCACGAGCGCGCCGTGCTGCTGCGGCTGGCGCCTGAGCTGGTGCAGCTGCGGCGCTTTTTCATTCCGGTCTACGCGCACACGCGCCGCCGTCCGTGGCAGCTGCGCACCGGGCTGTCGCTGTATGCGCTGCTCGCAGGTCTGGGCGCGGACGCGCGCTTTGAGAGCCTGCCGGCGCGCGACTGGAATTCTCTGGACGGACTGGAACGGCGCGGTCTTGAGCGCGTCTACGCCTACCACGATGCCCAGACCGATGATCGGGCGCTGACCCAAGCGGTGCTGCGCTCGGCCCAGTCCCTGGGCGCACAACTGCTCTGTCCGGCGCAGTTTCGCAGCGCCACGCTGAATGCGACCGGGGTCGAGCTGCGCTATCTGGTCGAGGGCCGCGAACTCTCCTGCCGCGCGCGCGTGCTGATCAATGCCGCAGGTCCCTGGGCCGACACGCTGGCGCAGCGCATCTCACCGGCCGTGCCGGTGCCCGCACTGGAGCGCGTGCAGGGTGCGCACATCGTGCTTAACGGCCAGCTGTCGCGGGGCATCTACTACGTCGAGAGTCCGCGCGATGGCCGCGCGGTGTTCGTGATGCCTTGGCACGGGCGCCTACTGGTGGGCACCACCGAGACGCGCTTTCGCGGCGATCCGGCCCAGGTGATTCCGAGTCACGCCGAACTGCATTATCTCCTCGGTGTGCTCAAGCACTACTTCCCCGCCTGGCGCGCCTTAAGGTTGCCCGACATTGCCGACAGCTTCGCGGGCCTGCGAGTGCTGCCGGGCGGTGCGGGCCATGCGTTTCACCGCTCGCGCGAGACCTTGCTGGTCACCGATCGCGCAGCGCAGCCGCGGCTGCTGTCGATCTACGGCGGTAAGCTCACCACCTATCGCGCGGTGGCGCAGCGTGCGCTTTCCCGCGTGGCCGACTCGCTGCCTCGGCGCCCAGCGCGGGCCCGCACCGATCAGCTGCCGCTGACGCCCGCATGAACTCGCGCGCGGTGCTGGCGCTGGATCAGGGCGGTCACGCCAGTCGCGCCTGCCTTATCGGCGAGGACGGAAGTGTCATCGCCGAGCATCAGGTGGCGATCGCGACTGCGCGCACGCCCGAGGGCCACGTCGAGCACGACCCGGAAGAAATCGTCGCCTCGCTGCGCACCGCGGCCGCGGCCGTGCTCAAGGCCGCCCCGACGATCAAGATCGAGGCCGCAGGCCTTGCCGTGCAGCGCTCGACCATCGTGTGTTTCGAGGCCGGCTCGGGCAACGCGCTGTCAGCGGCGATCTCGTGGCAGGACCGCCGCAATGAGGCCTGGCTGCTCCGGTTTGACGCCCGTGCGGCGCGCGTGCGCGCGCTGACCGGATTACCGCTGTCGCCGCATTACGGGGTGAGCAAGATGCGCTGGTGCCTGGATCACCTGCCGGCGGTGCAAGCTGCGCGTGAGCGCGCGGATCTTAAGATCGCGCCGCTGGCCGCGTGGCTTGCGCGCCGGCTCACCGGCGAGATGGCGCTGGCCGATCCTGCCAGCGCCTCGCGCACGCTGCTGTGGGACAGCGCGCGGCGCGACTGGTCGGATGAGCTGCTGGCGCTGTTCGGGGTCGAGCGAGCCTGGCTGTGTGCCTGCACGCCCACCCGCAGCCGCTACGGAACGCTCAGGCTGGCTGAGGGCGATGCGCCGGATTCGCGCTCGGTGCCACTGACGGCCGTGACCGGGGATCAATCGGCGATCCCGTTCGCCTTCGGAGCACCGGATCCGCACAGCGTCTACGTCAATCTGGGTACCGGGGCTTTCATTCAGCGCCCGCTCACGCAGCGTCCGGCTGATCCGAGCCCGCTGCTCGGTAGCGTGCTGTGCGCGGATGACAAGCGCGCGCTCTACAGCCTGGAAGGCACGGTCAATGGCGCCGGCGCGGCGCTGAGCGCGTTTGCCACGGACAACGGTGTGTCCGAGGGGCAGCTATGGGAACGCCTGGAGCTGGAACTGCCGCCGCAAACCGCGTTACCCCTGTACATCAACGGCATCGGCGGCCTGGGCTCGCCTTACTGGCGCGCCCAGCAGCGCTCGTACTTCATCGGCGAGGGCTCGCTGATCGAGCGCTTCGCCGCGGTGGTGGAGAGCATCGCGTTTCTGATCGCGATCAATTTCGATGCCCTGCAACGGCACGGCCCTGCGCCGCGGCGGGTGCTGGTCAGCGGCGGTCTGGCCCGATCGCGCTGGCTGTGTCAGCGCCTGGCCGCCGTGCTTGCTACCCCGGTCGAGCTGGGCCCTACCGAGGCGAGCGTGCTCGGGGTGGCAGCGCTCGCCGATTCGAGCGCCGCCTCGCGCCACCCGGGGCAGCGCTCGACGATCGAGCCGCAGGGGCTGCCCGAGGCGACCCGCTCGGCGCTGCGGGCGCGGCGAGCACGCCTAGAAGAGGCGCTGCAGCGCTGAGCCAGTCAGCCCTGCTCGGACGCATGGCCGGCATCGTTGCGATAGAGCACCAGCAGTTCCGGGGAATTCACCTGCAGCACCGCCTGGCGCAGCGCGCCGTCGTAGCAGTGCTGCCAGCGGCCGTAGGCACCGGCCTCGAAATGCGCCGGCCAGTCACAGACCTTGGAGGAGGCCTGCTGCAGCCGTCCGTACAGCACCTGCGCATCGGCCGGTCGCGACAGGTCGAGCTGCCCATAGGACACGCAGACACTGGGGGGCTGGGCGGCATTGCCGCGCACGCCGGCAGCGATGCCAATGCCGGTCAAGAGCACGGCGGCCGCGGCCGCAACGCCTGCGATCGAGCGGGAACCAAGATGTGATGTGAAGGCAGACATGGGTGTTTCTCCTTGGGGGCTTACGACGGCTCGCCGGGTTTGCCGGCGTTCGCCATCTGTCGGTTAGCAATCACGTAGAAGAGCAGCTGGGCCAGACCGTAAGCGGCTGGAATCGCGCCCCACAGCGCGTCGTGGGCGTCGTGACCGTGCTGCGCGTAGAGCGCGATCGAGAGCGCCACCCCGATCAGCAGCCAGATGAGCCCACTGCGCAGGTAATGCAGGCCGATCTGCTTGCCGCGCAGCACCTCGGACAGCAGCTCGGCCCCCTTGGAGCCGCCATTGGAGTAGAACTCCGGCGGCAGTGGCGGCAGCTCGATGCCCTTGTCGATCGCTGCCATGCGCTCGGCATGATGGGCCTGCAGGATCTCGCGCTTCTTGCGAAAGTCGAGCCACAGTTTGAGCATGCCGACACCCAGTCCCATCACGATGGCGACGATCGGAATCAGCACGCCCAGGATGGCGACCGCATTGGGGGAGCTGTCGTTGGCGACAGCGTTGACAACAGTAGTGGGATCCACGGTAGAAGCCTCGGGTCAAATTGCGGGACACGTGCTTGATACCCCCGGGTGTGAAGGTCGGTTTCAAACTCAGCTGGTCCTTTAGTGGCAACCGGACGCCAAAAGGTTGAAACCGGTGGACCCGCCGGCGGGTAATAAAGTCGAGGTACCGACGTCCATGCAGCCAGCGCCGACCGATGCTGCGGCACAAGATCGCGACATCGTCAGCCTGCTGCAAAGCGGTGGCCTCGAGGCCGCGTTCGAGCTGCTGCTCAAGCGCTATCAGAACAAGGTGTTTCGGCTGTGCTGCACGTTGTTGCGTGACACCGCCGCGGCCGAGGATGCCGCGCAGGAGAGCCTGGTGCGAATCTGGAAGGCACTGTCGGGGTATGACCAGCGCGCTTCGCTGTCGACCTGGATCTATACCATCACGCGCAACCGTTGCCTGACCGCGCTCGAGCGCCGGCGCGAGCTCGCCTCGATGAGCGATGCCGAGATCGAAGAGCAGGTGCTGTCGCTGAACGCGCCGGCGAGCGAGCCGGACGACCGAATGCAGCTGCTGCGCGAGCTGGTGGAGCTGCTGCCCGAACGCTACCGGCGCAGCTTGACGCTGTTCTACTATGAGGACCGTTCGGTCAGCGAGGTCGCGCTGATGCTCGGCATGCCCGAGGGCACGGTCAAGACCACGCTGTTTCGGGCCCGGGCCGCGCTGCTCGAGCAGCTGCGGCGGCGCGGAATGGCCGACGCCGGACACTGGCTGGAGAGCAACTGATGGACGATGACGAGCGCGCCCTGGATATGGCACTGGCGCGGGCGCTGCCCGCGCCGCTGCCCCCGGCCGACTTTGGCGGCCGGCTGCAAGCAGCGATCGCACGCGCGAGCATCGACAATCGCGGCCGCGCCGCCTACCTGGCGCGCGCGCAGCGCGAGCGGCGCGAACAGATCGAGAGCCTTCAGGCCGACTTCCTGCGGCTGCGCCGTCGAACGCTCGGCACGCTGATCGGCGGTGCGTTCGCGGCCGGGGCGGCCGTGGCCATCGCGCTGCCGCTGCTGCAGGCGCGCTTTGGCGCCAATGCGATGCTGGTGCTGATCGGCGCCGGCGCGCTGGTCGGCCTGATCATCGGCACCGCCTCCTGGATCAGCCGCGTGCGGATTCCAAATCCGCTCGAGCGCCTGTGAGCGCGGTGCTGGAGTCGAACTGCTCGAACTGATCCAGGACGTAGCGATCGGCCCAGCTCGGGCCGCTCAAACTGTCGGCAAAGCCGCAGTGACCGCCATAACGCGAGCGCTCCACTACCAGCAGCGGTGAGGCGGCGAGCCGCTTCAGATCCGCGGCCGGCACGATCGGGTCATCCTCAGCCAACAGCACGCGGGCCGGAAAGCGCAGCGTCGCGAGCCGAGGACCGGTGATCGCATAGCCATTCAGGTACGCCGCCAGATCGGGAAAGTCGGTGCAGCGGAGCACCAGGCCTGCGGTCATGCCGCGCAGCTGACCCAAGCGCAGCAGGTCGCGAAAGTCATGCACCCCCTGCCAGCTGCGCTGCTTGCGCCGCAACGAGCGCGACCAGCGCCGCACGAACGAGCGCCGGTAAATCCGCCAGCCCCGCTCCAGCGCGCTCAGCGTCGCCTCCGGATCAAGCACCGGCGAGACCGCCACCACGCCGGCGATCTGCGCCGGCGAGCGCTCATCGGCGGCCACCCGCAGCAGAAAATTACCGCCGAGCGAGAAGCCGGCCAGGTACAAGCGCGCCTGCGGGTAAGTTCGGGCGATCGCAGCGACCGCGCCGACCACTTCCGGCAGCCGGCAGGAGTGAAAAATCTCGCGATTGAGGTGATGGGTGGCGCCGTGGTCGCGCAAGTTGACCCGTACCACCTCATAGCCGTGCTGCAGCAGCAGGCTGCCGAGCGAGAGTATGTAGGTGGCCTCGCTGCTGCCCTCCCAGCCGTGCAGCAGCAGCGCCACGCGCCGCGTGGGCTTAAGCGCTGCGCTGATAAAGGCCTGCAGCCGCACGCCTTCGCCGCAATCGAGCAGCCGTTCGCGCGAGCGCGCCAGCAGCGTACCGGCGCGCCGCCGTACCAGCCAGGGGATGGGCCAGACGCTGCCCAGGAGCGTCTGCAAATGTCCGCTGCGCAGCAGCCCGCTCGGCGCGTAGCTCAGCGCGTGGTCTGCCAATTCACTTCGACGCGATTGTTCGCAGCGGCGGCCCGATTCCAGTCGCCCGCCGAGAGCGTGTCGCTGACCGGCGGATACGGGGTGAGCACTTCATCGGAGCTGCCGGCGCTGATCTGCACGTCGATCTTGCCGGCGGCATTGCGACGCGCGATCGACAGCATATTGGCGAACGCGACCGACTGGCGCTGGCCGGATGAGGCCGGATCGTTGGCGATCTGCTCGCACTTGGAATACAGCATCGCATCCGGCGCTAGCACGGTTGCGCCGCTCGGGCCGGTCACGGTGCAAAAGCGCCCGGGGATGCTGCGGATCTGTACCACGCCATGAAATCCCGAGGCGCTCAGCCGGGTCAGCAGGTTCGATACGCGCTCCTGGCGTGCGAGCGCCAGCGGCGTCTCGCCAAAGGGCACCGGCTCGATCAGCGAGCTGCCGCGGCCGGCATCGGCGGCCGGCGCGGCGGCCTCGTTGGTCGGGGCAGCGGCCCCGGCGGCGGCGGCGGCATCGGAGGCCTGCAGCGAATCCAGAGTCTGCTGCGTCTCGGACAGCTGCTGCTGCGCCGTCGACAGCTGACTACTCAGGGCCTCGCTCTGGCCGCGCTGCTTGGACCATTGCAGGCCGAACACGAACGCGGCAGCGAGGCCGGCCGCTGCCAGCCACACTCGCCAGTCGCCGGCACGGGGGCCGAGCGCCGGGCTGGCCGGACGCGGCGCCTGATCTTGCGCCAGCAGCCGCAGGTCGCCGACGATGCGATCGGCGTTGGACTCGAGGTTCTCCACCAGAAAGCGGCGCACGTCCAGCATGTGGTGCGTGAGCATGCCTTCGAGCACCAGGCGCAGGTCCGCGGGCAGCGCCGGCACGTTCGGCCGGTTGGGACCACGGCGTTCGCTGGTGGTGTCGAGCGGTGGCGACAGATCGTGCACCGGCGGCGGCTGGTCGACCAGCTCGGTGTCCTCGGTCGGTGAATGCACCCGCACGGTCTCGATATCGCGCTCGGGCTTGACCAGCAGGTGCAGCTGTTCGAGCGCCTTGGACACATCGACGTGCTTGATCTGCTTGGGTAGCACGCCGATCGCGCCTAGCGCACGCGCCTGGCTCAGGTACAACTCGCCTTCCTGCGAGGTGTACATCATGATCGGGATGGTCGCGGTGCGCGGGTTGTTCTTGATCGCCTGCACCGCCTGAAACCCGTCCATGCCGGGCATCAGGTGATCCATGAAGATGACGTCGGGACGCTGACCGGCCAGGTACTCGATCGCCTGCTCGGCCGAGTCGACCCCGTCCACCGATAGCTCGTAGCGCTCGAGGATCCGCGTCAGAAATGCCCGCGCGGATTTCGAGTCGTCGACCACCAGCGCTCGTCGTTCCATCATGCCAAGTCGCTCGCAGCAGGTCCCCGCGGCGATCTTAACGCAAGCACGCTCGCTCAGGCGGCCCGCGAGTGTCGGGCTGCCGCGACGCACGCAGGTTATGGTGAACGTTTAGGCCGCGACGATGGCGGCGGCCTCGGGCTGGTGGCTGAGCTCGCGATACAGCGTCGCCAGACGGCGGGCCATGTGGCTCGAGGCCCAGGTCTGGGCGTAGCTGCGCGCCTGCGCCGACATCCGCGCGGCACGCGCCGGATCATCCAGGATGGCCTCGATGCTCTGTGCGAAGACGTCCGCCCTCTCCGGCGCGACGCGCGCGCCGCAGCCGGGCTGCAGGATCGAGGCGGTGCCCAGATGCGAGGTCGAAACCACCGGGCGCCCCTGGGCCAGAGCCTCGAGCAGCACCAGCCCCTGGGTCTCGGTGCGCGAGGCAAACACGAACACGTTGGCGGCGGCATAGCAGTCGGCCAGGCCGCGCTCGCGGTCGAGATAGCCGATGAACTGCACGTCGGCGGCGATGCCCAGCTCGGTCACCAGGGTCTGCAGGCGCTCGCGCGCCGGGCCCTCGCCGGCGATCGCCAGCAACGCGCCCGGACGGGTGCGCCGCAGCGTGACGAACGCGTGCAGCAGAAACTCGATGTTCTTTTCGTGCGCCACCCGGCCGACGTACAGCAGCAGCGGCCGATCCTGCGCAATGCCGAAGCGGCTGCGGAAGCGCGCGCCGTCCCCCGGCAGGTAGCGGTCGGCGGGCAAGCCGGTCGGGATCACGTGGATCGGCGTTGCGACACCGTACTCGAGCAGCAGATCGCGCATCGGCGCCGACGGGGCCACGATCGCGCTCAGCTGCGCGCACTGCGAGCGGGTGAAATGCCGGGCCAGCGTGCGCCCGAGCGAGCGCGGCAGCAGCGGCACGTAGTGGTGCAGGTACTCTTCGAAGAAGGTGTGGTAGGTCGCGATCACCGGAATGCCCCGGCGCCTGGCGAAATTCGCGCCGGCGTAGTGCGCCAGAAACGGGGTGTGGATGTGCACCAGATCAAAGTGCTGGCCTTGCAACTGCGACAGGCAGCGGCGCAGCGCGCCGATGCGCATGCGCCGATCCTCCGGATCGCGCGGGATGTGCCCCGAGGCGACTCGCAGCACCCCGGGTTCATCGCTCCCGGCTCGCACCGCGTAGTCCGGCGCCACCAGCACCGTGCTGACGCCGGCATCGCGCAGGTCGGCGCGAAAAGTACGGATCGAGGTGGAAACGCCGTTGACGCGCGGGAAGTAGACGTCGGAGATGAACAGTACCCGCATGCGCCCCGCTAGAACACGGCCAGTGCCGCCATCGCCAGCAGCGCGCCGAGGGTCGCACCGGCCAGCACATCGCTCGGATAGTGCAGTCCCAGCGCCACGCGCGAGCACGCCACCAGGGTAGCGAAGGGAATGAGCAGCCACGCCAGTATCGGAAAGTGCGCCACCGCCTGCCAGCTGAAGGCCACCGCATGCAGCGTGTGACCCGACGGGAAGCTGTATCGATCCAGCGGCGGCATCGCCAGCGTGATGCCCGGGTGGCGGATGAACGGGCGCTCGCGCACCAGCGCGTGCTTGAGCCAGCGATAGATCAACAGGCCGACGATGCCGGTAACGGCCATGCCGATCGCCGGCAGTACCGCCGCACGACCGAAGATCAGTGGCAGCAGCGGCACCAGCACGTACCAGGCGATGCCATCACCCAGGCGACTGGCCAGGCGCAGCGTGGCGCACAGAATCGGGGCCGAGGAGGCGCGATTGAGCCGTCGACACAGGCCGTATTCGGCCATGTCGAATCGCGCCATCAGGCCTTGGGTACGATTCATCATCGTGGACCCTAAGCCTAGGTCCGGCGTCCTTCAAACATGTGTCTGGCATGTGAAGATCCGATGACAAGCCATTGATTATGGTGACCGAATGCACGCTTTCCGGGCGCCCTTTCGGCCCCGCTGGCCCATTCGGGCGCACCGCGTACGAGCGCTCTGGCGAGGGTCCTACGCCGGTGCGTCGGTGCGGGCGAGCGCCGCTTAGTCGCGCGTGCCGATGCCGCGGTCGAGCAGGCCCACGCACAGCGCGAACAGCGTCACCGCCAGCACCAGCATCAGCACGAACGCGCCCTGCACGTGCACGTCCGAGGCGCCGAGGAAGCCGTAACGGAAGGCATTCACCATGTGCAGGATCGGATTGGCCATCGACACCTTCTGCGCCCAGGTCGGCAGCATCGACACCGAGTAGAACACCCCGCCAAAGTAGTTCAGCGGCGTCAGGATGAAGGTCGGGATCCAGTTCACCTGATCGAAATTGCGCGCGAAGATCGCATTGACGAAGCCGGCCAGGGAGAACACCACCGAACTGAGCAGCGCGGCCGCGACCAGCGCCACCGGGTGCGCCACCGGCAGTCGCGTGAATACCAGCGACACCACCGTCACGATCAGTCCGACCATCAGCCCGCGCAGCAGGCCGCCGGCGGTGTAGCCGGCGACGATGATCCAGTTCGGCAGCGGCGACACCAGCAGCTCCTCGACGTGCTTGCCGAACTTGGCGCCGAAGAACGACGACACGACGTTGGCATACGACACCTGGATCACCTGCATCATGATCAGGCCGGGGGCGATGTACTGCTTGTAGTCGAACCCGGCCATCGGGCCGACGCGAGCACCGATCAGGCTGCCGAAGATCACGAAGTACAAGGTCGCGGTCACCACCGCCGGCACCAGCGTCTGGCCCCAGATACGGATGATGCGGCCGTACTCGCGGATGACGATGGTGCGAAATCCGACCCAGCGGATTTCCGCCAAGGAGATCTCGGCCGCGGCCGGCGGGGCGCTGGTATCAAGCATGGCCGGCCCGGCTCTCCACCAGCCGCATGAAGATCTCCTCCAGGCGGTTGACCTTGTTGCGCATGCTCAGCACTTCGATGCCCAGCGGCGTGAGACCGGCGAACAGTTCATTCAGGTTCTGCTCCTTGGAGATGTCGACCTCGAGCGTATTGGCATCCACCTGCCGCAACACGAAGCCCGCGACCCCCGGCACCGAAACCACGGCATCGCGCGTATTGAGCACGAAGGTCTCGGTGTGCAGACGGCGCAGCAGGTTGCTCATGTGATCGCGCTCGACGATGTTGCCCTTGTCGATGATCGCGATGTTGCGGCACAGATTCTCGGCCTCCTCCAGATAATGGGTGGTCAGGATGATGGTGGTGCCGTTGTCGTTGATGCCGCGAAGAAATTCCCACATCGAGCGCCGCACCTCGATGTCGACGCCGGCGGTGGGTTCATCCAGCACCAAGAGCCTGGGCTCGTGCATCAGCGCCCGCGCAATCATCAGCCGGCGTTTCATGCCGCCGGACAGGCCGCGCGCCGCGCCATTGCGCTTGTCCCACAGCTGCAGCTGCCGCAGATAGCGCTCGGCGCGCCGCCGTGCCTCGGGGCGCGCGATGCCGTAGAAGCCCGCCTGGTTGACTACGATCGTCATCGGGGTCTCGAACTGATTGAAGTTCAGCTCCTGCGGCACCACGCCGATGCACGACTTGGCGCGCTCGAGCTGCCGGTCGATGTCATAGTCGAATACACAGGCGGTGCCGCCCGACTTGTTGACCAGCGACGTGATGATGCCGATCAGCGTGGTCTTGCCGGCACCATTGGGTCCCAGCAGCGCGAAGAAGTCGCCCTGCTCGACGTCCAGATCGACGCCGCGCAGCGCCTGCACGCCGTTGCTATAGACCTTGGTGAGGGCGCGAGTCGAGAGCGCAAACATGTGTCCGGGAAAGTTAGCATATCGCGTGTACCGATGGGTCGTTGACCGCCACGGGACTTCACACGCTGCCGCGTGGGCTGGCGCTGCGCGCCAGTAGCTGCAATCCACGCAGCTGGGCCTGGCGCAGCTGCGCGCCCTGGCGGCGATTGGCGGCCTCGATCAGCTGCCGCCAGACGATCGGCTGCTGCTCCCAGCGCGGCGCGATCCACGCCGGCGAGCGCTGCGCCAGTGCCTCCAGATCCGAGAGGCGGCAGGCGGCGATGCGCTCGGCGGCGGCGCTACTCATGCCTAGCGCGACGCGCGCTGTGATGCGGTTGGCGCGCGCCAGATGCCAGCCGAGTACCAGCGTACGGCGCACCACCGCCACGCCGAACGCATCGCGGAAGTAGCCGCCGCGATCCTCGGCGTCCATCACGGCGCAACCGCCGATGCGTTCCCAACGCTGCGGCTGCGCGAAGCCGGCATCCAGCAGCAGACAGGGACCCGCCGCCAGGCGTTGCCGCCCCTCGAGTCCGAGCGCGCACCATTGCTCGCGCAGCACAGCTATCAGCCGCGGCGTCCCCTGGGCGCCGGCCTCGCCCGGCGCACGCAGCGCCAGCTCGCGCAGCTGCTGCAGCATCTGTTCGTTGATCTCGGTCACCGGCGCCAGCAGCGCACTGTCCCATTCCTCGCTCATTGCATTCCTCCAGCATTGGAAGAAATATCCTGCCGCACTCTGACTTGGAGCCGTCACGGATTTCTGTCATATTCGTACCGAATCTGTGACTAGTAACATTCTAGCAGTCGCCGACCGGGCTGGGAGGCTATCAGCATGCGTATTTGTGACGACCGCTACAGCCGCGACCGACTGCGCTTTGACATCGCGCTGCAGTTCATTCGCCTGGAAGCGCGCACCCACACCATCCGCGCCTGGACCGGCTTGAGCGATGATCGCATTCGCAAGCTCTACCGCTCCTACCTGTGTGATGAGCGGGCGCCGTCGCTGATCCGGCATCGGGGTAAGTCGCCGCAGCAGGTGGCATTCTTCATGCGTACCGTGCGCTCGCGACAGGAGGGTGCGCTACTGGCCAGCCTGTACCGGCTGCTGGGAGCGTTGCCGGGCGAGCCGGCCCCCGAGCTGGTACGCACGCTGCCCTCGCTCTCACGCGCCGAGTCGCTGTGCCAGGCCTACGAGGCCTACCGCGGGCTCATCCCTGAGGCGCTTATCAGCTTCGAGCATGCGGTGTTTCTGCTGACCTGTCTGGTACGTGGCGATGAACTGCTACTCGGGTCCTGTCGTGACTGCTCCGCGGCCCTGATCGTGGATCGCTGGTCGCTGCGCGCCCCGCGCTGCATCGTCTGCGCGGGATTTGCCGCCTCCCCCGCCGAGACGCACCCGCACGCACACCAGCCGTGTGTGGACGGCACTGTCGGATGATCGAATCAGTAAGCACGACCGATCCGCCCTAATTCCGGTCAGCGGCCGGCAAAATCTTCGAGCACGTGTTGCAGCGGGCCGCTGCCGACATGCACCGGACCGGTAAAAGGGTGGTCGATAGCTAAGATCACAAACAGGCCAAGGAACACGATGATCGTGAGCACACCGGTCATCATGAGTTGGGCATTCAAATTCTCGGTACCGAAGAAGAATGTGAAAGCCACCGTCAGGATGCCCCCGAGGGTCAGCGCCGTCCACAGCACGCCCGGAACGATGCCGGCCGCCAAGTGCAGCCGGCTGCGGCGGGCCTTGGTTATGGTGTCGACCTGATTGAGCAGCTCGACTACCACGGCAGGCTGTCGCGAATCGGTCTGCGCCAAGCGCAGTGCGGACGCATAAAGCACATCCAACGCCCGAGTCACATCGGTGCTTTCCTTTTCGGTCGCCATCTGAGGCCAGTCCCGCGCGATCGCGAGTCGCAGATAGTTGCCCAGCGCGGCGCGAGTAGCGAGTGCTTCAGGCTCATTGCCGCTGCACAGCCGGTAAACATTCGCGGCGGCGCCGGCCTCCTCTACTACGGCGACCTCGGCCTGGTTGAATCTCTCCCACACGACGATGACCGCGAATGCGAGCAGTACCGCATAGATGACGCCCACCACCGCAAATTTGAAGCCCGCGACCTCGTTGTTCGTGGACAGCCGCTCGAGGCCCACGTGGCCGCGGATTAGTATCAGCGCGCCGGTCGCGGCGACAGTGGGCAAGATGAGCAGCAGGATCGCCGTCAGCCAAAGCGGGCATCCGGACAAAAAGAGTGACACTTGTTGCTCCCGCGACCGCTCAGGCGCGCAGCATGGCAGTTTCCACACGGCTGCACGAGCAGTGGTCCCGGGGCGGCTTGTTGCACCGTCCCCTAATCAGCCGCATTTGCCCGATATCAAGGACCAATTGGAAGCTCGATTGAACCTGTTGAGGCGTCGCTTGCAGGAGTGTTGTGACCTTCTGGGTCAGGGACAATTCTGTCTGAAAGTGCAGAGCTGACTCGTGCTGGATGAGCACTCGTAGAAAAGACGCGCCGCGCCACTCCAGCCGAGGTTCATCCCTACCTACGTCTTCCCCGCGTACTTACTACCGCTCGATCCAAGGTAATTCCGGGGGACGACAGCAGACGTCGCACCGTGGTCCGACCTCTTAGAGCGACGCTCCCGGGATTAACCGGGCAGCCCCAGTGCACTTCCACAATCTGAACACATTACCAAGCTGTACCGTTCCTACCTCAGCGATGCCCAGGGCACCGAGGTGGTGCGCCATCGCGGTAAGTCGCCGCAGCAGGTGACATTTTTCATGCGCACCGGCCGGGTGCGGCAGGAGGCGGCGTTGTTGGCCAGCCTGTGTCGCCTGCTTGGTGCCTTGCCGAGCGATCCGACGCCGGAGCTGGCGCGCTCACTGCCGTCGTTGGCGCGTGGCGAGCTGCTGTGCCAGGCCTACGAGGCCTATCGTGGTCTGATCCCGGAGGGTCTGATCACCTTCGAGCACGCGGTGTTCCTGCTGACCACGCTGGTACGGGCCGACGAGCTGTTGCTGGGTGGCTGCCGGGATTGCGGTGCGGTGCTGGTGACCGACCGCTGGACCCTGCGGGCGCCACGCTGCAGTGTCTGCAGACCACCGGGCGTGCATGGCGCTGACCGGGCAGCTTTGGAGCGCGGCCCTGCGTGAGCAGAAGACTCATCTCCATCGGGGCGGGCAGCCGCTGAGTTCCAAGGTGGCTCGTGACACCGGAAATTCGCGCCTGCACAAATGACGCGGTCGACACGGGCTGACCAACCGACGGCCAGCCTGAGTCATTCCCGGCGATAGGAGATTTCACTATTCCACGAGCATGCAGCAGCTCGAGTGCGTCAAGGGATGTAGAGGAGTGGCCGAGCCAGCCGTAAAGCCGTCGCGCCGGGTGCCCGTCCCGCGGGCCATGATCTTGGTAGGTGACCTCAAGCAAGCAGATTCGGATCGTCGCCGGTCGGGCCCGGGGCGAGCGCACAGTTCACAGTGCGATGTCCAACCCAGCGCACGCCGCGCGCTTCTCCGCTCGCTGTCAGGACCATCGTGCCAACCGCGACGTCCTCAACGCGCACTGCGCCTTCAGGTGCAGAATTTGGAATAGCCCGGCTGGCCTCGGGTTCAGAAGATCGGGCTCATATCAGAGGCGGCCATGCGGCTCATCGAGCGCACAGGTACCTGTCATTGACCACCAACGCCATCGCCGCAACAGCCGGCACCAGCATCGGCACGCTCTACCAGTGATTCACCGACAAGGAGGCGATCCTGCGCGTGCTGATCGATCACGAGATACTGGCACATGGGAGGTTCTCTCCGCGGTTGAGCTGTCTCAAAACTGCTGCGTCGGTCTGGACGCCGCTTGGGGCTTTTCCAGTACATCCGATGCGCAGCCTCAAGGTCCCGATCGACGGGCGAGGCTTTTCATGAGTCAACCCATATCATCCCCTCAGATATCCGGTTACCAGACGCGCGCCCTCGTCGATTAACGCTTCCATCATTTCCTCCGAAAGCGTCCCGGAATAGTGCAGCACTGCGTTGTGCGTCAACGCCTCGATGGCGGTCACGCATACAAATGATGCGAGGTCCAGGTCACCGACATACAGTTCGTCCCGGTGGCTCTCTAAGTAGGTGCGGAACAGGGTGTAGTTCTCACGATTGAATGTCTCCACCTTCTCCAGCTTGCCCACACGGGGAACCTGCTCCGCAAGCACACGATGCAGCCTGGGGTCGACACGGTGTGCCTTTACCGCGACCGCGACAAGCTTGCGCACCGCCTTGTCGACCGGCTCGGCCAGAGCCTCCGCCAGCTCACCCCGGACCGTTTGCATGACCTCCTGCTGGTGACGCTCGATGACGGCAGCCACAAGGGCCTCCTTGCCGGGAAAATACTGATACAGCGAGCCGACGCTCACCCCAGCCACTTCGGCGATGCGGTTGGTGCTGGCCTTGTCGAAGCCTTCCCTGACGAGAATGCGAGCAGTCGCTTCCACCAAGGCGTCGACAGTTGCGCGCGATCGCTCCTGAGTGGCGGCTTTCCTGGGTTTTGTGAGCTGTCTGCGCACCATTGCCAGGCGCCCCTCAAAGCGAGTACTAAAAGCGAATAATAGCTCATATTCTACGGGCAGAGGAAACGACGGATGATGCTTCGCGCAACACGCGATGCGACGAATCTTCAGGAGATCACGAGATGTACGACACATTGCAACGCCTGTTCGGATACAAAGCGTGGGCGAACGACGAGTTATTGATTGCTCTGGCCACGCTTGACAGCGATTCCCTCATCACTGGATTGGCCATCAAGGCCTTGAGCCACAGCCATGTCGTCGACCGGATCTTCGCCGCGCACGTGCGGCGCAAGACTCACGGGTACACATCGGCCAATCCAAGCGAGTTGCCGATGCTGGAGGATCTGTCCGCGGATATCAGGAAAAGCGATCGTGAATATATCGATTACGTGTCGGTGCTCGATCGCGAGCAGCTGGCGGAACGCATCGACTTCACCTTCACGGACGGCACCCCTGGACGTATGTCCCGGGAGGAGATGCTCATGCATGTGATCACTCACGGCGTAGGTCATCGCGGACAGATCAGCGCAGTCATGCTGTTGAACGCGGCCCGACCGCCAAGGGACGGTTTGGCGATCTATCTGCATGAGGCAGAGGCGTCGACGAGAGGGCGGGGATGCCGCGTGCACGCGCACCCCGTTGCGGCAATTATCTGACGCGATGGAGGGAAGTAAACCATGGAGTCCGTGATTCATCGCCAACGGCGAGCCGCTCTAGACCTGCGGGACAATGGCATCCATCTGGCGCGTGATGGAACTGTGCAGCCCTATTCGATGGCGGCTGCGCTCTCCGGGAGCACGCCTCAGAGTTGCGCAGCTAGCGGCGCAGCAGCTGATTGGCCGCCTTAGGCACGGCCTACTCTTCGCCCTTGCGAGCCAGATGGCCGGAAAAGCCGGCCACCGCGATCGAGGCCAGTACCCAGCCCATGGCGATCTCGAAGTAGTAGTAGAGCTTCGGGAACCAGCCGGCGAATAACCAGTTGAGCGAGCCCGTCAGCCATTCCGGCTGGCTCGGAAATGCCCGCGCGGCATCTGGCGCGCGCTCACCGGCGTCGCGCGGCAGCCAGAAGCGCTTTTGGCTGAAATCGACGATTGGCAGCAGCACATCGGCAGAGAACAGTACGGCTTTCAATGGCTCATAGTCGCTGGGAACTCTCCCGGTGCGCTGGTAAGTCTCATCGACGATCACGTGCTCGGACGCCGGGCGCATCTCGCCCAGCCGATTGGCGATGCCAAACACCGCGGCCCCGGCGAGCCAAATACCCAGTGCCCAATACAGCGCGTAGTAGTTCTTGTAGCCATGACCCGCGACCACGCCGAACGCGCGCCCGACAATTCGGTCCCACAGCCGAGCATCGCCCGACTGCAGTCGCAGTCGCTCGCGTTCAAACAAAATCATGCGCGCGCCGTGGTCATCGCCCATCTTGCGCAGCACCTCGGCGCACTGGGTGAACGGCTGCGAACGAAACTCGGTGCTCAGATGCTGCGGGATCTGCGCCTTGAGCCACTGCAGCCGCACCCGCCAGTCCACCGGCGTCGCCGATACCATGTTGTGGGTAAAGGCCCGATAGGTGCAGCCGTCCAGTTCGATAGCCATTCCGGATCGCGCCAGACCTGTTACAGGATCGCGCCAGAAGGTTGCATCATCAGCAATGGTGCGAATGACCGCCGCCCGCAGCGACAGCAAGCCTTCGAATCGCTCGATGCCCGACAGTACCAGCTCGCCCATCTGCACGTTGTGCAGCGAAAGACCTGCGCCTGCCTTGATGACGTAGCGCGTGGCCGAGTCGCCGCTGGATTGAACAGCCGTTGTCTGTGCCGCTGCGTGGCCGGCGGTGATCGAACCGCCGATAAAGTAGATGCCGTCCGTAATCGTTGCGTTGGCAAAGACGACGAAGCCTTCGGCACGGAAGCTGCCGGCCGCGTGCATATGAGAATTGAAGCTCAGTGATTTGCCGATCCGCACGCCAAAGCCGTTGATCGCACAGTGAATGGGCTCAAACCAGTTCAGCGCCGTTACCTGCTGCGGCGGGTTGCGAAACGTGCCGTTGCAAACCACGCGTCGGCCGATCTGCGCCCACGCGAGGCTCACCGCACCGGCGGCATCCAGGTCGTCGACGAACAATACCGATCCGTTCACCGACATCGAATGGCCATTGAAAGCGAACTGCCCGGGATTCTCGAGCGAGCCGCCGCTGATGGTCAGATCACCATGGATCTCGGCGCCGCGTGCATCGACGCACAACATGCGGCAGTCCTTCAGCGAGAAGGAATCGAGCTTGGAGCGCGTCAGCATGATCGCGCCCAGGAACGTGCAGCGCTCGAACAGGATCGGCCGATCGTAGGCGACTGCCGTCAGATCAAGGCCGCCCTCGACGGTTGCATCGCTGAGGCGCACGCCGTGGCTGTCGATCTGCAGCGCCATGTCGGATTGCAGCGCCACTTCGCCCAGGATCGCCTGGCGAATGAGGGTTCCATCCATGCTGATCGCTGATGGCATCGCTGCGGCTTGCAGAGCGGCCTGCTGCTTTGATTCTTTCACGGGTTCCATCCGACTGGGTCGATCTGCGTGCCGGCGGCTTTAGTGAGTAGCGGGGGAGCTCAGATCCTTGAACAGCTGGTACCAGAAATCCAGGCCCTGGTAGAAAGACGCCACCGGCACGCGCTCATTGAGCCCGTGAGCGAAGTCATCGCTATCCTTGATGAATGTCTCGCTGGTGCCGTAGCAGGCAATGCCGGCGGCGCGGAAGATCACGCAGTCACTGGCGCCCGACTCCTGTTGAGGAACGATCGGCACGTCGTCGTGCAGGCTATGCAGCACCTGCGTGACGGCCTGCAACAGATCCGGGCGCATCGGCGAGGGCCCACTCACATACACGGGCGCCGAGGTCGGGCGGACTTCGGCCTTAGGTCCCACTCGATTTTGCAGCGCGGCCTGCACGCTGGCGGGCTCGACCCCGGGAAAGATGCGGCAGTTGATGGTCGCGGTCGCCGACTGCGGCAAGGCATTGTCCGCATGGCCGCCGCGCAGCAGCGTTGGCACGCAGGTGGTGCGGGTGCGGCCGACCAGGCTCGGCTCGGCCGCCAGCACGCGGTCGGCCTGTGGGTCGCGCGGGTTGGCAGCGAAGCGGCGCATCGCCGCGCTTAGCTTCGGATCGCTGGTCTGGCCGGCCATGACGCGAAACCACTCGCGCGTCTCGGCGGTCCACATGACCGGGAATTGCAGATGGCGGATTTCCTGCAGATTGTCAGCAAGCTCGTAGATGGCGTTGTCGGCGCGCGGCAGCGAGCTGTGTCCGCCGGGATTGCGCACCGTGAGCTCGAAGCTGGCATAGGACTTTTCGGAGTTCTCAATGCCGTACAGGACCGGACGTCCGGTCTTCTCATCGAGCGCTCCACCGCCGGCGTCGCTGTTGAGGACAAATTCGGCATCGACCAGCTCGCGGTGATGCTGCGCGAGGTCGGCGGCGGTCGCCTGTGCGGTCTCCTCATCGCCGCTGAAGGCCAGGATCAGGTCGCGATCGGGCACGTAGCCTTCGGCTTTGAGGCGCAGGAACGCGCTGGTCAGTGCCACCAGGCCGCACTTGACGTCAACGCTGCCGCGGCCAAAAAAATACCCGCCCTGCTCGACCAGCGTGAACGGATCGCGCTGCCAGTCCTCGGGCTTGGCCGTGACCACATCCATATGCGCGATCGCGGTGATCGGGCGGCCACCACTGCCGTTGCCGCGATAACGCACCACCAGCGAGGCGGTCTCCCCCAGCGGCAGGATGTGGATGTCCTCGTCGGGGAAACCGGCGGCACGAAACTGGTCGGCAAGGTAAGCGGCCAGCAACGGCACCTGGCCTTGGCCGATCTCGGTCTTGAACGCGATCGAGCGTCGGAACAGCTCGAGAGCCTGCCTCTGGTAGGGGGCATCGAAGTCGGCCGCCACACTGACACCCGAACCCAGACTGGCAACCAGCAGACAAATGGCGATGCGCATCGGAGCCCCCAAACGCTATTTCTGCGGCGCGGTCGCGACCGCGCTGACTTTGTCCGGTTCGACACTAAAGCCCGCGCCCAGTGCCTTGTACACCGCGATCAGAGAGGTCGCGGCATCGGTACGGCTTTGCGACAGCAGCAGATCGGCGGACAGCGCAGTGCGCTCGGCGTCGAGCACCTCGAGGAAATCGATGAGGCCGCCTTCGAATCGCCGCCGTGCCAGGTCCGCGGCCTTGTCGCTGGCGGTTGCCGCCAGCTGCAGCGCGTCCCGACGCACCTGCGAGCGGCCATAACTGACCAGCGCCCCTTCGGTGTCCTCGAGGGCATTCAGCACGGCGGCCTGATAGTTCGCCAGCGCGGCGTCGGTCTGCGCTTGTGCCGACACGATGCGCGCGCGCACCCGGCCCAGATCGAATGCGGCCCAGGTGATGCTTGGGCCGGCACTGTAGAACTGTGATTCGGTCTGACCGAACTCGCCGAAGGTCGGTGCCAGATAGCCGATGCTACCGAGCAAGGTCACCTTGGGAAAAAGATCACCGGCGGCGACGCCGATGCGCGCCGTGGCCCCGGCCAGACGCCTTTCTGCCACGCGGATATCCGGTCGTCGGCGCAGCAACTGCTCCGGCGTACCGATCGAGTTGAGCGCCGGCAGATCGGGCGTCGGCGCCGGTGCGAGCCTGACACTCAGCGCGGCTGGCTGGCGCCCGGTTAGCACGCTCAAGCGGTAGATGGTGGTGGCAATCTCGGCCTCCAGCGACGGAATCGAGGCCAGCGTGGTCTGCCACTGGGCCTCGGCGCGCGAGGTGTCGAGTTCATTACCACGGCCCGCCTCCAGGCGTACTCGGGTCAGTTGCAGCGATGACTGCTCACTGTCGGCGTTGCGGCGCGTGAGATCGAGCTGGTCCTGCAAGCCGCGCAGCACGAAGTAGTCGCGCGCCACCTCGGCGATGACGCTGACCCGGGCGTCCTGCAGGCTCGCCTGGGCGACACCGACATCGGCGCGCGCCGCCTCGACGTTGCGGCGCACGCGGCCGAACAGGTCGAGTTCCCACAAGCCCTGGAAGCCGGCATCAGCCTCGTCGAATTGCCGATCGTGCTGATCGACGCCCGGCAGCTGCTCCTGCGCGTCAAGGTTATGGCTGTAGCCCCCGGCGAAGGTCACGGTTGGGAACAGATCAAATCCCGCCAGCCGCCGAACGGCCCGCGCCGCGCGCAGATTGGCCGCGGCCGCCGCCAGATCATTGTTGTGGGCGACCGCATCGCTGATCAGCGCGTCGAGAATCTCGTCGTTGAATCCGGTCCAGTACGTCTCGACCGCATCGTTCTCACTGAAGCCCGGCTGCTGCGCGCCGCTGAAGTGTGGGTCCACCGCCGTGTCGGGCCGGTGATAGTTGCGCCCGACTTCGCAGCCCGCGAGCGCCGCCAGCAGGCACACGAGCGCGAACTTACGCATCGCGCGGCTCCTGCATCGGCGTGGGCGGTGCTGCCCCCGACGGCTGCTTTGCCGGACCGCCGATCAGGCCCTCGACGGTGACGAAGAACACCGGCGTCAGAAACAGCCCGAACAGCGTCACGCCCAGCATGCCGGCGAACACGGCGATGCCGATCGCCTGGCGCATCTCGCTGCCGGCGCCGCTGGCGATCACCAAGGGAATGACGCCCATGATAAAGGCGAACGAGGTCATCAGGATCGGCCGCAGGCGCAAGCGGCAGGCTTCGACCGCCGCGGCCACCGGCGACAGTCCATGCTCGACGCGCTCGCGCGCGAATTCGACGATCAGGATCGCGTTCTTGCAGGCAAGTCCTACCAATACGATGAAACCGATCTGCGTCAGCACGTTGTCGTCCGAGCCCTTCAGCCACACGCCCACCAGAGCGCACAGCAGACACATCGGCACGATCAGAATCACCACCAGCGGCAACGCCCAGCTCTCGTACTGCGCCGACAGAATCAGGAACACCAGCATCACGCAGATCGGAAACACCAGCAGCGCGGTATTGCCGGCGCTCTTTTGCTGAAAGGTCAGGTCGGTCCACTCATAGCCGAAGCCATTGGGCAAGGTTGCATTCAGCACCCGCTCCATCGCGGCGGTGGCCTGGCCGGAGGACACACCGGCGGCCCCCTGGCCGTTGATGTCCGATGCCAAATAGACGTTGTAGTGAGACACACGATCGGGACCGGCCTCGAAGCGCACCTCGGCCAGCGAACCGATCGGCACCATGTCGCCGTTGAGGTTGCGCGTCTCGAGATTGGCAATGTCCTCGGGTTTACTGCGAAATTTTGCCTCGGCCTGCGCATACACGCGGTAGGTGCGGCCGAATCGATTGAAATCGTTGATGTAGACCGAACCCAGGTAGGCCTGCAGGGTATCGAACACGTTCGACAGCGGCACGCCCTGGGCCTTGGCCTTGACGCGATCCACGTCGGCGAACAGTTGCGGCACGCTGTTCTGGAAGGTCGAGTAGGTGGCGTAGGGATTAAGTTCAGGCTGCTGTCGGGCCTTGTTGAGCACTTCGGAGGTGACACGCGCGAGCTCGTCATAGCCGTGCGCGGCACGGTCCTGCAGATACAGCTTGAAGCCGCCGGTGGTCCCTAAGCCCTGCACCGGCGGCGGTGGCACGGCAAAAATGACCGCGCCGCGGATCGCACTGAATTTCTTGTTGAGCGCGCCGGCGATGGCGACCGCCGACAGATCCTTGGTCTTGCGCTGATCGAAGGGTTTGAGCGGGAAGAAGCAGACCGCGGCGTTGCTTAAGTTTACGAAGCCCTGCACCGACAGACCGGAGAAGCCGATCACGTGATCGACGCCGGGGGTCTGCCCGGCGATCTGCGAGATCTGCTTGACCACGTTCTCGGTGCGATCGAGCGAGGCCGCGTCGGGCAGCTGCACGATGCCGATCAGATATTGCTTATCCTGGCTGGGGATGAATCCCCCCGGAACGATCTGAAACATTCCCCAGGTGGCAAACAGCAGCACTGCGAAGATCGACAGCACTGCGACCCGGATGACCGTCAGGCGTTGAACTCCAAAGCCGTAACGTCCCGCGGCATGCTCGAAGCCGCGGTTGAACAGCGCGAAGAAGCCACCGAACAGCCGATTGATCAGGCGCTGGAACGAGTCCGGCGGCGCGTTCTTGGGTTTCAGCAGCAACGCTGCCAGCGCCGGCGACAGCGTCAGTGAATTGAAGGTCGAGATGATGGTGCTGGAGGCGATCGTGATACCAAACTGCCGGTAGAACTCACCGGTCAGCCCGGTGACGAAGGCCACCGGTACGAACACCGCGCACAGCACCAGCATGATCGAGATGATCGGCCGCGTAACCTCGGCCATCGCGGCATGCGCCGCGGCCCGCGGCTGCAGGCCGTCCTCGATCTTGCGTTCGATGTTCTCGACCACCACGATGGCATCATCGACCACGATGCCGGTGGCCAGCACCAGACCAAACAGCGTCAGTGAATTGATCGAGAAGCCCGCCAATAGCAGCGCCGCCAGCGTGCCGACGATGGCCACCGGCACCGCGACCAGCGGAATGACACTGGCGCGCCAGGTCTGAAGAAACACCACCACCACCAGCACCACCAGCGCCACCGCCTCGAACAGCGTGTGGACCACGGCCTCAATAGAACTACGCACGAACACCGTCGGGTCGTAGTCGATCTCGTAGGTGACACCCGCGGGAAAATTGCGCGACAGCTGCTTCATCGTCGCGCGCACGCCATCCGACAGTTTCAGTGCGTTGGCGCCGGGCAGCTGGAACACCGGAATGGCAACCGCCGGGCCGCCATCCAGCATGCTCCTCAAGGCATAGGTATCGGGCCCCAGTTCCAGGCGCGCGACGTCGCGCAGGTAGGTGGTCTCGCCATTGGCACCGTTCTTGATGACGATGTTCTCGAACTGCTGCTCGGTCTGCAGCCGTCCCTGGGCGTTGACGATGTACTGGAACTGGGTGCCGGGCGGCGCCGGCTGGCCGCCGATCTGGCCAGCGGCCACCTGCACGTTCTGCTCGCGCACCGCCTGCAACACCTCATCGACGTCCATGTTGCGCGAGGCGATCTTGCCGGGATCGAGCCACAGGCGCATCGCGTAATCACCCGATCCGAACACTTCGACATCGCCCATGCCGGGCAGCCGCGCCAGCACGTCCTTGATCTGGATCACCGCATAGTTGCGCAGATACAGCGAGTCATAGACGCCGTTGGTGGATTTCAGAAACACCACCATGGTGAGGTCCGGTGATTTCTTCTGTGTCACCAGTCCCAGCTGCCGCACCACCTCGGGCAGGCGGGTCTCTGCCTGCGAGACCCGGTTCTGGGTCTGCACCTGAGCGATGTCGAGGTCGGTCCCCAGCCGAAAGGTGACGGTGATGGCGAAATTGCCGTCCGGGGTCGCCGATGAGTTGGTGTAGATGGCGTTCTCAACGCCGTTGATCTGCTGCTCGAGCGGCGTGATCACGGTCTCGGCGATGGTCTTGGGCGACGCCCCCGGGAACTGGCCGCTCACCACCACCGTCGGCGGCACGATCTGCGGGTACTCGGTGATCGGCAGCGACGGGATGGCCAGAAGGCCAGCGGCCGTGATCACGATCGCGAGCGCGGTCGCGAAGATCGGCCGCTCGATGAAGAATGAGGAAATATTCACGTCGGCACGACTACTTCGAAGGCGCTGGTGTGGACGCGGCGCCGGAGGAAATCTCGCCGGTGGTCATCGAGACCTTCTGCGGTGTCACCGTGATGCCGGGATGGACGCGCTGCGCGCCGCTGACCACGATGACATCGCCGGCCTTCAGGCCCTCGCGCACGATGCGCAGGCTGTCGATCATCCGGCCGAGTTTCACCCGTCGATATTCGACCTGGTTGTTGGGTCCCAGCAGTAGCACGTACTTCTGGTTTTGATCGGTATTGACGGCGGCATCATCGATCAGGATCGCGGTGTACTCGGAGCTGCCGAGCAGCTGCACGCGTGCGAACAGCCCCGGCGTAAACAAACCGTCCTTGTTGTCGAGCACCGCCCGCCCACGAATGGTGCCGGTCTGCGGATTCACCTGGTTGTCGACGAAATCCATGGTGCCGGTATGCGGAAAACCCTCCTCATCGGCCAGACCGATTCGCACCGGATTGGGGGCATCGCGCGAGCTCGGGCGCTCGCCGGCGCGCGCCATCTCGTTGTAGTGCAGGTAGGCCTGCTCAGAGCCTTCGAAATAAACGTAGATCGGGTCGATCGATTCGACCGTGGTCAGCAAGGTGCCGCCATTGCTGCCGCCGGTCACGAGGTTACCGCGCGTGACTTCGGCGCGGCCCACGCGGCCGGCGATCGGACTGGTCACGCGCGTGAAACTCAGATTGAGCGTGGCCGATTCGAGCGTCGCGTTGGCACCGGAGACGTTGGATTCGGCCTGCGCCAGCGTGCTTTTGCGTTCATCCAGCTCTTCCTGCGAGACCGCACCGCTGTCCCGCAGGCGCTGCACCCGATTGAGCTCGATCTGCGCCAGATCGAACGCGGTCTTGTAGCGCTTGACGTCGGCGGTGGCATGATCAAAGTCAGCCTTGTAGGGCCTGGGGTCGATGACGAACAGCAGGTCACCGCGCTTGATCGGTCCGCCTTCCTTGAACGCCACCTGATCGATGTAGCCCGACACCCGCGGCCGGATCTCGACGCTCTCCACCGCCTGGAAGCGGCCGGTGAATTCATCCCAGTCCTTGACGCGGCGCTCGAGCACCTGCGCCACGCTGACCTGAGGCGGCGGCGGCGACTGCGGCCCGCCGGCCTTGCCGCAGCCGCCCAGGGGCAGCAGTAGACTTGCGCCGAGAATGAACGGCGCCATCGACATCGATCTCATCACCGCAAATCTCCCGTCGTGATTGGCGTCCACGGCCTGGGCGGCGCGCCTGGGGTCAGCGCTCGTGGACGGCCGCCCGATTATTGACGCGGACCCCAATGCTCGCAATCGGCGCAGCGCCGATAGAGCTTCAGTTGCCGGCGCGCGCCAGGGTCTGCAAGACTGCCGCTTATGAGCGCCCCGACCGTCCCGCCCGCCGCCACCTCGCTCCAGCGACGACCGGAGGCACGGGAGGAGCCCGGGTGGATCGATGCGGCGCTGAGCTCAGCTGCCACGCGCTTCCTGGTGTCCTGCGGTACCACGCATCTGGTCCGGCGCGAGCCACGCATGCAGATCGCGTTCCTGGGCTCCGAGCATGCAGTGATTGGTGCGGCCGAGCGCTCGCAACTGCTACTGCTCGGCTGGTTTAACGGTCAGCGCTGCGTGCTGGTGGATCTACCGGCGGATCAGGCGGCCACGGTCGCCGGCGCCCATTTCGAGGAGCTGCGCTCGGTGATCGCATTGCTGCCCGAGGATGAAGCGCAGCTGCTGGTGTACGCCCGGGCACTGATCGTGTGGCGCTCGCGCCACCGCCACTGCGGTGTCTGCGGCGCGCCGACCGAGGCGCGCAGCGCCGGCCATGTCATGGCCTGCACCCGCAGCGCCTGTGGCGCCGAGTTCTTCCCTCGGATTGACCCGGCGATCATCGTGCTGGTGACCGATGATGATCAGGCCCTGCTGGGACGGCAGGCAAGCTGGGCGCAGGGTCGCTACTCGGCGTTGGCGGGATTCGTCGAGGTCGGAGAGAACCTGGAGCAGGCGGTGGCGCGTGAGGTGGCCGAGGAGACCGGCGCGATCGTGACCGAGGTGCACTATTTTGGCTCACAGCCGTGGCCGTTTCCGGCCTCACTGATGCTGGCGTTTCGCGCCCGCGCGCGCCGCGCACCGGTGCAGCTGGATGGCGAGCTCGAGGATGCACGCTGGTTCAAGCTCGATGAACTGCGCGGCGCCGAGGAAAAGGCGCTGCCGCCGCCGTACACCATCGCACGGCGGCTGATCGAGTCCTGGCTGCAGGAGCACCCGCCTTAAGGACGGGGCGTTGCCGCCGCGCTTATTTCTTGCGGCGAGCCTTGCCCCCGCGCTTCTTGGCCGGGCGGCGCTTGGCGCTGCGCTTCTTGGCGGCCGCCTTGCGGGCCGGTTTGCGGGCCGAGCGCGCCGCGCTCTTGCGCGCCACTTTTTTCTTGGCGGACTTGCGCTTAGGCGTGGCCTTCTTCTTGGCAGCGGGCTTCTTTTTCGCGCTCTTGCGGGCCGCGGCCTTCTTCGGCGCCGCGGCTGGCTTGGGTGCGGCCGGTTTGGCCGCCGCGGGCCTTGGGGCCGCGGGCTTGGCAGCCGACGCGCTCGGCGTCGCCGTCGGGCTCGCGGCCGCAGGTTTCGGCGCCGCGGGCTTGGGCGGCGCAGGCTTGGGAGCAGCCGCCGGCTTGGCAGCCGGTTTGCCGGCTGAGTGCGCCGCAAACAGGGCGCCGCTTGGATCCATGAACTGCACGATGCGCCCGCCGCCCGGCACGTCCATCGGCCCGACCACGATCCGGCCGCCGGCGGCGGTCGCGGCGGCCCCGGCGACATCGGCGCTGGCGACCGACGCGTACGGCAGCCAGTACGGGGTCGAGGAGCGCTCCTGGTTCATGTGGTACATGCCACCGCGCTGCACCCCGTCGGCACCGAAGATCAGATACGTCCCTTGCGGACCCATGTCCATGCGCTGCATGGCCTGCCAGCCGAACAGCTTGCTGTAAAAGTCGAACGCCGCCTCGTTATTGGTGGTCGCCAGCTCCAGCCAGGCGAAGCTGCCCAGCGGCGCCTCGCTCGGCGCGCCCATGCCAGCCTGAACCGGCTTGAAGATCGCGAACGTGGCCCCCTGCGGGTCGCTCAGGATGGCGAATCGGCCGATGGTCGGGATGTCGGCGCCCGGCTTCTTGACGTAGCCGCCCTGGCGCTCGGCGGCCGCGGCGCTGGCCTCGACGTCGGCCACGCCGATGTACGGCAGCCACTGCGGCTTGGCACCGGCGGCGCGGGCATCTTCGGGCAGCTTCATCATGCCGGCGTAGTAGCCGCCCCCCAGGCCAAACTGGGTGTAGGTCGGGTCGGCGGCGGACGGCATCGTGTGCCAGCCGACCACCCTGGAGTAGAACGCCGCCGCGGCCGCGGTATCCCCGGTCATCAGTTCCTGCCAGACGAACCGGCCGTGAATGGATCCCTGTGCCATGACGCTCCCCTCTTTTGTGTTGGCGCGATCGAAAATGCTATCGCGCGTGTATGTAAGAAAGATAACTGAAGCAGTCTGCCCCCGAAAGTGCGACCCAATGCTTGCCAGCCCCCGCATTTTTATGCATACTTTTGGTACTTTATGCATGAGCCGATATGCTGACCGACCGCCAACAGCTCGAACGCCGCAACGCCATCCTGCGCATCCTGCGCGGTGGGGTCGTGCACCGGCAAAGCGACCTGGCGCAATTGCTGCGGCGGGACGGCTTCGACGTCAATCAGTCCTCGGTCAGCCGCGATCTGCGCGAGCTCGGCGTGCTCAAGGCCGGTGGTCGCTACCTGGTGCCGCCGGATGAGATCTCGCGCGCCAACGGCGACTTCGGCGCCCTGTCACAGTTCGTACGCGCGGTAAAACCGGCCGGCGCCTCGCTGACGATCGTCAAGACCAGCATCGGCGCGGCCGGCAGCGTCGCGGTGGCGGTCGACAAGGCCGAATGGCCCGAAGTGGTCGGCACCGTCTCCGGCGATGACACTATTTTTATTGCCACGAGCGACGGCCGCGGCCAGCGCCGTCTGATCGAGCGGCTGAACTCCGTCTTCAGTAGCTAGCAAGCACCCCATGACGACCTCGACGCCAGCGGCTTCGCCGATCGTGCTCGCCTATTCCGGCGGGCTGGACACATCGTTCCTGGTGCCGTGGGTGGCCGAGAACCACCAGCGGCCGGTGATCACGGTCACCGTCGACACCGGCGGCATCGATGCCGAGGCCGCGCGGCAGCTGCGCGAGCGCTCGCGCGCGCTCGGCGCGCTCGAGCATCACCAGGTTGATGCGCGCGCCGATTATTTCGAGCAGGTGCTGCGCTTTCTGATCATGGGCAACGTCAAGCGCGGCGGCCTGTACCCGCTGTGCGTGGGCGCCGAGCGGGTCATGCAGGCGCAGACCATCGCCCGCATGGCGCGCCAGCTGGGCACCCACATGATCGCGCACGGCTGCACTGCCGCCGGCAATGACCAGGTGCGATTCGAGGTAGCGCTGCGCACGCTGGCACCGGAACTTGAGGTGCTGGCGCCGATCCGCGATCGCGCCTTCAAGCGCGCCGAAGAGCTCGAGTACCTGCAGCAGCGCTCGTTGCCGGTGCCGCCGTTCGGCGCTGCCTATTCGATCAACCGCGGCCTGTGGGGCGTGACCATCGGCGGCAAGGAGACCTTGAATTCGAAAGGCAGCATCCCGGACGAGGCCTGGGTGCTGTCGCGCGAAGCCTTCAGCAAGCCGCGCGCTCCCGAACGCCACCGCATTGGCTTCGAACACGGCATCCCGGTCGCTCTGGATGGCAAGTTGCTGTCGCCGGTCGAGCTGATTGAACAGCTCGAGAGCGTGGCGGCGCGCTTTGGCATCGGTCGCGGCATTCATCTGGGCGACACCATCATCGGGACCAAGGGCCGGGTGGCGTTCGAGGCGCCGGCGGCTGAAGTGCTGCTGAGCGCGCATCGCGAACTGGAAAAGCTGGTGCTGACTGCGCGCCAGCAGCGCATCAAGGAGCTGGTGGCCCAGCCCTACGGCGACCTGGTGCACGAAGGCCAGCTGCTCGACCCGGTGTGCCGCGACATCGAGGCGCTGCTGCTGTCCTCCCAGGCGCGCGTCAGCGGCGAGGTGCAGGTGCTGATGCAGCCGGGCTCGCTGTTCGTCGAGGGCGTCGAATCGCCGTACTCGCTGATGGCCGCCTCGCGCGGTGTCTACGGCGAGAGCGTCGGTGAGTGGAGCCCGATCGACGCGCTCGGCTTCTCCAAGATCGTCGCTCTGCCGGGTGTGTTCCACCGCCGCGCCGGTGAAGCCGGGAAGCCATCGCCATGAAGACCGTGATCGTCGACAAGATCGCCTCGGTGACCCAGGCCTGCGCGCTCAGCGCCGAACTGCGCCTGTCGAGCGACATCCCGTCCGAGGAAGGCGTGGTGATCGTCGCCGAGGTGCTGACCAACAAGTCGACCTACAACACCCTGGAGCTGGCCAGCGGCCGCATGGCCAAGGTCAGCAAGGGCGACATCGTGGTCGGGGCACTGGGGCCACGCCGGGCGCTGTTCGGCTATTCCGGCCACGTGCCCGAGTCGCTCAAGCCCGACGACATCGTGCAGCTGCTCAACATCGGCGGCGTCATGGGCATCTGTGACTCGGCCACGCCCGACAAGGGCAAGCCGTTCGACTGCCGCGTGCTCGGCGTGGTACTGCAGTTCCCGTATCTGGGCGAGCGCATCGGCGTGCCGGCCCGGGTCGGCTTTCGGCCGCTGGATTTCAATGCCGCACTCGACGCGGGCGGCGTGCCGGTGGTGGCGCTGGCCGGCACCTGCATGGAGGCCGGCAAGACCGCCGCGGCCGCGGCCATCGTCGGCCGCATGCGCCATCGCGGCCTCATCGTCGACGCCTTCAAGGCCACCGGCGTATCGCTGCGGCGTGACATCCTGGCATTCGAGGACGCCGGCGCCCGCCGCACCATGATCTTCACCGATCTGGGCGTGGTCACCACCAGTGCCCGCACCGGACCGGCGCTCACCCGCACCATGCTGACCGAGCTGGCGGCCAGTCGCCCGGACGCGATCGTGTTCGAGCTCGGCGACGGCCTGCTCGGTACCTACGGGGTAGATGCGATCCTCCACTGCGGCGATATCCGTCGCGCGCTCACCAGCGTGGTGCTGTCGGCCAACGACCCGGTCGCGGCCTGGGGCGGGGTCAAGCTGCTGCGCGAGCGCTTCGAGATCGAGCCCTGCGTGGTCACCGGGCCATCGACCGACAACCAGGTCGGCGTCGAAATCATCCAGCAGCAGATGAAGGTCGCGGCCTTCAACGCGCTGTCGGACGCGGCCGCGCTCGGCGATCACGTGATCGCCTCGATCGGCATTGCCGGGGTCGCGCGTCAGGCCGCCGGCGCGTTCGACTGATGAGTGCGCAGATCCCGACCGTGGTGCTCGGCGGCAGCGGCTACGTCGCCGGCGAACTGCTGCGGCTGCTGTCGGCGCATCCGAACTTCACGCTCGCGGGCATCCTGTCCGACAGCCGCCCGGGCGAGCCGGTGGCGCAGTCGTTCAGTCACCTGGCCAGCGTCTATCCCGAGGAGACCTTCCAGTCGCAGGCCCAGATCGAGGCCATCATCGCGCGCGAACCCAACACGGCGATTTTTTCTGCGGCCCCGCACGGCGCGGCCGCGGGCTTGATCGATGCGCTGCTGCGCCGGGCGGAAGCCGCCGGCCACAGCGTCCACGTGGTGGATATTTCGGCCGACTATCGCTACGCCACGGCCGCGGCCTACGAGGCGGTGTACCACCATGCGCATCCGGCGCCCGCGCGCATCAGCTCGTTCAGCTGCGCGGTGCCGGAACACCTGGCGCAGGTTGAGACCGCGCACGTGGCGCACCCGGGCTGCTTTGCCACCGCGGTGCTGCTGGCGAGCGTGCCGTTGCTGGCACTGCAGCTGGTCACCCCAGAGCTGTTCGTCACCGCCGTGACCGGCAGCACCGGCTCGGGCCGCAAGCCGGTCGATGGCACGCACCATCCGCTGCGTCACAGCGACCTGTACGCGTACAGCGCGCTGTCGCACCGGCATGCGCCGGAGATTCGCGCCTGCGCACTGGCGGCGAGCGGGGTCGAGCCGCAGCTGTCGTTCGTGCCGCACTCCGGACCGTTCGCCCGCGGCATTCACGCCACGGTGCAGGCGACCCTGGTCAGACCGATGGAGACCCCGGAAGTCATCGGCGCACTGCGCGAGTACTACGCGCGCGCGCCGTTCGTGCGCGTGACCGACGCGCCGCCGCGCATCAAGGATGTCGCCGGCAGCAACTACGCGCGGCTGTCAGCGGCCACTGATGGCCGCACCGTGGCGGTGATGTGCGCGATCGATAACCTTAACAAGGGCGCCGCCGGCGGCGCGGTGCAGTGGATGAACCGCCTGTACCGACTGCCGGAGACCACCGGCCTTACCGCGCCCGCCGCGGGGTGGACCTGATGCAAGACTTTCTGGCGCCAGTATTTGCGCAATATCCGCTGCCGGTGGAGCGCGGTGAGGGCGTGTGGCTCTACACCCGCGATGGCCGGCGCGTGCTTGATCTGTACGGCGGCCATGCGGTCGCAGCGCTCGGCTACGGGCATCCGCTCTGGACCAGCGCGCTGATCGAGCAGGCCCGGCAGCTGAGCTTCCAGAGTAACGCCGTGCCGCTGCCGGTGCGGGTGCGGGCCGCCGAGCGGCTGATCCGATTCTCGGCGCTGGATTTCAACAGCGTGTTCTTCGTCAATAGCGGTGCCGAGGCCAACGAGAACGCGCTGAAGATGGCGTTCACGCTCACCCGCCGGCCGCAGGTGGTGGCGATCGAGCACGGCTTCCACGGCCGCACCGCGGCGGCCGGCGCCCTGACCTGGGGCGCGAAGTCCAAGTGGTATGGCTTTCCGCGCACGCCGTTCGAGGTGGATTTCATCCCACGGCGCGATCATGCCGCGATCGCGCGCCTGATCGGCGATCACACCGCGGCCGTGATGGTCGAGCCGGTGCAGGGTGTGGGTGGCGGCGCCTTCGACCTGGGCGCACCGTTTATGCAGGCGCTGCGCGCACGCTGCGATCAGGTCGGTGCGCTTCTGATCTGCGATGAGGTCCAGTGCGGCATGGGCCGCGCCGGCCAGCCATTCGCCTCCGGGCTCTACGGCGTGGCCCCGGACATGATCACGACCGCCAAGGCGCTCGGCTCAGGCTTCCCGTGTGCCGCGCTGCTGATGGCGCCGCGCGTTACGGCGGCTCTGAAGCTCGATGCACTGGGCACCACCTTCGGCGGCGGACCGATGGCCTGCGCGGTGATCGAGGCCGTGATCGAGGCGATCGAGTCCGAGGGGCTGCTCGAGCGGGTGCGCAGCATGTCGGCGCTGATCCAGAGCCGCTGCATCGTCGGACCGGTGAGCGGCCACCAGGGCGCAGGTCTGCTGCTGGGTCTTAAGACCACGCGGCCGGCCAAGGAAATCCATGCCGCGCTGCTTCAACGCGACATCCTCGCCGGCACCAGCGCCGATCCGAATATTCTGCGGCTGCTGCCGCCGTTCGTACTCGAGGCCACCCACGTCGAACAGCTGCGCGCTGCGCTGCTCGACATCGGTGCCTGACGATTAGCCATGCGCCGCTTCGTCGATCTGGCGGACTTCTCGCGCGAACAGATCCTTGGTCTGCTCGAGCTGGCGCAGCGGCTGCAGCTAAAGCCCGAGACGCAGGCGCTCGCCGGCAAGGTGCTGGGGCTGCTGTTCATGAATCCGTCGCTGCGCACGCTGGCCTCGTTCCAGAGCGGCATGGCGCGCCTGGGCGGCAGCTCGTTCGTGATCACCCCCGGCAGCGGCACCTGGCAGATCGAGACCCGTGACGCCGTGGTGATGGATGGCACGGCGGCCGAACATGCGCGCGAGGGCGTGCCGGTGCTGGCGTCCTACTGCGATGTGCTGGGCATCCGCTCGTTCGCCGATGGCCGCGATCTGGCGGCGGATCTGAGTGAGAGCAAGTTTGCCGCGATGGCGAGCCGGGTCGACAAGCCGCTGATCAATCTGGAATCGGCGGTCAATCATCCGTGCCAGTCGCTGGCCGACTGGAAGACGCTGGACGAACTGAAGGTGGACCGGCACGCGCGCTTCGTTCTGACCTGGGCCTATCACCCGCGCGCGCTGCCGCTGGCGGTGCCGGCCGCCACCGTGCACATGGCGGCGCTGCGTGGCATGCAGGTAGTGGTCTTAAGGCCCGAAGGCTTCGCGCTGCCCGAGGCGGTGATGGACAAGGCACGTAAGGCCGCCGAGCTGTCGGGCGGCTCGGTGCGCGAAACCCACGATCGGCGCGAGGCGCTGGCCGGCGCGCAGGTGGTGTACGCCAAGGAATGGGGCAGCACCGCGCATTACGGCAACGAGGCCGCCGACGCCGAGGCACGCCGCGCGCTCAAGGACTGGTGCCTGGATGAGTCCTGGTTCGGTGCCGCCCGCGGCGACTGCCATCTGATGCACTGCCTGCCGGTGCGGCGTAACGTCGCGATCGCCGATGCGCTGCTCGACAGCGCCCGCAGCGTGGTGCTGCGCCAGGCCTACAACCGCATGCCGGCGCAGATGGCCGTGCTGTATCGGATGCTCAAAGCCTAAGGAGTAATGACCCGCCCATGATCATGCATCGATCCGATCACACCGCGATGATACGAGCGCTGCGCAGCGCCGCGCCCTACATCCGCATGTACAAGGGCAAGACCTTCGTCATCAAGGCCGGCGGCGCCGTGTTCGGCGATCCGGCCCTCACGCGCGCGCTGATCGAGCAGATCGCAATCCTGCATTACCTCGGGGTGCGGGTCGTGATGGTGCACGGCGGTGGCCCGCAGCTCACGCAGCTGACCGAAGCCCTCGGGGTTCCGACCCGCATGGTGCAGGGCCGGCGCATCACCGACGAGCGCTCGATCGACGCGACCTCGATGGTGCTCAACGGCCTGATCAACACCCGCATCCTGGCGATCTGCCGCGACCTGGAGATCAACGCGGTGGGCCTGTCGGGCGTCGACGCCGGACTGATCCGCGCCCATCGCCGGCCGCCGGTGCAGCTGGCTGAGCGCGCCGAGCCGGTGGATTTCGGGTTCGTCGGCGACATCGATGCGGTGGATGCCAGCGTGATCCGCCAGCAGCTGGACAACGGCCTGATGCCGGTAGTCAGCCCGCTGTCGGCCGATCACAACGGCACGCTGCTCAACATCAATGCCGACACGGTCGCCGCCGCCATCGGCGCGGCGCTCGAGGCCGAGAAGCTGATCCTGTGCACCGGCGCGCCCGGGATTCTCGAGCGGGTCGAGGATCCGAGCTCGATCATTTCCTACACTGACCTAGCTGGCCTGCAGCGGCTGCGCAGCCAGGGGCACATTCTGGATGGCATGCTGCCCAAGAGCCTGGCGATCGAGCACGCGATCCGCGGCGGCGTGCGCCGCGTGCACGTGATCTCCTACGGCGCCACCGACAGCATCCTGGCGGAGGTGTTCACCAACGAGGGCACGGGCACGATGATCGTGGCCGACGTCCATGCGCTGCCAGCGGCCGAGCAGCAAAGTTCCGCATGACACGCCTGTGGGACAAGGGCGCGCCGCTGGATGAGCGGGTACTGCAGTACACCGCCGGCGAGGATTTCGCGCTCGATGAGCGGCTGGTGGCCTACGACGTGCGCGCGTCGATCGCGCACGCCGAGATGCTTCGCGCCCAGGGCCTGCTGTCGGCCGAGGATCTGCAGCGCATCCGCAGCGCCCTGACGGCGCTGGCCGATGAGCACGCGCGCGGGCTGTGGCACATTGAACTGGCCGATGAGGACGGGCAGACCGCGCTGGAGCGCCGCCTGAGTGAGCGCATCGGTGCCGCCGGCGGTCGCATTCACCTGGGCCGCTCGCGCAACGATCAGGTGCTCACCGCGCTGCGACTGTATCTGCGCAGCGCGATCGATGAGCTCGACGCCGCCACCCACGAGGTGGTCGGGGCGCTCGAGCGCTTGTCGCAACGCCAGGGGCAGATCGCGCTGCCGGGCTACACCCACATGCAGCAGGCGATGCCCAGCTCGGTGGCACTGTGGGCCGATGGCTACGCCGCTGAACTGGTGGATGACGCCCGCGGCATCAAGAGCGTGCACCGGCGCATCGAGAAGAATCCGCTCGGCTCGGCCGCCGGCTATGGCACTCCAGGGCTGCCGCTGGACCGCGAACACACCACGCGCGCGCTCGGCTTTGATCTGGTGCAGGAGCCGGTGACTTCGGTACAGCTGTCGCGCGGCAAGGCCGAAGCGCAGCTGCTGTTCGAGCTCGGTCTTTTGATGCAGGACTTAGGGCGCATGGCCGGCGACCTGCTGCTGTTTTATACCCGCGAATTCGGCTTCGTCGATCTGCCGGAGGCGTTCACCACCGGCTCCTCGATCATGCCGCAGAAACGCAACCCGGACGTGCTGGAACTGGTGCGAGGCCGCAGCGCCAGCGCGCTCTCGTGCCTGACCGAAGCGCTGTCGATCTGCGCCAAGCTGCCCTCCGGCTACCAGCGCGATCTGCAGGTGCTCAAATATCCGCTGTTTCGCGGCGTTGACCTTGGCGCGCAGACCTTGGGCATCATGGCGGCCGTGATCGATGCGCTGAAATTTAACCCGGAACGCATCCGTATCGACCCGTCGGTGCATGCCACCGAGGAAGCCTTTGCGCTGGTGGTCAAGGAAGGCATACCCTTCCGCGAAGCCTATCAACGGGTAGCGGCACGCTATCGCCGATAAGGATTCTCGGAACAGCCATGGATGCCCAGCCCAGCACCAGCGTCACCCCGCCCGACAGCGGCGATCAGTCGCTGCGCGGCCTGATCGAGTACACGCACTGGATCTACGGCCTGCACGCCCTCTCGGTGCTCAGCGCGGTGGCCACCACGCGCGACATCGCCTGGCGCTTCGTGGTCGGTCTGCCCTCGATCATCGCCGTCATCATGAACTACGCGCGCCGCTCCGACACCCGCGGCACCTGGCTCGAATCGCACTTCCGCTGGCAGATCCGCACCTTCTGGTTCGCCTGGCTGTGGATCATCGTCACGGTGGTGGTGTCGACGCCGCTGGTGCTGGTGGCGTTTCTAGGGGTGGCGACCGGCATACTCGGCATCGCCCTGACGGGCCTGTGGGTCATCTATCGCATCGTGCGCGGCTGGCTGACGCTGCGTGATCATCGAGCGATGCCGCTGCCGTGACACGGCGCGCGCCAGCGGGGCTCATCGTGTGCCTGCTGGCGATCGCGGCGCTCGCCGCCTGCGGCCAGAAGGGCCAGCTCTACCTGCCGAAGAAGACCAAGGTACCGCCGACGCAGCAGCCGCAGACCACGCCTCCCGAGAGCACGCCGCCGCCGGGGACCACGCCCGCGCCCAATTCCAGTCCCAACCCGCCGGCCCCGACCAGCGCGCCGGCCACGGTGCCCGAGGGCGCAGCCCCGTCCTGAGCTCATCAGGCCGGCGATCGCATCAGATCGTTCAGGTACGGCAGCGAATGGCTGTCGGGAAACACCTCTTTGTCCAGCGCGCGCGCCGATAGCTGCAGGTGATCGTGCAGCACGCTCTTCATCACCGAGCGCATGTCGAGCGAAGGATTCAGATCGCGCTGCTGATAGAGCGAGCGCGCCGACAGTCCCGGCCAGTCGCCGAGGATGCGACCGCCGGCCACCGCGCCCCCGAGCAGTAGCGCCGCGCTGGCGGTGCCATGATCGGTGCCGTGGGTGCCGTTGGCCTGCGCGGTGCGGCCAAATTCGGTGGCCAGCAGCACCGCGGTGCGCGACCAGGTGTCGCCGAGCGCGTCCTTCAGCGTGCGCAGCGCCGCATCGAGCACCGTCAGGCGATTGCGCAGCTGCCCCTGTCCGCCGCCCTCGTTGTAATGCGTATCCCAGCCGGTGGTGTCGAACACCGCGACCGCCGGACCCTCCTCGCGCTGCAAAAAGGCCGCGGCTTTGCGCACCGTCTCGGTATAGCGATTGGCGGTCGAGCGTGCGGCCGCAGCGCCCGGCGCGGCATCAGCCGGGTTCGGCATCGCCACGCTCGGCGGCGCCATATCACTGGCCTCGCGGTCGGTGGCCAGTGCCTCGGCCAGGCGGCGCGACAGCAGCGAGTCGTTGGCATAGCGATCGCTGATCCGGTGCAACGTGTCCTCATCCAGATCCGGCAAGACCGAGGGCGACCACGAGGCGACTTCGGCCGATCCGCGCAGCACCAATGGCACGTTCTGCCCCAGCGCCACACCGCCTTCATGCCCGGGGCTTGCGGGCAGATGCGTCAATGCGCGATTCAGCCAGCCGGATTGCGTGCCGTGCGGCTGCGGCACCCCGCTCTCGAGCACGTCCTGGCCGTCAAAGTGCGAGCGCTCGCGATAGCCGGTGGCGATCGCGGGAAATACCAGCAGCTCGCGCGCGGCGTAGCTCTCGTGCAGGAACGCAAGACCCGGGTTGAGGCCGAAGTGGGCATCGAGCGGCAGTGCCGAGTCATTGCCGCCGGGGGCGGCAATGGCCAGATCGCCGCGCAGGCGCGCGTAGTCCGGATCCCCGTACGGCGGCACCGCCGACAGCCCATCGAGTGCGCCGCGCAGGATGATGAACACGAAGCGCGAGGAACTGGCGCCCGGTGCCGCCAGGCACAGTCGCGCCGCGAACGCCGAGCCGGTCGCGGCCAGACCCAACTTGAGCAGCGAGCGGCGATTGATCGGACGGATGGGGCCGTGGTGCATGGAGGACCTCAACGGCGTAGAAATTCGGGGGCGGTCAGCAGCAAGGTCAGCGCCTGTGCATCACTGGCGGCACGCGACAGGCTCTGCCGGGTTTCATCGCTGAAGGTGGCGCCGAGCAGTTGCGGTGCCAGATCGAGCGCCGCGCGCGAGCCTGCCAGTCGCTGGCCCAGGGCATCGGCGAACTCGATGCGCTTCATCAGCGCCGAAGCACCATTCCAGTCATCGCCGCGGTCGGGCCAGCCGGCCGGCGACCCAGGCGCGAACTGGCGTTGACCGAGCACGTCGAAGGCGCCGACCGCTCGCGGTGTCTGCGCCAGCGGCAGCTGCAGCCCGCGGCAGATCGAGAATAGATAATCCTGCGGCGTTTTGTACTTGGCCAGCGGCTCGCGCCAGGCGTCCTCGCACTCCAGCAGCGCGCGATACACCTGCGGCAGATCACCGCTGCTGCGCTCGAAGGCGCGCTCGATGTGGGCGACGGCGGCCGGCGGCGGATCATCGGCGATGAAATGGCGCGCCAGCTTCACGGCGATGTGATGGGCGGTGGCGGGCGCATGGGCCAGGTCGATCAGCACCGCGAACCCTTGCTGCTGGCCGGCCTGCGCGTAGTGGCGATGAAACACGCTTTGCGCGCCGGGCTCGTGCAGGTTCGATCGAAACAGGAATTCTCCGGCAACGCCGGCGCGCTGCGCACCCTCGCCGCCGCCGAGCGACCAGCCGGTGAGCACCTTGGCAAAACCGGTGACATCGGCCTGGGTGTAGCCAGCGTCGACGCCGAGCGTGTGCAGCTCCAGGATCTCGCGCGCCAGGTTCTCATTCAGCCCCAGCACCCGCCGACGCCGGGCGGCGCGCTGCGCCAGCTCCGAGTTGGGTCCGACCGAGCGCTCGTTGTCCAGGTACAGCAGCATCGCCGGGTGCTGTTCGACCGCGAGCAGCAGGTCGCGGAAATTGCCAAGCACGCGCGGCCGAATGGCCTCGCGCTCGAGCGAACCGGCGACGCCGAACACCGCCAGCTTATCCACCGACACGGCAAAGTGATTGCTCCAGAAGTACACCAGGCGTTCGACCCAGGGCCGATCGGTGTCGGTCGAGCGCTGCAGCCGGGCCTGGATCTCGCTTAAGTAAATCGGCCGGAACAGCTGCGGCAACCGCATGACCGCCGTCTGTACTTGCTCCGGCGAGCTGCTGGCAGCGCGGCGCGCAGCCCGGATCTGCTCGCTCACGGCGGCGGCATCAGCAAGGATGTCGCGGGTCGAACGCAGGCCGGCGTCGGTCAGTAGCGGCGGTGCACCATGTAACTGGGCCTCAAGCCAGCCGCGCCCATCGCTGCCGATGGCGGCCAGATCTCCGGGCCGGGCACCCAGACCGAAGCGATTGGCGGCAATTGCGGCGGAATAATCCAGCGACATGGGCGTACCTGCTGATCAGCAGCGCACCAGAGGCAGGTTCGTTGACCGGTCGGCGGCCGGGCAAATTATGTTCGCTGGGTCAAATTCTAGTGGATCTCCCGATCACGGGACTACGGCGAGTCGCGCTGCGGCGGGCGATCTGTCACTGGCAGGCCCGAACCGATCTTGATCAGGCGGCGGCGTTCTGGTGAAGGGCGTCGGTTCGAACGACTTGAGGCTCACTGGCGGCACCGTCGGACGCCGATAGGCCATCGAGCGCGGCCAGCAGGCGCTCACCGAACTGCGGGTCCGCCATGGCCACAAGGCCGATCTCGACCAGCTCCGATGAGAACTCGAATGGGATGTCTGACATGGGGATCTCCTTGATGTTGCGGGCCTAGCCGTGTTTTCGCGTCGGGCCTAGAATGAGCAGGCAGGCCTGAAGAAGCTTGGGTCCACGCTTGAATCTTTCTGATATCCCCTGAATTCAGGTGACTCATGGACGAAAGCCGCGGGGCGGGCGGTACCTACGAATTTGCCGGCTTTCGGCTGCAGGCGGCGCAACGCCGTCTGGCGCGCGCCGCCGATGATCAAGCGGTCGAGCTGACTCCCAAGGCCTTCGACGCGCTGCTGTATCTGGTGCGCCACGCCGGCGAGTTGCTCGACAAGAACACGTTGCTGCGGGCGCTGTGGCCCAACGTCGTGGTCGAAGAAAACAGCCTCAATCAGGTGATCTCAGCCTTGCGCCGTGCATTGAACGACGGCGGCGGCCAACGGCTGATCGCGACCGTGCCGGGCCGCGGCTATCAGTTCGTCGTGCCGGTTGCCCCTGACACTGAGCCGAGCGAGGCGCCGGTGGCGGCCGTCGCGCAGCGCCAGGCAGCGGCAACCCCGGCATCGCCGGCATCGATCGCGGTACTGCCGTTTGCCAGTCTAAGCAGTGACCCGGAGAAGGATTTCTTCGGCGAGGGAATCGCCGAGGAGCTGATTCACCTGCTGGCACGCGTGCCAGGACTGAAGGTGCCGGCACGCACCTCGTCGTTTGCCTACAAGGGGCGCAAAGTGGACGCTCGGGACATTGCCCGCGATCTGGGGGTCGGCATGTTGCTCGAGGGCAGCGTACGCAGCGCCGGCGATCGAATCCGCGTGACTGCGCAGCTGATCGAAGCCGAGTCGGGCTTTCACGTCTGGTCGCAGACCTACGACCGGCAGTTCGCCGACGTTTTCGAGCTGCAGGACGAGCTGGCGGCTTCGATTGTGCAGGCTTTGCGGCTCAACCTTGGCGATGGCGTGGCGGCGACGATCCAGGCCGCGCCGCCCACGCGCGACGTCGACGCCTATCGGATGTATCTGCAGGCGCGTTCACTGTGGATCGGTCTAGGCTTCGTCGAGCATGGTGCAACGGCGATCGAGCTGCTGCAACGTTGCCTCAGCCTCGATCCGAACTTCGCGCGCGCCCACGCGCAGATTGCCACCATCTATATGTTCCAGTTCAATCTCGGCATGCGCGGTCCGGAGGTCCTGCGCGAGGCGCAACGTGAGGTGGACCAGGCGCTGGAACTGGACCCGGAGCTGGCCGATGCGCACGCGCTGCTGGGCGCGCTGCGCGGCACACGCTGCGAGTGGGCAGCCGCCGACGCATCGTTTCGCCGCGCGCTGGCGCTCGACCCTGCCGAGCCTTTGACGCGCAACCAGTATGCGCTGTGGGTACTCGGCCCCACCGGCAAAATGCAGCGGGCGGTGCGCGAGTCGGAACACTGCTACCGTCTGGCACCCGCCGTGGCCAGCAGCAGCATCAATCTGGGCGGCTACTTGTCGATGGTGGGCCAACAGCAGCAGGCCCTGAAGCACACGCGAATCGCGATCGATCTGGGCTATGGCGAACAGCAGCCGCCGATACCGCTGTTTTTGGCCCAGATCGCGCGCGCGCAGGGACGCCACGCCGAGGGCGCCGAGGCGATGTTGCCCATCATCCCGGCGTCACTGCGCAGCCAGGGCGCCGACGATGTCGTCCGCCAGGTGTTTGCCGCCTGCGCCGAGCCGAGCCGGGCTGAGTCGGCGCTCACGGCACTGCGCGCGCTGTGTCAGAAGGCCGACGCGAAGCTGCTCGACACCTGGCCGATGACCGTGCTGACGCTGAACTGGTTCGTGCTGCTTGGCGCCATCGACGATGCCTACCGGATCGCCGATCGGCTGGTGGATAGATTTCGCAGCACGCGAGTCAGTAATTCGATCAACCTGCCGCCGATCTGGCTGGCGGAGATGCGTGAGTTCCGACGCGATCCGCGCTTTGAAAAATTCGCCACCGAACTCGGGCTACTCGACTTCTGGAGCGCCTGCGGGCCGCCCGACGGCTATGAGCTGCGCGACGGCCGCCTGAGCGAACTGACATGAAGCGCACATTCACATATTCGATGTTGGCAGTCGCGTTGCTGGCCGGCACCGCCAGCTGCTCGCTGGTGTCACTCAAGAGTCCCGAGAAGCCGCTGTCCACGCGCGACCTGAATGCGCGCATTCTGACGCACGAGTACTCGGCGCACTTCATTACGGCGGTCGAGCAGAGCGCCGATCAGATCTACGCCGCCAGCAGCGATGCGCAGGTGCGCCACAATACGCTGCGCTGGAAGATCGCCGCCGCCGACCGCAGCGAGCGCGCTGCCAGCCAGATCGCGCCGATGATGGCCCTGCTCGACAGCTGGGCGTTGGCGCTGCAGATGCAGCAGTACCTGGCCGAAGGCGACGGCGATCGCCTGTTTGGCAGCGAGCAGTCGCTGGCCGTGGGCACAGCCTCGGATCTGGCGGCCGAGATCCAAGCCCTGGCCACCAAGCTCTCGGACTCGAAGGAGTTCGAGCAGTACCGGCAGTTCGTCGACGACTACGCGCGCGAGAATCCATTCAAGAGCCTGGACTTCGCCCGCCCGTCGATCGTCGATCTATGGGCCGATAAGAACGGCGCCAAGACCGCGCTGGTGGATTCGCTCGGCACGGTGCCCGAGGCGCTGGCCGATGCCGGCGACCTGCTGCGCATGTACGGCGGCAGCGCCTCATCGCAGATGCTGTGGAAGGCGCAGCTGGCCGCGCAGGATGCGGGCTTGGGCGGCAACGAGGTGCAGACCTCGCTGCGCGATCTTGAGCGGCGCGTGGCGCAGCTGTCGGACGTCGCCAGCGGCATGCCGGGCCGGGTCCAGGGCATGGTCGACGTCGCCAGCGATCGCTTCAATTCCTCGTGGGGCGAGCTGCTGCATACGCTGCATTCCGAGAGCGGCACTCTGACCACCAGTTTGCGCATCGAGCGCGCCGCGGCGGTCGAGGCGGTCGATAAAGAGCGCGCCGCGGTCGCACTCGACGCCTCGCACATCGCCGAGCAGGTCATCAATCAGGCCGGCGAGCAGCTGCGGCAAGCGCTGCGCGAAGCCCTGCTGCTGGTGATCGTGCTGACCATCATCGTGCTGGGGCTGCCGTTCGCTGCCGGTTATCTACTCGGGCGAGCGCGCCGCCGGCCACCGAGCTAGCGCTCGGGCAACCCAACCCGGCTTAAGTACTCGCGCGCCAGCGCGATGTGCTCGCGCAGCACGTACAGCTGATTGGCGTGCGAGCCGGGCATGCGCCGCGAGATCACCGATTTTTCGATCTCGGCCAGCCGGTCCAGCAGTGCCGCGCGCCGCTGATCGGTCAGCTCGCCGAGCGCCTCGCGCTCCAGGGCCATCAGTTCGCCGTAGCGACGGTGAATGCGCGAGTTGATGCGCCAGCTGTAGAGCTGCGGCAGAAAGCGCAGGCCGGGAATCACCACCACCAGGATTGGCACCAGCACCACCACCGTGCGGTTCACCAGGCTCGCGAGCCAGAACGGCAGGTAGCGGTAGGCGAAGCTGCGATTGCCGGACTTGTAATAGCGAGAGGCCTCGGTGCTGATCGGGTAGGCGTGCACGACCGGGCTGGGAAACTGTCCCGCGGCTTGCAGCAGCGAGGCGTGCCCGTGCACCTGGGTGGCCGCATCGATCAGCAGATCCGACAGCGCCGGATGCAGATCGTCGTGCGCCAATAGCTCGACCGTCGGTGCCAGCATGGCGACCGGCGCGGGTGGCAGGTTCTCGCCCAGGTCGAACGCGCCGGCCGGAATCATCAGCTTGCTGAGATACGGAAATCGGCGCTCGTAGGCATCGGCCTGCGAGAAGTCGAACAGGCGAATGCCGCCGGCATGTAGCAGCTCGCGGATGTAGACCGGTGAGGCCGAATCGCCGGTCAAAAAGATCGCATCCACCTGATCGTGCAGCAGCGCGCCGGTGGCCGACTGTCCCTCGAGGCTCAGCAGCTGGGTCGCCCCGTGCGGCTCGATCTCGTTGGCCTTCAGTAGCGCCAGCGACAGCGCGCGGGTGCCGCTGCCATCCGGGCCGACGGCGATGCGCTTGCCCTGCAGTTCCGACAGCCGCTGCATCGGCTTGGCAGCGCGATAGAAAATCGTCAACGGCTCGAAGAACATCGAGCCGAGCGAGACGATGCTGCTGGTATCCGCGCTGTCGTTGCTGGGGGTGATGCCCGACTGCACCAGCGCGATGTCGACTCCCGACGTCGGGTCGACCAGCCGGTTCATATTGTCGAGCGAACCCTGGGAATTGACGATCTTGAGGGTGATGCCGTTGCGCCCCAGGATCTTGCGGTACTGCTGCGCGATCGATTCGAAGGTGCTGGATTTGGGGCCGCTGCTGATCGTCAGGGTATGCGGCGGCGCCGGCCGCACGAAATGCAGTGCCACCAGGATCGCGATGGCGCTGATGATTACGATCGGTCCGAGCGTCTCGGCCAGATCACGCCACGACACAGCACTGAACTTCAGCCGCAGCGGGAACGACACGCGTCGCCTGGGTCGGTACGCTCCGGTTGGCGGATCACTTCCCATTATGGACGGCCCACGGCATCGTGCGAACATCAATAGTAGCATCGCCCAATGACCGTCAACTTCAATCTGCAGGCCTACCTTGATCGCATCGGCCACCGCGGCGCGGCCGCGGCCGATCTAAGCACGCTCGAAGCCATCCATCGGCGTCATGTCGATGCGATCCCGTTTGAGAATCTGGATCCGCTGCTCGGCCGCCCGGTGTCGCTCGACCTCAGCGCTCTGCAGGCTAAGCTCGTGGGCAGCCGGCGCGGTGGCTACTGCTTCGAACACAACACGCTGCTTCGGGGTGCGCTCGAGGCGCTGGGGTTCTCGGTCACCAGCCTGTCGGCCCGGGTGCGCTGGAATGCGTTGCACCGGCCACTCGGCGCGCGCACCCACATGCTGCTGATGGTGGATTTAGCCGATGGGCCGTGGATCGCCGATGTCGGCTTCGGTCACCTGCTGGATGCGCCGCTGCGACTGCAGCCCGATATAGAGCAGCGCAGCCCGACCGCGACCTACCGCCTGTCGGGCGCTGGTGGCTATTTCGAGCTGGCCACGCTGCTGCCGTCGGGCTGGCAGCCGATTTATCTTCTCAGTACCGAGCCGCAGGTGCCGGCCGACTTCGAGGTCGCCAACTGGTGGACCTCGACCAGCCCGCAGACCTGGCTGACCCAATCGCTGCTGGTGCAGCGCCTGACTGCAGCAGCGCGCTTCCAGTTATCGAACAGGCACCTGACCGAGCGTCGCCACGATGGCACGCTGCAAGAGCGTACGCTCGCGAGCGCACAGGAGCTGGGCGAGGTGCTCGACCGGGTATTCGGTGTGACGCCGCCGGCGTCGGCCGAAGCGGTGTTCGCGCGCCTGCCGCCGTAACGACCGGATGGCGCGCTCGCGCGCGTGCGTCATGGCACGCGCTGGCTTATCGTTGCACCCCCTATGCCCCTGCCCACCCAACCGGACCTGGTGCTGATCGACGGCTCCTCTTATCTATATAGGGCCTTCCATGCGTTGCCGCCGCTGACCAATTCCGCCGGCGTTCCGACCGGTGCCGTGCACGGCGTGCTGGCGATGCTCAACAAGTTCCTGCGCGAGTTCGAACCGCCACACATTGCGGTGGTGTTCGACGCGCCGGGCAAGACCTTCCGCGACGATCTGTTCGCCGAATACAAGGCGAACCGCCCGCCGATGCCGGATGACCTGCGCGCCCAGATCGAGCCGCTGTGCGAGGCGGTGGACGGCATGGGGCTGCCGGTGCTACGCATCGGCGGCGTCGAGGCCGACGATGTCATCGGTACGCTGGCCTGCCGCGCCGCCAGCGCCGGTGAGCAGGTGCTGATCTCGACCAGCGACAAGGACATGGCGCAGCTGGTGGGCGAGCGCATCACGCTGGTCAACACCATGAGCAACAGCGTGCTCGACCGCGCCGGCGTCAAGGCCAAGTTCGACGTGTTTCCCGAGCAGATCATCGATTATTTGGCGCTGGTAGGCGACAGCTCCGACAATATCCCGGGCATCGACAAGGTCGGCCCCAAGACTGCGGCCAAGTGGCTCGGCAAGTACGGCACTCTGGAGCACCTACTAGCCAGCGCCGCCGACATCGAGGGCAAAGTCGGCGAGAATCTGCGCGCCGGCCTGAGCACGCTGGCGCTGTCGCGCCAGCTGGCGACCATTCGCACCGACCTCGATGTACCGCTGTCCGACACCGGTCTGGTACGTCGCGCGGCCGACACCACGCGCCTGCGCGAGTTGTATCGGCGGCTCGAGCTGCGCTCGCTGCTGCAGCAGCTGGAAACCGCGGCCGCTGCCGGCAATCCTGCCGCGACGTTGACTCTGGCCGCGACCAGTGCAGCACCGGCCGCGCCCGCCCCGACGGCGGCCGCGGCGACGATCGAGCTGCCGAAGCCGACCGATCCGCACGCCGCGGCGCTGGCCAGCGTGCCGCGCCACTACGACACCATCCTGGACTGGGACAGCTTCACGCGTTGGCTTGAGACGCTGCGAGCTGCGCCACTGTTCGCGTTCGATACCGAGACCACCAGCCTCGACTACATGACCACTGAGATCGTCGGGCTGTCGTTCTGCGTCGAACCCGGACACGCCGCCTACGTGCCGCTGGCGCACGACTATCTGGATGCGCCGCCGCAGCTGGATCGTGCGCGGGTGCTGGCGGCACTGCGGCCGCTGCTCGAGGACCCGACGCACGGCAAGCTCGGGCAGCACCTGAAATTCGACATGCACGTGCTGCAGAATTACGGCATCGAGCTGCGCGGCCAGCAGCACGACACCATGCTCGAGTCGTACGTGCTCAACAGCACCGCGACCCGCCATGACATGGACTCGATGGCCGAGCGTTTCCTCGGCCTGCGCACCATTAAATTCGAAGACGTCTGCGGCAAGGGTGCCAAGCAGATCGGCATCAATCAGTGCAGCATCGAGTGCGCGGCCGAATACGCCGCCGAGGACGCCGATGTCACCCGGCGGCTGCACGGCGTGCTGTGGCCGCAACTGCAGCAGATCCCGACCCTGGCGCGAGTCTACCAGGAGATCGAGCTGCCGCTGATTCCGGTGCTGCAGCGTATGGAGCGCCACGGCGTGCTGATCGATCGCGCGATGCTGGCGGCGCAGAGCGCCGAGCTGGCGGGGCGCATGCGCGAGATCGAAGTGCTCGCGCACCAGCAGGCCGGCGCACCGTTTAACCTGGAGTCGCCCAAGCAGCTGCAGCAGATCCTGTTCGAGAAGCAGCAGCTCCCGGTGCTGCGCAAGACCCCGAGCGGCACGCCGTCCACGGCCGAGGACGTGCTCGAGGAACTGGCCGCGGACTATCCGCTGCCGAAACTGATCCTGGAGTACCGCGGCTTCGCTAAGCTGCGTTCGACCTACACCGAGCGCCTGCCCGAGCAGGTCAACGCCGACAGCCAGCGCGTACACACCTCGTATCACCAGGCGGTCGCCGCCACCGGGCGGCTCTCGTCCACCGATCCCAACCTGCAGAACATCCCGATCCGTCGAGCGGAAGGCCGGCGTATCCGTCAGGCCTTCATCGCCCCGCCCGGCTACCGCCTGCTGGCCGCCGACTACTCGCAGATCGAGCTGCGCATCATGGCGCACCTGTCGGGGGACGAAGGCTTGCTGCGCGCCTTCGCCGAAGACCGCGACGTTCACCAGGCGACCGCCGCCGAGGTTTTCGGTACCGAACTTGAGCAGGTCTCGAGCGACCAGCGCCGCTCGGCCAAGGCAATCAACTTTGGACTGATCTACGGCATGTCGGCCTTCGGCCTGTCGCGGCAGCTCGGACTGCCGCGCAGCGAGGCGCAAAAGTACGTCGATCTGTACTTTGCCCGCTACCCGGGCGTGCGCAACTATATGGACTCCACGCGCGCGCAGGCCCGGCGTGACGGCTATGTCGAGACCGTATTCGGGCGCCGTCTGTACCTGCCAGACATTAATTCACGCAATCGCCCGATGCAGCAGTATGCCGAGCGCAGCGCGATCAATGCGCCGATGCAGGGCACCGCGGCCGACATCATCAAGCGTGCCATGATTGCGATCGACCTCTGGTGCGCCCGTGACGACGTGCCAGCCAAGCTTTTGATGCAGGTGCATGACGAGCTGGTGCTGGAGGTGCGCGAGGATTTCGTTGACCAGGCCGCGCGCGAGGTCGGCGAGCGCATGAGCGCGGCCGCGCAGCTCAATGTGCCGCTGAAAGTCGAAGTCGGCAGCGGACTGAACTGGGACGAGGCCCACTAACGTCATGGCCGACAATCTCGTCAGTCTCTACCCGACCTCGCTGCTCCATCGCCACATTCCCGGAATGGAGGAGACCAACCGGCAGCTCGCCGCGTTCATCATGAGCATCGAGGAGAGCGAACCCAATGCGGTCGATGGCAGCACCAACGAGGGCGGCTTTCAGACCAACACCGAGTTTCTGAAGCGCGATCACCCGGCGCTGAATGTATTGAAGCAACATATGACGACGGCGGTGCAGTCCTATGCCCGCACCCTGGTCGAGCAGGAATGCTCGGCGCGGCCATCCCGACTGGACTTCGTGTTCTGGGGCTGGGGCGCGATCCTGCGCGAAGGCAACACGCAGGGCGTCCATGTGCATCCGTATGCCAACATCAGTGGTGTCTATTACGTGGCCGCGCCACCGAGCGCGCTCGATGCAGGCGATGGCGGCAAGATCTGCTTTTACGATCCGCGGCCGCGCGCCAACATGAACCAGCTGCCGCGCCAGATCACCCGGCGCCGCCAGAGTCCGGTACCCGGCGACATGATCCTGTTCCCGAGCTGGCTGGAGCACTCGGTAACTGCCTTTCGGGGGCCGGGCGAGCGTATCTGCGTCGCCTTCAACGCCAAGCTGGCCGCGGTCTGACCGCCGTCCGGCTTAAGCCGCCAAAGGCGGCCGCGCTCTGCACCGCCGGCACCCAGGCGCTTGATTTGAATGTAAATAATATTTCACATTCGATACGAAACTTCCGCGGCCCGGGGCTGACCAACCTATTGAGTGCATCGCACTCCCCGCTTCCCTCCCTAAAGCGGGCAAGGATTCGACGCGTAGAGACCCGCGTCGAGTCGCTCTGGCCCCGGTAGTCCATCCCCTGACTGCGGACTCCGGGGCCTTTCTTTGGGGCCGCAGCCGATGAGCGCGGCGCAGCACTCGATCCGGCGCAGTCGACTTGCAGACTTGCCATCACTCATCGCACTGCTCACAGCGGCCTCCTTGCCGACGGCGGACTTTTCGCCGATCGCGCATCGTTCGCGGTATGGGTGCTCGATCTGAACGGCGACATCGGCGGGGCAGTGGCTCTGGAAGGCACCGGCACCGAGGCACGGTTGCTGCGCTCGTTGGTCGTCGCTCCCTCTTATCAACGCCGTGGCTACGCACGGTGGCTCGCTCGCTCAGCGATACCTTTTCCGGCATTCGACCCGTCGACGTGCCGGCCTTCATCTATGCGCAATTCGCCGGAGCTCTGCTGGCGGTTGGTGTCGCCAGCGTACGATTCACGCCGCCCCGCTCTGCCTCTCTCAGGAGGCCAGCAGCAACTCCGGCCGCAGTTCCTCCGCCAGCTCGATGACGACGTCCGCCGGCAGGCCCGCGCGCCGGGCCGCCTCGCGGATCGCATCACCGCTCTTGGCCTCGTACAGGCAATAGGTTTTGCGCTTGTCGGCTGACAGGAACGAGTACAACCATTTGACGCCGGCTTGGTCGTTGATCGCGACCACGGCCGCATAGTCGGCTTTGCTGGCATTGAATTTTTCGGCAAAGTTTCTTTCGATCATAAAGAGCGGCATGACGTTCTCCCTGAAGTTAGCGTGCAGTGGATGCAGATTCGGAATTGTGCAGACCGTGACGAATGGCGTAAGCCGCAGCCTCGGTTCGATTGGCGCATTGGGTCTTGTTCAAAATGTTGCGCACATGCGTGGCAACGGTGTTGAGGCTGATCGCAAGCACCATCGAGACGTCCTTGTTGGTACGCCCCAGCGCCAGCAGACGCAGGACATCGACTTCGCGCGCAGTGAGCTGGTCTGGAAACATCACCGCAGGATCCGGCGCATGCAACAGCGCTTCGACATCGAGCGCGAGACGCTTCATCTCGAAGCGGCGCGCCAGATCCTCGGCCTCGCGCAGCAACTGCAGGCCCCGCTGATGTTGCGTATCCGATGGCTGCTTGATGAGAAAGGCACCGTAACGCAATAGCGTGCGCGCCAGCGACGGCCACGCCCGCATCGAGCGGTTCAGCATCACGGCTACTTCGAAATGATCGCGCGCCAGATCCGGCCAGTCGGCGCAACTGGCCAACATGGCCAGGTACAGGTCGGTAGCGCCGAAGCATACGGCGGTCGGATGATTGGCGGTTTGCCGCTGATACGGCAACAGCAGTCGGTACAGCGTCGCGGCGCGCTCGCCCTCTGCGAGCGCACAGCAGGTCTCGCCGCAGAACACCAGGCTAGTCACATACATGTCATCGCGCGTGATGGTCTGAAATTCGTGAGCGGCAAACTGTTCGAACAGGCGGCGCGCCTCGGCCAGCAACCCTGTTTCGGCGCAAATGAGCATCAGACCCGGAGCCCAGATGCGACCGGTGGCGCCGGCAACGACATCCCGAATCAGTGGTGTGAGGCTCTGCAGGCGGCCCAGGTCGCGATTGAGCGCAAACATTTGCGCCCCATGCACCCCTTCCGCGTCCTCGCGCCGCCCTTTGGCACCGCTGATTTCCAGCATCGCGGTGACACGTTCCTCCAAGCCGGTCCATTCGCCGCGCAGCAAGGCCAGCGCTATGCGATGAGTGGCCACCTGATATTCATGCAACCCGAAACGACAAGCACCGAGGGCTTGGTACTGCTCGAGCAGCGCCTCGAGCTCGTCCAGTTCGCCGGATTCGAAGTAATTCAGTGCCTGCCAATGATAGGCATCGGCTAAAACGTCCGAGCTGCCGGTCGAGCGGGCAATCCGAATGTGATCCTGGCCCAGAAGCTGACGGCGCTGCAGGCTTTCCGGGTCGCCGCGCAATGCCATCGCCGCCAGCTGATGACAGGCGCAGCGGGCAGCGGCGTCACTGCTGCGATTGGCCATCGCGACCGACTGATCCACCAGCTGCCGGACCCGCAATCGATCGGCCGTATTGCGCTGAGCGAATGCCAGCGTCGCCAGAACCTTGGCGCGCGACAATGAGTCTGTTACAGGCAGCAGCGCCAACGCGCGATCCAGAAGCGGCACAAAGTGCTGCTGCTCAAGATGCCTCGAAGACATCGCCAGCAGCATCAGCGCATCCACCAGTGAGTCGACATGCCCAAGCACCCGCGTTCGGTTCACGGCTTCGAGCAGGACTTCAATCGATAGCTGGACGCGGCTCAGCTGTAGCAGCGCCGATCCTTTCTGAATGTAGGCGCGCGCCAGGCGTTCATCCTGAACCTGCCCGGCCTCTTCCAGGATCCGGATGATGCGGTCGTAGTGCAGCAACGCCTCTTCGTAGGCGCACATTTGCACAGCGCTGTCGGCAGCGCGCGCGGCAAAAGTCACCGCCTTTTCGGCGTTGCCGAGCGCGGCTGACTCGTAGTAGTGATAGGCGATGCGCGTCAGCGCGTACTCGAGGTGCGCGCCGTGCAGCTCCACCAACGCATCCCCGGCCCGCCCGTGCAAGCGCAGGCGATCGGCCGTGGGCATTCCTTCGTAGATCGTGTCGCGGATCAGCGAGTGCGTGAATTGGTAGCTACCACCCGCTGCCAGGTTGGCTTCGACGATACCGGTTTGAACCGCGGGCTCCAGGTCGGTGAGCACGCGATGCACCTCCTCGTGCAGAACGGTCGCGACCTCGCGTGCGGTGAACTGGCGACCATGAACCGCGGCGACACAAAGGAGTTCGTTACAGCGATCGGACAGTCGAACCAGCCGGCGACCGATCGCCTCGCACACGCCCGAAGGAATCCGCGCAGCGATTGGAGCGATTTCTGCGCCCACGCTCTCTTCCATCAGAACCTTGATCAGCTCGATGGCGAACAGTGGGTTGCCGTCAGTGCGCTGACAGATCAGGTTGAGCGCCGGCCTCGTCAAGCTCACCGAGCACAGGTGCTGGGCCAGTTCACCAATGGCGGACTGCGGCAGTCCCGTCAGATGGAAATGGTAGGCCTCCGCATCGCGCCTCAGTCCGCCCAGCGTGACCGTCAGTGGTGTCTTGGCGCTGGCATCGACGTCCCGATAGGTGGCGACGATAAGGATTCGGCTCTGCAGTAGCTCCTGACTCAGGAACTCCAGTAGCACCAGCGAGGGCTGATCAGCCCAGTGCAGGTTGTCGAGCAGCAGCGTGATGGGAACTTGCTGCGCGGCCTGGTGCAGGAACTGTCGGACGGCGTCGAAGATCCTGAATCGCGCCGCGTTAGGTTCCCAGGGTGTGTCCGCCGTGGCGTGCGTGCGATGCGCGATCTCGACCAGCTCGGGCACCAACGCGGCGATATCGTTGGCCGAGGCTCCCATGGCGAGACGCAGTTCATCGAGCGATGACGCATCGACGTACGAACGCAGAATCTGCACCCAGGGCCAATAGGGCGGTGCGCCGGCCTCTTCGTGGCAACGTCCCCATAACACCAGCGAGCCCTGATCCTCGGCGATGTCCGCCAGGGCCTCGGCGCAGCGGGTTTTGCCGATGCCAGGCTCGCCGGAGATCAGTACCAGTTGGCGTTGGCCGGCCAGCATGCGGCCAAATGCCGCCTGGAATACCTCCAGCTCGCGCGCCCGACCGACGATGAATCGATGCGGGTCCCGACTGCCGACAGGGATCAGCCGATCATCCATAATGCTGCGATTCTAAGTGTGATTGGCCGCTAAACGACTCATCAGAATTGGTGAGTGCAAGCCCCCCGCCCCTGATCAGCGCGCTACTCAGTTCGCGCGATACCTAAGCCCGCCGCTACCGGCTCCAATAGCTCCCGACGATGACCACATCAATCATCACCCAAGGGAGTATCAATATGAACTCAATTCACCTGTTGCTCGGAACGGCGGCCTTAATCGGCAGCGCCGCCCTGGCTGCCGCCGCTTCCCCCGAAGTCGTTGACGTCGTCGGCCAGCGGGCGCCGTTGGCGACTCACGATCAGAAGGCCGTCGATGCCTGTGCCAAGGCGTTTCTGGCCAAGATCGCGCCGGGCAGTACCTTCAATTCGCACGCCGCGGCGCCCGGCCAGACGAAGGCAATGTCGATTCTGCAGCCCTACGTGATCGCGGAACTGCATATGGAGGCACGGACCGCCGAGCACGACGTGCTGGCCAAGGCCACCTGCACGGTGAACTACGACGCCTATGTAACGCGTCTGAACGTCCAGGTTGCGCAGCCGAGCGTATTGGCGCGCACCGGGGCCGCGAAGATCCAGCTCGTCAGCCGTCTGTGAGGCTTGCCGGAACAGGTTTCACTGCCGGAGTACCGGCAGTGAAACCTGTACGGATATACAGCACGGAGCGTGGTCAGGGTGTCGGTGTCAGCCAGTCATCAATCGTGGCACGGGCGGCCTCGATTCCCTGACCCGCGCGAGCTGAGAAGAGTTGCACCGTCGCGCAGCCGGTCAATTGCTGCTGCGCTCGCCCCAGCAGCGCCGTGGCCTCCTGCCGCTTGAGCTGATCCGCCTTGGACAGCAGGACATGCACGCGGCGACGGTGCTGATCGGCCCAGGCGAGAAATTCGCCATCACCTGGCAGCAACCCGCGCCGCGCGTCGACCACCAGCAGCAGTCCGATCAGCGACTCACGCAGCGCTAGCGCATCGATCAGACGCGCCCAGGTATCGCGCTCGACCGGCGAGCCTTCAGCAAAACCGTATCCGGGCAGGTCGACCAGCCGCTTGCCTGGAGCCAGCTCAAAGAAATTCAGCAGCCGCGTGCGCCCGGGCGTCTTGCTGGTGCGCGCCAGCGCGCGCCGGGCGGTGATCGCATTGATGGCGCTGGACTTGCCGGCATTGGAGCGCCCGGCAATGGCAACCTCGGTGCCCTGATCAGGCGGGAATTGCTCGGCCGAGGCGGCGCTGATCAGGAACTGAGCATGGGGATAGATGCTCACTATGGCTAGTGTACAATTCTTCGATCCCTTTGCTGTGCAAAGAAAAATTCCCGTTCGGACGGAGCAGCCTGCATATGAGTTCGATGAGCCGCTGGGCGCTGGTGTTGCTGATGGTGTGCGCATCGCCGATCGCCACGGCGGCCGGATCTGCGCAGGCCGGCGCGGCCAAGGCCGCCGCCTGCGTCGCCTGCCACGGTCCTAACGGCAACAGCACCAACGCGCAATGGCCGACGCTGGCCGGTCAGGGTGCGGCCTACATCGAGACGCAGCTCAAGCACTTTCGCGACAAGTCGCGCCTGGATCCGAGCGGCGCGATGACCTCGATGGCCGCGGGCCTGAGCGATCAGGACATCGAGGATGTGGCGGCGTATTTTGCGGCTCAGACCACCACCGGACTTGAGGCCGACCCGTCGTACTGGCAGGCCGGCGACAAGCTCTATCGCGGCGGTGATCACGTCCGCAACATCCCGGCCTGCATGGCCTGTCATGGACCGGTGGGCCGTGGCAATCCTGCGGCGGGCTACCCGATGCTGCGCGCTCAGCAGTCGGCCTACACCATGCAGCAGCTCGGCGACTATGCCGCCGACAAGCGCTATACGCGCAACGACAAGGGCGACAGCAATGGCGGCCCGAACTCGGAAATCATGCATACCGTGGCCAGCCGCCTGACGCCCGAAGACATCCGCAACCTGGCCTCCTACGTCCAGGGCATGCGTTGATGGTGGCATGAAGCGATACGTCGCGCTGTGGCTGCTGGCCGCGACCCTCACGGCCTGCGCACGTCAATCCGGTCCGCCGCCCTCGACCGGCGCGCCCGCGCCGACCGGAACGGCCGCCCCTGCTCCGTCGGCAGCCACGGTCGCAGCGGGTGCAAATCAGGCTGCGGCCAGCGCCGCCAGCGCCAGCGACGTCTCGGTGGCGGCCAAGACGCAGCAGGAGGGCGCCGATACCGGCAAGTCGGCCGACAGTAGCGAGGCGGCGCTCGAGCGCGTTGCCGCGCTGCCGCCCGAGGGCCAATTACCCTCCGGCAAATGGGTGGCCGGCACTAACTACAAGGTGCTCTCCCCGGCGCAGCCGACCGATGCACCGCCGGGCAAGATCGAGGTCATCGAGATGTTCTGGTACGGCTGCCCGCACTGCGACGACCTTGATCCCTACCTCGAGAGCTGGAAGCAGAACAAGGCCGCGTACATTCAGTTCGTGCGCGTGCCGGTCACGTGGGGTGAAGTGCATCGGGCGCATGCCCGTCTCTTCTATACGCTGCAGGCGCTGGGCAAGCTCGATCAGTTGCATACCAAGGTATTCGACGAAATCATCAAGCAGCAGGATCCGCTCTACCTGCCGGCCGATCCCAAAGGCACGTTCGGCGCGCAGATGCGCTTTGCCAAGGCCAATGGCATCAGCGAGTCGGACTTCACCACTGCCTACAACTCGTTCGCGGTGCAGAACAACCTGCAAAAGGCCGATGACCTGGTGCGCCGCTACCGAATCGATGCGGTGCCGGAAATCGTCATCAACGGCAAGTATGAGAGCGATGTCGGGCTGGTCGGCAGCCCCGACAATTTGATCCATCTCATCAACGATCTGGCCGCGAGTGAGAAGCAGCGGTAATCTTGCGCGCCGCGCGTGCGCCCGTAGCTCAGCTGGATAGAGTGGCAGCCTCCGAAGCTGCAGGTCGTGGGTTCGAATCCCGCCGGGCGCGCCAACTTACAGGGGTCCTTTCCGGGCACATGGCTGACGTTTTATACCGGGGACATCGCTGACACCTTAGCACTGAAGGGATTGGGAGCACATTCGACGCGGTTGCACTGATCGTCGAAGAAGCCCAGATCGTAGTGCATGAAGCTGATTAACCAGACGTGATCAGCGACCTCGCGCACGCCAACAGCCTGGCCGGCAAAGACCTGACTGAGATTGATCTTGCGCCGACCGAAGCACAGGCGACCGCACTGCGTGACAACGACGGTGCGATCGTGGAAGGGGTATTCGAGCGCGGGCAGGCCAGCGTAGACACGCGCGGAGGGGCTATAGAGTTCGGCTGGGTAGCGCATGTTCAAGGCTTGGTGAGGTCGCTCCTGATTGTAAATGCGGACGAACTCGTCGAACCGGGCTTGCTGCTGCAGGAAGTTCTTTCCTGCAGGTTTGGTGGCCTCTTTCTTCAAGGTCAGATGCATGCGCTCGTGCCTGCCGTTTTGCTCGGGGTGAGCCGGTTTGATGCGCTCGATGGCAATACCTAAGCGCAGCCACCAGACCGAGAGTTTGGACAGACCGAAGAAGGTCGAGCAGCTGGCAAAGGGCACGCCGTTATCGCTGCGGATCGCGCGCGGCAGGCCATAGTCTTTGAAAGTCCTTTCAAAGATGCTGAAGGCGAACTGCTCGCGGGTACTCTCCAAGCCCTCACAGCACAGCAAATAGCGCGAGGCGAAGTCGGTGATGGTCAGGGGATAGCAGTAGCGGTGATCGGCGAGCATGAACTCGCCTTTGTAATCGGCGCACCACAACTCATTGGGATGGGTCGGTCGAGACAGATCGGTGCCCTGGGCCTTGAAGTGATGGCGCCGGCGGCCGCGGGTCACCAGGCCGTGCCGATCCAGAACCGCGTGCACGGTGCTAATGGCCGGCAGACTAATGCCCAGCCCCAAGCGCTTAATCTTCTCGCGGATCTTGGGAGCGCCCCAGCTCGGGTGCTCTCTTCGCAGCTGCACGATCAGCGACTCCACCCGTTCGGGCATGCGGTTGGCTTGTCGGTACGGTCGCCGGGAGCGATCTGTGAGGCCTTCCAGGCCCAGATCCTTGTACCGCTTATAAAACTTATGGCCCGTTTGGCGAGAGATATCGAACTCGCGGCACAGCGCGGCCATCTTCTCGCCTTCGAGCAACCTGGCGATAAAACGCAGCCTCTCGTCCATCTTCCGACACTCCTGCCAGGGCATTTGCCTCTCCCGCAAAAGCCCAAAAGTGTCAGCGATGTGCCCGGAATAATCTGTAACCTATGAGCCCGAAAGCTCAAGGGGGTCCTAACCGGCCGCATGGTACCCATTTCATTCCGGACACATGGGTGACTCGATCTCAAAACGCTAGCTTTACTCGATGGTGTAGCTGTACCGCACCGCCGCTAATTCGTTGCCGTCGTCTGGTGGCTCGATCAAGACACCCGCGACGCTGGTTTCAATTGGCCCATTGTCGAAGATCGTGACTGCCCACTAGTCGGCGCGTGTATCCCGGGCGCTCGAGTGGCGCTCCTTGATTGCCTCTCGAATGTCCGAGGTTCTGACGGATATCCCCTTAAGCGAAAGCATGCAGACGACGACCGCCGGCAGAACGGAGCCCTTGATTCCGTGAACAAAGGCAAGAAAGATCATTTAGACCAGGGTCGTGAGCGAAATCAAAACGACGAAAAAGCCCAAATGCCCAATGCAAGCCAATACGGCGGCTGCCACATGATTACGTATTGTCGATGCGCACTATGGGCTTTGACAATTCCGCGGCTCGGTCAAGTGTCGCGCTTGCGGGGGGGTCGTTCGCTAGATTTACGTGGGAACGTAGAGCGCTCAGCCTACAGACGATGAGTGTCGGCAGGGGCACGCTCCTCAGTGGTGTGGGTCTGTGGATTACACGGGGTTCGAAGCTCTGTGCCTACGGGGGGCAAGATCATGGATAGAGAGATCACACGGCGTGCGCTGGTGAAGGGTGGCCTGATGGCGAGCGCGCTGGTTCCGCTTGCAGGCCTTTTTAGCATCGGTGCCGCTCATGCCGACATGCCGGCTTTGGATCCGAACGATCCAGCCGCGCGGGGCCGCGACTACGTTACAAAATCGACGAAGTCCGACGCCTATTGCGGGAATTGCTCGCTCTATAAAAAGACCGGAGATTCGACGGGTTCGTGCGCGCTATTTGCAGGCAAGAGCGTGGCGTTCGCGGGGTGGTGCAGCGGGTGGGTAAAGATCGGGACGCCCTGAGGCAACACTTTTTCGTTGTCGTTTACCTAGATCTGGACAGCGACGACTTCTGCAGCATCGCAACGTTGTGCCAGAAGCGCTGCAGGCTTTCAACGCCGCCCACGGTCGAACTCCAGGTAGTGGCATCGCAGATCAACACACGGCCGCGAAATACATCGGGGTTCGACTGCAGTAGCACATCGAAGTCGCGCCGTCCTTGCGCGGTGAACGGATGCGGCGGGGCCCGCGGATCGATCAGCTGCCGCGCCAGCACCTCCAGTTTGCCGATGCCCTCCCCCAACCTCTCGAAATGAGGCAGGTGCGGATGCAAATTGAAAGTGGTGACGCCTTCCAGCAGTCCGGCTCGATCAATTGGCGAGGAGATTCCCAGGGGCGCCGGTGACCCGTCCGACATTTTTGCCGGACGCAGGCCGAAGCGGTTCTTCACCGACAGGCCCAGGCCGTGCAGCAGCGCAATGCCGAAATCGCCGAAGCACTGTCTTGCCGGAATCCCTGGATCCCCATGGTGATGGAATTCGATTTCCTGTCGCGCCAGACGTTCGGTATCGGGCAGCCCATCAGTATTACCGATGTCGTGGTGCGGGCAGACGCACAGCGTGTGGCCAGGGTCATCGAGAAACGACCGGATTGCGCTGAGTTCCGCGGCGCTCGAGCGCTGCTGAGTGCGCGATGAATCGAAGCTGATGACGATGAGCGTATCGACGTCGCGAAGAAAGTTCTCGTCCAGAACACACAGGCCGGCATCCGTCCGGCGCTGCGCGAGCCGCACCGGATTTGCAGTCCAGGAGGCGGCCAGGTCAGTGAACCGCTTGAAGTTCGCCAGCTGCACGTGGTCGAGGAAACCGCCGATGCCCTGATCGAATCTGTTCGGATCGGCGAACTGCTCCAGCTGCGGCCAATGCATCCGACGCAGCTCGAACAGCGCCGGAAACCGATCCTCCAGGGTCCCGAACGGAGCCGCGATTTCATCCGGGCGACTCCAGGCGAAATACAGTGCAACTTGCCGCGCCGCCATTGCTGTTTAGGCCGCCGGATACGGCGATCCATCCTTATGAACAAATCGCCCGTCAGCGCTGGCGCTCTTCAGGTCGATGTCCGAGCAGTACGTGACATCCGCAGCCGAGCGCGAGCCAATTTCCAGATAGATCGCCATCGAGCCGGACTTGTTGATCAGGTGATGGCCGTTGCCCGAGTTCTTTGCAAAGGCCGCGCAGTCACCTGCCCGCAGCTCGGTCTCGCCGCCGTCTTCGACCAAGCTCAGCTCGCCGGCAAGCACATAGACGAATTCGTCCTCGGCCGTGTGCCAGTGGCGCTGACTGGACCAGTTGCCGGGTGGCAGATGCATGAGATTGACCCCGAAATCCGTCAGTCCCGCGGCATTTCCCAGCCGCTGACGTACCCGCTGCGCGCACGCGGCGTCGAACGGCGGCGGGTAAGACGAACCTTGGCGCTTTGGCACTGCGGCAATGTCAATCTTGGGCATCGTGGTCTTACACTGGCGGCTGGAATTCAACCGCAAGACGCAGAGTGTCGCACGGGCCGTATGCGATCAGCATCTGCTTCAGGCGTGGAAACACCCACGCTGCAACCACGAGGACAGCGGCCATGGACAGCGGATCAATGACAGCAACCAATTATCAGGACCATGCGACGCGCTGGGCGGCGGTACAGCGGCGCGATCAAAAAGCCGACGGACAATTTTACTTCGGCGTGCGCACCACCGGCGTCTATTGCCGACCCTCGTGCGGGGCGCGCCGACCGCTGCGTGCCAACGTGCGCTTCTTCGACAAGCCCGCCGATGCCGAGCGCGCAGGATTTCGCGCCTGTCGCCGCTGCAAGCCGCTCGGTCCGGCGCTGGAGCAAAAGCACGCGGCCCTGGTCGCGAGCGCCTGCCGCCAGATCGATCAGTCCGAGACCGCGCCCGACTTGGCTGCCCTGGCCCGCGCAGCCCGGATGAGCAAGTTTCACTTTCACCGGCTGTTTCGCCGTCACACCGGCATGACGCCCAAGGCCTATGTCGCGGCCCAACGCGCGCAACGGGTACGCGAGGGCCTGGCGCGCGGCGGCAGCGTCACGCACGCGATCTACGATGCCGGTTTCGGTTCCAACGGGCGCTTCTATGCCGGCAGCGCCGCAGCGCTCGGCATGCGGCCGACGACGTTTCGCAGCGGCGGTGGCGGCGAGCGCATTCGTTTTGCGATCGGCGACAGCTCGCTCGGCGCGCTGCTGGTAGCTTCGACCGACAAGGGCATCTGCGCCATCCTGCTGGGGGATGATCCGTCCGCGTTGCTGCGCGATCTGGAGCACCGCTTCCCCAAGGCGCAGCTGATCGGGGCCGACGCCTCGTTCGAAAAACGGGTGGCACGGGTGGCCAAGATGGTCGAGTCGCCGGCGCGCGCCGTTGATCTGCCGCTGGATCTGCGCGGCACCGCGTTCCAGCACCGCGTCTGGCAGGCACTGCGCAAGGTTCGGCCCGGCACCACCATCAGCTATACCGGACTGGCACGTCGCCTCGGCATTCCCGGCTCGGTGCGCGCGGTGGCGCGTGCGGTCGCCTCCAACGCGGTCGCGATCGCCATTCCGTGTCACCGGGTGATCCGACAGGATGGCACGCTGTGCGGTTATCGCTGGGGCGTGGAACGAAAGCGCGTACTGCTCGAGCGCGAGGGCGGCAAGGCCTGATGGCGGCGCAGCCGCTGGATGCCGACGAGCTCGACAGCCGCGGCATGGCGCTGCTGCCGGGCCTGCTGCCGGCGCAGGCCTGCGCCGACTTGATCGACTGCTATGAGCGCGGCGAGTTGTTTCGCAGTCGCGTAGTCATGGCCCAGCACGGCTTTGGTCGCGGCGAGTACCAGTACTTTTGCTATCCGCTGCCAACAGCGGTGCAGGCGCTGCGCGATCGTCTGTATCCGCTGCTGGCGCCGATCGCCAATCGCTGGCATGAGGCGCTGCGGATCAAGTCGCGCTTCCCGGCCTCGCACGCCGAGTTCCTGGCCCGCTGTCATCGCGCCGGGCAGAAGCGACCGACGCCGCTGCTGCTGCGCTACGGGCCGGGCGATTTCAACTGCCTGCACCAGGACCTGTACGGTGAGCAGGTGTTCCCGCTGCAGATCACCGTGCTGCTGTCGAACCCCGAGAGTGATTTCCGCGGCGGCGAATTCTGTCTGACCGAACAGCGGCCGCGCGCGCAGTCGCGGGTCGAAGTGGTGCCGCTGTCGCGCGGTGACGGCGTGGCATTCGCCACCCGCTACCGGCCGGCGGTGGGCAAGCGCGGTGCCTATCGGCTCAGCATGCGCCACGGCGTCAGTCGCCTGCGTCGCGGGCAGCGCTATACGCTTGGCATCATCTTTCACGACGCGCAATGAAGCGCGCCCGCACGGCTCGCCAGGATCTTGTCACGCTGGCGCTGCTGCCCCGCGCCGCGCGCGAGCCGATCGCCGAAGGAGCCGTGGTGCTGCCGGGGGCGGCCCTTGAGGTCGCCGGCACCGTGCTGGCCGCGATCGAACAGGTCGTGGCGCAGGCACCGTGGCGCCACATGATGACACCCGGGGGTGCGCGCATGTCGGTCGCGATGACCAACTGCGGTACGGTCGGCTGGGTCAGTGACCGTCGTGGCTACCGATACGCAAGCCATGATCCGGACAGCGGCCGGGCCTGGCCGCCCTTGCCGCAGTCCATTCACGCCTTGGCCACGGCGGCGGCCACGGCGGCCGGATTCCCCGACTTTGAGCCCGATGCCTGTCTGGTGAACCGCTATCTGCCGGGCACGCGCCTGAGCCTGCATCAGGACCGCAATGAGCGTGACTTGAGCGCGCCGGTGGTGTCGGTGTCGCTGGGACTGCCGGCGCTGTTCCTGTTCGGCGGCCTGCGCCGTACCGATCCGGCGCACCGGATCGCGCTGCTGCACGGGGACGTCGTCGTTTGGGGCGGGAAACAGCGGCTGGCTTTTCACGGGGTGGCCCCACTGGCCGAGGGCGAGCATCCGCTGACCGGCCACTGCCGCATCAATCTGACCCTGCGCCGGGCTCTCTAGCGCGGCCTTAGGCTATACTTTCTGGAATTCCCAACTACGAGATCGGCCGACCCGTGAGCAAACAGGACTCTCAGTTCATCACCATGTTCAGCATCGTGATTGGCATTCTGGTCGGCGTCACGATCCTGTTGTTAGCACTGGCGCGCACGGTGGCGGGCCGCACCCAGGAAGTCGACGTCTACAAGGATCCACTGTACTTGGCGAGCCTGCAGCATAACGTCGCCCCGATGTCGCAGGAGGCGGTGGCCGGCCAGGATAATTCGGCCATGGCGATCAAGGCCCCGGCGGGCGAGGCGGCGGCGCCTGCCATGGCGGTACCAAAGAACGGTCAGGAGCTGTTCGAAGCGGTCTGCAAGACCTGCCACGGCACCGGTCTGGCCGGGGCGCCCAAGGCAGGCGACAAGGCCGCCTGGGGTCCGCGCATCGCCGAGGGCAAGGCGACTCTCTATATCCACGCGCTGCATGGTTTCACCGGCAGTTCCGGGACCATGCCCCCCAAGGGCGGCCGCACCGACCTGCCCGACGACCTGATCAAGCAGGGCGTCGACTACATGGTGTCGCTGGCCAAATAAGAGTCTGACGGCCAGTAACGGCCGCTGACAGCTTGCGCCCTCGGCTTTAGTCCGAGCTCGGCGGAATTTCCTGTTCGAGCTCGGTCAGACGCTGCTCCAGCGTCACCACCCGCTGTTCCAGCTGCGCGATTCGGCTACGCGTGCGCTCGAGCACCCGGGTCTGCACGTCGAACTCCTCGCGCGTGGTCAGATCGAGCTTGCCCAGATTGGACTGCAGTACCGCGCGGAAATTGCTCTCGATGTCGCGCCGCATGGTACGTACCGCGTCGGGCAAGCCCTCGAACAGGCGTCGGGCCAGATCATCGATATGGACGTTCTCCATGTTGCTATCTCCTTGCCCCATTACCGATCACGAACGCGGTTAGTGCCATCCAAATTGGTGCGGTCACGCCGCACCCCGCGGTCCAATACCGCGGATTTGCCCACAATTTGAGCGTGGCACAGATTCTGCACCGAGCTCCCGCGGACATTCATGGACTCGTCCAAGAATACGCGCACCGGCAGCACCGCGGCAGACCGCCGTCAGGGTTCGATCATTGCGAAATGCAGCCCATGAAAATGATCATTGCGGTCGTGCGTCCCTTCAAGCTGGACGAACTACGACAGGCCATCGCCCAGCTCGGCGTGCAGGGCGTGACCGTCACCGAAGTCTATGAAGCGCAGTTCGGCCCAAGGGTCAAGGTCGAGATCGCCGTCGACGACGGCATCGTCGAGCCAGTGCTGGAGGCCATCGCCAACGTCTCGCGCACCGGTCGCAGCGGCGACGGCCGCATCTATGTCGAGGAGCTGGAGCAAACCATCCGCATCCGCACCGGCGAGACCGGTCCCGCGGCCACCTGAGTACCTGGGCGCCATTTAATAAAGAAGTCGGGAGTTGCAAGCCATGCGCAAACCACAAGTTCAGATTCTGGCCGTGCGCCTCGAGGCCTCGAGAGCCCGGTGGCTGCAAGCCCTGGGCGCAGCGCTCGCCACCGCGCTCTTGGCGCTGCTGCTGCTCAGTGGCGTGAGCCGCTCGTGGGCCGATGAGGCCCCGGCTGCTGCCGCTCCTGCGGCCGATGCGGCCGCGGCTCCCGCAGCGGCAGCCCCTGCGGCCGCCACACCCACCGCGCCCACGATCGTTAAGTTCTCGGACATCAACTCCGGGGATACCGCCTGGATGCTCACCAGCACCGCCCTGGTGCTGATGATGACGATCCCGGGTTTAGCGCTCTTCTATGCCGGCATGGTGCGAAAGAAGAACGTGCTGGCAACCTTGATGCAAAGCTTTGCCATCACCTGTCTGGTCTCGATTCTTTGGTGGGTGATTGGCTATTCCCTGGCCTTCACTCCGGGGTCGACCCCGTATCTGGGGGGCGTGAGCCGTGCGTTCTTTAACGGCATGCTCTACCTGCACGATGACTCCAAGCTCTCGGTGTCTCATCTGGGACTGACCATCCCTGAGACCGTCTATGCGATGTTCCAGGCCACCTTTGCCATCATCACCCCGGCGCTGATCTGTGGCTCCTTTGCCGAGCGCATGAAGTTCTCGGCCATGATGTGGTTCATGGGGATCTGGCTGATCGTGGTGTACTGCCCCGTCGCCCACTGGATGTGGGAGCCCTCGGGCTGGTTTGCTGCCACCCAGCTGGACTTCGCCGGCGGCACCGTGGTGCACATCAATGCCGGTATCGCAGGTTTGGCCACCGCTCTGATGCTCGGTAAGCGCCAGGGCCTGGGCAAAGAGATCATGGCGCCTCATAACCTCACCCTGACCGTCATTGGAGCGTCTCTCCTGTGGGTGGGCTGGTTTGGCTTTAACGCAGGATCCGCCGTGGCCTCAGACGGCCGGGCCGGCATGGCCTTTGCCGTCACTCACCTGGCCACGGCTGCTGCAGCACTGGCCTGGATGTTCACCGAGTGGCTCACCAAGGGTAAGCCCAGCGTGCTGGGCATTGCCTCAGGAGCGGTGGCAGGCCTTGTGGCCATTACCCCTGCCTCAGGCTTTGTCGATCCGAACTCCTCGATCATCATCGGGGTGGCCGCAGGCATCATCTGCTACTTCTCGGCCACTTCGGTCAAGCGAGCCTTTGGCTACGATGACTCGCTCGATGCCTTCGGCGTGCACTGCATCGGCGGCATCATCGGGGCGCTCTTAACAGGGGCCCTGGTGAGTAAAGCGATCAGCGGCTCCACCGGCAGTGTGCTGCTGCAGCTCAAGGGCGTGATCGCAACGCTGGTGTGGAGCTTTGTGATGAGCCTGATCATCCTCAAGGTGATCGATCTCATCATCGGCATCCGCGTCAGCTCGGATGATGAGCGCGAGGGACTGGATATCTCGCAGCATGGCGAGCGCATCGAGTAACGCGCGCTCTCAACCGCTGTCGCGCGCCGCCTGCGAATTGGCGCGCCACAAACGCGCGTCGTGGTATTCGGCCAGACCCGAGCCACGTAGCGTGCTGCGATGGCCGCGACGGCGCAGCTCGGCGCTGCCATCCAGTACCAGCGGCAGGATGCTGTAGTCGGCCCGCCGGGTCGGGGCGTGTGCCGCGCCCCAGCAGCGACGGATCAGATGCTCGCGCGCGGCGAGCTTGACCGACAACGCCAGCTCGCGATCGCGCAGCTCGAGCCGCCAGCTGTGCGCGATGCCGTCCTCATCGAGCAGCAGCTGCGACAGAGTCACGTCGGTCAGCAGCCGCCCGCCGCCGGCAGCGTCCAGGTAGACCGCGAAGCAATAGTCGCGGATCGGCTCGCCGCGCTCGTCCACCGTCCAGTAGCCGAACAGGCCACCGCCCTCATCGAAGGCCAGAGTGGTGTAGAGCGACATGGCGCGCGTCGGCGCCTCACTGCGCTGTCGGATGATGCGGGTGTGATCGAAGAACACCTTACCGCGCACCGGTACGCGGCGGCCATCGTGGCGGATCATCCCCTCGACCACGCCCATCGATTCCCACATGCAAAACGCGCACTGCGGCAGGATGCCGTCGGGCAGCACGGTGGTACTTTGCAGCCGGAACGTGAGCTCGGCCTGCAGCAGCGCATCGTCCGAACACGTCCGGCACTCGATCGTCGGCCAGCCCTGGTAGCGGAAGATCTGCTGCCCGGCCGAGTTCAGCGACAGATCCAGAGCCCCCGGCCCGCGCTGCACCTGCCGCGCGGAATAGCGACCGGACGGCAGCCACAGATACGCGCCCTCGCGCGTCAGCACCTCCAGGTGCAGCTGCAAAAAATTACGGTCGGGCTCCTGGCCATCGGCGCTCAGGTCGAAAGCGCCGCATTGAAACCCAAGACGCGCAGCCTCGATGTCACCGCCGCTGAAACGACAGAAGGCCCAGGCGCCTTCGGAAGAGAATTGTTCGAAGTCAAAGCCGAAGTCGTTCGGCGCCATCTGCGATGCGGGCAGCGTGACGCCGACCGGCGCGCCAAATCCCTGGCTGTGGGCGTGCACGCGTGAATCTCGACTACGCCGCCAGCACCTGCTCGACCAACCGGATCCAGTAGCTGGCGCCGATCGGCAGCAGCTGGTCATTGAAATCGTAGTGCGGACTGTGGATGTTGCAGGAATGCTCCGGACTACCCTGACCCAGGAACACGTAGGCGCCGGGCCGGCCGTCGAGCATGTAAGAGAAATCTTCCGATCCCATGGTCGGCTCGATGTCCTGTACCACGCGTTCTTCTCCCAACACCGCGCCGGCGGCGGCGATCGCCTGCGCCGTCTCATGCGCGGTGTTGATCACGGCCGGCGCCAGGCGCGTGTACTGCACCGCGGCCGTCGCGCCGAAAGCCTGGGCGGTGCTGTGCGCAATCCGATTGATGCCCTGCTCCAGCTCATGGCGCACCGACGGTGAGAAACTGCGGACGGTGCCGCGCATCTGCACGCTCTGCGGGATGATGTTGTGCGCCGTGCCGCCCTCGATGCAGGTGATGCTGACGACCGCGGCCTCGGTCGGGCTGGTGGAGCGGCTGACCAGCGTCTGCAGCGCGGTGACGATGTGGGCCGCGGTGACCACCGGATCGATCGCGTGCTGTGGCAGCGCGCCGTGGCCGCCGCGCCCGACCACCTGGATCTCGATCTGGTCCATCGAGGCGAGCATCGGACCGACGCGCACGCCGAGTGTGCCGGCGTTCATCGCCGGCCAGTTGTGCAGGCCGTAGACGGCATCGCAGGGAAACTGCTCGAACAGGCCTTCATTGACCATGCGCTCGGCACCGCCGCGGCCTTCTTCTGCCGGCTGAAAGATAAATTGCACGGTACCGGCGAAGTTGCGTGAGCGCGCCAGGCACTGCGCCGCACCCAGCAGCATCGCGGTGTGTCCGTCATGGCCACAGGCGTGCATGCGGCCGGCGTTTTTCGAGCCGTAGTCGAAGCTGTTCAGCTCCTGCAGCGGCAACGCGTCCATGTCGGCGCGCAGCCCGATCGCGCGTGGCGAACCGGCGCGCCCGCTCAGCGTGCCAACCACGCCGGTGCCGGCCAGACCTTCGCGCACGCTAAGGCCCCAGCCGCGCAGCTTGTCGGCGACCAGGCGCGCGGTGCGCACCTCTTCAAATCCGATCTCGGGATGGGCGTGCAGATCGCGACGCCAGCGGCGCATCTCATCGCTGAGCGAGGCGGCCAGAGGATCGATGTTCATTGCGCTGCCTCCTCGAAGTCTGGGGCGCAAAAGCGCCGCGGCGTCAAATTGCACCGTCCGGTGAGTTCAAGTAAAGTGGCTAGATTGTAACGTTACACTTAAATTTCGCAGGAATCTACTTGCCATTATGACCGGGAAGCGTACCTACCTGGCCATGGGCGCCTTTGCGATGGCCGGCAATACGCCGCTGGTCGTGCAGCCCATGGTGGTCGGCGCCATGGTCGATCATCTGGGCCTGAGCGAGCGGCAGGCCGGCCTCGTGGCCTCGCTCGAGCTTACCGGGCTGACGCTCGGCATCCTGTGCCTGCTGGGCGTGATGAACCGGGTGCCGCGCCCGATCATGGGCCTGCTGGCGATCGCGATCATCGTCATCGCCAACGTGCTGAGCTGCTTTGCCACTGACTTTAACTCGATCGTGCCGCTGCGCATCCTGTCCGGGTTCGGGGCGGCCGCCGCGTTCTGCGTGTACCTGAGCCTGGCCGCTGCCACCGCGGTGCCCGAACGGGTATTTGCCATCGTCAACGCGATCTCGATCGCCTATTCCGGCGTACTGACGCTGCTGGCGCCGCGACTGCTGCAGCTGGGCGGTCTGCCGGCTCTGCTGCTGACGCTGTCGTTCATCACCGTGCTGGCGCTCGCCACCCTGCCGCTGACGCGCAGCGGTGGCGCGCCGCTGGCGCGTCCGGGTGAACGGCTGGCGATCCGCTCGATCCCACGCCCGGTGCTGGTATTGCTGACCATGATGCTGATGCTCTACATCGGTCACGGCGCCATCTGGGCGTATCAGGAGCGCATTGGCGTGGCCGCGGGCCTGAGCGAGCACGCGGTCGGCAAGTGGATCGGGCTGTCGATGCTGGTGTGGGGCGTCGGCGGTTCGCTGCTGGCGCGCATTCTGGATCTGTCGATCGGACGGGTGTGGCCGCAGCTGCTGTCGCTGGGCGCCTCATGCGTGGCGGTACTGCTGCTGGTGTTCGGCAGCTCACCGCTGGCCTTTGGCAGCTCGTGCGGATTGATCGCACTGTCGTGGTTCTACGGTCTGCCCTACCAGATGGGCCTGCTCGCGGCGCGCGACGCCCAGGGACGGGCGGCCCTGGCCGGGGTGATGATGTCCACCGCCGGCATGGCGATCGGCCCGGGCGTCGCGGCGCTGCTGCTGACCGGCCAGGGACACTGGCCGATCGGCGCATTCGCCGGTGTGTGTTATCTGATCGCGCTCGCCATCGCCGTGCCGGCGGCGCAGTCAGCCGATTCAGCACCGATGAGCCCGCTGTCCGCCGCTCCTCTTCGTACAGGTGAATCGATATGAACGCTGACGCCCCGACAAGTTTGTCACTGAGCGAATTTCGCGGCCGCATCGGATTTTCGCGCGCGGACGTGAGCCCACCGGCCGGGATCTACGCCCGGCTCTGGGGCAGCGCCACGCACGACATCGCCGACGGTCAGCAGCGGCCGATGCTGGCGCAATGCATGGTGCTGCAGTCGAGCGCTACCCCAGACGAGCTGGTGCTGATCACGGTCGACGCCGTGGCGCTGTGGAAAGAGGAGATGGAGAGCATCCGCTCGGCCATCAAGCAGCGCTTCGGCTTGAGCGATGCGCAGCTGATGCTGCACCCGTCGCACACGCATAGCTCGCCGATGCTGGCGCGGCGGCACGCCGACCGCCCGGGCGGCGAGCTGATCGCGCCGTATCTGGATTCGCTGCCAGCGACCTGTTGCGAGCTGGTGGCAAGCGCGCGCGCCGCGGCCTTTGCCGGCATCCTGTCGTGGAACTACGGCAGCTGCGCACTGGCCTTCAATCGCGATGCCACCGACGCGGCTTCCGGTCGCGGGGTGTGCGGACTCAATCCCGCGCGTCACGCCGACGACACGCTGCTGGTCGGGCGCGCCAGCGATGAGTCCGGCCGCACGCGCGCGGTGCTGGTCAACTACGCCTGTCACCCGGTGTCCCTGGGCGGTGCCAATCGGCTGCTGTCACCCGACTACATCGGCCCGATGCGCGAGCTGATCGAGCAACACTCCGGCGCACCGTGCCTGTTCCTGCACGGCGCATCCGGGGATCTGACGCCGCGTCGCAGCTACGAGGCGCACACCGAGGCGGCCGAGCAGAACGGCCGCGAGCTGGGATTCGCGGCGCTGTCGGCGCTTAACGCGATGCTGCCGCCGGGGCGGCAGCTGTCCTACCAGGGCATCGAGGAATCCGGCACCGCGCTTGGGGTGTGGCGCAACGCGCCCAAGGGCTCCATCTCCGGCACGCTCGAGGCCGAGCTGGTGCCGGTGAGCCTGCCGTTGAAGGAATTTCCGTCGCGCGATGAAATCGTGGCGCGGCTCGCCGCCGCCACGCAGCCGTTCCAGCGCGAACGTCTGGAGCGCATGCTGGCGATGAAGGAGCGCATCGGCGAGCAGACCGTCGGCACGCTGCCGGTGACCGTGTGGCGCGTCGGTGATGCGCTGCTGGTCGCCACCGCCGGCGAAGCCTACAGCCGCTTTCAGGTCGCGCTGCGCGCTCGCTTTCCGAACAGCGCGGTCGCGGTCATGAATCTTACCAATGGCGCCAACAGCTATCTGCCGGAAGTCGGTGCCTATCAGCTCGACGTCTATCCGGTGCGCGTGACCGAATTCGCACCCGGCTGCCTCGAGCAGGCCATCGAGGAGACCACGGCGATCATGCAGCGGCTGGTCAGCGAGCCGCCGCTGGCGCGCTCGGCTTAAGATGGATCAGGCCGTGAGCAGCGTCGATGATCCATTCGACGTCTGGTACGCACCGGGCCTCGATCAGGCCAGCGTGCGCGCACTCATGCGCCGCACCGATCGGCATGGCCTGCTGCGCACCGGTGCCTGGCTGCTGCTGTGCTGCGCGACCGGCGCTCTGGTAGTAATCAGCCTGCATTCCTGGTGGCTGCTGCCGGCGATGATCGTGCACGGCTGCGCGCTGAGCTTCTCGTACGCGGCCTCGCACGAGTGTGCCCACGGCACCGCGTTTCGCAGTCGCTGGCTCAACGAGGCGGTATTCTGGCTGACCTCGCTGGTATTCATCGAGGAGCCGCTATATCGGCGCTACGCGCACTCCGGCCATCACACCTGGACCTGGTTCAACGCCCAGGATCCGCAGAAGCCCTACGGCATCCCGATGAGCGGGTGGCAATACCTGAACGTCACACTGGGTTTGAGCTTTGCGTTCGACGTCGCCCGACAGCTCGCGCGCCACAGCCTGGGGCATTTCACGCCGGCCGAGCGCGAATTCATTCCGGTCGCCGAAATCCCCAAGGCGCGGCGCAACTCGCGCATCATGCTGGCCTGCTACCTGGCGCTGCTGCTGTGGGGCGTGGTGCTGCGCAGTCCGTGGCCGTTCGTGCTGTATTTCATTCCACGGCTGATCGGCGGCTGGATCATCAACCTGTACATCAACACCCAGCACATGTGCATGGCCGAGGATCTGTACGATCATCGTCAGACCACGCGCTCGATGCGCTGCGGACTCGTCGGCCGGCTGCTGTACTGGAACATGAACTTCCACATCGAGCATCACCTGTATCCGACCGTGCCGTTCCACGCGCTGCCCGCGCTCAATCGGCACATCGGCACCGAGCTGCCGACGCCCGGCGCCAATGTGCTGGCGGTCAACCTGCAGATCCTGCGCGCCATCCGCCGGCAGCGCCGCGAGCCGCGTTTCCATCTCGGCCCGGCCGACTGACGCTCAGCCTGGTTTAATTCATGGCCGAGTGGATCCTGGTGCCGCAGGCGGCGCAGCTCAAGGTCGGCGCGATGACCTGCGTGTCCGCTTCGGGTCAGCACCTGATCGTCTATCGGACCGCAGACGGATTCTTCGCCACCGAGCGTCGCTGCACGCACCAGCGCGCTGATCTGTCGCGCGGCTACTTCGATCGTGACGTGATCGAATGCCCGGTGCATCAGGGCCGATTCGACGTACGCACCGGCGCGGCGCTGAGCGCACCGGCCAGCCAGCCGCTGAAGACCTATCAGACGCGCGTGACCGACGGCGAGGTCTACGTCGCGATCGAAACCGCGGCCAGCGGCTGAGGTTCAATTTCAATCCGTTCGTGCGCGCTGTCGTGCGCCAGAGACGTGCGCAGATGGCGTCACTTCGACAGCGTCGATCTGCGCGCCTATACCGCAGCACAGGGTCGCCGACCATTGGTCGGCGAAGACTGCTGTGACAGGGAGGCGCCATGAAGAGCGAATTCTCATCATTCGGTACGGCACTGGTGTGGGTCGCGTTGGCATTGAACAGTGTGGCCACGCAGGCGCAGCCGACCGATCCTGGCATTCGAAGAGCACCGACCGACAATGCGCCGCCGGCCGAGCTCACCGGGCTTGGCCAGGATGAAAGCGCATTCTTTCAGGACGGACTCCATCGTTTTGAGACGGTGGAAGTCGTCAGTGGCGCGGGACCGGGCCAGGGCAATGGTCTGGGTCCGCGCTTCAACTCCGACTCATGCCTGTCCTGTCACGCCTGGCCCAATCCGGGCGGCAGTAGTCCACGGCAAAATCCGCTGCCGATCATCGCCACCGCCTACGGTGCGGCCAACGACATACCCTGGTTCATCGTCAGCGATGGTCCAATCCGTGAGGCGCGATTCGTGCAGTCCAACGGCACGGCCGACGGCGGCGTGCACAATCTGTTCGTCGTCAGCGCTCGCTCCGATGCCGGCAGCTGCGCTCTGACCCAGCCCACCTTCACTCCGGCCGGTGATCCGGTCAGCGGTCAGGGCGGAAACAGGAACATCGTGTTTCGAATTCCGACGCCGACCTTCGGGGACGGCCTGATCGAATCGATTCCCGATTCGGCGATTCTGGCCAACATGGCTCTCAACGCTGAACGCAATGCACGGCTGGGTGTGCACGGCCACGCCAATGCCATTCAGGGCGGCAACGTCAACCGCAGCGCCAACGATGGCACGATTACGCGCTTTGGCTGGAAGGCGCAGAACAAATCACTGCTGATGTTCTCGGGCGAGGCCTACAACGTCGAGATGGGCATCTCCAATCAGCTGTTTCCACAGGAGCGCACCGAGACCGCAGCCTGCCGCACCTACAATTCGACGCCCGAGGACACGAACAACTTTCCAGAGACCATAGCAGCCAATTCGGCCACCGCCGTGTTGTCCGACATCGAGGCATTCGCCAACTTCATGCGCCTGCTGGCCCCGCCGTCACCGGCGCCGTCTTCGCCCTTGACCATCTACGGCCGAGCGCTATTCATTCAAGTCGGCTGCGCGGCCTGCCATACCCCGACGCTGATGACCGGAACCGCCCTGGCCACCGGTTCTTCCCGAAACCCCAGTCCCGCACTGTCCGGCCAGCCGGCGAACCTGTACTCGGACCTGCTCGTGCACCACATGGGTCAGGGGTTGGCGGATGGCATTACCCAAGGCGCCGCCGGGCCGGATGAATTTCGTTCGGCGCCGCTGTGGGGATTGGGACAACGTGCATATTTCCTGCATGACGGTCGAACCAGCGATCTACTGGTCGCGATCCAGGCCCACCGTAGCCAGGGCAGCGAGGCCAACACCGTCATCGAGCAGTTCAACGGCTTGAGCGGCGCGCAGCAGCAAACCATCCTCGACTTTCTGCGTTCGCTCTGATCGGACTGGCGCTGCGGCCAGCCAGGGAATATCGTGCCGCTCCCAGCAAGTTCCGGGAGCACGTCATGGCTTTTTCGCTCTACGCGGCAACGATTCCCAGCTTTCAGCAGATCCTTGGCGCGGTGTCCGGCCTGCTCGACAAGGCAGAAAGCTTTTGTGCGGAAAAAGGCATTGCTCCAGAGGATCTCATCCAAGCCCGTCTCGCCGCCGACATGTTCCCGCTGGCTTATCAGGTCAAGTCCACCGCGGTGCATTCACTCGGCGCCATCGAGGGCGTGCGCAAGGGCGTGTTCTCTCCCGACCTGACGCCACCGCCCGACACCTTTGCGGCACTCAAATCGCGGGTCGCCGAGACGCTCACAGCCCTGGAGAAGATCGAGGCTGCCGAGGTCGAGGGTTTTGTCGGCCGCGACATGCGCTTTGCCTTCGGCAGCAACCATCGGGATTACGCCGCCGAGAATTTCCTGCTGTCCTTTTCGTTGCCCAACTTCTACTTTCACGCCACCACGACCTACGACATCCTGCGCTGGAAGGGCATAGCGCTCAGCAAACGCGACTTCATGGGCAAAACCCGCGCCAAGACTTAGGCTCGAGTCGATCCTTAGTCTACGAAGCGGTGGACTCGCCGATCTGCAGCCGCACCGGCAGCGTGACATTGCGTTTCGGGAATTCGCCGTTGCGCAGCCGCTGGATCAGCATCTCGCCGGCGTGCCGTCCCATCTCATAGGCCGGCGATACCACCGTGGTCAGCGTCGGTGTGGTGTAGCGCCACACATCGAAGCCGTTGAAGCCGGCGATCACCAGATCACGCGGCACACGCAGACCGGCAGCCTCACAGGCCTTGAGCGCCGCCACCGCCATCGAGTCGGTGGCGGCGACGATCGCGCTCGGCGTCTTCTTCGCTAGATGCTCGCGGATCAGGCGCTGCACGTCATCGAAGCGCTCCGACGGCGCCGTCAGGGTCTTGACCTCGACCGCCGGTCGGCTTGACTCCAGTACGCTGCGCACACCGCGCTCGCGCTGCTCGACCGCGCACCAGTCGAGCGCCGGGCGCACGAACAGCACCAAGCGCACACGTCGCGACAGCAGGTGCTGACCGAGCTGCTTGCCGCCGGATAGATCATCCTGGCTGATGATTGCCACGTTCGGCGACGGCGAGGTGAACACCTCCTGGAATACCACCACCGGCTGATCCAGGCGTTGCAGATTGGTCAGGTGCTCGCGCCGCAGCGGCTTGCGTCCGCACAGGATCGCGCACAGCGCATCGTTGCCGACCTTGTTGAGAATGGTGGCGTTGTCGAAGCGCTCCGGCGACACCCCTTGAACGTCGAGCGTGTAGTCGAGGCTGCTGAGGTAATTGCTCAGGCCGCTGACCAGGCGTGAAATGAATGGATCGTTCAGGAACGCGGGATCACTGTCGGCGATGACAATGCCGACCGAGTACTGCTCGGACAGCCGCAGACTGCGCGCACTCAGGTTGGGTCGATAGTTCAGGCGCGCGATCGCCTGCTCGACCCGCTTGCGGGTCTGCACTCGCACCGCTTTGCCGCGCACGAAGTTGGAGACCGTCATGACCGACACGCCGGCCTCCTGCGCGACGTCGCTCAGGGTGGAGCGTGCCGATTTGCGATTGGCACGGTCATGGTTACGAGCATCTACCACGCGCTGCGCCCGCCGTGGCTAGTCGATCTGCGTGGCCGTAACCGCACCATCGATGGTCAGTTCAGTGCCGGAGATGTAGGCCGCATCGGCCGACGCCAGGAACAGCACCGCGGCGCCGATCTCTTCCGGCCGACCAAGGCGTCCGAGTGGCATCCGCTGGTTGAGTTCCGCGCGCGCCTTGACCGAGTCCGGCATGGCGTCGAGGACGCGATCCATGATCGGAGTGTCGATGTAGCCCGGACACACACTGTTGACGCGAATTCCGTGACTGGCGCCGTCTTTTGCCAAGCAGCGCGACAGCATGATTATGCCAGCTTTCGTCGAACAGTAGGCCGGCGCGCCGATACCGCCGACCTGCCCCATCACCGATGCGACATTGACGATGGCGCCGCGGTGCTGGCGCACAAAGGTCGGCCAGGCGGCCCGGCACATTAGGTACACGCTCTTGAGATTGACGTCGAACACGCGCTCCCAGTCCTTAATCTCGAGCTCGGCGATGCGCTTGCCCATGTTGATGCCGGCATTGTTAACCAGCACATCCAGACGCCGGGCGCCGCTGAGCACGGCCTCGAGCGCGCGCGTAACCGCCGCGGCATCGGATACGTCGGCGGTGATGCCTATAAAACGCCCGAGTGAGGCCGGCGCGCGTGCGGCCTGCTCCAACGCTGCCGCGTCCACGTCCAGGCCATAGACCGTGGCGCCTTCGCGCAGCAGCGCGGCGGCGATCGCCTGACCGATGCCGTGCGCCGCGCCGGTCACGATCGCGACGTTGCCCTCGAAGCGTCGGGGGGCGGAGCTCATCCGGAGCTGCCGGTCGGAAACACCAGGTTGGAAAACACCGCCATGGCCGCCAGGATCGCGAAGAAAAACCCGGCCGTCCACAGGATAACGCTGCGCGACCAGGTATCGCCCAGCCCTTCCCGCAGGAGCGCTGCGCTCTCCCACAGTGTCGGGGTGATCGCCGCCTGATCCTTGCTGCGCTGGCCCCACAGGCTGCCGAGCAGGCACAACAGCATCGAGCACACCCACATGATCGCGGCCTGGTTGGCGAACGGGTAGTACCACCGCGGCAGCTCCCACAGATTACCGGCGATCTTCAGTGACAGGCCGATGGCGAATCCGCCGATGATCGCGGTCAACGCGCCGTGAATGTTGGGACGATGGCTCAGCAGCCCGAGCACGAAGATGGCCGCGAACGGCGGCGCGAAGAACGCGTTCAGCGCCTGGATGTACTGGAATACACTGCCGCCGGACACACTCAGCCAGATCGCAATCGCGATGCCGGCCACGACCGTGCCGACCGAGGCCCAGACGCCGAAGTTGACCAGTTGCCGGTCGGTTGCCTTCGGTCGCAGCAGCGCGCCATAGATGTCGATCGTCAAAATGGTGGCGGTGGCGTTCACCACCGACGTGATCGTGGCCTGCACCGCACTGAACAGCACCGCCAGCAGCAGCCCGCGCATGCCGATCGGCAGCAGCTCTTTCACCAGCACCACGTAACCCTTGTCGGCCTGATGCTGCGCGTCGAGCCAGTCGCCCAGCAGGTATTCCGGGTGCAGCGTGAACAGGATCAGGCCCGGAACCACGGTGATCAGCGGCAGCACCAGCTTGGCGTAGCCGGCGAACACAACCGCCATGCGCGCGTCCCACAGGCTGCGCGAGCCGAGGATGCGCTGGATGATGAATTGATTGAGCACGTTGTACCAAATGCTCACCGACATCACGAGGAAGAACAGTCCGGTCCAGGGCGCCAGCGGATGATCCGGCCCCTGGATCACCGACAGCCGGTTGTAGCTGTCCTGGCCGGTCAGGTGCGGCAGGATGTGCTGCGCGGCCTGCTGCCACACGCCGGTGGTGGCGCGGTTGCGCTCGATGATGACCCGAAAGCCATCCATCAGGCTGCCATCGCCGCTGACGGCCAGCAGGCCAAGCACGGTGATCGCGGAGGCGCCGGTGAATTTCACCACCGCAGTGAAGACCCCGGTCCAGGCCACGGCCGACAGACCACCGTAGATGGCCCAGCCGCCGGCGAACACCCCGGTCAGCACGATGCACAGCGTCAGCGGCCAGCCGAAGAACCCGTTCAGCGCCAGCCCGCCGGTGTACAACACCGCCGCCATGAAGATCACGATGTTGGCGATCACGGTGACGAACGCGAAGATCTGGCGCACCGAGGGGCCGTAGCGGCGCGCCAGGTACTCCGGGATCGTGACTACCTTCGAGTTCAGCAGGAACGGCACGAACACGAAGATCATGAACAGGAACGTGAATACGTTCAGCCATTCCCACAGCGCCGGGCAGATGCCCATCAGATAAGTGGCACCGACCATGCCGATGAACTGTTCGGTGCTGATGTTGGCGGCGATGTAACTGGCACCGACCACGTACCAGCGCAATTTGCGGCCGGCCATGAAATATTCCGACGACGAGCTGCGCTCGCCGCGGCCGGACAGGAATCCGACCACCGACAGCGCTACGACAAACAGGAAGAACTCACCGTAGTCGAGCGCGTTTAACGAAAGGCTGGCGCTGTCCTGCATCCGCTGTGTTCTAGCCGGCGGCCGTCAGGTCACGCATCGCCAAGCTTGCGGCCTCGAGGACTTTTTCCATCGAGCCGACCTTGAACAGCGCCACCCGAGTCGGATAGGCGCCGAGCGCGTAGTCGGCGCGCGGCGGCAGATAGCTGGCGTAACCGTTGACGATGTTGAGGATGGCGACGCTATGCCCGGGAAAGCGCCGGCGCAGCTCGAGTTGAAACGCGGTATGCATCTCCGCCGGTGTGCCGACGATGAAGGAATCCCCCAGCCGCCACACCAGGAACGTGAACTCGGCGTCCGGTCCATCGCCGACCGACTCGCGCTGCAACAGCCGCCGCGTCAGGCGCTCGACCATGTAGGCCTCCTTGGCCTCGCTAATCGCGCGCTGCAATTCCTCGCGGCTCGGCAGGTCGGCGATCTCCAGCCGCAGCGTGACGCGCCGCGCGGCGATGGCCCCGGCGGCGGCGATGCTGCGCTCCTGCCAGATCGCCAGCGGCGTGCCGGATTCCTCGGCGCCGGCGAACTGCAGCGCGTGCTGCGGGGCAAACATCGAGGCGAGCACCGACAGCGCCGAGTAGCCCAGCTCGCGGCCGTTCTGGTCGGCGTAGCGCGGCTCGCTCTCGAAACTGCGCCGCGGCGCCTGATCACCTGAACAGCCATGCAGAAACAAACACTGACCGCCGGCTTGGCCCTCGATGGTCTCACGCATCGCGCCGACATAGTCGGGCGAGATCTGGGTGTTGCCGCCGCCGAGTGAGATCGGATGACAGGCGTAGTTGACCAGCGTGGCGAGCGGTTCGCCGCCCTCGCCGACCACGCGCCCCACGAGCAGCGTGTCGTCGGGTTTGCCGCCCGGATTGACGCCGCACAGCAGGCGGCCGTCCTGCGGCGACAGCAGGTCGCGATTGAAGGCCAGCGCGCAGTGTCCGGCGCGCCAGGTCAGGGTCGCAGGCTGCAGGCGCTCGCGCGCCTGCGCCACCAGTGCGCTGCAGGTCGCGACGATCTTGTGGCGGTAGTCGGCGATCAGGTGGCCGCCGGGGCGGTTGGAGAATTCCAGATCGGTACGCGGCGCACTGTGGGTGTGTGATGGATGAAACATGAGCTGCTCGGGCTGCAGGCCGCTCGCCGCCAGGATCGGGGAGCGCAGCTCGCTCTCATCCTGGTTCGAGGTCCACCAGCTTAGGTCCAGCGCCAGCAGCACCAGCGGCGCGCGCGCTCCGCTGTCGGCAAAGGCGATGGCGGTCGCCAGCAGCGGCTTGTGCACGCCGGTGGCGATGTCGTGCTTGGAGCTGCCCCAGCTGCGCGCAAACATGCCCGGCGGTGGCGTGATGTCGCCACGCGCGACACCGACCGTGCCGCGAAATTCCGAATCACGAATGGCCAGTTCTGCCGCCGCCGCCATGGCCGGTGCTCCTTGCAACGCAACACCGCCGGGAGAGTGATCTCCCGGCGGTGTCGAGGTTGCCCGCCTTCAGAAGTTCTTCTGCACGAGGATACCGAAAGTACGCGGCGGACTGGTGGTCACGAAGCGCTGCGCGCCGGGCTTGTAGGCGTCCGCATAGTTGCCCGGACCGCCGGCGAAGATCTCCACGCCCAGCTGCGGCGTGGTGTTGGTCAGATTGTTGACGTAGGTGGTGTACTCCCAGTTGTCGTGCTCGGCGGTAAAGCGCAGGTTGACCTCGCCGTAGCCTGGCAGCTGGTAGGCCGGATCCACCGGGGTGTTGGTGTTGCTGAAGTTGCGAGCTCCGACGTAGGCATAATCGGCGCGCGCGGTCGCAGACCACTGCGGCTTCGGATTCATGTGGTATTCGAACGCGGCCGTGGCCTGAGTCTTCGGCGCGCTCTCCAGCGGCGCACCGATGGTACCGGCCGAACCGGCGACCACCTCGACGATCTTGCCATCGGCGTACTGACCGGACAGCGACACCTGGATGTGCGGCGTGAGCAGCGCGTGCAATTCGCCGTCGGCGCCGTAGATGCGGGCCGCGCCGGCATTGCCGACGAATGAGGCGCCGCAGCCGTTGTCGTACTGGTCGAGCTGAATGGCGGTCTGCAGATCGGTCCAGTCGACCCGGAAGCCGGTCAGGTTGGCGGTGATGCGGCCATCGGCCAGCACGCTCTTGATGCCGACTTCGAAGTTGCGGATCTGATCGGACTTGAACTCCGCGGCTGAGGCCGGGTCGGTCAGGCCGAATTTCTTGAGCGCATCGGCGCAGCCCGGGGTCTCAAGATTACCGATCGGGTTGTGACCGCCGATACGGAAGCCCTCGGAGTAGGCGGCGTAGACGTTGACCTCCTTGGTCAGATCGAAGGTGATCGCCGCGCGCGGCGTGGTGCGGTTCTCCGATACCGGCTCGTAGATCACCGAGTTGCCGGTCGGCGGCGCACTGGCGAACACGTCGCTGAAGTCAATGCGGGTCGCGGTCACGTTCTGCGACGAGTGACGCGCTCCGACTGACAGCGCCAGCCGCGGCGTGAGGTGCAGCGTGATATCGCCGAACTCGGACTTGTTGGTATAGGTGGACGTGTACAGGCCGTCCCACACGGTTTGCGTGCCCGACGGCGGTGGCGTCAACGGCGCCACCGCGTCGGTCAGCCAGGCGGCACCCACCGTGACGTCACCGTAGGCGTTGCGATTCTCACGCTGATAGAAGCCGCCGACGGTCCAGTCGAGTCCAGAACCCGACCACAACAGGTCCTGCACGTTGCCCTGCAGGCGCAGTTCCTGGCTGATGATCTTGGTGTCGACCGCGAAGGTCACCGGTGCCGGCGACGGTAGCGGCACGGTGCCGTTGCCGCCGAGCGCGCCGTAGGTGGTGCCGGCGAAGTCCACCGACGAGCTGTGATGGCGATCGATGTAACCGGAGATCCAGTGCAGCGTCGCCGGGCCGAAGTTATACGACGCCTCGAGCGAGGCCAGTGAATAGGTCGTGCTGGTCGGCTGCAGCTGGAACTGGTCCGCGGTGAGCGGGCTGGCCGAGGTCGACAGCACCGGCTCGTAGTTCGGCAGCGAGTCCTGCTGCTTGGAGTCATACATGAATGCCAGTGTCGCATCGAAGGCCTCGTTGGGCTTGAAGCGAAGTGCCGCGCGCCCACCGCCCGCCTGACTGGTGTTGACGTCCTTGAGGAACTCACCGGCACCGTAGACGTTGCCCGCTAGTGAGTTGAAGCCCACGAGGCCGTTGGGGCCATAGGCCTCGGCCGGGTTGCCGGTCAGCGTGTGGATGTTGATGTAGCCCGGATCGGTTCGATCGTGGAACGAGAAGCGGAACGCGAACATGTCGTTCAGCGGAATATTGACCACGGCGGCGGCGTTGTAACCGGTGCCGCCACTGCCCCAGCCGCTGTCCTCGGCCACAACGCCGGCCTGCACCCGGCCGTAGAAATCCGAGAAGTCCGGCAGATTGGGCACCACCTTGACCAGGCCGCCCATGGCCGAGGCGCCATACAGCGTGCCCTGAGGCCCTTTCAGCACCTCGATGCGCTGCGTGTCGATCAGCTCCGGGTCGAAGCCGTAGGCCTGCACTTCGCCATAGGCAAAGCCGGTGGTGTTGGTGGCGATGTTGGTCTCGAAGTCGAACAGGCGTGAATTGGCCACGCCGCGGATGACGATGTCCGGACCGGAACGCTCGCCCAGGCCGGAACCGTTGTAGATCAGGCCGGGGACGAACTTGGCGTAGTCGCCCAGACCGGTCAGACCCTGCGCCTGGATCTGCGCATCGCTGAACACGGTCATCGTGATCGGCACTTCCTTGGCGTTCTCTTCACGCCGCTCGGCGGTCACTACCACTTCCGACAGGCTGTCGGTGGTGGTGGCATCGGAGGCCGCCTGCTGCGCAAAGGCCGCCGGACTGAGCAAACCGGCGGCCAGCAGCGCGCACGCCTGGATAATTGCAGACAGACCAGCCATTGACGCCCCTGTGCGGAGCACTTTGTAGATTCTCATGACGCCACGTTCCTCCACTCCGGTGCGTCGCTTTAAGCTGGGCGCGCACCTGTAACGTTACATTATGCGTTTCGAAAAGATCCCGTAATTTCCTCGCCCCGCTGTCATCTCATCGCATCTTGCTGCGGCATATCTCGCCGCTTGCAATAACTTTTAACGTAACAATTGAGTGCTGTCAACAGCCGGTTTAGGTTTGTATTGTCACAGCAACATCGATTGCCGAAGCGCCGATGCTACGGCGGACGGTGTTTTCTGCGGCCGTGCCGGCTACCTATCGCCGATGCAACACTAAGGGGTAGTCGAAGTGTGAGCCGCACACGTTGAAAAAGCCTGAGCTTCTGATGTAACGTTACACCGCGCCTGGGACGCTACACGCCCGGGCAGGCGGCGATCGCAGGCTCGGGATAGGCCCGGCTAAAGGGTCTGGACGGGGGCTCAAGGCCTTGGGCGGTCGCGCAAAGTAACTGGCGGCAAATGACAACCATAACTGGCAGCAGGCGCGCGTCGCTCCTGGAATTCAACAGCAGCTACATCCCGGGCGGCATCAGCTCGATCAATCGGATCATCGATCCGCCGATCGCGTTCGTGAAGGGCGAAGGCGCCTACCTGTGGGATATCGATGGCAAACGTTACATCGACTACCACGCTGCGTTCGCGCCGCATTTCCTCGGGCATAACTTCGCGCCGGTCAATGAGGCAGTGATCGAGGTGCTGCGCAGCGGCGAGTCGCTGTATGGAGCCGGCCCAGCAGTGCTCGAGGGACGGCTGGCGCAGTTGCTGTGCAAGAACATCCCGGCGGTCGACAAGCTGTGCCTGATGAACACCGGCAGCGAGGCCACCGCGCTGGCGATCCGCCTGAGTCGGGCGATCACCGGACGCCATCACTTCATCGTGGTGCAGGGTGGCTACAACGGCAACCACGACGAGCTGGCCTGCAACGTCTTCAATACGCTGGCCGACATCGGCCCGCGCGTATCGCCCGGCGAGTATCCGCTGAGGCCCAATGGCGCGGGTACCACCATCAGTACCAATCATTTCGTGCACCCGGTGAACTTCAACGATCTGGAGTCGGTGCGCTACGTCTGCCGGCGCTATCCGGTGGCGGCGATGATCACCGAGCCGGTGCTGCAGAACATCGGTGTGGTGCGGCCGCGCGAGGGCTATCTGGCCGGGCTGCGCAAGCTGGCGGACGAGTTCGGCTTTCTGCTGGTGTTTGACGAGGTCAAGACCGGGTTTCGTCTCGGACTGGGCGGCTACAGCCAGATCTGCGGCGTGCGGCCGGATCTGGTGACCTACGGCAAGGCAATCGCCAACGGTTTTCCGCTGGCGGTGATCGGCGGCAAGGCCGAGTACATGGACTACGTGGTGCACAAGGACCCGGCCAAGCGCCCGTTCGTCGCCGGCACCTATAACGGCCATCCGGTCGCGGTGACTGCGGCGATCACCACCATCGAGCACCTGCTCACCCACGGCAAGCAGGTCTACGGCCACGTCGAGGCGCTCGGCCGCCAGATCGAGCAGGGCCTGAAGGATATCTTTGCCCGCCACGGCGTGGCGGCCGCGGTCGCGCGCCAAGGTTCGGCATTTTCCTATTACCTGATGGATGCCGCACCGCTCGACTTCCACGACATCATGGAACACCATGACTTCGAGCGCGACGTGCAGCTGCGCCAGGCGCTGATCGAGCGCGGCATATTCTTCGTTCCGATCGCCACCAAACAATGCTCGATCTCGGCGGCACACACCGCCGCGGATATCCAGTTCACGCTCGACTGCCTCGAGCAGTCGGTAACGGCGGTCTGGGGCCGCCGCTGAAGCGCGCCGCGCTGCGCGCGCTCGCTCGGCCGCGATGGCCGCACTCAGCCGCATTCTGCTGCGATCCGGCGCGCTGACGCTGGGTATCGCGCCCGAGTGGGGCGCAGCCCTGACGCGCTTTGACGTGCGGCGCGGCGAGGCGACGCTGCCGATCCTGCGCCCGGCGCGCGAGCGCGATGCCGCTCGGCCACCGGCGCTGCAGGCTTCGAGTTTTGCCATGCTGCCGTACTGCGGCCGGCTGCGCGGCGGGGAATTTCAGTTCGAAGGCCGCCGCTACCGTTTCCCGCTCAATGCGCTGCCCGAGCGACATAGCTCGCACGGCGACGGCTGGACCCGGCCGTGGGAGCTGACGCAGCTGGATCGCAGCTCGGCGAGCCTGAGCCTGCCCGCATCGAGTGATGCGCCGCTGCCGTATTCGGCTCATCAGCGCATCGAGCTGCAACCACACCAGCTTCGCATCACTTTCACACTCGCCAACGAGGGGCCGGATCGATTGCCGCTCGGCATCGGGCTGCATCCGTACTTCGCGCAGCGCGAGTTAGCGCAGTTGCAGGCTGATCTGCCGCAGCGCTGGCAGTGGGACGATGAATACATGCCGCTATCGAGCGCTACCAATCCGGAGCGCGAGGCGCTGCGCCGCGGCCGGCCGATCCACGGACTGCCGGCCGCTTGCGAGTACGCCGGCTGGGATGGTGAGGCGCTGATCCGCTGGCCAAGCCTGAACCTGGAAGTACGCTTGAGTACGCTGCCGCGGCTGAAGCACGTTGTACTCTGGGTACCGAAGCGGCAGGATTTCTTCTGTTTCGAGCCCAGCAGTCATGCGACCGATGCCCTGCACGCGCAACCCGGGCACGCGGCCGCGGAGGACTTCATCGTGCTCGAGCCGCAGGCGCGCCTCGATCAGCGGTTCGAATTCAATGTCGCGTACTGACGGCGAGCTTAGCCTGCGCGTGGACTGCCGCAATCTGCTGGGCGAGACCCCGCTGTGGTGCGCGCAGTCCGGCACGCTGTACTGGGTCGACGTGCTGCAGCCCGGCCGCGTGTTTCACTGGAGCACGAACAGCGACGCGGTCGACTTCTGGGAGTTCGACGATCTGGTCACTGGGGTCAATCTGCTGGCCTCCGGCGGGCTGCTGGTGCACGGCCGGCAGGAACTGTGGCGATTTGACCCGGTACGGAGGCAGTCGCAGCCGCTGTACCGCCTGCCGAGCGCCGAGCTGCCGCTGCGCTTCAATGATGGGCATTGCGATCGCGCCGGGCGCCTGTGGATCGGCAGCATGTACAACAACATCGCTGCCGATGGCTCGCCGCGCCCGGTGGCTGAGTCGGTCGGCCAGCTGATCATGTTTGATGGCGCGGTCAGCCGCGCCTTCGACGAGCGCCTGGGGTGTCCGAACGGACTGTGCTTCAGTCCGGATGAGGGTACCTTGTACGCCGCCGACTCGTGCGACGGCTGGTTCTACGCCTATCGCTTCGACGGCGTTGCGGCCCGCATCGATGAGCGCCGGCCGTGGTGCCGGCTCGAGGGTCTGGGCATTCCCGACGGTGCGGCAGTCGATCGCGACGGCTATCTATGGAACGCGCGCTGGGGCGCCGGCGCGGTGGTGCGCTTAAGCCCCGAGGGCAAGCTGGATCGGGTGCTGCGCTTGCCGGCCAGCCAGCCCACCGCCTGTTGCTTTGGCGATCCGGATCGACGCACGCTGTACGTCACCAGCGCGCGCTACGGCTTGTCGCCGCAGCAGCTGCGCCTCGAGCCGACCGCGGGCGGCGTATTCTCCGTTCGCGTCGAGGTACCAGGTCTGGATTGCACGCCGTTTGCCGCCTAGAGGAAATTCGATGGCCATTCACATCACCGCGATCAAGTCCCTGGTTTGTCATGCGCGCATGCGCAACTGGATCTTCATCAAGGTCGAGACCGATCAGCCCGGCCTGATCGGCTGGGGCGAGGCCACGCTGGAATGGCATACGCGCGCCGTGGTCGGCGCGATCGAGGATTTGTCGACGCTGCTGATCGGCGAGGACCCGCGCCGCATCGAGCATCTATGGCAGATGATGTACCGGCAGCACTTCTGGCACGGCAGCGGCTTCGTGCGTGCGACCGCGATGTCGGGCATCGACATCGCGCTGTGGGACATCGCCGGCAAGCTGCTGGGGGTCCCGTGTCATCGCCTCTGGGGTGGGCCGGTGCGCGATTACATCCGCCTGTACTGCCATCTGGGCGGCGGCCGGATGGAAGACTTCTACGAGACCTCGGTCGAGGATGCCGAGCGCTTCGCCGACCTGGCGCGGGCCGCGGTCGCCGCCGGTTACACCGCTTTCAAGTCGATGGCGGTGCCGCCGACCGCCGCGCTCGAGGGCTTGGGCCCGGTGCATGCCGCCACTCGCGCGGTCGAGCGCATGCGCGAGGCGGTCGGGCCCGAGATCGACATCATGGTCGACTGTCATGCCCGCCCCTCCCCGGCGATGGGACTGCAATTCGCCAAGGCGCTGGAGCCCTACGGACTGCTGTTCCTCGAGGAGCCCTGCTGGCCGGAGAACGTGCAGTCGCTCTCGCACATCAACGCCTCGGTCTCTACGCCCATTGCTACCGGCGAGCGCCTGACCCACCTGGCACAGTTTCGAGACCTGTTCGCGGCGCGCGGCTGCGAAGTCGCACAGCCGGACATCACCCACTGCGGCGGACTGACGGCGGCGCGCAAGATCGGCGCACTGGCCGAGGCGCATCGCATCGCGCTCGCGCCTCACAATCCGCAGGGTCCGGTCAGCACCGCGGCCTCGTTCGAATTCGGCTTCGCCCAATCCGACTATGTGATCTGCGAAACCGTCAGCGAGGATGTCGAATGGCGCGCCGAGGTGGCGCGCGATCACCATCCGCGCAATCACGGCGATCAGAGCGTGCGGCCCAGCAACCGTCCGGGCTTGGGGATCGACATCGACGAGGCCGTCGTGGCTCGCTATCCATTCGAGCAGGAGCTGCCGCAGCGGGTGTTTTACCGGGATGGTTCGGTCGGCGACTGGTGAGGCGCGCGCCCTTCCGACAGCCTGTCGACAGCCTGGGCCGGGCCGCCGCCGGCCGATTTGACCCTGCAAAGCGATCCGCGATATGAATGTGACGCAGGTCACCGTGCACTCCCGGAGGTAGGCCTGATACTAAGACTTGGAGGGACCATCCCATGCGCCGTGTCATCGCGATCGCCATTCTGATCGGCCTGCCATTAACGGTGGCCATGGCCGACGTGTACCGGTCGGTGGACTCCCAGGGACACGTCCAGTACAGCGATACGCCGACCCCAGGCGCGCAACTGGTACGCATTCAGCACAACACGGTCCGCGCCGAGCCGGCCGAGACCACATCCGCCAGCAGCACCGCCAGCGCCAGCAAGCCGCCCACCCTCACTCAGACCAGCGGCAACATCCACGAGCAACTCGAACAGGAAGCGGCCGAGCGGGCGGTGCAGAACGATGTCGCCCAGACGCGCGCTGACCAGTGCAAGAAGGCGACCGACGCCTACAACGCCTCGGTCGCGGCGCGACGTATCTTCAAGACCGGACCCAATGGCGAGCGCCAGTTTCTGAGCGACGACGAAGCCGACAAGCAGCGACTGTCCAACAAGGTCGCGATGGACGACGCCTGCAAGGGCCAGTAGCCGAGGATTGATTCACTGCGCGGCGCGATCCCGCGCCGGTGCGGGATGGCCGCCCCCGGATCGGGTTATCCTCCCGGCCGTGCGGGTCGATTTCACCAAGATGAACGGGCTGGGCAACGACTTCATCGTGCTGTCGCTGCCGTCCGAATCCAGTCTCCCCAAGCCCGAGCGCTGGCGCACGCTGGCCGATCGTCACGTTGGCATCGGCTTCGATCAGGCGCTGGTTCTGCTACCGCCGCGGCGGCCCGACAGCGACGTGTTCTACCGGGTGTTCAATGCCGACGGCGGTGAAGTAGAGCAGTGTGGCAACGGTGCGCGTTGCATCGCCGCGCTGCTGCACGAGCGCGGCATGGGCAACGGCTCGATGCTGAGGCTGGACAGCATCGGCGGGCTGTTGCAGGCGCGCGTTTTGTCCGACGGCAGGGTTTCGGTCGATCTTGGCATACCCGATTTCAGACCGGAGGCGCTGCCATTCGATGCCGGCGGACTGGAACGGATCCCCGGGCCGGCGAGCGCCACCTATCGGCTGACGCTGGCCGGGCAGACGATTGATTTTGGTGCGGTGTCGATCGGCAATCCGCATGCTGTACTGACGGTCGGATCCGTCAGCAGCGCTCCGGTGGAGAGCATCGGACGCGCATTGCAGTCCGACCCGCACTTTCCGCGCCAGGTCAATGTCGGCTTCATGCAGGTCGAGGATCCCGGACACATCAGTCTGCGCGTCTATGAGCGCGGGGCGGGCGAGACGCTGGCCTGCGGCACCGGCGCCTGTGCGGCCGTGGCAGTCGGTCGGCAACACGGGGCGCTGGCGCAGGACGTCGAGGTACGTGTTGCCGGCGGTACACTAAGCGTACACTGGGAGGGCGTCGGACAGAGCGTGTGGCTGACCGGCCCGACGCAGCGGGCATTCGAGGGGCGCGTTGAAATCTGACGTGCGGAGAGAATAAGGATGACGACCAACCAGGTGCGCGGCATTGCCTCGGAACCGGTGGAGGAGCCGGCGGTTACGCAATACCTGCTGCACAATCCCGACTTCTTCGAGAATCACCCGCAACTGCTGGCGCGCTTGCGCCTGCAGCACCCACGCAACGGTTCCACTGTGTCGCTGATCGAGCGCCAGGTCGACGTGCTGCGCGAAAAAATCCAGTCCCAGGACCAGAAGCTGGCCGAATTCGTGCAGGTGGCGCGTGCCAACAATGTGCTGGCGGAAAAGATCCATCGCTTCACGCGCCGGCTGCTGCGCACCTCGTCTGCCGGCCCCGCGGTAGCCGAAATCGAGGCCAGTTTGCGCGAGGACTTCGATACCTTCCACGCGCTGCTGGTGCTGGTGTCCTCGGATCCGCCGCAGGACGATGAGCCGCAACGCTTCCTGCGGCGTGTGGCGGCCGACGATACCGCGTTTCGCAGCTTCGAGACCCTGTTCGCGGCCGGCAAGCCGCGTTGCGGACAGATTCGCGATACGCAGCGCGAGTTCCTGTTCGGCAACGAAGCTCCCAACATCGGTTCGGTGGCCCTGATCCCGCTGGGCGCTCAGACCCCGGTCGGACTGCTGGCACTGGGCAGCGTCGATCGCGATCGCTTTCACCCCGGCATGAGCACCGAATTCCTGTGGCGCATGGGCGAGCTGATCTCCGACGCGCTGGCACGCGCCTGAAGCCAAAGCGCCCGGCAGCGCCCGCGCCGGGATCCGCAGCGATGAGCCCACAGGCCCGGCAGTGGCTGACGCGCTTTGAGCGTCATCTATCGACCGAGCGCCGCCTGTCGGTGCATACGCTCGCCGCCTATCGCCATGACCTGACGGCGCTGCGCGACTGGTGCGAACGAGCGGGCCTGCGCCAATGGGCGCAGCTGGATCATCAGCACGTGCGGATGTTCGCCGCGCGCAGCCATGCGCAGGGACTTCAGGGCCGCAGCATTCAGCGTCGGCTGGCCGCGACCCGCAGCCTGTTCCACTTTCTGATGCGCGAGGGCGCGGTCAAGCGCAATCCGGCGCTCGAGGTGCGCGCTCCCAAGGCCGCCAAGCGCCTGCCGCATACGCTCGACGTCGATCAGATGACGCGGCTGCTGTCGCAGCCGGCCAGCACCGCCATGGAAATCCGCGATCTGGCGCTGATGGAGCTGTTCTATTCGAGTGGCCTGCGGCTGGCAGAACTCACCGGACTGACGCTGAAGGACCTGGATCTTGAGTCAAGACTGGTGCGGGTACTGGGCAAGGGCAGCAAGGAGCGCCTGGCGCCAGTCGGGGCACCGGCGCTGCGGGCGCTGCGCGCCTGGCTTAAGCTGCGCGCCGGCCTGGCAGCGCCGGATCAGCAGGCGGTGTTCGTGGGCCGACATGGCGCTGCGCTGGGGCCGCGGGCAGTGCAGCTGCGGGTGGCGGCGCGGGCCCGCGCCGCCGGCCTGCCGCAGCACCTGCACCCGCACATGTTCCGGCACTCCTTTGCCACCCATCTGCTTGAATCCAGTCGGGATTTACGCGGCGTGCAGGAACTTTTGGGGCACGCCAACATCAGTACCACACAGATCTACACTCACCTTGATTTTCAACATCTTGCCCAGACATACGAACAGGCCCACCCGCGCGCCAAACGCCGCCGGTGAGACAATCCCAATGAATGCCACTTTCGATCCTCATTCGACCACGATCCTGGCTGTGCGCCGGGGCGGCACCATCGTGCTCGGCGGCGATGGCCAGGTGACCCTGGGTACGACCGTGATGAAGGCCAACGCCCGCAAGGTGCGCCGCCTGTCCAACGGCAAGGTTCTGGCCGGTTTCGCCGGCGGCACCGCCGACGCTTTCACGCTGTTCGAGCGCTTCGAGGGCAAGATCGAGAAGTACGGCAACCTGACCCGGGCCGCGATCGAGCTGGCTAAGGACTGGCGCACCGATCGCTACCTGCGGAGGCTTGAGGCGCTGCTGCTGGTCGGCGATCCGAGCAGCCTGTTCATCATTTCCGGCAATGGCGATGTGGTGGAGCCCGAATACGAGGCGGCCGCCATCGGCTCGGGCGGACCGTACGCCCAGGCGGCGGCGCGCGCGCTGACCGAGAACACCGATCTGGATGCCCGCAGCATCGTCGAGCGCGCGCTCGGCATCGCCGCCGACATCTGCATCTATACCAATCGCAACCTGGTGATCGAGGAGCTGCGCTCGTGACCCCACGCGCCATCGTCCAGGAACTCGACAAGCACATCGTCGGCCAGGCCGCCGCCAAGCGCGCGGTCGCGATCGCGCTGCGCAATCGCTGGCGGCGCATGCAGGTCGATGAACCGATGCGCCAGGAGATCACGCCGAAGAATATCCTGATGATCGGCCCGACCGGCGTCGGCAAGACCGAGATCGCGCGCCGCCTGGCGCGCCTGGCCCAGGCGCCGTTCGTCAAGGTCGAGGCCACCAAGTTCACCGAGGTCGGTTACGTCGGCCGTGAGGTCGACTCGATCGTCAAAGAGCTGGCGGACGTCGCCGTCAAGATGACGCGCGAGCAGGAGCTGACTCGGGTGCGCGATGGTGCACGCGAGGCGGCGGTCGAGCGGGTGCTGGACGCACTGCTGCCGCAGCCGCGCAAGCTCGGCTTCTCGACCGACGAGCCCTCGCCGCCGCGCGACGCCGAGACCCGCAACAAGCTGCGCGACAAGCTCACGCGCGGTGAGATCAACGATCGCGAGGTCGAGATCGAAGTGCGCTCGATGCCGATGGGCGTCGAGATCATGGCCCCGCCCGGCATGGAGGAGATGCAGCAGCAGCTGCAGTCGGTGCTGTCAGGCCTGGGCAACAATCGCACCCGCACGCGCCGCGTTAAGGTCAGCGAAGCCATCAAGCTGATGACCGAAGAGGAAGCCGCCAAGCTCATCAACGAGGAGGAGCTCAAGACGCGCGCACTCGCCAATGCCGAGCAGAACGGCATCGTGTTCATCGACGAGATCGACAAGATCACGCGCCGCCAGGAAACCCTCGGCGCCGACGTGTCGCGCGAAGGTGTGCAACGCGACCTGCTGCCGCTGGTGGAGGGCTGCACCGTCAACACCAAGTACGGCTCGCTCAAGACCGATCATGTGCTGTTCATTGCCTCGGGCGCATTCCACACTTCCAAGCCCTCCGATCTGATTCCGGAACTGCAGGGCCGCTTCCCGATCCGGGTCGAGCTCGAATCCCTCAAGGTGGAGGATTTCGTGCGCATCCTGACCGAGCCGGACGCCTCGCTGACGGCTCAGTACCGGGCGTTGCTGAGCACCGAAGAAGTCGCTCTGGAATTCACCACCGACGGCGTGCGCCGCATCGCCGAGATTGCCTTCCATGTGAACGAGCGCACCGAGAACATCGGCGCGCGCCGCCTGCACACGGTGATGGAACGGCTGCTGGAGTCGATCTCCTACGACGCCGATCAGCACGCCGAGCCGTTGCTGAAGATCGACGCCCAGTACGTCGATGAGCACCTTGGCAATCTGGCCAAGGACGAGGACCTGAGTCGTTACATTCTGTAGTGCGGGGCGTATAAGACGATCATGGCCACCGGTTGGGCGCCCGACGGCGCCGTTCAGGATCAAGTTGATGCGACCGTGAAGGACGGCGTGTCGCGCGCGCGCAGCCGGCTGCCGAACGGCCCGAGCCTGGAGCAATGCCGTCACTGCGGCGCAAGCATTCCGCAGGCGCGCCGCGAGGCGGTGCCGGGCGTGCAACTATGCGTCGGCTGCCAGGAACAGGAAGATCGCGACATTGCTGTGTTCAGCGGCTATAACCGCCGCGGCAGCAAAGACAGTCAGCTGCGCTGACTCCCGAGCCGGGAACACGCATGGCGCAGCAGGGGTCGCCGGGCATTGCGCAGCTGTTCGCGCTCGCCCTGCAGCACCACCAGGCCGGACGACTGAGCGAAGCCGAGAAGCTCTACTGGCAGGTATTGCGCACCGACTCGCATCACGCCGATGCCTTGCATTTCCTCGGAGTCATCGCGCACCAGCAGCAACGCTCTGACGTCGCGATCGATCTGATCAACCAGGCGATCGCACAGAACGGACAGGTTCCTGCGTTTCATACCAATCTGGGCAATGCGCTTAAGGCCCGCGGCCGGCTGGATGATGCGGTGGCCGCGTATCGGCGTGCGCTGGCGCTCAAACCGGATCACGCCGCCGCGCATTACAACCTTGGCGTGGTACTGGAGGCGCTCGGCAACTTGGATGAAGCCGCCGCCGCTTACGCGCGCGCGGTAGCGCTCAATCCCAAGCACACCGAGGCGCACAACAACCTGGGCAATGCATTGCGGGCGCAGGGCCAGATCGAGCGGGCGCTCGAAAGCTATCGGCGCGCGCTGGCGCTGAAGCCGAATCTGGTCGAGGCCCACAACAACCTCGGTAACGTGTATCGCAGCTTGGGGCGGCTCGAGGATGCGTTGAGCTCGTACCGCACCGCGCTTCAGCACCAGCCCGACTACGCTCAGGCGCACAACAATCTTGGCATCGTGCTGCTGGATCAGGGCAAGCTGGCCGACGCCGAGGCCTCGTTCCGGCGCGCCCTGGCGCTGCGCGCCGACTATGCGGAAGCCTATGTCAACCTCGGCAATGCGCTGACCGAACAGGGCGACTGCGCGCAGGCCCAGGCCACGTACCAGCAAGCGCTGGCGATCGATCCGGATTGCGTCGAGGCGCGACTGGGGCTAGCGCTGGCCGTGATTCCGATCTTCGCCGCGAATGCCGCCGACAGCGACGGCGCCGCGACCCGCTTCGCACGCTCGCTCAAGGAACTGACCAGCTGGAGTCGTGCGAATCCCGGCAAACTCGGCAAGACGGTCGGCAGTCATCAGCCGTTCTACCTGGCGTATCGACCCGGCGAGCTGGGGCCCTTGCTGTCACGCTACGGCGAGCTGGTGTGTGCCGAGGCAGCCAGTCACTGGCAGTCGCAGCTTCAGGCGCCGTCCGCCGAGTCGACGCCGCGCACGCGTACGCGCCTGTTGATCATCAGCGGACAGGTGCGCCATCACCCGGTGTGGGATGTGGTCCTGCGCGGCATCATCGCTCACATCGACCGGGCACGCTTCGAGGTGCTGCTCTATCACACCGGAGCGCTGGTCGATAAGGAGACCGACTGGGCCAAGGCTCAGGTCGAGCGCTTCGTGGCAGGACCCAAGCCCACACGCGCGTGGCTGGCCGAGATCGCGCGCGACCGGCCCGACGCGATCTTCTATCCCGAGATCGGCATGGATCCGGCCACCTGCACCCTGGCTGCGCTGCGCCTGGCACCGCTGCAGCTGGCCGGTTGGGGCCACCCGGTCACCACCGGGCTGCCGAGCATGGATCTGTACCTCTCGGGCGAACTGCTCGAATCCGCGACTGCCGATCAGCACTATCGCGAACGGCTGCTGCGCTTGCCCGGCACCGGGGTGTGCACCGAGCTGAGCGCCGCGCAGGGGCAGCCCTGGGACGGGCCGGCACGGCCGGCCGACGTGGTGCGCTTCGCGCTGTGCCAGCAGCCGATCAAGTTTGATCCGCAATACGATGCGCTGCTGGCACGCATCGCCAAGGCGGCCGGACCGAGTGAATTCTGGCTGGTCGCTTCGAGCAAGCAGGCCTGGGCGAATGAGCGGCTGCGCGCACGCCTGGCGGCGGCCTTTCGCGCCGAGGGACTCGACCCTGAAGCGCATCTGCGGGTAACGCCGTGGATGCGACCCGCCGCGTTCCTGGGCTATCTCGATGCGATGGATGTCTATCTCGACTGCCCGGCGTTCTCCGGCTACACCACGGCCTGGCAGGCTATTCATCGGGGCCTGCCGATCGTGACTCTCGAAGGCGAATATCAGCGCCAGCGGCTTGCGGCCGGCCTGCTGCGCCAGATCCAAATTACGGACGGAGTAGCCTCGACCGGCGATCAGTATCTCGACATCGCCGTGCGCCTCGCTGCCGAAGCGCGCGATCCGCAGCAACGCGATGCGCGCCGCCAGGCCATCACCGCAGCCGCGCCGCGCGCCGATGGCAATCGCGCGGCGGTCGCGGCGTTCGAACAGGCGCTGATCGGCGGATTGCATACAATGCCTTCCAAGGACGTGCATGGTGCTGCGTAGCTGTCTTTACGGTGTGATCGCGCTGTGGCTTGCAGGAAGCGCCGTGGCCGACGACAAGCGGCTGCTCGAGAACAAGGAGTCGCTCTACAACAATATCTACGTCTACAAGCAGGACCAGTTCGTGTCGATGAATTTCGGCTTCAACCGCCGTTTGTACACCGAGACCATCGTTGATACCGCCGATCCGCTCGACCTGCCGGTGGTGTACACGCGCTACATGACCGTCGGACTGGCCTATACCGATCACGCCGACTCGATACTTGAGATCGGCTTTGGCGGCGGCAGCACCGCCGGCTACCTGCATCGATCGCTACCCAGTGCCGAGGTCACGTCGGTGGAACTCGATCCGGTGATCGCGGCGTTCGCGCAGAAGTACTTCGGCGCGCGTCCGGACAAGACCTTCCATGTGGTGGTGAGCGACGGCCGGCTGTTCCTGCGCAACACCAGCGACAGCTACGACATGATCCTGGTGGATGCCTATCGCGGTCCGTTCGTGCCATTTCATTTGCTGACCAAAGAATTCTACGAGCTGGCGCGGGCTCACCTGCGGCCCGGCGGCGTGCTGGTGCAGAACGTCGAGCCCTCGACCATGCTGTTCGACTCGGCCACCCGCACCATCGGCGCGGTATTCCCGGTGCTCGATTTCTATCCGGCCGAAGGCAACATCGTCACCGTCGCCTCGCAGGGCGCGCGCCTGAGCGACTCGGATCTGGCGGCGCACGCCGCCGCGCAACAGGCCAAAGACAAGCTGCGCTACGATCTGCCGACACTGGTCAAGGGCCGGCGTTTTCTGGCCGCCGGCGATGCCACGGTCAATCGCAACGCCAAAGTCCTGACCGATGATTTCGCTCCGGTCGAGGCGCTCAAGGCGATCGAGCAGCACAATCGCAAGTGGGCGGATACGCAGTGACGCACGGCCGGGCGCTGGCTCTGTATGCCTGTGCGTTCGCGGTCGGCGCGGTCGTGATGGGTTTCGAGATGATCGCCAGCCGCTATCTGTATCCCTACTTCGGCGGTGGCATCGGCACCTGGGCCGGATTGATCTCGACGGTGCTGTTTGCACTGGCAGCCGGCTACTTCTTCGGCGGCCGGCTGGTGGATACCTGGCCCTCAGCCCGGCTGCTGGTGATCTCGACCGCGGTCGCGGCGCTGTATCTGGCGTTGATACCGGTGGCGGCGGATCAGCTGCTGCAGGCGACGATGCGGCACGCCGGCGATGGTCCGGGCGCCATCTTGCTGGCTTCCGCGGCGCTGCTGATCGTGCCGCTGACCTTTCTCGGCGCGCTCAGCCCGATCATCGTGCGGCTGATGGCGCCGCCCACCACCGAGATCGGTCGCGTCTCGGGCATCGTGTATGCGGTCTCGACTGTCGGTAACGTCATCGGCACGCTCGGCACCACGTTCATTCTCATTCCGACCATCGGCTCGCGCGCCATCACCTACGCCTTTGCCGCCTTGCTGGGACTGGTTGCGCTCGCCTGCACGCTGCTGCGATCGCGGGCAGCGGCATGAGGCGTTTCATCGGAACGCTCTCGATCATGACCGCGCTGACGGCAATGGCGGTTACCCCAGTGTTCGCGCAAGGCGGCCCAGCCTCGAGCGCGCACTGGGACGCCAATCGCGCCATGCAGCAGCTGCAGGATCTGGTGCGACTGACGCCGCGCTCGGTCAATACGCCCGGGCACGCGCGCGCGATCGACTACCTGTTGAAGAATCTTGCGAATGATCCCGACGTCACGGTCAAGCGCCAGGACTGGTCGGAGCTGCGCGAGGACGGTGTCGTTTTGCATCTGTCCAATATCGTCGCCCGACTGCACCCGATGCGTGTCAACCGCGTGCTGTTCGGCAGCCATTACGATTCAATCATCGCGGCCTACAAGGACGCTGATCCGAAGCTGCGTACCGCGCCGATGCCCGGTGCCAACAATTCCGCTTCCGGCGTCGCGGTGCTGCTTGAGAGCGCGCGCGTGCTGAGCCATGCCTCCGGCTTGGGTGTCGGCGTCGACTTCGTGTTTTTTGACGGCGAGGAGGGACCGCTGTCCCTCGGTGCCGGCGACCCGCACTGGCACGCACTCGGCTCGCCGTATTTCGCGGCCCACATCGAGAGCTTTTACGCCGGGCGGCGCCCGCAGGTGGCCGTGATCCTGGACATGGTCGGCAAACGCAGCCTGAAGCTACAACCGGAGGCCGATTCGCTGCAGTCGGCACGCAGCCAGGTACAGAGCCTGTGGCAGATCGGTCATTCAATCGCTGCCGAAGTATTCGTCGATGGGCCCCCGATCGGCCCGATCGGGGATGATCAGGTCGCGCTGGCGCGTCTGGGCATCCCGAGCCTGCTGCTGATCGACTTCGATTACTCGCCCTGGTTCAACACCACCCACGACACGCCGGATAAATGTTCGCCCGACAGCCTTTCGGCCGTCGGCCGCACACTGGTGGCATTTGCGCAGACTTACGCCGAGCGTTGAAGCAATGGCATCAGCCGGTTCGCGCCTGCTCCGGAGGCGCGGTCAACTCGGCGAGCGCTGCGCGTAGTTCGCGCAGACGCGGCGGTTTGGCGAGCAGGCGATCCGCCTTGGGCGGCTGATGGTTGCTGCCCTGTACGTTCTGGCCCCAACCTGTCAGCAAGACGATCGGCGTCTGGGGGGATGCCGCGCGGATGCTTTTGATGACCTGAGCGCCGTCCACGTGCGGCATCCCCAAGTCGGTAATGACAATATCGAATGGCTGTCGACGCCGCTGTGCGTCGTGGAATGCATCGAGTCCGGCCTGGCCGCCCTCGGCCGCCGTTATCTCGTGTCCCTCGTCGCGTAGCGTGCTGCTCATCGATTGCAGCAGCAATCGATCGTCGTCCACCAGCAGGACTCGCAGGTTGCGTGACTGGGCACGCGGCTCGGCCGACACGGGCGCACGCTTATCCGCCTGCGTGCCTGCCGGGAAATCGATCCGGATGGCCGTGCCAGCGCCACTGGCGCTTTCAATATCCAGTATCGCCTGGTGGCGCTGTGTCATGCCATAGACCATGGCCAGGCCGAGTCCGGTACCACGCTCGCCTTTGGTGGTGAAGAAGGGTTCGATACAGCGCCGGCGCGTGTCCTCGTCCATGCCAACGCCGCTATCGCGCACCTGCAGGCGCACCAGGCGCGCGGGTTCACCAGCAGCTCGGTCGACCACGCTGGTGGAGATCTCGATGCTGCCGCCCTCAGGTATGGCATCGACCGCATTGAAGATGAGATTCGTCAGGGCGTCGCGGATCTCGTTGGCCGCGCCGCGTACCAGCGGCAGATCGGATTGCAGGCTGGTCTTGAGCTCGATCGCGATGCCGCGACGTTGCGGCATGTCGTTCCACCGCGCCCGTGTCAGCTCGGCGACTTGCTGTACCAGAGCATTGAGCTCAAGGTCGGCGGTGTTTGGCTCCTGCTCACGCGCCCGATAGAACTCGCGCATTCGGCCTACCGTCTGCGCCACGTCATCGATCGCGCGCCGGATGGTGGTCAAATTCTCGCGCGCGCGCGCACTCAAATCCGGCTCACGCTCGAGCAGCGCTTCGGTGTAGAGCGCGATCGGCGAGATGGCGTTATTGATGTCGTGCGCGATGCCGCTTGCCATCTGTCCGAGCGCGCGCAATCGCTCCTGCTGGATCAATGCCTGCTGCGCCTGCCGCAGCGCTTCGTTGCTGCGCTCCAGATCACGCGTGCGCGCCTGAACGCGATCCTCGAGCTCGCGCGTCAGCTGCTTGAGATCGCTATTCGCCTCGCGCAGCATATCCCTGGTCGAGCTGAGTTCCTTGTTGCGCTGAATCGCCGCCTCGTACGTGGACAACAGCAGATTCAGGATCTGCAACCGGTCCGCGGTGATGAAATGCTCGTGGCCGTCGAATACGATTGTCAGGCTCTGCCGCAATTGCTCGCCCTGATGCGTGCGCCGGTTGATCAGCACGAATTCGATCCGGTGCAGCAGTTGCGCTTCATCGTAGGGTTTGAGGATGAAGTTGTCGGCCCCGCATTCCAATCCACGGATGACATCCTGCGGGTCGGACAGCGTCGTCACCAGGATCACCGGCGTGTCCTTCAGGGCCGGCGTTGACTTGATGCGGCGACACAACTCGTAGCCATCCATCTCCGGCATGACCACGTCGCTGATTACCAGCTGCGGCGCAGTCGCCATGGCGGCTTCCAGGGCACGACGGCCATTGGGCGCGGCGGTGACGCGATAGCCGTGACTCTCAAGGATGTGGGTCAGCCGCTGCGCCTGGGTGGCGCTGTCTTCCGCGATCAGCACGTGCAGCGGCGTATCCATCTTGGGTATGGCGCTCATGGCGTGATCTCGGCGGCACCGCGGCGGGCGAGCTGCGCGATCAGCGCTCCGGCAATCATGTCGGCCGGCAGTACATGTGTCGCCGCGCCCAACTGGATGGCCTCACCCGGCATGCCGTGGACTACGGAACTATCGCGATCCTGTGCGATCGTACAGGCGCCGTGGTCCTTCATCAGTTTGAGCTCCGTAGCGCCATCTTTGCCCATGCCGGTGAGCAGCACGCCGACGGCGTCCGAACCGCAGTTCTGCGCCAGCGAGCGAAACAGATACGACACCGCGGGCCGCACCCCGCCCTCGGGCGGCGCGCGCGTCAGCACCAGGCGGCCCGAGGCACTGACGCCGAGGTGAAAGTCATCCGGCGCGATGTAGGCGTGTCCCGGCAGCGGCGTAGCGCCGTGCATCGCAATGCGGACACAAAGAGGTGTGGTCTGATTGAGCCATTCCACCATGCCGGGAAGAAAACCGCGCGCGATGTGCTGAACGATCAGCAGCGGCGCCTTAAAATCCTTGGGCAGTCCTGACAGAATCGTCTGCAACACCGGCGGGCCACCGGTGGAAGCGCCGATTCCCACCAGCCGGACGCCGGCGGCGGACGGCGTTCTGCTCACGCCATTGTCCACCGGCGCCGGCGACGCAACCCGCGGGCGCGGCCAGCGGCGCACCACTTTGACCTCGGACATCAGCCGGATCGTCTGCAGCAGAAATTTCACTTGCGGGCCGAACTCGGCGCTCGTCGGGCTGACTGGTTTCTGCACGCAGGCCAACGCGCCGGCCTCCATCGAACGGAACGCGACCGCCAGCTCCTTGGGATCGGAGGTCGCGGTGCAGATGACGATCGGCACCGGCCGGGTCTCCATAATGAGGCGGGTGGCTTCGAAGCCGTCCATTCGCGGCATGTGGATGTCCATGAGCACGACGTCGGGCCGAGACTGCGATCCATTGAGAAAATCGCACGCTGCCTGACCGTCATCCACCTCGCCGATCACCTCAATCCCCGGATCTGAGTTCAGCACCTCTACCAGCAGCATGCGTGTCACCTGTGAGTCGTCCGCCACCAGCACTTTGATTTCGATCGGAGGCAAGCCAGTTCCCGCGCTACAGCAGCCGCCGCAGCGCTTCCAGCAGATTGCTCTGATCGAGGCTGCTCTTGACCAGATAGGCGTTGGCGCCGGCATCGATACCGCGCTCACGATCCTCCCGCGACTCCAGCGCAGTGACCAGGACCACCGGCAACTCCGCCAGCGAGCGCTCTTCGCGCACCCTGGCAGCCAGTTCAAAGCCGTTCATGCGCGGCATTTCGACATCGGACACCAGCAGATCAAACGGCTCCGAGCGCAGCGCGGAGAATGCCTCGGCTCCGTCCACCGCCGTTCTGACCTGGTAGCCGGCCGACTCCAGAATGCCCTTGAGCAGCATGCGTGAGGTGATCGAGTCCTCTGCCAGCAGAATCTTTTTGGATACCTGGACCGAGGCCGCTCTGGCCGGCTGCGCTCGCTCCAGCGGCCCGACGCTACGCGCGGATTCCAGCAGGTCGGACAGGTTGAGGATCGGTGCCACCGCACCGGAGCTCAGTACCGTGGCGCCGGCGATATTGCGCACCCGGGATAGCGGTTTCGACAAGCGCTTGACCAGGATCTCGCGCTCATCGAGCACCGCGTCGACCACGAAGGCGATGCGCTGATCGCCGCTGCCGGCGATGAACGCTGGCAGCGTCGACGCGGTCTGCGGTTGCGCGCCCGCAGCGGGCAGCTGCAAGGTCGCCGCAAGGCTGACCAGAGGCACGGAACGACCGCTCAACAGCGCGGTATCTCGACCTTCGATGGTCTGTACCTCGCTCTGTTGGACGCGCGTGACCCGCTCCACATGCGCGGTCGGTATGACGAACACGCGCGCGGCGGATTCGACCAGAATGCCGCGGAAGGTCGCCAGCGTCAGCGGTAACGTCATGCGAATCGTAGTGCCCGCGCCGCGCTTGCTCTCGACCTCGACGCGGCCGCCAAGCTTCTCGGTCCGCTCGCGCACGATAGCCAGCCCCAAACCGCGGCCAGAGACCTGGGTGATCATCGGACTGGTGGACACCTCGTCCTCGAACACCAGCGCCAGTGCCTCGGACTCGGTCAGCTGCTGCGCGGCGCGCGACTCGATCCGGCCGTGCTTGATGGCCGCCGCTTTGACACGCTCGACGTCGATGCCGGCACCGTCGTCGCTGACCGTGAATTCCACCAGGCTGCCGTTCACTCGCGACACCGCCAATGTCACGGTGGCTCGCTGCGGCTTGCCGGCACGCCGACGCACATCGGGCGTCTCGACACCATGGTCGACGCTGTTGCGCAGCATATGAACCAGCGGATCCTTCATCTCTTCCAGGATGCGCTTGTCGATGGTGACGTCCTCGCCGCGAACGACGAACTCCGCGTCCTTGCCCTGGTCGCGCGACAGATCGCGGACCAGCTTGGGCAACAGCGTGCCGAGCGACGCCAGCGGCAGCATCAGCAGCTTCTTAGAGTTCTCCAGCAGGTCATCGACCAGCTTGCTAACGGCGAGCTGATCCTGCTCGGCAGTGCGGTGCAGGCCGGTGATGGTGGTTTCGAGCGAACGCAGGTAACCATGGTTCCACTCGAGGAACTCAGCGATGGGCTCCAGCACCGGCGCTGCCGCGCCGGCCCGAACTGATGCGGGAAGCAGCGTGCGGACCTGCGGCTGGATCCTGTTCCACTCCCGGCGCCAGTGTTCGAATTGATGCATCACATCGCGCAGCCCGATTCTGTGCTGTGCGGAAGCGGCCTTGGCCGTAAGCAGTTCTTCAGCCTCGAGCAGCCGAGCGTCGAGTGAGCTGACTGTGACGCGCACCGTCTCGGTATCGGGGACCAGGACAGGCGTGGTCTGCGGCGCCACAGGGCCGGGCGCGACTTCTTCTCGAGTGGGTGCGACCACCGCGGTGATGGCACGCGACATGCGGTCCACGGTCGCATACGCCTGATCCAGCGCCGCGCCAACCGGCTGACTTTCGCCGCGCTTCCACGACGCAAACAGGCTCTCGAGTGACTGGCACAGCGCCTCAATATCATGAATATCCACGGCGCGCGCTGCACCCTTGAGACTGTGGGCGGCGCGGAAAACCGATTCGATCAATTGCTGCCTTGAGCTCGCTTCCGGCTGGCTTTCCAAACCCAGCAGGCCCGCGCTGATCGTTTGCAGGTGCTCGGCAGCCTCGACCTTGAAGGTCGCCCGCAGTTTGCGCAGGAATTCCTGGTCGCTGGCGCTCATGGCGGTGAATGCGCTCGATGTTGGCTCAGATGCGGTCCTCTAGACGGTGTAGTTGACGACCAGCTGCTTGAGACTCTGACCGAGCTCGTTCAGATTGCGTGCCGCCGTTTCCAACTGCTTGGCGCTCGCCACATTCTGAGTGCTGGCCTGCTTGATGCTCTCCATCGCGCCGGCCACCTGATCCATGCCGACCAGCTGCTGCTGGCTCGAGGCCGCGATCTGCGTGGCGGCGTGCGCGGATTCGTTCACGCTGCCCAGCAACGACTGAATTGACTCGGCAGCGGTCTCGGTCTGCCGTGCGCCGGCTTCGACCGCCTTGGTGCCTTGTTCGGTCGCCAGCACGGCGGCGGTGGTGGCCTTCTGAATCTCACCGAGGATCGTGCGCACCCGCTCGGTCGCCTGGCGTGACTGCTCGGCCAGGCTTCTGACTTCCTGCGCGACGACGGCAAAGCCCTTGCCCTGTTCGCCGGCCTTGGCCGCCTCAATCGCGGCATTGACGGCCAGCAGATTCGACTGGGCGGCCAGGTCCTCGACTGTGGCGATGATCTGGCCGATGGTCTGGCCCTGCTCGCTAAGGCGAATCATGCTTTCGGCGACCGCCTCCATCTGCGCGCGGATGCGCTGCATGCCGGCGGCGGCCTCGTCGGTCGACTTGCGACCGCCATGCGAAACCAGCAGCGCCTTCTGGGCGCTGTCGGAGACACTCATGGCCTTCTGACTGGCCAGCTGCGCGGTCTGACGGATCTCCTCGACGGTGGTGGTGGTCTGGCTGACCGCCGCGGCCGACTCGCTGGCGCTCGAGGCCAGTTGCGCGGTGGAGGCCACGATCTCGCTGGCGGCGGATCCGAGCACGGTCGCACTCTCGACGATACCGCCAATCTGCTCGCGCAGATTGCCAGTCATGCGCTCGAAGGCGCTACCCAGCAGATCGCGGGCCGATTGCGGCTGCACCGCAACCCGCAGGTCGCCGGCCGCAATCTGTTCGGCCGCCCCGGCCATCGAGCGCAGCGAGCCGGTCATACGTGCCACCGCGCGCATCAACGCACCCACCTCATCGCTGCGCGGGTCCGGCGGTACGTCCACGCTCAGATCCCCGACCGCGACGCGTTCGGCAACGTCGGTCAACTGCTTGAGGGGCACTGCAATACTGCGAGTAAGGTTGAGGCCCGCGATCCCGGCGATGATCAGAGCTGCCAGCGTGCCGATGATGATGGTCCACTGCGTGTTGTGCACCGCCGCCTGCGTCGCCGCCGCGCGCGCGGCCAGCAGGTTCTGCTCCTCGAGATCCATGTCCTGCACGATCTGGCGGACAGCGTCCATCGTGCGCTTGCCGCGGTCGCTCAGCACGATAGTCTGGGCGGCGGTGAAGTCGCGCGCCCTGCGTACATCGATCGTCTCCTGCAGTTCCGCCAGCTTTTCGGCGATGAGCGGCCGCAGCGCCTCGACGCGCGCCGCCTGCTTGGGATTGTCGGCCACCAGCTGCAGCAGCCGCTTGCGGCTTTCCTCCACCTGGGCACTGCCTGAGGTGTACGGCGCCAGATATCGATCAAGTCCGGTGATCACATACCCGCGCCCACCGGTCTCAGCGTCCTGCAGGCTCGAGAACACCAGCGCCACACCGGTCTGTACCTCGTGGGTGCGCGTCACCCAGTAGGAGTCCTCGGCCTGCTGCACCACCGATCGGTAGGAGACGATGCCGACCACCAGGAAGATCCCCAGGGTCAGAGCAAATGCGGCGCTGATCTTGGTACCGACGTTCCATTTCATGTTTGCACCTCTGCGCGGGCAATGAACCTAACTTTCCATTTCCTGATGCACGATGATTCTCGGATCGGACAGGATGTGGTCGAGATTGAGCACCACGAGTCCCTCATCGCCGACTCCCTTGAGGTAGTCAGCACGAATTCCGGTCAGGGTGGCGAGCGACGGCTGCAGGCTATCCGCAGCCACCCGGCGGACACCGACGATCACGTCGGCCAGAATGCCCAGTTCGATATCATTGCCGCGTACCAGCACGATCCGGTGCAGATCGGTCAACCCGTGTTCGGGTAGCTCGAAGAACTTCTTCAGATCGAATACCGGCAGAATCCGGCCGCGTAGATTGACGATGCCCAGCACGAACGGCGGCACACCCGGCAATGGCGTCAAGTCGCGCAGCGGATAGACCTCCTGCACAAATCGACTCTCCACGGCATAGCGCTCGGTCGCCAGCCGAAATTCCAGCAGCTCGAGCGTTTCGTGGGACTGCACCTGCTGCGGCCGGCGCGCCAGCGCCTGGGCGCGCTCGCGCAGGATCTGCTCCGCCTTGGCGCGTGGCTTGCTCATGCTAGGCGGCGGACGATTGCAGCAGCGTGGAGATAATTTCGGCCAGGCGGCCGGCGCTCATCCCGTCTGAATCGGGCACCGGTTCATCGGCCGCGTGCGTGCGCAGCAACCGCAAGGCGTTGTCGAAGTGTCGGCGTGCTCGCTCGTCGCTGGCATCGTCACGGGCACAGTTGCCGAGCGCGAAGTGTGCCAGCACGTAGTCCGGCTCGAGATAGACAGCGCGCTGCAACGAGCGGCGCGCCAGATCCTGCTGGCCCCGTTCCTGCAGGATCATTGCATGCAGATAGTGCGCACTGGCATCAAGCTTGTCAGCCGCGAGCCAGCGCTCGCACGCCGCCAGCGCCTCAATGAGCTTGCCTTGATTGGCCAGCGCCCGCGTCAGCAATGAATGAACGCCGGCGCTCGCCGCGGATTGCGCCAACGACGACGGCGCCGAGCCATCCTCGCTGCCGTCGCTGCTCGCCAATAACAGATCCGTGCATTCCTGATAGCGCCCCTGGCGATAGCGCAGCTGCGCCGGGCCGAGGCGGTCCGGCGCCGCCGCCGATGTGGCCGGCGGCCGCGGCTCGGCGGCCCGCTGAACGGGCTCGGTGGCAGTTCGCCTATCGACTGCGGGCACCGCGGTCGCGACCGGCTGCCAGTTCGGCGCGCGCGCCAATGGCTGTTCGAGCGGCGGCCGGGATTTTCGGTACAGGATTGCGCCGGGCCTGTTGACCGTCGCATACGCCGAAAACAATTCCTGTGAGCATTCGCTCGGGCTGACGATCAACCAACCCTCGTCGATCAGCGCGTGATGCAGTTTGTCGATCAGTCGCCGAACATGGACCGGGGTGAAGTACATCAGCAGATTGCGACACAGAATCAGATCCATGGCATTGGTGCCGGTGGCGAGCGACGGAAAGCCGTCCTCGGACAAATTGAGCGACTCGAACTGGACGCGATCTTTGATGCTTTGACTTAAGACCAGGCGCCCATCCGGCATGGGCGTGAAGTAGCGCTGCTTGAACTCGGCACTCGATTCCCGGAACGACCACGCGCCATAGATTCCGGCGCGCGCCTTCTGCAGCGAGCGCGGGTTGATATCGGTTGCAAGAATGCTGACATCGTCCCAATCCGGCAGCAGCTCATGCAGCAATATCGCGAGTGAATAAGCTTCTTCGCCGGTGCTGCAAGCGGCGCTCCATAATCGTAGTCGCCGCTCGTTGCCGCGCCGGCGCTCGACTATGCTCGGCACGACGTGTTCGGCCAGGGCCTCGAAGGTCTTGCGATCGCGGAAAAAATAGGTCTCGCCAATGGTGAAATGCCCGGCCAGCGAATGCCGCTGCTCGGCAGTCAGCGCCCCGAACAGCATCCAGTCGGCGCAGGCGCCAAGCTCGGCGAAGCCGAACGCCTTGGCCGCCTCGGCCAGGCCCCGTTGCAGATCGCGGTAGCGCTCGGGCGGAAAATTCAAACCCATCGTTTGCGCCAGCGATTCGCTCAGTCGCGGCCACAGACTGTCGGGCACCGAATCAACGTGCATCTGACTGCCGTGCCTGATCAATGGCGTGGTCGAGTGCCTCAGCCTCGTCAATTGACAGAAATCGCTCCAGGTCCTGGATCAGCACCAGTCCGTCTTCCAACGGGATGACACCGCGGATCTGTGCCAGCTGCGGCGCCAGCGACGCTGAATCGATCACCGCCGATTCAGGCTGTCCGATGACGCCACTGGCTGCATCGATGGCCAGTGCCACAGCCCGCGTTGCCGTGCGCGCGATCACGAATTGGTCGTCCGGATCGATCGCGCGCCGCGGCAGACCGAAACGCCGACGCAGGTCGAACACCGGCAGGACATCGCCGCCGATGTCGATGGCGCCCAGTACCACCGACGGCGCTTGAGGTAACTCGGTCACTTGCACCGCGCGCACGATGCGGTCTACCGCCGCGAGCGGCAGCGCGTAGCGACCGGCGTCCAATCGGAACACGACCCATTGGTCGATGCGCGTGCCTGGCGCGGAAGTTGAGACCGCGTCGGCCGACGACATTTGCTGGCGGTTTGGTTTCATGCGCTTCGAGGGCAGGCATTCTTGCTAGCGATGAGAAACGCTGCCGCAGGCAAACGGCACCCCAACCGATGCGGCCGGCTAAGGGCGATGCGGCACCGCGACAGGAATCAATGTCACAGCGCCAGCTTGCCTGCGGAGCGACTCAAAAAAGCTGGTTGCCCCGGCCGCAATCACTGCGCTCGGTCAGCCAGCCTCTGCGTTTGAGATTCACATGGAGCCGCTAGTGAATCCAGGAACTGGTCGACACGGTTCGATGCAGCGTGTCGCACGCGATGCGACGCCGAACACTCTTCTGACGATATGGATTTGGAGAGCTTATTGGCGCACCGCGCGGTGCGCCTCCCAGTTGCCGCGCGATACCTGGTTGCCGCTGCGAAGCTCCCAGGTGCCGCTAATCGAGCTGCCATCGCGCGACAGAGCGCCGGAATACTGCACCGACTGCGAATAGCCGCCGCTGCCGTCGTAGGTCTTGGTAAAATTTACAGTGCCTCCCTGCAGCGAGCCCTGCAGATTGGCATTGAGTTGCTTGACGTTGCCACCAAAGGTGTTGGGCTCCAGGATGCGCCCGAACACGCGCGCGCCATCGGCTTTGAGCACCATGGCGAATTGCACCGCGCGATTGTTGCTGCCGTTGCCGTAGTTGTAACTGCCGCTCCATTGACCATCAAATTGCGACTGCGCCGGCGCGGCGCGCGCGTTGACGCCCTGCCCGGCCGGACTGGGGTTGCCGCCGGGCTGCTGCACACTGGCGACCTGCGTCGGCGCGGCCGGTGCGCTCTTCAGCTTGCGCACCATCAGGCCGGCCTCGGCGGAGTGCGGCCCGTTCGGAAACTGCTTGCTGTACTGCTCGAAGTCGGCCGGATCCTTGCTGTCCTTGATGCGGTCCCAGAACGACTGCTCCAGTTCGGCGGCACTCTCGACGTGCACCGACGGCGCTGCGGGTGCAGCCGCGGGCGCAGCGGTGCTCGCCGCGCTGCCGCCGGCATTGCCCGGCACGAAATAGAACTCGCCGATCGACTGATCGTAGACCGCCGGCACCTGATCGTGGTTGGCGCCCTGCGCCAGCGTCACCACCTGATCGCGCACCTTCTTGAGCACCTGCTCGGCCGGTAGGCCCGGTTTGACCATCTCCTTGATGAGTACGCGGGTGAACACGCCGTTAGGATCGGAGTCCTTCGGACCCAAGTTGTCGAGCGCCTCCTGTCCGGCGCCGGCCGAGTACAACACCATCTGGCCGGTGGCCGCCGATACCGGCGCCAGTCCGCGGCCACCGATGGCGCGACCGGAGCTCTGGAACGGGTTGTTGCGGCAGGCATCGACGATCGCGAGCGCGAACTTGGTTTTCTGATCCTGCAGGTCATCGAGTACGCGCTGCAAGGGCACCGCATCGTCGGCTACCTGATCCTCGCTCTGCGGCAGGATGTCGATCGGAATGAGATAGTTGGTGCCGGCGAACTGCACCCCGTGACCGGAGTAGTAAAACACCACGTCATCGCCGCCGGAGATCTGCGCCTTGAAATTGCGCAGCGCCTCCTTCATCGCCTCCAGCGTCAGATCCTGTTTCACGATCACCGTGAAGCCGGTGCTCTTGAGCACCTCGGCCACGGCCTTGGCATCGGAGCGCGCGTTCTTGAGCGCGGTGACGTGCTGGTAGCTGTCGTTGCCAATCACCAGCGCGACGCGCTTGGCGGCGGCCGGCGTCGCCGCGGCCAGCAGCGACAGCAGCAGCGCCGCGCGCCAGCGCTGCGCACGCGGCCCTGTTCCTGAGCCCTCGCACCGGTTGTCTCCCATCCGTGCCACCGTTCTTCAGTCGGCTATGGCGATTCCCGATACGGTAGATATAGCGCCAAGATGCCGAATTGGGCAACCCAGTGCCCAACCTCGTCATACGTACCGGTCCACCAGTCCGGGTGCTCGAAGCTGGCCTGCAGGTGCTGCTGGTAGGCCTGCAGGTAAGCGCCATCTTGCGAGCGCTGGTAGATCGCCCACAGACCCCAGGCGCGGGAGAAATTCAGGCCATGCTCGTGCGCGGTGGTCGGCGCTCGCACCGGCGTGGGCAGCGAGGCGGCCGGCAGGAACACATGCACCCAGTCGCGAAACTGCGGTGCATCCATGCGCAGGCTGATCAGCCAGGCCCAGTTGGTGCAGATCGGCATGAAATCGTGCATCTGCCGGTCCTGCTCCAGCCCCGGGCATATCCCGCTTTGATGGCCGAAGTCCTGGTCGATGCGCGCATCGATGTCGTGCACCAGAGCGGTATTGCCGGCGAACAGCGCGTAGTAGCGCAGATTGATCAGTGCCCAGGAGGCACTGCGGTAGGCCTGCGACATCGGATCGACGGGCGCGCGCACGAAGCGATCGGCCACGGAAGCGGCCACCTCATCGGCCATCGCTCGCAGCCGGTCATCGTGCGTCACGCTCTGGAAGTCGGCCGCCAGGCGCAAAAACCACGAGCGGCCGTACGGCATTTCAAAATCCGGATGCTCGCTCAGATAGGCGCGCTCCAGGGCGATGCCCTCCGGTGGCAGCAGCTGCGTCGCCCGGTCCACCAGGCGCTGCTCATGCAGCATGTCGCCCGCGGCCACCAGCGACCAGATGCCGTGGGCGGCCGAGTGCCAGTCGATGCAGCCGTGGAATACCGGATGCGAGGTATCGGTGCGCTCGACGCAGCGCTCTGAAGCCGCCACCAGCGCTCGCACCTGCTGCCCTCGCGCCGCGCGCAGCGCCGCCAGCTGCGCCGGGGCTTTGTCTGCTACGGCGCTAAAACCGGGCGCCGCCGCGGCGATCAATACCGCCGCCAGAGCGACAACGATGCCGCGGTTCAGACAGCTCACTATTTGCGCGCGCTTCCGCTGCGCCCGGTGCCCTCGGCTTTCTTCTTTTTACTCGGGTCCTTCGGCCGGGTCTTGCCGAACGAGCCGCGATAGATCTTGCCACGTCGAGTCTTGCGATCGCCTTTACCCACTGCGCTGTACTCCTACCCTTCGGGGTCGCGAAGTCTATCACTCCCCCGTGGAGGCTGGCCGCTGGCGCTCGGCGGCTACCGCCAGCGGCCGCGCGCCCAGTTGCGCAAGCTCCAGGTCGTGTGCTTGCGACTCGTACAGATCCACGCCCGGCAGGTAATACACCTCGCGACCTTGCGCCAGATAGTGCTGGTAATCGCCGGGATTTTCGATCAGATAGACCAACTGGTGCGCTCCAGCCTGAGTGCCGCCGAGCTGCAGCGTCAGGCGCGGCAACACCCAGCCGCACACGATCACCGCCGTACCCGGCAGCTGCGCCAGCGCGTCGACCACCTGCCGCGTCGCGCGCTGCTGCGACTCGCGCACCAGATGGTCCTGGGTAATCGCGCCGTCGCCGAACCAGGGGGACAGCAGCAGCAGCAGCGCGACCGAGACCGAGGCCCAGGTCGGCGTCAGTACCGCCGCCGCCAACAGCACGAAGGGTACCGCCGGGATCAGATAGGCGGCCTCATCCGGCAATCGCAGAAAGGCGATCAGGTACAGCACGACGCTGCATCCGGCCAGCACGACGATCGCACGCGTCGGCGCATGCCGCAGCGCCCGGGCTGTGAATCGATGATAGAACGGCAGCGCGCACAGCAGCGCCAGCAGTGCCGCGACGCCCACCGGGCCCCACACCAAGGGCAACGCACGCGTCAGGATCACGGGCAGCGGCGGTCCGAAGCCGTTGTCATAGAACTGGAAGAAGTCGCTGCCGTACAGACTCCAGACCGGCAGGTAGCACAGCACACTGATCGCAAGCGTCGTCAGTGCGAACATCGCGGCCTGTCGCAACGCCAGAGGACGCACCGTCGTCAGCCACATCCACAGGCACAGCGGCAATACCAGCGCTCCAGCGGTGATGCGACACCCCACCGCCAGGCCGAGCAGCAGCCCGCCCAGCAGCGGTCGCTGGCGCAGCACCGCGTAGGTCGCCGCCAGCTGCAAGGTCACGGCCGGGATATAGTCCATGGTGCAGCAGCTGTTGACGTAGATCACCGGCGTGAGTGCCAGCGCAACCGCGATCAGTCGATAGTGCCGCACGCTCAGGGTGCGCAGAATCAAGGCAAACAGCACGAATGCGGCCACGCTGAATAGCGCCGTGACCAGATTCGACACCCAGGGCGGTGCCAGCGCGCTTAGCGAGCTGAGGTATTCGTAGGCCGGGTAACCGGGCCGACGCGAGACGTCATACTGGCCGGTGCGCGCCAGCTGCCGCGCGACAATCGCGACCCGATAGCCGTCGGGATCGGAGCCGTAACCGGGAGTGAGCCAAGGCAGGCGCGTGGCGAGCACCGCGAGCGCGGCCAGCGCCAGCCACAGACGCTCGCGAGAGCTTAAGTCCTGGATCAGGGCTTGCGGCCGCTGAACACCAGCAGGCCGACGCCGAGGACAATGGCACCCACTCCAAGCCAATCCGGCACTGACACCGTGTCCTTGTGCTGTACCGACAGCTGCAGCGAGCCGATGTTGGCCTCGTGCGTCGACTTGGTATAGCTAAAGCCGTGATAGACCAGGGCCAGTACCCCGGCCGCGATCAGAATGATGGCAACGATCCTTGGTGCGTTCATGGGCCGGGAGTCTAGCAGGCCGACGCAGGCACCAGTAGGCACAAGTAAATTTGGATGTCGGCGCAGAGGGAGGGGATCGCATGACAGTCAGGTATGGTTACTTGCTCGATAAATATTTCTATTTCCTGATGTCTTTCCCGATCGCTGCCGTCGTCGCTTTTGGATTCAGCCATACGATCGAACAGAACCTAATTCATCCCGTCATACCTCGCCCAGCCATCCTCTATGCCCATGCCGCGATCTTCACCGCGTGGGATCTCGTCATCGATCGCCGCATTCACCGAATCTACTTGTTCGCACTACCGCTGTTCATCGCTGGCCAGACAGTCGTTACCTATACATATATTCATCATCTCGCGTACTGGCAAAGGATCTCTCACGCTATTCTTGGCTAACGTCAGCGCAGGTATCGACACCCATGCACCCGAACCTTCTCGGTTATCTCGCGGCCACTCTGACTACGGTTTCGTTCCTGCCGCAGGCGCTCAAGACCATTCGCAGCCGCGATACGCGCGCGATCTCGCTGTGGATGTACTTATCATTTACCACCGGCACGGCGCTCTGGTTCGTCTATGGGGTGGTGATCGTCTCGCTGCCGGTGGCGTTCGCCAATGCGGTCACGTTTCTGCTCGCCGCGACGGTGCTCGCGCTGAAACTGCGCTACGGCTGAGTCGCGGTCGCGAGCCCGTGGCAGCCGTTCAGAAATAGCCGCACGGCATTGTCCGCCCAGCTGTCCAGCTCGCGCTGGCTCATCGGCTCGCCGATCCCCATGATGCGACGCTGCGGCACGGTGACGACCATGAGCAGGAACTGCTCGGCGGCAAACTGTCGTTGTCGCGCAGACAGCCGCCGACCGCCGAGTTCGCGTTCGAGCAGATCGGACAGCAAGGTGGACGCCGCCGCCGCCCAGCCCTCGTCATACACGGCCCGGGCCAGATTGGGGAAGCGCAGCGACTCGGCGGTCACTAGCCGGTGCAGCGCGACGGCCTGCGGTGACAGCGCGGCACGTAGAATCAGTCCGGCCAGGCGCCGCAGAATCCTCGTCAAGGTTGCGCCCTGGACCAGCGGTACATCCGGTGGCGGGCGGATCTGCTCGATGATGCGGTGGACGACGGCAGCGAACAGTGCCTGTTTGTTCTCGAAGCGGTGATAGAAGGTTCGCTTCGAGATACCGGCGCGTTCAGCCACGGCCTCGATCGAAGTGGTGCCGTAGCCCTCAGTCAGAAACAGCTCGGTCGCAACCTCCAGGATCCGGCCGCGCAACGCGAGTGCTTGCGCCTGCGATGGTCGACCGCCACGCGCCGCGCGTTTGCGCGGACGGCGTCCCTCACTAGCGCCGATACCTGAATCCGCGCGATTGATAGCCGAGCTGCGCACCATACGGGCGAGAGTAGCGCACGGGCGGTGCGTAGTAACCACGCACGGGTGCGTAGTATCTGGGCGCGGCGTAGCTCAAGGCCGGTGCATAGTAGCCGCCGGCGCGCGCGTAGTAAGGCGGGGGCGCCGGATAGTAGTTAACGGGCGGGTAATACCCGGGGCGGTAGCCGGCAGCGGCATAGGGTTGTGGCGACGCCTGTGCCGAGGCAGCGGCCAATGCCACCGTGGCGGGCAAAGTTGCCAGTCTGGCCGCAGCCCCAAGGGCGTGACCCAGCAGCCAGGGCGCAATCAGCAGTGGACCTGCGGCGTTGGCGGGCGAGGTCTGCATCAACGCCAGTGTGGCCCCCGCACCCGCGATAAGGGTGATCAACTTCAGTCTGGGCATGATCAGTCTCCGGCTGCCTTCACTGTGATGCCACGACCCCGACCGATCCTAGCTCTGCCCTTTATGGAACGCAACGGTGGCGTTGCGTTAGTGGGCGAAGCGCGCCCTTGCTGGGCTGCGACACTATCTGCCGGCCATCTTTCCGGGCAGACGCTCGAGTTCGTCGGCGGTGCGCGGCCAGTCGTCCTTCAGCAACCGCGACAGGGCACGGTCGGCCAGCACGCGCCCTTCGGTCTGGCAGCGCGGGCAGTAGTTGGTCTCATTGTCGGCATAACGAATTCTCTGCACCGGTGTGCGGCACACCGGGCATGGCTGGCCGAAGCGGCCATGGACCGCCATGCCAGGCCGAAAGGCTGTCACCCCTTCGGGAAAGCTGCCGGCATCCTGCGAGCGCAGCCGCTGCGTCCAGTCCTCAAGCGTAGCGCGCGTGGCCTCGTACAATCGCGCCAGCTCCTCCTCCCTAAGCCGCTGCGTCAGCGCCAGCGGCGACAGCCGCGCTCGATGCAGGATCTCGTCCGAATAGGCGTTGCCGATGCCGGCGAACAGGCGCGGATCGGTCAGCGCGCGCTTGAGCGTGTGCTGCTCGCTGGTCAGGCGCGCGGCGAAGGCCGCGGCATCGGCCGCGGCTATTTCCAGACCACCCGGGTCAACGCGCGCCAGCGCCTCGGCACCCTCGATCAGGTGCAGCGATGCACGACGCTTGCTGCCGGCCTCGGTCAGCGTCAGGGTGCCGCGATCGAACTCGAAGCGTGCCAGTGCCGAACGCGCGCGCGCGACCTTGGTACCGGTGGCAAACCAGTGCAGGCGGCCGGCGATCATCAGATGCAGCACCAGCCACAGCTCGCCCTCAAGGCCGATCGCGATGCGCTTGCCGATGCGTTGCAGTCGCTGCACACGCCGGCCCGCCACTGCGCTGAGCGGTGGGGTCGCGGTGCGCAGCAAAAATGGATTGTTGAGCACCACTTGCGTCAGCTGCGCGCCGAGGATGCGCTCATCGAGCGCCTCCAGGTATCGGCTGATGTCCGGCAGCTCCGGCACTGAAACTTAAGCCAGCTGCACGCCGCTGCGCAGAATGTCCGTCATCGCGCGCGCCTTGGCGCGCGCCTCATCGATCGTGGCGCCCAGTGCCAGCGACACGCCCATGCGACGATGACCGCGCACCTCGGGCTTGCCAAACAGCCGCAGCGCGGTGTCCGGAGCGGTGAGCGCCCGATCGACCTGCTGGAAGCGGATGTCGCGCGACTGGCCGTCGACCAGCAGCGCGCATGAGGCCGACGGTCCGCGCTGCCGGATCACCGGCACCGGCAGATCGAGGATTGCGCGCGCGTGCAGCGCAAATTCCGACAGGTCCTGCGAGATCAGCGTCACCAGGCCGGTGTCGTGCGGTCGCGGCGAGACCTCGCTGAAATACACCGCATCGCCGGCGATGAATAGCTCGACGCCAAAGATGCCGCTGCCGCCCAGATTATCGGTGATGGCGCGCGCGATCTGCTGCGAGCGAGCCAGCGCCGCAGGCGACATCGGCTGCGGCTGCCAGGATTCACGGTAATCGCCATCGACCTGCAGGTGGCCGATCGGCTCGCAAAAGCTGGTGCCGCCGCCATGCCGCACCGTCAACAGCGTGATCTCGTAGTCGAACGGCACGAAGCCCTCGACGATCACCCGGCCGGCGCCGGCGCGGCCGCCGCGCTGCGCATAGCCCCAGGCCTCATCGACCGCGGCGCTCGCACGCACCAGACTCTGCCCCTTGCCCGAGGAACTCATCACCGGCTTGACCACGCACGGCAGGCCAATCGCCTGCACCGCCGCGCGGTATTCGCTCTCAGTGCCGGCAAATCGATACGGCGAGGTAGGCAGCTTGAGCTCCTCGGCGGCCAGCCGGCGGATGCCTTCCCGGTCCATGGTCAGGCGCGCGGCGCGCGCCGTCGGCACCACCCGCTGGCCCTCGGCCTCGAGCTGCAGCAGCATCGGCGTGGCGATGGCCTCGATCTCCGGCACCAGCAGCTGCGGCCGCTCGCGCTCCACCAGCGCCCGCAGCGCGCTGCCATCCAGCATGTCGATTACGTGCGAGCGCTGCGCCAGCTGCATGGCCGGTGCATTGGCGTAGCGGTCGACCGCAATCACTTCGCAGCCGAAGCGCTGTAGCTCGATCGCGACTTCCTTACCGAGCTCTCCCGACCCGAGCAGCATGACGCGCGTCGCCGACGCCGTCAGCGGGGTGCCGATGGTGGTCATGCATGAACAATAATCGCATTGCGTCGCAGATGCGATTGTCAGCGTTCCAGCAGTCGTCGCTCCAGGCGCGCACGCTGGATCAGTCCGCGCACCGTGCTCCAGGTCGCGGTCTCGGTCTGCAGCACCACCAGGTACTTGACGTCGGTGGCCTCGAAGATTTCCAGCAGGTCGCTGATACGCGAGTCCTGCAGCGTCAGCCAGTCGATCGCCGGCACCTCGAGCGACGGCGTCATGACATCGGCGGCGCGCAGGTCGTGGCTCGGGTCATCCGAGCGCGCGCGCGTGCGACGGGCGTTGCGCGCATCCTCGGCGGTGATCAGGCCCACGACCGAGCTGTCGCGCACCACCAGGAACGCGCGCACCCCAAGCCGGAACATGTGATCGATGACTTGCTCGAGGCTCGAGTCCTCCGGAATCGTGCGCGGCGGCTCCTCCAGGAAATCACTCATCGCGCGCACCGCCGGATCGTTGAGCTTCAGATGCGGCTGCAACGGGCGCGCTCGCGGGATCGGAGCCAGTGGCGCGCTCGGCTGCTGCGCCAGCAGATACGGTCGATTCACGAGGACCTCCATTGAATGCGCCCAAGGTTCGGCTGAGTTGTTATTCGAATGACGATGCACGAACTGCTTAGTTCCACGAAGTCATTAATTGTTCATGGATATTAATGCGCGCCAGTGATCGGCGCTGTCAGCGCACGCCGTCAGCGTGTAGCCGTCGTGGAAGAATCGGGTCGATCCAGGAATGAGCTGATGATCGGATTGAGCCACTCGGAGCGGCCGGAAAAGGTTAAGTGATCGGTACCAGGCAAGACACAAAGCTCGGCGCTGGGCAGCGCGTGAAATATCTGCAGCGTGTGCTCCAGGCGAATCGCATCGCGATCGCCCGAGATGACCAGCACCGGCTGATCTACTTTAGACAGCATCTCAAGACTAAGCTCGCTGTCGGTGGGCGAGGTCAGCCACAGCTTTGCAAGTTTTTCATCGACCGTGCGCGGCGTCTTGGTCTGCGCATCCCGCAGGCCCTGCAACTGCTCCGCGGTCAGCCCCTCGGGTGAGACGTTAACCCCGCTGATCACCAGCCGGTGCACCAGCTGCGGATGGCGCACCGCCAGCATCAGGGCCAGGATGCCGCCGTCGCTGAAGCCGACCACGTCGACCCGCTTGAGATTCAGCGACATGAGCAGGGTCGCGGTGTCCTGCATCATCAGGGTGTAACTCAGCGGCCCGCTCACGTCGGGCGTATGCCCCTGTCCGACCTGGTCGGGGGCGATGATCTGATGGCTCTGGGCGAACACATCCAGCTGGCGCTCGAACGAGTGCTCGCCGGAATCGCCACCGCCGTGCAGCAACAGCAGGGTCGGACCACTGCCGCGCAGCGCGTAATACATGCGGTGGCCATGGACCATCGCCCAGTGCCAGCGGGTGGGCTGCACCACGCCTAAGGCGGTGGTGCCGTACAGGCACAGCGCCAGCGCGGCGGTCGCCGCCGAGGCCTTCACGGCAGGCCCGCCAGGATCTGGTCGGCCAGCTCGCCGTAATTGCGGTCGAAGTGATGGCCGCCGGGTTTTACCAGCACCTCGACGCCCATTTTTGCCGCCTCCGCCGTGGTGCACAGGCTGTCTGCCCCCTCATCGGAGCCGTAGAAACACTGTATATGAATGCCCGACAGCTTCAGCAGCTCCGGTGCGATCGCCATTCCAGCACTGTTGTGCACGCCAAGCCAGCCGCTCGCCACGACCTCGAACGCCGTGTGGCGCTCCGGGGCCAGCAGCGTGATGAGGCTGACATCCGAGCGCAGCTCCGGCGGCAGTGCGTTGATCATGAAGGGCAGCACGTCGGCGCCGAACGAGAAGCCGATCAGAACCACCTTGCGGCGCTGCCAGCGCTGCTGGTAGTAGCGGATGATGCGCGCCAGATCGGCCGTGGCCTTGGCCGGTGATTTCTGCGTCCAGAAGTAGCGCAGCACGTCGACGCCGGCCACGCTCAAGCCCTTGGCGGCCAGAATATCGGCCAGGCTGCGATCCAGGTCGCGCCAGCCGCCGTCGCCGGAATACAGGATCGCGAACGCGTCCCGCGCCGATGCGGTGGCTGGCACCTCGGCCAGCGGCAGATCGCCCACGCCGCTGCGGTTGCGCTCCTCGGTGATGCTGGTCAGGGCGCGCTGGTAGGAGCCGTGCAATGAGGCGCCGGCCACCACCGCCGAGGCCGCGGCTCCCGGGATCGTCGTGAGGAATTCCCGATCATCGACGCTGGCCGCTGAATCCAGCAGCAGCCGCGCGGGCACGTTGGGCCCGAGCCGCTCGGGCAAAATCCTCTGTCCGCTGCCGATCGCCGGCGCCGCGGCGGCCGGGTGGTCGCAGAACGGTCGCTGCAGTGCGATCTGGTTCTGCGGATCGATCATGACCGCCGCGTTGAAGGCGGTCGGTGGCGACTGCAGCTGCGCCAGGTACACCAGGGTGGCCCCAAGGTCGTGCCCCAGCAGCACCGGCGCCAGGTACTGGGCGTTATCGGCGGCGCGCTGGCGGGCCCGGCTGTAGTCCTCCAGCAGGCCGGGCATGTACAGACAGGTGCCGGGCGATTGGCCAGCCCAGTCGAGGAACTGGCGGCTGTCGATGCCGACCACCAGGTAGTCCTGGCGGGCGAAATCGCGCGCCGCCCCCTCCTCGTCCCGGCCCCAGCCGCGCGCGCCGGAGAACAGGTACATGAAGCCGCGTGAGCGCAGCCAGGCCGGATAGATGCGCACCCGGCCGAACTGGCTGGTGTTCTCGGCGCGCGGTGCGCGGGTGTGGATCAGGTAGCCGGCCGTGGCCAGCAGCGCCACGACCAGGGCCACCAGCACGCCCCACCGGATCAGCGAAATTTCGCCAGCGTCTTCGCCAGCGCCTGCGAGCCGGGGTTGAGCTGGGCGTAGGGAATCTGATTGAGCGGGATGTCCGGGGTGGCGTTGAGCGCGTGCAGTTCGGGCTGATCGGAGCCGATGTACAGCAGCCCGGTCAGGTACTCACCCTGCTTGAGGCGCTGCTGGATGGTCTCGAGCGCCACCGCGCGATCGGTCGCGTCGTACTGGGCCTCGACCTTGCGCAGCAGCACCCGGCTGCCATCGTGCATGCTGACCGCCAGCGCCTCGCCCGGTGCGTAGTCGACCGCAATCTCGCGCGCCGGCGGCACGAAATCGGCATGCACCACTTCTTCGTAGTGCTCACGGGTGTAGGCGTAGCTGCGGGTCGAGCCCTCGTGGTCGTTGAAGGTCACGCACGGCGAGATCACGTCGATCAGCGAGAATCCCTGGTGGTGCATCGCCGAGCGCAGCAGCGGCACCAGCTGCGCCTTGTCGCCGGAGAAGCTGCGGGCCACGAACGACACCCCGAGCGTGATCGCCAGCTGCACCGGATCGATCGGCGGCTGGTTGTTGACCTCACCCTTCTTGGCGGTGGAGCCGACGTCGGCCGAGGCCGAAAACTGCCCCTTGGTGAGGCCGTAGACGCCGTTGTTCTCGATCACGTACACCATGTTGAGATTGCGCCGGATCGCGTGACAGAACTGACCGAGCCCGATCGACAGCGTGTCGCCATCGCCCGAGACCCCGATGTAGAGCAGATCGCGGTTGGCGGCATTGGCACCGGTCGCGATCGAAGGCATGCGGCCGTGAACCGAGTTGAAGCCGTGGCCGCCGCCGACGAAGTACGCCGTGGTCTTGGAGGAGCAGCCGATGCCCGACAGCTTGACCACGTTCTGCGGCAGCACCGCGTCGGCCCAGCAGGCCTCGACAATGGCGGCCGTGATCGAATCGTGACCGCAGCCGGCGCACAGCGTGGAATTCACGCCCTCGTAGTCGCGCCGGGTCAGGCCGAGCGCGTTGCGCGGCAGCTGCGGGTACGCGATCTTGGGCTTGGCCAGGATGGTCATCGGCGACTCCTCGATATCATCCGACCAGCTGCGCGGCCGGTCGTTCCGGCGTAATCACCGCGGCCACGCCGTCGTACACGTAGCTCGCCGGGATCGGCATGCCGTTGTAGTGCAGGATCGAGCGCAGCCGGCTCTTCTCAACGCCGGTCTCCATGATCAGCAGCGAGCGCAGCTGCGCATCGCGATTCTGTTCCACCACGAAATTGATCCGGTGCGACTGCAGGAATGGCTCGACGTCGTCGCTGAACGGAAACGCGCGCACCCGCAGATAGTCGGTATGGATGCCCTGCGCCATCAGCCGCAGGCGCGCCTCGCGCACCGCCGCGTCGCCGCTGCCCAGCGACACGATGCCGATCTCGGTCTTGATCTCGCTGCGCAGCAGGATTGACTTGGGCACCAGCCGGGCCGCAGTCAGCCACTTCTTGCGCAGCCGATCGATCACCACCTGGTATTCCTTCGAGTCCTCGGTGTAGGCGCCGTACTGCGAATGGCCCGAGCCACGGGCGAAGTAGGCCGCCTTCGGATGCATGCCGGGCAGCGTGCGCTGCGGGATGCCATCATTGTCGTGATCGTAGTAGCGCCAGAAGCGCTCGAGCTTCTTCACCTGCTCCAGATCGAGCAGCTTGCCGCGATCGGGCTGATAGGCCTCATCCCAGTTGAAATCCGGGCACATCCAGTCGTTCATGCCGATGTCCAGATCCGACAGCACCAGCACCGGGGTCTGCAGGCGCTCGGCCAGGTCGAAGGCCTTGACCGCGAAATCGAAGCACTCGCCCGGATCGGCCGGATACAGGCAGACCTGACGGGTATCGCCGTGCGAGGCGTAGGCCGCGGATTGCAGATCGGCCTGCTGCGTGCGCGTCGGCATGCCGGTCGACGGGCCGACGCGCTGAATGTCGAATATGACCGCCGGCACCTCGGCGTAATAGGCCAGGCCGAGAAACTCCTGCATCAGCGACAGTCCCGGGCCGGAGGTCGCGGTGAACGCGCGCGCGCCGTTCCAGGCCGCGCCCAGCACCATGCCGATCGAGGCCAGCTCGTCTTCGGCCTGGATCATGATGTAGTTCTTGCGGCCGGTGCCCCGGTCGACGCGCAGCGACTCGCAGAAGCCCTTGTAGGCATCCATCAGCGAGGTCGAGGGCGTGATCGGATACCAGGCGCCAACCGTGGCGCCGGCGTACACGCAGCCCAGCGCCGCGGCGGTGTTGCCGTCGATGATGACGTGGCCGTTGGTTAGCTGCAGCTTCTGCACGTGCAGCGGCAGCGGGCAGGCGATGTGTTGGCGCGCGTAGTCGTAGCCGAGCTGGATCGCCTGCATGTTGGCGTCCAGCAGCTTCTGCTTCTTCGAGTAGGTCTCGGCCAGCAGCGAGCGGATGATCTCGATGTCAAGATTGCACAGCGCCGCAAGCACGCCCGCATAGCAGATGTTCTTCATCAGGATGCGGGTGCGCACGCCGGCGAAATGCTCGTTGCACAGCTGCGCCAGCGGCACGCCGTACACCGTGACGTCGTCACGCATCAGCAGCGCCGGGCGCGGCCAGGTCGAGTCGTAGATGAAGTAGCCGCCCGAAGCGACGTCGGCCAGATCGCGGGCGTAGGTCTCGAAGTTGAGCGCCACCATGATGTCGCAGTGGCCGGCGCGGGCCCGATGCGCATCGCGCGTGACCCGGATCTCGTACCAGGTCGGCAGCCCCTGGATGTTGGACGGAAAATAATTCTTGCCGACCACTGGCACGCCGCTGCGAAAGATCGCCTTCATCAGCAGGCCGTTGGCGCTGGCCGAGCCGGTGCCGTTGACCGTGGCGACCTTGATGACGAAGTCGTTTACGCGGTCTTGAGCTTTGGCGCCCGGCATGAAGCACCCTCGTCAGCGGCCTGCGGCCAGTGGATCGTGGACTTCTGCATGTCCCAGGCGGCGGTCGGGCAGCGCTCAGCACACAGACCGCAGTGCACGCACAGATTCTCGTCCTTGACCATCACGCGGGCAGTCTGCGGCAGCGCTGCGGACACGTACAGCGGCTGGGTCGGCTCCAGCGGCGGCGCGCGCAACCGACCGCGCAGCTCCGACTCCTCGCCGTTAGGCGTGATGGTCAGGCAGTCGACCGGACAGATATCGATGCAGGCATCGCATTCGATGCACAGCTTGGCCTCGAATACCGTCTGGATGTCGCAGTTCAGGCAGCGCTGTGCCTCCTGCGCCGCCTGCTCGATCGAAAAGCCGAGTTCGACCTCGATGTTGAGTTTCTTGAAGCGCTCCTTGAGCGACACGTGCGGCATCAGCCGGCGCTCCAGCCCGGTGTAGTCGTTCTTGTACGACCACTCGTGCATGCCCATCTTGCGGCTCGACAATGTGACGCCGCGCGGCGGGCGCTCGCTCACGGCCGCCCCGCTGCACAGATTGTGAATCGATATCGCGGCCTGGTGACCGTGCTCGACCGCCCAGATGATGTTCTTCGGGCCCTGCGCCGAATCACCGCCGAAGAACACCCGCGGCAGCGTCGACTGGTAACTGACCGGATCAACCACCGGCTGATCCCACTTGCCGAACTTAAGTCCGAGATCACGCTCGATCCACGGAAAGGCGTTCTCCTGACCGATCGCAAGAATCACGTCGTCGCACGGGATCAGCACCTGATCGACTACGCGCTCGCTTTGGATGACCCCGTCCAGCAGCTCGTACTCGAGCACGTCGAAGCGCATGCCGGTGAGCCGGCCGTTGTCGATCACGAACTGCGTCGGCGAGTGGTTGACGATGATCTCGACGTTCTCTTCCTCGGCGTCCTCTAGCTCCCAGGTGGAGGCCTTGAAGAAGCCGCGCGGCTTGCGCGCCATGACCTTGACCGAGTGCGCCCCCAGGCGCAGCGAGCTGCGGCAGCAGTCCATCGCGGTGTTGCCCACGCCGATGATCAGTACCCGCTCGCCGACCGAGTTGATGTGGCCGAAGGCGATCGATTCGAGCCAGCTGATGCCTATGTGAATGCGATCGGTGTCGTGCCGCCCCGGAAGCTCGAGCTCCTTGCCCTTGGGCGCGCCGGTGCCGACGAACACGGCATCGTAGCCGCCGCGATCCAGCAGTTGCCGCAGGCTGCGTACCGCAGAATCCAGCTGCAGCGTCACGCCCATGCCGAGAATCATGCCGATCTCCTCGTCGAGCACGCTCGCCGGCAGTCGGAACGAGGGGATATTGCTGCGCATCAGGCCGCCGGGCACGGCGTTTTGCTCGAAGATCGTCACCTCGTAGCCGAGCGGGGCCAGGTCATTGGCCACCGTGAGCGAGGCCGGGCCGGCGCCGATGCAGGCCACGCGCTTGCCGTTGCGCAGCGCCGGCGCCTGCGGCAGCAATCCATCGAGGCCTTCTTTCAGGTCGGCCGCGACGCGCTTTAAGCGGCAGATTGCCACCGGCTTGTCCTCGACGCGGCCGCGCCGACAGGCCGGCTCGCACGGCCGGTCGCAGACCCGGCCGAGGATGCCCGGGAACACGTTCGACTGGCGATTCAGCAGGTAGGCGTCGGTGTAGCGTCCCTGCGCGATCAGACGGATATATTCCGGCACGTCGGTGTGCGCCGGGCAGGCCCACTGACAATCCACGACACGATGGTAATAATCGGGATTCGCAGTATCGGTCGGACTCATTGGGCTCGGCAGAGGGACTGTTGGGACCTGTATAGCAAATCAACCGCCAGGATGCGACTGACCCATGGTCGAAATCAAAGCAACGGAAATCCGCCTGCGTCGACACTCGAAGCTGCTGGAGGTGAGCTTCGATGATGGCAGTCGGTTCGAATTACCGTTCGAATACCTGCGGGTGTATTCGCCCTCGGCCGAGGTGCGCGGGCATGGCGAGGGCGAAGGTGTATTGGTGGTGGACAAGCAGTCGGTCGGCATCAAGGCGATCGAGCCGATCGGCCATTACGCCGTGCGGCTGGTGTTCGACGATGGCCACGATACCGGGCTGTACACCTGGAAATATCTGTACGAACTAGGATCGCAGCGCGCGCACAACTGGTCAGATTATCTCGCACGCGTGTCACGTGCCGGTCACGTGCGCCGCGGCTGACGCCCTTTCGATGACGCAAAAAGAAAGGCCGGGTTATAAAACCCGGCCAAATCTTCACAAGACCCCCACTCGGTTGGGGCCTTTTGGGCCGCCAACCGGAGCGGGATTCTGGGGTAACTGCTTCCGGAATGCCAGTTTTTTTACACTCGGTCCGCATAAGTGAAATGACCGCTGCGGTCGGCAAATACCAGACCAATTTGGTCCGATCGCTGGCGGCGCCGAGCGGCGCAATATGGTGCTTTGCACCGTATAGGCGGCGCTCGCGCCAGCCCCCTAGAATGGCCGCCCGCTCATTATGAAATGCCCATGACGCCCGACCCTCCCGGCAACACCGACTTCGGATTCCAGCAGGTGTCCTGGCAGGACAAGGCCCGCCGCGTGCGCGCCGTGTTCGATTCCGTGGCCGACCGCTACGACCTGATGAACGATCTGATGTCCGGCGGCGCCCATCGCCTGTGGAAGCGCTTTCTGCTGGCTTTGACAGACCTGCGTGCCGGCGATCAGGCACTCGATCTGGCCGGTGGCACCGGCGATATCGCCGCCGGCCTTGCGCGCCAGGTCGGAAAATCCGGACGGGTGGTCCTGGCCGACATCAATGCCAGCATGCTCGCGCAGGGACGCGACCGGCTCACCGATCGCGGCCTGGTCGAGGGCATCCGCTACGTTCAGGCCGATGCCGAGCGGCTGCCGTTTGCCGATGCGAGCTTTGACTGTGTGACCATCGGCTTTGGCCTGCGTAATGTCACCGACAAGGCCGCCGCCCTGGCGTCGATGCAGCGCGTGCTCAAACCCGGCGGGCAGCTGCTGATCCTCGAATTTTCGCGGCCGGTGCTGCCGGCCCTGAGCCGCCTGTACGACTTGTACTCATTCAATGTGCTGCCATGGCTGGGTCGCGCCGTGGCCGGAGACGCCGACAGCTACCGCTACCTGGCCGAGTCGATCCGCCGGCATCCCGACCAGGACACCCTGATCGGCGTGATGCAGGCGGCGGGGCTTGAGAGCTGTCGCTATCACAATCTGTCCGGCGGTATCGTCGCCGTGCATCGCGGCTACCGGTACTGAGCGTGAGCGGCGCGCTCGACATTGCGATCGAACGCTTGCTCGATCGGGTGGTGGCGCGGGCCATCGCCGATTCACCGCGCGCCGCAGCGTTGCTGGCTGGGCTACAGGGACGCCGGCTGGCAATCCGGATCGAGGGCACGCCCTTGGCGCCGCTGATCGAATCCACCGGCCGCTCGCTCAAGGCGCTGCGCCTCAGGTCCGCGGGCTCTGATTCCGCTGCGGCGCCCGACGCCGTGATCATCGGGCCGCCGCTGGCGCTGCTGCGGCTGGGCGGCGAGCAGGAAGCGGCTCAGGCCGTGATTCGCCGCGGCGAGGTACGTATCGAGGGCGACGCCGAGATCGCGCAACAGTTTCGCGAGCTCAGCCTGCTGCTGCGGCCCGATCTCGAGGCCGGCCTTGCGGGCCTCATCGGCCGCAGCGGCGCGCATCTTTTCATGCGCGGCGCGCGCGCCGCGGCCCACTGGAGTCGGGCCGCGGCCTGGACCGCGGTGCGCAATGTGTCCGAATACCTGGCGCACGAGAGCGCCGTTCTGGTGTCGCGGGCCGAGGCCGAGCACTTTCTGCGCGGGGTCGATGAGGTGCGCGACGGCTTTGATCGGATCGAGGCCCGACTGCGAAACCTGGAAGGCCGTGCCACTGCCCTGGCCGGTGCGCCCTCGCCGGCTACGGACCCGAGCTGATGCGACTTCGAGTACTGTTGCGGCTGCTGCAGATCGAACGTGTGCTGGTGCGGCACCGGCTGGATGATTTCGTCCGCGCGACGCACCTGTACCGGCCGCTGCGCTTCATCTTCTTCATCTCGCCCTGGACCTGGTTCCAGCGCGGCTCGGATCTGGGCCGCGGCGCGCGTCTGCGTCTGGCGCTGGAGGAACTCGGACCGATCTTCGTCAAGTTCGGCCAGGCGATGTCGACGCGCCGCGACCTACTGCCACCGGACATCGCCGACGAGCTGGCCAAACTGCAGGACAAGGTGCCGCCGTTCCCGGGCGTGATCGCGCGCGCGATGATCGAGCGCGCCTACGGCGCGCCGCTGGCCACGCACCTGCGCGATTTCGACGAGACGCCGCTGGCGGCGGCATCCATCGCCCAGGTGCACACCGCGCGGCTGCTCAACGCCCGCGAGGTTATCGTCAAGGTGCTGCGCCCGGGCATGCGCTCGGTGATCGAACTCGACGTCGAGGTGCTCTACACCATTGCGGCGATGGCCGAGCGCTGGTGGGCACCGAGCCGGCGTCTCAAGCCGCTGGAGATCGTGCGCGAGTACGAGCGCACCGTGCTCGACGAGCTCGACCTGATGCGCGAGGCTGCCAACGCCTCGCAGCTGAAGCGCAATTTCGCTGGCTCGCCGCTGCTGTACGTGCCGGAGATCTACTGGGATCACTGTCGACCGGATGTGCTGGTGATGGAGCGCATCCATGGCATCCCGATCGGCAACCTGGAGCGGCTGCGTGAGGCCGGCACCGATTTCAAGCGGCTGGCGGAAAACGGCGTCGAGATCTTTTTCACACAGGTGTTCCGCCACAACTTCTTCCACGCCGACATGCATCCGGGCAACATCTTCATCCTGGCGCACGACCCGGCGCATCCACTGTACGCGGCGGTCGACTTCGGCATCGTCGGCACGCTCGACCGGCGCGACCAGACTTACCTGGCCGAGAATTTCCTGGCGGTGTTCGACCGCGACTATCACCGGGTGGCGGTGCTGCACGTGCGCTCGGGCTGGGTGCCGCCGGGCACCCGCGTGGACGAGCTGGCTTCGGCGGTGCGCACGATCTGTGAGCCGATCTTCGACCGGCCGCTGAAGGAAATCTCATTCGGTACCGTGCTGCTGCGGCTGTTCGAGGCGCTGCGGCGCTTCGACGGCCAGATCCAGCCGCAGCTGCTGCTGTTGCAGAAGACGCTGCTGAATGTCGAGGGGCTGGGGCGCCAGCTCTACCCGGAGCTCGACATCTGGCAAACCGCCAGTCCGGTGCTGCGACGCTGGATGCGCGAGCGCATGAGTCCGCGCACGGTGCTGCGCGAACTGCGGCGCGGTCTGCCGGACACACTGGAAATCCTGCGGGCGCTGCCCGCGCTCGGCAAGCGTGCGGTCGAGCAGCTGCAGCGCGGTCAGTGGCAGCTGCCGGTCGACACCGGCGAGCTCAAGCAACTGCGCGCGGCGTTGCTGGAGCAGTCCCGGCGCCGCGACCGGATCGTGGTGGGAGCAACCTTGCTGCTGGCGGCGGTGCTATGGATCGGTCTTGACCTCTACCCTAGCTGGGTAGGCGCGGCGGTCGCGATCGGCGGCATCATTGTCTGGATGTCAGCGCTGCTGCAGCGAAGCACGTGAACGCGATCGGCGGCTACGTCGTACGCGGCTGGTGCTCGGCGCAGTAACTGCCCGCGCCCAGGTAGCGATCATGCCGCAGACACAGCCCATCGGCGGCACGCACGGAAGCGTGCGCCGAACCCAGGCTGCGCATGCCGGGCAGCTGCGACTCGATCTGCTGCGGCGAGCTGCAGAAGTGGCGACAGCCAGCGCAGCTGGGCTGCGTCACGGCTCGCGCGCGCTCGCTGCTGAAGAGCCGCATCATTGGCCGAAGCGGCTCCAGAACCCGGCAAACACCTGGGTCGACAGGATGAACCCGAGCAGCACGTTGACGGCGACGCCGGCGGTAAAGGCGTAGAACGGCTTGGCGCCGACCTTGACGAACTCGCGAAACCGCGTCGTCAAGCCGATGCTCAGGAACGTGAAGATGAACGCCCACACCCGCAGCGACTGCAGCGGCGCCACCAGGGTCGGCTGCACCACTTTCTTATAGTCGGCGTAGCTGTAACCGGTCGCGACCACGGTGACGATGGTCGAGGCGATCAGAAACCCGAGCACGAACTTCGGAAAGCGCCGCCAGATCTCGCCGGCGTCGGCGCGCGTGCGTACGCCGGTGTCCTGCCAGCGCGTGGTAGCGACGATCGACAGCACGAACGCCCACACGCCGATCCAGATGTCGCGGCCGATGACCTTCATCAGCGTGAAGGCATTGACCGCTGCATCCGGGTTGCCGGTGATGCCCGGCACGTGGCCGGCGTAGCCGCCGTAGGTCTGGGCCGCGGCCAAGCCCGCAGCGTCGGCAAATTCCGAGGTACCGATCCAGGCGCCGGCGATCGCGGTGGGCAGTGCCAGCGCACGCGCCAGCAGCGGCAGCACGAAGATCGTGACGATCGCCCAGAACACCACCAGCGAGATGGCGATCGATGCCTGCTCCTTGCGGGCGCCGACCGCGCCGGCGGTGGCAATCGCACCGGACACGCCGCACACCGCGCCGCCGGTGCCCAGCGTGGCCGCCAGACGCCGGTCGAGCCCGAGCCGGGTGCCGGTAAAGTAGATCACCCCGAAGGTCACCAGTGACACGATCGCGGCCTGCGTTATGGCGACCGGGCCGGCCCAGACGATCAGCGTCAGCGGCAGTCCGGCGCCCAACAGCACGATGCCGGTCTTTATATAGAGTTCGACCCGCAGGCCATCGCCGGCCCACTGCGGCACGCCGACGGTATTGGCCACCAGCAGGCCGAGCACCAGTGCCACCAGCGGCGGCTCAAGGTTGTAATGCGCGGCCTGGTCCCACTGTCCGAGCACATACAGTCCGAGCGAGACGATATAGAGCAGTGCGAACGCCGGCAGGAAGCGCGACAGTCGATAGCCGAGCGCGGTGATGCCGATCGAAAACAGCCCCGCCCAGAGCGCAAACAGCGCCAGATACTGAGTCGCATGGGTCTGCAGCTGCGCGGCCACTTCGCTCCAGTGACTCCACTTTTGCGGGGCGATGGCCAGCCACTTGATGCTGCTACCGGTCGCCACCAGGCCGGCGGCGACCACCACCAGGCCGAGACCGATCCAGATCGCCCACCAGTCATCCTTGCGGATGAACTCGGCCCAGACCGATTCGCTCTTGGGCGCGTGAAGGTGACTTTGCGCAATCTCGGTCATTGGAGGCTCCCGCTCGTGATTCAGCCGACTGTTATGCTTGTGTGGTCTACAGCGCCCGGCGTGGCCGGCGCGCGTCAAGCCAAGACGATAGGCAACCGATCAGGCTCGGTCCAATAGCCAAACGACATGACCAATTCAGCTTTCGCTATGTAGTTTCGTTGCCGAACCCGGGATCGTTGTCCAGTTCGCCATGTGCTTATCGCCTGACCGCTTTGTCACCCAGCGTGCACCGCCACTGTCACCTGGGGTTGCTAGGCTGTGCCTAAGCTGTAACGAACCGGACGCCGCGGCGAAGGGACGGCCATCGCCTGCTTCAGGCCCGCTAGCATTGAGTGTGCGAGCGCTGACTTCGCCGCGGATGTCCACCACAGCGAGCGGATGAATCTTTCGGGGTTTAAGCGGCAGAGGGCTGCTTGAAATGCGCTAGGCCACGGCCCGCGCGGCCAGCGTCAGTCGCGACGGTACCGGGCTCAGGCGCCGGTCCGGCGGCGGTGCGCGCCACGGCCGTCGCCGCATCGCATCGGCCGCCGCCAGCAAATCCAGCGGCGAGATGCTGTGGCGGCCGGCGACGTATTTGAGCACGCCGCGGCGATTGAGCGCCGCATCGATGATCAGCACGAAGCGAGCGGGCAACTCCCGGATCTGCTCGCGCAGCCGCCGCGCCGCGCTGTCGATCCGGCCCTCGCTGAGGTCGGCATCGAGCCGCAGCGATCGGTGATCGCACACCAGTTCCCCGACCCAGCTGCGGTCGGCCAGTGCATCGTCGCGCCGGCAGGCCAGCGGGCGTACCGCGCGCAGCCTGAATTCGTCGCGCAGAATCTGCTGCCAGCGATCGATCTCGAGGCCCTGATCCTGGAAGTCCTCGGGATGCGAGAACAGCAGCCCCCAATCGCCGCCGAGCCAGTCGCGCAGCAGGGGTGCTTTGCCTTCCACCTCGCCCAGAAAAAGGGTCGCCATTGCCGGCCTCCTTCGATGTCACGATTACCGTGCGATCGAGTCTAGGCAGGCTCGCCATGACAATGCAGTGGCCACCCGGTGACAACCAGGTGATAGATCAGGCGGCGGCGGTGCGGTCCGCTTCGGCGCGCGCGCCGGTGGGAATCGTCACGGAAAAACGTGCGCCCAGGCCGTTGCCCTCGCTCTGCACGTCGACCGAGCCGCCCAACTGCTGGGCGGCCAGCGCCGCGCTGTGCAGCCCGAATCCATGGCCGTGGGCCTTGGTCGTGAAACCAAATTCCCAAACCCGGGGCAGCAGCGCCGGCGCGATGCCGATGCCCGAGTCCTCGATCGCAATCTCGAGCTGCCCCTTGCTGGAGTGCACGCGGAGCAGCAGGCGCGCCGCGCGGGATTTGTTGGCCGCCATCGCGTCACAGGCGTTAGCGACGAAATTGACGATGATCTGCAGCAGCTTGTAGCGATCGGTGTGGATGGTCGGCAGGTTGGCGAAGTCGCGCACCACCTCGACCCCCTTGAGCTCCGCGCCCTTCAGGGTCAATGCGGTCTCGAGCAGCTCGCCGACGTCGACCTCGTCCTGGGCGCCGCCGATGCGCGCGAATGACTGCTGTGCCTGCACGATCTGCCGCAGGTACTGGATGTGGCCGCTGATGGCGTCGAACTCGCTCTGCACGGCCGCAGACTCGCCCTTGAGCTTGGCGCCCAGGGCGGCCAGGTACTTGGGCAGGCGCTTGCCGCGGTCATCGTGCGTGAGGAAAGCGGGCAGGTCCGCCAGATGCTGCTCGAGCATTGCCGCGACGTCGGACACGCGCTCGATCTGGTAGTTCTTGAGCCTGGTCTGCGCGGTGGAATGGGCGATGCCCAGGCTGTTGAGCACATTGCCGACGTTGTGCAGCACGCCGGTGGCGACCTCGGCCATGCCCGACTGATGCGAGGCCTCGCGCAACTGCTTCTGCAGCATTCGTTCGCGCTGCTCGGCTTCGACCCGCTCGGTGATATCGAGCGTGATGCCGACCAGTCTGCGATCGCCGGTTTCGGCGTCGTTCACGACCACTGCCACCTGCTCGACGTGCACCAGACTGCCATCCGCGAGTACCACGCGAAACTGCACGCGCAACTGGTCGGACTGATCCATGGCCTGGGACCACGCCGACTGCGCCAGTGCCAGATCGTCGCGGTGGATCATCTCGACCGCGGTGTCGAGGGTCGGACGGAAGGTATCGGGCGACAGCCGGTAGATCAGGTACATGGTGTCGTTCCACCACACCTCGCTGGTACGGCAGTTGAATTCCCACACCCCGGCATTGGCTGCGCGCGTGGCGATGGCGAAGCGAATCGACAGCGTTTCGAGCTCGGCCTGGCGCTGGTACGACTCGGTGACGTCGAGCATGGCACCCAGCGCGCGCGCCGGCTGGCCCTGCTCGTCGTAGAACAGGCGCTGGTACATCAAAATATGATGCAGTGATCCGTCCGCGTCCTTGCGCCGCGCACGCGACGACAGGATCGGACGACGCTGTGACAGCGCCTCCTCGGTGCGCATGCGGGTGGTGTTGCCATCCTCCGGCAGGATCTGATCGAGCATGGCCTTGCCGGCGGCAGCGATGCCCTCGGGCGTGGTCTCCTGCTGGCCGAAGCCCTGATCGAGCCACACGACTTTGTCCTGGCTGTAATCGAATTCCCAGCACTTCAGTCCGGCGGCCTGGGTCGCGACGCTGAGCCGCTCGAGCATCGCACGCTCACTGGCGGCGTTGCGCGCGGCCTCGGCTGCAGACTCGACCTCGGCGGTCACGTCCCAGCTCACACCGAGCGAGCGCAGCGGCTTGCCGTCAGCATCCGAGTACGAGCGCGCGTACGCCTGCACGTGACGGATCGCGCCATTGGGCAGCACCAGGCGGTAGCGAAACGACACGTGGTCTTCGCCGCGCGCCAGCGAATCGAGCATCGCCTTGCTGCCGCAGTGCTGGTCGTCCGGATGCACCCACTTGAACAGGTCGCTGCCAAGCTCGGCACCGAAGTGACGGCGCGAAGCCGCGGCCACATCGCTCGCCGGCAGGCGGCTGGCATCCCAGGTGATATTGCCGGCCACCCAGTCGAATTCCCAGCAGTAGATGCCGGCCGCCTGGGTGGCGATGCTGAGGCGATCAAGCAGCGCCTGCGAGCGCTCGGCCTCCAGCGCGATGCGCTCCTGCGATTGCTGCGCCTCATGGGCGATGAGTACCTGCGTGCGGCGGGTGGATCGGCGGATGGTCCAGGCGACAAAACCCGCAATCAGCAGCTGCCCGACCAGCAGGTACCAGCTCACCGCCTGCAGTGAACCGAGATGTTCGACCACCCGGTCGAGCTCCGGATCATCGCGCAGCGCCGCGGCCCGGGCCACCGACAGGCTGGCATCGTGCACGTTGCCGGCCACAATCCAGCCGGCTACCGACAGCGCCAGAATCAGTGCGACCAGCGGCAGCGGCAGGGCCGCGAGCGCCGACCGCCGCGGCGACTTGTCCGAATTCAATTCGTTGTTCATGACCAAATTGTCGGCTACTTGGCGGCCGCGCTGGCAGGCAGTGCGCCGAGGCGGCTGAAAGTGCGGGTCGCATCGTCTTCGGCGGCGATGCCATCGCTGCGCGGCCGGCTGCGCAGGAACTCTTCCAGCGCAGCGGCATCGACCGGGCGGCTGAAAAAGAAGCCTTGATACTGGTCGCAGCCGAGCTTCTGCAGGCACGCTACCTGCTCGGCGGTCTCGACCCCTTCGGCCACCACCTTCAGACGCAGGCCGTGCGCCAGCGAGATGATGGCCCGCACGATCGAGGCGTCCTCCGCCGAGGTCATCAGGTTGCTGACGAAGGTGCGATCGATCTTGAGCTTGTCGATCGGGAAGCGTCGCAGGTAACTGATGCTGGAATAGCCGGTGCCGAAATCATCGACCGATACCACCACCCCCATGCGGCTGAGGCGCTCCAGGATCTCGACCGATTCCTCAGGATTGGTCATCACCGCGCTCTCGGTGAGCTCGATCTCCAGGTAGCGGGCATTGATGTCGGCATCCATGAGCGCGCGCCGCACGGTGTCGACCAGGTCGAGACGCCGAAACTGCAGCGCCGAGACGTTGACCGCGATGCGCACCATCGGCAGCCCCAGATCCTGCCAGCGACGCGCCTGGCGACAGGCCTCGCGCAGCACCCACTCGCCGATTGGAATGATCAGGCCCGATTCTTCCGCCAGCGGAATGAAATCGGCCGGCTGCACCAGTCCGCGTTCCGGATGGCGCCAACGGATCAGCGCTTCGACGCTGTGAATCTGGTCGCTGGTCGCATTGACCTTGGGCTGGAAGTGCAGCTCGAACTGATTGAGCTTCAAGGCGCGATGCAGATCGGCCTCGAAGCGCACCCGCTCCTCGGTCGCCAGGTTCATGCTGGCCGCGAAACACTGGACGTTGGCGCCACCGCGATTCTTGGCACAGTACATCGCGGCATCGGCGTGCGCGTACAGGGTCTCGATGGTCTTGCCATCGCGCGGATAAAACGACACGCCCATGCTGGCCGAGGTGTGCAGTTCGAGCTCGCCCATCTGCAGCGGCGCCAGCAGTTCGTCGATGACCTTGCGACCGACCCGCTCGGCGTCGGCCGGCACGCGCACATCGCCCAGGATCATCACGAACTCGTCACCGCCGAGACGCGCTACGGTGTCCACGCTTCGCACCACGTTGATCAGCCGGCGCGCCACCTGCCGCAGCAGTTCGTCGCCGGCGCGGTGCCCCATCGAATCGTTGATCAGTTTGAAGCGATCCAGATCCAGCACGCAGACCGCGAACGTCTCACCGGCGCGCTCGGCATGCGCGATCGCCTGGCTCATGCGATCGTCCAGCAGTACTCGATTGGGCAGGCCGGTGAGCGCATCGTGCGTGGCCAGCTGGCGCAGCTGCAGATTGGCAGCCTCCAGGCCCTTGGTGCGCTCGGACACGTCGCGCTCCAGCGTATCGAGCTGCTGTCGCAGCGCTCGATGGTTCCTCCACTTGGAGGTCAGCGCGTGCGCGAACTGCAGCACCTCGATGACATCGAACGGCTTGCGCAGGATCAGCAGATTGTCGGTGCGGCCGAGCCGCCGCACGATATCGGTCCAGTCGTGATCGGAGTACGCCGAGCAGATCACCATCTGGATTTCCGGATCAACCGCCCACAGGCGCTCGATCGTTTCCAGTCCGTCCCAGCCCGGTGGCATGCGCATATCGACGAACGCGACCGCGTAGGGCTGCGCGTCGACCAGCGACTGCTGCACCATGGTCAGCGCATCGTTGCCCTGGTAGGCGGAGTCGAGCCGGAAGTCGATCGGCGTGGTGCGGGCGATCGCGGTTTCACCGAACAGGTCGTCTTCCAGATCCTGCAGTTCCTGATCACTCTCCGGCGACAACAGGATCTTGCGAAAATCGTCGTGGATCGCGCGATTGTCATCAACGATCAGAATGCGGCGCGAATCGATAGCGCTCACGAACCCTCGCGAAGCGCGCGGCGAGCACGCCCGGCCGGCAGGGGCGTTATGTAAAACGCCAACGGTGTCATGAAAGATAGGGTGCGCCGCTCGATATGGAAAATCAGGGAAGGCGTCCACAGATCGGTGCGAGCGCGCGCCGACGCGCAGCAGCAATCGTCATTGAAGCCACTGCCTGCCGGGCCATGTAGGACCCGACCGACTCGCGACGTTGTGCTCGCTGCCCGCGCGCCGACTACGATCAGTTCGCCAAAGCCTCATTGCCGAGGCGATTGAACACACCCTGCAGCGACTGCACGCGCGCCAGATAGCTGCGGATGTCCTCATCGCCACAGCGCTGCCCAGCCGTCAGATGAAATCTTCGCCGTACGAACAGCTCACCGGCGCCGGCGCCGCACAGGTGAATGAGCGCGGCGAGTTGCTGCTTGCGCGACAGTGCGCTCGCCTCCAGCCCGTGCCGGTCCAGGATCGTCGCGACGTTGCGATCGAGGTACGCCGAGGTCAGCTCGACCGCGTGACTTGGCACCACGCGCGTGTACAGCGCGTTGAACCAGCACGAATGCCAGTGGTTCCACGGCCCATCTTGCGCGACCGCATGGTCATGGATGCACAGATGCCGAGCCTGAGCGAAGGTGCCGTCGGTCATCTGATACATGCCCACCGAGCTTGAGGCGGGCCGATACACATCGAATGCCTGCGCGCTGCTCCACGACCAGCGCCAGTAGGTGCGCGCCAGCGGATTGCCCGAGGCCTCGACCTGCGCCAGCGCCGCCAGCAGCGATGGCGTCATCACACCGGTAGCGTGCTGACGGAAGATCGGGGCATAGTCGCGCCAGGTTTGTTCCGGTGTCTTATTGAGGGCAGAACTCACCGGGAAGAACAGCTCCGAGGGTTTTCGTACCACCTGATAGGTCGCATTCAGTGCCACCAGCACTGTCAGCACGATCGCGGCACTGAAGAACAGCTGCATGCCGTACGGCGCGCGCCGGAAGCTGCGCCACCAGTGCCGGCGCGTGCTGGCGTCGGGCCACAGCTGCCATGGCAGCGCGCGCAGGCGTCGACGCCGGGCGTGCGTGCGTCGCAATCGGCTGCTGGGAAGCGCGGCAATACGAGCCAGTACCCTCGAGGGAAAATGTTGCGGCCATGACATGCATGCGAGTGTATGGCCTGCGCGATCGCCACCGCCAGCCGTGGACGGTCGCGCTTTTCACCCGCTCAGAACGCGCGCTCGAGCAATGTGTGTCGCCGCGGCAGCGGCGGATCACAGCGGGCGCAAAATGCCCCCACCCCGCGGCTCAATCCACAACGCTCGCGCGCGCGCGCACAGGTCACCGTCGTAGTCGAACAGCGCGGTGCCGACCTCGTACTTTCGACCACTGATCCCAATGCGCCAGCCGATCACGATGCACGGCTCATCGATGTGCACGCAGCGATCCACGTGCACGCTGAATTCCCCGAGCAGCATCGGTACGCCATCGCTGCGTGCGGCGAAATAGCCCGGGCAGTCGAGCGCCGCGCTCATGAATTCCGGCCGCACCTTGCCGTCGCCGGCCGACAGCGACACGTCCGGCACCCAGGTTCCGGCGACTTGCTCGTGTCCCGGCAGCGCACCGGCGAATACGCGCAGGCCGTCGCCGCGCGCGCGCTCGGTGCCGCAGACGAAGCATTGCGGAAAGGCGTGGTGATCAAAGCCGACGTAATGGCGCGAGGCATCCAGTGCCCGCAGATAGTCCGGCGCCTGCGGCACGCTCAGCTCGAAGGGAACCGGCTGGGCGCGCGCGAAGGTGACGCCCTGGTGAACCAGCTCGAGCGCACCATCGGCCTGCGTGCGCACTTCCAGCGGCACTTGCAGCGGCACCGGCTTCTCAATTCGCACCCGCACCAGATCGGGCGAATGCTGGGACAGCAGGCCGGCGAAATAACCGCCGTTGGCGCAGCCTGGCGGACCGCAGAAGCGCGCATCAACAGTCAGGGTCGGCACCGCGCCAGCTCCGATCAGTACTTCACCGGCGTGGCGGCCGCAGTGTCGCGAGCCACTGCTGCGGCGACTCACCGCGCTCCACCACTTCCACCAGCGCCGAGCCGATGATCACGCCGTCGACCATGCCGCGCAGCGCGTCGATCTGCTCGCGCGTGCGAATACCAAAGCCGGCGCAGACCGGCACCAAGGCCGCAGCACGCACGCGCTCCAGGTAGTCGGCAATGTCGCGTGGCGCCGCAATCATGTGGCCGGTGGTGCCGGTCATCGTGACTGCATAGACGAAACCCTGGCTGGCCCCGGCCACGCGCGCCAAGCGCTCGGGCGGGGTGACCGGCGTGACCATCTGCACCACGGCCAATCCGTGCGGCGCCAGGGTGCTGCGCAGCTCCTCGCTCTCGTCGAACGGCAGATCGGGCACGATGAAACCGCACACGCCGACCTCGGCTGCGCGCTGCGCCAGCGCCTTGAGCCCGAACGCCAGCAGCGGATTCATGTAGCTCATCAGCAGCAGCGGTGCCGCCAACGGCGCCAGCGCACCGAGCTCATCCAGAATCCATTCAAGCGTCACACCGGCGCGCAGCGCCTGCTCGCTCGAACGCTGGATGGTGACGCCGTCGGCCATCGGATCGGAGAACGGCACGCCGACCTCAACCACGTCGGCTTCGGCGGCCACCGCCTGCAGGTGCTGCCGAAACTTCTCGCGATCGGGGAATCCGGCGGTCAGATAGGCCACCAGCGCCGGCTGACCGTGCTTGGCGGCAGCACGCAGCGCCGACACGATGCGATCGCGCGGCAAATCGGCAGCGGTGCCCGGCGATGCGCTCACGACGAAGCCGCCGGGGCAGTCGACAGCAGCGCCTGCGTCAGGGTCGACATGTCCTTGTCGCCGCGGCCGGAAACGCCGACCAGAATACGTGCGCCGGGGTGCGCTGCGGCCCAGCGGCGCGCACCCGCGAGCGCATGCGCGCTCTCGATCGCCGGCAGTATGCCCTCGCTCTGGCAGCACTCGCGCACCGCCTCGAGCGACTCCTGATCGCTGGCGGCCTGGTAGCGCACCCGACCGATCGCCCCGAGCAGCGAGTGCTCGGGTCCGACGCCCGGATAATCGAGCCCGGCCGAGACTGAGTGCGTCTCCTGGATCTGGCCGTGCTTGTCCTGCAGCAGCATCGAGTAGCTGCCGTGCAGGACCCCGGGCCGGCCGTTGACCAGGGTCGCGGCATTGTCGCCCAGGCCCGGGCCGCGGCCACCGGCCTCGATACCGACGATCTCGACACTGCGGTCAGCGAGAAAGGCGTGAAACAACCCGATCGCGTTCGAGCCACCACCGACGCAGGCAACCACGACGTCCGGCAGCGAGCCGGCGCGCTCCAGCATCTGCGCGCGCGCCTCGCGTCCGATCACGGCCTGCAGCTGGCGCACGATGTAGGGATAGGGATGACCGCCGACGGCCGAGCCGAGCAGGTAATAGGTGTTGGTCGGATCGGCGACCCAGTCGCGCAGCGCCTCGTCGATCGCCGCGCGCAAGGTGCGATCGCCGCTGGTCACCGGCACCACGGTCGCGCCCATCAGTTTCATGCGGCCGACGTTGGGCGCCTGCCGCTCCATGTCGACCGCACCCATGTAGACCGTACACGGTATGCCGACGCGGGCGCAGGCGGCAGCGCTCGCCACCCCATGCTGGCCGGCGCCGGTCTCGGCCACGATGCGCTTGGCGCCGAGTCGGCGCGCGAGCAGCGCTTGCCCCAGGGCGTTGTTGATCTTGTGCGCGCCGGTATGCGCCAGATCCTCGCGCTTGAGCCATACCTGCGCTCCCCAGGCCTTCGACAGATGTGGCGCGGGACTCAGCGCGGTCGGCCGCCCAACCCAGTCGCGCAGCTCCTGGTTCAGCTCGGCCTGGAATTCCGGGTCGGCGAGCCAGCGCAGCGCACCGCGCTCCAGCCGCTCGTGCGCCGGAATCAGCGTTTCCGGTACGTAGCGCCCACCGAATGGGCCGTAGCGTCCGCGCGCATCCGGATAGCGGCCGGCCAACAGCTCGGCCAGCGCGCGCTCAGCTTCCACCGCCGTGTCGATCTCCATCATCACTGATCTCCCATTCAATCCCGTTGCCGCGCCCGAAATCCCGCGCGCGCGGCCTGCACGAATTCCTCGATCAGCGGCGCACTCTTGCAGCCCGGCGCCGATTCGACCCCGCTCGACACGTCGACGCCATGCGGCTGTACCCGCTCGATGGCCGCCGCCACGTTGGCTGCCGTCAGGCCGCCGGCGAGGATCAACTCGCTGTCGCGCGCCAGCCTGCCGGCCGCATCCCAATCGGCGCTCTCACCGCTGCCGCTGCGTGCGCCCTCGAACAGCAGCCGCGCGGGCGGCCGCACCCCCGGCGCCACCGCGGCGCGCAGCACTGGCAACCGCGCGAGCGACTGCGGCAGCTGCAGGCCGTCGAAGTCCGCCAGGTCGGTCTGCAACGCATCCGGCTTGAAGCGCGCGATGATCGCATCCACCAGCGCCTGCGACGGATGCAGCGTCACCGCCACCAACGTTACGCGGCCGCGCGCCGGCGCGGCCAACTGCGCCGCCTGATCCACATCCACCCGCCGCACCGACGGTGAAAATACCAGACCGATTGCATCGACCTGCGCCGCCAGCGCCGCCGCCACCGCGTCGGGCGAATTCACCCCGCAGATCTTCAGCCACATCGGGCGCTCGCGGCGGCGCGGCCGGCGCACAGCAGCGCGTCGGCCAGTGCGCGCGGATCATCCGCCTGCATCAGCGCGCTGCCCACCAGCGCGACGCTGTAACCCGCGGCAGCGACGCGCGCGGCATCCGCGCCGGTGCTGACACCGCTCTCGGCCACGCGCGCGACCGTGGGCGGCAGCAGCGCGGCGAGCTGCTCGAGCCGCCCGGGCACGACTTCGAGCGTCACCAGATCGCGGCAGTTGACACCTACCAGCAGTTGCATGCGCGAACGGTGGCTTTCGACCAGGGTGGCGGACCGCGCCAGGTCGGCGGCGTCGAACGCTTCCAGCAGCACGAACAGGCCCAGTGCGGCCGCTGCATCGAGCAGCGCCTGCACTTCGGCCGACGTTAGCATCCGCAGGATCAGCAAAATGCCGCCGGCACCGGCCACGCGCGCCTCGAACACCTGGTACGGATCCACCAGAAAATCCTTGCGCATGACCGGAGTGCGGCTGCCTAGCGCGCCGGCCGCCGCGCTTAAGTGCGACAGCGAGCCATCGAAGCGAGACGGTTCGGTCAGTACCGAGATCGCCGCCGCCCCGGCGTCCGCATAGGCGGTGACTCGTGCGGCGATGTCTTCGGCGCCGTCCTTGAGCTTGCCGGCGGCGGGTGAGCGCAGCTTGACCTCGGCGATCAGATCGAAGCCGCCGGCCGACCACTTAAGCCGCGGCGGTCGCGGCAACGCCAGCGCACGCGCCTGCAGTTCGCGCTCGGGCGCACGCGCACGTGCCTGCGCGACCCGTTGCCGGCTCGATTCGCTCATCGCCGCCAGAAAGTCGCTGCGGGGCACGCCGTTCACGGGCCCGCGCCTGCACGCCGCAACTGATCCGCGCCGAAACGGCGCAGGTCGGCGAGCAGCCGGCCGGCCGCGCCGCTGTCGATCGCCTGCCCCGCGCGCGCGATCGCCGCACGCGGGGCGCTCTCGCGCCCGGTCAGCTCCAGCGCCAGCGCGGCCCCGAGCAGCAGCGCGTCACGATGGGCGCCGGTGGCGCGCTCCGCCAGCACGCGTGTGAGCTCATGCGCGTTGTGATCGGCATTGCCACCGGCGAGCGCCTCGGCTGCGCACAGCGCCAGACCGTAGTCTTGCGGTGTGCGCTGTTCGCTGCGCACGCCCGCGGCACTGACGTCGAACAGCGTGAACGGTCCGATCGGCGTGGGTTCGTCCCAGCCTTGCGCGCCGTGAATGACAAACGCCCGTCGGGTTCCGGCCCCCACCAGCGCGTGCGCGATCAGCTCGGCGGTGGCCGGATCGAACGCGCCGATCAGTAGATACGGTGGCGCGGCCGGATTGGTCAGCGGACCGAGCAGGTTGAACACGGTGCGCACCCCGAGCGCGGCGCGCACCGGTGCCAGGTTCTTGGTGGCGGCGTGGTAGTACGGTGCGAACAGAAAGGTGAAGCCGAGCACCGCGAAGCAGCGCCCGGCGGCGGACTCATCCAGCGGCAGCGGCAATCCCAGCGCCTGCAGCACGTCGGCACTGCCGGCGCGGCTGGAGATGGCGCGATTGCCGTGCTTGATCACCGGCAGCCCGCACGCGGCCGCCAGCAGCGCGGCGCCGGTGGACAGGTTCAGGCTGCCGGAACGATCACCACCGGTACCGACGATGTCGATCGCGTCGGCCAGCGCCGGCAGCTCTGGTCGGCGCGCCAGCGCGCGCATCGAGGTCGCAAATCCGCGCAGTTCCTCGGCGGTGACGCCCTTGGCGCGCAGCGCCGCCAGCAGTGCGCCTGCCAACGCCGGTGACAGCTCCTCGGAGGTCAGTGCCACCAGCAATCCGGCGGCCTCCGACTGCGTCAGACTGTTGCCATCCAACAGCCGATCGAGCATCGCACGCAGCGCCGGGGCGTCGCTCATGGGCTAACCCGTCAGCCACCGCGGCGCTGGCCGCCGCTGAACTGCAGAAAGTTGCGCATCATCGCCGGGCCGTCGGGCGTGAGCACGCTCTCCGGATGAAACTGCACGCCCTCGACCGAATGTTGTCGATGGCGCGCGCCCATGATCTCGCCCTCGGGGGTGCGGGCACTGACCTCGAGATCCGACGGCATCGATTGCGGTTGCGCGATCAGCGAGTGGTAGCGTCCGACTTCACAGCCGGCGGTAATCTGTTCGAACACGCCGCGGCCGTCATGCTCAAGCGTTGAGGTCTTGCCGTGCATCAGCCGGCCGGCGCGCACCACCTTGCCGCCGAAGACTTCGACGATCGCCTGGTGACCCAGACACACGCCGAACACCGGGATCTGGCCAGCAAAGGCGCGCACCATGTCCATCGACACGCCGGCCTTCTGCGGCGTGCCGGGGCCGGGCGAGATGCACAGGTGCGTCGGCTGCAGCGCGCGCGCCTGCTCAATGCTGATGGCGTCGTTGCGATACACGCGTACATCGGCGCCGAGCACCAGGAACGCCTGCACCAAGTTGTAGGTGAAGGAATCGTAGTTATCGATCAGCAGCAGCCGCGCGCTCACAGACCCTCCTGCGCGAGCTTCATCGCCCCGAGCAGCGCGGCGCTCTTGGCAAGTACCTCATCGTGCTCGGCTGCCGGTTTGCTGTCGGCGACCAGACCGGCGCCAGCCTGATAACTGAACTCCTCGCCATGAAACACCAGCGTACGGATGGTGATGGCCTGATCCATGTCGCCCTGGGCACCGAAATAGCCAATGGTGCCGCCGTACAAGCCGCGGCGCACCGGCTCGAGTTCTTCGATGATCTCCATTGCGCGCACCTTGGGCGCTCCCACCAGCGTGCCGGCCGGAAAGGTCGCGGCGAACAGATCAAAGGCGTCGCGCTGCGCGGCCAGCTGCCCGCGCACGCCACTGACGATGTGCATCACATGACTGTAGCGCTCGATCGAACGGTACGGCTCGACGCGCACGCTGCCGGCGCAGGCCACGCGGCCCAGATCGTTGCGCGCCAGATCCACTAGCATCACGTGCTCGGCATTTTCCTTGCTATCGGCGCGCAGCTCGGCCTCGAGCTGCGCATCGACGCCGGGATCGTCATCGCGCGGCCGGGTACCCGCGATCGGGCGCAGCTCAGCCGCGCCGTGATTGAGTTTGACCAGCGCCTCGGGTGATGAGCCCACCACGGTCAGGTCACCGAGCCGGCAGAAGTACATGTAGGGCGAAGGATTGATCAGCCGCAGCGCGCGATACACCTGGAACGGATCAAGCGTGTGGCGCCCGGTAAAGCGCGATGCCAGCACCAGCTGGTAGACGTCGCCGGCGGCGATGTATTCCTGCGCACGCTTGACGCCGTCGATGTAGGCCTCGCGCGTGAGCGCTGGAGACGGTGGGCTGAAACCGCCGCCGGAGCGGATGAACGGTACGCCGCCACGTAGTGCCCGAATGACTTCGCGGCGCAGCGACTCGCGCTCGGCGTCGCTGCCGGCATGCAGCAGTGCGATGCCACGACTGACGTGGTCGAACACCAGCAGCGATCGCGGCGCGACGTAGTGCAGCAGCGGCACACCCGGCAGCAGCGGGTGGCGCTGCGGCAATCGCTCGAAGAACCGCACCACATCATAGGAGGTGTAACCCACCAGCCCGCCGGCCAGCGGTACCTGGCCGAGCGCGGGCTGCGGCACCGGCAGATGACGCAGCGCATGGCGTAGCCCATCGAGCAGCTGTGCCTGGCTGGTCGGCACCGGCCGGCGCTCGGTGCCGATCACCAGGCCATGCTCGTCCAGCCGCACCTGCAGCACGTCACCGAAACCGATGAACGAATAACGGCCGAGGCGCTCGCCGCCCTCGACGCTCTCGAGCAGAAAACGCGGCTCGAACGGCGCCAGCTTGGCAAATGCCGATACCGGAGTATCCAGATCACCGGCGATGTCGAATGGCGGTTTCATGGCAATAAAAAAACCCATCCCGGAGGCTTCCGGAGATGGGTTCTGGTGTTTGCTTGTACCTTTAAGTGCGTTTCAAGACATGCAGCAACGTCCAGCGCCCACTCCGTCAGGAGCGGCGCCACCACCACCTACCGGCCGGTGCAACGTTGGCAGCCATAAAACACAGTATGGCCAGCGCCGCCGCCGGGCGTCAAGAATGAGGCGCCGGCGCTCGCAGCGCGTGACACAGGTCGGCGGCCGCGTCCACGATGCTGGGCCCCAGGCGGCTCAGGCGCTGATCGCTCCAGGCGATGACGCGCCTCGATTGCACCGCAGTCAGCGTCGGGAAGGCGCTCCAGGCCTGCGCCCAGCGCGCGCCCGACTTCTCATCCGGCGCCAGCGCCAGAATGATCTGCGGATTGCGCGCCAGCACCGACTCCAGTGTCACCGCCGGACTCGCATCGGTCAGATCGTCGTACAGATTACGATCGCCGCAGGCATTGACGACATCGGTCATGATCTCCGGGCGGCCGACGGTATAGATCGGCCGATCCCATACCTGCAGCAGTACCGTGGCGGGAGTCTGCTGCCGGTAGCGGGCGCGCAACGAGGCGATCTGCTGCGCGTACTGGCTGGCGGCGGCCTGCGCCTGTGCCTCGGTACCGGCCAGGCGGCCGAGGCGCTGCAGGCTGGGCGGGATATCGTCCAGGCTGCGCAGCCGGTGGCGATAAATGCGCAGGCCCACATTCTGCAGCCGTGCAATCTGCGTGGTCGAGGTGCCACTACCCCACACCACGACCACATCGGGATGCAGCGCCAGAATGCGCTCCAAGTCGAAACTCAGCGCGTCACCGATGCGCTCGACCTTGCGAGCCGCGGCCGGTTCGACCGAATAGGCCGTGGTGCCGACCACCTTGTCGCCAGCGCCGGCGGCAAACAGCATCGCGGTCGCGCCGGGCGCCAGGCTGACGATGCGCTGGGCCGGACCGGGCAGCTCCAGGGTGTCCTGCTCATCATCCTGCAGCTGCAACGCCATCGCGGCCACCGGCGCCAGCGCCCAAGCCAGCAACACCAGCAATCGGCCGGCGCCCGCACCGCGCTTAGTCGAAGAAGGTCGCACTAAATACCGTACCGAGCACTGACTGCATGTTCTTGTCGGGCAACGCCTCGGGCATGCAGGCGTTGAAAAAACGCATACCGTCAATCAGCGCCATTGTGGTGAAGGCCAGGTCGCCGGCCGGCGCCGGCGCGGTATGTCCACTGATCTGATAGAAGCGCCGAATGAAGTGCGCAATCATGTCGCGCTTCTGCAGCAGCAGCGCGCTTAGACGCGCACGAAAGCGCGCATCGCGCAGCCCCTGCAGGCGCGCCTCGGCCCACAGCACGTAGCTGATGCTGCCGCGGTACAGCTGACTGTAGAAGTTCTGCAGCTGCCGCTGCAGGTCGTGAGTCGGCAGCCCCGACTCCATGATGCCCTGCAGACCCTGCTGGATGTCCTCGTGATCGCGCTTCAGCAGCTCGATGAACAGATCCACTTTGCTGCGGAAGTTCGAATGAAACGCGCCGCGGGTATAACCGGCATGCGCGGCAATGTCCTCGACACTGGCGCCCTTCAGACCGTGGCGCGCGATCACCACGGCGCCGGCGTCCAGCAGCCGGCGGCGCGTCATATCGCGGCTCTCGGCGCGCGTCAGTCTCTTGCGGCTCATGGCGCATGCTAGCACGCGCTCGTTCCACTTTGCATACGTAATTGTATTCGGATACCAGTCGGTATTAGAATCTCGCCGACTGGGAGGAGCGCGGCAATGCATTACCGATATAGCAAGCGCGGTGCGGTGCGGATCACCCTGGCATGGGCGCTGCTGGCCGCGGCCGGCTGCAGCCGTCAGCCAGCCGCCACCGAAGCCGCCCAGCCGGTCATCGCGCTGCCGGTGGCGGCGGCCGATATGGGACTGGCGGCGCAGTTTCCGGGCGAGCTGCACTCGCGCTACGAGATGCCGCTGTCGTTTCGCGTCGCCGGTCAGCTCGCAGCCCGCAGCGCGCACCTCGGTGATCGGGTCAGACAGGGCCAGGTGCTGGCGCGGCTGGATGCCGCCGATGCCGCCAAATCGGTGGCCTCCGCGCAGGCTGGGCTCGATGCGGCCGAGCACGCCCTGAGCTTCGCCACCGCACAGCGCGATCGCGACGAAGCCCAGTCGGCGCAGAATCTGATCAGTCAGCTGCAACTCGACCAGACCCACAACGCCTACGCGTCGGCGCTCGCGGCGCGCGATCAGGCGCGCGAGCAGCTGGCGCTGGCGCGAAACCAGCTGCGCTACAACACACTGGTGGCTGAGCATGACGGCAGCATCACCAGCGAGCAGGCCGAGGTCGGCCAGGTGCTGGCGGCCGGCCAGACGGTGTTCGGGTTCGCATGGTCCGGCGAGCGCGACGTCTATATCGGGGTGCCGGAGGTGCAGCTGGCGCAGGTGGCGGTCGGCCAGGGAGCCAGCGTGCTGCTGCCGTCGCTGCCGGGCAGACGATTTACCGGCCAGGTGCGCGATATCGCGCCGGCCGCCGACGCTCAATCGCGCAGCTATCGCGTAAAGATCGCGCTCGATGCGGGCGGACGCGAGTTGCCGCTCGGCATGACTGCGCAGGTGGCGCTGGCGCCGGCCGGCGGCGCAGTCAGCGCGGTGCGCATTCCGGCCACTGCGCTGTTTCACGACAAGGAGCGGCCCGCGGTGTGGGTAGTCAGGCCGGCCGATTCCACCCTCGAGCTGCGCGGCGTAACGGTCAGCCGCTACGGCGATCACGATGTGTGGATCAGCGCCGGGCTCAACGGCGGCGAGCGCGTACTCATGCAGGGCGTGCACACGGTGAGCGCGGGCGAGAAGGTCGAGCCGGTCGCGCCGCCGCATCCGGACGACTCGCCGCTGTGAGCGATACGACCAGCGCCACCGCTGGCCACGCACCGGACGCGGCCACGGCCGCGACTTCCGGCTTCAATCTGTCGGCCTGGGCGCTCAATCACCAGTCGTTCGTGTTTTTCCTGATGGCGATGCTGGCGCTGTTCGGCCTGCTGTCGTATCGCAGCCTGTCGCAGTCCGAGGATCCACCGTTCACCTTCAAAGTGATGGTCATCCAGACCTACTGGCCCGGCGCCGATGCCAAGCAGGTGCAGGAACAGGTGACCGACCGCATCGCGCGCAAGCTGCAGGAAACGCCGCTGATCGACTTTCTGCGCAGCTACTCGCGCCCCGGCGAGTCGCTGATCTTCTTCAACATCAAGGACTCGGCGCCCGCCAGCGCGGTGCCCTCGACCTGGTATCAGGTGCGAAAGAAAGTCGGCGACATGGCCTATCAGCTACCGGTCGGCGTGCAGGGACCGTTCTTCAACGACGAGTTCGGCGACGTGTACGCCAACCTGTATGCGCTCGAGGGCGACGGCTATAGCGCGGCGCAGCTGCATGACTACGCCGATCAGTTGCGCAGCGAGCTGCTGCGCGTGCACGCGGTCGCCAAGGTCGATTTCATCGGCGATCAGAATCAGCGCATCTACATCGATCTGGACAATGCCCGCCTGTCCAAGCTCGGCATCAGCCCGCAGCAAATCTCACAGGCGATCGCGCAGCAGAACGCGGTGCTCGGCGCCGGCGTGCTGACCACCGCCGATGATCGCATCTACGTGCGTCCGAGCGGCCAGCTCGACAGCGTCGCGGCACTCAAGGAGCTGCTGCTGCGGATCGACAATCAGAGCTTCCATCTCGGCGAGGTGGCGACGATACGCCGCGGTTACGACGAGCCGTCCGATGCGCAGATGCGCTTCCGATCACAGCCGGTGCTCGGCATCGGCATCACGATGCAGCCGGGCGGCGACGTCATCGAACTGGGCAAGGAGCTGGCGCGCAAAGCCGCCGAGCTGCAGCAACGTCTGCCCGCGGGCCTCAAGCTCAACCTGGTCACCAGCATGCCGCGCGCGGTTGCGCACTCGGTCGACGACTTCCTGGAATCGGTGGCCGAAGCGGTGGCGATTGTGCTGCTGGTGAGTCTAGTGAGCCTGGGACTGCGCACCGGCATGGTGGTGGTGATCTCGATTCCGTTCGTGCTGGCCGCGACCGCGCTGTGCATGAACCTGCTCGACATCGGACTCGACAAGGTATCGCTCGGCACGCTGATCCTGGGTCTGGGACTGCTGGTTGACGATGCCATCATCTCGGTCGAGATGATGTCGGTGAAGCTCGAGCAGGGGTGGTCGCGCCTGCGGGCCGCCGCCTTCGCCTACACCAGCACCGCATTTCCGATGCTGACCGGCACGCTGGTGACCGTGTCCGGATTCCTGCCGATCGCGCTGGCGCGTTCGAGTACCGGCGAATATACCCGCGCGATCGCCCAGGTCTGCGCGATTGCGCTGCTGCTGTCGTGGCTGGCGGCGGTCGTGGTCATCCCGCTGCTCGGTTATCACCTGCTGCCCGAGCACGGCACCCACGCGGCAGCGTCCGCCGTGCGCGCTCAGGGCGACATCTATGACACGCCGTTCTACCGCCGCTTTCGCGGCTGGGTGGATTTCTGCCTGCGACGTCGGCTGCTGGTGCTCGGCCTGACGGTGCTGCTGTTCTTCGTGGCATTGGCGGCATTCACGCTGGTGCCGCAGCAATTTTTCCCGAGCTCGGATCGGCCGGAACTGCTGGTGGATCTGCGCTTGCCGGAGGGCGCCTCGATCGATGCCTCACTGCGCCAGGTACAACGCCTGGAGACGACCATAAAGGATCGGCCCGAGATCGACAGTTTCGCCAGCTTCGTCGGCAGCGGCGCGCCGCGCTTCTATTTGCCGCTGGATCAGCAGCTGTCGCTGCCGAACTTTTCGCAGTTTCTGATCACGGCCAAGAGCGTCAAACAGCGCGAGCAGCTCGCGGCCTGGCTCGAGCCGGTGCTGGCGCGCGACTTCCCGGCGGTGCGCACGCGCGTGAGCCGACTGGAATCGGGCCCACCGGTCGGCTACCCGATCCAGATCCGGGTCACCGGCGATGACATCGCCGTGGTGCGCGGCCTGGCCGAGCAGGTCGAGGCGGTGATGCGCGCCAATGCCGGTGCGCGCAACGTCCAGTTCGACTGGGACGAGCCGGCCGAGCGCTCAGTGAGCTTCGAGGTCGATCAGGTCAAGGCTCGACAGCTGGGCCTAAGCTCGCAGGATATCGCCCAATTTCTGAACATGAGCCTGTCGGGCAGCACCGCCAGTCAGTACCGCGAGCGCGACAAGCTGATACCGATCGATCTGCGCGCACCGCAGGCGCAACGCATCAACCCCGATCGCATCGAGCAGTTGGCGATTCCGACGCCCGGCGGTGAAGCCATCGCGCTCGGTCAACTCGGCCAGGTTCGCTACGGTCTGGAATACGGGGTGATCTGGGAACGCGATCGCCAGCCGTCGATCACGGTGCAGGCCGTGACGCGCGCTGGCGCCCAGGGGCTCGACGTCACCAACCAGGTGTATCGCAAGCTCACCAAGCTGCGAGCGCAGCTGCCGGTCGGCTATCACATCGAGGTCGGAGGCCCGGTCGAGGAGAATGCCAAGGCACAGAACTCCATCAACGTGCAGATGCCGGTGATGCTGATCGCGGTGCTGACGTTGCTGATGATCCAGCTGCAAAGCTTCAGCCGCACCGTGATGGTGGTGCTGACGGCACCGCTGGGACTGATCGGCGTGGTCGGCACGCTGCTGCTGTTCGGCAAGCCGTTTGGTTTCGTGGCGTTGCTGGGCACGATCGCAATGTTTGGCATCATCATGCGCAATTCCGTGATCCTGCTGGATCAGATCGAGCAGGACATCCGCGCCGGCCATGATCGCTGGCACGCGGTGGTGGATTCGACCGTACGGCGCTTCCGCCCGATCACGCTGACCGCGGCGGCGGCGGTGCTGGCGCTGATACCGCTGCTGCGCAGTAACTTCTTCGGGCCGATGGCCACTGCCCTGATGGGCGGTATCACCGTGGCCACGGTGCTGACATTGTTCTTCCTGCCGGCACTGTACGCAGCGTGGTTCAGAGTCCGCGCCGATGAGCGAGTCAATGGAGTGGCGCCATGAACGGCCGTCGACGTGCTTGGCTTCTCGCCGCGACGCTGTCGCTGATGCTGACGGCCTGCGCGTTCGCGCCGCGCGTTGAACCGCCCGCGGCAAAAACCACGCCGACGTATGCGGCCGAGCCAGCGTCTGACATCACCGTCGAGGCCGCCGGCGTCGCACAGCATCTGCGCAGTGGCGCGCCGCTGGTCCCGGACTGGTGGCGGCTGTATGGATCGGACACGCTCAACGCCTGGGTCGATGAGGGGCTGCGCAACAATGCTTCGTTGGTCGCCGTGCAGCACACCTGGGAGGCAGGACGGGCACAGTTTCGAGCCGAGGTGGGCGAGGCGCTGCTGCCCTCGATCGATGCCGGTGGCCAGGTCAGCCGGCAGCGCGCACTCGGATTTCCCGACTTCGGGCCGCCGACCAACCTGTACGACGTGTTCGCCGGTGACCTGACCCTGAGCTACAGCTTCGATCTGTTCGGCGCGGCGCGCTACGCGGTGCGCGAGGCCGCGGCACAGCTCGATCAGCAGGCCTGGCAGCTGCAGGGGGCGCGCCGCGCGCTCGCGGCCAACATCGTGATCGCGGCCATCAACGCCGCCGCGCTCAATGACTCGCTATCGGTCGATGAGCGCGTGGCCGCGCTGCTGCACGAGCAAGCCGAGCTGAGCGAAAAATCCTATCGCAGCGGCGCGAGCTCCAACGATGAAGTGCTGAGCGCGCAGCAGAGCGCCGCCGCGCTCGATAGCTCGATGGCCACAGTGCGTGCGCAGAGCCTGCACGCCCGGCATGCGCTGGCGGTACTGATGGGACGCACGCCCGACCAGGCGCCCATGGCGCTGTCGCTTGCGCAGCTGCAGCTGCCGGTCGAGCTGCCGATCAGCGTGCCTTCGGATCTGCTGCGGCAGCGGCCCGACATCCTGGCCGCCGATGCCGTGGTGCACGCGGCCGCCGCGCAGGTGGGCGTCGCCACCGCCGAGCTGTTCCCGCGCATCTCGCTGTCCGCATCGCTCGGCTCGGAGAGCTTCCACAGCGCTGCGCTGTTCACGCCGCAGAGCAAGGTCTGGAGTGCCGGCGCCACCCTGACGCAGCCGATCTTTCACGGCCGTGCGCTGCTGCAACAGCGCAAGGCGGCGCTGGCGCAGTACCAGGCGAGCATCGCGCAGTACCAGCAGATCGTGCTCAACGCCTTCCAGAACGTCGCCGATACGCTCACCGCGCTCGATCAGGACGCCCGCGCGCTACAGTCAGCGCAGCTGGCCGCTGCCATCGCTCATCAATCATTCACCGACAGCCACAGCCGCTATCTGCTCGGGGCACTGTCCTATCCCGCCACGGTCGCAAGCGAGCAGCGCTGGCAGAACGCCGCACTCAGCGAGATCCAGCAGCGATCGGCCCGGCTGGTCGATACCGCCGGGCTGTTTCAGGCCATGGGAACGGCGCCGGAGTCTTCCGAGCAGTGATCTACTTGCTGGCGCTCGCGGTTGTCGCGGGTGTGCTGCCCTGCTCCGATGCCGAGCTGCCCTGCCACCATCGTTGTGCCGCCTGCCGGTCAAACGGCGGCAACACCGCGGGCGCGATCGTCACACTCGCCAATACCGGATAGAGCGTGGTGAATCGGGGCAGGTCCTGATCGCTTAGGTCTTCGACCGTAACCTCCCAGGTACCGGTGGACAAACCCGCGGCCGCCTGATCGATCAAAGGAATCATCGGCCCGGCGCGAAATTCATTTTCCTCCCGCGGCCGCAGCATCGCGGTGACGCGGCCGCGGTAGCTGACCGTTCCCGGCGCAAGATCGAAGTCGAGCAGTAGCGGCACCTCAAACGTGCCGATGATCGGGAACACCATTGATCGTCCAACCACGCCCATCAGGCGGTAACGGCCCGGCGCCAGCGCTGCCCGCACCAGATACAGCGTGTGGCCGTCGTCGGACGATACGGCGTCTTGCTTTCCCAACACGAAGTTTTGCCGGTCGGCCTTGGACGAAGCGCCGGGCTTTTCGAATTGCACAACAAACGGTTGGAGCGAGAAATGACTCTTGTCGCGACGATAGATGTCGAGCGTCAGCAGGACGACCGACTTGCTGCTGGTATCGATCGACTTGGTGGATTTGTCGAGTGCCATGTGATTGACCGTGGCACAGCCGGTCGCGACGACAGCACAAGCGGCCGCCGCAAGATGCCCCCATCTCATGTTGGACTCCCTGTCACGGGTACGTTGCCCGCGGAGCCTTTAAACCCCGTTCAAGCACCAGGGTCAACCTGCAAACTTTTACAGCTTGCCAACGCGCGTTGCCCAGCGGCCGGCAGATGTCGTAGGTTGCGCCATCCAGGACGGGGACTTCGGATGCATCGACTCCATATCTATACAGCGCGTGCGGCCGCCAGCCTGCTCGGGCTCGGCCTATGCCTCCAGGCTCTGGCCGGCCCGGCCGCCGTCGATGCCAGCCGGCTGACCCAAGCGGCTGCTGACGGGGCCAACTGGATGAGCTACGGCCGCACCTACGACGAACAGCGTTTCAGTCCGCTGACGCAGATCAATGCCGACAACGTGCAGCAGCTCGGGTTGGCCTGGTTCGCCGATCTGGATACCAATCGCGGCCAGGAGGGAACGCCGCTGGTCGTCGATGGCGTGCTGTACACCTCGACCGCCTGGAGCATGGTGAAGGCGTACGACGCCGCCAGCGGCAAGCTGCTGTGGTCATTCGATCCGCAGGTACCGCGCGCCATCGGGCCGAACATCTGCTGTGACGCGGTCAGTCGCGGCGTCGCGGCGTGGAAGGGCAGCGTCTACGTCGGCACGCTGGACGGCCGGCTGATCGCGCTCGACGCCGCCAACGGCATGCCGCGCTGGAGCGTGCAGACCACCGATCCTGCCAAGCGCATGACCATCACGCAGGCACCGCGCGTCGTTAAGGACCGCGTGATCATCGGCATGAGCGGCGGTGAGTACAACTCGCGCGGCTACCTGTCGGCGTACGACAGTGCCACCGGCAAGCTGGTGTGGCGCTTCTACACGATCCCCGGCGATCCATCCAAGCCGTTCGAGGCGCCGATTCTGGCCAAGGCGGCCCATACCTGGAGCGGACAGTGGTGGAAGTTCGGCGGCGGCGGCACCACCTGGGACGCGATCGCCTACGACCCGCAGCTCGACCTGCTCTATTTCGGTACCGACAACGGCGATCCGTGGAACGCGAAATATCGCAGCGAGAACCACGGCGACAATCTATTCCTGACATCGATCATCGCGCTGCGGCCCGAGACCGGCGAGTACGTCTGGCACTACCAGCTGGTCCCGGGTGACGAATGGGATTACTCGGCCACGCAGCAGATCATTCTGGCGGACATCAAGATCGGCGGGCAGTTGCGCAAAGTGCTGATGCAGGCGCCCAAGGATGGCTTCTTCTATGTGCTTGACCGCAAGACCGGCAAGCTGCTGTCGGCCAAGCCGTTCGCGACGGTGAACTGGGCCTCGCGCATCGATCTTAAAACCGGGCGGCCGGTTGAAAACCCGGCGGCGCGCTATACCCGCACCGGCAAGCCGTGGGTGTCAGTGCCGGGGGCGATGGGCGCACACAGCTGGCAGCCGATGTCGTACAGCCCGCAGACCGGTCTGGTCTACATTCCGGCCAATGAGACCGGGTTTCCTTATGTCGGCGCATCAAGCTTTGATCCCAAGCCGCGCGGCATGAACAACGGCCTCGACAAACTGGCCGGCGATCTGCCGCCGGATGCGGCGGCGCGCGCCAAGATCGCCGCCAGCTTAAAGGGCTCGCTGCTGGCGTGGAATCCGTCGCTGGGGCGCGAGGCCTGGCACGTCGATCTGAAAGGGCCGTGGAACGGTGGCCTGCTGAGCACCGGCGGCAATCTGCTGTTTGAGGGCAACGCCGCCGGCGAGTTCGTGGCCTATCGGGCCGACACCGGTGCACGCCTGTGGTCACAAGCCGCGCAGACCGGCGTGCTGGCAGGCCCGATCACTTATGAAGTCAACGGCGTGCAGTACGTCGCGATACTGGCCGGTTGGGGCGGTGTGTTTCCGCTGGTCGCCGGCGAGATGTCCGATCGGTCCGGTCGGCAGCGCAACGTCAGTCGGCTGCTGGTCTACAAACTCGGCGGCCGCCTGACTTTGCCGGCGACGCCCGGCAGCACGCTGGTGCTCAATCCACCGGATGTCAGCGCGGATCCGGCCACACTCGCCACCGGGCATGGGCTGTACGCCAACTTCTGCGGCGACTGTCACGGCTCGCGGGCCTATTCCGGCGGCGTGACGCCCGATCTGCGCGCCAGTCCGCTCTTGGCCAGCGATGGCTGGTTCGACGTGGTACTCGGCGGAGCGCTCAAGAATCAGGGCATGGCATCGTTCGCCGATGTGCTGGATCGCACGCAGGCGGCCGCGGTGCGCTCCTGGATCATCTCGGTGGCGCAGCAGGACAAGGCGGCGGCCGGCACCCGCTAAACTCATTGCCTGATTTTCTAAGCCGCCTGCGAGTGCGACACCGGCTCGCTGTGCGCGTATTCCAGCACGCCCGCGACCGCGTTAATCGTGGCGGCAATCCGCACTGCGCTCTGGATCATCTCGCGACTGTAGCCGTGCTCGCGCAGCTTGTTCTCGTGCGAGCTGATGCACAGTCCGCAACCGTTGATCGCCGACACCGCCAGCGACAGCAGCTCGAAGCTCAGCTTGTCGATGCCGGGATTGGCGAGCACGTTCATGCGCAGTCGTGCCGGCAGCGACTGATACTCGCTGTCCTCGACCAGGTGCAAAAACCGGTAGTAGACGTTGTTCATGCCCATGATCGAGGCGGCCGAGCGCGCCGCCTGCAGATGCGCGGCGTCCAGATGAGCGCCAGCGGCCGCTTCGATGGCGCGTGCGAACGACGGGTTGCGGGCGGCGATGGCGCAGGCCACCGCCACCGCCCAGATCTGCGTATCGCTCAGGCCCGGGGCTCCGGCGGTGCTCAGCACACTGCCCAGGTTGAGCTTCAGGTCGCGGGCATAGTCGGGAATCGACTCGCGCATCTGATCGAGGCTGGCGTTGTCCATGCTCAGGCTGCCTTCAACGTGTCCTGGCCCTTCTGCCAGTTACACGGACACAGTTCGTCGGTCTGCAGTGCATCCAGGACCCGCAGCACCTCGGCCGGATTGCGCCCGACCGACAGATCGGTCACGTAGACGAAGCGGATGACGCCCTGCGGATCGACGATGTAGGTGGCACGCTGCGCCACGCCGGCCTCCGCATCCAGAATCCCGAGCGCGCCGGTCAATTCGCGCTTGATGTCCGACAGCATCGGGAACGGCAGATTGCGCAGCTCCTCCTTCTGCTTGCGCCACGCCAGGTGCACGTACTCGCTGTCGGTGCTGACGCCGAACAGCTGTGCGTCACGCTCGGCAAATTCGCGATTGAGCTTGCCGAAAGCGGCGATCTCGGTCGGACACACGAAGGTAAAATCCTTCGGCCAGAAGAACACCACCTGCCACTTGCCGGCCTGCTCGGCCTGACTGAAGGGCTTGAACGCGGTAGCGGGGTCGCTCGACACCACGCCGGTGAGCGCATAAGCAGGAAATTTCTGTCCCAGACCCAACATATTGCACCTCCAAACTAGCTTGCGGTGCATCCTGCGACCTGCGACTACTGTGGTCCAATCAATTGACTTTATAATCCCGATAGATGCCATATATTGAAACTCCATGGCCGATCTGAAGCTCAAGGACTTGCGTTATCTGGTGGCGCTGGCCGACAGCCGTCACTTTGGCCGCGCCGCCGCGCGCTGCTTCGTCAGTCAACCGACGCTGTCGGCGCAGCTGCGCAAGCTGGAGCTGTATCTGGGCGTGCAGCTGATCGAGCGGCGCCCGCGGCGCGTGACGCTGACGGCGGCCGGCGAGGAGATCGTGCAGCGCGCCCGCGGCATGCTCGAGAGCGCCGAGGCCATCGTCAGCGTGGCGCAGACGCGGCGCGATCCGCTGGCGGGCGAGCTGCGGCTGGCACTGCTGCCGACGATCGGCCCGTACCTGCTGCCACGCGTGGCGCTGCGAATCCGCAAGGCGCTGCCGCGTCTGGAACTGATGCTGTACGAGTACCAGACCGAGCCGATGCTGGAGCATCTGCACAACGGCGAGATCGACGTCGGCATTCTGGCGCTGCCGGTGGCGTCCGACGGTCTGGTGACGCGCGCGCTGTACCAGGAACCGTTCGTGGCGGCGCTGCCGGCAGCCCACCGGCTGGCCGCGCGCAGCCGCATTCGTGCCGAGGATCTGCGCGGCGAGACGCTGCTGCTGCTGGAGGATGGTCATTGCCTGCGCGACCAGGCGCTCGCGGTCTGCAGCCGCAGCGGCGTGACCGAAAAGCAGGACTTTCGCGCCACCAGCATCGAGACCCTGCGGCAGATGGTTGCCACCGGCGCCGGCGTCACGCTGTTGCCGTCGCTGGCGGTGCAGGGTGCCTATGGATCGGCCAAGGGACTGACGGTGCGGCCGTTCGCGCGCCCAATACCCAGCCGGCAGATCGGCGCGATCTGGCGCAAGAGCAGCGCGCACGCGGCGCTGATCAGCGCGGTCTGCGACCAGATCGTGCAACACAGTGGTCTGGCCGCATGAGCACGCCCAGCGAGGTGTCGGTCTATGACCGCATGTGCTGGCCCGAGGCCGAGCTCGAGCGCGCGCTGGCCAGCGGCGCGCATCGACGCGAGCTTGCGGCTTACCTGGGTGGCAATGAGTACGCCATCTTGTGCTCGCTGGCCAAGCGTAGCGAGCGCGTGCGCCGCAAACCGCCGGCCGGCGGCCGACTCAAGGTGTATCTGCTGCCGGGCATCCTCGGCACACGGCTCGGCCGCGTTCGCGGCCCCGGCCAACCACCGGATCTGCTGTGGATCGATCCGACCGACATCGTCGCCGGACGCCTGACCGAATTGTCACCCGCGCACGACAGTCTGGCACCGCTGCAACCGCTGGGCGCCATCGTCTACAGCTACCTGGCGCTGAAGCTGCGGCTGAGCGCCGCCGGCTTCGACGTGGTGCTGCACGGCTACGACTGGCGCGGCGATATCGCGACCGCCGGCCGCCAGCTGGCCGAGCAGCTGGCGCAGGACCCGTCCTCGCAGCTGGCCCTGGTCGGGCACAGCATGGGCGCGCTGCTGGCGCGTGTGGCGCTCGCGCAGCTTGGCCCTAGCGTCAACGCCGAGCGCATCGTTCGCATCGTCGGCATCGGTGCCCCGCATGGCGGATCGATTGCGGCGGTGCAGGCGCTACGCGCCAGCTACCCGATCGTGGCGCGGCTCGCGGCCATCGATCGGCGACACGACGCGCAGACGCTGACCCGGGTCGCGTTTCGGCGCTTTGCCAGCGTTTACCAGCTGCTGCCCGAGCGCAGCGGTGAGCTCGATCTGTACCAGTCCAGCAGCTGGCCGCGTGGTGGCGGCCGCCCGGACATGGCACTGCTGCGCGCTGCGCGCGGCTTTCGCGCGCAGCTCGCGCCGCCGGATCCGCGCTTCTGCTCGATCGTCGGCACCGGCCAGCGCACCGTGACTGGCGTGGCGCGCGTCGGCGAGCAGTTTCGCTACCGGGTGACCTCGGCCGGCGACGGCACGGTGGCCACCGACTGCGCCACGTTGCCCGGCATGCGCAGCTATTCGCTGCGCTGCGAACACAGCGAGCTGCCGCGCAGCGAAGCGGTGGCTGCGGCATTGATCGATCTGCTGCGGCACGGCCGCACCCGCCGTCTGCGCGCGGGTGCGATCGTGCGTCCCGGTCGCAGCAGTTATGTTACCGATAGCGCTCTGCGCCGCGAGCTGGGTCGGCCGGTGGATTGGCAGCGGCTCGGCATCGGCAAGCGGCGCCGCTACCTGAATCGGCTGAACGAGCCTCCGGCCTCCTACCGCGCGCGCGACTGACGGCGATTTCCTTCCGCCGCCGTTTGGGTCTACATTGGCAGCGATAAGACAGGGACTCACCGCGTGGAACAGCGGCAATATCGTGCATTCCTAAGCTACAGCCATCGCGACGCGAAGTGGGCTGAGTGGCTGCACAAGGGGCTTGAGGCCTACCACCCGCCCAACAGCCTGGTCGGAACCCACACGGTGCGCGGCACCGTGCCCAAGCGCCTGCACCCTATCTTTCGCGACCGCGAAGAGCTGGCCAGTGCGACCGACCTGGGCAGCGTCATCAATGCCGCGTTGGAGCACTCGGCCTGCCAGATCGTGATCTGCTCGCCGCAGGCCGCGAAATCGCGCTGGGTCAACGAGGAGATCCTGGCGTTCAAGCGCCTGGGGCGCGAAGACCGCATTTTCTGCCTGATCGTCGATGGCGAGCCCAACGCCACCGATATGCCCGGACGCGCCGACGAAGAATGTTTTCCGCCGGCGCTGCGTTTCAGGATCGGGGCCGATGGCGAGTTGACGCAGGCGCGCACCGAGCCGATCGCGGCCGATGCGCGCCCCGGCAAAGACGGCAAGCAGCCCGCCAAACTGAAGTTGATCGCCGGTGTGCTGGGCGTCGGCTACGACGCGCTGCGGCGGCGCGAGCAGCAGCGGCGCGCGCGCCGGCTCTTTGCGGTCACCTGCGCGGCGCTGGGCGGCATGGTCATCACCAGCGGTCTGGCCGGCTACGCGCTGTATCAGCGCGCCGCTGCGCAACGCGAGACCCGGCGCGCCGAGGCCGAGGCCGAGACCGCCAAGCAGACCACCAACTTCCTGGTCGATCTGTTTCGCATCTCCGACCCCGGCGAGGCGCGCGGCAACACCGTCACCGCGCGCGAGATGTTGGACAAGGGCGCGGCGCGCATCGACCGCGAGCTGGCGCAGCAGCCGGCGATTCAGGCGACGCTGATGGACACCGTCGGCACGGTCTACATGGGACTGGGCCTGTACAAGCAGGCCCGGCCGTTGCTCGATCGCGCGGTCGCGCAGCGACGCGCGTTCGCGGCCGCCGATCCGGTGGTACTGAGCGATTCGCTCAGCCACCTGGGCGACTTGGAGACCCTGCAGGCGGATTTCGGCCCGGGTGAGAAAAGCTATCGCGAGGCGATCGCGTTCGAGTCAGCGCAGCGACCGACCCCGCAAAACCGCGCCGCACTGGCCAAGTCGCTGCATGGACTGGGCGTGGCACTGCAGCGCGAGGGACGCGACGCCGACGCCGAACAGAGCTTTCGAGCGGCGCTCGAGCTGCAGCGGCGTGTGCTGGGTCCGGCGCATCCGGACATCGCCGCCACGCTGCAGGATCTGGCCAAGGTGATCGATGATGAAGGCAATCTGAAGACGGCCATCCCGGTCATGCAGCAGGCCCTGGACATGCAGCGCCAGCTCAACGGCACGCAGCCGGAACCGAGACTGGCCGAGACCATCAACGACATGGGCATTCTGCTGTATGAAGGCGGCAACTACGACGGTGCCGCCAAGCTGTATCTGGAAGCCATCGCGATGAAGCGCCGGCTGCTCGGCGACAAGCACCCCGAGATCGCGCTCACGCTCAGCAATCTGGCGCGGGTGCTGCAGGACAAGGGCGATCTGGCCGGTGCTGAAGCGCGCTTTCGCGAAGCCCTGGCGATGCAGCGTCAAACGCTCGGTGATCTGCATCCGGATGTCGCCAACACGCTCAACAACATTGCCTTTGTGCAGTACGACCGCGGCGACAAGCAAGGCGCTGTCGCCACCGAGCGCGAGGCGCTCGAGGTCGATCGCAAGTTGTTCGCCGGCGATCACCCGGAAGTGGCTCGCATCGAAAACCGCATCGGCTTCTGGCTGACCGAGTCAGGACAGTACGCCGAGGCCGATCAGGATCTGCAGGATGCGCTGGCCATGCGCCGCCGCCTGTTCGGCGATCAGCATCCGGATGTGGCCGGCAGCCTGGATCATCTGGCGCTGCTGCAGGTCGCGCGCGGGCAGAACTCCGAGGCGCTCGCCTCGGCGCGCGAGGCGGTCGCAATCTTCAGCACCAAGCTATCGCCCAATCACTGGAAGACCGCGGTCGGTGAGTGCGCGGAAGGCGCGGCACTGGCGAATCTCAAGCAGTACGCCGAGGCTGATCCGTTGCTGACGCACAGCTTGGGGATCCTCAGCAAGGACGCCGATGCGCCGGCCGCGTACCGGTCTCTGGCAGAGCATTATCTGGCGCAACTGCACGATCGCGAGGCGCGCGCGCAGTCCAGCAGCAGCACGACCGCGGTGGCGACCGCACAGCGGCCGACGCCGGAACCCACGACTCGGGTTTTACCATAAGCGGTTCATGGTCACTCTTTCATCCGCGCTGTAACAAAGTCAATCATGGTTCCGTGATAGCCTCCGGCGAAACGACCGCGTGACCACGACTCGCGTGCTCCGGCGGTTGAAGTACAACGAATTACGACAGGGAGCCCAAGATGAATGCGAAGTTACTCGCGATCTCAACGATCGCGCGTTCGATCGGCATCACCGTAGTTGCTGCGATTGCGTTGGGAGCCGGCGCGACCGCCGGCGCGCAGAACATGCAGATCGCAGCCTCGCTTCTCTATAACGCGACTTACAACTACGAGGCCGGAGGCTACGCCGACACCAACATCATCTTCGGCGTCACTCCCACGCTACACACCGGCCTGCCGCCGTCGCTGAGCCTGGCGGCGCTGCCGATCAATCCTCCGGGCCCGCAGAGCTTTCTGAATTTTTCCGGCATCAGCAATAACGGCTTGGTCTACGCGCCCAGCACGCAGCCCGGCGCCACGGTCGACCTGGTAGCCGTCTCCAACGGATCGATCTACCGCTTCTTCGGTCCGTTCTCAGGCTCAAGTGCCCCGGCCTCTCCCAACACCACGCCTTTCGCGACCATCTGGAACCAGTGTGGAGGCGAGGAGGCCGAGGTCGTCCGAGCGAACGCGGTCGTGCATTCGAACGCTGCCAGCCCTCCGAGCGAGAGCTCGGGCTGCAACGGCCCGGAGCAGCCGGGCGCGATGGCGATCGATGGCAACGGCGTCTTGTACGTGCTGAGCCTGGACGGCGGTAGCATCGAGTGCGACGGTCCGGTGGTTGAGCTGTGGGCATTTCTGCCGGTCGCCATCACCGCCAACACTCCGGCCGGATACGCCACGCAACCGGTGCTGATCGACAACAATGTCGCTGGTGGCGGCACCAGCAACTGCACGGCGCGCGACTATTCGAACAACAACGTCAGCCAGGCCAGCGCGCAGGCCTTTTTCCCGAACCCCTTTACCGTTGCTGATCTGGTGGTGGCGCCGTCCGGCGTGGCCGCGCCGTTGTCGGCCAACGATGTGCTGGTGGTCTTCGGGGACAGCAACTACAACTATCCGGCGCCCCAGAACGTCGTGGCGGTGCTGGCCGACTACAACGCCTCGAACCTCGCCGCGGTGATCAAAGGCACCGCGTCGCTCAATACGCCATTGGTGGTAGCCAACTCCAGTGACATCGTGCATTGGGGCCAGACGCTGACCGGGCCCGCGCCGGCGGCGGGCGGTGGCCCCACCTGGGTGGCCGGGCCTACGGACCAGGCGCTGAGTGCGGCCGCGTGGCCGGCCGACTCCAACATTTTGTTGCTGGATGAGGATGGCAACATCTTCAAGTTCACCTGGAGCACGACCTGTGCGGTGGCCAAGGCAACCAACTGTTCGGTGGTGAATATGCCGGTGTTCTGGCCGCTGCTGCCGAACGCGCAGGCTGAAAGCAACTACTACGGTTCTCTACAGGTCAATTCACTGCGCACCGGCGCACAGTCGGGCAACTCGTACGCCTTCGTCGCCGCCTATACGCCAGGGGAAGGCCCCGGCGCACCGGGCGAGATTCTCGCGCTCGACAACAGCAGCGGTGCCAACGCTCCCCAGATCGCCAGCACCAACGACGGGCCGTTCTCGGCACTGGCCGTCAGCAGTCCGCCGAGCGGCACCGGATCCGGCGCACAGTGCGTCACCGGCTGCAATCTCAGCGGCGGCAACCAACAGCTGATCACCGGGACACCGACGGCCATCGCCGCGGTCGAGGCGCTCGGCGCCAAGGGCAAGATCACCGAGACAGTCTGCATCGTGCAGCAGGATCCTCGCCATATCTGCAACGCGCATGCGCCGCTGCCGCCGTCCAACTCGCTGTACAACTCAAAGACCCTGCCGGTATCAGCGGTGTGCCCGAACTCGCACTTCAATCCCTCGTTCGGCAACACCATCATTCCGGACTACATCTGCGGCGATTACGGTTCGGGCGGCCCTGGGACCGGTACTGGGTTCGTTCTGATCCAGGGGGTCGCGAATGGGGTCGATGGCGTCCCGGATCTACTGATCTATAACGATGCCAACGCCGACGCGTTCTTTGATCCGGGGCAGACCGAGCCCTGCACCAGCAACCAGCCGACCACGGTGTTCGGCTGGGCGCCCTGGAGCGGCTCGACCACCGAGGGCAGCATCCCGGAAAGCCCCTTCATGACTGAGTTGACCTACGGCTGCGGCACTTCCCGCGCCAGCAGCAGCGGCATGTCGATCAATATGCTGGGAGGCAAACTGAGCCTCGCGACGGCCAACGAATTCAAGGCGAACAACACCAGCTTCGCCGAGTTCAAGTACGCCAATCTGTTCACCGACGTGCTGGTTGCGCCGATCGACGTGATACAGAAGGTGCGCCTGGAATCGATCATCGTGCGCAGTGAACTGTTTCTGACCAGGGGACAGACCTCCTGCGCCGCCAGGAAGATCTGGCGCGCCGACCAATACGTCGCGGATCACGCGAGCCATTTCCACGGCATACCGGGATTCGATCCGAATTCCTACGGCCGGGCCCGCTCGCGCCTCGCGAACCTCTTCCTGACGATCTTCTCGCGCATCGAGGGCAATGTGGCGCCGCAGATGTGGCCGCTGCCCACCGCTCCGGGCATCTGCCCCGGCAACATCGACATCGATCCGGACGGCTACTAACGCCGTAACCTCGAGCAGCGGCTGCGGTTGCCAACCGCAGCCGCTTCTCACAAGATGACTTTCAGGGAGGTCAGCGGGCGGCGCGACTGAGCGGCAGGATTTGCGCGGCGCTCCAATAGTGGTGGTGGAGCTAGCAACCCAGACCGATGCGCGCGCGATTGCTGACGACCTGACGCTGCCATCGGCGGCGACGCTGCCGGCGCGCGCTCCGGGCAACTCACTGCGCGACCGCATCGAACGGCTGCTGCGTCCGGACACAGGTTTCGGGCGCGTATTCGACACGCTGATCCTGATGCTGATCGTGATCAGCGTCGCATCGGTGATCGTGGAGGCCGCACCAGGCCTACCGCCCTGGGCCCGTCAGGCCCTGCACATCGAAGAGCTCGTGATCGTGGCGGTGTTCTCGTTTGAATACCTGCTGCGACTGGCAGCGGCCGAACGCAAACTCGCCTTCATCTTCAGCTTCCAGGGCGTGGTGGATCTGCTGTCGATTGCGCCGTTCTATCTACTGGGCGTGGATGCGCGCTGGCTGCGCATGCTGCGGCTGCTGCGGCTAATACGGGTGCTGAAGCTGCAGACGCATCATCTCGAGAACATCGTGGCTACGCGCACCCGCGAGCTGGCAGACAAGAACGCTGCGCTCGAGAGCGCGCAAGCTCAGCTGAAAGCCGAACTCGACATCGCCAAGGCGTTGCAGATTGCGATTCTGCCGGCCGCCTTTCCGACCCGACCGGGCTGCGATGCCGCGGCGCGCATGATTCCCGCCACTTCAATGGGCGGTGACTTCTACGACTTCATCGAGCTGCCCGACGGGCGCATCGGTCTGGTGATGGCGGACGTGGCCGGCAAGGGCGTACCGGCGGCGTTTTTCATGGCGGTGGCGTGGACCCACCTGCGCGATCTGGCGCTGCAGTATGCCGAGCCGGGTGCGTGTCTGGCGCAGACCAACGAGGTGCTGTGCACGCAAAATCCGATGGAGCTGTTCGTGACCGTGTTCTATTGCGTGTTCGACCCGACCACCGGGGCACTGCACTACGCCAACGGCGGCCACAATGCGCCGTATCTGCGCCGCGCCGACGGCTCGATCGAGACCCTCGATGGCACCGTCGGCCTGATTCTGGGCGTCATGCCCGGCATCGAGTATCCGCAGCACACGCTGCAGCTGCAGCCGGGCGACCGCCTGGTGCTGTACACCGACGGGGTCACCGAAGCCTTCAGCGTCGGCCAAGAGGCCTTTGGTACCGGACGTCTGATCGATGAGGTGCAGGCGCACGGCGATGGGCCGGCCGCGGCGCTGGTCGAGCGCATCTGCCGCAGCGTCAGCGGGTTTGCCGCTCAGGCACCGCAATCCGATGACATTACGCTCACCGTGCTGGTCTGGGACCAGCGGCCACCGGCGCTGCCGCATTGACCGCCCCCACCTCGCCGGATAATTCCGCATTCATCGTCGGGCTCGCCAGTCACTCGGACTTGGCGCCGGAACAGGTTGCCCGGCTGGTCGGGGTGGTGGTCGGCTTTCTGCTCGAGCTCAAACAGCAACTGCCCGCGACCGATCTGAGAGTCATGATGGATAGTCGCAGCGCCGCCAACCTGGCCATTGCGCGGGCGCTGCACGGCGCCGACGTCGCGATCGATGCGCTGTGCAGCTCGGCGGCGGACGCCGCGGCCGTCGGCCACCCGCGCGTGCACGCGATCGTGGTCCCGGAGCCGGTCGACTCACGGCTGGCGGCGGCTTTGATCCAGCGCAGCAGCCTGCTGCTGGCGCTGTGGGACGGAAAATCATCGAAGCTGGCGGACGACACCGCCGACCAGGTATTTCGGTTTCTGGGTGTACGCGGCGAACCGACTGAAATCGCCAATCGCATCGAGGTCAGCACGGTGGCCAATGAACTCGACGTGACCGCACGTCTGGTCTACTGGGTGCAGGCCCGGCGCCTCGGCGAGGCCGCCGGCGGCGGCGAGCAGGGTGGTATCGATGCGCCGCCGGCCTCGTACTACCTGCTGTCGGCCGGTGACAGCGTGCTCGACGTGCAGCCGTCGATGCCGCCGTCACTGCGGCGGCGGCTCGGCGACCTGGACGAATACAACGCCGACTTCGAGCGCTTCAACGCCCGCCCTGGCCAGATGCACAGCGCCAGTCTGCTGCCGCAGCGGGCGGCCCTGCAGCAGCTGAGCGATGCCGAAGCGGTCGAGAGCATCGACCGGCAGTTCGTCAAGGCCGATTCACTCGCCGGCTACATGCAGCGGCAGTCCGACCGGCTGTTCAACCTGTTCGGTATCACCGCCTTCACGATGGGCCTGGTCTACCTGATCTACGACAAGATCACCGAGAGCAAGACGCTGCTGATGTTCTACATGGTGATCCTGTTCATCAGCCTGCTGATCTTTTACTTTTTTCAGACCAAGCGCTGGTTCGGCAAATACCTGGCGTATCGCGCGCTGGCGGAAACCCTGCGGGTGCGCTTCTATCTGACGGTCGCCGGCGTCAAGCCGGCGCACGGCCGGGCGCTGATCACGCTCACCGGCATCAGCCGCTTTCCGGGATTCGGCTGGATCAGTTTCGTACTCGACACTATCGAGCCGCTGGCCATCCATCCGCACGCCGCCGACGAGAATCCGGAGCTGCGCGCGCGCCTGGTCGATCACGACTGGATCGAGGACCAGTATGGCTATTTCGTGCGCAAGGTCGCCAGCATGGAGAAACACCGCTTCTGGATCGGGCGGCTGAAGAACGGTGTATTCATCGTGGTGCTGATCGTGCTGTCGATGATGTTCATGTTCGGCGGGGCGCTGCACAATATCGATGCGCGCACCGGACTGCCGTTCAAGAACGTGCTGACCTTCTGCAGCGGCGCGCTGGCGGTGGTGCTCGGGGTATGGGAGCTGCGCCAGAACAAGATGGCGGTGCAGGAGCTGCTGTGGCAGTACCGTAACCAGCTCAGCCAGTACCGACACGCGCGCCGGCAACTGCAGCGCATCCGCAGTCGCGGTCGGCGCAACGCCGTGCTCGAGGAACTTGGGCAAAATTCGCTGATGGAGATCTATCTATGGGCCATCCACCGCTACCATCGAGAACATGCACCGCCGGGTGCCTTCTGAGCGTCGCGGCGCTCCGGCGCTGTGACGCGGCGGCACGCGAACTGCTAGAATTTTCGACTCGTTGCACATCAATCCAGGCCTGAAAGACCAGGGGCGAACAGCACATGGAACTAGCGACACGTGATCTGGCGGCCGGGATTCTCGGTATCGGCCTCTCGGGCCGCATGGATATCGTCGGCACGCAGCAGATCGATCTTAAGCTGACCTCGCTGGCCACCACCAAGAAGGCGCAGATCCTGGTGGACCTGTCACAGGTCAGCTTTCTGGCCTCGATCGGTATCCGCACGCTGGTCAATGTCGCCAAGGCACAAAAGCTGCGCGGCGGCACTCTGGTGCTGTACAAACCCACCGAGCCGGTCGAAGAGGTCCTGAAGGCGACCGGCATCCAGGCGATCATTCCGATCGCTCACGACATGGAACAGGCCCGCCGCGCGCTCGGCGTCGCCTGAGCGCGTCGCAGCGGCCGCGCCAGCTACGGCCCGCCGATGGCCCCCGAAGCGTCGTCGCAGTGCATGATGCCGGCAACACTCGCCGGTATCGAAGCATTGCAGCGCTGGCTCGTGGGGCTGACCGCCGAGTGGCAGCTGCCGGCCTCGCTCGCCCACCGTCTCGATCTGTGCCTGACCGAATCGGTCAGCAACGTGATTGCCTACGGCTATCCGCGAGCCGCCGCCGGCACCGTCAGCATCGTTGGATCGCGCGACTCCGAGCGCATCGTGGTGCGCATCGACGATGATGGCACGGCGTTCGATCCGACACGTTATGTTCCGCCGGAGCTGCCGCAGTCGCTGGGCGAGGCCAGCATCGGCGGCCGCGGCATTCGGCTGGTGCGCCACTTCGCCGATGAGATTCACTACCGGCGGCTGGCAGCGCAGAACCAGCTGACGCTGGTATTCCGCTGTGCCGACTCACGCAAGAATAATTGTAAGATAGCCGTGCAAAACTAACGGCGCCTGCGCTCACGCGCGCGCGCTTCCTTTCAACGGGCAGGCGGTCACCAGGGCGCACGATTGGTCAATCGATCCCAACCTTTTGCCTTCGTACGCGATGTCGCCACCCGTTGGGACCTGATCGCGATCGTGGTCGTGATCGGCCTTTTGACCTTCTTTGCCGAGGCCAGTCGCGGTCTGTTCGAGCCGCTGTCGAGGCTGTCGGCCACGCCCCTGTCGCTCGATCCGCGCAACCTGCCGTTTTATGCCGCTCGCACCACGCTGCGCATGTTCGTAGCGCTCGGTCTGTCGCTGGTGTTCACCTTCACCTATGCCACCTGGGCGGCGAAGAACGCCCGCGCCGAGAAGCTGCTGGTGCCGATCCTCGACATCCTGCAGTCGGTACCGATCCTCGGGTTCATCTCGGTCACCGTGGTGTTCTTCATGTCGCTGGCGCCGGGACGGGTGCTGGGTGCGGAATTCGTCTCGATATTCGCGATCTTCACCAGCCAGGCCTGGAACATGGCCTTCAGCTTCTACCAGTCGCTGCGCACGGTGCCGTACGAACTCGAGGAGGCGGCGGCGTCGTTTCACCTGACGCCCTGGATGCGCTTCTGGCGGCTGGAGGTGCCGTTCGCGATGCCGGCGCTGCTGTGGAACACGCTGATGTCGATGTCGGGCAGCTGGTTCTTCGTCGTCACGTCGGAATCGGTGACGGTCGGCAGTACCAACGTCGCACTGCCGGGTATCGGCTCCTATATCGCGGTCGCGATCCAGCAGCGCTCGCTGGTGGCGATCGGCTGGGCGATTCTCACCATGTTCATCGTGATACTGCTGTACGACCAACTGATTTTCCGGCCACTGGTGGTATGGGGTGATCGCTTTCGCATCGATCAGGAGATCGGCAGCTACGTGCCGGATTCCTGGGCGCTGACCATGTTTCAGCGCTCGCGACTGCTGAACGGCATGCGCGTGGTATTCAACGCGGTGATGCGCTGGACCAGCCGCCGGGCGCCGCGACCGCCGCGCCTGCTGCTCAGCGCCACCAGTGCCACGGTGCGGGTCGGGCGGCGCGCGGATTTTCTGTGGTTCGGGCTGCTGGTACTGGTGGTGGCGCTGGCGCTGTGGCACATCGCCCGCATGCTGATCGGCGAGACCAGCGAACACGAAGCGTTGCAGGTCATCGGCCTGACCTCGCTGACGATGCTGCGGGTGATGATCCTGATCGGGCTGGCAAGCGTGGTGTGGGTACCGATCGGCATCTGGGTCGGCCTGCGCCCGCGCGCCACGCAGATCGTGCAGCCGGTGGCGCAGTTCCTGGCGGCGTTTCCCGCCAATCTGCTGTTCCCGATCGCGGTGCTCGGGATCTTGACCTGGAAACTCAATGCCGACGTCTGGCTCAGCCCGCTCATGATCCTGGGTACCCAGTGGTACATCCTGTTCAATGTCATCGCTGGAGCCTCAGCCATGCCGACCGAGCTGCGCTACGCGGCCGACAATCTAGGCATCCGCGGCTGGCTGTGGTGGCGCAAAGTGGCGCTGCCGGGCGTGCTGCCGTACTACGTGACCGGTGCGATCACCGCCTCGGGCGGCTCGTGGAACGCGGCCATCGTCGCCGAAATCGCCAGCTGGGGCGATGTCGAGGTCAAGGCCCATGGCATCGGCGCCTATATCGCCGAAGCCACTACCGCCGGGGACTTTCACCGCATCATTCTGGGGATCACGGTCATGTGCCTGTTCGTGGTGGTCATCAACCGTTTGCTGTGGCGGCCGTTGTACTATTTTGCCGAACGGCGCTTTCGCCTGACCTGATGAGTGAGATCGCTGGAGACTGTATGAACACCGCACCCGAGCTGATGACCGAGCAGCTGCTGTCGGTACACGACGTGTGCAAGTCGTTTCACAAGCCGGACGGCGGCGAACTGCTGGTGCTCGAGGGCGTCAACCTGAGCTTGCAGGCCGGGCAGATCGTTGGCCTCTTGGGCCGCTCGGGCTCCGGCAAATCGACGCTGCTGCGCCTGATCGCGGGCCTGGCTGAACCCAGCGCCGGCACACTCAGCTTTCGCGGCCATCAGATCGCCGGCTGCGCTACCGGCATCGCCATGGTGTTCCAGAGCTTCGCGCTGTTTCCGTGGCTCACGGTCTACGAAAACGTTGCACTGGGACTCGAGGCCCAGGGCATGGACAAGGCGCAGATCCGCAAGCGCTCACTGGCAGCCATCGACCTGATCGGTCTGGACGGTTTCGAATCGGCCTACCCGCGCGAGCTGTCCGGCGGCATGCGCCAGCGCGTCGGCTTCGCCCGCGCGCTGGTGGTCCATCCGGACATTTTGCTGATGGACGAGCCGTTCTCGGCGCTCGATGTGCTGACCGCCGAAACGCTGCGCACCGATTTTCTCGATCTGTGGGCCGAAGGCCAGATGCCGATCAAGGGCGTAATCCTGGTGACCCACAACATCGAAGAAGCGGTGCTGATGTGCGATCGGATTCTGGTGTTCGGCAGCAACCCGGGCCGGATCCTGAGCGAAATCGATGTCACGCTGCCGCAGCCGCGCAAGCGCCTGGACCCGAAATTCCGCGAGCTGGTGGAACGCATCTACGTCGAGATGACCTCGCGTCGCGGCGGTGCCGCGCCCACCGCCCGGGCCGAGCGCTTTCCCGGTCAGGGCATCGGCAGCGTGCTGCCGCGGGTGTCGTCCAACCTGTTGGCCGGTTTGATGGAGACCCTGGCCGCGCCGCCGTTCAACGGCGCCGCCGACCTGCCCAAGATCGCCTCGGACCTGCAGATGGAGATCGACGAACTGTTCCCGGTGGCGGAAACGCTGCAGATGATGCGCTTCGCCGAGGTCGAGGGCGGCGATATCCGCCTCACCCCGGAGGGCATGGCCTTTGCGACTTCCGAGATCGACGTGCGCAAGCAGATCTTCGCCCGCCACCTGCTGAACTACGTGCAGCTGGCCGCCCACATCAAGCGCGTGCTCGATGAGCGCGCCTCGCATTCGGCGCGCAAGAGCCGCTTCATCGACGAGCTCGAGGACTTCATGGGCGATAACGACGCCGAGCAGACGCTGCGCGCGGTGATCAGCCTGGCGCGCTACGCCGAGGTGTTCGCCTACGATGATGCCAACGAGACCTTCAACCTCGAAAATCCGGTCTAAGGGGTCGCGCTAGGGCCTGCTATAGCAGCCCGCAGATGCTCACGTGATGCGGTGGCTGCGGCTGCACCTGCAGCTGGCGCAGACCGGCACTATCGAGCTGCGCGCGGATTTCCTGCGGCTCGAACGCCGCGCACAGCGAGTTGTAGAAATCGCGCCGCAATACTTCCGGCTCATCGCCCGCGCTAGCGTCGACCAGCTGCTGCGCCTGCTTAAGGCTCCCCGGTCGGCGCAGGTCCGCGACCAGCACCGCACAGCCGGGAGCGGCCGCCGCGGCGATGCTCTGCCACAGCACCTGCGGTCGATGCAGTTGGTGCAGCAGGCTGTGGCTCATGATGAGTTGCCAGCGCTCGGCGGGCAGCACGCAGTCCGGAATGATGCCGTACTGGAAGCTCACCCGCGCTTGCAGGGCCGGCTCGGCCGCCAGGGCCTGCCGCGCCAGCTGCAGCATCGGCTGCGAGCCATCGACGCCGACGAAGCGCGCGTCCGGAAAGGCGCGCGCGAAGCGCAGCAGCACATCGCCTGATCCGCAGCCCAGATCGAGCACCGCGCCGTTGAGCTGCAGCTGCGGGAACAGACCACGGAACAGCGCTACGCGGGCGCCGTGCGAGGCGCTGAAATCGGCCTGGTGGTAGGCCAGCGCCTGCTCCGGGTCATCCATCAGCTCAGGCTCGAGGATACGCTGCATGCTTGCTATTGTTCCATATGGGGTACAGACTTAGCCCACGTTGCAGCCTTAAGCGTACGAGGGAAACAGTATGTGGCTGGCGTCGGAAATGGCGGCCTTTGCGCTGGTGTCCGAACTCAAATCCTTCACTGCCGCGGCGCGGGTGCTGGGCGTTCCGAAGGTCGCCGTCAGTCGCGCCATCATAAGCCTCGAGCGCCGCCTCGGTAGCAAGCTGCTGATCCGCACCACGCGCCGCGTCGAGCTGACGCCGGCCGGCGCGCTGCTGCAGCCGCACACCCAGCGATTGCTACAGGAAGTCGAGGCGGTGCGCTCGCGCTTTGCGCCGCCGCCGGCCGGCGAGCGCCGACTGCGGGTGATCGTCGATCCGGGCTACGGCCGGCTGCTGGTGACGCCGCTGATCCCGCGCTTTCTCGAGGTCTATGCCGACTTCAATCTGCAGGTGACCGTCATCGACCGGCTGCCGTCCGGACCGGGCGATGACTGGGACCTGCTGGTGTGCAACCTCGATCGCAGCGAACGCGAATTCGACCGCAGCGGCTCGCTCACCCGCACGCCGTTGGGGGAGCCGCCGCTGCTGCTGTGCGCAACCCCGGCCTACCTCAATCGTCACGGCCGTCCGCGCAGCCCTTCGGCGCTGGCCGATCACAACGTGCTGCGCGCGCTCGAGGCGGTCACCGAGAGCGAGACGGTCACCGCAACCCTGCAGCTGCGCCGCGATCGCCAGGCGCGCAGTCGCGAGGCGGCCCACCGCGACGGCGAACATCAACAGGTACGGCTGCGCCCGGCGTTGCAGGTCAATGACCCGGCGCTGGTGCATTCGAGCACCGTCGCCGGACTGGGCATCGGCGTGCTGCCGGAGTTTCTGTGCCGGCAGGGATTGGCCATGAACAAGCTCGAGCGGGTGCTGCCCGAATGGCAGGTGGCCACGCCGTTGCAGCTGCAGGCGCTATACGCACGCAATCGCAGCGCCGCGCCGGCGATCCGTCAATTCGTCGAATTTCTGCTGGCCAACATGATCCCGGTGCTGGGCGGTAAGACCTAGAACTACAGCAGCTGCGGATCCGCATCGGCGACACTGGCGGCGCCGGATTTGATGATGCGCAGCAGGCTCAGTGACTGCGGCAACAGGTGCTCGGCGTAGAAGCGCGCGGTCTGTAGCTTGGCGCGGTAGAAGCTGTCGGCGGCACCGGCGCCGGCCGCCAGACGCTGGCTGGCGATCGCCGCGCTGCGCGCCATCAGCGCGCCGGCCACTACCCGCCCGCACAGGTGCAGGTACGGCACCGCGACCGCGTAGGCACGCGCGGGCGCCTCGCTCATCTGCTGGCGCACGATCTCGGTGGCATCGCGCAGAAACGTCAGCGCCTCGATCGCGGCATTACGGCAGCCACGGATGATTGCATCGCTGCCCTTTAGGTCGTTGAGCTCGCGCATGCACTCGGACAGCAGCGCGGTCATGGCCGCGCCGCGATCACGGGCCAGCTTGCGGCCAAGCAGGTCGTTGGCCTGGATGCCGGTGGTGCCTTCGTAGATCGAGGTGATGCGCGCATCGCGCAGCGTCTGCGCCACGCCGGTTTCCTCGATGTAGCCCATGCCGCCGTGGATCTGCACCGCCAGCGATGCCAGCTCGACCGCCTGATCGGTGCACCAGCCCTTGACGATCGGAATCAGCAGCTCACCGCGCATCTGCGCTGCCTGGCGCTGCGGCTCGTCCGGTTCACCGCGGCCGCGATCCAGCTGCAGCGCCGCGTACAGCGCCAGCGCGCGCATGGCCTCGACATTGGCCCGTAGCGTCAGCAGCATGCGGCGCACGTCGGGGTGATGATCGATGGTCACGGCGGCCGCTGCGCTCTTGCCGGCCGCCCGCCCTTGCACCCGGCTGTGCGACCAGGCGCTGGCCTGCTGGCGCGCCAGCTCGCTCAAGCCGATGCCCTGAACGCCGACCGACAGGCGCGCGGAATTCATCATGATGAACATGTATTCCAGCCCGTGATGCGGCTGGCCGATCAGATCGCCGAGCGCGCCGCCGCGATCGCCATACGCCATCACGCAGGTCGGGCTGGCGCGGATGCCGAGCTTGTGCTCGATCGACACGCAGCGCAGATCGTTGGGCTCCCCGGGCTGGCCGTCCGGCCGGTACAGGCGCTTGGGCACGGCGAACAGCGAGATCCCCTTGACGCCGGGCGGCGCGCCGTCGATGCGCGCCAGCACCAGGTGCACGATGTTGGCGGTGAAGTCGTGCTCGCCGTAGGTGATGAAGATCTTCTGACCGCTGATGCGATAGCGATCGCCCTCGGGAGTGGCGCGGGTGCGGATCGCACCCAGGTCGGAGCCGGCCTGCGACTCGGTCAGGTTCATCGTGCCGGTCCACTCACCGCTGACGATCTTTGGCAACAGCTGCTGCTGCAGGCTCGGGGTGGCGACCCGCTCGAGCGCCTCGGCGGCGCCGTGCGCCAGCAGCGGGCACAGCATGAAGGCGACGTTGGCGCCGGCAAAGATCTCCTCGACCGCGGCGTTGAGTGCCAGCGGTACGCCCTGGCCGCCGAATTCCGCTGACGCTGTCAGCTGCGTCCAGCCGCCGTCCACGAACGCCCGATAGGCGTCGCGAAACGCCGCCGGCATCTGCACCACGCCGTCGCGAAAACTCGGGCCGCTCAGATCGCCGGCCCGATTGATCGGCGCCAGCACCTGCTCGGCCAGACGCGCAGCCGCCTCCAGCACCGAGTGCGCCAGCTCGCGCGAGAATTCCCGGTAGCGCGGCAGCGATGACAGCGCGGATACATCCAGCAGCTCATCGAGCACGAACTGCAGGTCCGCGAGCGGTGCCTGATACATGGCGGCAAGTTTACGCGAACGCCTGCGGGCTGCGGCGTCGCGCGCCGACTACACTCGAACGGGTTGGCTTGGGCGCGGCCTGAATCAGCGCCGCTGAAACAGCCGTCGCCACCAGGACACGGGCTTGCGCGCCACCGGTGCCGCAGGCTTACGCGGGGCGCTGGCCCGTGTCACGGTCTTTTTGTTGTACGGATCAAATCCGCCGCTGGCATTGCGCGCGCCACTGGCTGGCGTTGTGGCGCGGGCCGAGTCAGTGCCCGGCTTTGATGGCTGTTGGTTCTTGGCGGTGTCTTCGCCTTCGATGGACAGACCCGAGATATCGATCTTGCGGATCAGCTGCGAGGTTGTGACCATCGCCAGGCGTGCGGTATCCGCAGCCCACTGCCACACCGCGTTGCTGCGCGCTTCGGGGCGCGCCGCGGCTGGCGGCGAGCTATCTTTACTGGCTGGCTTGCGGTCCGATGTCGGCATACCGTGCTGACCAACGCTCCAAGGTTTTCCCCGCCGACAACATAGCGCAATGCGCGCCGATCGGAAAACCAGAGTGTGACGCACGTCGCGCTTAGGGGCGGCCGGACGCGGAAATTGTGAGCTGGCGCGCGCGTCCTGGCGCGGCGAGGCGGCACGATAAGCTCATGCGTCCGCAAGCCCTGCCCGGCCCCGACCCGGGCGCCAGCAACACTGTCGCCGTGGCCATGGACCGCGAATTCATCGCCCGCAACCAGATCGTCGAGCGCTATCTGGGCGGCCGCCTGCCGCTGAAGGGCATGCAGGATTTCGAGCGCTACTGCCGCGAGAATCCAGACCTGGTGGATGAACTGGGATTGTCGGAGCGCGTCAGCGCGGCGCTGCGACTGGTCGATGCCAGCGGCCGGGCGATGCCGTGGGAGCAGCCGGCCAAGCGCTGGTGGGAGAAATCATCGGTGCTGCTGGCGGGCGCACTGCTGACGCTGGCGTTGGGCGTGACCTGTCTGGCACTGCAGAGCCGCAGCGCCGGACTACAGCGCCAGCTGGCCACGCTGCAGCATCGGCTGACGGCGCAGCCGCTGGATCCGGCCACCTCGACCCGCACCATCACGGTGATCCCGAGTCGCACCGGGCCGATGCGTCAGAGCGTGGTCGGGATCGGCGGCGCAGACGCGCAGATGGCGGATCTCAAGTTTGACCTGTCGTGGTCGGCATTCAGCGTCTATCGGGTCATCATCGAGCGCGTGGATCAGGGCCGGGCCGCGGTCCTGCACGACCTGCAGCGCGATTCGGCCGGCAACGTGCATATCGAGATCAACAGCACGGCGTTGGGACCGGGTGACTATCAGTTCAGCTTCGAGGGCCTGACCTGGCGCGGCGAGCCGGTGCCGCAGGCCTGGGCCACGATTACCGTGGTGCATTAGTACAGCACCGTGCGCGGCGCGACCCGCACCACCGAGCGGGTCGAGAGCCACCCGGCAAGACCCACGACCAGCACTGCACCGGCGACGCCGATGCCCCAGAGGCCGGCGTTGAAGCGGTAATTCAGATCGAGCGTGTGCGCGAGCCAGGCGCCGCCGAGCGCCGCGCCACTGGCAGCCAGCAGTCCGGCCACCGCTCCGAGCAGCGCGAACTCCGCCAGCACGCTCAGCACAATCATGCGACGTCGCGCCCCGAGCACGCGCAGCACCGCGGTCTCGTACAGGCGCTCTTCGCGGCTGGCCTGCACCGCCGCCAGCAGCAGTGTCAGTCCCGCCAGCAGCGTGAACAGAAACACCGACTGCACCGCGGTCACGGCCTTGTCGACCACCGCGCGGATCTGCGCCAAGAGGTCGCCGACATTGAAGATCGACACGCTCGGGAAGCGATGCACCAGCTGCGCCATCGCGCCGCTGCTGGGCTGCAGGAACGCGCTGGTCATGTAGGTGCCGGCGCTCGCATCCAGCAATCCGGGCGGGAACATCACGAAGAAATTCGGCCGGAAACTGTCCCACTTGACCCGCCGGAAGCTTGCGACCGTGGCCTCATAGTCCTCGCCGCCGACGTCGAACTTGAGCCGGTCGCCGAGCTTGAGTCCGAGTGACTCCTGGTATTCCTCGGCCAACGACACCAGCGGCTTGCCCTGGTCGGCTTGCGACCACCAGTGCCCCGCGGTGATGCGATTGTCATCGCCCAGCTCGTTCGACCAGGTCAGGTTCTGCTCGCGCTCGGCGAAATTGCGCCCGCGCACGCCAGGGAAGTGCAGCCTCGACAGCGGCTGATCGTTGATGGTCAGCAGCCGGCCACGGATCATCGGCAGCAGACGGGTCAGATGCGCACCCTGGGCGCTCAGGTCGTGTTCGAACTCGGCGCGCTGATCGGGCGGAATGTTGATGAAGAAATAATTCGGCACGTCGGCGGGCAGGCTGGCGCGCCAGTCGGTCACCAGATCATCGCGCAGGATCGCCAGCGCCAGCAGCAGCATGATGCCCAGTCCGAAGGCGACGATCTGGGTGATGCTCTCGGTGCGCCGGCGCGCAAGATTGGCGATGCCATAGCGCCAGGCGACCCCGGCCGAAGCGCGAATGTGCGCGCTGGCGCGCACCAGCAGCGCGCCGGCGATGCCGAGCGAGAGTACCGCGGCCGACAATCCGGCGAGGAACCACAGACTCAACGACAGCTGACCCAACGCCCCATAGACCACGCCGGCGATCGCCAGCAGCACCGGCGCACCGGCCGCCAGATAACTCAGACTCGGGGGCCCGGCATCACGCCGCAGCACCCGCAGCGCCGGCACCCGCATCAGCTGCAGCAGCGAGGGCAGCGCGAATCCAGCCAGCACCGCCAGCGCCACCACGAAACCGATCACGGCTGGAGCTGCGCCGGCCGGCGGCAGGTCGGCGCGCAGCAGACCGCGCAGTACCCGCACCAGCCACAGCTGCGTGAGCCAGCCGGCGCTCGCGCCGAGCGCGCTGGCGGCCGCCGCCAGCAGCAGCAGCTGCCACAGGTTGACCGCCAGTACCAGCCGCCGCGAGGCCCCCAGGGTCTTCATCAGCGCCACGGCGTCCAAGTGCCGGCGCACGTAGCTGCGCGCACTCATCGCGATCGCGACCGCACACAGCAGCACCGCCACCAGGCTCGCCAACGCCAGGAATCGTGCCGCCCGCTTGGCGGCATCGCCGATCTGCGGACTGGCATCGGCCACATCCTCGACCCGCTCGTGCGTGCCCGTCTGCAGCGCGTGCCAGTGCCGAAACGCCTCGAGCTGCGAGCGCGCGCCGGCCAGCAGCAGGATGTAGCGCACCCGGCTGCCCGGCTGGATCAGCTGGGTGGAAGGCAGATCGGCCGCATTGATCAGTACCGCGGCGGCGAATTCGACGAAGGTCGAGCTCTGGTCGGGGCGCGTGATCAGGATGCGCGTGACCTTAAGCGTGCGTGAGCCGACGCTCAGCTCACTGCCGACGCTGGCGCTGAGCGCCGCGGCCACGCGCGAATCGGGCCAGGCCTCGCCCGCCGCCGGGATGTCCTGCGTGACGGTGCCGGCGGCAAACGCTCGCTCGGCCACGGTCAGCTGACCGCGCAGCGGATAGCCGGCGGTGACCGCGCGCACGTTGGCAAGCTGATTGGCATCGCCATTGAACACGGCCGACAAGGTCGTGGTCAGCTGCGCGCTTCGCAGCCCGAGCCGCTGCGCCTGGGCGCTCTCCTCAGCCGCAATCGGCGCATCGGATTCGACCCGCAGATCGGCCGCCAGCACCTCGCTGGCCTGCAGGTCGACGGCGCGGCCGATGCGATCGACCAGGAAGCCGACGCCGCTGAGCGCCGCCACCGCGATGCTCAGCGACAGCCACAGGATTGCCAGCTCGCCCGAGCGCCATTCGCGCCGCAGCGCGCGCAGTGCCAGTGGCAGGCTACGCATGCTCAAGCGCGCAGCGCGCCGGCCTCCATCGTCAGCACCCGCGCGCAGCGCGCCGCCAGCGCCGCCTCGTGCGTGACCAGCACCAACGTCGTGGCCGAGCCGCGGTTGAGCTCGAACAGCAGCTGCGCGATGCGCTCACCGGTGGCGGTATCAAGGTTGCCGGTCGGTTCATCGGCGAACAGCACCGTCGGCGTACCGACCGAGGCGCGGGCCAGCGCCACGCGCTGCTGCTCGCCACCGGACAGCTGGCGCGGATAGTGGCCGAGGCGCGCCGCAAGTCCGACCCGCTCGAGCATGGCGCGCGCCACGGCACGCGCATCGCTGCGTGCGGCCAGCTCCAGCGGCAGCATGACGTTCTCGAGCGCGGTCAGCGACGGCAGCAGATGAAACGACTGGAACACGAAGCCGACACGCTCGGCCCGCAGGCCGGCACGCGCATCCTCATCCAACGCGCTCAAGCTCTGGCCGGACAGCAGCACCTCGCCCGAGGTTGGCAAATCAAGGCCAGCCAGCAGCGCCAGCAGGGTCGACTTGCCGGCGCCCGAAGGTCCTACGAGCGCAATCGACTCGCCCCGGGCGACCTGGAACGACACTTCACGCACGATGGTCAGCGGACCTTCCGGGCTGCTAACCTCTTTGCTCAACGATCGGGCTTCAAGAACGATGTCACGCGTCATCGGTTTCCTGGGGGCGTTGCTGCTGGCAGCGACGCTGTCCGCGGCAACAGCGCCGACCATCCTGGTGTTCGGCGACAGCCTCAGCGCCGGCTACGGCATCCACGTCGAACAGGGCTGGGTGAGCTTGCTGGCACGCAAGATCTCGCAGACAGCGTACGGATTTCGGGTGATAAACGCCAGCATCAGCGGCGAGACCAGCGCCGGGGGTTTGGCGCGGCTGCCACACGCGCTTGAGCTGCAGCAGCCGAGCATCCTGATACTCGAGCTCGGCGCCAACGACGGCCTGCGCGGTCTGCCGCTGTCCGGCACGCGCGCCAACCTCGATAAGATGATCGGGCTGGCGCAGGCACGCGGGGTTACCGTGCTACTGATCGGCATGCGGCTGCCGCCCAACTACGGCGAGCGCTACACCACGCAGTTCCAGGCCCTTTATACCGACCTGGCGCAGGCGCACCATCTGGCGCTGGTGCCGTTCCTGCTCGATTCGGTGGCACTGAATCCGGCGCTGATGCAAGGTGATCAGCTGCATCCGAACGACAAGGCGCAGCCATTGTTGCTGGATACGGTCTGGCCCAAACTAGAGCCGTTGCTGCATAGGCCGCACAAGGGGAGCTGAGCGTGGACAGATTCTGGTTGGCGCAGTACCCGGAGTCGGTACCGCCCGACATCGATCCGTACGAGGTCGACTCGCTCAAGACGCTGCTGGAAGACGCCTGCAGCCGCTACGCCGACCGCATCGCCTATCACAGCATGGGCACGTCGATGAGCTATCGCGAGCTCGACGTCCGCTCGCGTGCATTTGGCGCCTGGCTGCAGCACAGCGCCGGCCTCAAGAGCGGCGATCGCATCGCCATCATGCTGCCGAACCTGCTGCAGTACCCGATCGCGATGTTCGGCGCGATGCGCGCTGGGCTGACGGTGGTCAATACCAACCCGCTCTACACCGCCACCGAGCTCGAGCATCAGCTCAAGGACTCGGGCGCCTCGGCGGTGGTGGTGCTGGAGAACTTCGCCGCCACGCTCGAGCAGGCGATGCCGGGCACGCGCGTGCGCCAGGTGGTGGTGACCGGCGTCGGCGATCTGCTGAACTGGCCCAAGGGCGCGATCGTCAATTTCGTCCTGCGCCACGTTCATAAGAAGGTGCCGCGCTGGTCGATCCCGGAGTTTCGGACCTTCCGCCAGGTGCTAGCCGAAGGCCGCGGCCAGAAGCTGCTGCCGGTGCACCTGGATCGCAACGATCTGGCTTATCTGCAGTACACCGGCGGCACCACCGGGGTCGCCAAGGGCGCGATGCTGACGCACGGCAATCTGATCGCCAACGTGCTGCAGTGTCGGGCCTGGTTCCAGCAGGTGGCGCTCGAGCAGGCGACCTACGTGTGTGCGCTGCCGCTCTATCACATCTTTTCGCTGACGGCGAACTGCTGGTTGTTCACCGCGCTGGGCGGCACCGGCATGCTGATCGCCAATCCGCGCGACTGTCCCGCGCTGGTGAAGGAGCTGCGGCGTTACCGGCCGGCGTTTTTCTTCGGCGTCAACACGCTGTTCAATGCGCTGATGAATCAGCCGGAGTTCGCGCAGCTGGATTTCTCGCAGCTGCGCGGCACCGTGGCCGGCGGCATGGCCTTGCAAAGCAGCGTCGCGCAGCGCTGGAAGCAGATCACCGGTTGCACGCTCACCCAGGGCTGGGGCCTGACCGAGGCCTCGCCGGTGGCCTGCGTCGGCAAGTTGGTCCCGCCCGACGATGATCTCACCGGCTCGATCGGGTTGCCGATCCCATCCACCGAACTCACCATCCGCGACGATGACGGTCAGGTGCTGCCGATCGGCTCGGTCGGCGAGCTCTGTCTGCGCGGACCGCAGGTGATGCGCGGCTACTGGCAGCGGCCGGAGGAGACCGCCAAGGTGATGCTGCCCGATGGCTGGCTGCGCACCGGCGATGTCGGCCGCATCGATGAACGCGGCTTCGTGTTCATCGAGGATCGCAAGAAGGACATGATCATCGTCTCGGGCTTCAAGGTGTACCCGAACGAGATCGAAGACCAGATTGGCCATTGTCCCGGCGTGCTCGAAGTGGCGGCGGTGGCGCAGTCGGACGAGCACTCCGGCGAGGTGGTGGCACTGTTTGTGGTGCGCAAAGACCCGTCGCTCACCGAGCAGTCGATCAAGGATTACGCCCATCAGCACCTGACCGGCTACAAGCGCCCGGCGGCGATCTATTTTCGCGACGAACTGCCGAAGACCAATGTCGGCAAGATTCTGCGCCGTGAGCTGCGCGATGAGCTCGCCAGGAGCCGGTCACGTCCCGACGGCCAGCGCTGAAGCAATCTGCTGCTGGATAGCCAGCGCCGCCGCGCGCGGATCGGCGGCATCGCGGATCGGTCGGCCGATCACGACGTAGTCGGCACCGTACTCGAACGCCTGGCGCACGCTGACCACGCGCTTCTGGTCGTCCTGCAGCTGATTGTCGACCGGGCGCACGCCCGGGGTCACCACGATCAGTCGCCGATCGATGGCGGCGCGCAGCGCCTCGAGTTCGTGGGCCGAGCTGACGACGCCATCGCAGCCGGCCGCCAGCGCACGGCGCGCGCGTGACACCACCAGCTGCTCGACGTCGCACTGGAAACCCAGATCGTCAAGATCGCCGCGATCCAGGCTGGTGAGCGCGGTGACCGCCAGGATGCGCACGTCGCCTTTGGCGGCGGCCGCGGCCTCCATCATGGCCTGATTGCCGTGCACGGTGGTAAAGCTGACGCCGCGATTGCGCAGCTGACGCACGGCGGCCGCCACCGTCGCCGGGATATCGAAGAACTTCAGGTCGACGAACAGCTTGTGACCGCGCTGCGCGATCCAGTCCAGCAGCGCGAAGTATTCGCCGCCCATGAACAGTTCAAGTCCGAGCTTGTAGAACGCCACCGAGTCGCCGAGCCGTTCGATCAGGGCGCGGGCCGCGCCCGCGTCGGCCACGTCGAGCGCGAAGATCAGGCGCTCGCGTGCCGGGATGCCGGCGCTGGGCATCGCTAGGTCCTCTCTGCGGGGTCGAACAGTCGGCGGTGCTCAAGAATAGCATAGCGATCGGTCATGCCGGCGACGTAGTCGGCCACCGTGCGGGCGCGGCCCTCGACGCCGTCACGCTGTTCGGCGCGCTGCGCGGCGTCGCGGTGTTCGGAGGGCATCAATTTGATATCGTCCATGAAGGCCGTGAACAGCGCGCCGAGTACCCGCTTGGCCTTGGTGGTCATTCGCAGCACGCGCTGGTGACGATAGACGCGCTCGCGCAGAAACTGCTTCAGCTCGATCTGCTGTGCACGCATCGGCGCGCTCATCCCCATCAGCGGTTCAGCGAGCGCGCGCACCGCATCGATGTCGGCCGGCTGCGCGCTCCGGATGCGCGTCAGGCTCGATTCGATCACGTCGATCACCACCTCGTTGACCATGCGGCGTACGGTCTCGTGCACCAGCCGGCGCCCCGGCAGCGCCGGCAGCTGCGGATAGGCGCGCAGCACCGCCTCGAACTGGCGCCCCACCAGCGGCACCTGCGCGACTTCCTCGAGCGTGATCAGCCCGGCGCGGATGCCGTCATCGACGTCGTGATTGTTGTAGGCGATCTCGTCGGCGAGATTCGCCAGCTGCGCCTCCAAGCCCGGCTGACGCCGCGTCAGGAAGCGCTCGCCGACATCACCGAGCGCTCGGGCGTTGACCGGCGCGCAGTGCTTGAGAATGCCCTCGCGGCACTCGAAGGTCAGATTCAGGCCCGGGAACGAGGCGTAGCGCTCCTCGAGCTCGTCGACCGTGCGCAGCGACTGCAGGTTGTGCTCGAAACCGCCGTAGTCACGCATGCATTCGTTCAGTGCATCCTGGCCGGCATGCCCGAACGGGGTGTGCCCCAAATCGTGCGCCAGCGAGATCGCCTCGGTCAGGGTCTCGTTGAGCGCCAGCGCGCGCGCGATCGAGCGGCCGATCTGCGCCACCTCAAGCGAGTGCGTCACCCGGGTGCGAAACAGATCGCCCTCGTGATTGACGAACACCTGCGTCTTGTAGGCCAGCCGCCGGAACGCATTCGAATGAATGATGCGATCGCGGTCGCGCTGGAATTCGCTGCGGTACTGCGGTGGCGGTTCGGCAAAGCGCCGGCCGCGGCTGCGCTCATCGTCGGCGGCGTAGACGGCCAGCACGCCGCCGGCGCTCATCCGAAGTGCGCCGCCAGCGTGTCACGCAGCGCGGCGTCGGGGTAATCGCTGGTGACCATCGCCTTGCCCAGTCCCGACAGCAGCACCAGCCGCACCCGCCCGGACTGCACCTTCTTGTCCACGCGCATGTAGTCGAGCGCGCGCTGCGCGCCGATGCGCGGCGCCTCCACCGGCAGACCAGCCTGCTGCAGCAGCGTGCGCAGTCGCGTGACCACCGAAGGCTCGAGCGTTCCTGAGCGCTGCGACATCTCGGCCGCCATCAGCATGCCGGTCCCCACGGCTTCGCCGTGATGCCAGCCGCTGTAGCCGGTAGCCGATTCAATCGCATGGCCGAAGGTGTGGCCCAGGTTCAGCAGCGCGCGCTCACCCTGCTCGCGCTCATCGCGCGCCACGATCTGCGCCTTGATCTGGCAGGAGCGATAGATCGCAAACCCCAGCGCCGGTGGTGAGCGCGCCAGCAGCGCATCGATGTTGGCCTCGATCCAGTCGAAAAACGCCGGATCGCAGATCAGGCCGTACTTGATGACCTCGGCAAGTCCGGAACGCAGCTCGCGATCCGGCAGCGTGCGCAGCAACTCGGTGTCGGCAATCACCGCGCGTGGCTGATGAAACGCGCCGATCAGGTTCTTGCCGCCGGGATGATTGACCGCGGTCTTGCCGCCGACCGAGGAATCCACGTGCGCCAGCAGCGTGGTCGGTATCTGGATCAGGCCGATGCCGCGCTGGTAGCAGGCGGCCACGAACCCGGCCAGGTCGCCGATCACGCCGCCGCCGAGCGCCAGCACGAGCGCATCGCGTGCGATGCGATTGGCGATCATCACGTCAAATACTCGGCTGGCGGTGCTCAGCGTCTTGTGCTGCTCGCCATCGGGCAGCACTACCTCGACGATGCGCTGCCCCGGCAGGCACTGCTTGACCAGCTCGGCGTACAGCGGTGCGACCACGGTATTGCTGACCAGCACGACATCGTGGCCACGGGCCTGTTGTGCCAATGGCTCGTGCGAGGACAGCAGGCCGGCGCCGATCACGATCGGATAAGAGCGCTCGCCTAAGGCTACGGTCAGGGTGTGCAAGCGATCATTATACTGGCTTCGCCGTCAGCGGCCGGGGGGCGCCGGGCGCAGCGCGCCGGCGTACTCCTGCGCGATGCGCTCGGCCACCGCGCGTACCCGGCGTCGGTCGGTCGGCATGCAAAGATCGGCGATCTGTCGGTATAGCGGCTCACGCATGCGCATCAGCTCCTCCAGGCGCGCGTGCGGATCGGTACCCTGCAGCAGCGGCCGATGGCGCGTGCGGCCGGCGCGCTCGGCCTGCTGTGCCACCGAGGTCTCCAGATAGACCACCCAGCCACGGCTGGCCAGATCGTGACGATTGTCAGGATCGAGGATCGCACCGCCGCCGGTGGCCAGCACCACCCGCGGGCGGGCGGTGAGCTCGGCGATCACGTCGCGTTCGCGCTTGCGAAATCCGCTCTCGCCTTCGCGCTCGAAGATCAGCGGGATGTCAGCACCGCTGCGACGCTCAATCTCCAGATCGCTGTCGCAGAATGGCAGGTCGAGCAGACGGGCCAGAAACTTGGCTACCGCGCTCTTGCCCGATCCCATCGGGCCGATCAGAAAGATATTTTGCTTGCCACGCATCCGTCGCCGCACCTGGCAGCGAACGGATCATAGCGGCCCGTTCGTCGGCGTGCCTACTGCCAGCACACCGACGAGGTGTCGGTGCCACCCGCGCCGGTGGCCGAAGAGAACTGCTTGCCGGTGCTGTTGACGCTGAAGTACTGGCACTGCGTGTCTTTCAGCTGCGGTGAGCCGGCGACCGGCGTGGCAGCCACGGTGTAGGTCGGCGGCGTCGCCGGCGCCACCGCCGCAGTGGTGGCGATGGTGATCTGGTAGTAGCCGCTGCCGACCGCCAACGCAGCCGTGGTCGCGGCGGCTGAGTTGAAGCCGATTTGCGACCACAGCGTGGCGTAACTGCCCGAGGTGCTCAGATAGCGCTCCTCGCGTCCGGCCGCGTCCAACACCGCGGTGCGCGCATCGACGCGCCGCGAATGCTGCACCTGCTTGGTGTACATCGGGATGGCGATGGCCGCCAGGATCGCGGCGATCGCCAGCGCGATCATCAGCTCGATGAGACTGAAGCCTTTGCTGTTCATGATGTGCTACCTGTCTGACTCAACGCCGCTCGACCCAGGTCACGCGGGTGCTGTGCGGGTTCGGGCCATTGAAGGGCAGCGCGGTGCCTGGGCCGCTACCGCCACCGCTGCTGCTGCTGCTGCCAGAGCCGCTGCTGCCGCCGCTGCTGCCAGTCGGCGCGCTGGTCTGCATGACCAGGAAGCTGTGGGTTCCGGCCAGTACCACCGAGGTGCTGCCCGTGCCGTTGGTGAACTCGGCGCCCACCACCTGGTTGTTGTAGGTGCTGAAGTTGTTAACCGTGTCGCCGAAGGTCGAGGTGGCGAAGGTGCCGCCGTTGCTGGGCGAGATGCCGAAGGTCCAGCCGGTCGTGGTCGTGGCCAGACACTGGTACGGATTGGTGGACGGCGGAATCGTGGTGTTCACCAGCAATACGCCCAGCTGCAGGGTCGGATTGAAGATCACCTGCTCGGCGGTACCCGGCAGCCCCAGCACCCAGCCGAACTGATTGTTGTTGCCGCCGCAGGTCGTGGATCCGGCCCAGCACACGGTGTTGCTGCTGATGGTGCGAAACTGGTTGCCGGCGGTCGAGGTAAACACCCCGAGCACCGACTGCGTGGTCAGCGTCGCGGTCGACACTGTCTGCGGCGCCGTCATGCTGGCGAACTGCACGCTCGACTTCGAGTTCCAGTTGGCCATGTTCCAGTCCCAGATACCGTACAGCGCCTGGGCGGTGGTGGCGTAGGTGGTCGGTGATGAATTGGTCAGTGGCACCTGCTGGCCGGTGCCAAAGTCGATCATGACCCGCGGCAGTGCGGTCGTCTGCGAGGTCACCAGCGGCACCACCTGCGTGGTGATCGGCTGTCCCGAGGGCGTGGTGAACAGCGGCGTGGTCGACGACAGACCCCAGTTGCTCGGATTGGCATTGGTCAGGTCGAAGCGCCAGACGTTACCGCGCACATCGCCGGCGTACACGTAATCGACGATGTGATCGCCGTCGAGGTCGGCCGGTACCGCATAGGCAATACCGTCGGGATTGGTGGTGCTGGCCTTGCCGGTGCTGAAGTAATAAAAGGTCTTGGCCGCGGTGGTCGGATTGACCGTCATCACGTAGATGCCGGCATCCCCGGTGGAACTGCCCAGGCCGTTGCCGAATACCGCGCCCCACATGCCGTTGTGGAAGCGGCGGATCTGCGGCGTGCCATAGGTGTTGCCCAGATTATTGCCGCAGCTGCCGACGTTGGTGCAGGTCAGCGTGGACGATGTCCACTCGCCCAGCACCACGTTGGCGGCGTTGCCTTCGGTGAAGCTGCTGCTCGGCGTGGTGACGTCGAGCGCATAGATGGCCGCGCCGCCAGGCCCGAGCCCGCCGACCAGCCAGGTATGCCAGGCCCCGCCGTAGAACAGATCGCCATTGCCGGGGGTGGCATCGACATAGAACGCGTGACCGTACTGGATGTTGGCGAAATCGATCGCCGGATTGGTCGCGCTGTGGATCGTGTTCAGCACCGCGCCCGGCATGTACGCCATGACCTCGTAGCCGTCGTTGGGCGTGGAGCCGCCGCTGATGAAGTTGCCGTTGGCGTCGAAAGAGCCGGCACGGAAACCATGCAACAGACCATCGTTGGCGCCCACGTACACCACGTTCATGCGGGTGGCCTGCGTGGTCGCGTAGGTGGCATAGCTCTGACCGGCGTTCTCGGGCAGGCTCGGACTCGACACCAAAAGATCCGACCAGACCGGCGGATACAGCAGGCTGGGCGGTCCGACCGGTGTCGGGCTGGAATCGATGATGTCACCGAGCACGCTGACTCGAGCGCCGAACAGGCCGACGCCCTGGGAATTTTGCTCGTTGGTGCGAACGCCGCGCAGGTAGTTCAGGCGGTTGGCGTTGTAGGGCGTGCGATCACCGGCGTCGAGCGCGTTCTGCTGCGCTGCTGTGATGCTGCCCCACTCGAACGCCTCACCGGCGCTGCCGTTCCAGGTCATGATCTGGCGCGCGGTCGGCGCCTCGGCCGCGGTCGCACCGCTGACACCGGTGGCATTGCACTTCTGGTTAGCCACCACCCCGGTCAGCACGCACGAGGCGTCCCAGTTGGCCACCGAGCTGATGCTGACGGTCTGCGTGCTGGAGTTGTACAGCACGTTCTGCGAGGTCAGCGAACCGGCCCAGTCGCTCGGATCGAAGAACGCCAGGTACACCTGCGTGCCGGTGTTCACCTGTGCGGCCTGCTGCTGGTTCAGGCCAGCGGAGCTCGCCGACTGTTCGAACGGCGTGGCCTTGAAGCACAGGATCTCGTGAATGTTGGTGTCGCCGCCGGTCGAGCCGGCGAAGCCAAAGCGGAAGGTCGCCGGCAGCGCGCCGTTGGAGGCGGTGATGTCCTGGCCGTTGATGACCAGCTGGCTGGCACCGCCGTTATAGCTGTACGACAGGCTCAAAAGACCGGCCGGCGTGATCTTCAGATCGTAGGTGATCGGCGTTGCCTGACTGCGCTTGGTCGCACTCTCGTTGGCAATCAGAAAGCCGCTCGGCAGCTCCTTGTAGGCACCCACGATCGGCGCGTAATCGGCAATCGCGGTGGCCGACTGCACCGGACGCGCAGGGTTCGAATAGTTCCACAGCGTGCCGGTGGTGCAGGTCGAGTCCACGGCGGCCTGCTGATTGGCGGTCGACAAGGTCGCCGGGTAGTAAGCCGAGTTCAGTGCATTGAGCGTGGCAAACGAGATGCTGCCGGCACCGCGCAGACCGATGCGTCCCGGGTGATAGCCGTAGCCCAGTGCGGTGTTGTCGCCGGTGGCGACGTTGCTGCCGGTATAACCGGGTTCCAGATTGGCGCCGTTGAGGAAGTTACCGAACTCGTCGATACCGAGGCCGAGATAGCCGCCGACCAGACCGTCATGCGGTGTGTTGGAGTTGGAGCATGAGTACGCCAAGCTGCCACCCCAGGCGCCGATGCCGGCCGGCTTGGAGCCGTCCATCAGATAGAAGCTGATACCGTCGGCGCCGTCGTTGCCGGCACCGCCGGAGTCACCGCGATAGGTGGCGGTGGTAAAGGTCACGTGCAGACCGGCGGTGGTTGGGAAGGTGAAATTGGAGACGATGGCACCATTTTGGGCATAGCCACCGGGGTAGCCGTTGGTGAAGCGCAGTGCGCCATTGGGCGCCGAGTCGGGCAACTGACCGCTGTAACCGCCGACCAGTTGCTCGCCACCGTAGTAGGCCAGGCCGGAACAGGCCGGAATCGTGCCGGTGTTGTTGCCCGCGGTCAGGCAGGCGCCGTTGAACGACTGCCAGTTGTAGCTCGAGGACGAGCCGGTGAAGTTGTCCGAGATATTCAGCTGCGCGAAAACCGCCGACGGCAGCAGAGCCACCAGGGTTGACGCACAGAGCCGGGACAGAAATTTGCTGTTCATAAATTTAAGACCTCAAGGTCCGTTCGCACCGCAGTTGTTCCAGGTCACTTCAAATTGGCTCTCTACCACCGCCACCGTGGTGGGGCTGGTGCCGTTGCCCCAGGCATCGATCTGGTAGAGGTTGCCGCAGCTCACCACGTGGTTGAAGTTGCTGATGAAGCTGATGTAGTAGCGCGGCGCGCGGTAGTAATAGTCCGCGTTGGCCGAGTTGGTCGTGTTCATCGCCTGCGGCGTGTACGTTGTGCCGACTTCGCCGCCTGAGCTATTGGTCCAGGGCACGGTGGTGACGTTGGCGACCACCACGTTGATGCCGGTGGTCTTCAGACAGACGATGCCGGTGTTGGCATTGGCGCTGGTCAGGCCGGCGCAGTTGCCGGCGTTGGTCCAGTTGTTCTGCATGATCCACCACTCGGCGTACTGCAGCGCGGTCAGCGCCGCGGCCCGCGCCCGCTCCTTGTCACGGGTATTGCCGGCGATGCGCTCCTCGACCCCGAAGCTGCGGAACATGCTGATCGCGAAGATGGTCACGATCATCAGCAGCAGCAGGCTGGAGATCAGCACCATGCCGCGCTGCGCCGAGGCGCCGGGGTGCGAGCCGTTATTATGAATCACGATACGTACCCCATCTTGTTCATCAGCCCGATCACGCGCGTGAACTGCAGCGCCGGCTGCGCGGCGCCGAGCGGATTCTGGAAGCTCAGCGTGATACGCACCGACACCACGTAATTCCATGCGCTCTGGCCATTGATGGTGGTCGCGGCCAGCGTGGCGGCGTCCATGTAGCTGTCGGCGCTCTGATTGGCGGTGGCGAAATTGGTCTGCACGCCGTACATGATCTGCAGATTGGTGATCTTCATCTGGTTCGGACCGGTGGTGATCGCCGGAATCAGGATGAAGGGCGCGCCGGTACCGGCCGCCGAGATCAGCTGGCACAGCAGATTGCCGTTGGCATCGAGACTGAAGATGTTGACGAACACCTCGTTGGCGCCGGTGACGTTGGAACTGCCGGCGCAGTTCAGGATGCCGTCGTTGTTGGCGGTCTGATAGCGCACCGAGATCGTGTCACCGGGCGCCGCCGCGGTGAAGGCGCCGGTACCGACGATTGACTGCCCGGCCAGAAAGCCATTGCCGGACGGCAGCGATGCGATCGGGGTCGAGTACAGCGCATCCGAATAGTAGCCGGCCGTCTGGATCACATCGGTGAGCGTGGTCATGGCCAGGCGCACGCTGTCCTGCAGCTGGGTCGACTGGGTCTGCGAGGCGGTGGCGCGGCGCGTGTCCTGCACCACGCGCAGCACGCCGCCGATCAGGAACAGCGCCACCACGATCGCGATCATCATCTCGACCAGGGTGAAGCCGCGGCAGGCGGCGGCGCGGGTCACAGTGGTGTTCGGGTGATTCATGGCTCTACGTACAGCGTGTAGGTAGGTGTCTGGAAGGCGGCGGCCGCGCCGGTCTGCACGCCCTGGCTATTGGACGCCACCGCGCTCTCGATCCAGGTCAGCGTGATGGTGCAGACCACCGGCGGCGGCGCCACGGTCTGATTGCAGGCGATCGTGCCGGTATAGCCGGGCAGGATGGTCTGCAGCGAGGTAGCGATGGTCGACAGATCGTAGGCGGCCATGCGCACCGTGGTGCAGGGCCGGTTGCCGGCCACGGTGCAGTCGACCGGTGCCATCAGACCCGCGTCGGTGGCGGCACTGACGACGGCGCCGGTCAGCGTGGTGCTCGTGGGTGCGGTGTTGGCCGACCAGTAAGCGCGATCGGTATGCATCGCCGAGGCCATGCTGGCGGCCTCGATGGCCGCGAGCCCGCGCTTGCCGGCGGTACCGGTGCTCGACAGCGCTACCGCCTGCAGCTTGGCGATGCCGAGCAGTCCGATCGATATGATGATCAGCGCGACCATCACCTCGACCAGGCTGAAGCCGGCAGCGTGCGCGCGCCTCACGTGCAATTCCCCACGCCGACCGTCTCGACCTGCAGGATGCCCACGGCACTGACCTGCAGGCAGCGGGTATAGGTGGCGACGCTGGTGGCGTTATGTAGTTTGACGGTCACCGGCCCGGCCAGGCCGGTGGCAAAGCCTTCGCGGTTGAAGTTCAACACGCTGGTGTTGCCGTCGGCGACGAAGGTGTCGGTGCTGTTGAGGCTGGCGAATGACTTTTGGACCCGGTACGGGGGCGTGCCATCGCAGGCGCCATCGTTCTGCGGCGATGCGCAAACGATCCAACCGCTCTGCCAGGTATTGCCGCCGGTGCAGGTGGCGCCATCGGTCGACACGCAGGCCACCACCGACTGGCCTTCCTTGATCGCCTCGGTGCGCGCGAACTGCATGTCACCGATCAGCCCATTGACCTCGGCCGCCAGGCGGTTGGCGGTGGTCACGTAGCGAAACGAAGGTACCCCGAGCGCCAGCAGGATGGCGGCGATGCTGACGACCATCACCAGCTCGAGCAGCGTGAAGCCCGCGCAGGAGCGCTCTGGGCCGACGGTAGGGGCAATTTCCATGCGGGCCAGAGTAGCGGCACAAGCTTGCGCCAGCCTGACTATTCGGCCTGCACGGCACTCTATTACCAATAGTGCGAGCGGATTCACACAATTTCTCCTGTGGTCGCTGGCGTGGCCGGAAAGCTCACCCGCATGCGTGCGCCCCGGCCCTGTGACGCAGTTCCGATAATCAGCTTGGCGCGGTGGGCACGCGCAATCTCATCGACGATCGACAGCCCCAGCCCGCAGCCGCTGCCGGGCGAGCCTGGCAGCCGGTAGAAGCGCTCGCGCACCCGTGGCCGCTCGGATTCGGCGATTCCCGGCCCGTCATCCTCGACCTCCAGGAATGGCTGCTGCTGCTCCAGGCCGCTGCGCACCGTGACGTGGCCGCCGCGTGGGGTGTACTTGAGCGCGTTGTCCAAGAGGTTGCCGAGCAGGTCCTCCAGCAGCCAGGCATTGCCGTTGACCTGGGCCGGCGCGGCATCGGCGCCCAGATCCAGGCCGGCAGCCATTGCCCGATCGACGTTGCGTTCGACCTGCTGCTCCACCAGTGTGCGCAGCGAGACCGGTTTGAAGCTGTCGCCGACTGCCGCGGCCGGCTCGGCGCGCGCCAGCGCCAGCAGCTGGTTGGCGGTATGGGCGAGCTGCTGCACGCCGCGATTGATATTGCCGAGCTGGCCCTGCACCGCGGCCGCCTCGGGCATCTGCAGCGCCAGTTCGAGCTGCGCCAGCAGTCCTGCCACTGGCGTTCGCATCTGGTGAGCGGCGTCGGCCACGAATCGGCGCTGCGACTGCGCGGCATCGTGGCGCAGCTCGAGCAGTTGGTTGAGCGCCAGGATCAGTGGTCGCAGCTCGCCCGGGACCTCGGCTTCATCAAAGCGCCGCAGGCTGCCGCTCGACTGCTCTTCGACCTGCTCGCGCATGCGCGCCAGCGGGCGCAGGCCCAGGTAGACCGCGATCCAGATCAACAGCAGCGTGACATCCAGCTCGGCGAAGTCGACCAGCAGCTTGCCCAGCAGCATCACCCGCTGGGTGCCGGCGCGCCGCTGCAGTGTCTCGGCCACCGAGACGATGATCGGTCCGGCCTCGGTGCGGCTGCGCACGCTCGCGATGCGCAGTTTCTGGCCCTGATACAGCGCATCGCGAAATGCAACGCCATCGCCACGCGCCGCGTCGGCCGGCGCAGCCGGCGGCAACTGCGCGCTGCCGGCGATCAGTTCGCCCGCAGGGCCGGTAATCGACCAGTAGCTGCTGCTGTCGGCATCCGGGCGGCGCGCCACCACTGCGCGCTGCGCCGAGGTGATCGACAGCTTGCCATCCTCCGAGTGCAGCGATGCGGCCGCGGCCACCGCGGTGCTGGCCAGCGCCTGATCGTAGGCGCTGCGGGTGGTGGCGACCGTGATCCAGTAGTCCGCCAGGCCGCCGAGCAGCATCAGCAGTGCCAATGCCGGCAGCAGCAGCAGCAGCAGCCGCCGCCGGATGGTCATCATGGCGCGCGCCCGGCCGCTTCATCGAGCCGGTATCCGAGCCCGCGTATGGTGCGGATCACAGCGGCGTCGCCCAGTTTGGCGCGCAGGCGCGACACGTGCGTCTCGACCGCGTTGGCGCTCATGTCCTGTTCCCAGCCGGCCAGCGCCTGCAGCAGCCGTTCCTTGGTGACCACGCGGCCGGCGTTGTTGGCCAGACTCTCCAGCACCAGCCACTCGCGCTTGGTGAGTTCAACCGGCGCACCATCGATCTGCAGCTGATGTCCCAGCAGGTCGATCTGCAGCCGGCCGAGCTTGAGCGCACCGCTCGGGGCCATGCTGGCGCGGCGGATCAGCGCGCGGCAGCGGGCCGCCAGCTCGGCCTGCTCGAACGGCTTCATCAGGAAATCATCAGCGCCCAGATCGAAGGCGCGGATCTTCTCCTGCAGCGCGTAGTGCGCGGTCAGCACCAGCACCGGCATCGCGTTGCCGGCCGAGCGCAGCCGCCCGAGCAGCGACAGGCCGTCGGCGCCGGGCAGACCGATGTCCACCACCGCCAGATCGAAGTGCTCGCCCGCCAGCGCGCTGCGGGCCGACTCGGCGCTGCCGGCGTGATCTACGGTGAAGCCGGCCGACGATAATCCGCGGACCACGGCGTCCGCGACCAGCTCATCGTCTTCCACCAGCAATATGCGCATGCAATGTAAACGGCCGCCCGAAGGCGGCCGTCCGTTTCTGGCAAGGCTGCGCTCAGGTCCTCAATTCGGGACGGCGCAGGCATTCACGCCGTAGGGGCTGACCAGTCCCGGCGGCGAAATCGTCGTTTGCGTGAGATAGGTGGCCAGGATCGGCAGCCAGAATGTCGAGGTGGTCGAGGTCTCAGTGCCGGCAACAGTGGCCGTGGCGGTCAACAACGATTCCACCCACAGCGCGTGATCTTCCGGATAGGTCACGGTCAGTGCGGCCGATCCATTCACGGTGGTGGTACTGGAGCCGGTGGTGACCGAGGTCGCTGCCGTGGTCACCGAGCCCGGCGATACCGCGGCAATGTTGCCCGGCTCAAGCTTGCCGTCATTGTTGAAATCTTCACCCGGATCGAGGATGCCATTGTTGTTGACGTCCTCGTTGAGGCAGGTGGTGGGCCCAGGCGGCGTCATGGTGAAAGTCCCGACCGGCGTGCTGGTCTGCACCCAGGCATTGTTGAACACGACGTAGCCGCCCTTGCGATAATCCAGCGACCGGATAGCGAGCGTGATCACCACGCCGTTGACGGCATTGCCGCCCGCATCCTGGGCCTGCACCACGAACGGCAGAATGAACTGCGTCTTGGCAGCGTTCTCGCTGATGAGTTCGCCGGTGCCGAGCGATAGAAACACGGTCTGGCCGCCGACCGTCAGGGTGGCCGTGGCCGCCGGCACCGCCGGCACCGCCGGCACGCTCGCGGTGATGCTCACGCCGTTGGTCGCGCTGGCGACGCTGCTGGCGGTGTACACGGTCTGGGCCTTGCCCTGCACGTCGGTCACTGCCGAGCCGACCGACAGCGAGCCGCCGGTGACGTCGGTGAGCTGGAAGGCGACGGTCTGGCCCTCGACCAGGTTGTTGTTGGTGTCGCGCACGATCGCAGTGATCGTGCTCTGACCCTGCGTCGACACCGTGGCCGGACTTGCCTGCAGGTCGATGCTGTGTGGGTTGGTGGCCACGAAGGTCACCGCCACCTGGCCCGATACGCCGGCCGAGGACGCGGTGATGATCGCAGGACCTGCGGTGGTCGCGGCGATCGTTACCGATGCGGTGCCGGTGCCATCGGTATTGGCGCTGGCGGTAGGCAGGCCACCGCCATTGAAGGTCCCGCGGGTGGTCGAGAAAGTGATGGCCTGGTTGGCCTGCGGCGTGCCGCTGCTGGTCCACACCAGGGTTACCGTCTGGCTGGCGCCGAGCGCGATCAGGGCATTGGCGAGCGGCGCGGTGAAGGCGAAGTTCTGATTGCTGACCGTGACGTTGGCGGTCGCCGACTGGCCCAGCACGGTCGCCGTCACGGTGTCGCTGCCGGAAACGCTGCCGGTCAGCGTGAAGCTGGCGTGGCCGCTGCTATCGGTGGTGAGTGCAGCACTGCTGAGCGTGTTGCCTTTAGCCGATGCGACCGTGACCGCCTCGTTCGGAATCGGCGATCCGGCCGAATCCGTCAGCGATACGGTGTAGGTACCGCCGGCGCCCTGGACCAGGCTGGACGGGCCGCTGAGCGAAACGGACGTGCCCACGACACCGACCGTCACGTTGGCCGACTGCGCGCCGGCGGTCGCCGTCACGGTGATGCTGCGGTTGGTCGGGTCGCCGGCCGTGTCCAGCATCGCCGTGGCCTGGCCGCCGGCATCGCTGGTCGACGTGGTGACCGCCAGGCCGCCCGAGGTGGACCTGAACAGCACCGGTACGCCGGCAATAAACTGGTTGTTGGAGTCGCGTACGAACGCGGTGATGGTCGCATCGGACGAGCCGTTGGAGGGTATCTGCGGCTGGCTGGTGATCACCGAAACCGCGGCCACCTTGGCGGCGGCCGTGCCACCGCTGCTGCTGCTACTGCTGCTGCTGGTGCCGACCGTGGCGAACGAGCTGCCGCTGCCGCCGCAACCCGCGGTCGCTGCCAATGCTGCTACTAAGAGGAGCCATCCAAATTTTCGCATCGCGTTCACCTGAAACTGTCGGTCTGTGTGATGTCGGCCTGCTCGCCCCGGGCCGATCAATTGACGCTGACCCCTTCTCTCAAGATCTTCGGCGTAACGAATATCAGCAGCTCGTCTTTGTCGTCCTTTCTTGTGGTCTGCTTGAATAGATTGCCCAGCACCGGGACGTCGCCCAGCCACGGCACGCCGGTGGTCTGCAGGCTCTGCGTGGTCTCGAGGATGCCGCCCAGCACCACCGTCTGACCGTCGCCCAGCACTACCTGTGTCTCGACCGTGCGGGTGTTGATCGCCGGCACGTTGACGCCGCCCGAGGCCACGACCGTCGTGCCGACGCTGTCGTCCGACACGGTCAGGTCGAGGATGATGCGGTTGTCAGGCGTGATCAGCGGTTTGACCTTGAGCGCCAGCACCGCCTTCTTGAAATCGATGGTGGTCGCGCCGCTCGAGGCCGACTGCTGGTACGGAATCTCGACGCCCTGCTCGATCGAGGCTTCCTTCTGGTTGGCAGTGATCACGCGCGGCGAGGATACGACCGTGCCGCGGTTTTCGATCTGCGCCGCTGACAGCTCCAGATCGACCAGATAGTCGGAGCCGAGGATACCCAGC
>DASXDL010000029.1:0-63970 GCA_036490715.1 Steroidobacteraceae bacterium | reverse complement strand
GGCCGACAGCCGCTGCAGCACGGTGGCGCGATCGGCATCCGCCGGCAGCGCGAACACCAGACATTGCACGCCGAGCGGCGCGATCGGCCAGTCGCGCACCGGTCTGAGGCCATAGTCGCGCTCGAGTGCGTCGGCCGTGGCGCGCGCCTGGCTGCTCACGCCGTAGGCATCCACCACGTCGTAGCCGTAGGGCGTCGAGCCCGGCTCGCTCAGCAGCAGTCCACTCAGGTTTGCGATCGTCACCAGTAGCAGGCGATCGGCGTTCGCATTCAGATTGGCCCCGGCCGGGGGCGGCGCGGACATGCGGGAACTGGCGGCGCAGCCAACTAGCGTCAGCAGCAGCGCCAGCTTCGCTAGCGCTCGAATCCCGACTGCCGCACTGTGCCCGAGCATGAGGCCGGCTCTACGGCGCGCCCGCGACCGCTTCCGCGAAGCGCACCTCGGGGCGGGTGCGCAGTTCGCGCAGCGCCGCCTCGGTGGCCGCGCGATTCGAATCGAGCGCCGGTCCGAGCGTCCAGACGCCGACCTCACTGGGTCCGGCCAGCACCTGCAGCCGCGCGGCCGCGAGCATCGATTGCATCTGCGCCACCGTGACGGCAGGCGCAAACACCACCCGAACCGTAGCACTCGAATGTTGGGATTCGGGCGCCGATAGCGTGCGATAGGGGGCCGAGGCACTAGCAGCTACCGGCGCATGCAGCGGGCGCGACCACAGAACCGCGCCCAGGGCTGCCAGACCGATCGCCTGTACCACCATGGCCGCAACCAGCCATGGCATCCGGGCGCCGCGCCCGGAGTGCGGGCGCCGCGATGCGGTGCGCGGCGTCGGCTCGGGTTTTCCGGCGCTATCGAGCCGCGCGCTCAGCCGTTGCCAGGACTCGCGCACGTCACCTTCCACATTGCTCTGCGCCGCGATGGTCGCCCGCAGACCGCGCTGGAATTCGAGCTCCTGCCGGCAGTCGGCGCAGCGATCCAGGTGCGCTTGAGCCAGCGCCCATTCGCTCTCCGAGGCCGTGCCGTTCACGATCCACGGAATCAGATCCCAGGTCTGGCGATGGGACGATGAAATATCTTGCATCACACTTGGCTCCCTCCGAGCGGTTGCGCATCGGAGATGCCGCCGAGCTTCGGCAGCAGGTTTCGAAGTTTGATCCGTGCCTGGAACATCCGGGCCTTCACCGTATTCACCGGGCAGTCCATGATGGTGGCGATCTCCTCGCACGAGTGGCCCACGAAATAGGCCAGCTCCAGCGTCGCGCGCTGCTCGAACGGCAGGGTCGCCAGACCGTGCGCGAGCCACTGGCTGCGCTCCTCGAAGGCAGCGGTCTCGGCGACCACCGATTCAACCGGCATCGAGGTCGCAAACGCTTCGGCCGAGGAGTCGCTGTTGCGACGCAGAGCCTTGAGCGCGCAGCGCCACGCGATGCCCATGATCCAGGTCGATACGCGCGAGTCGCCGCGAAATTCCGCGGCCTTGCGCCACACGATCCAGAAGGTGTCGTTGATCGCCTCATCGAGGGCATCGCGTTGCGAACTCAACCGCGACAGGAACTGCAGCAACCGCCGGTAGTACTCCGTGTACAGGTGCTGCAGGGCATGACTGTCCTGGGCGGCGATCTGGCGCAGCAGCTCGCGATCGACCCGATCATCGCGCACCGGCATGGATGACTTCGTTGCAGACATAGGCGTGAGCTACGGACTGTCCCGAGGCAGCATGGGCCTCAGACCTGAGTGCCGCAAGAGCGCCACGGGGTTGTAGGGCCGGACAGGAAAATCGTGACCCGGCCTGCGCTTAGCGTCGCCAGCCTCGCCGCTAGAAGGTCCAGAAGACGCTCAGCACCACCCGGGTGCCGGCGTCGTCCTCAAAATGCTGCTTCGCAGTGCCGTCGGTATCGACATAACGCAGATCCACCGCCCACGAACGCCATCGGCGCTCCAGACCGATGCTGCCATAGAGGTAGCCGATGCCGATTTCGCGGCGCAGATCGTAGTACCCGAGACCCGCGACCGCCGACAGCCCCGCCGGCAGTGGCTGGCGGCCGACGACCTCATAGGCGTAGGCCGCGCCGTTGCCGAAGTTGCCGAGGTAGTCGTGGCTATAGGTGTCGGGCGAGACGATCGCACTCACGGCCACCCGGTCCTGCCAGCCGAGCGACAGTCCCAACTCGTCATAGTTGTACTGAGCACGAAACGTGTTGCCCGGATAGTCGTAGTGGCGCAGCGTGGCCTGGGCGCTCCAGTCGTCAGTGATGCGCCACTGAAAGCCGGCGTACGCGATTACCTCGGCGCCGGCCTGATGGTTCAGGTCACGACGGATCTCCTCGGCCGACACACCAGCGAACCAGGAGCCGAGCACGCCGTGAACCTCGGCGCGCGGCGATAGCTGATCGTTGCTATACGACACGCCGCGATAGACGTCGTCGGTCGCCACGCCTATCGATCCGCCCAGGCCGTCGGCCTCGGCCGCGGCGGGCAGTGAGAGCATCACGACGATGCATGTGACGCCTGTAACTCGCAGTCAGCTAACCCTTAGTTCTTGCCACCTTGTCGAAATCCATATGCAGGTCGTCCATCACCCGCATGGCGGTGGCACGACCGGCCCCGTAGACACCGCCGCCCGGATGCAGGAATGGACCCACCAGGTACAAACGCTCGACACCCGGGACCGCATACTGTGCCAGATCGGCCGTCGGTCGGTGACCCCCGATCTGGTAGAAGTACGGTGCCACACCGTGCACGTCGCCGCCGACCATGCTGGTGGGCATGTTGCGCGCGTGATCCAGCGGCGTGACCACGCTGCGCCGGATGATGTTATCGCTGCTGAGGTTGCGAACGAACTTCTGGTAGTGCCGCAAACTCCGATCACCCATCTGCTCGCGGATCTCGTCCCAGCGCTGCGCGCCGCCGTCCTCCAGCTGGTAGGGCGCCATGGTGATGCCGTGAAACAGGCCGGCCCCGGGCGGCGCGCGGCTCGGATCGTTGATGCTCTCGTCGCCACCGGCGCCGAGCACCCGCTGGCTGATGCGGCCGCGGCGCAGGGCATCGAAATCATCCAGCATGTCGCCGAGCCGGTCGCTGGCCATGAATTCCAGCATGATCGCGTGTGCTACCTCGTCGCCGGCGAAAAAACTGGCCTTCTGTTTCAAGTCGTAGTGGCTGACCATCAGACTGAAGGCGGCCAGCGTGGCGCGCTCGGCCCGCTGCAACACCGGCTCGGGCACTCCCTCGACGAAGCCTCGTAGCACGTGCGGATGGAGTGCGGCGATGACGGCATCGCGGGCGCGAAGCTGCTCGCCGTCGACCAGTTCCAGTCCGACCGCACGGCCCGACTCGGTCAGCACCCGGCGCACCTCGGCGTTACAGCGCACCTCACCGCCGTAGTGCTCGATGCACCGGACCAGCGATTCGCTGAGTTTGCCGCTGCCGCCGACCGGTTGCGACACGCCGTAGCCGTGCATCAGACCGGGCATCAGGAACATGCCGAAGCCGGTGCCTAGCTCATCCGGCAGCTGCAGGTTCTCGCTCACCAGGCGCAGCAGCCAGATCTTGACCTTGTCGCTCTCAAAACTGTCGTGCGCGATCTGCAGCGAGCTGCGCTGCATCGCCGAAAGTACCTCGCGACCGTCCTCGCTCTGATCCAGCATCGCGACGAACGCGCCCAGCGGCAGCGGCGGTGCGTACAGCCCGGCGCCGAACACCGGCAGCATCGCCATCGCACGGCGCGCGAAGCTGCGATAGGTCTCGGCGTCGCGCGCCGAGATGCGGGCGATGCCCTCGCAGGTGCGATCCAAATCCTGGTAGGCGACCAGCGTGCTCTGGTCGGAGAAAATCATCGCGTAGGGAATGTTATAAGCGTAGCGCAGTCCGAACCGGCCCTGCAGCCCGAGTTCATCGTCGCGAATCATCGGATTGCCCTGGATCATGATGTGCACGCTGGAGTGCTCGTCGTGCCAGTAACCCGGGCCGTTGATCTCGCGCGTGACCACGCCGCCGCCCGGCCAGGCCTTGCGCTCCAGCACCAGTACCTTCTTGCCGGCCTTGGCCAGATAAGCCGCTGCAGTCAGGCCGTTGTGGCCAGCTCCCATCGCCACGATGTCGTAGTTGTTGCTCATCGCTTCCTCAATCGACTGGCAGCGCGCGGCGCGCGCGTTGCGGCCGACCATAGGTGTGCGCGCAAGGCCGGTAAAGCAGGCACTTTTGTGTTCCCGCGCGTGGACCGCTACCCTTCGGCGCCATGGATGTCGAGGTGGTGTTCGGCCAGCTGCGCGAGGTGCTGGGCCGCGAGCCCGGGACCGAGCTGGCCGAGCTGGTGCGCTCGATGGCGCGCGACGGGGTGCAGCGCGAGCAACCGATGCGCGAGCTGTTCGCGCGCATCGGCGACAAGTGGAGCACGCTGCTGCTGCACCTGCTGCGCACCGGCGATTACCGCCACGCGGTGCTACGCCGTCTGGTCAGTACGGTCGGGGCCGAAGGCCGCATCTCGCAGCGCATGCTGACGCTGCGACTGCGTGCACTGGAGCGCGATGGACTGATCGAGCGCCGCCTGATCCCAAGCAGCCACCCGCCCGGAGTCGAGTACGCGCTGACGCCACTGGGCCGCTCGCTGACCGCGCAGATCGAATCGCTGATGCAGTGGATCCGCGAGCACATGGGGCAGATTCTGGCGGCGCGAGCGCAGTTCAGCGTCGCGCTCGAACGTGCGGCGGCCGAGCGCTCGCGCTCGCAGTGGTAGTGCGCGATCAGTCCTGGGATGCGGGCGGCAGTGTTTTGTGCGTGCCATCGCACAGCGGTGCCTTGGCCGAGCGCTTGCAGCTGCAGAAGTACACCCGCCCGCTACGCTCGGCCACATAGGCCACCGGCTCGATACCGCTGCCGCGGTGCGCGCCGCTGCAAAACGGCTGCGTGGTCGAGCGCCCGCAGGCGCACCACCAATAGGTCTTGCCCGCCTCAACCTCGACGGCGATCGGTCCACGTCCAGCGATCAGGGGCTCGGCCATGCCAGCAGCGATGCTAGCAGCCTTGGCCGGCCAGCGTCAGCGCTTGCGCTGCAGGTGGGCCTCGAGAAACCACAGATACTTGTCGGTGTCGCGCGAAACGGCGGTAAAAAGGTCGGCCGTGTCGGCATCGCCCAGTCGCTCGGCACGATCGATCGCGGCTCGAACCTTGTTGCCGAAGTCAGCGACGCGCTCGGATAGCGCCCGCAGGTGCTCGATACCGTCGCTCAGCTCTTCCGGATACGGCGTCAGCGAGCTGGCGCGCGCCGCCGCCTGCAGCGTGCCGCGGGCCGTGCCGCCGAGCGCCGCGATACGCTCGGCCATGGTATCCACGTGCTGCTCGACCTTGCCGTGCAGCTGATCGAACAGTTCGTGCAAGGCGATGAAATGCGGTCCCTTGACGTTCCAATGCGCCTGCTTGCTGGCCGACTCGAGGTCGAGCGCATCCGCCAGGCGCGCGTTGAGCAGCTTTTCCAGCTGCGCGCGGCTGCGTGCGGGCAGATCGTTGCGAGTGCTGTACATCGGTGCGCTCCTGGCCGCGGTCGGCGTGCGATGGCGACGGGTCGGGTGCATTGTTGCCCAGGTAATCATCGCCGCTCCAATCGCCTGATCTCATGGCAGCCATAGTCGAAGTCTATCGACCCATGCGGCTCGATTGACCGAAGCATCGGCCGTCAGGCCTCGTCGCGGTAACGCCGCAGCCGGATCGCGGCCAAGATCATCGCCGCCGCCGCCAGCAGTCCGAGCCACAGGCGCGCACTGGCCAGCAGGTGCGCCGGATCCATCAGCTCGAGGTTGAAACGCGGCTGGCCGAGCGCCGTACCGGGGGCAGCGATCGCGCCGCCGAGGCTGCGCGCCGTCTGTCCGTCCAGGCGAAAGGCGGTCGCGAGAAATTCGCCGAGCTGACCGCCGGCGACCCGGGCGACGTAATAAGTGCCGAACGCCATGTGTTCCAGCAGCAGCAACAGCACCGGCAGCATGACCGCCCAGGCCAGCGGCGCGCGCCGTGCCCAAGCCGAGATCAGCAACAGATAGGCGGCGAACGGTGCCAGCCACAGGATCGCGCCCAGCAGCCCATAGAGCATTAATGCCTGCATCTGCAGCCATCCCAGCGTGTCCCACACCGGCACCTGAACAGAATTGATCACGATGCCACCGCCGTGACTGCGGGCCGCCAGAATGGCGCTGGTGAGCAGGCTGGTGATCGCGGCGGCGGCGAACGCCAGTGCCGCTACCAGCAGCGCTCCAACCAAGAGCTTGGTCAGGACCACCCGGGTATCGGACACCGGCATCGAGCGCCAAAACAGAATGCTGCGATCGCGCCGCTCGCCGTACAGGCAGTCGAGCAGGTAGCTGGTTGCCTGGATGATGGCTGCACAGTAGAACGGCAGCGCCCATCCAATCAGCCCCAGCTGGAACAGCGTCGTCCGGGGCGCAGAGTCGAGCGGCGGTGCATTGTCGATGCTGACATTGATGTGTTTGAAGATGGCTGCCAGTAACAGCAGCGCCGCGCCGATCGACAGCGGAATCATCCACAGCGCGCGGTGTTCCCAGAATTCGCGTCGCACTTGCGTCTGCATGAGCTTCATGACGCCACCGCCTGCATCTTGGCCACGAACAGGTCGGCGATACCCGGGGTACGCAGTTCCCCCAACGGCCTTAGCTCTTCCACCGAATGGCCCTCGAACAGCATGATCGTGCGTCCGAACAGCTCGCGCTGGTAGAACGGCGCAAGCGCGCGCGCCGCATCGATCTTGTCCGGCGCCACGGTGAGCTGCGCAAAGCGCTGTGCCAGATCCTCGACCGCGCTATCGAGCACCACGTGCCCGCGATCAATGAACAGCACGTCGGTCAGCAGGTGCTCCACCTCCTCGACCTGATGCGTAGTCAAAAGGATGGTGCGGTCCTTATCGAAATAATCATTCAACAAGGTGTCGTAGAACTGCCGGCGGTACAGCAGGTCCAGACCGAGAGTCGGCTCGTCCAATACCAGCAGCCGGGCATCGACCGCCAGGATCAGCGCCAGGTGCAGCTGCGTGACCATGCCTTTGGACAGTTCGCCGACCCGGCTGTCGAGGCGGATGCTGGTGCTCGCCAGTGCCTCGGCGGCGCGCTGACGGTTAAAGCGGGGATGCACGCCGGCGAGATATTCGAGCGCCTGGTTGACGCGCAGCCAACGCGGCAGCACGGCGGTATCGGCGATGAAGCAGACATCGTTCATCAGCGCGCTGCGCTCGTGCATCGGTTCGCGGCCGAGCACGCGCACGCTGCCCTGATACGGGGTCAGGCCCAGAATGGCTTTCAACGCGGTGGTCTTGCCGGCGCCGTTGCGGCCGATCAGGCCGACGATGCGGCCGGCCTGCAGCTCAAAGCTGACCTGGTCGAGTGCGGCGAACTGGCCGTAGTGCTTGCTCAGCCCCCGGGCTTCGATGATCGCGCTCATTCGTTGTCCTTGTTCAGCAGGTCCTTGGCCGACAGGCCCAGGCGTTCGATCTGCGCGCGCACCTTGGGCCATTCGGATTCCAGAAACCGGCGACGCTCGTCGGTCTGCAGCGCGCCCAGCGCACCGGCCGTGACATACATGCCCAGCCCGCGGCGCTTTTCCACCAGCTGCTCGTCCACCAGCTGCTGATAGCTCTTGAGCACCGTGATCGGATTGACGCGAAACTCGGCCGCCACCCGGCGTACCGAGGGCAGCGCGTCGCCCTCCTTGAGCACGCCTTCGAGGATCATCGCGACCACGCGATCGCGCAGCTGCCGGTAGATCGGCTGGCTGTTGTCCCATGGGCTGTCGTTGCTCACGCGCTGCTGCGACCTTTAGGCAGTGGCTGCTTTAACGAACCATGGCCACGGTGATGCGTCCGGGCTCGGCCGCGATCACGGCCGCCGCCGGGGCCTGCACGGCATCGAGGCCATATTGGTGCTGGCCGGCCGAGCGGACGATAGTCTGCGTGGTCAGTCCGGTGATGGCCACGGCCAGCACGGCGCAGATAGCGAGGCGGGCGGGCCTGGCCGGGAAGATGGCGATTGACGTGTTCATATGCTCTCCTTGTGATGTCGAGCGACTGGCGCTCGGTGTGTTGATGCCATGGTGTTGTATATCACTACAACACTAGATCACTGTCAATACCCCCGCGTCGGGATGGTTGCCGGGCGGCGCCTGTCACTAAAATCCACGCTCTTTTCGCCTCCGGAGCCCGCATGAAGCAGCCCTTGAACGTCGCCATTACCGGCGCAGCCGGCCAGATCGGTTATGCCCTGGCTTTCCGTGTTGCCTCAGGCGCCATGCTCGGCGCCGACCAGCCGATCAATTTGCATCTGCTCGAAATCACGGCGGCTCTGGCCACGCTCGGCGGGCTGGTCATGGAACTCAACGACTGCGCCTTCCCGACGCTCAATAAGGTGATCGCGACCGATGATGCGCGCGTGGGCTTTCGCGATTGCAACGTCGCACTACTGGTGGGCGCGCGCCCGCGCGGACCCGGCATGGAGCGCAAGGACCTGCTGCTGGCCAATGCCCAGATCTTCTCGGCCCAGGGCAAGGCGCTCGATGCGGTCGCCGATCGCAATCTGCGCGTGCTGGTGGTCGGCAATCCGGCCAACACCAACGCGCTGATCGCGAGCCGCAACGCCCCGGGGCTCGATCGGCGCAACTTCAGCGCCATGACCCGCCTGGATCACAATCGCGCGCTGTCGCAGCTGGCGGAGAAGACCGGCACGCATGTGAATGACGTGCGGCGCATGACCATCTGGGGCAACCACTCATCGACCCAGTATCCGGATCTGAATCACGCGCTGGTCAACGGCAAACCGGCGGCAAGCCTGGTTGATCGGCCGTGGATCGAGCAGCAATTCATTCCGACCGTGCAGCAGCGCGGCGGCGCGGTCATCAAGGCGCGCGGCTCCTCGTCGGCAGCCTCGGCGGCGTCGGCTGCGATCGATCACGTGCGCAGCTGGATGCTCGGCACCGCGGACGGCGACTGGACCAGCATGGCGATCGCCGCCGACGGTAGCTACGGCATCGAGGAAGGTCTTATGTATTCCTACCCGGTGCGCTGCAGCCAGGGCGGCTACCGCATCGTTGCGGACCTGACGATCGACGACTTCAGTCGCCGTCGCATGGACGCCAGTGCCGCCGAGCTGCGCGAGGAACGTGACGGGGTTCGAGAGCTGCTTGGCTGACGCGCGCGGCGCGCGGCGCAAGCGACTATAGTCAGCGCGACCATGATCGGCGCCATCATCACGGTGTGCTTCGTCGTCGCGGTGCTGTATCTGGCCTACCGCCGACTGCCGCTGCTGTCGTTCACGGCTGCCTTCACTGTACTGCTGCTGGCCTACAGTCTGCTGGGCCGTCCCGCCGGCGCGTGGCAGGGCCTGCTGTGGCTGCTGCTGCTGTGCTTCTGGCTGCTGAATCTGCGGCCGCTGCGCATCGCGCTCATCAGCGCTCCGTTCATGCGCAGCTATCGGCGGCTGCTGCCATCGATGTCCGACACCGAGCGTGACGCGCTCGAGGCCGGCACCGTGTGGTGGGAGGGCGAGCTGTTCACCGGCAATCCGGACTGGCGCAAGTTGCGTGCGGCCGCCGCGCCGCGGCTGTCGGCGGAGGAGCAGGCATTTCTCGACGGCCCGTGCGACACGCTGTGCCGCATGCTGGATGACTTCGACATCACCCACCGGCGCGGCGACCTGCCGCCGGAGGTGTGGCAGTACCTCAAATCGCAGGGCTTTTTCGCGCTGATCATTCCGCGCCGCTATGGCGGGCTAGAGTTCTCCACCTACGCGCATTCGTGCGTGCTGGTGAAGATCTCGGGCCGCAGCGTCACCTGCGCCTCGACCATCGCGGTACCGAACTCGCTCGGTCCGGCGGAACTATTGCTGCACTATGGTACCGAGGAGCAGAAGAACCATTACCTGCCGCGGCTGGCGCGCGGCGATGAGATTCCGTGTTTTGCGCTCACCGGGCCGCGGGTCGGCTCGGACGCCGCCGCCATTCCCGATACCGGCGTGGTGTGCCGCGGCCAGTGGCAGGGACGTGAAGTGATCGGGCTGCGCCTCAACTTCTGCAAGCGCTATATCACGCTGGCGCCGGTGGCGACCGTGGTCGGCCTGGCGTTTCGGATGCTCGATCCTGAGCACCTGCTCGGTGACAAGAGCGACATCGGCATCACCTGCGCGCTGGTACCGCGCGATACTCCCGGCATCGAGATCGGCCGGCGCCACCTGCCGCTCAACGTTCCATTCCAGAACGGACCGGTGCGCGGCCAGGACGTGTTTGTGCCGCTCGACTGCATCATCGGCGGCCTCAGCATGGCCGGTTGCGGCTGGCGCATGTTGGTGCAGCAGCTGTCGGTCGGCCGCTGCATCTCGCTGCCGGCGAACGCGACCGGCGGCGCGCTGAGCGCGATCTATGCCTCCGGCGCCTACGCCCGCGTGCGCCGCCAGTTCAATACGCCGATCGGGCGCTTCGAGGGGGTCGAGCAGGTGCTGGCGCGCATGGTGGGCTTGAGCTACATCATGGACGCGGCCCGCAGCGTGACCACCGCGGCCATCGATCAGGGCGAGAAACCGGCGGTGCCGGCGGCGATATTGAAATATCACGTGACCGAGATGGGCCGGCGCGTCGGCAACGATGCCATGGACGTGCAGGGCGGCAAGGGCATCATGCTCGGCCCGAGCAACTATCTGGGCCGTGCTTACCAGTCGATCCCGATCGCCATCACGGTCGAGGGCGCGAACATCCTGACCCGCAACCTGATCATCTTCGGTCAGGGCGCCATCCGCTGCCATCCGTTCGTGCTGCGCGAGATGAACGCGGTGCGCGACCAGGATCGCCGCCACGGCGTGGTCGAGTTCGACCGCGCGCTGTTCGGTCACATCGGCTTCACCATCTCCAACGCCGTGCGCGCACTAGTGATGGCCGTGAGCCTGGCGCGCTTCGAGCGGGTGCCGGAATCGGGCCCGACCCGGCGTTACTACCAGCACATCGAGCGCTTCAGCGCCTCGTTCGCGTTCGCCACCGACGTCGCGATGCTGACCCTGGGCGGTTACCTGAAGAAGAAGGAGACCATCTCGGCGCGCCTGGGCGACGTGCTGTCGATGATGTATCTGGCCTCGATGGTGCTCAAGCACCACGACAACCAGGGCCAGCCACCAGAGGAACTGCCGATCGTCGAGTGGGCCTGCCGCGAGCTGCTGTACCAGGCACAGGAGCAGCTGCACAGCGTGCTGCGCAATTTCCCCAACCGCGCGCTCGCGGCGCTGATGCGATTGCTGGTGTTCCCGCGCGGGCTGACTTATTTCGCGCCGGCCGATCGTCTCGGGCGTCGTGTCGCCGAACTGCTGCTGAGTCCCACCGCGACGCGCGCGCGCCTGTGCCACCTGGTGTATCGCAGCAATGAACCCGGCAACCCATTGAGCGCGCTGCAGCAGGTGCTGGAGCTGGCGGACACGGTCGAGCCGCTCGAGCGCCGGCTGCGGATCGAAGGCCAGAAGACCGGGCGGCTGACCGCACTCGACCTGCCCGGTCAGATCGAGCAGGCGCGCGTGCTGGGCATCCTCAGCGAAGCCGAAGCACAGCTGCTGGCCGACTATGATCGCCGGGTAATGCAGATCATCGACGTGGATGATTTCGCGCCGCAGGAACTGGGCATGAACCCGGCCCGAACAATTCTGCGCAGCGTGGCTCCAACCCTCGAAGGAGATCAGACATGCGTGTCCTGAGCCTATCGCTGGACCCGGCCTGCCTCGGGCTGAGTGCCTCGGCGCTGGCCGATCTGACCCGGCCGCCGCCGGTCAGCGACGATATTGGTCGTTTCGGCAACGGCCAGACCGAAACCACGCTTGACCTTAAGCCGGGCAAGCACACACTGCACCAGCTGTTTGCCGACTTCGCCCACACACCATTCACGCCCCACGTGATCTCGCGCAAGATCACCGTCACGGTGGGTGAGGTGACCTTGACCCAAGAGTTGACGCCGCCCCGATGTACCTGTCGTTCTTCGGACTAGCGGAAAAGCCGTTTGCGATCACGCCGGACCCGCGCTACCTGTACCTCAGCGCGCGGCACGCCGACGCGCTCGCCCATCTGGTCTATGGCATCAACGAGGCTGGCGGTTTCATCCAGCTGACCGGCGAGGTCGGCACCGGCAAGACCACCACCATCCGCTCGCTGCTGGCGCGCGCGCCCAAGAATGCCGAGATCGCGCTGATCCTCAATCCGCGACTGTCGCCGGGCGAGTTCCTGCTGGCGCTGTGCGAGGAGCTGGGCCTGGGTCCGGACGATCATTCCGAGGGCAACAGCAAGGAGCTGGTGGATCTGCTGAATCGCTATCTGCTGCGCGCCCACGCGCAGGGCCGGCGCGTGGTCCTGATCGTCGATGAGGCTCAGAATCTCGCCCCCGAGGTACTCGAGCACATCCGCCTGCTCACCAATCTTGAGACCGAGACGCAGAAGCTGCTGCAGATTATCCTGATCGGACAGCCGGAGCTGCGCCGACTGCTGGCACGCGAGGACCTGCGCCAGCTGGCACAGCGCATCACCGGTCGCTATCACCTCGATCCGCTGTCGCGACAGGAGACTGTCGCCTACGTACGTCATCGCATGCGCGTCGCCGGTGCCACCGCCGAGATATTCACGCGCGGCGCGCTGCGCGAAATCTATCGCGTCAGCCGCGGCATCCCGCGCGTCATCAACATCATCTGCGACCGCGCGCTGCTCGGCGCCTATACGCAGGATCTGCACGAGGTGCCCGCCACACTGGTACGCCGCGCCGGCGCCGAAGTATTCGATCAGGAACTATCGCCGCGCTGGATGCCGCTGGCGATCGGCGCGCTGGCACTGACGGTGCTGGCCGGCAGCGGCGTGCTGCTGTGGCGATATGCGCCCGGGCGACTGCTATCCGGTCACGCGGCCGTGGTGACGGCCGCGCCGGTGACGAAGAGCACTGCCCCGGCCGCCACCGCCGCTGCCACCGCTTCGCGCCCGTCCGCGGCGCCGAGCGCCGATGTTCCGGCGAATAGCGCCGTGGCACCGATGGTCGAGCCGGGCGCGAGCACGGCAACCCAAATTGCCGCGAACGCCCCCGCGGCGGTGGCACCGATGGGCGCGCCCCCGCTGCCGGCGCTGGGACAGCTGCTGGCGTCCAACCGCAGCAGCACCGACACCGACACGGCGTTCACGCAGCTGTTCGGTCTGTGGCAGGCCAATTACACCGCCGGCAAGGTCGATGGCTGCACCCAGGCGTTGATGCAGGGGCTGCGCTGCCTGATGCAGCGGGGTTCGCTGGCAGAGTTGCGCATGCTCAACCGACCCGCCATCCTGATGCTCAGCGATGACGCCGGCACGCCAAGCCAGGTGCTGCTGCGCGGCCTCGGCGAGGATACGGCACAGATCCAGATTGGCAGTCAGACCGCGACCATCGGCCTGGCGGATCTGACGCGCTACTGGTTCGGGGATTTCGTGTTGTTGTGGCGGCCGGCGGTGCGCGACGTGCGCGATTTGAGCGCTGGCATGCGTGGTGCGCCGGTGCGGCAGTTGCGCGAGCAGCTCACCCGCTGGAGCGGCGACGCCAGCAGCGGTGCTTCGAGCAACGAAGAATACGACGGGAGTCTGGTGCAATTGGTCGAGCAGTTTCAGCGCGCCAGTCGGTTGACGGTCGACGGCATCGCCGGCATCGAAACGCAGGTGGCGCTGGACGCGGCACTGGCGCCGCCGGATTCGCCGTTGCTGCAGCGGCAGGCGGCGCGCCCGCCGTCGACACGGGGCAGCTGATGTCGCTGATCCTCGACGCGCTGAAGAAATCCGAAGCCGAGCGTCAGCGCCAGAGCGGACCGACGCTGCTGGAGGTGCGGGTATCGGCGCCGCGACGACGCTATCCGACCTGGGTGATTGCGGTCGGCGTGCTGCTGGCGATCAACATTCTGCTGCTACTGATATTCGCGCTGCGCCGGCCAGCGGCGTCGGGCACCGACAACACCGGCGCGCCGAGTGTCGCGGCAGCGCCCGCTACCCCTGCCGTCGCGCCCGCGCTGCCCGCGCCGCCGCCGAGTGCATCTGCAGTGGCGCTGCCGGCGGCGGCTCCGGCGCCCACGCTGTCGGCCAGCGGTGGCAGGAGTTCAGCGCTTGCAAACGACGCCGCCGGCGCGGCCGATGCGCTCAACCCGGCCGACGAGGAGCCGGCGGTGCCGGCCAGCAGCTCGGCGATCGAGCGCGAGCCGCCGAGCCGCTATGCCGGCCTGCCCAGTTACAATGATGTCGGCGGCGACATGCCCAATCTGCGGCTCGATCTGCACGTCTATGCCCAGCGTGCCGCCGATCGCTATGCGCTCGTCAATATGCACCGAGTGCGCGAGGGCGATAGTTTGCCGGAAGGGCCGCGGGTACTGGCGATCACGCGCGAGGGCGTCGCGCTGGAGTATCGCGGCCAGCAGTTCATGCTCCGTCCGCAGTAGCCGCGCGCGCTTCACGCAGCAGGCTCTGCAGCTCGAACTGCGGATCGGCGATCTGCTCCGGCCTCGGCGACAGTCCATTGTCGAGCACCCGCTTGGCCTGCATGTGGTCCTGGATGCGGCTCAGTGAGTCCACCGCGATCAGCCGGCCGGCCTTGAAATAAAACGCCGAGAACGCCGGCTTGTGCAGATCGCCGCGCGTCAGCACCTGATCGTAGCCGTGGCTCTGGCCCACCATCTGCAGCTTGACGTCGTACTGATCCGACCAGAACCAGGGCGCGGCACGAAACGGGCGCTCGCGCCCCATCAGCGCCGCGGCCGCCGACTTGGCCTGTTCGACCGCGTTCTGTACCGACTCGAGCCGCAGCAAGCGCCCGTCCGGCAGTCGCCGCGCGGTGCAATCACCGGCCGCCACGATCTTCGGATCGCTGCTGCGCGCACAGTCATCAACCACGATGCCATGCTCACACTGCAGGCCGGCGGCGGCCGCCAGCCGGTCGTCGGGAATCGCGCCGATGCCGACGATCACGCAACCGGCCGGATACTCGTGGCCATCGGCGGTGACTACCGCGGCGATCTGGCCGTCGCGGCCCAGCAGCTGCGTGACCTTGGCGTCGAACAGCAGATTCACGCCGTGCGAGCGATGCAAGCGCTCAAAAGCCTCCGACACGATCGGCGCCGTCACCCGCGACATCAGCCGCGGCAGGCCTTCGAGCACGGTGACCGCCGCGCCCAGCTTGCGCGCGCTGGCCGCGACTTCCAGTCCGATGAAGCCGCCACCGATCACCACCAGCGGCGCGCCATCGGCGGCGCAGCGGCGGATCGCGCTCGAGATCGCGGCCGAATCGGCGATCGTGCGCAGGCTCAGCACCCCGGCCAGCTCGGCCCCCGGCAGCGTCAGCGGCCGCGGCAGGGCGCCGGTGGCCAGCGCCAGTCGGCCATAGCGCAGGCGCTCACCGTTGGCCAGCACCAGCTGCGCCGCCGCGCGCTCGATCGCGCTGACCGCGGTGTCGAGCCGCAGATCGATCCGGCGGCGCACCAACGATTCGGCGCCGCGCAGCGACAGGGCATTGAACGTACCCGGCTCGAGCAGCCACTTCTTCGACAGCGGCGGCCGCTGGTACGGCGGATGCGACTCGTTGCCGATGAGCAGCAGGCTGTCGGCATAGCCCTCCTGCCGCAGCGATTCGGCGATCTGCACGCCGGCCTGGCCGGCCCCGACGATTAGGATGGGTCCTTGCAAACTCACGCTCGGTCCGTTTGATTGGGTCAGCTCTGGCGGTCCGGAAAGCGTACCGTAAGCCCGTCGAGCTCGGGCGCGACGATCAGCTGGCACGACAACCGGCTTTCTGGCCGCCGCTCGGCGGCCACGTTCTGCAACATCAGCCGCTCATCATCGGAGGGCGCCGGCAGTTTGTCCAGCCACGGCGCCTGCACATAGCAGTGGCAGGTGGCACAGCTCAGGTTGCCGCCGCACTGCGCCTCGATGCCCGCGACCCCGGCATCGACCGCGGTGCGCATGACGCTCTGGCCGCCGTCGGCCTCAAGGCTGCGCTCGGTGCCGTCAGGCTCTATGCATAGAATGTGGGGCATCGCGGTTCCCGCCATCGTAAGGCCAGAAAAGTACAAATTCCGGGCACGTCCGTCCATTGCCCTGAGTCGACAAATCACTACCCTGTGGCAGCGTGCGCCGGCGCTTGGGGCGGCGGGGAGCAATCATGACCAAGGTTGAGGTAGCGATCATCGGCGCCGGCCCCTCCGGCCTGCTGCTGTCGCAGCTGCTGGCCACCCAGGGGATCGACTCGATCGTGCTGGAGCGACACACGCGCGCACACGTCGAGGCGCGCATCCGCGCCGGCCTGCTCGAGTGGAGCACGGTCGAGCTGATCGAGCAGGCGGGCGCCGGCGAGCGTATGCGGCGCGAGGGCCTGCCGCACGACGGCGTCGAGCTGGCATGCAACGACCATGCGGTGCGCATCGATCTTCTGGCCTTGAGCGGTCAGCGCGTGCTGGTCTATGGCCAGACCGAGATCCAGCGCGATCTCACCGAAGCGCGCATCGCCGCCGGCGGCCGCATCGTCTGGGAGGCCAAGGAGGTCGCGATTCACGGCATCGACGAGCGGCGGCCGCGGGTGAGCTGGAGTGCGGCCGGCGCGCGTCAGGAGCTGGAGTGCGAGTTCATCGCCGGATGTGACGGCTACCATGGCGTCAGCCGCGCCAGTTTGCCGCCCGAGCGCATCACGTTGCATCAGCGAATCTATCCGTTTGGCTGGCTCGGCGTGCTCGCCGACGTGCCGCCGCTCAGCGACGAGCTGGTCTACATCAATCACGCGCGGGGCTTTGCACTGTGCAGCATGCGCTCCAGGACACGCAGCCGTTATTACCTGCAGTGCTCGATCGATGACCAGATCGATCGCTGGTCGGATGAATGTTTCTGGCAGGAGTTCGCGGCGCGCCTGCCGCCACAGTACGCGGCGCGGCTGCAGACCGGGCCATCGATCGAAAAGAGCATCGCCGCGCTGCGCAGCTTCGTCGCCGAGCCGATGCGCTTCGGCCGGCTGTTCCTGGTGGGTGATGCCGCACACATTGTGCCGCCGACCGGAGCCAAGGGACTCAACCTGGCCGCCGCCGACGTGCGGCTGCTGTTCGAGGGGCTGGTCGAGTACTACCGCGGCGGCGGCGAGCGGCTGCTCGAGCAGTACTCGCCGCGCGCGCTGGCGCGGGTGTGGAAGGCCACGCGCTTTTCCTGGTGGTTCACGACGCTGATGCACAAGCTGTCGGACGACGGCTTCGAGCGCAAGCTGCAGCTCGCCGAACTCGACTACCTGGCGCGCTCGCAGGCGGCGGCCACGGTATTTGCCGAGAACTACGTCGGCCTCAGGTTCTAAAGTCATCGCGAGCGCTGAAAAAGTCCAAGTTCCCGTGCATTCCGTCCATGTACCGCCATTGCCACCACGGCTAACCTGACCGCGGATCGCGTGCCCTTAGGCTGCGCCCGCAGTGGCCGATCCGCATCGATGACAGGCCAATTCGGTCCTGCAGGGGGACGGTGCATGAAGACCAGTTCGTTGTGCGTACTGAGTGCGGTGAGCGCGCTGCTGCCGGTGCTCGGCTGGGGCCAGACCGCTGCCGGGCCGGAGACTGGCTCGCTCGAGGAAATCGTCGTCACGGCCGAGAAGCGCAGCGAGAATATCCAGGAAGTGCCGATCGCGATCACGGCGTTCTCGGCCGCCGATCTTTCCAGCAAGGGTGTCACTGACATCCACGGTCTAACCACGCTGGCGCCGAACGTCAACCTCGATGAGGGTTCGCCGTTTTCCGGTTCCAACTCGGTGCTGTCAGCCTCGATCCGCGGCATCGGCCAGGACGATTTCGCCTTCAATCTGGATCCCGGCGTCGGCATCTACGTCGACGGCGTTTATCTGGCGCGCACCGTCGGCGCCAATCAGGACCTGCTCGACGTCGAGCGCATCGAGGTGCTCAACGGTCCCCAGGGCACGCTGTTCGGTCGCAACACCATCGGCGGTGCGATCAGTATCGTCACGCGCACCCCCGGCGATCAGCTGGCATTGCGCGCCCAGCTGACCGGCGGCAGTTTCGACCGGCGTGACGTCGCGGTCATGGCCGACATTCCACTGGCCGACAATCTGCTGACCACACTCACGTTCTCGGACCAGACCCGCGACGGCTACCAGCGGCGCATCGCCTATCCGTCGCCAACGCCCTACGTCAGTGATCCGGTCGGCGCGCTGCACAGCTCCGGCACCGAGGCCTTCGATACCCAGGGCGGCCAGAACCAGCAGGTGGTGCGCGCCAAGATGCTGTGGAAGGCCAGCGATTCCCTGACCGCGACGCTGTCGGTCGACTGGACCCACACCAACCAGCCCTCGACTGCGAGCACCGTGCTGCAGACGATCACCTCCGGACCGTCGGCGGTGTTCGGCGCGTTCTACAACGCCTGCCTGCTGGGTATTCCGTTTGCACCCACCGCAGCGCTGGTGTGCGGAGCGCGCAACACGGTCGGCACGCCGCTGTGGCAGGCCAACCTGAGCCCGAGCTCGACCCGGTTGCTGTATGGCCCGGCCGTGACCAACACCGGCAATATCGATACCACCTACGCCACCGGCGAGAACTTCGACAAGCTGGATTCCTATGGCATGGCGCTGACCGCCGACTGGGTGCTCAATCCGTCCTTCACGCTGCGCTCGATTACCGGCTGGCGGCGGCTGCACTGGACGCCGGGCCTGGATGCCGACGGTTCGCCGATCGACTTCTTCGAGCTCAGCTTTGCCGAAGCCCAGCATCAGATCTCCGAGGAGGTGCAGCTGCTGGGGGACCTGTTCGACTCGCGCCTGAAGCTGGTGGGCGGCCTGTACTATTTCAACGAGGGCGGCTACATCCACGACTTCGTGACCTTCGGCGGCGGGCTGCTGCAGATCGATGGTCCGAATGCCCTGGACACGACTTCGTATGCGGCCTTCGTGCACGCCGACTACAAGCTCAGCGACCACTTCGGCATCACCCTCGGTGGCCGGGAGTCCGCTGATCGCAAGACCTTCACCGGCGGCCAGCAGGATCTGAACGATTTCTTCTACAAGATCTCGGGCTGTTATCCCTACAACGCCTCGGCCAGCCTGATCGGCGCACCGGCGGCCTTGAGCTGCCAGCAGGCGCTCGGCTTCCCCAATCCGAACAACCATTTTCAGGTGTATCCGATCGGCGAGAACCATCAGAACTTCAACGAGTTCACGCCCACCGCCGGCCTGCAGTACCACTTCGACCCGAACCTGATGCTGTATGCGAGTTACGCCCGTGGCTTCAAGAGCGGCGGCTGGACCACGCGGCTGACCGCGCCGCTGCCGCCCGGATCTCCGGCCCAATCGTTCGGACCGGAGACCGATCAGACCTACGAGATGGGATTCAAGTCGGAGTGGTTCGACCGCCATCTGATCGCCAACGCCGCGTTCTTCTACAGCCTGTACGATGGCATCCAGCTGACCTACCAGATCAGCACTTCGCCGGTCACGCAGAACGCCGGCAATGCCACCATCAAGGGCTTCGAGCTGCAAACGCAGTCGCGCCTGACCGAGCATTTCGATCTGACCGCCAACGCCGGCTACATGGATGCCTACTACCGCACCGTCAATGCGGCCGCGGTCGCGTTCACCGGCAGTGAGCTGCCCAAGACCCCGCGCTGGAAGATTTCGGTCAGCCCTGAAGCGCACGCCACGATCGTCGACGGCGCGACCGTGCGCGTGGCGGCCGGCTTCACCCACACCAGTCACATGTTCAACGACGTGCAGAACACGCCGCTGCTGGGGCGACCGGATGTCGACATGGTCGACGCCTCCGCCAGCCTGACCTCGCCCGGCGGCCGCACCACGCTGACGATCGGTGGCAGCAACCTGACCGACAAGCGTTACGTGACCACCGGCCAGCCGCAGATCGCCGGCGGCGTGGTGTTCGGTACCTACAACCCGCCGCGCGAATGGTATGCGACGCTGGGGATCCACTACTGAGACGCCGGCCGCCGCTCCGGCGCTGGCGGCGGCCGGCGCGGCGCTTCCATGGACGGCACCGGCGGCGCGTTGTAGCGTGCATGCCATGCCGCCGCGCGAGTACCGCTGCGCCGACTCAAGCACCCGTGCCGACGTACCGGCTTTCTTTCTCTATGGCGAACCGCTGCGCGCGCCGGACGCGCGCACCGTGCACGTCGAGACCATCGCCGCCCGCAGCAGCCTGCACGACTGGAAAATACGCCCGCACCGGCATCGCGATCTGCACCAGGTGCTGATCGTTTGGCGCGGACCAATCGAGGCCCAGCTTGACGGTGAGCCTTCGACGCTGCGGGGCCCGGCGCTGGTCATCGTGCCACCGCTGGCGGTGCACTCGTTTCAGTTTGGGCGCCATACCGACGGCGTGGTGGTGAGTTTCGCCGCCGGACTTGCGCGCGAGATCTTTCGCGATGCGCAGGATCTTGGCGAGCACCTGAACCGGCCGTGCGCTGCGCCGATCGCGCGCGCGCGCCTGGCGGCCACCGACCTTAAGCACTTGGTGACGATGCTACTGCGGGAATTCTCACGCTCGGCCAGTGGCCGCGATGCGGCCCTGCACGGCCTGCTAACGACGCTGCTGAGCAACGTCGTGCGCGTGTCCGGCAGCCTGGCATCCTCGCCCGCCGGTAGCGTCAACCGCGAGCGCGAACTGGTGGCTCGCTTCCGCGAGGTGGTGGAGCGGCGCTACCGCAGCCATCTGGATTTGTGCGCCTACGCGCGTGAAGTGGGCACCTCGGAGGCTGCGCTGCGCAAGGCCTGCGCGCGCATCGCCGGTCAGACCCCGACGCAGCTGGTGCATGCGCGCATGCTGATCGAGGCCGAACGCCAGCTGCGCTACACCGGCATGTCGATCGCGCAGATCGCCTACTACCTCGGTTTCGAGGATCCGGCCTACTTCAGCCGCTTCTTCGCCAAGGCCACGGGTGCCTCGCCGCGCAGCTTCCGTCACCGCGCCGGCACCACCTAGCGCAGCTCCTTGCGATACAAAATCCAATCCGCCATCGGCTGCGCGCCGAAGCGCCGATAGAATTCGATCGCCGGCTCGTTCCAGTCCAGCACCGACCATTCCAGCCGGCCGCATCCGAGCTCGAGCGCCCGCCGCTCCAGCGCCTGCAACAGCGCCAGGCCGATGCCGCGCCCGCGGTGCGTGGGCCGCACGAACAGATCCTCCAGGTACAGTCCGGGCCGGCACAGAAAGGTCGAGTAATTGAAGAAGTACAGGGCGAAGCCGGCCGCCACGCCGTCCCAGTCGGCCATCACGGCCTCGGCGAAGCGTGGCGTGCCGAACAGATGCCGCTCGAGATCGTTCGCATTACCAACCATCTGGTGGCGCAGCCGCTCGTAGTCGGCCAGCTCGCCGATTAGGGCAAAAATAGCTGGTACATCCGTGGGTTCCGCTGGTCGCAGGTGCAGCATCAGGCTCGCTCCGACAGGTGAGGCGCGTCACATTATCGATGCCCAGCGGGCAAGCGCATCACAACTGCCGAGGCGCGCGATTGTCCGTTTCGGCAGACGGCATACAGTCCGTGGGATCAGGCGATATTCTGACCCAAACTGTTGATTGATGGAGCCGGATGAACCCGCGACCCACGCCTCCCGACCAGGATGTCACCGAGCCGCTGTTCGCGCTCGGGCCACCGGCCGCGCCCCGTACCGCGTTGACGATCGTGGCGCTGTCGGAGGATCCGCTGCTGCTTGAGGCCCTGACCCAGGCCGCCGTCGGCGAGGCCACCGTGGTCAGCTCGCCGTCGGCCGACCGGTTTGCCGACCAGCTGGTGGCCAATGCCGCGCCGATCGCGCTGATCGATGCCGCCGTGGCGCCCGCTCCGCTGGATGATTTCCTGGCCACGGTGCACCGGCAGTTCCCGCAGCTGCTGCTGCTGCTGTCCGGTCCGGCCGTGCTGCAGACGCAGTTCGCGGCGCAGATCGCCGACGCGACGATCTTTCGCTTCGCGCACAAACCCGCCTCGGCGCAGCGCCTGAAGCTGTTCATCGATGCCGCGCTGTTGCGCCGGCAGGCGCTGATCGCACAGGCCACGCTGCTGCCGCCGGCGGCGGATGGGCCGCATCTGGGGCTGACGGGTCGCCAGCGCCGCCCCGATCATGGCGGTCCGCGCCGCTGGTTGTGGCCGACGGTTGTGCTGCTGGCGCTGATGGCGATCGCAGGCCTAGGGGCGCTGCTGTGGCAGCACCTGCCGCAGCTGACTGCAAGCCTGCGTACCCGTCCCAGCGTCCCGGTCACCCAGCCGCCAGCGTTCGAGAATCAGGACAGCGCCGCGCAGGCAGCGCGTGCTGCGCAGGCCACGCGTGCGGCCCAGGCGACCCAGGCCGCGCAGGCGGCCGACGCCGAGCGCGAGGCCATCGATCGGGCCGCGGCCGATCGGGCCGAGCGCGATCGCATCGTCAGTGAGAGCGAGGCGCGCGAGGCCGCTCTGGCCGAGCAGCTGCGGCGTACCACCAGCGGGGCGCGCGCCGAGCAGGCGCACGTTTACGTGCAGCTGGCGCAGAAGCGCCTGGGCAGCGGCTCGCTGCTCGAGCCCGCCGATGACAACGCCCGCAGTTACGTGCAGGCCGCGGTCGCCCTGGCACCCGACGATGCCGACGTGCGCGCCGTCGCTGGCGCCCTGGGCGATGCACTGATCGGGAAACTGCGCGCGGCGGTAAGCGCCGGCGATCAGGACGCGGCTGGCCGCTGGCTGCAGGCCTGTCGCGACTACAAGCTCAGCGACAGCGCGCTTGAGCCGCTGATCGCGCAGCTGGCCAGCCTGCAGCATGCGCAAGGCTCGCAAGCCGAAACGCAAAGCGCCCAACGCGCGTTCAGTCAGCACTTGAGCGCCGGACAGCTGCTCGAGCCGGCCGACGATAGCGCCCTGGGCGATTATCGACACCTGCGCGCGCTGGATGCCGGCAACGCCGCGCTGGCGGGCATGCTGCACAATCTGCGCGGCGCAGTGGCCACCGACGTACAGGCACGCATCGCCCACAACGATCTGAGCGGGGCGCAGCAGCATCTGCACGCGGCCCAGGACGCTGGCCTGGACGGCGACGAGCTGGCGGCCGCGGCCAGCGCGCTGCAAAACGCGCAGGACACCGCCGCCGCGCCGGCCTACGTGCCCGAATCGCGGCTGAAGCGCGAACATTTCGTCGCGCCAACCTACCCGGACGACGCCCTGGCTCGGGGGCTGAGCGGTTCGGTCGAACTGGAATTCACGGTCAGCCCGACCGGCCACGTCACCGACATCAAGGTGATCGCGGCCGATCCGCCCGGTGTGTTCGATAAGGCGGCGATGCGCGCGCTGGCGCAGAGCCGCTACCAGCCGGTCGAGGTCGACGGCAAGCCGGTAGCGCAGCGCGCGCGGCTGAAGCTGCGCTTCACGCAATGAAACCGCGTCTGCTCATCATCGATACCGAGCGCGAGCTGCGCACCTGGCTGCGCCATCACATCGAAGTGCTGTGGCCCGGCAGCAGCGTCGAAGAGCTGGAGCCGACCGAACTGGAAGCGCAGGCGGTCGATCTGACCAGCGAGCATCTTGACCTGATCGTGCTCGGCGCGCAGTGCGGCGAGTCGCTCGAGGACAGCATGGCGGGCCTGGATCCGCTGCGCCTGCTTCAGCGCCGCGACGACGTGCCGCCGATCGTCGTCATCGCCAGCGGCGGCTCCGAACTCAACGCGGTGCGGGCCATGCGCCTGGGCGCGGCCGACTATCTGCCGCGCCGGCTGCTGGATGCACAGCGGCTTGCGACCGCGCTGCGGCTGGCGCTGCGCAAACGCCGTCGGGGCGCGGCGCGCAGCCGGCCGAGCATCGCGCTGCCGCGACGCATCGATCCGCCGCACCTGGATCTGCCGCAGTACGCGATCCTGCACAAGCTCGGTGAGTCCTCGCGCGCGGTGGTGTATTTCGCCCATAGCGTCACGCTGGGCCGCAATGTGGCGCTGAAGATCAGCAAGCCGACGATCGAGGACGCGGAAGAAAGTCGCGAATTCGCGCGCGAATACGCCGCCATCTGCGCCGTGCGGCATCGCTCGGTGGTGGAGATCTACGACTACGGCTTTCATGCTGGCCGCGAATTCATCGCCATGGAATATTTTCCGTGCGGCGACTTGAAGACGCGTCTGCAGCAGCCGATGAGCGTGCCCGAGGCGCTCGGCTACGCACTGCGAATCTGCGGGGCGCTGCGCGTGATTCACGCTGCCGGCCTGATCCACCGCGACCTGAAGCCGCCGAACGTCATGCTGCGCGAAGACAGCTCGGTGGTGCTGATCGATTTCGGTCTGGCCAAGGGGCTCGACTCGACCGGCCACAGTACCGCGTACGGCGTACTGCGTGGCTCGCCGTACTACATGAGTCCGGAACAGGCGCAGGGCATACCCCTGGACGCCCGCAGCGACCTGTACAGCGTCGGCGTCATGCTGCACGAGATGCTCACCGGCGTGAAGCCGTACATCGGCAACAGCGCGGTCGAGGTCATGCAGCAGCATGTGCACGGACCGCGGCCGGCGCTGCCAGCCGCGCTGTCGCAACTCGAGCCGCTGCTCGAGCAAATGATGGCGCGCGATCGCGCCAAGCGCTTCGTCGACGCCGTGACCGCCTATGCGGCCATCATGGCGGCAATCGACCGGCTGGCGGCAGACAGCCCGCCACTGGCCGCCGAGGCATCCGGCTCGTGAGCGACTCGGCAACACAATCCACCCCGGCGGCGCTGATGATCGAGATCGAGGCGCTGCGTGACCAGCGCGATCTGTACCGATCGCTGCTGCTGTCGGAGCTTCAGGAACTGGCCAGCTGCATGACCTACGCGCTCGCCACCGTCGATCGGATCCGCAGCGCGCTGCGCATGCCGACCCGTGATGCGGCTACGTTTCGCGGCAAGATCGAGCGATTGCGCGATGAACTCGGCGGACTGGCAAACGCGATATTGGGTCTGCACCTGCCGAGCGTGTCGTCGCGGGTCGAGAGCGCACAGGCAGCGTTACAGGCGATCGAGATGCGCGCCGACATCAGCGGCAACGACCTGCTGCCGGCGATGGTGACGCTCGAGGAGCTATGCAGCCATCTGCTGATCGCGGCCGACTGCGCGGCGGTGCATCTGCCGCCGGCTGACGAGGAGCCGCCGGCCGGGGAGTCTGATCCGGAACAGTCCGCCGTGCCGCCGAAGATCGTGGCCGCCCTGCAGCAGCTGTGCGAGAAGTTCGCCACCGAGCAGGGTAAGCGCGTAGCGCTGGTGACCATGGGCCTGGAGGACGTGCCCGAGAGCTGGACCAGCACGCTGTTCGACCTGCTCGGACAGCTGCTGCGCAATTCGATCGAGCACGGCGTCGAGAGTCCGGCGCTGCGCGCCGAGCGCGCCAAGCCGGAGATGGGAACGCTGGTCATCGAGTTCATTGACCGCGGCGCCCAGGGTTTCGATCTCAACGTGCAGGATGATGGCGCCGGCCTCGACTCCGAGCGGATCGCTGAAGTCGCAGTCAGACTCGGCCTACTGACGGCCGAAGCCGCGCAGTCTATCGAGGGTCCACGCCTCGCGAGCGTGATCTTTCAGCCCGGCGTCACCACTTCGAACAATCCTGCGAGACGCGGTCTGGGCCTGCAAATCGTGCGGGATCACGTGCAGCGTCTCGGCGGACGCCTGCAAGTCGCAGCCAAGCGCGGGCAATTCACGCGCTATCGGATATCGTTTCCAGCGCTGTCGGACAGCGAGCTTTTCGCGGGCGCGCCCGCTTGACAGCAAAATGACATGACGATGCAATGACCGCTCCCACCGGGGGCCGTCATGCAGTTCGTCGATACGACCCTGTTTTTTTCGCCGACCAGCGGCGGCGTCAAACGATATCTGACCGCCAAGCACGATTGGCTGGCGGCACACACGCATCACCGCCATACCATCCTGGTACCCGGGCCGCGCTCGCAGCTGCTGCCCGGAGGCATCAGCACCATCGCCGGTGTGACGCTGCCGTTCACGTTCAATTATCGTCTGCCGCTGTCGCCGCGCGCATGGATCCGCATGCTGTCGGCGCTCGAGCCGGATCTGATCGAGGTCGGCGACGTGTTTCATCCGGCCTGGTGCGCGGCGCACGTGGCCCGTTCTCGCAACGTGCCGCTGGTGGCATTCTTCCATTCCAATCTCGCGCAGGTGCTGGCACGCCGCTTCGGCGCCGGCGTCGAGCGTGCGATCACGCGTTATGTACGGCAGGTCTATGCGCGCTGCGATTTGGTGCTGGCTCCCAGCCGGCTGATGCGCGCCTACCTGGACGAGCTCGGTGTAGCCCGCACCGCCTATCAGCCGCTCGGCGTCGACACCGAGGTGTTCTCACCGGCGCGGCGCACGCTCGACCTGCGGCGCGAGCTCGAGCTGCCGGACAATGCGCGCCTGTTGGTGTATGCCGGCCGCTTCTCCGAAGAAAAGAATCTGCCGATCCTGCGCGCGGCGCTGGCGCGGCTGGGCAAGCCTTATCATCTGCTGCTGATCGGCGGTGGCCGCGCCCGGCGGCCGGCGCACAACGTTACCGTGGTGCCTTACCGGCGCGACAGCGTCGAACTGGCGCGCTGGCTGGCATCGGCCGACGCGCTGGTGCACGCCGGCAGCAGCGAAACCTTCGGGCTGGTGATCATTGAGGCCATGGCCTGCGGCCGTCCGGTGGTGGGCGTGCGAGCGGGTGCGGTACCGGAGCTGGTGGCGCAGCAGGTCGGTGAGCTGGCCGAGCCGGACAGCGCCGCGAGCATGGCCGAGGCGATCGGCCGGCTGTTCGAGCGCGATCTGGAGTGCATGGGCCGCGCGGCTCGCGCCCACGTCGTGCAGCGCTTTACCTGGTCGCAGGTGCTGCGCACCCAGTTGGCAAACTACGGTAGCGTACTGGGCTCGGCGCGCGAGGCCGGCTCCGCAGGTGCCGCAATGGAGCTCGATCCGCAGGGCCGCTAGGACGCGCAGTCATACAGCGTCACACCGCCGCGCGCGTCGCCGACCGCCAAGCGCGCGCCGTCGCGCGAAAATCGCAGCAGCGTGCAGTCATCGGCCAGCAGATGCGCGTCCTGCGGCGCATCGGTGGCACCGAGTCGCCACAGCAGTAGCCGTCGATCGCGGCCGGCCGACACCAGTGTGCTGCCAGTCGGGCGCAGCGCCATCGCGGTGATGCGCTCCGAGTGCGCCTGCAGCTGCAGCGGTCGCGACACCTGCGCCGCCTTGCCGAACTCCCAGATGAGCAGGCCGTTGCCGGCGGCGGCCGCCAGGTAACGCCCCTTGCCGCTCCAGCCTGCGGCGATGATGCGGCCGCCGGCCCCGGCCATGTCCGCCTCGGTGTTCGCCGTGACGTTCCACACGTGCACACTGCCATCCTGCATGCCGGCGGCCAGCATGCGTCCGTCCGCATTCCAGCTGGCGGTCAGCGCTGCCCCGGGCCACGGCAAGCTGCGCGACGGCGGCTCGGCACCGGGCCGATGCAGCTGCAGACCGCCGTTGCCGACCGCGGCGAGCTCGCTGCTCTTGGGTCGCCAGGCGATCGCGGCGATGACGCCGGCGTGCTCGCTGAATCGATGCTGTGACTCGCCCTGCGGATCGAACAGATGCAGCGTACGGCCGCTGGCCACGGCCAGCAGGCGGCCGTTGTCGGAAAATGCCAGCCGCTCGCTCCATTCCTTGCCGGTCAGCAGCTGCTTGGCGTCCAGTGATCGCGTGTCCCACAGACGCACCAGACCATCCTGTCCGGAGGATGCCAGCAACGGGCCGGCGGCCTGCCAGGCCAGCGCCAGCACACCGCCGGCGTGATGTCCGATGGTACGAGGCGGCTGCGACGCCTGCACCGACAGCAGCAGCAGCGCGCCCTCGCCGCCGGCGATGGCCAGTGTCTTGCCGTCACCCGACCAGGCGGCATCAACCGGGAAATCGTCGAGCTCAATGCGCTCGTGCGCCTGCAGGCGCCCGCCGGCGACGTTCATGCGACGCAGGATTCGAGGCCGGCTTCGAGCTCGTGGCGATCGAGATTTCGACCGATGAATACCAGCCGGCTGCGCCGCGCGGCAGCCTCGCCCCAGGGCCGTTCCAGCTGGCCATCGAACACCATGTGCACGCCGTGAAACACGAACCGCCGGCTCTCATCCTTCAGGTTCAGCACGCCTTTCATGCGCAGGATGTCGATGCCGCGACTTTGCAACAGATACGACAGCCAGTCATTGACCTTATTAGGGTCGAGCGCACGCTCGTCGGTCAGTCCGATCGAGCCGATCGCCAGATCGTGGTGGTGCGATCCGAACACGCGCTGTTGCAGCGGCTGTTGGCCGTGCAGGTGCAGACCGAATTCGGCTGGCGCGTGCTCGGCAAACAGCGCCCAGTACCCGGCGCTGGGGATCGCCAGCTCAAAGCTCGCGCCGGCACCCGCGCCCGGGGGCGTGAGCGGCAGGCGGTAATGGTGCTGCGGTTCGAGCACGACGCCAGCCTGCGCCGCCGTGCTGTCGTGCTCGAATAGCGCGCTGGCCGCCTCGAGCATGCCATCGAGCACCTGCGGCGCGCCGCCGGCAGCAGGCAACAGCGCCACGTCGACCTGAAGCAGGCCGGAACCCTCGCCGTGCTCATGTTGATGCCCGTGATCGTGGCCATGACCGTCGTGGTGATCGTGAGCGTGCGCGCCCGTACACAGCTGCTGCCGCCCGGCCGCCAGCTGGTACAGGCCGGCCCACTCGAACGGCCGCGCCGGTTCAAGAAACGCTCCGTCCAGTGCCAGCGCACGCTCCAGGTCAAAGGCGCCAAGGCCGAGTACGCGCTCCAGTGGCACGTCGGCCTTGCGGCTGTGGATGATGACCGCGGTCGCACTGATGCTGCGCACACGCTGCTCGATGCGCTCCAGCGCCGCGCGCTCTACCAGGTCGATCTTGTTGAGCAGCACCACGTCGGCGAACGCAATCTGCTCGACCGCCGCCGCGCTCTCCTTCAGTGCCTGCTCGACATGGCGGGCATCGACCAGCGTCACGATCGCATCCAGTGCGTAATGCTCCTTCAGCTCCTCGTCGATGAAAAATGTCTGCGCTACCGGCCCGGGGTCGGCCAGGCCGGTGGTCTCGATCAGCACCGCGTCGAAACGGTCGCGTCGCTTGCGCAGCTGCGTAAGGATGCGGATCAGATCGCCGCGCACGGTGCAACAGATGCAGCCGTTGCTGGTCTCGAAGATCTCCTCCTCGGCTCCAATCACCAGCTCGTGATCGACGCCGACCTCACCGAATTCGTTTTCGATGACGGCGATGCGTTTGCCGTGATTTTCCGACAGGATGCGGTTGACCAGGGTGGTCTTGCCGGCACCCAGAAAGCCGGTGAGTACCGTGACCGGAATACGGCCGCTCATGGCGCACCCCGGATCAACCGCAGCAGCGACGCCGCGCCGGGAATACGCAGCAGTGACAGCAGCAACCACCAACCCAGGCCCATTCGCAGCGGCACCCGCTGCGGTGGCACGGCGCGAAAGAACTCGGCGCTGACATCGCGGTGCAGCTGCACCGCGCGCGCCTGCAGATCCAGCGTCAAGCCCGGGGCTTCGATGCGAAACCTGCGTCGCGCCGTCGCCGGGTCGCCCATCGGTGGGGCCTCGAGCTCCAACACCCGAGCAGCGCGCAGCTCGACCGGCAACGATACCGCCGTGGCGCCCTCGAACAGCAGTTCAGTGGCATCGTCCGACAGCACCAGGTTCACGGCGCCGTCTGCGCGCTCGCATTGCACCGCGTCGGTGAATGCCATCAGCTCGCGATCCGAACTCAAGCCGCGGCGTCCAGATTCCACAGCGTCAGCGGCGCGCCGCGCTTGATCCACATGCCGCAGCCGATCGGGCGGAACGCCCTCGCCAGGGCGCGTCGATACCAGCCGCCCGATCGCAGTCCGGCGACCCGATGGGTGCGACGGCGGTCGCAATTCTCGCTCCAGTCCTCGCGTGTCAGGGCGCCGAAATACAGCGCGCCGCGGCATAACCGCGCAAGATTGGCGATCGCTCGTGTAGCGGCCGTCGGGCTCAGGTACTGCAGCACGTCATAGCAGATCACCAGGTCATAATGCCCCGGCGCCCGAAACGACTCGATCGTGCCCTTGACCCAGCCGTAACGCTCGCACAGGTACTCGCTGGTCTCGAGCCCGGTGTAGCTGGCGCGCTTGAATTCACGCAGCAGCGGCGTGCGCAGCAGCCCGACTCCGCAGCCGGCGTCCAGGATTCGCGCCACGGGCAAGCCGATATACGCAACGCAGCTGGTAATCAGCCGCGCCCGGGTGCGCATCTCGACGCGGGAGGTCACCGCGGTGCGTCGATCGTAGTAGTAGCGGCGGTAATAAGCGGCGTCAAAGGGCATACGTCGATCCGTCGTGGCTGCATGAGGTAAGATAACGCATCGCATTGTACCGGCCCGACGTTGCCGGCACCTCCACATACCGATGTCCACGGCGTTACGTAAATCTGCGGCGCGCGGCCGCACCCCAGCGGTCGGCTTCGTCAGTCTCGGCTGTCCCAAGGCGCTGGTGGACTCCGAGCGCATCATCACCGAGCTTAAGTCCCGGGGCTATGCGATTGCACCCGACTATGCCGGTGCCGACCTGGTCGTGGTCAACACCTGTGGCTTTATCGATGCCGCGATCGACGAATCGCTGCAGGCGATCGGCGAGGCGCTGCAACACCATGGCCGGGTGCTGGTGACCGGATGCCTGGGCGCCAATCCCGACCGCATTCTCGAGCGTCACCCAAAGGTACTGGGCGTGACCGGCCCGCATGCCTGCGAGCAGGTGGTCGCCGCCATTCATAAGCACCTGCCGCAGCCGCACGACCCCTTCCTCGATCTGGTGCCAGCGCAGGGGGTGCGGCTGACTCCGCGCCATTACGCGTACCTGAAGATCTCCGAAGGCTGCAACAACCGTTGCAGCTTCTGCATCATTCCCTCATTGCGCGGCAAGCTCGTCAGCCGTCCACTGGATTCGGTGCTGCGCGAGGCCGAAGCGCTGGTGAACGCCGGCGTCAAGGAGCTGCTGGTGATCTCGCAGGATACCAGCGCCTATGGCAGCGACCTGCGCTACCCGCAGGTGAGTTGGCGCGGGCAGCAGCACTCGACCCGACTGCTCGATCTGGTGCGCACGCTGGGCACCCTGGGCGTCTGGGTACGACTGCATTACGTCTATCCGTATCCGCATGTCGATGATGTCATCGCGCTGATGGCCGAGCCCGGTGTGCTGCCCTATCTGGATATTCCGTTCCAGCACGGCAGTCCGTCGGTGCTCAAGCGCATGCGCCGGCCGGCACACGCAGAGGATACCCTGCAGCGGATCGAGCGCTGGCGCGCGCAGCGACCGGATCTGACCCTGCGCAGCACATTCATTGTCGGCTTTCCTGGTGAGACCGATGCCGAGTTCGAGCAACTGCTGCAATGGCTCGACGCTGCGCAACTCGATCGCGTCGGCTGCTTTCAGTACTCGCCGGTCGACGGCGCCGCCGCCAATGCGATCGCGGCGCCGGTGCCCGATGCGCTCAAGCAAGATCGCTACCGCCGCTTCATGGAAAAGGCCGCCGCGGTCAGTCGCGCGCGCCTGGCAGCGCGTGTCGGCCGCCGCTGCCGCGTGCTGGTCGACCAGCTCGAGTCGGGCGTGGCGATTGCGCGCAGCGCCGCCGAGGCACCAGAAATCGACGGTGTGGTGCGGGTGGCGCCCGCCGCGGGCCTGAAGCTCGGCGAGTTTGCCCAGGTCGAGATCACCGGCGCCGATAACTACGATCTTGCGGCGCGCCGGACAGCCGGCTGATTCGGGACCTTAGGCGCGCTTCTCGCTGGCGGCGCTCTTATCCGCCGCGCTTTGTTTGGGATGAGCCTGCGATCGTATGCCGGGACGCTCTGCCGTGATCCAGACGGCCAGATCCCAGGCGTTGTGAATGCCGATGAACAGCAGCGCCAGTGCAACCGCGCCGATCAGATAGAGCGACAGCAGTGCGTGCCAGACGACAATCACACCGGCGATCAGCAGCAGCAGGTAGGTACCCAGGGGCAGGAACGCATTCCAGATCCAATCCTCCACGACCGGTCGGTATTCGCGCCGGCCGCGGTACATGCGCCAGGTAGTGTTGGCCGCATAAGCGCTCAGCACCAAGCCGGTCAGGCCCATGCAAACGGCGATGCTGATGACGTTGTGGCCTGGAATAGACGCCAGTGCCGCCAGCCACAGCGCCGACCCGAAGTGCAACACGATCGGCGTGATGAAGGTGCGCAGCCCCGACATGCGCACCATCTTGGCCTCGGACGCCAGCGCGATCACCACAAAGGTCAAGCCGGTCAGCCCGGCCGCGGATGATCCGACGATGACGTAAAAATTGTTCCAGGCATCGAGTGCCGGAAAATCGTGCGGCATGGGATCAGTGGGCTAATGCCGGTCGCGACTTCTGGCTGTCGATCCAGCGATCGGTACGCGTCTGCAGCAGGTCGAGCGGCAGCACGCCGCCATTGAGAATCTCGTCATCGAAACTGCGGATGTCGAAGCTTGCGCCGAGCTCGTTACGTGCCCGCTCGCGCAGGGCCAGTATTTCCAGCTGTCCGAGCTTGTAGGCCAGCGCCTGACCGGGCCACGCGATATAGCGGTCGGTCTCCGACTGGACACTGGGCTCGTCGATGGCGCCTGATCGGCGCAGCTCCTCGACCGTCTGCTCGCGCGTCCAGCCCATGGAATGCAGGCCGGTATCGACCACCAGGCGCTCGGCCCGAAACAGCTCGCTGGCCAGGCGGCCGTAGTCGCTCGCCGGCTCCTGGTAGAAGCCGATTTCCTTCCCGAGCTGCTCGGCGTACAGCGCCCAGCCCTCGATGTAGCCCGAGTTGCCGCCGTGCTGACGGAATTTGGGCAGGCCGGTCAGCAGCTGCGCCACCGACAGCTGCATGTGGTGGCCGGGCACGCCCTCGTGATAGGCGGTGGCTTCATCGTCGATCAGCGAGCGCTGCGCGTAGTTGGAGGTCGCGACCACCACGCGGCCGGGTCGCGAGCCGTCGGGCGTTCCGGTCTGGTAGTGGGTCGCCATCGCCGATTGAAAGGCTGGGATGGCTTCCACGGTCACCGGCGCTTTGGGCACGAATCCGAACAGTTCCGGCAGCCGCGGCTCCATCTGGCCGATGTATTTGCGAAAATCATCCAGGATCTGCTCCGCCGAGGTCGGTATGTATTTGGGGTTGGTCTTCAGCGATTCGTGGTAGGAGGCCAGATCGGCGAAGCCCTCATGGCGCGCGATCACCAGCATCTGCGCCTCGATGCGCTCGACCTCGTGCAGTCCGACGGCGTGGATCTGCTCGGGAGTCATATCCGTGACCGTGGTGCGACTAATGATGTCGTTGCGATAGCGTGCCGCGCCGCCCGGCAACGATGTCACTGCGAGCTGCTCCCGACCGTGCGGGGCGTACTGGGTGGTGACGAATTCGGCGAACGAGCGGTAGGCCGGCAGCACCTCGTTGTTGACCGCGGCGCTGATCGCGGCGGTCAATCGCTGCTGCTGATCGGCCGGGATATCGGCCGGGTAGCGGCTGGTCGGCAGCAAGAACGGATCCGACGCGATGATGCCCTGGCACTGCCCCGGCACCTTCTCCAACAGGAATCGCACCGGCATCAGATGATCGTGCATACCCGCGCGCAGCACCTGCTCGGTCTGGGCGAACACCCGCGGAATCTGGTGCAGACGGGCCAGATAGTCCTCGTACTGCTTGACCGATTTGAGCGGCACGGCCAGCGGCAGATCGGCCAGACGCACGTGCGGCCCGCTCATCTGGCTCAAGGGCATCTCATATTCCTTGAATTGGTAATCGGCGTCGTGCAGTTGCAGCACCCGCACCAGGACTTGGTGCGACATCAGGTCCTGCTCGGGCAATCCCTCGGTCGATATGGCCTGCAACCGCGCCAGGAATTTCTGCTCGCTGGCGTGCTCGGCGGCAATGGCGGTGAGCGAGACATCGTCCAGCTCATCGTTGTAGCGATAGTCGCCGTAGGCGGTGGCGCGCTCCGGATGGCGCTTGAGATCGGCCTGGTAGTACTCCTCGAACAGAGCGTTCTGCGCACTGATACGCGCGTCGACACTCTCGGGCTTGGAAGCCGTTGCCGCGCAGGCAGCCAGTACGCCGCACGCCGCAAGCGCACCGGCCACGCCAATTGCGTGACGCTCGACCTTACGGTGACATCCCATATTTCTTTGCCTCCTGCTCAATATCCGGGCGTAGCGCCAACGCGGCTCGAATGTCAGCCAGTCCCGCTTGCTCGGAGCCTTTGCGGATTTCTGCCACGCCGCGACCATACAGGGACCACGGCTCTTTTGGCACCAGTTTTAGCGACGTATTGAACGCGTTCAGCGCCTTGTCGAACTGTCCCAGGCGCAGCCGTACCCATCCGCGGCCGCCGACGATGACGGCGACTTTCGGCCAACGACTGTCAGCGCGTTCGCAATCATCCAGCGCCTTGTCCAGATCGCGATTACCCAGCACTCTGAACCAACAGCGATCAGTCAGCGTCCGGGCCAGCTTGACATCGTCCGGATGCGCAGGAATCCACTGATCGAACTGAGCGATCGCCGCATCAAGGCGATCCAGTTCGCCGTAGAGCTCACCGACAGCCGAGCGTATATCTGCCTCCTTGGGCACGATCCGATCAATCGCATCGAGGTCGGTGATCGCGCCGGTGGCATCGCCCTGAGCGCGGCGCAATTGGGCGCGCTCGAATAGCGCCGTAACATTGTTGCTGTTCAGTTCGATCGAGTGCTGCAGATCGGCCACAGCCAGCGCCGACTCCTGCGTGGCCGAATAGGCCCGGCTGCGGGCAAGGAAATAGTCGGAATTCTGTGGCTCCAGCTCGCAGGCGCGGGTCAGATCGCTGATCGCGTGCTCGTAGTCGTGGCGTGCCGATTCGGCGTCGCCTTGCCGCGCAAAGCTTGCCGCATCGGCAGCCGCTTCTGCGCTGGCGGCTGCCGGCGGCGTGGGTTGCGTGGTCGGCGAGCCGGCCGGCGGCCCCGTTTGCGGCTCGGGCAACTTGAACACCGGACCGCCGTTGTAGGTGATGTAGAGCCGGTGTTGACTATTGGCCACCAGAATGTGATGCGAAAGAAAGAAATCGGCGCCGACAAACATATCGATCGATGCGAGATCCAAGTCGGCGACGCGCAGACGCGTATTGCGGACTTCCTCGCCGCCTACACGGAAGCTTTTTATCGGCACGATCCAGCTTCGCACGGCGTAGCGGCCCAAGCCGTGGATCGCTCCGCCCATTTGCACATCCGGACCGTCGGTGCGGATTCCGGCATGCCGCGCGGCCCTCTCGGTAATGAGCGATTCTTCAGACCCAGAATCCAACTCGACCCTAAGCTTGACCCCATTTACATACGCTGAACTGATGGTCGCTTTGGAATTCTCGCTGATGAAGTCGAGGTCGACGATCGAGAGGTCCAGGCCGCGTGACCAGTAGGCGAGATTCGTCTTGGAACAACCAACGGCTTGCAGAAGCCGCAGGCGCCCACGACTGAAATCATATTCGGTGTCGACGAAATCAAGAATGTTCTGCCCCAGGACGCCGACCGACTCGGAGCCGGTCTCACTGCCACCGACCAGGAATTTCACGCCTTTGAAAGATGTCCCGCCGAGTGAGAGTTCCTTCACCGTCGTCAGATAAGGCGCAACGGCGCCGCCGACGCCCTGCAGATAGAACCCGAGTGGCGTAGTTTCGCGCGGCAAATGCAGCGAGGCTGCCGAAGCCGGTGACAGCAGGCTGAAAAATGCGCCACTGTCCGCAATCAACTGCACATCGCTGCCGTTGATCTTGGACTGGATCATCGGTTTCAGCCCATTCATGCTCACCGGCAGTTCCAGCAGCGGGCCCACCTTGCAGTCGGCCGACGTGGCCGACAGCGGCATGATCGATAGCAACGCCACGCCGGCGGCCAGCGCGGCGGCGCGAAGCAGTTGGTTTTGCGGCCTCATACTTATTCTTTCGGGCGGCCTCGACGCCGCGGACAATACGATGTCGGCCGAGGTCGGGCAACTGCGCGTGTGCATCGCCGCATAAGGTGTAGGCTGTCGTCATGGCGACACGATTGCAGCGACGATCGGTCCTGCAGCTGGCCGGGGCGGCCGTGCTGATAACACGTGTCGGCTGGACGCTGGATCGCAGCCCGGCAACTTCACTGCCGGCCGAGGTTGCCGGCATTGCGCTGCCGCAGTCCGAGCTCGCCGCGGCGGCGGCGGCATTCTCGCGGCAGAACTGCCCGGACTTTCTGTTCAACCACTGCCTCCGTACCTACCTGTTCGGTGCCTTGCTGCTGCAAGCGCAGCAGCACGCGTTCAACGCCGATACCGCTTTCGTGGCGGCCGCGCTGCATGACCTCGGTCTGCTGCCGTCGTTCGAAACGCCGAAGAAATCGTTCGAGATCGACGGCGCCGACCGGGCGGAAAAATTCATGCTCGATCGACAGCAATCGGCCGCCGCGGCCGATCAGGTCTGGCACGCGGTGGAGCTGCACGATGGGAAGTGGGCGCTGACCGCGCGTCAGGGGCCCGAGGCCATGCTGGTGGCGCTGGGTGCGGGCATGGACGTCGACGGGCCGGATCCCGGACAACTCGAGCAGCGGCAGATCGCCGAGGTCCTGGCGGCCTTTCCGCGGCTGCAGTTCAAACGCCGATTCACCGCGCTGCTGATCGATCATTGCCAGCGCAAACCGAATTCACAGCGCGGTACCTGGCTCGAGGGTGTGTGCCGGCGCCATGCCGCCGGAGCTACCGACGATACCGTCGAGCAGGATATCGCCAAGGCGGAGTTTCCCGAATGATTCGCTATCTGATGGCGGCTGGATTGCTGTTGTTCTGTGCGCTGGCTGTGGCCGAGACGCCCGCCGCGCTCAAGCCCTACCTGGCCGAGGATGGACCCTTGTTGGTGCTCGACCACGTTCGCGTCATCGACGGCACCGGCGCTGCGCCGATGTCGGATCAGCGCATCGTGATCGAGGGCGGCCGGATCATGTCGGTCCAGAGCGCGCAGCGCTCGCGCGGCTACCCGCCGCACGCCAAGGTGCTCGACCTGACCGGCAAGAGCGTCATGCCCGGCCTGGTCGGCATGCACGAACACCTCTTCTATCCGACACCCGAGGTCGCAGCCGACGGCCTGCCGCTGTACGGGGAGATGATCGACAGTGCGCCGCGCCTGTATTTGGCCGGCGGCGTGACCACCGCGCGCACCACCGGCAGCCTGGAGCCCTACGCCGACTTGTCGCTGAAGGCACTGATCGATGCCGGCAAAACGCCGGGACCCAAGCTGCGCATCACCGGTCCGTACATCGGCGATCTGGAGGGCGCGATCCCGCAATTGCATACCTTGAGCGGACCTGAAGACGCCGCCCGTACGGTCGATTACTGGGCTGCCGAAGGCGTGACCTCGTTCAAGGCTTACATGTCGATCAAGTCCGACGAGTTACACGCGGCGATCGAGCATGCGCATGCTCACGGGTTGAAAATCACCGGCCACCTGTGCGCCGTCGGCTTCCGGGAGGCGGCGGCGCTGGGCATCGATAACCTGGAGCATGGGATCATCGTCGATACCGAGTTCTATCCGGGCAAGAAACCGGACGAATGCCCGGCGCGTGAGGCCTACGAGGATCTCGCGCGCCGGGTCGACATAAGCAGTGCGCCGGTGCAGGACATGATTCACGATCTGGTCGCGCATCATGTGGCGGTGACCTCCACGCTGGCGGTATTCGAAAGTGAGGTCCCGGGGCGCCCGCCGATGGCCAAGCTGGCGGCGGTAGAGAAGGCGCTGACGACGCGCGCTTGGGCCAGCTTCCTGAGCGTGCGCAGCGAACTCGCCGACAAGAACAATTACCTGCGTGCCGTGGCGTTGAGGAAAGAGATGGAATTCGAACACGACTTCGTGGCGGCCGGCGGCCTGTTGCTCGCCGGCTGCGACCCCACCGGCTACGGCGGCGTGCTACCGGGCTACGGCGATCAGCGCGGCCTGGAACTGCTGGTGGAGGCCGGCTTCACGCCGCTTCAGGCCATCCACATCGCGACCCAGAATGGCGCGCTGTTCCTGGGCGAGGATTCCACCATCGGTAGCATCGCCGCCGGCAAGGCGGCCGATCTGGTGGTGCTCGCGGGTAACCCCGTCGAGGACATCAACGACGTCGAGAAGGTGACGCTGGTGTTCAAGGACGGGCTGGGTTTTGATCCGGCGAAGCTGGCGCAGTCCGTGCAGGGCTCGGTCGGGCTGCGATAACGATGACTGTCGAGCGTTTCGGCGTCAGGGCGTCGCCTTCTTCATGAGCGTGAAGCCCGGCGGTGCCTGACTGCCGGTCAGACCGATGATGTGTCCGGCGCCGTCCTGCGCGAAGTTGTTGGCTCCGGTCATCGGCACTTCCCACTTCTTGCCGGTGGCGGGATTGACGTAGGACTCAACCCCGCGCACGGTCTGGTCCCAGCTCTGGCCCTGTTGCGCGATCGTGTGTGTGGCCTGCGCGTACAGCGCGTCGGCCTGGGCCACGGCCGCGTGAAACTGTCGCTGCCACCAGGCTCCATCCCAGCGCATCGATTGCAGCATGTGATTGGCAATCGCCATCGCGAATCCGCCCATACCCTGCGGCGTCAGCAGTACCACGCTGGTGTCATCGCCCCAGGCCCCGGCGATGACCTGCGAGCCCTGATAGTAGTAGTCACCGGAGGTTTCCGAGAACGCATAGCCCACATAAAGAATGCCGTTGCGTACGCAGCTCAGGTAGGTCTCGCCGATACTGTCGCGGTGCTCGACGCCCGGTGGCGACGCCAAGCCGCCCGGCGGCTTCGGCAACGCCCTGTGGCTGGTCACCTGCACGTTGCTGCAGCCGTCCTGCTGCAGTTCACGGGTCGCCAGTGTCTGCGACCATTGCTCGCCGGTGTGATAGCTGTTGATGAGCTCGGGTTCGCCGTGCGGTGTGTACGACTGGCCCTCGCGAAATCCGAGTCCCTGCATCGAGTCCGTCAGCTCGCTGTAGGCAATCGCACTGGGATCGCCCAACACGATCTTGGTGAGTCCATCGGGCGACACCACGCCCAGCAGCGGATGGGGCTGATTAACCGAACGGCGCTTGAGTCCTCCGACCACCTGCCAGCCGTTCGGCACGTCGATCGTAAAGGCGCCCTCGGTGGGATCACGAAATTGAGTCCAGTCCCCTGCCGGCGCTGCCAGGGGCGAAGCAAGCAGCAGAGCCGACAGCACACAGCTGCTACGCATGCTTGCTCAAGATTACATGCGTCGCGCGCTCACCGACCACCGAGCGCTCGCAGACATAGCCTAGCGCGGGCAGATCGATGCCGCTCAGCAAAGGCTCGCCCTGTCCCAGCAGCACCGGTCGCTGAACCAGATGCAGCTCATCGATCAGGGCGGCATGCAGGTACTGCCGAATCGTAGCCACGCCGCCGCCCAGGCGAACATCGCGCCCGCCCGCGGCGGCCGTCGCCTGGCGCAGCGCCGACTCGATCCCATCGGTGACGAAATGAAACTCCGTACCGCCGCGCATCTTCAACGTGGCGCGGGCATGATGGGTGAGCACGAACACCGGTACGTGGTAGGGCGGCTCCTCGCCCCACCACCCCTTCCAGGATTCGTCCGGCCACGGCCCCCGGATCGGGCCGAACATATTGCGACCGAGGATCCAGGCGCCAATGCCCTGGAAGCCCAGTTCGGCGAAACCGTTGTCAATGCCGGTGTCGCCGTCGTCGCCGTGTCCATGCATCTTGCGCCACACGCGGGTCTGGAAGAACCAGTCCATCAGTGCCAGACCGCCGACACCGATCGGATTCTGCAGATCCTGATTCGGGCCGGCACTGTAGCCGTCGAGGGAGAGCGCGAAGCTATGTACTCGCAGTCTGGTCATCGTCGTGCCTGGCGCGGCGCTTGTTAGGCGCTCGGCGCTCCTGAGCTGGAAGAACCGCGGCGCCGTCTAACGGCACCGCTAGCACCCGGGGTGCTCACGACCGCTATCTGACTGTGCCCGCCGCCATTATCATAGGCGCTTTCGGTCCGCCACCATCAATCGAGGAGACGGCTCATGGCGCATCTTCTGAGGAACGGCCTGTGCGTGGCCGCAACTTTTATCTGGGTCTGCACAGCCATGGCCGGCGAAGCGCAGCGCGAGCAGCATGCCCCGGTAGCACGCGGGGCACGCGAAGCACCGCATGGAGAATCTCATGCCGGACCCAGCGGCTATCAGCGCGTCACGGCACCCAAGGGCTGGGACGCTCGGCCGGCTAAGGTCGATAAACCGACCTATCAGCACAATTTCCAGGCCGCGCGCAGTTTCAAGATCGGCCCCTATCATCGTCCGGCAGGCTGGACCGCACACCGTTGGGCCTATGGCGAGACCCTGCCGCGGGCCTATTGGGCTGCGCCGTACCTGTTAGCGGATTACTGGCTATTCGCGCTGGAGGTACCGCCGGCAGGATACGAATGGGTGCGTGACGGCAACGATGCCCTGCTGGTGAACACCGACAGCGGCGAAATCCTGCAAGTGGAATATGGCGTGTTCGCCTGAGATGCGCGCATACGCTGCCCGACAGCCGATCGAAAGTAAGCCAACGGTAGGACGCCGAGCGAGCCGACCCGGCGCGTCGGGGGGACGTAGCCAGTGAAGACGACTGTGACGCTCGACGAGGAAATCGCGGGTCGGCTGCAGGCTGAGTCTCAGCGCACTGGCCGCGACTTCGAAACACTGGTAAACGAATATCTGCGCGTCGCCTGGGCGCAGCGCAAGGCCTTGCAATTGATTGAGCTCACCGATGGGCGCTCGACCGGAGGTACGCAGCGGGAAAAGTGATGCGCAGAACTCAAATCGGCGGCCTGGTGAGCGCCCACGGCCGCAGATCTTCTGTGCCTCTTGCCGTCACTCCACCGTCACGCTCTTCGCCAGGTTACGCGGCTGATCGACATCGGTGCCCTTGAGGATCGCGACGTGATAGGCCAGCAGCTGCAGCGGGATCGAGTAGACGATCGGCGCCTGAAAGTCAGCCACGTGCTTGGGCATCTGGATCACGTGCACGCCGTCGCTGGATTCGACCCCGGCGTCGGGATCGGCGAACACGTACAGTTCGCCGCCGCGCGCGCGCACTTCCATCAGATTGGACTTCAGCTTCTCCAGCAACTCGTTGTTGGGCGCGACCACCACGACCGGCATGTCGGCATCAACCAGGGCCAATGGGCCGTGCTTGAGCTCGCCGGCGGCGTACGCCTCGGCATGGATATAGGAAATCTCCTTGAGCTTGAGGGCGCCTTCCATCGCGATCGCGTGCATGGTGCCGCGGCCCAGGAACAGCGCGTGATTGCGGTCGGCAAATCGCAATGCCAGGCGATGGATGATCGCGTCGAGCTCGAGCGTCTTCTCCAGCAGCGACGGCAGTTCGATCAGCCGCGTTACCAGCGTGCGCTCGCGCTCGGCGTCAGAGCCGTTGTGTCGCGCCAGCGCGATGGTCAGCATCGCCAGCGCGGTCAGCTGCGTGGTAAACGCTTTGGTCGATGCCACGCCAATCTCCGGCCCAGCACGCGTGAGCATCACCAGATCGGATTCGCGTACCAGCGAGCTCTCGGGCGAATTGCAGATCGTCAGCGTGGCCAGGTAGCCGTTGCGGGCCGCCATGCGCAATGCCGCCAGCGTGTCGGCGGTCTCGCCCGATTGTGAAATGGTGACGAACAGCGAATTCTTTTCTACCACCGGGTTGCGGTAACGGTATTCGCTGGCGATCTCGGTGCGGCAGGGTACGCGGCAGATCTGCTCGATCATGTAGCTAGCCACCACGCCAGCGTGATAACTGGTACCGCAGGCGATGATCTGCACCGCCTCGACCTGCTCGAAGATCGCTGCGGCGGCCGGTCCGAACGCTGCTTCCAGCAGTCGGCCGTTGGCCACCCGCTCCTGCAGGGTGTTGGCGACGGCGCGCGGCTGCTCGTGAATTTCCTTGAGCATGTAGTGGCGATACGGACCCTTTTCGGCCGCATCCGCCGTCAACTCGCTCTCCTTGACCGGGCGATCGGCACTATTACCGTCGCGGTCGATCACCCGCACACCGGTGCGGTGGATCTCGGCGACGTCGCCCTCGTCGAGGAACATGAAGCGCCGCGTGACCGGCAGCAGCGCCGCGACGTCCGAAGCGACGAAGTTCTCCTCCACGCCCAGGCCGAGCACCACCGGGCAGCCCATGCGCGCGACGATGATCCGGTCCGGTTCGCTCTCGCCGACGATCGCCAGGGCGTAGGCGCCCTCCAGTTCGGCCACCGTGGCACGCACCGCCTTAAACAGGTCGCCGAGCTTTTCCAGGTTGAAGTGCACCCGGTGCGCCACCACCTCGGTGTCGGTCTCGGAGCTAAACTGGTAGCCGGCGCTCTTCAGATCCTCACGCAGTTCTTCGTAATTTTCGATGATGCCGTTGTGCACGATCGCCAGGCCGTCGCGCGACACGTGCGGGTGGGCATTGCGCTCGCTCGGCACGCCGTGCGTGGCCCAACGGGTATGGGCGATGCCGACTCGGCCGACGATCGGATTTTGTGCCAGCGCCTGCTCGAGCGCGCGCACCTTGCCGACCGTGCGCAGCCGCTGCAGATGCCCAGCGTCGTCCAGCACCGCCATGCCGGCAGAATCGTAGCCGCGATACTCGAGGCGCTTAAGTCCCTCGATCAGTATCGGCACGATGTTTCGGTCGGTGACGCCGCCGACTATTCCGCACATGGCTGTCGCGATTCCTTAGGTGGCCACATCAGGGTTTGGTGCTCTTCTTGCGCGGACGTTGCCACTGTTCGAGCGTGACCTGACGGCTGCGCGCGAGCGTCAGCTTGTCGGCCGGTGCGTCCTCGGTGATGGTAGAGCCGGCACCGATCGTGGCGCCGGCGCCGATTCGGACCGGCGCCACCAGCATCGCGCCCGAGCCGATGAAGGCGCGATCGCCGATCTCGGTGCGCCACTTGTTGGCGCCGTCGTAATTGCAGGTGATCGATCCGGCGCCGACGTTGACGGTACTGCCGACCTCGGAGTCGCCGACGTAGCTCAGATGATTGACCTTGCTGCCGGCGCCGATGTCGCTGTTCTTGATCTCGACAAAATTCCCGAGGTGCACGCCGTCGGCGATCCGTACCCGCGGCCGCATGCGCGTGAACGGGCCAATCTGGCAATCGGCACCGATCTGCGCATCGTGCAGCACGCAGTTCGGAAAGAGCACGGTACGCGCTCCGACCGAGACGTTGTTGAGCACGCAGTTGGGGCCGATGCGGACCCCGTCGGCCAGCTCGATCGGGCCGTCGAGCACCACATTGACGTCGAGCACCACATCGCGGCCGACCGTGATCGGCCCGCGCAGATCGACCCGCGCCGGATCGATCAGTGTCACGCCCTGGGCCATCAGTGCGCGTGCACGGCGACGGCGGTACTCGGCTTCGACCAGCGCCAGCTGCATCTTGTCGTTGACGCCCTGCACCTCGGCCGGATCGCTGGTCTCCAGCGTCGCGAGCCGCAGCTTCTGGCGGGCAGCCATGCCGATCACGTCGGTCAGATAATATTCGTGCTGGGCATTGCTCGGCTTCAGACGTGCGAGGCAGGTCTTGAGGAATCGGGCATTCGCGATCAGCACGCCGGTATTGATCTCCTTGATGCGCCGCTGTGTGGCGGTGGCATCGCTCTCCTCGACGACGCGCAGCAGCTTGCCGCGCGCATCGCGCACCACCCGGCCATAGCCGCTGGGATCCTCAAGCCGCGCGGTCAGCAGCACCAGGCTGCGCGAATCCGAGCGCGCCACCAGCGCCCTCAGGGTTTCGGGCCGCAGCAACGGCACGTCACCAAACAGCACCAGCACCTGGTGAGCATCCGCAATGGCCGGCAGCGCCTGATGCAGCGCATCGCCGGTGCCGCGCTGTTCAGCCTGCAGCGCCCACTGGCGGCGGCCATCGTCGAACAGCTCGCGCACGCGTCCGCCGGCACGCCCATAGACCACATGGACCGAGCCTGGATTGAGACTCGCAGCCAGCTCGAGCACGTGCGAGAGCATCGGCACGCCGGCCAGGGGCTGCAATGCCTTGGGAATTTCGGATTGCATCCGCTTGCCCTGGCCCGCGGCCAGGATCACGATCGACAGAGGTGCGGTGGCGTCTGCGGCGGCCGGCGCGGCCTTGGGCTGCTTGCGCGACATCGGGAAATTGTATCAGTTTGATCGGCTTGGACGCGTTCCAAGGCCGCCTTCCGGGTGCATGACCGGATCACAGTCAGGATGTGACGCACCGCTCATTTCAGCCGGCGGTGCACGGTAGCAGCGCGCGGCTCTTCAGCCTTTGATCTTGCGCAGCCGTTCAATCAACTTCAGCTGCGCCATCGCGCGCGCCAATTCGGCCTGCGCCTCGGCCTGGGAGATCTTGTCATGCTGCTGTGACAGGGCGTGTTCGGCGCGCTGGCGCGCCGCCTGGGCCTCGGCTTCATCCAGATCCTTGGCGCGAGCCGCGGTGTCGGCCAGCACCGTGACCCGATTCGGCTGGATCTCGAGCGCGCCGCCGCCGACATAGAAGTAGAGCTCTTCGCCCTCGGGCTGCTGCACCCGCACTTCACCGGGCTTGAGCAACGACAGCAGCGGCGCGTGCCGCGGCGTGACGCCGAGTTCGCCTTCCGATGCCGGCAGAAACACCATGCGCGCCGGGCCGGAGAAGATCTCGCCCTCGGCGCTGACGATGTCGACGTGAATGGTATTCATTATTGCAGCGTCTTGGCCTTCTCGACCACCTCGTCGATGCCGCCGACCATGTAGAACGCCTGCTCCGGCAAGGAATCGTACTGGCCGTCGAGGATGCCGCGAAAGCCGCGGATGGTTTCCTTGAGCGGAACGATCTTGCCATCCTGGCCGGTAAACACCTTGGCGACGTTGAACGGCTGCGACAGGAAGCGCTGCACCTTGCGCGCGCGATATACCGACAGCCGATCTTCTTCCGACAGTTCGTCCATGCCGAGGATCGCGATGATGTCCTGAAGTTCCTTGTAGCGCTGCAGCACCGCCTGCACCGCGCGCGCGGTGTCGTAGTGCTCCTCGCCGACCACCAGCGGATCGAGCTGACGACTGGTCGAGTCGAGCGGATTGACCGCCGGGTAGATGCCGAGCGCGGCGATCTGACGATCGAGCACCACGGTGGCATCCAGGTGCGCGAAGGTAGTGGCGGGCGACGGGTCGGTCAGATCGTCGGCCGGCACGTACACCGCCTGAATCGAGGTGATCGATCCGGTCTTGGTCGAGGTGATGCGCTCCTGCAGCACGCCCATCTCCTCGGCCAGCGTCGGCTGATAGCCGACCGCCGAGGGCATGCGGCCCAGCAGCGCCGAGACCTCGGTGCCGGCCAGGGTATAGCGGTAGATGTTGTCGATGAAGAACAGGATGTCGCGGCCGCGGCCGCCGGCCTGCTTCTCGTCGCGAAAATATTCCGCCATGGTCAGGCCGGTCAGCGCGACGCGCAGCCGATTGCCCGGCGGCTCGTTCATCTGGCCGTAGACCATCGCCACTTTGGAGTTGGACAGGTTGTCCTTGTCGATGACGCCCGACTCGATCATCTCGTGATAGAAGTCATTGCCCTCGCGGGTACGCTCGCCGACGCCGGCGAACACCGACAGACCCGAGTACTGCTTGGCGATGTTGTTGATCAGCTCCAGCATGTTGACAGTCTTGCCGACACCGGCGCCGCCGAACAGACCGACCTTGCCGCCCTTGGCGAACGGCACCAGCAGATCGATCACCTTGATGCCAGTCGCCAGCAGATCCTGGCCGCCGGCCTGCTCCTCGTAGCTGGGTGCCGGGCGATGGATCGGCCAATGCTCCTTGGCCTGCACCGGTCCGCGGTTGTCCTGCGGTGTGCCGAGCACGTCCATGATGCGACCGAGCGTGGCGGTGCCGACCGGCACTTCGATCGGCGCGCCGGTGGACTTCACCGCCAGGCCGCGCTTGAGGCCTTCGGACGGCCCCATCGCGATCGTGCGCACCACGCCGTCGCCGAGCTGCTGCTGCACCTCCAGCGTCAGATCGGTGTCGACCAGCTTCAGTGCCTCGTACACCTTGGGGATCGATTCACGCGGAAACTCCACGTCGACGACCGCACCGATGATCTGAGTAATCTTGCCATTAGCCATGTTCACACTACCTCGTGCGCACCAGCGGTGCGCCGTACAAATTCGTGTCGCAGCTCAAACCGCGGCCGCGCCGCCCACGATCTCGGCCAGCTCCTTGGTGATCGCCGCCTGCCGCGCCTTGTTGTAGACCAGCTGCAGCTCGCTGATGAGCTTGCCGGCGTTGTCGGCCGCGCTCTTCATCGCCACCATGCGGGCCGCCATCTCCGAGGCGACGTTCTCGACCGCACCCTGGTACACCTGCGCCTCGATGTAGCGCATCAGCAGACCATCCAGAATGTCGAGCGCCGACGGCTCATAGATGTAGTCCCAGTGCTCCTGCAGTCCGCTGTCGCCGGCGAGCCGCGGAACCGGCAGCAGCTGCAGCACCTCGGGCTTCTGCGACATGGTGTTGAGGAAGCGCGCGTGCACCAGAAACAGGCGATCGAGCTTGCGCTCGCGATAGGCGTCCAGCATCACCTTGACCGTCCCGATCAGGTCGCGCACGTGCGGCCGATCACCCAGTCCGGTGATGCTGGCCAGCAGCGGCAACTCCAGCCGGCGAAAGAACGCCAGCGCCTTGCTGCCGATGACGCACAGGTTGACGCTGGCACCCTTGCCCTGCCACTCGCGCACCAGCTGCAACGTGGCCTTGAAGACATTGGCGTTCAGCGCGCCGCACAGGCCGCGATCGGTCGATATCACCACGATGCCAACGGCCTTGGCGTCACGCTCCAGCAGGAACGGGTGGCGAAAGTCCGGATTGGCCTCGTTCAGATGACTGATGACCGCGCGCGCCTTCTCGGCGTACGGGCGCGCCATGCGCATGCGCTCCTGCGCACGACGCATCTTGCTGGCCGCGACCATCTCCATCGCCTTGGTGATCTTCTGCGTGCTCTTGACGCTGGCGATCTTGTTGCGGATTTCCTTGGTGCCGGGCATTTCGCGCGCGATCCCTTAGTAGGCCCCGGTGGTCGCGAAGTCGTCGCAGATCTTCTTCAGCGCCGCTTCGTGCTTCTTCAGGGTGGGGTCGGCGTTGATGGCATCGAGCGCGGCGCGATGGCTGGAGCGGGCGTAGGTCTGCAGCGCGGTCTCGAATTCGACCACCTTCTTGCGGTCGACCTTGTCCATGTAGCCGTTGTTGACCGCGTAGATCGATACCGCCATCTCGGCCACCGACATCGGCGCGTACTGGCGCTGCTTCATCACTTCGGTCACGCGCTGACCGCGTTCAAGCTGACGGCGGGTAGCTTCGTCCAGGTCCGAAGCGAACTGCGAAAATGCCGCGAGCTCGCGATACTGTGCCAGTGCCAGCCGGATGCCGCCGCCCAGGCGCTTGATGATGTCGGTCTGCGCGGCACCGCCGACGCGTGACACCGAGATGCCGGCATTCATCGCCGGGCGGATGCCGGCGTTGAACAGATCGGACTCCAGAAAGATCTGGCCGTCGGTGATCGAAATCACGTTGGTGGGAACGAACGCGGTGACGTCGCCGGCCTGCGTTTCGATGATCGGCAGGCCGGTCAACGAGCCGGTCTTGCCCTTGACCTGCCCCTTGCTGGCCTTCTCGACGTATTCCGCGTTGACGCGCGCCGAGCGCTCCAGCAGGCGCGAGTGCAAGTAGAACACGTCGCCGGGAAATGCCTCGCGACCCGGCGGGCGGCGCAGCAGCAGCGAGATCTGCCGGTAGGCCACGGCCTGCTTGGACAGATCGTCATAGATAATGAGTGCGTCCTCGCCGCGATCCATGAAGTATTCGCCCATGGTGACGCCGGAGTACGCCGACAGGTACTGCATCGACGGCGGTGTCGAGGCCGAGGCGGCCACGATGATGGTGTGCGCCATGGCGCCGTGTTCTTCCAGCTTGCGCACCACGTTGGCGATAGAGGACTGCTTCTGTCCGATCGCGACGTAGATACATTTGATGCCGGAGGACTTCTGATTGATGATCGTGTCGATCGCGAGCGCCGTCTTGCCGGTCTGGCGATCGCCGATGATCAGCTCGCGCTGCCCGCGCCCGATCGGCACCATCGCATCCACGGCCTTGTAGCCGGTCTGCACCGGCTGCGCGACCGACTGACGATAGATCACGCCCGGCGCGACGCGCTCGATCGGTGCACTGGCCGTGGCGTTGATCGGCCCCTTGCCATCGATCGGTACGCCCAGACCGTCAACCACGCGCCCGAGCAGCTCCGGTCCCACCGGTACCTCGAGAATGCGCCCGGTGGTCTTGACCGTATCGCCTTCGCGGATGCCCTTGTAGTCGCCGAGTACCACCGCGCCGACGCTGTCCTGCTCGAGATTGAGCGCCAGCCCGAACAGCGATCCCGGGAACTCGATCATCTCGCCGTAGCGCACGTCGGCCAGCCCGTAGATGCGGCAGATGCCGTCGGTCACCGACACCACGATGCCGGTGTTGCGCGCTTCCGCGGCCGCCTGAAAGCGCTCGATGCGCTGCTTGATCAGGTCGCTGATTTCGGATGGCTTGATCGACATAAGAAGAATCCTTGCAAATGGTGTGTCAGGCGCCGCCCAATGCGGTGCCCAGACGGTCGATGCGGCCGCGCAGCGACCCGTCGACCACGAAATCCCCGTAGCGCACGATGGCGCCACCCAGCAGCGATTGATCGACCTGCGGATGCAGGCGCACGCTCAGTCCCAGGCGGCGCTCGAGCGCCTGCTGCAGCTGCTTGGACTGCTCGCCGGTCAGAGCCTGCGCCGAAATCACCTCGACGTTGGCGATGCGCTCGGACTGCGCCCGCAAGGCTTCGAACTGCCGGGCAATCTCGGGCAGCAGCTTGAGGCGGCGATTGTCGGCCAGCAGCTGCAGAAAATTGCGCTGCTCCAGCGCCTGCTCGCGCTCTGCTTGGCGGGCGATCGCCAGTTGTTCCAGGAATTGCACCAGCTCGGTCACCGCAACGCGCGGATTGCCGATCAGCGGCTGCAGCTGCGGATCCTGCACCGCAATCGCGGCGCGCTGCAGGAACGTGCTCCAGGCGGGCAAACCGGAGCCGGCACTGCCGAATGCGGCGCGCGCATACGGGCGGGCGGTGGTGGCCAGTTCAGCCACGGGCGATGTCGTCGGTCAGCTGCTGCAGCAGCTTGGCGTGGGTGCCCGCATCGACCTCGTGTTCGACCAGGCGCGAGGCGGCCTGCACCACCATCGATCCAAATTGCCGCCGTAGCTGCTCACTGGCGCGCACGGTCTCGTTGCTGACTTCGGCCTGGGCCGCCGCCAGCAGCCGTGCGCTCTCGTTGCGCGCCGCTTCCTTGGCGGCCTCGACCGTCTCGGTAGAGCGCCGCTGCGCCTGCTCATCCATCTGATGGGCCAGTGCGCGCGCCTCGCGCACGATGGTGTCGGCACGCTCACGCGCCTGCGACAGCTCCTGCTGGCCCTTCTCACCGGCCGCAAGGCCGGCCGCGATCTTGCGCGAGCGCTCATCCATGGGCCCTAGGATCATCGGCCAGACGAACTTCATCGTGAACCAGACCAGCACGACGAACACGACCATTTGGACGAAGAGCGTGAGATTGATATTCACGGCAGTCTCCCGATCGGCGCGCGCGCCCTCAGTGCCCCAGTCCGGCCGTGAATGGATTGGCGAAGGTGAAGAACAGTCCGAAGCCGATGCCGATCATCGCTACCGCGTCGACCAGCGCTGCGACGATGAACATCTTGACCTGCAGGATTGGCATCAGCTCCGGTTGGCGCGCAGCGCCCTCGAGAAAGCGGCCGCCGAGAATGCCGAAGCCGATAGCGGTTCCGAAAGCGCCCATGCCGAAGATGATTCCGACCGCCAGTACGGTCATGGCCTGGACGTGTGCGATGTTTTCCATTCAACTCTCCTAGACGAAGCCCATTAATGATCGGTGCGCGTGCCGCGGCCCGGCGTCAGTGATGCTCCTGGGCCATGGCCAAGTACACCACGCTCAGCACCATGAAAATGAACGCCTGCAGCGTGATAATCAGCAGGTGGAAGATGGCCCAGATCAACGCCAGCAGGAATTGCAGGACCAGAAAGAACCAGCCGCTGAACGAGGTCAGCGTGCCGATGCCGTGCAGTGTCAGCAGCGCCAGCAGAATGAAGATCATCTCGCCGGCGAACAGATTACCGTACAGGCGCAGCGACAGCGAGATCGGACGCGCCAGCAGCGGTACGATCTCGAGCACCAGATTGGCCGGTATCAGCAGCGTCTGCACAACCCGGTTGCTGCTGCTGAAGGGCCGCAGGGTCAGCTCGGCGGCGAACCCGCCCAGACCCTTCATCTTGATGCTGTAATAGATGATCAGAACAAACACCGTCAGCGACAGCGCGAAGGTGACGTTCAGGTCGGTGCTCGGTACCACTTTAAGGTGCTGCACGCCCACGCCATGAGCAATCGCCGGCAACAGATCCACCGGCAGCAGGTCCATGGCATTGAAGAGAAATACCCAGCAGAAGATGGTCAGCGCCAGCGGCGCCAGCAGCCGGTTGGTTCCCTGAAAGCTGTCCTTGACCTGGGTGTCAATGAACTCGACCAGCAGTTCGATGAAATTCTGAAATTTGCCGGGCACGCCGGCCGTGGCCTTGCGCGCCACGAGGTAGAACATGCCGCCGAACACCACCGCCAGCAGCACCGAGAAGAAAACGCTGTCCCAGTGGATCGTCGAAAAATCGACGATGCCGCGAGGAGCACGGTTCGACAGGAACGTCAGGTGGTGAATGATGTATTCGTTGGCGTCCATCGACTTCTCTGCCGCCCTCTATCGTCCCGGCTGCCCGCTCTGCACGTTCGCTGGCGATCGGCCTGCTGCCGCCGGCAGTGCATTCGCCAGCGCGACCCAGAACACCACGAAGGTTGCGATGTAAGCGCCGAGCATTGCCAGCGCGTTAACCCTGACTGTCTTCAGCACCACCACGAACAGCACCACGACCACCGCGATCTTGGCTGCCTCGCCCAGGTAGAACGCACGCACCGCGCGCTGCGGGTCGGCCGAACTGCTGCCAAGGATCAGCACCCCCATCACCAGGCTCGCCAGCGTGCTGATGCCGCCGCCCAAGAGCGCCGACAGCGCAGCGCGTGGGTCGGCGATCAGCCAACTTAACAGCAGCGCAAGCAACGTCACGATCGCCTGGCCCAGCACGACATTGAGGACCAGCCGCCGCGCGTTGGCCAGATCGATTCCGATCACCGTAGTACCCGCTCAAGGGGTGGATGCCGCACGACTGCGGCCGACTCCTGACTTGCCATAACCCGAGTGACAACAGCCACTTACGCTCAGGCCAGCCGAAAAGTCGGCGGATTATAGAGACCACCTCGCCGCGCGTCCACAGTGCGAGCGTCAGCGGATGTGAGCAAGGATTCCGTCCAGCTCATCCAAGCTGTTGTACAGCACCAGCAGCTTGCCCTTGCCGCCGGCGGAATGCTGGATCGCGACCTTGGCGCCGAGCTTTTCCGCCAGCTCGTCCTCAAGTCGCTGAATGTTGGGGTCGATCGCGGCGGCGCTGCCGCCGCTGGCGCCGGTGCCCGGCTCGACGATGCGCCGGACCAGCGCTTCGGCCTCGCGCACCGACAGGCCCTTGCCCGCGATCAGCGCCGCCACCTCGATCTGCTGGCGCCGCTGTGGCAGACCCAGCAGCGCGCGCGCGTGCCCCATCTCGAGCTCGCGACGCTCGAGCCGTTCGCATACTTCGGGCGGCAGCTCCAGCAGGCGCAGCAGATTGCTGACCGCGGCGCGCGAACGGCCCACGGCCTCGGCGGCCTGCTGATGCGTGAGTCCGAACTCGGAGATCAGCCGCTGCAGCGCGCGCCCCTCTTCGAGCGGATTGAGGTCCTCGCGCTGGATATTCTCGATCAGCGCCATCGCGATGGCGGCATCGTCGGGGATCTGGCGGATGATCGCCGGAATATCGCGCAGCCCGGCCTGCTGGGCCGCGCGCCAGCGCCGCTCGCCGGCGATGATCTCGTAGCGCCGCTCGCCGCGCTCGTCGGCCGGCCCGATCGGGCGCACCACAATCGGTTGCACCACGCCCTGGGTGCGGATCGAATCGGCCAGCGCCCCCAGGGTCTCGGGTCGCATGTCGACGCGCGGCTGATAGCGGCCGCGTTGCAGGACATCCAGCGGCAAACGCGCCAGCTCCTGGTCTGCCACCGGCGCGGCGCTGGTGGGGCTGGGGGCGGCCGGGGCTCGGGCCTGCCCGAGCAGGTCGGCCAGGCCGCGCCCGAGCGTCGGCTTCTTCTGGGTCATCGCGCCGGTTCGGTGCTCGGCGCGCTCGCGGCGCCGGCGTGGCTGGCGGCGCTGCGCGAGCGGCTGGCGGCGAAGCCGCCCTCGTCCCGCCGCAGCATCTCGCCAGCGAGCGCCAGATAGGCCAGCGCACCACGCGAGTCCGGATCGTGCACCAGTGCTGGCTTGCCGAAGCTGGGCGCTTCCGCCAGGCGCACGTTTCTTGGCACCACGGTGCGAAACACCTTGTCGTCGAAGTGCATCATCAGCTGCGCGGCAACTTCTACCGCCAGATTGTTTCGCGCATCGTACATGGTGCGCAATATGCCCTCGATCTCCAGCACCGGATTGGCGGCGGCGCGGATCTGATCGATGGTCGCGACCAGCGACGACAGTCCTTCGAGGGCGTAGTACTCGCACTGCATCGGTATCAGCACGCTGTCGGCCGCCACCAGCGCGTTGACCGTCAGGATATTGAGCGCCGGTGGGCAATCGATCAGCACCAGATCGAAGTCGCTGCGGATCGGCTCGAGCGCGCTGCGCAGCCGCAGCTCGCGGCCGCCGCTGAGAGCCAGCATGCGCACTTCGGCTGCGGTCAGGTCCTGATTCGCCGGCAGTACTGCCAACGACTCGACCCAGCACAGCGCCTCGGTCGCGCTGCACTCTCCCAGCAGTACCTCGCAGGTGCCGCGCGTGATTGCGCTCTTGTCGACTCCCAGTCCAGTGGTGGCATTGCCCTGCGGATCCATGTCGATCAGCAGCACGCGCCGGCGCATCGCAGCGAACGATGCGGCGAGATTCACAGCGGTGGTGGTCTTGCCGACGCCACCCTTCTGATTGGCGACCGCGATGACGCGCTTCATGGCGTCCTTAGTCTAGCCGTTGATGGCTCCGGACTACAGGTAAACTGTGACGATGAAGTTGGTGTCCGGATTGCTCGTGGCCGTGGTATTCGCGGTCATGACTTTCGGTGTCTGGGGATATCTGAATCGTCCGGAGAGCGAGCCGCCCTGGCCCGCGCACATCCAGGGAGTGGCGTTCTCTCCCTATGCCGCCGACCAGAATCCGTTCGGCAGCAAGGACATTCCATCTACCGAGCAGATCGACTCGGACCTTAAGCTGCTGGCCAAGAAAACCTACGCGGTGCGTACCTATTCGGTGCTCGGCTCGCTCGGCAAGATTCCGGAGCTGGCGGCCAAGCACAACATCAGCGTCGCACTGGGTGTGCAGCTGGACAAGGACGCGACCGAGAACGAAGAAGAACTGCGCACCGGCATCGCCCTGGCGCGCGAACATCGCAACATCGTCCGGGTAATCGTCGGCAACGAGGTGCTGCTGCGCGGTGATCTGACGCCGGCCGAGCTGTCCGCCGCGCTGGATCGGGCGCGCGCCTCGATCCGCCAGCCGGTCGGCTATGCCGACACCTGGGCCACCTGGCTGCGTAACCCCGAGATCGCGCACCACGTAGATTTCATCGCGGTGCACCTGTTTCCGTACTGGGAAGGCGTGGACGTGGAGTCGGCAGTGGATTTCTGCTTTCGGGAGCTCAAGGCGGTGCAACAGGCTTACCCGAAAAAGCCGGTGATCATCGGTGAGATCGGCTGGCCATCGGAGGGCCGCATCCGCGGCGGGGCGGTGGCCTCGGTGTCGAACGAGGCGCTGTTCCTGCGCCGGTTTCTGGCGCGCGCCGAGAAGGAGAACGAGCGCTACTACCTGATGGAAGCCTTTGATCAGCCGTGGAAGGCGCGCGATGAAGGCGCGGTCGGCGCCTACTGGGGTATCTACGATGTTGCCCGGCAGCCGAAATTCGAATTCGTCGCGCCGATCGTGCGCATCCCGGAGTGGCACATGCTGGCGGCGACCTCGGTGACGCTGGCGCTGCTGATGCTCGGGGTGTTCTACGTGCACAGCGGCTCGATGCGCACGCTCGGCCGCTCGCTGCTGGCGGTGGTGGTATACGGCGCGGCCACGATCACCGTGTGGGTGGTGTACGACTACATGCAGCAATACCTGACGCCAACCGCTGTGGTGGTCGGCACGCTCCTGATCCTCGGCATGCTGGGCGTGGTCGCGGTGCTGTTCGCCGAGGCGCACGAATGGGCCGAGGCGCGCTGGACCGGCGCCTACCAGCGGCTGTTCGATCCGGCGCGCTATGCGCCGGCGAGGGTGCGCAAGGTGTCGATCCACGTGCCGGCGTACAACGAACCGCCCGACATGCTGATCGAGACCCTCGACGCGCTGGCGCGCTTGAACTATCCGGATTACGAAGTGCTGATGATCGACAACAACACGCGCGACGAAGCCGTCTGGCGTCCGGTCGAGGCGCATTGCGCGAAGCTGGGTGCGCGCTTTCGCTTCTATCACGTCGCGCCGCTGGCTGGGTTCAAGGCCGGCGCGCTCAACTTCGCGCTCTCGCACACTGCCCAGGACGCCGAAGTCGTGGCGGTGATCGACAGCGACTACCGGGTTGAGCCGAACTGGTTGTATGACCTGATGCCGGCGTTCGAGGATGCCCGCATCGCCATCGTGCAGGCGCCGCAGGACTATCGGGACGAAACCTTGAGCGCCTTCAAGGCCATGTGCTACGCCGAATTCCGCGGCTTCTTCTATATCGGCATGATCACACGCAACGAGCGCAACGCGATCATTCAGCACGGCACCATGACGCTGGTACGACGCTTCGTGCTGAGCGCGGTCGGCGGCTGGTCGGAGTGGTGCATCACCGAGGACGCCGAACTGGGCCTGCGGGTGTTCGAGGCCGGCTACGAGGCGGTCTACATCCCCTGCAGCTACGGCCGCGGCCTGATGCCCGACACCTTTGTCGACTACAAGCGCCAGCGCTTTCGCTGGGCCTACGGCGCCATGCAGATCCTGCGACACCACGCTGCCGCACTGCTGCGTCCGACGCACAGCGCGCTGACCGCAGGCCAGCGCTATCACTTCGTCGCCGGCTGGCTGCCCTGGCTCGCCGACGGTTTCAACCTGCTGTTCAACATTGCCGCGATCGGCTGGTCGATCGCGATGATCCTGGCGTGGCCAAAGATCGATCCACCCTTGATGGTGTTCTCGGTGCTGCCGCTGTCGCTGTTCATGTTCAAGCTGGTCAAGCTGGTGCACCTGTATACCCATCGCGTCGGCCTCAACATCCGCCAGACCGCGGCGGCCGCGATCTCCGGCCTGGCGCTGGCGCACACCATCGGGCTGGCGGTACTCAAGGGGCTGCTGACGCGCAACGAGCCGTTCTTCCGCACCCCCAAGCGCACCGCACCGCTGCGATTGGTCGCGGCGCTGTCGGGTGCGCGCGAAGAGACGCTGCTGATGATCGCGCTGTGGTGCTGCGCTCTGGGCATCCGTTCGATGCCGCACGAAATCGCCGGCCCGGACCTGACCGTGTGGCTTGCGGCACTGCTGATCCAGTCGATTCAATACGTCGCGGCGCTGCTGGTGTCGCTCGCCAGCGCCTTCCCGCTGTCCTCGACACTGCTGGTGTCGCGGCCGACGCCGTTCAGGCAACCGGCGGCGCCAACCTGAGCAGGTGGCGCTCGGCATTGAGTCCGGGGATCGTGACTTGAACCGAGTGCTCCAGCCGCCAACCGGGCGGTAGTTCGGCCAGCTCATCGCGCGGATAGCGCCCCTTGAAGGCCAGCACACGGGTCGCGGGCCCGCACAGCCCGGCGACCGCGCGCAGCAGGTCGGGCAGGGCGGCAAACGCACGCGCCAGCACGGTGTCGAACGGCTCTGCCGGCGCCAGTGCCTCGACCCGCGCCGACAGCGCCGTGACGTTGCTGAGCTCCAGCACGCGCGTCGCGTGCGTGACGAAACGGATCTTTTTGGTGACCGAATCGATCAGCGTGAATTGGCGCTGCGGGCACACCAGCGCCAGCGGCAGGCCGGGGAAGCCGGCGCCGGTGCCGACATCGGCGATGCGTGTGCCGGACAGTTCCGCAAACGCACTCAGGCTGTCGAGCAGGTGCCCCGTGATCATGGCGTCGCGGCCGGTGATCGCCGTCAGACTGTAAGTTCGGTTCCAGCCATCGAGCTCATCCAGCAGCCGCAGCGCGCCGAGCGCCTGCGCCGGCGACAGGCTGACGCCGAGCGTGCGCGCGGCCTCGGTCAGTTGGCGCTGCTCGCGCTCGGCAGCGTCGGATTCGGCCGGACTCACTGCCGGGCCGCGGCGGCGCCGATGTTCACCACGGTGCGGCCAATGACACTGCTCTTGAGGTAGGAGTCGAACGCGGTCGGCAACGCATCGAATTCAAGCTCGCGCGTGACGATGCGATCCAGATGCCGCGGTTTCAGGTCACTCGAGAGTCGTTGCCACACCGCCAGGCGCGCCGCGCGCGGCGCCGCGGACGAATTCACCCCCAGCAGGCTCACGCCGCGCAGGATGAAGGGCATCACGGTGGTGTGCAGCTCGGCCGCGGCCGCCAATCCGATGCTGGCCACGCTGCCGCCCTCGTGCGTGGTGCGCAATAGCCAGGCGAGCAGATCGCCGCCGGCATTGTCGATCGCGCCACCCCAGCGCATCGATTCCAACGGCTGCTTGCCCAACTGCAGCTCCTGGCGCAGCAGCAGCTGGCCGGCGCCGAGCGCGCGCAGATACGGTTCCGACTGTGCCTTGCCGGTCACCGCTACCACCTCGTAGCCCTTGGCGGACAGCATGTCGATCGCGAGTGATCCGACCCCGCCGGTGGCTCCGGTGACCACCACCGGCCCGAGGGCAGGGGTCTGGCCGTTGACTTCCATGCGCATGATGGCGCGCGCGGCCGCAAAGCCGGCGGTGCCCAGCGCCATCGCCGTGAAGGCATCGAGACCAGAAGGCATGGCCACGACCGCCGCTGACGGCACTCGCGCCCGCTGCGCGTAGCCGCCATCGCGCGTCTCTGATAGGCCGCAACCGGTCACCAGAACCGGATCACCCGGCTTATAGGCCGGATCACTCGACTGCTCGACCTCACCGGCCAGATCGATGCCGCCGACCAGCGGGTAGCGGCGCAGGATTCGGCCAGCGCCGGTGGCTGCCAGCGCATCCTTATAATTGATGCTCGAGTGCGATACCCGAATCACCACCTCGCCGGGCGACAGATCGTCGAGCGACAGCTGCTCGAAGCGCGCCTCGACGCCGGCGTCGCGCTGGTGGATTCGGTAGGCGGTGAAGCGCTCGGACATCTCAGGCACCATACCAATGCCATGCGGCATTTCAACTGGGCACCGTTCCGCTGCTTGATGCTGGCACTGCTGTGGGCCGGCGGCCCGGCACTGTCGCAGCAGCCGTCGACCGCGCTCACCCGCGACGGCTTGGCCGCGGTCGATCCGGACACCGCCGCCACGCTGTGGCCGTATCTGCAATCGCGCTCGGCCAGCTTCGTCGATTGGCTGCTCGACGGCAGCATGCTGGTGGCGACACGTTTCGGTGACAGCACGCAGATCTATCGGGTCAGCACGCCGCTGGGCATGCGCGAGCAAGTCAGCTTCGCGCCCGGCGGCGTCGCCGGCGCGGCCGCGCGCCCGTACGTGAGCGACGCCTTCGCCTACCGCGAGCTGCTGCACGGCGGCGAGAGCAGCCGGCTGTGGCTGCAGCGGCTGACGGATCATTCGATCGGCGCCCTGACCGACGCCGGCCATCGCGACGGCGCGCCGATGTGGGCGCACGACGGCCGGCGCATCGCCTTCACCAGCAATCGCCGCAACGGCGTGGATATCGACGTCTACGTGCTCGACACCACGGCGCCGGAGGCGACCCCGCGACTGATCGTCGGTGGTGGTGGCAATCGCTGGCACATCTACGACTGGTCGCTGGACGACAAGCGCCTGCTGCTCGGGCGCGAGTTGCCGGGCGAGGCCAGCGCGGCGGTCGCCGATCCGATCGGTGGTGGCGGCAACGCTGCGCCGCCGCCCTGCGAGCTGCAGATCGCCACGGTCGACGGCGGCGAACTCACGCCGATCGCCATTGCGGCTGGCGCTGCAGCCAGGCATGCGCGCACCGCCAAGACTGCCTCCGCGACTGCGGCCCTGCGCGTGCGCGCTGCCCGCTTCGCAACCGATGGCCGCGGCGTGTTGGTGCTGACGCGCCACGGCGGCGCGTCCGATGCCTTGCCGTTTCAGCGGCTGGCCTACCTGGGTCTCGACGGCCAGGGCTGGCGCGAACTCAGCAGCGATGCCAGTCACGATGTCGAGCGCTTCGATCGCAGCGCCGATGGTCACTTCATCGCCTATACGGTCAATGATGGCGGCAACAGCCACGTGATGCTGATCGACCAGCAGCGCAAGCTCGATCTGACCGTGCCGGCGCTTCCGGCCGGCATCGTCAGCGGCCTGAAATTCGACAGCAGCGGCCAGCATCTGGCACTGACGCTCGAGTCAGTTCGCTCCCCGGCCGACGTCTACGTGCTCGAGCCGCAGACCCAGATCGTGACGCGCTGGACGCAAAGCGAGGTCGGACCGCTGAACGCCGAAGGCTTCGTGCTGCCGCAGGTGCTGCATTTTCCGACCTGGGATCGCGTCGACAGCCAGCGCCGCGAACTCACGGCGCTGGTGTACCGGCCGCTGACGGCGGCGGCGACGCCGCAAGCGGTGCTGCTGCTGCTGTGCAGTGGCAGCGATCGGCAGTGCCGCCCGGGCTTTGATCCGTTCGTGCAATGGCTGGTCAATCAGCTTGGAGTGGTCGTGATCGCACCGAACGTGCGCGGCTCGAGCGGCTTCGGCCGCGACCTCAACGACGCCGGGCAGGGCGCACTGCGCGATGACGCGGTGCGAGATATCGGCTCACTGCTGGTATGGATCGATCTGCAGCACGACTTGGACCGCAGCCGCGTCGCGCTGCTGGGCGAAGGCTATGGCGCGTATCTGGCGCTGCAGTCGCTGGTGGATTACGGCGACCGCCTGCGCGGTGGCGTTGCCGCGTTTCCGCCGCCGCTTTCCGGGCTGGCCAACGGCGCGGCCATCCGGCGGCCGGTGCTGCTGGTACAGGGTCTCAACAATCCGCTGGTGCCGGCCTACCAGCTCGAGCAGCTGCGATCGCGGCTGCGTGTCGATGGGGATGATGCACAGTATCTTGCGGCGGCCGACGAGGCCGCCGGATTCACGCACGCCTCGACCCACGCGGCTTACCTGAGCGCCGCGGCGAATTTCCTGGCGCAGTTATTCCGCTGACAAAATTGTCAGCCGACGCGGCTCGGTCTGCAGTTCGGGCTTCTGCTGCGAATAGTAGTCGGCGATCTCGCGTATCTCTTGCGGCGTGACGCCGGTCATGAAGCTCGGCATCACCGCATTCTTGCGATCGCCCTTCTGATATTCCTCGAGTGCGCGCGCGATGTAGTCGGCATGCTGCCCGGCCAGCGTCGGGTAGTCGCCCATGATGCCAACGCCTTCCTTGCCGTGACAGGCGACGCACAGCTGCGCCACCTTTGGCGGCGGCGTACCGACCGCGGGAGCGCCGGGCTTGAGCGGCGCGCCGGCGAAGTAGCTGGCGATGTCCTCGATGTCCTGGTCCGAGAGCGAAGCCGCCTGCTGATGCATGGTGGCGTGCGAGCGCTCACCGCTGCGGTATTCCTTCAGCGCGGCGATCAGGTACTCAGGATGCTGCCCGCGCAGCTTCGGGACGCTGTAGGTCGGATACATATTTTTGTAGCCCTCGATGCCGTGGCACCCCAGGCAGGTATAGGAGAGCACCTTGCCCTGGGCCGGATCGCCGGCGGCGAAGCTCGGAGCGGCCCAGGCCGCGACCGTGGTGATCATCAGGATGGCAACGACACGACGACCCAACAGCGGCATACCGACTCCGGCGCAACTTGATGAATAATCGCCCTAGACGGGCGTACTTAAAGAATCCGAGACGGGCACAAAGTTTACGGGCTGATGCCGGGTTTTGCCACAGCATGATCGCACTGATTCAACGCGTCACATCGGCCGCCGTGCAGATCGACGGGCTGACGGTCGGCAGCATCGGCCCGGGCCTGCTGGCCCTGATCGGTGTGGTTCGAGGTGATGATCGGCCGCGGGCCGAACGGCTGCTGCAGCGGGTGCTGGACTACCGGCTGTTCGCCGATGCCGAGGGCCGCATGAATCTGAGCCTGCGTCAGAGCCATGGCAGCCTGCTGCTGGTGCCGCAATTCACGCTCGCCGCCGACACCGGCGGCGGCAACCGGCCGGGATTCAGTGGCGCCGCCGAGCCGGCCGAGGCACGGCTGCTGTTCGATCATCTGCTGACGTGCGCGCGCGCCAGCGAGCTTGACGTCGCCTGCGGTCGCTTCGGCGCCCACATGCAGGTGTCGCTGGTCAATGACGGCCCAGTGACGTTCTGGTTAACGGCCTGAGTGGCGCTGCCGCAAGCGTGACGCAGTGCCAGGAATTCCTTGAGCACCAGTTAGTTGTACGACGGTAAATGACCTATCATTGGGCTCTGGCCTGCACGGCCCTAAGGTCTGACCGGAGCGCTTCATGGACCTGTTTGCCCCCAAACACCTGCTGCTGATACTGCTGATCGTGCTGCTGGTCTTCGGCGGCAAGAAGATCAAGACGCTGGGCTCCGATCTGGGCGCGGCCTTCCGCGGCTTCAAGAAGGCCATGAACGAGGGCGAGACCGAGGAGCCGGCCAAGCAGATCCCGGCCCCGCCGGCCGGCAACGACGCCGAGTTTCCCGAGGTCGCCAGCGGCAAGCCCGAGCAGGGCAGCGAGCACAAGACCGCTCCGCGCGCCTGAAGGGCGATCATGTTCGGAGTCGATTTCTCCGAGATCGTGGTGATCTTCGTCATCGCGCTGGTGGTGCTCGGGCCGGAGAAGCTTCCGCGCCTGGCGCGCACCGTCGGCCGGTGGATCGGCCGCGCGCGTGCCATGGCGCGTCAGTTCCGCGAGCAACTGGAGCAGGAGGCCGACGCCATTCAACGCAGCGCCAACCTGCGCGCTGCCGGCGACGCGGCGCCGGAGGCGAAGCCGGGAATGCCGGGCGGCCCGAGCGAGCCGCCGGCAGCGACGGATCCCAATGACCGACCCGGATGATCCGCTGCCCGAAGGCACGCTGATCTCGCATCTGCTCGAGCTGCGCTCGCGCCTGCTCAAGGCGTTTATCGCGGTAATGATCGCGTTCCTGCCGTGCGCCTACTACTCCAACGCCATCTTCGATTTTCTGTCGACGCCGCTGGTGGCGATGCTGCCGCCCGGGCAGAAGTTGATCGCCACCACCGTGACCGCGACCTTCACCGCGCCACTGAAGCTGGCGTTTGTCGCCGGGCTGCTGATCGCCGCGCCCTACGTGCTCTATCAGATCTGGGCGTTCGTCGCCCCGGGCCTGTACCGGCGCGAGAAGCGCTTTGCAGTGCCGCTGCTGGCCTCGGCCATTGTGCTGTTCTATCTCGGGGTCGCGTTCTCCTATTTCGTGGTGTTTCCGCTGGTGTTCCGGTTCTTCATCGCCACCACGCCGCGCAACGTCATGCTGATGGCGGATATCAGCAATTATCTGAAGTTCGTGCTGACGCTGTTCGTAGCCTTCGGGGTCGCATTCGAGACGCCGGTGGCGGTGGTGCTGCTGGTACTCACCAACCTGGTGACGCTGCAGAAGCTGCGCTCGATGCGTAGCTACGTGCTGATCATCGTGTTCGTGATCGCGGCCATCCTGACTCCGCCGGACGTGCTGTCGCAGACCGCGATGGCGGTACCGATGTACCTGCTGTACGAGGGCGGGCTGCTGTTCGCCGCTCTGCTCAGCCGCAGTAGCGGCAGCACCTCCGAGGCAGGCGAGCAGGAATCCGTTTGAATCAGGCGCCGGCGCGCACGCTGTTCGGCCAGCCGGCCGGTCTGGCGGTCGTGTTCCTGACCGAGATGTGGGAGCGCCTGAGCTTCTACGGCATGCGCGCGCTGCTGATCCTGTTCCTGGTGGACCAGGTGGCGCACGGCGGCCTCGGACTGACCGATCGCAGCGCGGCCGCGATCTACGGACTGTACGTGGGCGGAACCTACCTGGCGTGTCTGCCCGGCGGCTGGATCGGCGATCGCTTAAGCGGCAGTCAGCGCGCGGTGCTGTACGGCGGCATAGTCATCGCGCTCGGCCATCTGATCCTGGGGCTGGCGCCGAGCGCGGCCAGCTTTTTCTTCGGCCTGTTCGTGATCGTGATCGGCACCGGGCTGCTCAAGCCCAACGCCGGTGCGATCGTTGCCCAGCTCTATCCGGAGGGCGGCGCGCGCCGCGACGTCGGCTTCACGATCTACTACGTCGGGGTCAACGTCGGCGCCACCTTGGGCCCGCTGGTCGCCGGGCTGCTGGCGCAGCGTTACGGCTGGCCAGCGGGTTTCATGACGGCCGCGGTCGGCATGACCCTCGGGGTATTGCAGTTTGTCGGCGGCCGCCGGCTGCTCGACGGCGCCGGCGCCAAACCCTGCGGAACCGTGAGCCGCAGCGTCACGCGCTGGTTGCTACTGGCCACGGGTTTGCTGGCGGTGCTGGTGGCGCTGGTGTGGGCCGGGATCGTGCCGATCGATCCGCTGTCGTTGGTCGATCTGTCGACCGCGGCCGTGATTGCGATGATGGTCCTGTACTTCGCCTACCTGCTGCTGGGCGCCGGATTGACGCGCGTCGAACGCCGGCGCGTGTACGCGGTGATCGTGCTGTTCGCCGCCTCGGTGCTGTTCTGGGCCGGCTATGAGCAGACCGGCTCCTCGCTCAACCTGTTCGCGGAGCGCTATACCGATCGCCACCTGTGGGGCTGGGAGGTGCCGGCCAGCTGGTTGCAGTCACTGAACCCGATCTACATCGTGGTGTTCGGGCCGCTGTTGTCGTGGTTGTGGTTGGGACTGGCCCGCCGCCGGCGCGAACCACCCACGACGCTGAAGTTCGTCGCCGGCTTGCTGGCGATGGCATCAGGATTTGCCGTGATGGCGCTGGCCTCGAGCCTGGTGCTGGGCGGCCATCGGGTAGGGATGGGTTGGTTGAGCATCACCTTCCTGCTGCATACCTGGGGCGAGCTGAGCTTGAGTCCGGTTGGATTGAGTGCCGTCAGCAAGCTGGTACCGGCACGCTTCGTCAGCCAGAGCCTGGGCGTGTTCTTCGTCAGCATTTCAGTGGGCAACCTGCTCGCTGGCCGCATTGCCGGCGGTTTCGATCCGAACAACCTGGCAGCGATGCCGGGGCAGTACCTATTCATCTTCTGGTTTGGCGCCATTACCGCCGGAGTACTGCTCGCGCTGCTGCCGCTGATGCGGCGTTGGAGCGCCGGCGCGGATTAGCCGCGCGCCCACGATTTCTCGCGCTCGGTGCGGCCACGGCACTGTCTTTAAGCTCAGACGAAACAGCGCAGCGATCGCTGCGCGCAGGCGCTGCTGGGATTGATTCTTAAGTCAGCGAACAAGCCCAGCGATCGCAAGCCTCATTAACGATGCGCCGGCAACCGCTGGCTTCACTGAACTCTACTTCCTGCGCTCACCGCGCATCATTCTTCCGATCAGCAGTGATTCATCACGCGCGCGCGTTGTCGCGTGCGTTGCGTGGATCGTTATTTGCCGTTGATCTTCACTTAACGCGCGCTCATTAGTTCGAGCGTGTGCTCGTGCGCGCAAAGGCCTATTTCCTCGTCGCCATCCAGCGACGTGTGCAGCTGCGGACACTTTGAGCACAGCTTCTCCAGGGTGTGTACTGGCCTCGCACTGTAAGGGCAAACCCGTCGTAAGGCGGGGACGCAAAGCCTCCGGT
>DASXDL010000028.1:0-1653 GCA_036490715.1 Steroidobacteraceae bacterium | reverse complement strand
CGACGGATGGGACGAATGCCGATGCTCTGCTGCGTAATGCCGACTGGGCGATGTATTTCGCCAAGCGCCGCGGCCCTGGCACGTATGCCTATTTCGATCCGCAAATGACCACGGCGGCACGGCAACGATTTGCGGTCGAGGAAAAGATGCGCGGGGCGCTGCAACGCGGCGAGTTCTCCCTTCACTATCAGCCGCTATTCGACGTGGACAACGGCACCATCGCGGGCCTGGAGGCGCTGCTGCGCTGGACGAATCCCGAGCTCGGCATGGTGGCACCCTCCGAGTTCATCCCGATCGCAGAGGAAACGGGGCTGATCGGCGAATTGGGCGCCTGGGTGTTGCGTACCGCCTGTGCACAGGCCAGGGACTGGCGCGATCAGGGGCTGCCTGCCGTCCGTCTGGCCGTCAACGTGTCCAGTCAGCAGTTTGCCTCGAGGGAATTTCCGCAGTTGGTGGCAGCGACCATCGAGGAAAGCGGCATCGACCCCTCGGCTCTCGAGCTGGAGATCACGGAGTCGGTCCTGATGAAGGACGACGAGTGGGCGAAGCAAGCCTTCGTTCTGCTCAAGAAGATCGGCGTCTCGCTCGCGATCGACGATTTCGGCACCGGTTACTCGAGTCTCGGGCGATTGCGCCACCTCCCCGTGGACCGGCTCAAGATCGATCGCTCGTTCGTGACGAACCTCATCGATTGCGCGGAGGACCGTGCCATTGTGCTGGCAATCATCGCGATGGCGAGGTCCCTGTCCATCGAGGTCACGGCCGAGGGCGTGGAGAACCTCAGGCAGCTGATGTTCCTGCAGGAGAACAAGTGTCAGGAAGCGCAGGGATTCCTGTTCAGCCGCGCAGTGCCGCCCGCGGATGCTGCAGCCCTGCTGCGGCGCGTGGCAGAGACCGCCGACGGATCGCGAACCAGCCGGCTGCGTTCGCTGATCGGCTGATCAGGCCGCCTGCGCCGGCTGCGGTCGCGAGCTGAAATAACTCACCGCCAGCAGGCCGAACCACACGGGCGCCACGTAGAGCGCTACCCGGGTGTCGGGTTGCAGCCAGAGCATGGCGGTCACGAAGAGCAGGAAGGCGACCACCACCCAGTTCACCACCGGCGCCCCGGGCATGCGGAAGCTTGCGGCTGCCACCCGCCCGTCCCTCACCGCGCGCCGGTAGCCCAGGTGCGCGACCATGATGATGCCCCAGGTCCAGAGCGTTCCGATCAGCGACACGCTGGTTACCCAGATGAAGACGTGCTTGGGAACCACATAGTTGAGGAACACTCCAATCAGCATGATCGCGGCCGAAACGTGAATGCCCGCGGCCGGCACGTTCCGGCTGCTCAGGGTCGCGAACGCTCGCGGCCCCTGGCCGCGACGGGCCAGCGAGTAGAGCATGCGGCCGGTGCTGAAGATCCCGCTGTTGCATGACGAGCTTGCCGCGGTGATGACCACGATGTTGATGATGGTCGCGGCGGCCGGGATGCCCAGCTTCTGGAACACGAAGACGAATGGGCTGGTGTCGGGGCTCAGCTGATCCCAGGGCACGAGCGCCATGATGACGACCAGCGCGCCGATATAGAAAAGCAGGATGCGAAAAATGATGCCGTTGGTCGCCCGCGGCAGCACCACGGCCGGATTCTCCGCCTCGCCGGCGGTGACGCCG
>DASXDL010000027.1:0-29209 GCA_036490715.1 Steroidobacteraceae bacterium | reverse complement strand
TCGTAGATCGGCAGGATGTTCGGGTGGTGCAGCATGCCGACCATGTGCGCCTCGGACAGGAACATCTTGCGTGCCACCCGCGCCCGCTCGTCGTCACCGCCGGCCTCGATGTTGTAGACCTTGATGGCGACGTCACGCCCGTAGTACGGGTCATGTGACATAAAGACGGTGCCGGTACTGCCGTGACCGACCTCGTTGATGATGGGGTACTTGCCGATGCGCTCGGGGATCTTGAGGGTGCTGGTGGCTTTTGGTGCGGTGGATTTCATCGGCCCGACAGCGCTGGAGGAACAGCGGCAGAATAAGCGTCGGGCGGCTGTGGGGGCTGTGATGCGGATCGCGGAACCGGGGAGCGCGGCGCACAGCGGGCCGCCGGCGCCGATAATTCAGTGGTCGAAGTGATCGAAACCCGAAGCCGAGAACTGCATCACCGACCCGGCGCGGGTAAGGGTCAGGCCGCTGCCGCTGCCGACGCTGCCCACGCACGTCACCGGCACCCCGATGCGGGTCGCCAGGGCGCTGATCGTGCCGGCCTGAGCCACCGGCGCCGTAAAGCACAGCTCGTAATCCTCGCCGCCGCCGAGCGCGCCGCGCCAGGCCTGCTCGCCGAGCACCCGGCGCAGCGCCGGGGACAGTGGCAGCGACTCGATCGCGAGGCTCGCCGCGCAGCCGGAGGCCTGCAGCAGCCGCGACGCGTCCAGGTACACCCCATCCGAGACATCGATGCAGGCGCTGGCAACCCCGCGCAGCCCCAAGCCCAGAGTGGTGCGCGGGCTGGGATACTCGAAGCGCCCCTGCAGATAGTCGCCATCGTCGGCAGCGGCAGCCACCTGCCCGCGCAGCAGCTTCAGTCCGCAGGCGGCATCGCCGACACTGCCGCTCAGATACAGCGCCTCGCCCGGCCGCGCGCCGTCGCGTCGCAGCGCGCTTCCCGAAGGCACTGCGCCCGCCAGAGTCACGCTGATCGACAACGCTCCCCGGCTCAGGTTGCCGCCGACCAGTTGCACCGTGTGGCTGCGCGCCAGCGCGCCAAACCCGTCCGCGAATTCGCGTAGCCAGCTTTCGTCCACCGTCGGCAGGTTCAGTGACAGCAGCGCCCAGCACGGCTCAGCCCCCATGGCCGCGATGTCGCTCAGATTCACCGCCAGCGCGCGGTGACCGAGCGCACGTGGCGCGGCGCCGGGCAGGAAATGCACGGCTTCGACCAGCGCATCGGTGGTCAGCACCAGCTCGCTGCCGGCCGGCACCCGCAGCAGCGCCGCGTCATCGCCGATGCCGAGCACTGTATCGTCACGGCGCGCGCTCAGGTCGCGCAGGAAGCGCTCGATCAGCTATGTTTCCGACACTGCCATGGCTGCTGGCTCGTCTCCGAGCGCTTCAGTGCTCCTGCGGCCGCCACAGACGCGAGCCGCGATCGAGTACGCCGTTGACGAATTTGTGCCCGTCGGTGGCGCCGAAGCGCCGAGCGAGGCTGACGGCCTCGTTGATCACCACGCGGAACGGCACGTCCGGACGGTGTTGCAGCTCGTAGCTGCCGATCAGCAACAGCGCGTGCTCGATTGGATCAAGTTCGGCGGGCTTGCGATCCAGCAGCGGCGACAATGCCGAATCCAGTTCGAGCCGCTGGCCGCAAATTGCGCTGATCAGAGATTGAAAGTACTCGGCGTCGGCGCGCACCATGTCCGGGTCACGCGCGAATTCCTGCACCAGGTCCTGCCATTCGCAGCTATTGAGCTGCCAGCGATACAGCGCCTGCATGGCCAGCTTGCGCGCCACGCTGCGGGCGCCGGAACCGCGCTCGATGCGGGATTTCACTTCAGCCGCCGCAGCAGGCTGGCCATTGCGAGCGCAGTATCGAGCGCTTCGCCTCCCTTGTTGAGTGAATCGGGCCGCGCGCGCTCGAGCGCCTGCGCGCGGGTATTGACCGTGAGCACGCCGAAGCTGACCGGTACGCCGGTATCGAGCATCACGCGCTGCAGGCCATGGGCGCATTCGCCGGAGACGTACTCGAAGTGCGCGGTGTCGCCGCGAATGACGCATCCCAACGCCACGATCGCATCGTATTGGTCCAACGAGGCCAGCGCGCGCGCGGCCAGCGGCAGCTCGAAGGCTCCGGGAACGTGCTCGACCCGCAGCGCAGCGTCGGTGCCTCCGTGTCGGCGCCAGTTGGCGCGCGCCGCGTCCACCAGCGCCTCGACGATATCCTCGTTGTAGCGTGCGGCGACGATCGCGAATTCGAAATCGCCGGCCGAATAGCTGACCGACTTAGTGGATTGGCTGGCCGCGGTACTCATGCGGCCTGCAAGTATAGCGAAGGCTCAAGCGCTCTCGCCGACGTATTCGATGATCTCCAGGCCGAAGGCCGAGATGCCATGCAGCTGCTTGGGAGCCGACAGCACGCGCATGCGATGCACGCCCAGATCGCGCAAGATCTGTGCTCCCACGCCATAGGTGCGCAGCACGCGGCCGCTCAGGGCCGCCGGCGGCTCGGCCGACGCACGCCGCGACAGCGAGCTGACCGCGTCGGCCAGTTCGCGCGCCGGTTCGCGCTGCCGCAGGATCACCACCACGCCGCAGCGCGAGCGCGCGATGCGCGCCAGCGCTGCCGACAGCGTCCAGGCCTGCGAGCCGTCGCGCACGCCGACCAGATCGCGCAGCGTGTCGGTGACGTGTACGCGCACCAGTGGCGCCTCAGCCGTCAGATCACCATGCACCAGCGCCAGGTGCACGTCGCGGTTGACGTGGTCTTCGTAACAATAGAGCCGGAAGTCGCCGTGCGCCGTGTTCACGGTCTGCTCGGCAATGCGCTCGACCGAACGCTCGGCCTGCAGCCGATAGCGGATCAAGTCGGCGATAGTGCCGATCTTGAGGCGGTGTTGGCGCGCGAACGCCTGCAGCTCCGGACGGCGCGCCATGCTGCCATCATCGTTCATGATCTCGACGATCGCGGCGGCGGGCTCGAAACCGGCCAGGCGCGCCAGGTCGCAGCCGGCTTCGGTGTGGCCGGCGCGCGTGAGCACGCCGCCGGGCTGAGCCATGATCGGAAACACGTGCCCCGGCTGACGCAGCTGCTCGGGTCGGGCGTCGGCACGCACTGCCGTGCGCACCGTGTGGGCACGATCGTGTGCCGAGATACCGGTGGTGACGCCCTCGGCGGCTTCGATCGACAGCGTGAAATTGGTACGCAGCGTGTGATCGGTGTCGCTGACCATCAGCGGCAGCCGAAGCTGTGCGCAGCGCTCGCGGGTGAGCGTCAGGCAGATCAGGCCGCGCCCGTAGCGCGCCATGAAGTTAATGTCCTCGGGGCGCACGCAGCTGGCAGCCATGACCAGGTCGCCCTCGTTCTCGCGGTCCTCATCATCCATGATGACGACCATGCGGCCGGCGCGCAGCTCGGCCAGGATCTCGTCGATGCCATTGAGGCCGCTGGCCGCGCCGTGCGGACCCTCGCCATGCGGGTTAATTGCGCTTAGTTTCGCCATCTTCACACGCTACCATGCGGCTTGGGTTCACGCGAACGAACCGAATAGGCTGCCGACCGTGGCGGTCACCGCCATGGCCAGCGCGCCCCAGAAGGTGACGCGCAGCGCGGCGGGCCCAATCGGCGCCCCGCCGGCGCGCGCCGCGAGGCTCCCGAGCACCGCCAGGAATACCAGCGAGCTGATCGCAATGACCGGAATCAGCATCGTGGACGGCGTGCTGACCACCAGCAGCAACGGCAGCAGCGCTCCAGCGCCGAAGCTGGCGGCCGAGGCCAGGGCCGCCTGCAGCGGCCGCGCCCGATAGCTCGTCGACAGGCCCAGCTCATCGTGCGCGTGCGCACCCAGCGCGTCGTGGCGCATGAGCTGCACGGCTACCTGCTCGGCCAGCTGCGGCGCCAGTCCGCGCTGCCGGTAAATTCCGGCCAGCTCGGCTCGTTCGGCTGGCTCGTCCGCGGCCAGCTCGCGCCGTTCGCGCTCCAGGTCCGAGCGTTCGCTGTCGGCCTGCGAGCTCACCGAGACGAATTCCCCGGCGGCCATCGACATGGCCCCGCCAACCAGTCCGGCAACTCCGACGATCAGCGCCTGACTGCGCGACACGTGGGTCGCGGCCACGCCCACCAGCAGGCTCGAGAGCGACACGATGCCGTCGTTGGCGCCGAGCACCGCGGCACGCAGCCAGCCGGCGCGACTGGAATAGTGACGCTCGAAGTGGTGACGCTTCATGAGCGCGCGCTCACTGGCGCAGCAGCGCGCTGGCGCTATCCAGCCGCTCGCAATAACGCCCGAGCGCCTGCGCCGTGAGGCCGATGTACTGCTGCGCCTCCTGCCATCGATGGTTCTCGATGGCCTCGCGCACCCCGGGGACGGTCTTGGCCTCATACCCGGTGAGTGCCCCGGGGGCGTACATCAGGTGTTTGTACCAGGGTCGGCGCGGCAAGCCGGCGTCGATCAGAAGCGTCTGCTCCAGGCCCTGTAGCAGCACATCGAGCTGGGCGCGCTGCGCGGCATCGAGGCTAAGGCCGGGCACACTGGCCTCGGCCAGGACGCTGTCGTAAGCCTCAGCACAGTGCTGCAGCTGTGTCGCGGCGGTATCCAGCGGCGCAAAATCCAGCATCGGCACCTCGCCCTCGGGACTCGGTGGGCCGAGCGGGTGGCGCGGATCACTGGCCAGCTCGAAGGCGCGCGAGCGACGCAGGTCGGCCAGGGCCTGCGCGTGTTCGGCCTCGTCGCTGGCCAGTTTGTGCAGTTCCTGCAGATAGCTCTCGACCTCGCCGGCCAGGTCGCCCGCTTGCAGCGGCAGGGCATCGGCATCGGCCAGGCGCAGCGCCAGGTGGCCGACGGTCTGGGCCTGCGCCAACTCGTACTGGAAGCCCGGGTCGCCGAATTTCGCGTAATGATCAAAGGTGTCGTAGGCCGAATGATAGACGCCCTGCTGCTCGCCCTCGCCCACGTACTGGACGTTGAGCGAGGCGATCCCGAGGTGCTGCAGGAACGCCGAGAAATCTGATCCCGAGCCCAGCGGCTCGAGTGGCAGGTCGGCACCATCGGCGGCCGCCTGCGCCAGCCGCCGCGCTCGATCGCTGGCATTCGGATTCTGGAATGCCTCGACCCGCAAGTGCGCGCGCAGCCGCGCCTGCACGCTGCCATCGGTCTGCGGATCGTGCACGCCGGCACTGACTTCAGTCACCAGCCGTTGCAGCGAATGGCTGCCGCCGACGGCGAGAAACCCGCGCTCGTTCTCGTCGCTGTTAAGGTAGGCCACCGCGTGCTCGCGCAGCTCCTGCGCATGGCTCTCGGCCCATTCGGTTGAGCCGAGCAGGCCCGGCTCCTCGCCATCCCAGCTGGCATACACCAGCGTGCGGCGCGGACGCCAGCCGCTCTGCAGCAGCTGGCCCAGCGCCTTGGCTTCGGCCAGCATCGCACTGTGACCGGACAGCGGATCCCAGGCACCGAACACCCAGGCGTCGTGATGATTGCCGCGCAGCACCCATTCGTCCGGCAGCTCGCTGCCGGCAATCCGGGCGATCACGTCATAGATGGGCTTCATGCGCCAGTCCGACTGCACCTGCAGCCGCACACGCGCCGCGCCGGGACCGATGTGATAGGTGATGTCGAGGGCTCCGCGCCAGCTGGGCGGTGCGACCGGCCCGCCGAGCGCCGCCAGCAGCGGCCGTGCGTCGGCGTACGACACCGGTAGCACCGGGATTTTGGCAAGGCTCTGCGCCGCCTCGCGGCTGAGGCGGTGCGCGTCGCGCGTGGCGCCCTCACCGGGCGTGAGCGGATCGCCCGGGTAGAGCGGCATATCCTCCACCGAGCCGCGCTGCACGCCGTCGGGCGGACGCCAGCCCCCCTGCGGGTAGACATCGCCGGGAAAGTAGCCGTCATCGCGCGGATCCGAATAGATCACGCAGCCGACCGCGCCGTGTTCGTAGGCGAGCTTGGGTTTGAGGCCACGCCAACCGCCGCGATAGCGTGCGATCACGATTCTGTCCTTGACGCTGATGCCGCGACGATCCAGTTCCTCGTAGTCCTCTGGCATGCCGTGATTGACGTACACCAGTTGGCCGCTGACATCGCCGTCGGCGCCGTAGACGTTGTACGGTGGCAGCGCGCGCTCACCGCCGGGATAGGTGGCATCAGCCGGGGTCGCGTCGCCCGGGATCGCCGGTTCATGCAGCCGGGCGCTGAACTTGGTCGGCGACAGCAGTCGCAGCGCGATGTGCCGCGGTGTCGGATACAGCACCTCAAAGGTCTCGATGCTGGCTTGCCAGCCCCAGCTTTGAAACAGATGCAGGATCTGCTCGGCGTTGGCGTGATCGTGTACCGAACCGACGTGATTGGGTGCGCTCGACATGCTGCGCATCCAGGCCTGCATGTCGGCCGGGCTCAGAGCCGCATCGAAGCGCTGCTCGAGCTGTTGCTCCTGCAGCGCGTCGATGGCGCTGAAGCCGAGCATGCTGCCCTCGGTGGCCGGCTCAGCGGTCGAAATGTTCAGTGCTGCGCCGATCAGCACGGCGCCGATCAGAGCGCCCGCGGTTGCCGCCGTCGCGCGCACCATCGTCAGTGCAGCCGCGGATCAATCCGGCGTCGCACCGGCCGAGGTTTCGGTTCCGCGCCCTCCGAGTCAGCGCCGAGGCGCGCCAGCGCCGCGATGCCGTGCCACAGTCCGAGAAACACCGCCCAGACCAGCACCCCGAGCGCGAGCGCGAACACCACGCTCTGCAGGTCGAGCGTGAAGCCCGGCTGGTAGCTGCCCCAGGTAGCGCGGACCAGGCCGCTGTCATAGTGCCCCAGCAGGTACGAGCATTGATGCACCAGGTCGGTGTCGAGGCCGGCCAGCATCGCGCGCAGCCGGGCGGCGCTGTCCACCATCGACTGCAGCGCCGAGCCCTCCTGGTGAAAGGTCGCATCACCGCTCTGCAGGTGGTAGTGGATCAGATCGGTCAGGCTGCCATTGTGTGATCGATTGGCGATTTCCTGGAATGGCGCCAGATCGGCCAGTACCTGGTCGAGCCGGCCGCCGGTGCGCTGGCGGTACTGCACGATGAAGCTGGGAATGCAGCCGGCGGCCAGCACGGCCGCCAGCAGCACGATGCGATCGAGTATGGCGCGGACGAACTTCATGGGCGCCCCGCGGCCAGCAGCCGCTCGGTGTAACGCGCGATCAGATCCACCTCCAGATTAACGCGATCCCCGGCCGATAGCTCGGCCAGGGTCGTGACCTCGAGCGTATGCGGCACCAGGTTGACCTCGATCTGGCTGCCCGACACCGCGTTGACGGTGAGGCTGACGCCGTCGATGGCGACCGAGCCCTTGCGCGCCAGATAGCGCGCCAGTTCGTCGGGCGCCTGGATACGAAAGCACTGGGAACGCGCAACCTCGATTCGCCCGTGAATCTGTGCCACACCGTCCACGTGCCCGACCACCAGGTGACCGCCGAGCGCATCCCCGGCGCGCAGCGCCGGCTCCAGATTGACGCGACGCCCCGGCTGCCAGTCCCCAATCGTGGTGTGCGCCAAGGTCTCGCGCGACACGTCGGCGCTGAAAGCGTGCGGCTGCAGCTCGATGGCGGTCAGGCACACGCCGGCGACCGCGATGCTGTCGCCGATTGCGCTGCGCCCAAGGTCGAGCCGTTCGGTGGTGATCGTCAGGCGCAGATCGCCCGCACGCGGCTCGATCGCCGCCACTTGGCCGATGTCCTGCACGATGCCGGTGAACATGCGCAGTTTAGCCCGGCGGCAGCGGCACGGCGGTGAGGCGCAGATCCGGGCCAATCGCCACACACTCGGTGAACTGCAGCCCCAGGCGCTGATCGAGCTGCGCGATCGGTGGCAACTCCGCCAGCGGCCGTCCACCTGGTCCGATCAGACTGGGCGCCAGATACACAATCAGTTCGTCCACCAGCCGCTGCTGCAGCAGCGCGCCGGCCAGGCGCGCACCGGCCTCGACCCAGACCTCGTTGGCCTCGAGTTCGGCCAGGCGCCGCAGGATCGGCTCGAGCGCCAAGCCGCCGCCGAGCGCCGGCAGCACCGTCTCCACCCGCACGCCGGCTCGCTCGAGCGCGCCGCGGCGCGCGCCATCGGTGCTGGCGGTGAACACCAGCGCCGCACCTTCGCGATCGAACATGCGCGCCTGTGGCGGCACGCGCAGCGCGCTGTCGAGCAGCACCCGCAGCGGCTGGCGGGTGGCGCCTTCGACCCGCACGTTGAGCGCCGGATCATCGGCCAGCACCGTGCCGCTGCCGCTGAGCACCACCGAGCTGCGCGCCCGATATCGCTGCGCGTCCTTGCGCGCCGCCGGACCGGTGATCCAGCGGCTGGCGCCGTTGGCCAGCGCCGTGCGCCCGTCCAGACTCGCGCCCAGTTTGACCCGCACCCAGGGCAGGCCCTGCGTCATGCGCTTGAAGAAACCGGGATTGAGGCCGCGGGCCTCGTGCGCCAAAAGTCCGCCGACGCTGTCGATGCCGCGGGCGCCCAGCGCCGCGGCCCCGCCGCGCATGCGCGGGTTGGGATCCTCGGCGGCGTATATCACCCGGCTGACGTGCGCCGCAACCAATGCCGGTACGCAGGGCGGCGTGCGGCCGCTGCCATTGCAGGGCTCGAGCGTCACGTAGGCAGTGGCACCGCGAGCACGTTCGCCCGCCGCCCGCAGCGCGACGACTTCGGCATGAGCTTCGCCAGCCCGCTCGTGCCAGCCCTCGCCGACGATCTCGCCATCGCGCACCAGCACGCAGCCGACGCGCGGATTCGGGTCGGTGGTGTACAGACCGCGTGCGGCCAGATCGAGCGCTCGCTGCATGAACGCGCGATCGGTCTCGGCCACGGCCTCGGTGCCGGTGCTTGCCACTGCGGTCATTTCGATTTCACGTTCTTGGAGGAGCCTGACTCACCCGGCAGCAGCGACAGCTGATCGGTATCGTGACGCTCATCGCGCCGGCGGCGGTGGTGGCGCAGCCGCTCGACCTCGTCACGAAATGCCTCGGCATCCTGAAAACTGCGGTACACCGAGGCGAAGCGCACGTAGCCGACCTCATCCAGATGGCGCAGCTCCTCCATCACCAGCTCGCCGATGCTGCGGGCCGGTACTTCGCGCTCGCCCAACACCCGCAGCTTGTGACAGATCCGGCTCACCGCCTGTTCGATGGCCTCGGCGCTCACCGGGCGCTTCTCCAGCGACTTGGTCATGCCCTGGCTGAGCTTGTGCTCGTCGAACGGCTCGCGACTGTCGTCACTCTTGATCACGCGCGGCATCAGCAGCTCAGCGGTCTCAAAGGTGGTGAAGCGCTCGGCGCAGCTCAGGCACTCACGGCGCCGACGGATCTGACCACCGTCCGCGGTCAGGCGCGAGTCGGTGACCTTGGTCTCGACGTGGCCACAAAAGGGACAATGCATCGGCCGCCTGCAGCACGAATCATCGACCGTATACCGGGAAACGGCGACACAGCTCGACCACCTGCGGCCGCACGCGCTCGATGGCGCTGTCGGCCCCGCCGGCGTCAAGAATGTCGGCGATCCAGCCGGTGACGGTGCGGATCTCGGCCTCGCCGAAGCCGCGCGTGGTCGCGGCCGGCGTACCCAGCCGCAGGCCGCTGGCGATCGAGGGCGGACGCGGATCGTTCGGTACCGCGTTCTTGTTGACGGTGATGTTGGCGCGTCCGAGTGCGGCGTCGGCATCCTTGCCGGTGATGTCGCGTCCGACCAGGCTCAGCAGCAGCAGGTGATTGTCGGTGCCGCCGGATACGATGCCGTAGCCGCGCGCAGTCAGCACCGCGCACATAGCGCGCGCGTTGGCGACTACCTGGCGCTGATACTGCTTGAACTCCGGCTGCAGCGCTTCGAGCAGCGCCACCGCCTTGGCCGCGATCACGTGCATCAGCGGACCGCCCTGGGTTCCCGGGAACACCATCGAGTTGAGCTTCTTGGCAATCGCCTCGTTGGCGCGCGCCAGAATCATGCCGCCGCGCGGCCCGCGCAGCGTCTTGTGGGTAGTGGTGGTCACCACATCGGCCAGCGGAATCGGATTGGGATACTCGCCGGTGGCGACCAGGCCGGCGACGTGCGCCATGTCGACGAACAGCAGCGCCCCGACCTTATCGGCGATCGCGCGCATCCGCGCAAAGTCGATCACGCGCGAATAGGCGGAGAATCCGGCGACCAGCATTTTCGGGCGGTGCTGCTGCGCCAGCGTCTCGATTTGCTCGTAGTCGATCAGACCGGTGTCCGGGCGCACGCCGTACTGGTGCGCCTGGAACAGCTTGCCGGAAAAATTCACCTTGGCGCCATGCGTCAGATGGCCGCCATGATCCAGGCTCATGCCCAGGATCACGTCACCGGGCGACAGCAGCGCGAAGTACACCGCCGCGTTGGCCTGCGACCCGGAATGCGGCTGCACGTTGACGTAGTCGGCGCCGAACAGCTTCTTGGCGCGATCGATCGCCAGCTGCTCGGCGATGTCGACGAATTCGCAGCCGCCGTAGTAGCGCTTGCCGGGATAGCCTTCGGCGTACTTGTTGGTCAGTACCGAGCCTTGCGCTTCCAATACCCGCGGGCTGGTGTAGTTCTCCGACGCGATCAGCTCGATGTGGTCTTCCTGACGCGTTCGCTCGCCATCGAGCGCGCGCTGAAGCTCCGGGTCAACGTCCTTGATGAGCGCTTTCGAAAACATGTCGCGGCCGCCTTTGTCGGTGAAACACCACAAATATGGAGGGGAAAGGCGCCGGATTGTACCCGAACGGACCCAACCTCAGGCGGCGAGCAGAGCCTCCACCACACCGCACCAGGTCCGGGCGATATTGCCGCGATCGTAGCCGCCGCCCCCCAGTGCCAGTACCCGGCCATGGCCGAGACGGTCGGCCAGCAGGCACAGCTCGCGGGCCGCGCGCGCGTGACAGGCGCTGCTCAGTCGCAGGTGCGTGATCGGGTCGCCAGCGATGCTGTCGGCACCGCACTGCAGGATCAGGAACGACGGCTCAAAGCGCTCCATGTGTGCCAGCATCGCCGGCCACACTGTGTCGAAATGGGTATCACCGGCGCCGGCCGGCAGCGGTACGTTCAGCTTGGTGCCGGCGGCGGCACCACGGCCGATCTCGGCGTCCGAGCCGGTGCCCGGATAGAGCGTGTGACCGCTCTCGTGCAGGTCGGCGAAAATCACGGCCGGGTCTTCATCGAAGGCGTAGTAGACCCCATCGCCGTGATGCGCGTCGATGTCGACGTAACCGATGCGCTCGAAACCATGGCGGCGGCGCAGGTGCTCGATCACCACGCCGCAGTCATTGAATACACAAAATCCGGCGGCTCGATCGCGCGCCGCATGATGCAGTCCGCCGATCGGCACGAACGCCCGCCGGCGCGGACCCTGCAGGATCCACTCGGTCGCGGCCAGGCTGGAGCCGACCACGCACGCGGCGGCTTCGTACACGCCGCGAAACGCCGGCGTATCGCCGGCATCCAGACAGCCGCTGCCGGCCTGGGAGCGTTCCTTGACGAAACGCAGATAGTCGGGCGAATGAAACAGCAGCAGCTCGGCCTGATCGGCGTCCTGCGGCTCGAGCTGCTCGACGCGTTCGTGCAGGCCGCGCTGCTCGAACTCGCGCAAGAACGCGCCGTGCCGATCCGGGCCGAACGGATGCCCGTCCGGGAATCCGTACCGGGCCAGTTGCTCACCGAGCACGACTGCGACCTCGGAAGCTGTGGCGTTCAAGCGCGGCACGATAGCACACCGCAGTAGCAGCACACCGGGGCGTTCATTGATAATGCGCGCCCCCTAGCGGTGCTGCATCGGTTGCCATGGCGCAATACATCTACACGATGAATCGGGTGTCCAAGATCGTGCCTCCCAAGCGCGTGATCCTGCGTGACATCAGCCTGTCGTTTTTTCCTGGCGCCAAGATCGGCGTGCTCGGCCTCAACGGTTCGGGCAAATCCACGCTGCTGCGAATCATGGCCGGCATCGATCAGAACATCGACGGCGAGGCACGGCCGCAATCGGGCATCAAGGTCGGTTTCCTGCCGCAAGAACCGCAGCTCGACCCGGACAAGGACGTGCGCAGCGTCGTCATGGAGGGCTTGGGCGGCACCTTCGCGCTGGTCGAGCGTTTCAATCAGATCAGCGATCAGTTTGCCGAGCCGATGGACGATGAGCAGATGACGCGGCTGCTGGAAGAGCAGGCCAAGCTGCAGGATGCGATCGATGCGGCCGGCGGCTGGGAACTCGGACGTAAACTGGAGATCGCAGCCGACGCGCTGCGCCTGCCGCCGTGGGAGGCGAACATTGCGCAGCTCTCCGGTGGCGAGAAGCGGCGCGTGGCGCTGTGCCGGCTGCTGCTGTCGCAGCCGGACATGCTGCTGCTGGATGAACCGACCAATCATCTGGATGCCGAGTCGGTCGCCTGGCTCGAGCGCTACCTCGAGGAATATCCGAGCACCGTGGTAGCAGTCACGCACGATCGCTACTTCCTCGACAACGTCGCCAAGTGGATCCTGGAGCTCGATCGGGGCCACGGCATTCCCTGGGAAGGCAACTACTCCTCGTGGCTGCAACAGAAAGAGAAGCGTCTGGCGCTGGAAGAGCGCGAGCGCGAGGCGCTGCGCAAGACGCTGGAGCGCGAGCTCGAGTGGGTGCGCGCCAACCCCAAGGCGCGCCAGGCCAAGAGCAAGGCGCGCCTGGCCCGCTACGAGGAGCTGGCGTCGAAGGAATACCAGGAGCGCAACGAGACCAACGAGATCTACATCCCGCCAGGGCCGCGGCTCGGCGAGCAGGTGATCGAGGTCGAAGGATTGCGCAAGGGCTTCGGCGATCGCCTGCTGATCGACAAGCTCAGCTTCCAGCTGCCGCGTGGCGGCATCGTCGGCATCATCGGACCGAACGGTGCCGGCAAGACCACGCTGTTTCGCATGCTCACCGGCGATGAGAAGCCCGACGCCGGCAATATTCGCGTCAGCCCGACGGTGAAGCTGGCCTACGTGGATCAGTCGCGCCACGCACTGGATGACAAGAAGAGCGTGTGGGCCGAGATCTCCGGCGGCCTCGACATCATCAAGATCGACAACTACGAAACCCCGTCGCGCAGCTACGTCGGTCGCTTCAACTTCAAGGGCACGCAACAGCAGCAGTTGATCGGCGAGCTGTCGGGCGGCGAGCGCAACCGGGTACATCTGGCCAAGGTGCTGCGCGCCGGCGGCAACGTGCTGCTGCTGGACGAGCCCACCAACGATCTGGACATCGAGACGTTGCGCGCGCTGGAGGAGGCGCTGCTGAATTTTCCCGGCTGCGCGGTGGTGATCTCGCACGATCGATGGTTCCTGGATCGCATCGCCACCCACATCCTGGCGTTCGAAGGCGATTCCGAGGTGGTCTGGTTCGAAGGCAATTACCAGGAGTACGTCATTGACCTGAAGCGCCGCCGCGGCGTTGACGCCGAGCAGCCGCACCGCCTGAAATATCGTCGTCTCGGCGGCTGAGTCACCGCGTTATGTTCATTGGGCGCCGGCCCAATCGGCTCCCCGCCTAGCACCGGCGCAGCGCCGTGCCACCCTGTCGCCATTCGGCTACACTTGCGCTGCGCATAACAGGAAAAAGCGATGTCGGTCTACGTCGATACCAGCGACCGTCTGCACCAGGAACAAGCCACCAGCCTCGCCCTGACCTGCCCGCACTGCCTGGTGCTCTCGCACGTCACGCCGCAGGCGGTGCCGCGCTTCTCCGATCTGAGCGCCAGCCGTCCCAAGCAGATCGGCATCGTCTTTCGCTGCGATGCCTGCAACGCCCCGATCTTCCTGCGCTTCAACGTGCGCAACTACGCGCCGGCACGCATCGAATTATCGTCGCAGTACACCGAGATCGAGCGCCCGAAAGAGAAATTCAGCTTCACCTACCTGCCCGAGGAGGTGGAGACCCTATTTCGCGAGGCGCTGCTGTGCTACTCGTACGGCGCCTTCAACGGCTTTGCCACGCTGTGTCGGCGCACCATGCAGGCGGTGTTCGCTGACAGCGGCGAGGCCGGCCGGCTGCGCGTCTATGACGAACTTAACGAAGTGCGCGACATGGCGCAGATCGACGCCGCGAGCTTCACGCTGATCAAGCGCGTGATCTTCGGCACCGACGCCGATCCGCCTCCCAGCATGCCGACCCTGGACGATGATCAGGCCGGATTGCTGCTCGAGGTGATGAAGGATCTGCTGTATCAGTCGTACGTTCGCAAGGGACGGCTGCAGCAGGCGATGGTGGTACGGCGTTTCTTCTCCGATGAAGCCGGGCGCAATGCCCGCGCCGCCGAGGCGCATACCAAGCCGCTCGAGAGCAGCGTCGCGAGCTGATCGCTCGCGCGCCGCCGGCTGCGCCTCAACCCAGCCAGAGCCGCGCGTTACGAAACAGCCGCATCCAGCCGCTGTCCTCGCCGGCGGTGCGCGGATGCCACGAGTTCTGCACGCTGCGATACACCCGTTCCGGATGCGGCATGGTGATGGTCACGCGCCCGTCGTCACTGGTCAGCGCGGCGATAGCGTCGATCGCGCCGTTCGGATTGGCCGGGTAGCTGCAGGCGGGCGTACCATCGTTGTGCGCGTAGCGAAACGCAATCAGCTTGTGGTCTCGGCAATACTGTAGATCACCTTCGGCGAACTGCGGCCGCCCCTCGCCGTGCGCCACCGCCACCGGCAGGCGCGAGCCGTGCATGCCGGCAAGCAGCACCGAGGGTGATTCGGCGATCTGCGCCAGGCAGAAACGCGCCTCGAACTGCTCGCTGCGATTGCGCAGGAACCGCGGCCAGTGCGTTGCCCCCGGAATCAGATCGCGCAGCAGCGCGAACATCTGGCAGCCGTTGCAGACGCCGAGCGAAAAGGTGTCGGGCCGGCAGAAGAACTGCGCAAACTCAGCGCGCGTGCGCTCATGCATCAGGATCGAGCGCGCCCAGCCGCCGCCGGCGCCGAGCACGTCGCCGTAGGAAAAGCCGCCGCAAGCCACCAGGCCGGAGAAGCCCGCGAGTGAGCGCCGCCCCGCCAGCAGATCCGACATGTGAACGTCGTGCGCCTCGAATCCGGCGCGATCGAGCACCGCCGCCATCTCGATCTGGCCGTTGACGCCCTGCTCGCGCAGCACCGCGACACGCGGCCGCGCGCCGCGCGCGATCAGAGGCCCGGCTGGGTCGTGCTGCGGATCGAACGTCAACTGCTGCGACAGCCCCGGATCGTGCTCATCCAGCTGCGCCGCCAATTCTTCTTCGGCGCACTCGGGTTCATCGCGCAAGCGGCGCATCCGGTACGAGGTCTGCGACCAGGCGCGGCGCAGGTCGCGCCAGGCCTCATCCAGCAGCATCCGGTCGGAGCGGACACGCAATCGCAGTTCCGCGGTCGGCGTCGCGATCACGCGCGTGCAATCGGCCAGTGCGTGCGTGGCCAGGCAATCGAGCACCGCCTGCCGCTGTGACTGCAGCACCTGCAGCACGACTCCCGGCTCTTCGCAGAACAGCTGCGCCACGGGCGAGCCGGCGCCCTCCGGCAGCGACACTTCCAGGCCGCAGTGACCGGCAAACATCATCTCGATCAGCGTCACCAGCAGGCCGCCATCGGAGCGATCGTGGTAGGCCAGCACCAAGTCGCGCGCCCGCAGCTCGCTCAGCGCCGCGGCCAGTGCGGCCAGGGTGCTGGCTTGGTCCAGGTCCGGTGGCGCGCCGCCGCCAATCTCGAATACCTGAGCCAGCGCGCTCATGCCGAGCCGATTGCGTGCGCGTGCCAGGTCGATCAGTAGCAGGCTCGAGGCACCACGGTCGAGCTGCAACACCGGCGTCCAGGTGGCTCGCACATCCGGCACAGGCGCGAACGCCGACACGATCAGTGACACCGGCGCGAGCACCGCGCGGCGCTCGCCGTCCTGCGACCAGACGGTCTTCATCGATAGCGAGTCCTTGCCGACCGGTATAGCGATGCCCAGCGCCGGGCACAGCTCCTCGCCGACCGCGCGCACCGCGGCGTACAGGGCGGCGTCCTCGCCCGGCTCGCCAGCCGCGGCCATCCAGTTGGCCGACAGTCGCACGTTGCCGAGAGCGCCGACGTCCGCCGCCAGTATGTTGGTCAGCGCTTCGGCTACGGCCATGCGGGCGGACGCGGCGGCATCGAGCAGCGCCACCGGCGTGCGCTCACCGATGGCCATCGCCTCACCGGCATGGTGCTGAAAGTCTGCGAGTGTCACCGCGACGTCGGCCACTGGCACCTGCCACGGTCCGACCAGCTGATCACGGCTGATCAGACCGCCGACCGTGCGGTCGCCGATGGTGATCAGGAAAGTCTTGTCCGCCACTGCCGGCAGGCACAGCACGCGGTACAGCGCCGCACGCAGATCGAGCGCGTCGAAATCGCTTTCTGGCGCCGGTGCCGGCACGGTGCTCGCCTGGCGGTGCATGCGCGGCGGTTTGCCCAGCAGCGCCTCGATCGGCATGTGCACCGGATCATTGCCGAAGCGCTCGTCATGCACGACCAGCACGCCGTCGTCGGTAATGTCACCGATGACCGCGAATGGACAGCGCTCGCGTTCGGCCAGCTGACTGAAGCCAGACAGTCCGTCAGGTCGCAGCGCCAGCACGTAGCGCTCCTGGGCCTCGTTGCACCAGATCTCCAGCGGCGACATGCCGGGTTCGGCGTTGGGAATCGCGCGCAGCTCGATGCGCGCGCCGCGATTCGAGTGGGCGACCGCCTCGGGCACCGCGTTTGACAGCCCTCCGGCACCGACGTCATGAATGAGCTCGATCGGGTTGTCGGCCCCCAGTTCCCAGCAGCCATCGATGACTTGCTGCGCGCGGCGCTGCAGCTCGGCGTTACCGCGCTGCACCGAGGCGAAGTCGAGCTCCTCGGCGGAGCTGCCGCTGCCGAGCGAGGAGGCTGCCCCGCCGCCCAGCCCGATCAGCATGGCCGGCCCGCCGAGCACGACCAGCTTGGCGCCGACCGAGACGGTGCCTTTGTCCACCTGCGAGCGGCGCACACTGCCCAGGCCACCGGCGAGCATGATCGGCTTGTGGTAGCCGCGTGCTCGGCCGGCCGCCTCGCCCGGCAGCGTGGTCTCAAGCGTGCGGAAGTAGCCGGCGATATTCGGGCGGCCGAACTCATTGTTGAAGGATGCCGCGCCGATCGGCCCTTCCAGCATGATGTCGAGCGCCGAGGCGATGCGCGCGGGACGGCCGATGCTTCGCTCCCACGGTTGGATGAAATCCGGAATCATCAGATGCGACACCGAGAAGCCCACCAGACCAGCTTTGGGCTTGGCCCCGCGGCCGGTGGCACCCTCGTCGCGGATCTCCCCGCCCGAACCGGTGGCCGCGCCCGGAAACGGCGAGATCGCCGTCGGGTGGTTGTGCGTTTCGACCTTCATCAGTATGTCGATCGGTTCGTCGTGACCGCAGTAGATGCCGCTGGCCGGATCGGGAAACCAGCGCGTCCCGGGGAACCCCTCGATGACGGCGGCGTTGTCACGGTAGGCGGACAGCACGCCGTCCGGGGCGTGCTGGTAGGTGTTGCGGATCATCGCGAACAGCGAGCGCTCCCGCTCGCGACCGTCGATGGAGAATTGCGCGTTGAAGATCTTGTGGCGGCAATGCTCGGAGTTGGCCTGGGCGAACATCATCAGCTCGACGTCGGTCGGATCGCGGCCGATGCGGCGGAAGGTCTGCAGCAGGTAGTCGATCTCGTCATCGGCCAGCGCCAGGCCCAGCCGCCGGTTGGCTTCGACCAGTCCGGAGCCGTCGCGTCCGAGCGCTACGATGGCAAGCGCGCGCGGCGTGTGGTGTGCAAACAGGCGCGCCGCGGCGTCAACCTCCTCCAGCACCGCCTCGGTCATGCGATCGTGCAACACCGCGCCCACGGCCGCGCGCCGCTGCGCGCTGAGCGGCCGTCCGGCCTGTAATTGATAAACGATGCCACGCTCGATGCGCTGCACCACCGACAGCCCGCAGACGTGGGCGATATCCGTGGCCTTGCTCGACCAGGGCGAAATGGTTCCCGGGCGCGGCACCACCAGCAGCGGCACCGCCTGCGGCATCGGCACCGCGGGCTCGCCACCATCATCGAGCAGCTGCTCAAGCCGCGCGTGCTCGGGTAGATCGAGTGCGCGGCTGCTGTCCACGAAGTACAGGAAGTGCGACTGCAGGCCTGTTATGGCCGGCTCGATCCCCTGCAGGCGCGCGAGCAATCGGCTAAGGCGGAACGCGGAGAGTGCTGACGACCCCGGCAGTCTGAGCATCAAGTCTTCTTCGGCCCCGGATCCATGGCCGACGGTGGCAGCAGTTGCGCCGGAAACTGCGCCACGTTGCTACCACCCTCCAGCGCCACGATCTTGCTCACGCCCTGCTTGCGCACCTCATCGATACGCATGACCGAGTGCAGCGGCAAGTAGCTGCGCTTGACGCCGGCAAATTCGCCCTTGATGCGCTCTTCGCCTGGATCGACCACCACCGAGGAGCGCTCGCCGAACACCAGATCCTCGATCTCGACGAATCCGAACAACGATCCGTGGCTGACTTTGCGGGCGTAGACCTCGTAAACCTTGCCCTGGTTCACAAATATGATCTTGAAGATATGATTCGATGCCATGGTGGGGTTATCGGGGGCGCAGCCTCTACAGCAGGCGGAAATGCCCAAGCGGCGCCACAAGCCTATTATATGGCTTACCCAGATAGAGTTTAGAGTGTTGCGATGGCGCTTAAGCTGACCATTGTCGAGGCCCAGAACGGCCAGGCCGATCGCGGCAATAGCATCGTATTCGGGGTTGCCGGCGGTGGCATCGGCCGTGCGCCCGACAACGACTGGGTCCTGCCCGATCCGCAGCGTTATCTGTCGGCACATCACGCGCGCGTGCAGTTTCGCGACGGCGCCTATTACCTGCTCGATACCAGCACCAACGGCGTGTACGTCAACGACGGCACGGTCGCGATTGGCCGGCGCAACCCCTACCCGCTGCGCGACGGCGATCGTCTGCGACTGGGCGAGTACCGCGTGCTGGTCAGCATCGATCTCGAGCGCAACGAGGCGCCGGAAGCCAGTGGCGTATTTCCGGTCAATGCCGACCCGCTCGCCACCAACTCCCTGGTGTCGCGCGGCGACATCGGGGTCGAACTCAACGTGCGCGACCTGCTGCATCCGGACGCCGCGCCGGCCAACCACCTGGGCGCGGTGGGCGCCTTTGGACAGTCGCCGCTCGCGCTGTCCGAGGACGCAGGCCTGCTGGCGTTCGACAGCGGCAAGCGCGCGGCGCCCCCAAACCTATCCGCGCCGGCCGAGCGCCGGCGCGAGCCGCGTATTCCGGATCGCTCGGCTGACAACGCCGCCGGCATCGAAGCGTTCTGCCGCGGCGCCGGTATCGACGTCAAGCAACTGCCGGTGGATGCCGCCGGCCGCCTGCTGCAGCTGGCGGGTGTGCTGCTGCGCGAGGCGCTGCTTGGACTCAAGGGCATGGCGCTGGCGCAGCGCGAAATTCGCGATCAGACGCACGTCGAAGTGGGCAAGGAAGACCCGCAGCACATCGGCCTGACCGGGCTGCCGGTCGACGATCTATTGCTGCGCCTGATGATCGGCCACGATCGGCGCGATCTGGACGCGGTGCAGTGGGTGCGCGACATGCTCGGAAGCACTCGGCGACACGACATGGCGATGGTGCGCGCGCTGCATACCGCGCTGGGCGAATTCCTCGCCCGGCTCGATCCGCGCGCACTGGCGCAGATCGATGCCCGTGCGGGCGGCGCGGCCACCAATGGCGGCGAGGCTGCCGGCCTGGCGGCGCGTTTTCGCAGCATCACCGAGATGCCGGCCGGCAAACTCCCGCATCTGTTTGCCGAGGCATTCGCCCGCGCCTTTGTGGTGGCCTTTCGCCAGAACAACGGCGATCACGCCCGCTCCTAGCGGCGCGCCCCAGCGTTACGACGGTTCTTTGGCCGGTGCCTGGATCGCCGGAGCCGGCGGTCGAATTTTGACGGTCTCGCCGGCCAGGATCGAATCGGGCGGATTGAGCACCACCTGGTCCTGCGCGCCGATGCCGCTGAGGATCTCGATCTCGCTGCCGTAATCGCGCCCGACGGTCACCGCCTTGAGGCTGACCTTGCCGTCTGGGCCCACCGTGACCAGGTGCAGGCCGTCGCCGCGAAACAGCAGCGCATTGGTCGGCACACGCCACGCCTGCAGGCCCGGCGGTAGCGGCAGATGTATTTGTGAATACGCACCCGGCAGCAGCTCGCCATTGGGGTTGTCGGCCTGCAGCTCGGTCAGCAGCGTGCGCGTGGTCGCATCGATCGCCTTCGCGGTGCTCACCACCTTGACCGGGTGACGCACGTCCGGGCGTTCAACCACGGTCAAATCCGCGTCCATTCCCGGCTCGATCCAGTTCGCATAGGCCTGCGGCACCTGCACATAGATGCGCAGGCGGCTGGTCGCGCTCAGATGAAACAGCTCCTGGCCGGTGGCGCTGCCCTCGGTCACCAACGAACCGATATCGATGCGGCGCGCGGTCACGACCCCTTCGAACGGTGCCGTGATCCGATTGAAGCCTTCCATCTGCGCCAGTCGCTGCAGGTTCTGCTGCGCGGATTCCAGCTGCGCCTTCTTGGCGTCGGCATCACCGACCGCATTGTCGACATCCTGCTGCGCCACCAGTCCGGTGGTGCGCAGCTCCTGGAAGCGATGAGAAGTGGTCTGTGACAGACGATTATTGGCCTCGGCGCTGGCCAGATCCGCCTTGGCCTGCCGGTATTGCGCGTCCACCTCCGGCGTCTCTATCTCGGCCAGCAGCTCTCCGGCCTTGACGTGCTTACCGATGTCGGCGTACCAGCGCTTCAGGTAACCATTGGTGCGCGCATAGATCGGGGCGTCACTGTAGGCCTCGACGTTGCCCGGCAGCACCAGTTCGTCGCCGGCATCACTGTGCTTGGGGTTGGTGACCTGCACCACCGGCACCGCCGCCAGCTGCGCATCGCGCGCCAGCGCGTCGCGGCTGCGCACGCGGGTGAAGATGCCCCAGGCGGCAACGATGATCGCCACCACTAGCACGCATAGTGCCAGGCGCTTGAGCCGGTGCGAGGTGGCGACCGCAAGGGCGTCACTCATGGCTGGCTCCCGGCTGCGAGAAGCGGCTGTGGATGACATCGAACACCACCGGCACGAATAGCAGCGTGGCGAAGGTTGCGAACAGCAGACCGCCGATCACGGCGCGACCCAACGGCGCGTTCTGCTCGCCGCCCTGGCCCAGCCCCAGTGACATCGGCAGCATGCCGATGATCATCGCCAGCGCGGTCATCAGCACCGGCCGAAAGCGCACGAATCCGGCCTCGAGCGCCGCAGCCGCCGCGGTGGCTCCCGCATCCATGCGCTCGCGCGCGAAGCTCACGATCAGGATGCTGTTGGCGGTGGCCACGCCCAGGCACATGATGGCGCCGATCAGGGCCGGCACGCTGATGGTCGTGTGCGTGACGAACAGCATCCACACCATGCCAGCGAGCGCCGCGGGCAACGCGCTGATGATGATCAGCGGATCGAGCCAGCTCTGGAAATTCACCACGATCAGCAGGTAGATCAGAATCACCGCGCCGATCATACCGAACGCCAGGCCGGTGAAGGATGTGCGCATGGTTTCGATCTGCCCGCGCACCATCAGTTCACTGCTGTGCGGCAGCTCCTTGCGTGAATCGTTGACGATCTTGCGGATGGCCGAAGCCACCGTGCCCAGATCGGTGCCGTCGACCGAGCCGTAGATGTCGATCACCGGGCGGCCGTTGTAGTGACTCACGACCGCCGGCCCGGCACCGCGTTGGATCGTGGCCAGATTGGCCAGCAGCTGCGGCGGACCGCTGCCGCCGGCGCTGATCGGTGTGTTGGCCAGATCCTGCAGCGACGCCAGGCGGTACTGCGGAGCCTGGGTGGTGACGTTGTACTGAATGCCGCTCTTCGGATCCAGCCAGAAAGTCGGCGCGGTCTGCTGACTGCCCGACAGCGATATCAGCAGGTCGGTGGCGACCTGCTGCTGCGTCAGGCCCACCAGTGAGGCGTTGGTGCGATCCACATTCACGTTGAACTGCGGGTAGTCGAAGGCCTGCTGGATGCGAATATCCGCGGCACCCGGCACCAGCTTGAGCCTGGCGAGCAGCTTGTCGGCGAACTTTCGGTTGCCGTCGACGTCGTTGCCGACGATCTGCACGTCCAGCGGCGCCGGCAGACCGAAATTCAAAATCTGATTGACGATATCCGACGGCAGGAACGCAAACGTGGTGGCAGGGAAATCATCACGCAGCTGCGCGCGCATCAAGCGCACGTAGTCCGCGGTCGGGCGGCTATGGTCCTGACGCAGCGCAATCATGATGTCAGCGTCGCCGGTGCCGACCGGCCCCGAGGTGCTGTAGGACAGGTTGATGCCGCTGTAGGGCACGCCAATATTATCGATCAGACTGTCAAGGTCGTGTGCCGGGATGATCTGGCGGATCCGCTCCTCGACTGCATCGCACAGGCGCGCGGTTTCCTCGACGCGGGTACCGCTTGGCGCGCGCAGGTGCAGACGCACGTCGCCGGCATCGACGGTCGGGAAGAAGTCGCGTCCGAGCCACGGCAGCAGCAGGAATGCGGTCGCGCCTACGCCCATGAACACCAGCGTGAAGGCCGAGCTGTGCTGCAGCGCCGTGCCCAGCAGCTCATGGTAGCCGTCGCGAAACGCGGCGAAGCGGTGCTCAAATCCGCGCTGGAAACGCTCGAATAAATTGCGCGGTGGGTCCTTTTCGTGTCCGGGTACGTGCTTGTGCAGCCAGTACTTCGCCAGCGTCGGCACCAGCGTTCGCGACAGCACGTACGAGGCCAGCATCGCGAATACCACCGCCTCGGCCAGTGGCACGAACAGGAAGCGCGACACGCCCGACAGCAGGAACATCGGCACGAAAACCACGCAGATGCACAAGGTCGACACCAGTGCCGGCACCGCGATCTGATGCGCACCGTCCAGAATCGCCGGTTCGACGTCCTTGCCCTGTTCCAGATGCCAGTTGATGTTCTCGATTGCGACCGTGGCGTCATCCACCAAAATGCCCACCGCCAGCGCCAAACCGCCCAGGGTCATGATGTTGATGGTCTCACCGATCGCCGACAGGCAGATGATCGAGGCCAGTACCGACAGCGGTATCGATATGGTGATGATCAACGTGCTGCGCCAGGAACTCAGAAACAGCAAGATCATCAGTCCGGTGAGGGCGGCGGCGATGGTGCCCTCGCGCACCACGCCGTTCACGGCGGCGCGCACGAACAACGACTGGTCCCCGGTTAGAGTCACTTTGAAGTCCGGCGGCAGCTGCGTCTGGATACCGGGCAGCAGCGCCTTGATTCCCTTGATGACGTCGAGCGTGGACGCACTGCCGGTCTTGAGCACCGACATCAGCACGGCGTGCCGGCCGCCCACGCGCACCAGGTTGGTCTGCGGACTGGAGCCATCGTGCACGTTGGCCACGTCGCGCACGTACACCACGGTGCCATTGATGCTCTTGATCGGAGCGTTGTTGAGCTCTTCAGGTCTGAGTGGCGCGGAGTTGAGCTTGATGTTGTATTCGATGTTGCCGATCTTCTCAGTGCCGGCCGGAATGATCAGGTTCTGATTGCCGATCGCATTGCTGACATCAGCGGCCGACAGCCCCTTGGCGCGCAGCGCCGCCGGATCGATGTCGACCGCCACTTCGCGTTGCTTGCCGCCATACGGGTACGGCAGTGCCGCCCCCTGCACGGTCGCGAGCCCCGGGCGGATGACCGCATTGCCCAGGTCAAACAGCGACGTCTCCGGCAGCGTCTCACTCGTCAGCGCCAGCTGCACGATCGGCACGGTGGAGGCGTTGTACGCCAGGATGAACGGCGGCGTAGCGCCGGGCGGCGCCAAGCGCAGCAGCGTCTGCGAAACGCCGGTAATTTGCGCGTACGACAGGTCCTCGTTCACGTTCGGCTGGAAGAAGTACTTGACCACCGAGATACCCGGCAACGACTGCGACTCGGTGTGCTCGACGTCGTTGACCGTGGTCTGGGCATAGCGCTCGGCGTTGGAAACCAGCCGATTGGCCATGTCCTCCGGCGGCAGACCGACGTAGCCCCAGATGGTGCTCACCACCGGAATATTGATCGACGGAAAGATGTCGGTCGGCGTGCGCACGATCGTGAACACGCCCAGCAACACGATCAGCACCGCCAGCACGATGAACGTGTACGGTCGCCGCAGGGCAAGTTTTACGATCCACATGGATTGACCCGATCAGAAACTGACGACGAGACCAGACCCGGCAGGGCGAACCGGCCGGAGCGAGCGTCCCCTGCAACTGGATGACAATATTATGCGCGCATCATTGACAGCGCGCAGCAGCATGGCGGGCCGGGCAAGCAGTGTGGCGCGCAGTCGACATTAAAATACATTAACTTGCTGCGAACGATGCGCGTCGCTCGTGCGCGCTGTCAGTCATCACTGACAGTGAAGCATTGCGGAAACTGGCGGAGAGGGTGGGATTCGAACCCACGTGCCGGTTTAACCCGACCATCCGATTTCGAGTCGGCGCCGTTATGACCGCTTCGGTACCTCTCCGGGGGTTGGCTGCTATTCTAGCGTAGTGATGTATTCAATGAGACCCAAGCTCTGGGCCAGGTTGCTGGCGCCCGCCGGAATGGGGCTGCTGCTGGCCGCCTGCTCGCATTCGCAGAGCGCCCTGCAGCGCATTCGCGCCAGCGGCGAGCTGCGCGTAGTGACGCTAAATGCCCCGACCAGCTATTACCTCGGTGCTCAGGGACCGCAGGGTTTTGAATATCGTCTGGCGCGCGCCTTTGCCAGCCAGTTACAGGTGCGCCTGATCATGGAGCCGATGCCCGATGAGGCCGCGATGCGCTCCGCGCTGATCGCCGGCCGCGCCGACATGGCGGCGGGCCAGATCACTACGAACGCCGCCTGGCTGCAGGCCGGCCTGCCGACGCAGCAATACGACGCGATCGCGCAGCTGGTGGTGCAAAGTCGCAGTAAGCCGCTGGCGCACGATCTGAGCGATCTGGGCCAGGGCAGCATTGTGGTACGCGATGCCAGCCCGCAGCTCGATACTCTGCGGGCAATCAAGGCGTGCGACCTGCCGGACCTCAACTGGATCGCGCTCAAGGCCGATCAGCGCGATCCGATCGAGGCCGTGACCAGCGGCGATGCCGACTTCGCCATCGTCGACGCCAACGAGTTCGAGTTCGCGCGCCACCTCTACCCGAATGCCGTGATTGCCTTCACGCTGTCGCACGCCCGGCCGCTGCAGTGGCTGGTGCGCCCCGGCGAACTTGACCTGCTGCAGGCGGCCAACGGCTTCTTCGTCGCTACCCGCGCCTCGGGCCAGTTCGCGGCGATCGCGGCCAGTGCCCGCGCCGAGTCGGAAGGGTTCGATTACCTCGACGCGCACCGCTTCCAGAGCGACATCGCCACACGGCTGCCGCAACTGCAGGCGATGTTCGAGGAAGCCGCGCAGGCGACCGGGCTCGACTGGCGGCTGCTGGCCGCGGTGGGTTACCAGGAGTCGAAGTGGCAAACCAACGCCGCCTCGGCTGACGGTGCGCGCGGCATCATGATGCTCACGTCCGACACTGCCGAGACCGTCGGGGTCAAGAATCGGACCGACCAGTGGCAGAACATCCTGGGCGGGGCCAAGTACCTGGCGCAGGTCATCGACTCTGTCCCGAGCCGCGTCGGACAGCCCGACCGCACCTTCATGGGACTGGCGGCCTATAACGTCGGCTACGGCCATTTAGAAGATGCGCGCGTGCTGACGCAGCTGCACGGCAAGGATGCCGATTCCTGGAACGATGTGCGCACCCAGCTGCCGCTGCTGGCGGAGGAGCAGTACTACACGCGCGCCAGGCGCGGCTACGCGCGCGGTTGGGAGCCAGCGCGCTTCGTCGAGTCGGTACGGCAGTATCTGGCGGTGCTCGAATGGAGCGGCACCGCCGCGGTCGCGCGGCTGCATGCCGGCGAGCCGCTGCCGCCGGCGGCCGCGTCCGAGGACAGCGTCGGCAACTGATCGGGGTTCAGCTGCGCCGCCGCTGGAAGAACTCGCGCAGCAGGGCCGCGCACTCCTCGGCCAGCACCCCGCCAAACACGTCCACGCGATGATTGAGACCTGCCAGCTTGAAGCCATCCACTAGGCTGCCGGCCGCGCCCGCCTGCGGATCGAATGCGCCGAATACCACCCGCCGCACGCGCGCATGGACCAGGGCCGCGGCGCACATCAGGCACGGTTCGAGCGTCACGTACAGTGTCGTATCGGTGAGTCGATAGCTGGACCGGATGCGCGCGCCAGCGCGCAGGGCTTCGATCTCGGCGTGCGCGGTCGGATCACAGGCCGCGATCGGCCGGTTGGCGCCGCTCGCAATGACTTCCTCGTCCTGCACCAGCAGCGCACCAACCGGCACTTCGCCGGCGGCTGCCGCCGAGCGCGCCAGCTCGAGCGCGCGCCGCATGTGGCGCGTGTCCGGGCTCTCAACGTCGCTCATCCGGCCAGCTGCTTGCGCCGGTAATCGGCCATCCGCTCCAGCATCCAGCCGGGATACTCGGCCGGTAACCGGCTGACCTTGTCGAGCTCGGCGAGCTCGTCGTTGCTCAGGTGAATGGCGGTGGCGGCGATGTTGTCGTCGAGCTGCTCGCTGCGCTTGACGCCGATGATCACGCTGGTCACGACCGGCTGATGCAATAGCCACGCAATCGCTATCTGTGCCACCGACACGCCGCGCGATCGCGCGATCTTGCTCATCACGTCGATGCAGTCGTAGGCGCGCTCCATGTTCACCGGCGGAAAATCGAACGTGACACGGCGGCTGCCGGCTGCGGCCTTCTGATCACGGCCATATTTGCCGCTCAGCAGCCCGCCTGCCAGCGGACTCCACACCAGCAATCCAACCCGCTCACTCAGCAGCAGCGGTACCAGCTCCCGTTCCAGGTCGCGGCCGGCGATGGTGTAGTACGCCTGCAGCGACTCGAACCGGGCCAGTCCGAGCCGCTCGGCGATGCCCAGCGCCTTCATGATCTGCCAGGCGGCCCAGTTCGATACGCCGGCATAGCGCACCAGTCCGTCCTGCACCAGCCGGTCGAAGGCGTGCACTGCCTCCTCGATCGGCGTCACCGGATCGAAGCCGTGAATCTGGTACAGATCGATGTGATCGAGCTGCAGCCGCTTGAGGCTCGCCTTGACCCCTTCCATGATGTGAAAGCGCGACATGCCGCGCGAATTGGGCGCCTTGGTACCGGTCTCGCCAAATACCTTGGTGGCGATGATGACGTTTTCGCGCGGCACCTTCAGATTCTTCAGCGCCTGGCCGGTGATGGTCTCGGCCTCGCCGTCGGCGTAAACATCGGCGGTGTCGATGAAATTGATTCCGGCATCGAGCGCGCGGCCGACCAGAGCGTCGGCATCGGTCTGCTTCAGGTTGCCGATCTGGGCCCAGATGCCGCCTTCGCCACCGAAGGTCATCGTGCCCAGACAAAGTTCGGAAACGAATAGACCGGTATTACCGAATTTCCTGTAACGCAAGGCAATGCCTCCTGTAGCAAGCTGGACCAGCGCGGATCGGGTGCTCGCGCGGCGCGCGAGCATAGCGGCCTTCAGGCGGCCGTCTGCGTCGCGGCTGCCCCGGGCAGGCGCAGCTTATGTGCGGCTGCGTCCCAGCGTCCATGCTGCCACATCAGGCCGGCCTGGGAGGCGTTGACCGGCTGACTGATCAGATATCCCTGCGCTTCGGTGCACTTCCAGCGGCACAATGCGTCCCACTGCGGCGCCGACGCCACGCCCTCGGCGATCACCTTGAGGCCGAGCGAACGGCCGATGCCAAGGATGTTGAACGCCAGGTTGGCATCGCCGCGTTCCTCGCCGATGGCCGTGATGAAGCTGCGATCGATCTTGAGAATGTCGAGCGGCAGGCGCCGCAGATAAGATAAAGAAGAGAAGCCGGTGCCGAAGTCATCCAGTGCGATCTGGCAGCCGAGGCGGCGGATCTCCGCCAGCAGCTTCATGGCGGACTCCGCGTCATCGATCAGGCAGCTCTCGGTCAGCTCCACCTGCATGAACAGCGGCTCGATGATGTGGCGCGTGCAGGCGCCGCGAATGCTCGCCACCACATCGCCGGTGACCATCTGCTGCGGCGAGACATTGACCGCCAGCTGCACCTGACCCAAACCCTCGGAGCGCCACTTGGCGATCTGTTCGGCCGCGTTCTCGATCACCCAGTCGCCCAGGGTCGCGATCAAGCCGGTGCGCTCGGCGATCGGAATGAATATCGCCGGCGGAACGAACATGCCCTTCTGGTGCTGCCAGCGCAGCAGCGCCTCGAACCCGACCAAGCGCCCGTCGGGCAGCGACAGCTTCGGCTGATAGTGCAGCTGCAGCTGGCCGCGCTCGACCGCACGGTGCAGCTCGTATTCGAGGCGGGCCTGCTCACGCGCCCGCACCACCGCCGCCATCAGCGTGCCGGGACCGTCACATTCGCCCATCGAAAAGTAATCGCACGCCAGGCTGGCCGCCTTCAGGATCACATCGGGGCTGGAGCCATCCTTGGGCCAGGTCGCCATGCCGAGGCGGGTGTTGATCAGCTTCAGGCGCTCATCGGTGCTGATGGCCTTGCGTGTGCCCTCGAGCAGCCGACTCAACGGCCCGACCATGCTCTGGTCATCGGTCATGTCGGGAATCGGCACGACGAACTCACCGCCGGCCAGACGCGCCAGCACCTGGTTCTTGTTGGGATTGATGCGCACCACGCCGGGCACGTCGCGCAGGCTGGCTTCGATCGACTCGGCAAAGGTCCGCAGCAGCACGCCGCCGGTCTCGTAGCCGTGCTGGCGGTAGAAATCCGCCAGACCCTGCAGACGCAGCAGCAGGATGGTGCCCTTCTTGTAGTCCTGGCCGATGCGCATCAGCGACTGCAATACGCGATCGCCGTGGCGCAGGCCGAGGGTGGTGTCCAGCAGCCGGTTGGCGGCGTCGGCGGTGGTCCGCGACTCGACCGGGGTGACATCCTGGATCACCAGGTCCACACGCCGTGGCGGCGAACCCGGCGCACCGTTGGTCGGATGTCCGGTCAGTCGCAGACGTCGCTTGTGGTGCCGGTCGATGCGCACGTCGTACTCGAGTTCGAACCCCATCCCGGATTCGAACGCGCCGCTGACGGTATCGAGTACGCGCTGTCGATCGGGGTCATCGCCGTGACTGAAAAGTTTCTGCCAGTGAATCGGCTGCG
>DASXDL010000026.1:0-208180 GCA_036490715.1 Steroidobacteraceae bacterium | reverse complement strand
ACCGGAGGCTTTGCGTCCCCGCCTTACGACGGGTTTGCCCTTACAGTGCGAGGCCAGTACACACCCTGGAGAAGCTGTGCTCAAAGTGTCCGCAGCTGCACACGTCGCTGGATGGCGACGAGGAAATAGGCCTTTGCGCGCTAAAACGAGCGAGCGCGCTTCAAGTGAAGATCAACGGCAAATAACGATCTATGCAACGCACGCGACAACGCGCGCGCGTGATGAATCACTGCTGATCGGAAGAATGACGCGCGGTGAGCGGTCAAAGGAAACGCGCGTCGTATCAGCCGCTGGCCAGCGTGATCGGATGATGCGGCGCTGAATGCTCGCTTGAGCTTAAAAACAGAGCCGCGTGGAGAGCGCAGCGAAAACTACCGAGCGCGCGGCTAATCCGCAGCGCTCATCGATGGCGACATCACGCGCCTTGGCGACCTTCGCGTTGACGATTCGTTTGAGAATATCGGCATGCATTGGAATTGCCGCAACCGCGGACGCCAATACTCTTCGCTGCTCCGACAAAGCCTGGGCGTTGGTGCTCGTTGATTCCGCGTCCAGCAGCGGGCTGTAATCGCGTGGCATGTGATTTTGCCCCACGAGCACAGAGAACCAGCTGGCCTCTCTAAACAATTCTTCCGGCTCGAGCATCAAGCGCCCGGTACTCGTGAACTGCTCGATTTTGTACTGGGGGGTATAGATATATCCCACTGAAATAGCCGGGCGGTCCCGGAAGTTGCCAATGGAGACCCGCACGAAAGGCGTCGCGCCGGGTGGCCGCGAACTGTACGAGACTGTCTGGCTCGAGAAGCATCTCATCGACGATCAGACAGACTCGGCCGTCCGGCAGCTGCAGGATCTCTACGGACGCATTCGGGTTGAGCAGCATGCCTGAATACCGGAAGAGCGGGCGCGACGGTCTCAAGGGGTAGCGCAAGACGTCGCCCCATCTTAGCTTTCTTAGCGCGTTGATTGCTGCGCCGCTACCGCATTGCCGCGGCCGCGCAGGGCTTTGACAGCTCGTCAGCGCTCGGTCACTACTGCTTGAGCGGCGGCCGACGCATCCTCGGCGCGTATGTGTGCAAGCGCATACCCGATGGCCACCAGTGACAGCAGCGTGAGCGCCAGACCCGCCCTGGCGCGCCATTGCTCGAGGTGGGCCAGTTGACCCACCGAGCACTCGGCAATGACAAACGGCTGGCTGCCGCCCGGTTTGGCGAGGACGTTGACCCGTACCCCCGGCGGCTCGTGCACTTTATTGTGCTGCGCTTGGGCGACGGCGGCGGCCCGGGCGACCTCCCACTCGGCTGCATCTATGTGGCCATCATGATTTGCGTCAAAGCGCTTAAGCAGTGCCGGCTGGTCCTGCTTCCATTGGCTCAGGAGCGCGGCCGCCTCTTCGTCGATAGTATTGGTCACCGAACCGTGGTTGGCGCGCAATTCGCCCAAGATGCAGAGCGGCGTGTCCTCGGCCAGGATCGCTTCCATGTAGCGGCAATTTTGGTCGAATTTATAGCGACTGCCGGGCCACCGGCGTCGCTCGTTTGGTTCGACCTCGGCGCCTTGTGGGTCGACCAGGCAGTATTGGTCCTCATCGGCGAGTAAGAACGGTCGCTCGCTGGTATCGGAATCGGTGCAGCTCCAGGAATTTGCAAATAGTCCGTCGCGTTCGCGCCGCTCGACTCGGTAAGTCCACCACACACAGCTACGCCCGGTGAGCGGGGCATGCAGCGGCTTGCCGTCGGCGGAGCGGGCGTGGCCGCTGAGCTTTACGTATCCTTGCGGCGCCGAGCGGACGCGCGCTTGCGGCGTGTCCTCGATCAGGCGCTGTTCGCGCCATCGCCGGAAGAACGTGTATAGGCCGAGTAGCGTGCCGGCGCCGCCAGCCAGCAGCACGTAGAAGAAAAATGGGGCGGTGTGCACGAGGAAACCCCGCGGGCTAAGTTTTAGCCGGCGGCGAATTGCGCCTTCAAGTCGACGTCGGCCTTCTGGGCCGCTTCAAACTTCAGCAGCTGCGATTCATTGAATCCATATCGCGTCGCGATCAAGGAGTCCGGGAATGTCACGACACGCACATTGTTGATATTGACGGCCTCGTTATAGATCTCGCGCCGATCCGCGATCGCCTGTTCGAGCCCGGTAATGCGCTGTTGCAGGTGCCGAAACGCTTCGTCGGCTTTCAGGTTCGGATAGCGTTCGGCTACAGCGAACAGGCCCGCCAGTCCGCTGCGCATGCCGGACTCGGCAGCGCCGACCGCCGCGACGCTACCGCTGGCGCGGGCGCTCGCCACCGCCGAGCGCGCTTCCATGACTCGCTCGAGGGTATGTTGTTCGTACTGCAGGTACTGCTTGCAGGTTTCCACCAGTTTCGGCAACTCGTCGTGTCGCTGAACCAGCAACACATCGATATTGGACCAGGCAAGCTTGACGTCCGCGCGTACCCTGACCAGGCCGTTATAGAGGCCGACAAAATAGCCAATGGCCAGCACCAGCAGCACTGCTAATACGAGACCGGTCATCATGCGAACAATCTCCCTTCCGCGGCTCGATCCGGACCGTCAACGAATAGATACCCTAGCAGCGTCGGCCGCGCTGTCCGCGACGCGGATCACGGGACTGCACAAAGCTGCGTGACCCGGCTGGGGCCTAAGGACTCGGCACGTACCGAGGTACGGACATCGATAGACGCAGCGTGATTGGGGGGCGGCCCGTGAAGCTTTCCATCGTCACGAGGCGAGGAACTCTTGCGTGCTCGGACCTCCTAGTTTTACTTAATTTGATTACGTGAACCGGATCATCCGTGCGCGACCCACAGAACTCAGCCGTCGGTCGATCGGGTCAGTGCCTGCCACCGGGCAATCTCGTCGGCCGTTGCTGTGAGCTTTTCCCGGACCAGGCGCAGGGCATCGCTACCCAGCAGCACCCGCGCAGGCGGGGAGGGACTGTCAATGATGGTCAGCATGGCCTGTGCGGCCTTCGCCGGATCGCCCAGCTGTTTGCCGTTCCTGTCCTCGCGACCCTTGCGAATAGGATCAAAGAGCGCGTCGTAGTCGCTGATGGTCCGCGGCGTGCGCACCATCGAACGCCCGGCCCAATCGGTCCGGAATGCTCCGGGTGCCACGGCCGTCACGAACACTCCGAACGGCTTCATCTCCTTTCCGACCGCTTCGGAGATCCCTTCCAGCGCGAACTTGCTGCCGCAGTAGTAGGCCAGACCGGGCATGGTGATATAGCCCCCCATCGAGGTGATGTTAAGAATGTGGCCGTGTCGGCGCTTGCGCATATGAGGAAGCACCGCTTTCATCAGGGCGACGGCGCCGAACACGTTGACGTCGAATTGGTGGCGCATTTCCGCCAGCGGCGACTCCTCCATCACGCCTTCGTGCCCATAGCCGGCATTGTTCACCAGCACGTCGATCGGACCGATCGTGGCTTCGGCGTCGGCCACGGCGCCATCGATCGCATCGAATTGCGTCACATCCAGTACGCGACCAAAGGCCTTCGCGGGTTCTAGCGCCTCGAAATCCCGCTTTGCGTCGCTGCTGCGCACGGTTCCAACCACACGGTGGCCGCTGGCTAAGGCCTGCTTGGCCAGCGCGCGTCCAAGTCCGCTGTTGACGCCTGTAATAAAGAGGGTCTTGGGGGGAGACATGCCGTCAGCTCCTATTGAAGAGATCCGTCACACTCAGGACGAATGAGGCCACCGATGTACCCGTCAGGTACCGGGAAGCCCGAGAATCACGATTTTTCCGGTCGCAGGTCTGGTCGGCCAGAGAACGGAGGTATAACCCGCGGCGACAGCCACCCGCTGCGTACCGCCAGCGGAATACGTGACTACTCCGCCGCCAATGGCGCCACCGAGATTCTTGCCCCACAGTCGCCGTCCCGTGGCGGCCTCCAGTGCGTAGAAGTTGCCGCCCATGTCGCCAAAGAAGACGACACCACCGGCGGTCGGGGTCATGCCGCTCAAGATCGGGTAGTTGGACTTCGACCGCCACTTCCAGGTACCGGTGTCGGCGTCGGTTGCGTAGACCCAGCCTGCCCAGTGTCGATAGGAGTCCATTACGCCCAAAATGTTGTAGGGGTTACTCGTCGCCATTCCCGGCCACATCTGTCCGAGGGGCACCGCCCGAATCCCTGCATCGCTCTGCAGTGTCACGGTGGTACACCAGTCGACCTCCCCGGTCACAATCAGATTGGTCTGCGGATCGAAGGCCGGGCTATTCCATTCAGCCCCGCCCCCTGAACCCGGGCAGAAGTGGACCGCCTTATCGGTCGAAAAGGTCGCATCGGCATTTTCGATCCTCGTGACCGGCGTGCGATAGCGCAGCGCATTGGAGTCGAGATCAAAGCCGTAGAGGTAGCCGTCCTTCGGCGCGACCGACAGTAGGTGCTTGCTAGTCCGTGTCTCGATCAGGATCGGAGTATTGGAGACATCCCAGTCGTGCCAGTCCTCGGACAGCAGTTTGAAGTGGCGCTTGTAGGCTCCCGTCTTCGCATCCAGCACCACCACCGAGCCGGAATAAAGATTTGCGCCTTGGCGCGGGCCGGTTGCGAAATCGGGTCCCGGATTGCCGCTGGGGACATATAACTCTGCTCTTGCCGGGTCCAATGTATACGAGGTCCAAGTCGCACCGCCGGTAATCGGGGTATCCGCCTGATTCGCCCAAGTCGATGTGTCGAGTGGGCTGGGCGCCTGCGGTCCGCGCGTGGGATCGCCGGGCTGTTTGGGTACCAGATAGAATTCCCAGACGATCTTGCCAGTGGTGGCATCGAGCGCGTAGATGCGTCCTTTGACGCCCTTGATATCTCCACCCGCGTTGCCCATGAAGACCAGGCCGTTCCAGGCAATGGGAGCAGCCGGCGCCGACTCGTTGAGCTCTGGGTTCGCGATCCTCGTCTGCCACAGCCGCGTACCGCTCTTGAAATCGTAGGCGAGCACTCGGCCGTCCGGACTGCCGCGATAGAGGCGGCCATCGAGGTAGGCCGCCCCGCGATTGCCGTTGCCTGCGACGTGCGAGTAATGCTCGTGCGTCCGCCAGCGCTGGCGACAGGTGGCCGCATCGATCGAGAAAATATCATCGTCGGTCGTGCCGACTATCGCGTCCTTGACGACGATGGGGCCGGTGGTGAATCGCCCTGTCTCCCCTGTGTCATAGGTGCACAGCACCTTGAGCCTGCCGACGTTATCGCGGTTGACCTGATCGAGCGGTGAGTAACGCGCCGACGTCAGCGTACGGTTGTAGCTGGGCCAGTCGAGCGCGGTATCAGGAGGCATGGGTACTTCGGCCGTGGCAACGGGTACCTCGAACCCGACATCCGGCGTTACGGGCGCTGCTTCGAGCGTCAAGCTGCCTGGCGGTGCGACGGAAGAACGGGCGTAGTTGATCATCAGGGCCGCGGCCATAAAGAGCCGATACCTGAACAAGTGCAGCAATCCGGCCGCGACCGCCAGCACGATCAGGACCGCGACGACCACGAGGCGTTTACCGGTGCCTTCCATATGTGGGTGGAGTTACCACAATGACGCGGCAGAGCAAAGGAGTGATGCAGTAATGACGAGCGGGCATCAAAAGAATTTCTGCGGGTGCAGGGTTAGGCAGTCCACTGTGCGATCCGCCTGATTAAGTAAAGAACCCGGGGAGGTGGAGGGTCTGCGCGTCGCCGCCAGCGCGGCGGAACTTCGACGAGTCGAAGCCTGTGCTAGATTGATCCAGGGAGGAGTCGGCGCTGCGCGATCTCGGCACGCTCGGGGCGCTTGAGATTCTCGTGCGGACGGCTCACGGCTACAGTGCCAGGGAAGGGGGCAAGGGTTGAACGACACCGCGACGGCCGCAGGCGTATTCGAATTCGGGCCCGGCGGCGCATACCTGGCCTACATCACCGATCCGTCGCGCCCGCGCTCTCAGACCGGGGTCATCATATTCGGTTTGGGGCGACTCGAGAGCCGCATCGCCCGGCGCCTGGCTGCGCTGGGTCTGGTCGTGATGCAGATCCAGCTGTTCCGGAACTACGGTGAGATGCAGCGCCGGTTACAGTTCTACGACGAATCCGGCGTCGCGGCCTGCACTCGGGCCATCGAGGAAATGCTGGCGCGCCGGCACGTCACCCAGGTCGTGCTGATGGGTGATTGCGCCGAAGCGAATGTCAGCTTCAACACCGCGCTGGCGGATCGGCGCGTCATTGGCCTGATTCTGACCAATCCCAACCTCAGCACCTTGCTGGCCCGGCTGACGTTCTTCGATCGCCTGCCGCTGCGCCTGTTCAACAGGGCGCATTGGCGTCGGTTGCTGTCGGGGGAGTCGAAGCTGCTCAAGTCGATTTTGCGCAAACTCGGCTCCCGTTCCGCGGGCCGGTGGCTGGCGGAGCAATGATCGTTTAACAAGGACGTGATCGTGCCGGTCGACTTCGATCAGAAGCTCTCCGGTCTTCTGACCGAGCGCGCGGGACGCTGTCTGATCGTGTTCTCGAAGGACCGGGACGGGCTGGACTTCTTTCGCAGAATTTACCGCCGTGCGCTGCAGCGACTGACCGCCGAGAATTGTCTCGCCCTCGAGGTGATGCCGGTGAATGCGCGCGATGATCCCGCCGACGATCAGGTCGCCTGTCAGTTCGCCGATGTCGTCGCCGACTGGGCCGACGCGGCACTCGTCAGCCGAGTTCCCAAGCGCGTTGAATTCGACGCGTCGGAGGAGGCCGCGGCGCTCTCGGACTGGTCGCAGCATGGCTCGATCATCGATCGATTTGACGCGGTGGCGCGGGTATATCCGGACCGGCTGGCATTACGCGATCAGCTGCAAAGCCTGACTTACGCGCAGCTCCAATCGCTGTCCCACCGGATCGCCGCCGCCATTTGCGCGATCGATGTAGAGCCCGGGCCGGTCGGCATATTGCTCGGTCATGAGGCCCGCTTCCCAGCCGCGATCCTCGGCGTGCTGGCCGCCGGGCGCATCTGTGTGCCGCTGGATGCTGATCATCCGGCCGAACGCAATGGCCGGATAGCCACGCATTCCGGGGTCACGCTGCTCATTGCTACCTCGGAGCTCAATGAGAAGGTGCGCGCGCTGTTCCCGCCTGGGCTCGCGGTCATCGATTTGGACCGCATCAGTGCTGCCGACTTCCCGGGCCCGGTCACGCCACCTTCTACCCGGCCTGGACCCGACGATATCGCCTATGTGCTTTATACCTCCGGGTCGACCGGCATGCCGAAGGGCGTGTTCCAAAACCACCGTGGCCTGCTGCATGACGCGATGGAATCGGTCGGTTTCACCGACATGTCCAGTAAGGACCACAGCGCGCTGTTCTATCCGCCGTCCGTCATTGCCGGCCTGTTGACGTTGCTCATCGGGCTGATGAGCGGAGCCGCCATGGAGGTGCTGCCGCCGCGAATATTCGGTCGCACGGCGCTGGCAAGGCAGATCAAGGCGCGTGGAATTACCGAAATGGCGCTGTCGCCGACCTTGTTTCGCCATCTTGCCGATGCCCTGCCTGCCGGCCAGTGTTTCGATGACGTGCGCTTGGTCACGCTCGGTGGCGAGCGCGTTGACTGGAGTGATTTCGATGTTTTCCGGCGCGCCTGTCCGCCACAGGCGAGGTTTCGCGTGCATCTGGGAGCGACCGAGTGCTGGACGCTGCATACACAGTGGAAGGTGGACGCATTGATTCGCGTCAGCTGCCCGCGGCTGCCGGTGGGGCGCGGGATCCCGGACCGGCGGGTCGACATCGTTGATGACGATGGCAAGGCGCTGCCCGATGGCGAGGTCGGCGAGGTCCAGGTCACCAGTCGCTACATTGCGCTCGGCTACTGGCGCGATCCTGAACTCACAACCAGGTCGTTTACGGTCGATCCGGAAGACCCGCAGCAACGCCGCTACCGTACCGGCGACCTGGTGCGCCGGCGCGCCGATGGTCTGATCGAATTCATCGGGCGCAAAGACAAGCAGATCAAGCTTCACGGCTATCGGATCGAGCCGGACGAGGTCGAAATGGCGCTCAAGAGCTGTCCCGGGATCGCGGCCGCTGCGGTGCTGGTGCGTCAGGCTGGCAGCGGGGTGCCGCTAGCGCTGGCCGGCTATGTCACGCTGCAGTCGGCGGAACAGGGTGTGACGCCCGAGCGCATCACGGCGATGCTACGCGAGCGCGTGCCCCCCTCGATGATGCCGGCGCAGATCGTGATTCTGGATGAACTGCCCTGGCTGCCGAACTTCAAGATCGACCGACAGCGCCTGGCACAGATTGATGCCGCGCAGTTGAGCGAACGGACGCAAACGAAGAGCTCGCCGCTCGTCAACGAGCTGATCGAGGCATTCAAGCGGGTGACCAAAGCCGCGAGCGCGACGCCGGCCGACAATATTCTGTCGCTCGGCGGGGATTCACTGCAGGCACTCGAGCTGATGCTGGAGATCAGTCGGCGCTTCGGAGTGGTGGTGCCCGAGCAGGCGCAGGACCCGACCCGGACGATCGGGCAATGGGCACTTGATATCAGCACTTGGCGCCGGCTTGACTCCGCGCGCTGGACTGGATGACAGGCTGTCCTGCCCGCTGAGCGCAGGGACATGCTACTGCGGTTATCCTAGGCGCGCCTGCAGCGCCAGCGACTTAAGGCTCACACGCTGGTGGCGGACTTTGATGTGTTGTCGCTGTTGAACTTGGCCCATTTGGCGGCTGGGCGCGGCTCTACTTCATTGCCGGCTCGGTCACTTGGCCGTACATGCCAGTACCCAGCTTCTCCGGCGGGAAAATCTCGTGCGCAGCGATCCACTCGCGCGAGTTCTCGAATGCCTCCTGCGTGTAAGGCTCAAAGACCAGGCGCTCGCCTGGGCCCCAGCGACGCGTATCCATCAAGGCATGGTGGTGCCGCGGAAACTCGCGCCTGTAGTAATGGGTATAGAGCTCGGGCCGCAGATCGATGTCGCGCTGCGCGCGCCGCAGCGCGCGAAAATACTTTTCGATGTCCGCTGGATCGGGGCTGCCGGTAATCATGGTCGCGATCATGAAGGTCGTGTCGATGACCTTGCGAAATCCGAGCTGCTCGGCAAAGTAATAGGGCCCGCTGAACAGTGCCACCGCGGGCAGCTTGCCTTCGATCAAAAGCTCCATGCGCTTGAACAGCATGCCATCACCGAACGAGAGGTGGATGGCGTCGCGCGGCAGGTACTGTTCCAGCGCCTGCAGGCTCGAATAATGGCTGCCGGACTGGTAGCCCACCGAGATCGGAACAGCTGCGAGCTGGGCCGGCTCTCGCACGGCTGAGTCCGGTGGTACGAAAATGCCCGCCGGTGCGACCGAGTAGGCGCCCGCGTAAAGCTTGCCGTGGCCACTCGAGGCTGCGACGTTGACCGTCCAGTGGCATGCGCAACTGATGTCCGAGGAGCGACCGTCCTCGAACGACTGATACGCTCCGACTTTGACACCCTTGTCATGAATCTTGCCGTCGCTCGACTGCACTTCCTCGTGGAAGACGTAGTCGAGCCCTTCGGCTGCGAAATGCCCCTTTTCCTCGGCAACCCACTCCTGTAGTCGGAAGTGGGGCTGAATTACGAACGTGCTCATCGCTTTCCTCCGCTTTGGCGCTATAACGATCGGCGATGGCGGCGAGAAAAAAAAGACGCGGTGGGGCGCAGCTCACCGTTTCGCGTAGTCGGTGAAAACGTAGTCGCGGTTCTTGACGATGGTGTGGCATGCGAATCCGCACTTGGCATCGTTGCCCTGGGGCGGGTTGTCAGCTGTGGTGCTGGCCACAAACGTATCGGAGGCGGCAACGTAGTCGAATGCCGCCCACCCCCATCCGCCGCTGGCGGCGAAGCGGCTGCTGTCCTTGACCATGAAATCAACATCGTGCAGGGCCCCGGGAACGATCGGTTGACCGGGAGCCGCCTCGTTCTTCTTCGGGCTCCAATGGATCTTCGCCATCTTGGCACCGTCAGGGAAGGGCTTGGCGTTGCCGGGAACGCCCTCGTTATAGGCCTTGATCATCGCAGGATTTCCGACGATCACCGCGATCTTGTCGCCATTTTGACTGATGGCAATCACCGGCCAGCTCTCGTAGCCCCGGAACTCGGAGAACGCCAGTCCGTTCGGGACCTTGACGTTGTATTTGCTCTGGCCGGAGATCGCGGCCGCGGCGGCCACAACAGCCAGCGATATCGCAACACTCAAACCGCTTAGAGCGCTTTTCTTCATTGTTGAAACTCCCTGGTCATCGAGGGTCGTCAGTCAGGAGCGCAAACATGCGTTCTCGGCGCAGTATGCACCGCTGCGCGTTCTACATCGTCGCGATCAACGGCCTGATACTCGGCGCGCCAGTAGCCCAGGCCGAGCAGGTGAGGCGTTCGAGGTGCGGGCCGACGCCGGCTCCTTCCGCAACGGCGCTAGCAGGCAGCTGGAAATCCTGCACAGTGGTATAGAAAAAACTCCTATGAGCTTGCGTGTCACCGAGGTATTTCGCTTCGAGCATGGGACCTGGAAGCTGGCGCATCGCCATGCCGATGTTCCTCCAAAGCGCCATCAGTAACTCGCGCATTTGTTTGAATTAGCGTAGGAATATTTGCCTATACCTAGAGGGCGGAAATGCGCTGAGGTGTGCGCAGGGCAGGACCTCAGCGCGGCCCGCGAGCACGCGCGTGCTATGGTGTAACGAAGACTAGAGAGGCCGGCATCGACTCGCCGTGGGGGAATCCTGACAGCGCAACAACCGTGCGATCGGTCCACTGCCGCGTCGATTTCCGGCGATCCTGCAAATCAATTACATCGCAAGCTCGGTCCCCTCGGTGTTCTGTTACTGACCCTGTCCTGCCTGTCCCCAGTCCTCTCGATCTACGGGGTCGGTTCCGATGTGTTGTTACACGCCGGGACCGGTGCCGCGACCATGTTTGTCTGTGGCATCGGGGTGGCCATCGTCTGGGCAATGATCTACGCCGAATTGGGATCCGCCTACCCCTACGCGGGTGGCGAGTACGTCGGTGTCGGGTCGATTCTGGGTCCGTGGGCGGGATTTGCGAGCCTGACGGTGTGGACCATCACGGTGGGACCCGCTGCCGCGTTTCTGGCGAAGACGGTCGCCGTCTATTTCAGCGATTTGGTGCCGTCCTCTTCGCCCGCGATCGTGACCTTCGGCGTACTGGGCGCCGCTATGGTCGTCGCGCTGCTGGCCGTGCGCACCAGCGCCTTGGTGACGGGCATTTTTCTCGCCATCGAGATGCTGGCGGTGCTGGCGCTGATCGGGGCGGGGTTTTGGCATCCGGCACGCAGCCTCGCCGAGGTCGTGCTTCATCCGGTCGCGCTCGACGCCGCCGGCAATCTGGCGCCCGTCGGGATTGGCGCCATGGCCTTGGCCGGAATCAGTGCGGCTTACGCGACCTCCGGCGGTAATCAGGCGATCGCGTTCGGCGAGGAACTGGCGGATCCGCATCGCCGCATGGGTCGCGTCGTTCTTATCGCCGCCCTGACCGGAGCGTTTTGTACCGCGGTCCCCGTCATTGCCGTGGTGCTGGGCGCGGGCGATCTGTCGGCGATTCTGAAGAGCCCGGTGCCGTTCAGCAGCTTCTTCGCGGCGGTCGCGGGGCCGGTCGCAGGCCATGTCTTGAGTGCAGCGGTGATCGTGGCGATATTCAACGCCCTGATCGCTCAGATCATGTTCTCGGGCCGCTTGGTGTTCAGTTTGGGTCGCGACGAGATCTTTCACCCCAGGATCAATGTGACCCTGGCCAAAGTGCATCGCTCCTCGGGAGCGCCCCGGCTGGCGACCTGGGTCGTTGGCGTGATTTCCGCGGTTTGCTGCTTGCTGAATACCCACGTTCTGGTGGTATTCCTTTCCAGCTTGACCGTTTACAGCCTCGGCCTGGTGAGCCTCGCGATTATCGTGGGTCGAAAGCGGCGCATGACCGGGCAACGAGGTTACTGGCGGGCGCCACTGTTTCCCTTGATGCCGGTCCTGGGTCTAGTCCTGGCGATAGCATTTGCAGTGGCGGACGTGCTTGACGCGGACGCCGGCCGACCCAGTCTGTTGCTGCTCGGAGCATTCATCATCGGCGGACTGCTATGGCACCACTTTGCTCTGCGCAGGCGTCCGGGCGGCTGGGCACCACGGGTCGGATAACAGGTTTGTAGCGCTCCGCCAGGCGCGCTGATCGATCGATCTGTCGGGCGCCTAATCTGCAGCCGATGCGCGCCGCGCCCATTTCTGAAGCGCGGCGCCCCAACCGATCTGCTGCCAGACGATGGATCTACTTGAATACGGCGGTCGTGCGCGCCAGATAGTCGCGGTGCGGCGTGAAGTCGATGTAACTATTGAACGCCGGGCCGATCATCGGGCTGGCCTTCAGCGCCTGACCGATTGCCGCTGTGACCTTGTCCAGCCCATCGGCGCTGGGCGTCACGTAGTAAATCCAGAAGGAGTCGGGCGCCTGCGTGTGCACGGCTTCCTCGTCCACCTCGTATTCGACGATGGTGCCATCGGCCAGCAGTTTCTCGAACACCGGATCGAACATGCTCTTGCTCATGATATCGACGGCATCATCCGGAGCATCGGGCTTGAGCTTGAAGGACGAGCCGTGGGTATAGGCACCCTTATAGGTGCCGGGTTTCGCGTTGTAATGACGCGAGACCAGAATTTCATCCGCATGCTTGGTGGCCGCGGTGAGCGGCCCGGTCGCACTCATGCTCGACTGTTCCAGTGAATCGAGCACCTTCATCAGGCCCGCCATCGAATGCGATGACCACCAGCCATCATGCGTGTAACCGTCCGCCTCGTGCACCAGGTTGTAGTCGGATCCGTAGGCGACCAGCGTGCCGTCGGCGAGGCCCTGCTCGAAGATCTTGTCGGTGGAGGCCGAGGACTTGGCGAAATCCGCCCACTTCGCGCGCGGCACGGCCCACAGGGCAATGTAGCTGTACATGGCGTCCTTGGCGCCGGACTCCTGCGCCAGCGACGGTCCAGCCCCTGCCACGATGAGCAGCAGCGTCGCACCAATGCCCGCTAATCCCATGATCCGACTGAAACTCTTGTTCATTGGACTGTCCTTGGTGTGCGGCACCCGGTCACCGAGTCGTCGCGATAGTCCGAGAGTATATTCCTGGCCGCCACAGCCGACCAAAAGACCCGACGACATTGCCCGCTGCGCCGCGCTCTATATATCTATAGAGCACCGCACACCGTCGCGAGCTCGCGTCGCGCGGCGAATTTCTACCTGCAGACCGCGATGAGAGGGTCGAATGCCGGGCCGAACACGAAGCTGGGCCTGAGGGCCTCGCTGATGGCGGCCGTGACCATGTGCAAGCCATCGGCGCTCAGCGCTACGAAGAGCAACCACAAGGATTCCGGCGTCTGGTATTCGCGGCCTGCTCATCGACCTCGTATTACGACGGTTCCGTTCGCCAGCCATCATTCGAACACCGGATCGAAGGCGTTCTTGCTCAAAAAAAACCGGCGATTCCGGGCCGGTGACCAGGCCCCGCGTGTAGCCGGCGGATATTCACCCATGGCAGGTCGAGTCAGTGGTATCGGGCGCGCCGTTCCCGGCGCATGCGCCGTGACCGGCACAGATCCGCAGACCCCCTCTACAAGCTGGGAAAAAATCCCGAATGACTTCGGGAAACGATCACTTCATCGGTAAAAGTCGGCGCGTGAAGATGCTCGCGCGGGTTCTGGGGGAATTACAAGGAGCATTCTATGGCGCTGGAGAGACACGTTGGGTCGTTGATCGCACTGGCTTGCACGGCACTTGTAGCAGGTATGCCACGTGTGGTTCCAGCGGAGGAGCCGGCCGCTGAATCGGCGCTCAGCAATCCTGCCACGGCGCAGGAACTGTCGCAGATCCTTGTCATAGGCAACGCACCGCTGGCCGGACTCGGACTGCCGTTGAACCAGATACCCTCGAACGTACAGACCGCCACCAGCGCCGATCTCGAGCGACAGCAGTCCCTCAGCGTTGCCGATTATCTGAACAACAACTTCAGCGGCATCAGCATCAGCGAGAGCCAGGACAATCCGTTCCAGCCCGACATCAACTATCACGGCTTCACGGCCTCGCCACTGCTCGGAACGCCCGAGGGCATGTCGGTGTACGTCGACGGCGTGCGCGTGAATGAAGCCTTCGGCGATACCGTCAACTGGGATCTGATTCCGGAATCGGCCATCTCGACGGTCACGTTGATGTCGGGATCCAATCCGGTGTTCGGTCTTAATACTCTGGGCGGTGCGCTCTCGGTGCAGACCAAGAGCGGCCACGACAACCCTGGCACTGAAATCGAAGCCTATGGCGGCTCGTGGGGACGGCGCTCGGTGGAGGCCGAGACCGGCGGCGCGTCGGGAAACTTCGACTATTTCCTGACCGGCAACTATTTTGACGAGGACGGCTGGCGTGATCTGTCGCCGACCAAGGTCTACCAGGGCTTCGGCAAGGTCGGCTGGCAGAACGACAAGACCGACATCGACCTGAGCTACACCTGGGCCGATACCCAGATGGTGGGCAATGGCACCACCCCGACCAGCATGCTCGACTTTAGGCGCCAGGCAATCTACAGCGCCCCGGATTTCACCCACAATCTGTTGAACTTCGTCAATCTCAATGGCACGCAGTTCCTTGCCGATAACTTACTGCTATCCGGTAATGTGTATTACCGCCACCTGATCACGCTCAGTCAGAACGGCGACATCAACGACGACAACTACCTGTCGGATGATTATTCCGGCCCGGACATCGACTGCACGGCGCCATTCACCGCCCGTTCCGACGCCGCTTACTGCCTCAACGGCATCAATCGCGCCTCACGGCTGGAGCAGCGCACGGCCGGCTTCTCGCTGCAGTTGACCGACTCGCAGGACCTGTTTGGGTGGAAAAACCAGGGCATCGTCGGCGTGACCTACGATGACTCCAATGACGACTACAGCCAGATGTTCCAGTATGCGGCGCTGACGCCGTCGCGCACAGCGATCTCGGTGGTCGACCCGTTCAATGACGCGGAAACGGTGAACTCTGTCAGCGGCACCAACAAGATCTTCGGCGTCTACCTGACCGACACGCTCTCTCCCAGCAAGCTGTTCCACATCACCGGCTCGCTGCGATACAACCGCAGCGTCGAGACCCTTGGTGGCTTCAGCGTCGATACCGACCTGGGCGACTTCGGCGACGGCTGGGATGAACAGCTGCCGCTGTTCGGTGACCACAGCTTTGACCGGGTCAATCCGGCCATCGGCTTCACCTTTACACCTTCCGATGCGCTGACCTTCTACGCCGACTACAACGAGGCCAGCCGCGCGCCGACGGTGATCGAGCTGGGATGCTCCAATCCCGACCAGCCGTGCGGATTGCCCAACGACTTTGCCAGCGATCCGGATCTGAAGCAGGTGGTGGCGCGCACCTTCGAAGCAGGTGTGCGCGGCAATATTCTGGATCAGGAACTGGTATGGAGCGCCGACGTGTTCCACACCAACAACAGCAATGACATCCAGTTCGTCGCCACCAGCACCAGTGCCGGCTATTTCGCCAATGTCGGCAGTACCCGCCGTCAGGGCCTCGACCTGGCGCTCGGCGGCAAGGAGGGCGGCTTCAGCTGGCACCTCAGCTACAGTTTTGTCGATGCGACCTACCAGTCGACTTTCGAGATCAATTCCGAATCCAACAGCACCGCCGACGCCGACGGCAACATCGTCGTGAGCCCCGGAGATCGCATACCGCTGATCCCCCGACACACCGCGCGATTGGCCTTCGACTATGACTTCAACCACAGCTTCGATATCGGCGCCAACGTGGTCGGTGCCACCGGCTCATTCCTGCATGGCGATGAGAACAATGCCAACCAGGTGGGCGGGACCAACGGGGAGGGCGCCTTCGTCACCGGTACCGGTTCGATTCCGAGCTATATTGTGATGAACATGCACGCCACTTACACTGTCAACAAGCACTTCGAGATATTCGGCAAGGTGGACAATGTCTTTGACCGCCACTACACCACCGCGGGGTTCCTGTCGACCAACGTCTTCACGCCCGATGGGACCTTCAAGGCCGACCCGGACGACTGGACCAACGAGAACGATGTCTCGCCGGGCATGCCACGCTCGATCTGGGGCGGCGTGCGGCTGCGGTTTTGAGCGCCGTCATGCGTCCGTCTAGCTGGTTACTATCCGCCGCCCTGGTGGCGGCGGCGCTGCCGGCCACCAGTGCCGACTCGGGGTACTTCGTGTACGTCTCCAATGAGCGCGCGGGTACCGTGACGGTCATCGACGGCGACGAGCTGCACGCGATCGGCAGCTTCAATGTCGGCAAGCGGCCGCGAGGCATCCACAGCAGCGCCGACGGCCGCAAAGTCTATGTCGCGTTGAGCGGCCGTCCGATCACCGATCCCCATAAGGGGGGCGGCAAGCCCGGAGCCGACGATGACGATGACAGCGTCAAGTCCGACAAGTCGGCCGACGGCATCGGCGTCATCGATGTCGCCAGCCGTGCCCTGACTTCTACCATCGTGTCGGGCTCGGACCCGGAGGAATTCGACCTCAGCAAGGACGGTACCCAGCTGTACGTGTCCAACGAGGACTCCAAGGCGGCGAGCGTCATCAACATCGGCAGCGGCAAGATTCAGCATGTGGTGCCGGTCAGCGACGAGCCGGAGGGGGTCGCCACCTCGCCGGACGGCAGTCGTTTCTACGTCACCTGCGAGGCTTCCGGCGAGATATTCGTGGTCGATACCCACAGCTTCGCCATCGTCGGGCATTTCAAAGTGGGCCTGCGGCCGCGCAGCGTGGCGTTCGTGCCCGATAGCCACGTGGCGATCATTCCGTCGGAGTCCGGCGGGCAGCTCAGCATCATTGACACCGACCACTACACCGTCACCAAGGTGATCACGTTGCCCGAAGGCTCACTGCCGATGCGCGTGAAGATCTCGCTCGACGGCCGCCGTATTTATGTCAGCGATGGGCGCGCCGGCACGGTGTCGGTACTGGATGCGCATAGCTACGATCTGATCGATACCATCAAGGTGGGGACGCGGCCGTGGGGCATGGTGCTGTCACCAGACGGTAAGTATCTGTTTACCGCCAACGGGCCCTCGGACGATGTCTCGGTCGTGGATCTGGCCACTGACAAGGAGATCAAGCGCATCAAGGCGGGTGCCGGTCCGTGGGGGCTGGCCATCGTTCAGGTCAAGGGTCACGGCGGCGGCTGATTGGCGCCCGCTGACTAACGATTCGCGGTCACCGGCGGGGCCAATTCGCTGCAGCTCAGCGCCGCCACGCGCCCCCAGGCGCTCCCTGGCGCCAGCTGCTGCCAGGTCGCAGTGCCATCCAAGGCGACCTTGGGCATTGCATCTTCGGCGTGCTCGCTGTACGGGGCGTGCCATAGCGAGCGCAACCGGTGTGTGACACAGTCAAATTGCATCAACTCGAGCATGTGGGTATGGATGCTGGACGCGGAGTTCAGATACTCGCTGTCGATCCATGCCAATGTGATCGAGCCGCGTGGACGCAGATCGCGAAACGATACATACACATTGGCGCCGGCGATCGCGGTTGCCCAGCGCCAGGCGGCGCGCGATGTGGGCGAGGGCGGCCCCCTCGAGGCCATGGCCGCGATCGGAGCTGCATCGTCCTGCAGCCCGCTCGCGGGCGAGACCAAGTAAGACACCAGTAGCACGGCAGCAATGATTGGCCAGCGTGGCACTCGAATCGCTCCAGGCAACCCACGGCAATCTATCGAGGCCTGTCGCATCAGTAATGCGAGGGGTTCCTGCCATGACCGGGAGATTCTCCCGGGCCAACGCGCTCCACGAGTCGTCAGTGACTGTGCTCAGGAGAAAAAAAACGACCGGTGCTGGCAAGCGCCGGTCGTCAATTTCTGAGAACTGCGGAAGCTATGCTAGTGACTTTGGCGTCGGCGACCATGGCCAAATATCCCGAACGGCGCAGGAGTTCATACCCCATCGCAGCAAACGGGACGCGATGCCCTTAGTGTCGGGAATTATTCCTGACCATCAACTTCGCTCGCGCATCTCGATCGCCAACCGGATCAGGTCGGCGGTACGCGAGACGCCCAGCTTTTCTTTTATGATGGTGCAGGAATTCGCAATGGTCTTGTAGGTAACGCCACAGGCGGCGGCGATCGCGGCCGGGGTTTCGCCCTCCGCCAGCATGCGCAGGATATCGGCCTCGCGCGCCGTTAGACGCTGCAGCGGATCCTGACCCGGGTTAGGCATCAGCACGATCTGAGCGGCGATCTCGCGCTCGACGTAACGCCCGCCCTCAGCCACGCGCCGTATCGCCGTCAGCAGTTCCTCCGACGCCGCACCTTTGCTGATATAGCCCCGGGCACCGGCGTTGAGCGCGCGCGTCACGTACAGCGGCTCCTCGTGCATGCTAAAGACCAGCACGTTGGCGGAGCCTTCTTCGGACAGCAACCGGCGTAGCAGCTCCAGGCCGCTCGAGCGCGGCAGGTTCAGGTCCAGCAGCACGATGTCGGGTCTATGATTGCGGAAGGCCGTCACAGCCGAGGAGGCCGAGGCCGCCTCGTGGATCGTGATGTCCGGGAAGGGCGCCAACAGTCGACGCACCCCTTCGCGCACGATCACATGATCATCGACGATGAGCAGCTTCATGCCGACAGAACCTGTTCGGCGGTTCTCGTGGAGGAGGACTCCGGCAGCTCTGGCAGCGGCAAGCTGGCTGCCACGAGTACCCCGCGGCCGTGGTCGGGGGCACCGATCGTCAGGGTGCCGCCCAGCGTCCTGACGCGCTCGCGCATGCCAATGAGGCCAAATCCTGGCTGATCAGCCACGAGCGCGATTCCAATTCCGTCGTCGCGTACTTCGACCAGCACTTGCCGCCCTTCGGGGACAATCCGGATCTGCACGCGCGACGGCTTGCCGTGACGCATCGCGTTGTTCAGGCTTTCCTGGATCAGGTGATAGATCGTGTCGTCGAAGGGTTCGCCAAAGCCGTCGGCGGGCACGTTGACGGCGAACTCGATGCCGGGGTAGCGGCCGCGCCAGAACTGCACCAGATGCTCGACGGCCTGCGCCAGGCCGAGATCGACCAGATTGGCAGGCCGCAGCCGCGCCAGGATGGCCTTGACCTCCTTGTACAGATGCGCAATCGAATCCCGTATCGACTCGATTCGGCTTGCCACCGGCGTGGCGCGCACGGATTGGTCCTGCAATACCACCGACAGGTCGACGCTGACCGCGAACAGCAACGGACCCATCTCATCGTGCAGGTCGCGCGCCAGCTCGGCACGCTCTTCGTCCTGCACGGCGGCCAGCTGATGCTCCAGCCGCAACTTGCGCTCCTCCATTTCGTCCAGCCGCGCCGCCATCTGGTTAAATCCGTGGCACAGACGTGCGAATTCGCGCGGCACCCGTTCTCTGACACGCAGGCGATAGTTGCCCGCGCCAATTGCGTGGTAGGCGTCTGAGACCTCGTCCAGCGGCTGCAGCGCCCGCCCCGTGACCCAGTAAACCAGCAGGGCGGTCAGGCCGCAGAAGGTCGCCAGCATCGCCAGCGTCAGAACGACGACGCTCCAGACCTCGGCAATTTCATTGCGGGGGTTGGTGTCCAGATAGAAGATGCCGAAGCGGGTGAAGGGCCAGGGCATCTCGATTTTCGAACTGGCGGTGTGCGAGGCCAGCAGTCGGTAGAACCACTGCGGCGCCGGATCGGACGGCGCCAGTGGTGTCGAGCGGGCCAGGAGCTTGCCGTCGCGGCTGACGAGCGTGGCCTGCAGGTGGCGATCGCCGTCGAAGTCGGCCACCAGCAGCTGCAGATGTTCCATCGGGTTGTCGGCCTCAGCGGAGTCGTCGACCGCGTTGTGCACGGTATGCTCGCCGACGGCGATCGCGGCGTGCAGCTCGACTTCAACCTCGTGGATGGCGTGCCAGTAGAGCACGATGCCGCCCAGCACCAGTATTAATACCAGCACCAGGCCCACTGAGGCGACCAGCCGCAGGCGCAGGGAAGCCGAGCTTCCCGGCACCGGTGTTTTGCCCACTAAGCGCGTCATGGCGCAGGATATAGGTGTCGGCCACGGGCAGTGTCTAGGGAAAAATTCCCGACGCTCGGCGGGGCACCCCAAAGCCTCAAGGGGCGAGAGCAATACCCCACGGCAGGCGGCCCACCACGAAGGTCTGGCGCACCTTGCGCCCCGGTACATCGATCACGGTAACGTCGTTGGTGAGCCCATTGACGGCGTACAAGGTGTTGCCATCCAGGCTCATGCCGAGCTGCCACACGCGTCGTCCCACCTGAATGTAGCCGCTGACGGCGTAAGTTTTGACATCAATCACCGCCACGTGATTGGCCCTGCCTAAGGCGACGAACGCGGTGCGACTGTCGCGAGAGAAACGGATGCCCTCGGGCTGGATGAACTCGCGGCGGACGCCTGGCACGTCGAAGTCGATCTTCTTGACCACCTGCTTGGAGGCGGTATCAATCACGTCGACCTCGCCGCCGACTTCCGCGGCCACCCAGACCTGCTTCTCGTCCGGTGAAAACACCACGACCCGGGGGCGCGCGCCCACCAGCACGTTGGCGGTGACCTTGTGGGTCTGGGGACTGAAGAAGTGCGCCATGCTGCTGGACTCGGAAACGATCACGGCGACGCTCTCATCAGAATTTACGGCGACACCTTCGGGCTCGATGCCGACCGGGATGCGGGCCAGCAGCTTGCCGCTGGTTTCATCCAGCATCGTCACCATGCTGTCGTCCTCGTTCGCGACGTAGACCGTCTTGCCGGACGGGGACAGGCCCAGCGTCTCCGGGTCGGGCCCCGGATTGAGCGAGCGCGAGACGCTGAGCGACTGCGTGTCGATAACGTCGATGCGGTTATCGTCGCCGTCGCACACCAGTACTTCTTTGTTATCCGGTGTGATCACCAAGCCCCGCGGCCGCCGGCCGACCGGTATCGACTTGATGGTCTTCAGGGTCGCCGGATCCACCACGGTCACGGTATTGTCGCGCTCATCACTGATGAACAACATGCCGGCACGCGCGGGTCGACTGTCGAGGGCGGCCAGCAGCAATAGTGTCAGCCCGGTGTAATACGCTCTGCTAGGGTTCATGGTGACCTCCGGTCATCCGGCAACGCGATTCCTTTGCTCCGTAGCCGATGGCATCGGTCTGCAGGCTGATCTGGCCCGAATCGCCCAGTGGCCACATCGATACCAGGGCGCGCGAGCCAAACAGCAGCAGCGGCTGACGCAGCTGCAGATCCCAGGGCCGAAAGCTCAAGCCTTCGCCTTTGAAGGCGGCCATCGAGAAGTTCTTGGACAGCAGGTAAGCGCGGATGCTTGGCGCGTCGCTCACTCCTCCGCGCGTCACCGCATCGCCGATGATTGCCGTGGCGAGCCAGTTGCCGTAATCACGCTCGGTCATATCGCGACTGCTCAGCAGATGAAACCGGTACTGCACGCCGCGCGCGGCGTATTCGCGGAAGTCGGAGTCCCAGGCGACCGCCCGCAGTCCATGGGTGCCAGCAACCAGCCTGGGGTCGAAAGTATGAAACAGCAGGTAGTCGCCGAAGGCGTCGGCGGTGTCGGCAACGATCAGAACGTCGTAGGCGATAGCAACGTGGGTCAGTGTGGGGATACGGGCTTGAATCTGCTCGTGCTCCTCCGCGGAATCCCCGATTCCGTTCACCTGAAAGCTCTTCTTCACCACGATGTGCGCACCGACGCGGGCTGCACTGCGCTCGATCGCGTCCGCATAGGCGTGATCATCGACGCTGGTTCCGGTGAGCAAGAACCAGCGCGTCCAGTGGCGGCGCGCAAGATACTGGCCGATCGCGTCGGCCCGCATCGCCCAGTTGGGAAGAAGGTGGAAAACGTTGCCGCGGCAATCGGCCTGCCGCAGGGCATCGTCGCTGCTGCGCGCATCCAGCAGCAGCGCCTGGCGCGCTTGTGGCAGATCGGCGACCGCGAGCAGATCGGGGGCTTTGAGGTCTGCCACGATCAATGCATGGCCCGCTGCAAGCGCGTCACGGGCGGCCGCCTGGACGTCGCCGCTGGATGACACCGACAGCTTGATCAAGTCATAGCGCTTGCCAAGGAAGCGGCCACTGGCGTTGAGTTCCTCGATTCCGAAGCGAGCTCCCTGCCAGCCGTAGTCGCCGACGACCGGATCCATCAGCGAACCGCGCGGAGTCGTCGGATCCTCTTTGGTGAGGTACACGATCTGCAGCGCGGGGGTGGGTGAGGGCGCGGTATCGGCTGCGTTGCCCGCTGCGGCTGTAACGGCCAGCGCGCCGAGCAGCAGGCTCGTGAGCGCGCCGCGCGCAATCACTCCCAGGTCTTCTTTTTGGGATCACCTTTGTAGACGGTGCGGATCCAGGTGAGGATCTTCCACAGCTCGTCATCGCTCTTGAGGATCGAGGCGAACGGCGGCATCTGCAGCCCGGGACCGCCCAAATGCTGGAATCCGGCCCTGTCCATGCCCAGACTCCCGAGCGTGACCAGCCGGAACAGGGTGTCGTCGTCAATGCCGTAAAACCAGACGTCGCCGGTGAGCGGCGGACACATGCCGCCACCGCCGGTGCCACCGTGGCAGCCATTGCAACTGTAGCTCATGAACAGTTCATGGCCCTCTTTGACCTTGTCCTGCTGATCCGTCCTATACGGATTCTTGAGCGTTCCTTTCGGGGCGCTGTCAACCCGCTGCTGGGGAGTCATCGTCTGTGCCGCGCTGTCCGCCCAGGCGGGGGATACGCTGACTATCATCAGGGCCAAACCCACAGCGATCAGCCCCATCGATCCGGAAACCTTCGCGCGCATGAACACTCCTTGGGTGAATCGCCGAAATCAGTGGGTCGCTGGCATGCCCGAACTGGTGCCGGAGATGGCGGTGTCCTGCATCAGCTGCAGCATGCGCACCGCTGAGTCGGATCCGTTCTGGTTCGCAATATCAAGAGCCGTTTGCCCCTCAGCGGACTTCGCATCCAGGCGCGCTCCGGCATGCGCGAGTAGTCCAATCATCGGCGCGTTGTCGTGCGCGGCTGCGATCATGGTAGCCGTCACACCCGCTGGGGTCGCCGCGTTGACATCGGCGCTGTGCTTGATGAGGTCCTGAGCAACCTCGACCGGCCCGACTTTCTGCATGACCTGTGTCAATCGCCGTTCCGGCGGCCGCTGGGTAGCGACCGCCATCAGCATCGAGAAATGCTGCTTACCCTCAAATACGTCGCAGCGCGCGCCCGCCTCGATCAGCGCCTTGGCAGCCGACAGCTTGCCCTGACCCAGCGCGATGAATAGCGGCGTGTAGCCGCCTGGGATCTGCGTCTCGAGATCGGCGTGGCGCGAGGCCAGCAACTTGATCGAGCTGGTCTTGTCGCGTGCGGCACCCAGCGCCAGCGGCGTATAGCCGTCGCTGTCGGTTTGGTCGATCTTCGCCTTGTGATCGAGCAGGTAGGCGATCATCTCGTTGTCGCTGTTGGCCACAGCGAGGTGCAAGGGCGTTTCGCCATCATTCCCCCGGTTATTGATGTCGACGCCTTTCTTCGTCAACAGATACTTAACCCGCTCCAGATCGGCTGCCAGAGCTGCAGAATCGAGCTCGTCATTGATGTCGCTGCCCTGCGCCAGCCATTGGTCGACCTGCGCACGCGGCGTGTCGGTCCTAATCGGCGGGCGGTCAGCGGTCTCGTCCTCCGTTGGCTGAATAATATAATCGCCATGCGCGGGAATATCTCCCGAAATCAGGCAGTCGCTGCACTGAACCAGCGGTACGCCATAGTCCGACAGGATCTTGGCGATGGCATCCTTCTTGTCCTCCATCGCGTTCTCGAGCGCATACTTCAGTACGGCGTCGAAGCGCCGCACGCCAATGGCAACGCTGAATTCCATCGGTACGTGATCGTCCATCAGGTTAGTGGGCTGCAGCGTCAGCGGCGCGTCGCGGGTCTTCTTCACCCAGCCGGCAAACGGCCCCCATACGGCAGCGACATCGAGTTGGCCGTCGACCACCTGCTCGACCTGATGCCACGGCTGGTGCGCGGGAACCAGGTCGGCGTCGTGACTGGTGGCCATCACTTGGACATTGCTTTTGGCGCCGTGATTGGCCAGAGCGTTGCGCAACCCTGAGGTTTCGTAGACACCGATGCGCAGCTTCTTGAGGGCTGGGTCGGTCAGTCCCTTGATCTTGATACCGCGATCGCTGCGATAGGCAAACACGTAGGTGCTGCGATAGAGCGAAGCCGTGGTCAGCAGTGCCTCGTAGTCGGTCGGAACACCGACCATCACGTCGCAGATATTGAGTTCCTGCATCGGCTGTCGAGTAAGACCGCGCTCGAAAGTCGGCCGCCACGCATAGCTGACGTGTGCTCCCATGTCCTCCGCCAGTGCCTCGGCGATCTTGTTCTCGAATCCCTCGGCCTTGTTATTGGAGAACGGCATGTTGCCGGGATCGGCGCAGACCCGAAGATTTGTGTACTTGCGCGTGCGTGCCGCGGCCTTGGCGGCATCGCGCTCCTGCTGATCCATGTCGTCGAAATCCTTCTCGCCGCCGATGTAGGCGTTCTGACTGGCGGGCGTGGAGGGAGGAGCAGTCGTTGAGTCGACGGTGGTCGAATCGGCCGACTGGGCCGCCGCCGGGGCAGGGTGAGCGCACAGCAATGCCAGGGTGATCGCCAGTGACGGAGCGGCGCGCCGCGCGAGTGGACGCATTCTTATCTCCTTGTAATTGGAACCCGCGCCGCGCAGCGGACCGGGTCAGTTCTCATGGTCGCTAGAAGAAATTGGCGCCAGGCGCTCTTACGAGCACCTGGCGCCAATACTGTAGGCCCTATCGCAAACTTACATTACACGGAACGTGTACAGCATGCCGCCAGACGGGATGTTGAACAGTCCCGATGCTTTCGCCATTGCCGTGGCACCGATCGCGCCGAACTTGTCGTCTTGATCGAGCCCATAGGCGTAGTTCGGTGAGGCGCCGGCGCCAGCGACTGCTGGCAGGCCGATCCAGCCGCCGATTCCGCAGAACACCGAGACGTACTCATGGCCGCCGACCTTATAGGCGATCGGATTGCCGATGATTCCCGAACCCAGTTTCCGCTGCCACACCACCTTGCCGGAGTTGCGGTCGACGGCGCGGAAGTCGCCACCGAGACTGCCGTAGAACACTAAGCCGCCATCGGTCACCAGGGCGCCGCCCCAGTTCGGATACGAATCCGGAATTTCCCAGTCCGACTTGCCGGTCAGCACGTCGAACTTCTTGAACTTCCCGGACACGCCAGGCTTCTCTTCGTACATGTAGACATTGGCGAACACGTACACGGTGCCCTGCTGGGTATGGGTGCGAGCCTGCGGCTCATCTTCCATGCACCAGTTGTTGGTCGGTACGTAGAACTTGGTCGGATCGGAAGGATCGGTCGCCGCTGGCTGCTGGTCCTTGCCGCCCATGGCCGAAGGACAAGCCTGCGTATTGCGATGAATGTCGAACGGCGAATGTTCCTTCACCTTCACGGGGCGTCCGGTCTTGAGATCGACCTTTTCGGCCCAGTTGACGGTGACGAACTTGTTGGCGCGCAGCAGCGTGCCATCAACGCGGTCGATCACGTAGCAGAAGCCATTGCGATCGAAATGCACCAGCACCTTGCGGTCCTTGCCGTCGACCGGCATGGACGTGAGGATATTCTCGTTGACGCCGTCATAGTCCCACTGATCGAACGGGGTCATCTGATAGGCCCAGACCACCTCGCCCGTCTCAGCCTTGCGGGCGAAGATCGTCATCGAGAACTTGTTGTCCTGGTGCCCGTCGTTGCACTTCTCGTGCGTGTCGCTATCGCAACGCGTGGTGGGGCTCCAGTTGCCAGGGTTGCCGGTGGACCAGTAGATTATCTTGAGCTCGGGGTCATAGCTGCCCCAGGCCCAGGGTGAACCACCACCGCGCTTCCACTCATCGCCCGGATAGCTGTGCAAGCTGATGTCCTTGCCAGCGGTGCCAAATTCCGGGTGGTGCTTGTTGGATTCCGACGTCAGGCAGACTTCCTTGTCGGTACCGTTGCTCTGACACTCCCACACCTTGCTGCCGTCCTTGATGCGATAGGCACTCAGGCGGCCGCGTGCGGCAAATTCATCGCCACCGAATCCAGCGACCACGAGGTCACCGGCAATGATGGTCGGCCCGGTGATGGTCTCGCCGTGCTCCGGATAGGCATGCTTCACTGCCCAAATCTCTTTGCCCGACTTGGCATCGAGTGCAATGACGAAGCCGTCCAGCGTGTGGAAGATGATCTTGCCGTCGGTGTAGTTCAGACCACGATTGACGGTGTCGCAGCAGGCGCGCGGCACAGCCGAGTCATCACGATCGGACTTTTTGACGTAATTCCAAATCTGTTTCGGATTGTCCGGATCCGACAGATCCAGCGCCTGCACGATGTTCGGCCAGGCACTGACGAAGTACATCATCGGTTTGCCGTCGACAGTAACGACGATCGGCTGGCCCTCGTGACCACGCAGTGCTCCGGTTGATTGCGACCAGATCATCTGCAGTTTGCTGACATTGCCAGCGTTAATATCACCGAGGGTGCTATGTCGGGTCAGAGAGAGATCGCGGCCGGGAGCCGGCCACAGATCGGCGTTCTTTGCCTCAGTAACGATCTCGTCGCTTCCGGCAAAAGTCGCTCCGCTCATTCCCAGGGCGGTGACACCCGCGGCGCTCAACAGTGCCGCGAATCTCCAAAACCCAGTTAATCGTTGCCCAGATCGCATTCGTTATACCTCCCCTAAGGCGTGGTTGGCGTTTTCATGTCACCGCGAAAGCGGCCGCGGCTATATTGGACGCCAGTCCCGGTGGATTACATGGGACTTTCTCCCAAACCGAGAGGTGACAACTTCCCGAACGAAAAAGTGATGCGAGCCCGCCATCGGCGGGATTAAAGCGCTGTGCGAACGCGTAGCGGTAGTGATTGGCACGTCGCCGCGCGATGCAGTTCGGGCGACTCTATATATAGGTGTTCGGTTGCGGGTGTGCCGGTTCTGGCTCCCGGCAGATGCATTTGAATCGCAGGCGCGCTGGAATGTGTCGATTCTGTCTCTTGCCGATTAAGCGCCGTCCTGCGTTGCAGCGACTCGCAGGGCCTGCGCGCCGCCTGGCTCGGAGGAGTTTGCCCGGATGTGAGTCCGGAGCAGGCCGTAGCTGACCGCTACCGCCACTCCCAAGGTCGCCACCGCGTAAAAAAATACGCCCACCGGCGGTTGCGGTCGCAATGCGAAGAACGCCGCAGCCGCAAAGCCACCCAGAATGCCACCCACGCGCGAGATCGTCTGTGCACAACCGACGCCGGCCCCACGAACGTAGGTGGCGTACGAATTGGCGCCGACTGCGTACACGAATGACTGCATGCCACTGAGTGCCGCACCGGCCACAACCACCAGCAGCGACAGCTGAATTGCCGGCGAGGAGGGCAGCGTCAGGGCAACGCCGATCAGCAGTGTGGCGACAACTCCGAGCAGTGCCAGGCTGGTACCGACGATGCGCGAGCCGTAGCGACCAATCAAGATTGCGCCGCCAACGGCGCCGAAGAAACCACCGAAATTGAAATATTTGAGTTCGTCCAACGCCGCCGCCTGGGAAAAGCCTGCGGCTGTGAGCAGGGTCGGCAGCCAGTTGGCGAACGAGTACAGCCCGACGGTGTTGAAGGTAAACGCGCCCCAAAGCAGCAGCGTGGTATGCAGGTACTGGCGGCTGAGGATGACGCTCAACCAATGTCGCGAAGGCGCGGCGGCCTCGGCAATGTGAAAGCGCTCGCTGCCGTCAAAGCGCGGCTCGCGCAACAACCGATTGAGCGCGGCGGCCAGTTGACGCGATCGAGCCGGGCTCTGAGCCAGAAATTTCGGTGACTCCGGCAACAGCGTCACGGCCAGCACGAAGAAAAGCAGCGGCAGTGCGGCGCCAATCCAGAAGATCGCCCGCCAGCCGAACTCCGGCATCACTCGTTTGGCAATCATTGCGCCCAGCATTCCGCCCAGCGGCACTGCCACCACGACGCAGGCGACGGCAATGCTGCGGATCCGACGCGGCGCCCATTCGGCAATGAACGTGGTGGCCAGCGGCGTCGCTCCGCCCAGCCCGATACCGGTGATCACGCGGAACGCGAGCAGCTGATCAAGATTGTGGGCGTGCGCGCTCAGCAGCGAACCGGCACACAGGAACACCAGGCACACGACGTAGGCGTTCCTGCGCCCGATGGTGTCCCCGAGTCGGCCCAGTCCGATCGAGCCGAAGGCCATGCCGATCAAGCTGCCATTCAGTACCCAGCCCAGGTCGGCGCGCGCCACATGCCAGTCCGCCACCAGCGCCGGAGCGACAAACGACATGGTCTGCAGGTCGTAGCCATCGATCAGCATGATAAGAATCGACACCAGCGCGATGCCGATCGGCAGCCGCAGGTAGCCCGCCGAATCGATGACCTCGGTGACTTCGACCGAGGAGTCAGGCGCGCTCATGTCAGGCCACGTGGCTCCCAGGCCTTGATCGCTTCAGTGTGATCGCGCGTCGGGCCCAGTGCATCGCACGCGGCGTCGAAGCGCTGCCTGATCAGGCGCAGCAACGGGGCCTCAAGCCCGACACCGGCTGCCAGCTCGGCGGCGATCCTGACGTCCTTGGCCAACAGCCCGAGCTGGAAGCCGCTGGCGAAGCGGCCGCCGATCACGTGCTCGAGCAGCACCGCGTCGGTGTGAAAGTTGCGGCCGGTGGACACGTTCAGGATTTCCACCATGCGCTTCGGATCCAGCCCGAAGCGCTTGCCGGCCACGAGCGCCTCCGCGCAGGCGGCAAAGCCGGCCGCGGCGACGAAATTGTTCAGTGCCTTCATCGCATGGCCGCTGCCCAGTCCACCGGTATCGAACAGCCGCTCACCCATGCTGCGCAGCAGTGGCCGCGCGCGCTCGATCGCGCCCTGATCATCGCCGCCGATCATGATGGTCAGCTTGCCGGTTTGCGCCCGCGGTACTCCGCCGGAGACCGGCGCATCAATCAAGGTGATGCCGCGTTCGGCCAGCGCCGCTCCCAGCTCGCGCGTGCCAATGGGCTCCGACGAGCTCATGTCGATGGCGATGGTGCCGCGCGCCAGCTTCATTGCCAGCCCTTCGGCAAGGTACAGATCGCGCACCATCTGTCCGGTCGGCAGCATGGTGACGATGAAGTCGGCCGGCGGCAGATCCTCAATCCGCGGCGCCAGTCGGCAGCCGTGCTCTGCCGCCACCTGCCGCGCGCGCTCAGGCGCACGGTCGTACACGCTGACCGGCAAACCGGCGCGCGCAATGCTGGCCGCCATCGGCGCGCCCATGGCGCCGACACCGATGAAGCCGATCTTCATGGCTTGGGCGCAGCGCGGCGCGCCAGCACCTCGGCTGCCGCGGTGAATGCCTCGACACCACACGGCACCCCGGCGTAAGCGGCCGTGTGCAGGAGGGTTTCGCGAATCTCTTCTACCGTGCAGCCATTGGCGAGCGCGCCAGCCACATGGGCCTTGAGCTGATTGGGCTTGGTCAGTGCGGTCAGCGCCGCCAGCGTGATCAGGCTGCGTGTGCGACGGTCCAGCCCCGGTCGCGTCCAGGTCTCGCCGAAGCAGTAGCGCGTGACCAGATCTTCAAACGGACGGTTGAAATCGGTGGACTGTGCATAGCGCTCCTCGGCGCCGCCTGGTCCAAACATCTCCCGCCGTACCTTCATCCCGGCGGCGAACGCCGCGTCATTTTCGTCGCTCATGCACCCCCCAATGGTTCAGTGAAAACCGTTGCCGCAGCGCCGGTCGGCAGGATCAGCTGCGGCGGCGCGCGGCGCTCAGAGTCGCGACCCAGGACGTAGTACAGCACGCCTGGCACCAGCAGGCCTACGATCCAGGAAATGTCGACGCCGCCCAGTCGTTCGACCAAGGCACCGGTGTAGAGCGTAGTGGAGAGAAACGGGATCTGCACCAGGATGCCGACCAGGTAAATGGCAATGCCGGTCGAATTCCATCGGCCATAGCGGCCGCTGGGATCCGACAGAGCGGGCACGTCGTAGCGCGAGCGGGTAAAGCAGTAAAAGTCGATCAGGTTGATTGCGCTCCAAGGCGTGAACACCGTCAGCAGGCACAGGATGAAGGACTCGAACACCCTGAGAAAGGAGTGTCGCCCGATCAGGGCCAGCAGCACCGAAACCCCAACCATCGCCACGATGTAACACAGTCGCTGCCGCGCGGAGGTGCGTGCTCGTCGTCGCACGGCGCTGACCATGGTCGCGGCCGACATGAAGCTGCCGTAGGCATTGAGCGAAGTGACGGTGACCTTGCCAAAGGCGATGCTGAAGTACAGCAGGCTCGCCGCCACGCCGCTTGATCCGAGACCGACGATGTAGGCGACCTCATGGTGCTCAAACGACTTGCCTGCCAGGGCTGCTGCCAGGACCCCGAAGGTCATCGATACCTGCGAGCCGAGTACCGACCCTAAGCCGACGGCGGCAAATACCGCCGGCACCGAGGTGGAGCGCGGCAGATAGCGCGAGTAGTCGGCGATGTAGGGGCCATAGGCGATCTGCCACGATGCCGATAGCGACATCGCCAGCAGGAACATGCTGGGTGAGAATCGCCGTTGCGCCAGCAGAGTTACCACATCGTGATTGGCCAACAGCCGACTGAACATGTAGGTGAACGCCACGACACCGACGACGCTGGCGATGCGCCCGAGCCGATGGATGACCCGATAACCGCACAGCGTCACCGCCACGATCAGGACGCCGAACAGCACGATCCCTAAGGCATCGTTGATCCCCAGCAGCTGGCCGACGGCCTGTCCGGCCAGTACACAGCCGCTGGCCGAGAATCCCACATACATGAGGCACACCGCGACGATCGGAATGATCGCGCCGTAGAGTCCAAACTGTACCCGGCTCGAGATCATCTGCGGCAGCCCGAGCTGCGGACCCTGCGCCGCGTGCAGCGCCATGACGGCGCCGCCGATGATCTGTCCGATCAGCAATGCGATCAGCGACCAGAACACATCGCCACCGAACACCACCGCCAGTGCGCCGGTGACGATCGCCGTGATCTGCAGATTCGCGGCCAGCCACAGCGTGAATTGACTGATCAGTCCGCCGTGCCGCTCGGCGTCGGGAATATAGTCGATCGATCGGACTTCAATCGGCATCCTTCAACGCCAGAACTGCTTGCTGGCGATGGCTGCGCCCTGGGCCAGCGCTGCCAGCTTGCCCCAGACCACCTCCGGATCAACGCCGCTGGAGCCCACGTGAATGCTGAACCCGCAATCGACCGCGGCCATGACGTTGTCGCGGCCGACGAGATTGGCATAGCGGCCAATGCGCTGCGCCACCAGTTCCGGGTGTTCGATGTAGGTCGACTGACACTCGATCACTCCCGGGACCAGTACCTTGCCTTCCGGCAGCTTGAGCGTCTCGAACAGCGCCCATTCATGCGCGTGCCGCGGGTTGGCCGCCTCGAACAAGATGGCGTGCGGTTTGGCTTTCCACACGATATCGACGATGTCGGCCAGCGGCACATCGCAGTGGTGCGGTCCCGGGTAGTTGCCCCAGCACACGTGCATGCGCACTTTCTCGGCCGGGATGTTGACCAGGGCTCGATTCAGCGCCTCCACGTGCAGCGCCATGCGCTCGCGAAAGCCGCTCAGGTCCAGTGCGGCAAACTGCGTGTGCCGGCCCATCGCCAGATCCGGGCAATCGATCTGCAGCATCATGCCGGCCGCGACGATCGCTTCGTATTCGTGCCGCAGCGCCTCGGCACAGGCGAACAGATATTGCTCGTGGCTGGGATAGAAATCGTTGCGGAAGAACAGCGTGGTTACGCCGGGGGAGGCGGCATTCAGGAACAGTCCGGCCGGTTGATGTCCTGCCACTGAGGCCTTGAGTCGCTGCGCATCCTGACGCGGCGCATCGACATCGCGAATGCTCACCGCGGCGTTGCAGGCGGGCGTCTTCCGATGCTTGCGGCCCGGATCGTCGAACATCCGGGTCTTGGTGCCCGGATAGTCCTCCAGGTCTTGAAACACATAGCTGTTGCCGCTGCCACCGAAGCCGTTGAATCGGTCCTTCACATAGGTGGCGTAGCTTGGCTTGGGCATCTCACCATCATTGATGATGTCCAGGCCGGCCTGCAGCTGGCGGCTCACTGCATTGTTGACCGCCAGTTCCACCTGCTGATCCAGCGCAGACGCGTCAAACGGGAGGCCGTCTTCGCGCGCGAACATGAGCTGCATCAGCGACTGCGGCCGCGGCAGGCTGCCGACGTGGGTCGTGAGGAATTTGCGGTGATCGCCCATCAGAGTCGCTCAGGAAGTTATCCCGGCTCGATTCTACGGGCAACGACAGCCGGCAGGGGAGTCCGCGCCTGCGCGCGGACTCCGGTGCCCATCGTCAGGAGGTCGGTGGCAGCGAGCCTGCAATCGTCTTGGCCGCGCTGCTGCAGACCGGATGGCCCCAACCCCCGGCGCTGACCCCTATCTGAAGGCCAGACGCCGGCGTGATGTCATAGACAATATTGTCGGGACGCGTGGAATCACCGCTGACGCCCGCTGGCACGTTGTCCAGACCGAGATGATTGCGGGTGCGCCAGGCGATATTGTGGTCGGCGCAGGAACTGTCACCGCTGACGCCGATGGCGCCGATCAGCACGCCGGCGTGGTTATAGAGCGCCAGGCCGCCACCAAAGACGTTCACGCCGCCGACGCGGTGACCGACCATCGGATCCGAGGGGGTACCGAAATCGGCCGCCGGTCCAAGGTAGGCGATGGCCGGATCGACCGGATTACTGTGCTGCAGGCCGTACAGGCTGCCGCCCGGCTGCACTGCGGTGTAAAGATTGGCGGTGGACAAGGCGAGCTGAGGCAAGCTGAAGGCATTGGCCGTGTAGGCCTTCTGCGCCGAGATCACCCGGCTGCCGGGCCACTGTGAACCCCGGTCCGCACCGGTGAATGCGACCGCGCACACCGTTCCGTCCCGATCGACGATCGTACCCCACATGTCCAGACCGAAGCCGCCGTTGGACACCGCTTGAGCCATCTTCAGGGCTTGTTTCAGCGCGGCGTGACCGGGCACTGACGAGCAGTCCCAGGCGCCGGCCGGCGCTACCGCACCCATCCACAGCAACGCCGTCGATGCGACGGCGGTATTGAACGCATTGAGCTTTGAGACACGCATGATGATTTCCCTCTTCGATTTTTATGAGACCGAGAACATGGGCAGCTGCCCGATTTAATTGTTCTTCTAGGCGGTGACAGGACGATGAATCCTACGCCGCCACGCCACAGGTTTAATCCCGCGGAACCGGAAAAAGCAAGTCACTAAGCCGCTGCGGCCGGCGCGCACCATCGCGGCCGCTTGCGACCGCGCTCTTATCGCTGCTCGCTGTCCAGCTGGCGCATTTGCGCAGCCGGGTAACGATCCCCGGCCGCCGCGCCCTTCGGAACCGCGCGCTCGATCGCGGCGAAATCCTCGCTGCTCAGCCTGGCGTCGAGGGCGCCCAGCGCCTCGGCCAGCCGCTCGCGCGTACGTGCGCCTATCAACGGCACGATGTCGGCGCCCTGGGCGATGACCCAGGCGATCGCGAGCTGCGCCACCGTGATGCCGCGGGAGTCTGCGATGCGGCGCAGCGCTTCGACCAACGCCAGATTGCGATCGACATTGCCGGCCTGAAAGCGCGGGCTGTGCGCCCGAAAATCCCGCTGGCCGCTGGGCTGGTCCTTGCGCCAATGGCCGCTGATGAGGCCGCGGGACAACACCCCGTAGGCGGTGATGGCAATGCCCAGCTCGCGACAGGTGGCGAGTATGCCATCCTCGATGCCGCGCGAGATCAGCGAATATTCGATCTGCAGGTCACAGATCGGGTGCGCGGCGGCGGCGCGGCGAATGGTCGCAGTACCCACCTCGGACAATCCGATGTAGCGAACGTAGCCGGCCTTGATCAGCTCGGCGATCGCGCCGATGGTGTCTTCGATTGGGACGTTGGGATCCAGGCGCGCCGGACGATAGATGTCGATGTGATCGACGCCGAGGCGCTGCAGCGAGTAGGCCACAAAATTCCTGATGGCCGCCGGCCGCGCGTCGTAACCGCCCCATTCGCCGGAAGGGCCACGCAGCGCACCGAACTTCACGCTGATGAATGGGCGCGAACGCGTGTCACGCCGCAGGGCCTCGGCGATCAGCAATTCATTGTGGCCCATGCCGTAGAAGTCGCCGGTATCAAGCAGCGTCACGCCGGCATCGAGCGCGGCATGCAGGGTGGCGATGCTCTCGTCGCGCTGCGAGGGTCCGTACATGCCCGACATGGACATGCAGCCCAGGCCGAGCGCGCTGACTTGTGGTCCGCTTGTTCCCAGTTGACGCTGTTGCATCGCCACCCGGCGATGCTACCGGAACTGCGATCTGCCGGTCTGCTCCTTGTAGAGCTCTAGGTGTTGGACCGACGCTTCGGTGTGCACATTGGCCGATGCTTGCTGTAAGGTGCGCGTCACCATGTCATTGTCCGATTCGGGGCGGCGCCGTTTCCTGCTTGCCGTATTCGTAGTCTCGGGATTCACCGGGCTGATCTACGAATCCATCTGGTCGCACTACCTGCAGCTGTTTCTGGGCCACGCCGCCTATGCGCAGACGCTGGTGCTCGCCATTTTCATGGGCGGGATGGCCTTGGGCTCCTGGCTGATCGCGCACTGGTCGGTTCACATCCGGCGGCTGCTGTGGGGCTACGTGCTGGTGGAGGCGCTGATCGGGATATTCGGTCTGGTCTTCCATCCGTTGTATCTGGCCGCCACGGAGTATTCATTTGCCGGCGTGATTCCGCGGCTGTCCGCGCCGCTATCGATCCAGCTCTACGAGTGGACCCTCGGAGCGCTGCTGATCTTTCCGCAGTCGACGCTGCTGGGCATGACGTTCCCTCTGATCAGTGGCGGTCTGATCCGGCGCTGGCCGCAGCGGCCCGGCGAGACGCTGGCGACGTTGTACTTCACCAATAGTCTGGGCGCCGCGGTCGGGGTGCTGGTCAGCGGCTTCGTGCTGATCGCCTGGGTCGGTCTGCCCGGAACAATCCGGACCGCCGGATGGCTCAACCTGGCCCTGGCCCTGGCGGTGGGTTGGGCGGTGCGCGCGCAGCGCGAGCCGGCGGCCGAGCCGCCCAGTTCACCCGGCCGGCAGTCTCGCGCCGATGGCCTGGGTCGCTGGTTTGTGACCGCGGCCTTTCTGTCCGGCGTGGCCTCGTTCCTCTATGAACTTGGATGGATCCGGATGCTCAGCTTGGTGCTGGGTAGCGCCACGCACTCGTTCGAGCTGATGCTGGCTGCGTTCATCTTCGGACTGGCCTGCGGTGGTCTGTACGTGCGCCGCCGCATCGAGCGCATCGGCGATCCGCTGGCGTACGTGGCCTGGGTCATGATCGTTATGGGCACGCTCGCGGCCCTGACCATGGCGGCTTACAACCTGAGTTTCGACGCCATGGCCTGGTTCCTGCGCAGCTTTGCGCGCACCCCTGACGGCTATGTTGGATTCAACCTGGTCAGCCAGATCATTTGCGCCATCATCATGATTCCTGCCACCTTCTGCGCCGGCATGACACTGCCGCTGCTGACCCGCGAGCTCATGCGCCGCGGCCGCGGCGAGCGCGCCATTGGCACGATCTACTCCGCCAACACCCTGGGTGCCATCCTCGGCGTGCTGGTGACGACGCACCTGCTGATGCCGGCCATCGGCGTCAAGGGCGTGATACTCACGGGCGCTGCGATTCACATCGGTGTCGGCCTGTCGAGGGTGCTCGGTCGCACCCGCCTGGCGCCGCCAGCCGCCGTCGCGCTGGCAGCCTGCCTGGCAGCCTTCGCACTCACCTGGCTGCTGGTGCATCCGGATCCGCTGCGCATGACCTCGGGGGTCTATCGCACCGGCTCGGCGACCGTGCCGGAAGGCGCCGTGGTCGACTACTTGCGCGACGGCAAGACCGCGACGATCAGCCTGGTGGAGAAGAATGGCCGCGTCACGATTGCGACCAACGGCAAGCCCGATGCCGGCATCCAGATGGGGCCGGGCGTACCTTCACCCGATGAAGTGACGATGGTGATGGCCGCGGCGCTGCCATTGAGCATGCAGCCGCACCCGCTGCGCGTCGCCAACATCGGCTTCGGCTCCGGGCTTACCACCCATACGCTGCTGGCCTCCGATCGGGTGCAACGGCTCGATTCGATCGAGATCGAGCCATTCATGATACAGGCGGCCCGCAAGGGCTATCTGGCTCGCATCCACAACGTGTTCGAGGATCCGCGCAGCCACATCGTCATCGAGGATGCCAGGACCTTCTTTGCTACCTCGCACCAGCGATACGATCTGATCGTCTCCGAACCATCCAATCCCTGGGTCAGCGGCGTCGCCACGCTGTTCTCGGACGAATTCTACGATCGCATCACCCACTACCTGACACCGGATGGCTATTTCGCCCAGTGGATGCAGCTGTACGAAACCAACACCGGGATTGTCGCGTCGGTGGTCAAGGCACTCGCGCCGCATTTCGGCGCCTACGCACTCTATAACGTCGACGACGTCGACCTGCTGATCATCGCCACTCGCGGCCGGACGCTGCGGCAACCGGATGCGCAACTGCTGCAGGCGCCGCTGATGCGCTCGGAGCTCGATCGCGTGGGGATCCAGTCGGTGGCCGACTTCGACAGTCGCGAGATTGGCGACAATCGCACCATCGGCCCTCTGCTGCAGTCGTTCCCGGATCCGGCGAATTCCGATTTCTATCCGTATATCGATCTGAACGGTCCGCGGCTGCGCTATCTGCGGCGCAATGCGATCGACCTGCCGGCCCTAACGGTATTGTCGATTCCGCTGTTCGAACTGCTCACGGGCAGCGCGCCGGCCGGTCCGACGCGCGAGCCCGCGCTCGACAGCGCCTTGTTCCGCGATCGGCTGGTGGGCCGCGCCCTGAATATTCGATCCAGCGTCGCGGGAACCGGCCGCGACAGCATGGATCCATACACCGCCGCCTATCTGCACACCATCAACATGCCGCGCGAGTACTGCAGCGACGCCGATGAAGGCGGCGATTGGCAGAACGCCGTGCGCGGCATCAGCGACGAGACCACCGCATTCCTGAGCGCCGCCGAGCTCGATGGGATCTGGAGCATGATCACGGCAAGCCCGTGTTATGGCACGCTCACCGGCGAGACTCGGGCGTGGATCGATCTGCTGCAGGCGGTCGCGAGGCGCGATCTGACGCAGATCGCAACGCTCGGAAGCGCTTTGCTCGCCAGTGATGTGCCCGAATCTGGCGACGATCGCGCCTATGTGACCACCGTTACCGCGGCGGTCTATCTTCGACAGGGCGATGCGCAGCGGGCGCGAACGCTGCTCGATCAACAGTGGGATAAGGTCGATCATGGCGGGCGATTCGAGTTCGCGCTGCGCGAACTCAAGGCACTGGCACGCTCACCGGCACCTGTACCGGCGCCGTGATCGGCGGCAGGATTCATCGTGCCGGCCGCGCCGATGTACTAGTATTCTCATCGATGCTCCGGGTGCTTTTTTTTCTGGTCGCGACTGCCTGTCCAGCCGCGTGGGCTGGCAGCGCGCCCGATGCCTGCCAGCTGCTCACGGCGATCGAGGCATCGACGGTCGCCGGCGTGCCGCTGGCGCTGGGCGGCCATGCTGGCGGCGGCGAATGTCGTTACTACGGCTCAGGCGGAGCAGCGGCCAATGCGCTTGAGATCAGCGTAAAGGTCGAGCCCGATGCGGCCAGCGCGCGCGCTAACTTCGCCCGTTGGGCGGCGCCCGCGCCCGGGTCGAGCGAGCTCGCGATTGTGCCGGTAGACAATGTCGGCGATCAGGCCTCGATCACCCGCAACGGCAGCAGCCGCAGCGGCATCTGTTTTCGCCGCGGCGCGGTCCTGGTACGGATCGGCGTGCACCCGGGTGTCTCGGATTCGGCGCTCACCGCGGCCGCGATCACCATGCTGAGCCGAATGTGAGGATGTCATGGACCTGAAACTCAAGCACAAGCTCGCCGCCGTCAGCGCCAGCACCGCCGGCATCGGCCGCGCCATCGCCGCAAGTCTGGCGCGCGAAGGCGCGCGCGTGATCGTCAATGGCAGAGAACAATCAGCCGTCGACCAAGTGGTCGGCCAGATAAAGGCCGACACCGGCGTGCAGATTCACGGCTTTGCCGGCGACCTGAGTCGCGCCGCGGTCGCCGAGCAATTGGTCAAGCAGTTCCCGGATATTGAAATCCTGGTGAACAATCTGGGCATCTACGAGGCGCGGCGTTTCGACGACATCGCCGATGCCGACTGGATGCGCCTGTTCGAGGTCAACGTGCTCAGCGGCGTGCGACTTGCGCGCCTGTGCCTGCCGGCGATGAGGCGCGCCAACTGGGGGCGGATCATCTTCATTTCCAGCGAGAGCGGCATTCAGATTCCGGCCGAGATGATTCACTACGGCACCACCAAGACCGCGCAGCTGGCGGTTTCGCGCGGGCTCGCAGAATCACTCGCCGGTACCGGAATCACCGTCAACAGCGTCCTCCCGGGTCCAACGCGCTCGCGCGGCGTCGACGATTTCGTCGCCGCTTTGGCCAAGTCGGACAATAAGAGCTTTCAGCAGATCGAAGCCGATTTCTTCGACAAGGTACGACCGACGTCGCTGATCAGGCGTTTCGCCACCACCGAGGAGGTCGCTTCCCTGGTCACCTATGTGTCCAGTCCGCTGTCATCGGCCACCACCGGCGCGGCGCTGCGGGTCGATGGCGGTGTGGTCAAGAGTGCATTCGGCTGAATCGGGTCAAGATTCGGTGATCTTGAGATTCTTCAGGTAGTCGCGAACCGCCTCGCGGTAACCCTCGCTGCTGGTGACGGTGGTACCGCAGGCAAGCACGAAGATCAGATCGCCGCGCGGTGTGCGGCTGATTTCCTTGATATGGTTGACGTTGACCAGGCAGGAGCGGCTGATCCGCAGCATCGGTTGGCTCTGCAGCGACTGCTCGGCCTGCTGCATGGTGCTGCGTGCGTGATATACCTCGCGTCCGGCGAGCAGCTTGACGTAGTTGCGATCGCCTTCAACCAGCTCGATGCTCGCGACGTCGAGCATGTGCATCCGGCTGCCTGATTCCGCCAGGATTCTGGGAGCCGTGGTCGACAGCGTGCGCACGTTGTGTTCCAGCTGTGTCAGCAGCGAGAACAGCGCGTCCTGGCGGGTCGTCAGCGCCTCAGCGCCGCGCCGTCTGCGAACGCGAGCCAGCGTTTCTCGAAAGCGCTGATCGTCGAACGGCTTCAACAGATAGTCCGTGGCGCTGACCTCGAAGGCCTGCAACGCGTAGTGATCGTATGCGGTCACGAATACGATGAATGGCAGGCTCTGCAGATCGAGCGAACGCGCCAGCGTGATGCCATTCATCGGCTCGATCTGGATGTCCAGGAATAGCAGCTCCGGCGGTTGTGCGCGGATCGCCTCCAGCGCGCGCTCGCCGTCGCCGTACTCGCCTGCGACCTGAAGGTCCGGCTCCTTTGCGCAACACTCGCGCAGCGTGCGGCGCGCGGCCGGCTCATCATCGACGATCATCACCCGCATTAGCGCTCCGTCGGCGGGCGCTCGCGCAGCAGTGGCATGCGGATCTCGGCCAGCCAGCGCGACGCGTCGCTCGGACCACTGCTCAAACTGGCGGTTGCATCGAAATGCACGTTGAGCCGCTCACGCACGTTGCGGATACCGATGCCAGTCTGGCCGGACAATGTGCCGCTGGCCTTGCCATTGCTGACGCGCAGACATAGCGCGTCCGCGTCCTGAACGATGTCTACGCTGACCTCGACCGGGCCATCATGACCGGCCAGCCCGTGCACCACGGCGTTCTCGATCAGTGGCTGCAGGATCAGGCTCGGCACCCAGACGCGCGGTAGCGATGCGAGGTCCGGCAGCCGCACTCTGAGTCGGTCGGCAAAACGCTGCTGTTGCAGCTCCAGATACAGCCGCACGAACTCGAGTTCGCGCGCCAGCTCGGAGAATTCGGTAGTACCGGCGTCCAGCAGCCGGCGCAGCAGGTCGGCCAGCTGCACGACCATGGCGCGCGCGGTGGCAGGATCCCAGGCAATCTGTCCTCGGATCGTGTGCAGCAGGTTGAACAATGTATGCGGCGAGAGCTGCATGCGCAGCGCGGCCAGCCGGGCGCCGCTCCAGGCGCGCTGCAGCGCGGCCTCGCGCATCTCCGAATCGCGCACCCGTTGATAGAGCGAGAAACCGGTGACCAGCGCCAAACCAAAGCCGTAGCTGAGCACGAAGCCGGTGGCACTGGCCAGCCAGTTGTGCATCGCCGGCAGCACGGCGGCCATGTGACCCATGACCGATGTCGCCGGCAGGTGCTCGGTGGCATCGCGCGCCAGCGCCTCGCCGACCCAAAGCAGCGGCGCGCCGATCGTAGCGAACACCAGGCCCACCAGCAGCTGCGCCGGGACTGCCTTCCACGACGGACGCCAGCCGATGCGCAACGACAGTCGTACGGCGAGCAGAAAGAAAGGGTACATGCATAGGTGCTGCACCGCTCGCGCCGGCCAGGAGGCGAAGAAATGCGCGGTGCCACTCGGATCAAGCTGCGCCGACATGGCGCGCGCGTACAGGATGTTGGACAGCGCGACGTAGATCCAGAATACGGTCAGGATGATCAGCAGCGACCAGCGTCGTGAGTGCGTGTCCGCAGCGACGCGATCCGCCGCATCTTTCTCATCGGCGGCCGGCATCGTAATGACCGGTTCCAGCACGCCGCTGGTTTGAAGTGCATCGATTGCCATCGGCCCATAGCGTAGCGCAGATCGCAGCGATCCCGGCACCGCGGCTTATTTTTGGGACCAATCCGTTGACCACGGGGACGAACCCGCAGTGGCTGCCGCGATCACTGCGGCGCCGGTGCGCAAGGCCGCCGTGCAGCGCCGACGCGCTGGTACCAACTCGGCATCGGGCGGGACCAGATCGAGTCGCGCGCGCTGACGCGGGTGGGGCCTGGCATCGAACATATGCGCCACGCCGAAAGGCCATTGCAGTTCGACCATTCGACACCAGGAGCCCTGTCATGAAAGCGACCATTCACTCAAAGTCCCCGATTGTGCTGAGCGCCGCTCTGGCGCTCGTTGCCGGCAGCATCCTCAGCGCCGCCCCGGGTGCGGCCGCCGCGGCTACGCCGGCCGGCGACGTGCCGTCGGTCGTGGTGCGCTACGCCGATCTGGATCTGACCAGTGATCGGGGAGCGCACATTCTTTACCGGCGCATCCAGGGCGCCGCCAACGTGGTGTGCCCGCAGCCGGACATCCGCGATCTCAAGGCCATTGTCGAGGCGCACGCCTGCCGAGAGCAGGCGATCGCCCGCGCAGTCCAGACCGTGAGCAGCCCGCAGCTGGCGGCGATTTACGCCGCCAATCCGAAACGCGGCTGATCGGTCGCTCGAGCATCGACCGCGCAGGCTGTTACGCTGCGCGGTCGCTGTTACGGCCCGACGTACTGCACCCGCCAGATCGAATTTGATCCATCGTCGGTCACCAGCAACGCGCCATCGGCGGCGACCGTGACGCCGACCGGAGTGCCCCACACGGACCCATCCGGCAGCACGAAGCCGGTCAGGAAGTCCTGATAATCGCCGCTGGCGTGACCGCTCTGGTGCAATGGCACGCGGATGATCTCGTAGCCGGTGCGCACCGAACGATTCCACGAGCCGTGGGAGCTGGCAAAGATGTCGCCGAAATACTGCGGCGGAAACTGCCGGCCGCGGTAGAAGGTAATCTGCAGCGGCGCGTCATGCGGTTGCAGCAGCACGTCCGGTACGATCGCGCGCTGCTCGAGTTCCTTATGCTTGGCCTGCAACCGAGGATCCGGGTGCGCGCCCAGATACCACCACGGCCAACCATAGAAGCCCTGTGCCCGCACGCTGCTGATGTAGTCAGGCACCAGGTTGTCGCCCAAGCCGTCGCGCTCGTTGACGGCACACCACAGCTGGCCGGTTTGCGGGTCGATGCCGATCCCGGCAGGGTTGCGCAGGCCCGAGGCATGTATCCGCCGACCCGATCCATCGGGACGAAACGCGAGGATATCGGCGCGGTTCTTCTCCGCGCGATTGGTATCCGGGTCGTCGAGATTCGACCTGGAGCCGACGGCGACGTAGAGCGTCTTGTCATCGGCCGAGAAGGCCAGATCGCGGGTCCAGTGACCGCGGCTGGGCAGCGAGGCGATGCGCGTGGGTGCCGCCGAGGCCTGAAGATCGCCGACCTGGTACGGGATGCGCAGCACCGCATCGGTATCACCCACGTACAGCCAGCGCGGATGATCGCCGGCGGGGAAGAAGGCCAGCCCATAGGGACTGTGTAGATCGCTTGCGAACACTTGGCTACGTTGCGGCTTGCCTTCGGCGTCGAGCCCGCGGAATACGCGGATGCGGCCGGCGCTGGACTCGGCCACGAACACATCACCGTTGGGCGCCACGCGGATGACGCGCGGATGGGACAGTCCATCGGCGTACAGATTCACCTTGAAGCCGGCCGGCGCACGCGGCAGCACATCGGCAGGTCGCGGCACCAGAGCTCCGGTGTTGGTCGCTGACGGGGTGGCGAACGGCGCCGGCAGATCGGCGATCGTGATGTGGACCGTGCGCCCGGGCGCCTCGTTTCGATAGTCGGAAAAAGGCGCCTCAGCGGGGGGTGCCGCTGCGGGCGAGTCGGCCCGCGCTGCTGGGATCGACAGTACCTGCAATGCGCTCCACAGCAGCACGGTCGCCGCCGCGGCAAAGCGCGCAGTCATCGCGGTGATATCCAAACGCTCTCCGTAACAGCCCGGGGCAGGGCGTGAACTGAAAGACGTTAGGGCGACAGGCCGTAAACGGTCAAGGCATCGTGGCCTACAACGTAGACGTGGCCGTTGGCGACCACCGGCACGATGAACTTCGAGGCGTTGCCGGCCGTGTCGGCGGACCGTGTCGAGCTCGAATACAGCATCGTGGCAAGATTGGTGGCATCGTAGGCGCGCAGAATCGCCGGCCCCAGCGGAGCGCTGCTGCCGCCGGCGCCGTTGGCGTGGTTATCCAGCACCCAGACGATTGCGTTACCGGTGGGTGAGGCGGAGATCGACGGCGTCGGATTGGGGAAACTATAGGTCTGCTGGGTTTGTGAAGCCGCCACGGCCGTTGCGGGGCTGCCGCTGCCGGTGGAGGGCACCAGGCCGGCGGCCGTCAGCTGGAACGCCATCAGAGGGCCGCCGCCGACGGAGATATAGAGTGTCCCGTTCCAATAGCCCAGCGCCGAATGGATCGCATAGACGGTGGCGTGCGGCAGGCTCAGGTACTGCACCGTCTTGTCCATACCGGGCACATAACCGGTCATGTGGTTGCGATCGATCATCCACAGATGGCCCTGCTTGTCGGTGCCAACCAACACGTTCGGATGTCCGGCCGGCCCGGTGTTATCGGGCAGGATCGTGACCGCGCCGGAGGAGATATCCAGGTCGGCCGAGGTCCACGCCGCATATTGCGACGGCGTGTAAAAGTCCTGGACCTCAAGGTTGGTCGGATCGACATTCAGAAACGACTCACCAAAGTTGTTGTTGGGAGTCAATGCCGGCAGCGCACTGGCGGTGTTGTTGAACGCGCCGTTGCCGGTGGACAGGTACAGGTTGGTGCCGGTGGAATCAACCGCCGGGGCTGCCGCTGACATCCAGATGCCGCCCCAGCTGCCGTTGGGTGTGATGTTCAGTTTTCCGGTCTGTGCCAGCGTGCTGGCGCTGTAGCTCATCAGCCAGCCGTGCCATGACGCCGAGCTGGTGTCGCAGTGAGACGCCCAGCTGATGTAGACGTTGCCGTTGGTCAGTGCCAGGCCCGGCCGCTGGTTTTCCTGCAGGGCGTTGAAGCTCACCGTGATGCCACCGTCGCCGTTTCCAGGCACCTGGGCCGTAATGGCCGGCGCCGCGACGCGGTCGCTGCCGTTCAGGATATTCAGTGCATGAACACGCTGCACGGTGCCGGTGCTCTCGTTGGTCGAGGCCACCAGGTACAGCGTCTGCGACACCGGGTCGATGACCGGTGTGCCGGTGATGCCGTATTCCGTCGGCGTGTCGCCACAGGTGGTGGGCGTGGTAGTGACGCCGGTGCTGATGAAGCTGGTCTTCCACAGCGGCTGACAGCTGCCGCTGTCGGCGTCGAAGGCGTAGACCGAGTCGTGCATGGTGGCGACGAACAGCACATTGTGCGTGCCGCCACCGATCGGCAGGTTGGCCATGTACAGCGGCTGCGCATACACGATGCCGTCGAGTGCGCAGGACCACAGCTTGCCAAAACTGCCGCTCAACAGGCTGGCTGGAGTCAACGCGTATTCCTGCAGATTCTGGCCGGTGCGCGCCAGATCGTATTGATAGGTCGTGAGGCCGTGCAGATTGGTGACCGCAACCGCGGCGGTGCCGCTCGCGCTCGGGTTGCTGCTGCTCGCGGCCTTCACCGTGTGTGTGCCGGGTGTGGATGGCGGCGTGTACAGGCCGCTGCTGCTGATCGTACCGAGCGCCGTGCTGCCGCCTTGGACGCCATCGACGTACCAGTTGAGACTGGTGCCGCCGGCAGCATTGGTGGTGAATTGCTGTGTCTGCGACTCGGTCAGCGCGGCATTGGCCGGCGTCACGGTCATGTTGCTCTTGGTGGTCAGCGCATAGGCCGCGGACATTGACGAGGTATTTGCCGGTGTCGCCTTGTCGAAGGCCGCCACCTGATAGCTGTAGTTGGTGCCCGGCGTCAGCCCGTTGTCGGTATAGCCGGTCGCGGACGTGGTGGTAAGGCTGACGCCGCCCCGATAGACGATGTAGCCGCCGACGCCGGTGGCACCGGGATTGGGCAAGTCGCTCGAGGCGTTCCAGCTCAGCGTGGCACTGGACAGGCCGACGTTGGTGGCGGTCAGTCCGGTCGGCACGGTCGGTGGCTGCGTGTCCGGCAGTGTGGTGACCGGCAATGCTCCAGACAGTGCCGAGACATTGGGGGTGGACGCCTTGTCGAACGCGGCCACCTGGTAGTTGTACGTGGTCGAGGCGGTCAGGTTGCCGTCGGTGAAGCTGGCGGTGGCGACGGTTCCTACCCGGGTACCGTTGCGATAGACGTAATAGCCGCCGACACCGGTGCCGCCGGGGTTGGGCAAATCGGTTGAGACGCCCCAGCTGAGCGTCACGCCGGCCACCGAGACGTTCGAGGCGGCAAGCCCGGCCGGCACGGTCGGCGGCTGCGTGTCACCGGCGGTGCTGGCGGCAAAGGCCGCTGACAGCGCCGAAACGTTCGGTGTCGGTGTGACCTTGTCGAAGGCGGCGACCTGGTAGCTGTAGCTGGTCGATGCGGTCAGCCCTGAATCCGTGAAACTGGTGCCATTGGTGACGCTGGCGATGCGTACACCGCCGCGATACACGTAATAGCCGCCGACGCCGACGGCGCCGGGATTGGGCAGATCGGTCGAGGCGCCCCAGCCCAAGGTCAGTCCAGTGCCGCTCACTCCCGAGGCGTTCAGTCCGCTCGGCACCGTGGGTGCCTGCGTGTCGGCGAGGGTGGTTACGTTGAGCATCGCCGAAAGCGCCGAGATATTGGGCGTGGCGGCGTTGTCGAAGGCCGCGACCTGGTAGCTGTAGGGGGTCGATGCCGTCAGCGGTTTATCCTGGTAGCTGGTTCCAGCGGTGACCGTCGCGACGCGCGCGCCGTTGCGATACAGGTAGTAGCCCCCGACACCGGTGCCGCCTGGATTGGGCAAGTCGGCAGAGGCGCTCCAGCTCAGCGACACGCTACCGGTGGCAATGGTGGTCGCGGCCAGACCCGCTGGCACCGTCGGGGCGCTGGTGTCGTGTACGGTGGTGACCGCAAGCGCAGCGGACAGTGCCGATACGTTCGGCGCTGCCGCCTTGTCGAACGCGGCGACCTGGTAGCTGTAGCTGCTGCCCGAGACCAAGCCGCTGTCGGAGAAGCTCGTGCCGCTGGTCACCGTCGCCACGCGCACGCCGTTGCGATTGACGTAATAGCCGCCCACGCCGCTGGCGCCGGGAACCGGCTGATCGGTCGATGCCGACCAGCTCAGCGTCAGACCGGTGGCCGATATCGCGGCGGCGCCAAGGCCGCCCGGCACGCTCGGGGGCTGTGTATCGGCCGCTGTCGTCACAGTCAGAACCGAGGACTGTGCCGACACCCGGGGCGTGGCAGCGCGGTCGAATGCGGCCACCTGGTAGTGATAGGTGGTTGAGGCCACCAATGGCGTGTCGGTGTAGCTCGCGGTGGCGACCGAAGCCACCAGCGCGCTGTTGCGATAGACGTGATAGCCGCCCACGCCGGGGCCGCCGCTATCGGAGGAGGCGCTCCAGCTCAAGCCGATGCTACCGGGCGCGATGGCGGTCGTGGCAAGGTTGGTTGGGATGCTCGGAGCGGCGCTGCTGGCACCGGAACTGCTCGAGCCGGAGCTGCTTGACCCGGAACTGCTCGAGCTGGAGCTGCTTGACCCGGAACTGCTGGACGATGACGAACTCGCCGCCGCCATCACGATCACCGGCGCGGTCGCGCTCTTGCTGGGATCGGCGTCGGCGACCGCGGTGACCATGACGGTGGCCGGCGAGGGTACCTCGACGGGCGCGGCATACACGCCCTCCACCGAGATCGTTCCGACCTGCTCGTTGCCGCCGGGAATGCCCGACACCTGCCAGGAGACGCTGGCAGTGGCGCTGTTGGTGACCGTGGCCGCGAATGCCACGGTACCGCCGCCGGCGGGCACCGACGCCGAGGCCGGCGTCACGTGAACCGCGATCTCAGCGGTGTCTGTGCCGGAGTTCGAATCGGTGCTGCCGGCATCGGTGTCGCCCGACTTCGAATCCAGGCACGCCACCACGACCAGCGCCATCAAGCTGGCAATAAAAGTACGAGCGAGACGTACACTGCTGGCGCGCGGTCGAAGCGAACGCTGACGCATCCTTGTTATCCAATCCCCGCAGGGATCCCCTGTTGTAGACGCAGCAGCCCGAGATGACGGTGCGCGCGGGAAATCTATCAAAGGCCCAACCGCGCAAGCGTGTAATTATTACGAGCGGTCGCAGGGCTTGCGGCCGCGATTTGTCATATTCGGCTGTGGGAATCGGCTGAAAGAAACCCGCCACCGTGAAGTGGCGGGCAAATGATCGCCGCGCGCGAAGAGCGGGGAGGGCCGAACCGCCCGCGGCGAATCCACCTCAGCCACGCCAGCCTGTCACCAGTCGTTAATGCTGACTAGCTGTAGAAAATGACAGGTTGGTGCGCCGGCCGGTGAAGCCGCCCTGAGAATCGCGCCCTAAGCCCCCGAATGGAGGGGACTAATCCGATCAGTGTGCGGCCTGGCGCGCGGGCCGCTGCGGGAAGATCGCGATCGCCGCGAGGATGAAAACCACCAGAGCGAGTGAGGCGACGTAGCGGCTCAGTGCCATGCCGCCCGAGCTCACCGGCTTGTCGAGCAGATCCCCCAGCACGGCCCCCAGCGGCCGCGTCAGGATGAAGGCCGCCCAGAACAGTGCGGTGCGCGACAGCCGCGTCCAGAAGTAGGCTGCGGCCACGAGCCCCAGCAGCCCCACGAACACCAGCGCGCCGCCGGCGTAGCCTAGGCGCTCGGTGTCGGCGGTCCAATCGCCCAAGGCCGTGCCCAGCGTCTGTGAGAACATGATCGTGATCCAGTAAAAGCCTTCAGCCCGTGGCGTACGCACCGAGGCCACGGCCACCGATCCCAGCGCCCAGTACCAAGTTGCCAGCGACGCCAGCAGCAGCAACAGCAGCAGCGCGGAGCCACCGGCATAACCGATGCCGAGCGAGCGATCGGCAAAATCGGCCAGCGTCGTGCCGACGGTCGTGGTGGCGATGATCGTCAGCCAGTAGAGCAGCGGATGAAAGCGCGTGGCCCGGATCTGGGCCGCGACCACCAGCACGAAGATCGCGGCAAAGATGCCGGTGCTTATCAGATATCCCAGGTTCATCGACATGCTGACAGCATCACCGCCGGTCTCGCCCAGCGTCGTGGCAGCGATCTTGATGATCCAGAAAAGTACGGTGACTTCCGGCACCTTACTTACTACCGCTGCGGCACTCTGGTTCATGGGCTCCTTCCGGCTGGTAGAGACTTATAGAAGTAGGTGGTGTCGCAGGGTGTGCCATCCGGCCACAAGGCGTAGTTAGGGATCACGCCGACGCGCTGCCAGCCCATGCGCGTATACAGCCGCTCGCCATCGCTGCCGGTCACCGTGTCCAGCACCAGCAGCGTGCGACCTGCGGCCAGCGCGAATTCTTCCGCCACCTGCAGCAGCGCCGCGCCCACGCCGCGCCGCCGCGCGCGTCGATGCACCAGCATCTTGGCGATGTCGGCTCGATGCGGCTGGTTATCGGCTAAGGCGAAGACGATCTGGATCGTGCCTTCGATGCTGCCGCTGCGATCGTCCTCGGCCACCAGCACGATGCGCTCGCCACGCTGGGCGCTGGCCAGGACCTGGTGCCAGAACTGCAGCGCGCGCGCCGGCGTTAGGGGCCACATGAAGCTCACCGAAGCGCCCCCTTCGACGCAATCGATCAGCACATCGGCCAGCTGCTGGGCGAGCTGCGGCTCAGGTGTCGCAGCGCGGATCCGGCAGCCGGCGTCTTTCCGGTCGCGCTCCTGCATGCGCTGGAGTTTACCTGCCACGGCCGATACGATCGATGCATGGATCGCGCGGCGATGAATCTTACGAGTGCTTCCGGGCTGCGGGCCCAGGTCAATGGCAATGGCTCGCTGTGCCGATTCGACCATCAGGCAATCGCGCTGCTGCTGTTTGTCGGCAACGAACTCGAGGGCGGCCCGACCAACCTGTATCTGCGTCGCCACGAGCGCAGCGCCAGCTACACGCCGCTGCTGGGGCCCGAAAGCCCGAGTCGCTTTCGGCTCGAAGGCGGCGGCAGCCGGCTGGTGGGCGCCGGCACCTGGGCAGGCATTGACTACACCGTCACGCTGTCACTCGCGCGCGCGGCCGCCGCCTGGTTCTGGCACGTCGGGCTACACAACACGACCGCCCAGCGCCAGCGGCTTGATCTGACCTATGCGCAGGATCTGGCGCTGGCCCCTTACGGCGCGGTGCGGCTGAACGAGTACTACGTCAGCCAGTACATCGACCACACGCCGCTGCGTCATCCCGAGCGCGGCTGGATCATCGCTTCGCGCCAGAATCAGGCCAGTGAGGGTCGCCACCCCTGGAGTCTGATCGGCTCGCTGCGTCAGGCCGAGGAATTTGCCACCGACGCGCTGCAGCTGCATGGCTTGGCGAGTCGGGCCGGCGATGAACCGGGCGGGCTTACGGGCAAACTGCCGGCGCGCCGCCTGCAGCACGAGCACTCGATGGTGATCGTGCGCGACGGGCCGATGGCGCTCGAGCCGGGCGCACGCATCGCGGCGGGGTTCTTCGGCCTGCTCGTGCCCGATCATCCGAATGCCACCGCGGCCGAGGACCTGTCGCAGGTAGGGCCGACGCTTGCGCTGCCCGAGGCCATCGCGCCCGACGCTGCGCCTGAGGCGCGCGGGTTGGAATCAGCGCAGACACTGTTCAGCCCCGCCACCCTGGTGAATGGCCTGCCGCTGAACGCCGCCTTGGCGCAGCGGCTGTTCGGCAGCCAATGGCGGCACGACGAGGTGGACGCGCAGGGCGAGTTGCAGTCGTTCTTTCATGGCGCCGATCGCCACGTGGTGCTCGCCACCAAGGAGCGGCGCGTGCTGCGGCCGCATGGGCATCTGCTACGCACCGGCCATCACCTGACCCCGGATGAGAGTGGCCTGACCTCGACCGTGTGGATGAGCGGGGTGTTTCATTCGATGGTCACGCAGGGACACGTCAGCATCAACCGCTTTCTGTCCAGCACCCATACCTACCTCGGACTGTTTCGCTCGCACGGCCAGCGCATCTTCATCGAGCGCGCCGGCGGCTGGCAGCTGCTGAATGTGCCGTCGGCGTTTGAAATGTCCCCGGACGAGTGTCGCTGGATCTACCGCTGCGAGGATGCGCTGATGGAGGTGCGGGCCGGCGCGCGCACTGGGCCGCAGGAGCTGTCGCTGTCGATCGCGGTGCTCGAGGGCGGCCCGAGCCGCTTTCTGGTGTCACATCACCTGGCGCTCGGTGGCGATGACGGCAGCGCCGAGGGCGGTTTTGCCTGGCGGCATGAGGGTGCGCGTATCAAATTTACCGCCGGCCCCGATACCGACATCGGGCGACGTTTTCCCGACGGCAGCTTCGAGATCGCAGCGGTGGCTGGCACGGTGCTGGAGCAGGTCGGGGGCGATGAACTGCTGTTTCGGGACGGCGCCTCGCGTGGACAGCCGTTCTGCTGCCTGGTCATCGCCGCCAGCCGCAGCGCCGAGCTGCGCCTGCGCGGGCAACTGATCAAGTCCGATCCGCGCACGATACAGCATGGCACGCGCAGCGAAAGTCTGATACCGCACATCGGCTTGTACAGCGACAAGCATGACGCGTTGCTTGGGCGCGCGACCGGGCTGGCCGACATGGTGCCCTGGTTTGCGCACAACGCGCTGGTGCACTACTTGTCACCGCGGGGGCTGGAGCAGTATTCGGGTGGCGGCTGGGGCACTCGCGACGTGTGTCAGGGGCCGGTCGAATTGCTGCTGGCACTGGGGCGCATCGCGCCGATCCGTGATCTGCTGACGCGCGTGTTTGCGGCACAAAATCCGGATGGCGACTGGCCGCAGTGGTTCATGTTCTTCGAGCGCGAGCGCGGCATTCGGGCCGGCGACTCGCATGGCGATATCGTGTTCTGGCCGCTGCTGGTGCTGGCCCAGTACCTGATCGCCTCGGGCGATGCTGCGGTGTTGGATGAGCCGGTTCGATTTTTCGATGCCCGCAGCGAAAGCGCCGGCGAGCGCTGCAGCCTGTGGCAGCACGCGCAGCGCGCTCTGGCACTGATCGGGCGACGCGTGATCGCCGGCACGGCACTGGCCGCCTACGGCCATGGCGACTGGAACGACTCGCTGCAGCCGGCCGATCCGGCGCTGCGCGAGCATATGTGCAGCGCCTGGACCGTGACCTTGCACTTTCAGATGCTGACGCTGCTGGCGCGCGCGCTGCGCTCCATCGGCCGTGACACCGAGGCCGCAGAACTGGCGCAGCAAGCGGCGCAGGTGCGGGAAGATTTCCAACGCCTGCTGCTGGTCGACGGCGTGCTCACCGGCTACGTGATCTTCGAGCCGCAGGGCGGCCGGCGCTATCTGCTGCATCCGGCCGATCGCAGCACCGGAGTGCACTACAGCGCGCTGGCCATGATCCACGCCATCCTGGAGGACCTGCTGACACCGGCGCAGGCGCGCGAGCATCTGCGCCTGATCCAGCAGCATCTGAGCGCCGACGACGGGGTGCGCCTGTTTGACCGTCCGATGCCCTACCATGGCGGCCTGCAGCGCATATTTCAGCGCGCCGAGAGCGCCACGTTCTTCGGCCGCGAGATCGGCCTCATGTACATGCACGCGCACCTGCGCTATGCCCAGGCACTGGCGCACGTCGGTGAGGCGGAGCGCTTCTTCCAGGCGCTGTGCCAAGCCAACCCGATCGGTATCAGTGCGCTGGTGCGCTGCGCGACCCCGCGCCAGGCCAACTGCTATTACTCCAGCTCCGACGCCGCATTCGCCGATCGCTATCAGGCCAGCGAAGAGTATCGGCGCGTGACCGAGGGCGGTATTGGACTGGATGGCGGCTGGCGGGTGTATTCCAGCGGCGCCGGCATTGCGCTTGGGCTGATCGTGCGAGCTTTTTTGGGTTTGAGCTGCGAAGCCGACGTGCTGCGCGTGGATCCGGTGATGCCGCGAAGTCTCGATGGCCTGCAGGCGCGGACTTGGTTGCTGGGTGCGGTGGTCGAGGCGCGCTATCGGGTGGGGCCTCGAGGCTGCGGCGTGCGCGCGCTGCGGCTGAACGGACGGCCGCTGGCCTTCAGCCTTGCCCCGAACCCGCACCGCCGCGGCGCCGCGTTGGCCAACCTGGCGCAGGTACGATCGCGATTGGGCGTTGAGACCAACACGCTCGAGATCGAGCTGGGCTAGAGCCGCCGCCAGACTGAGCTGCCCTTCTGGCCGCTGAACTCCACCGAGTGGGCATCGACCACGCGATAGGTGCCCGCATCGGTCTGGCCGGTGACCGCGGAGGCCCAGTGCCACTGGTTGTTGGCATAGCCGCAGGTGCCATTGTCCTCGGCCTGCGCTCGGAAGCTGAAGGTGCCGTTGGGATTGTTCTGCACCGTCAAGGTCCAGTTCAGTCCGCCGATTGCCACGCTCGCACGCCATTCGCCCAGCATGCTCGGGTTCAGCGGATTGATCGGACCGGTGGGATGCAGCGGCTGGTACAGCGCGGTCACGCCGGCCGAGTTGGTGACCGCGACGCCGTTGCCCATGGCGCGATAGGTGCCGACGCGGACGCGGCCGCTCTTGGAATTCTTGGTGCGAAACGTACCCAGCGCACCCTGATAGGTACCGGTCTCCTCCTGCGTCAGTAGCAGGCGGAAGTGACCGTCCGCGGTCACCGTGTAGGAGTAATGCTGGTCGTAATCGTCGGCGACACCATCGAGTTCGAAGGTGCCGACGACCTGCGGATCGACCGGACCGCGAGCGCCGCTCGCGGCCGGGGAGCGCGCCGCAGCTGCCGGAGCCTGTGCCGGTTGCGTTGGCTGCATCGCCGCCGGCGCCGGCGGCTGCGTCAGGGCGTTCAGCTTGATCTGCGCGGTGGTGGCATAGGCGCTGCGGGGATAGTTCTTCAGGAAGATGCGCCAGCCATCGGCGCTGTTGACCTTGTCGGCGGCCTGGTAGGCCGCGATCTCATCGGCGCTCGGCCCCTGATTGGCTGCCGCGGAGGGCTGCGTTAGCGCCGGTGCTGCGGCCGGGGCCGGGGCTGGCGCCTTGCCCGCGAGCGGTTGAACGAAGAAAAAATCGCCGGTGAACTGCGAGTAGTAACCGGGCGTCTGATCCTGATTGACGCTCTTGGCCAGCGTCACCACCTGGTTTCGCACCTGGTGAATGACGTCGTCGAAGGCCAGACCCGGAATCAGCATCTCTTTAATAAGTACCCGCGTGAACACGCCGTTGGGGTCCTTATCGCCCGGGCCCAGGTTGTCGAGCGCTTCCTGGCCGGCGCCGGCGGAGTACAACACCGCCTGGCCGTCGGCGGCCTGCACCGGCGCCAGTCCGCGCGTGCGCAGTGCCCGGCCATTGCCCTTGAACGGATTGTTGCGGCAGGCATCGACGATTGCGAGCGTGAAGCGCGCCTTCTGATCCTGCATGTCGTCGAGCACGCGCTGCAGTGGCACCGCATAGTCCTTGAGCTGATCGGCACTCTCGCCGATGGCGTCCACCGGGATGATGAAATTGTTGCCGTCGAGCTGCACGCCGTGGCCGGCGTAATAGAAGATCACCTCATCGCCGCCGGCGACATCGTTCTTGAACGCACGCATGGCATCTTTCATCGCTGTCAGCGTGAGATCTTTCTTCAACGTGACCTTGAAGTGGGTGGCGGTCAGAGCGTTGGCCACGGCGGTGGCATCGGCGCGCGCGTTGCCGAGCGGATCGACGTGCTGGTAGCTGTCGTTGCCAATCACCAGCGCCAGACGTCGGGCCTGAGCCGGTGCAGCGGGCGTGAGCAACGCCAGGCTCAGCAGTAATGCTGCTGTAACACGACCGAGTCGATGGGGAACGCCGCGAAGGCCTGCGGCGCGGCGTAGCAATTGCATAGATCGATGGAGCGGGCCGGTATTCCCAGTGCTGCCGATCATGAGTTATTCGCTATCGGATCATAGTTGCCTGTGCGTGCCTTTTCCACCAGACTTCGAGCCATTCCAACAGTGATGGCTGCTGCTCGGGATAGGCAGTGCGTCTTTCGCCAGGTTTCATCGCGGTTTTAATGTTGCTGTCGACGGCCACCGCCGCGGCCGAGACGCGCGTCGCCCTCATTATTGGCAACAGCGACTATGTCAATCCAAATCTGCGTCTGGCCAATCCAGTCAACGACGCCACCGCAATGCAGCGTGCGTTGCGCAACGCGGGATTTGACACCATCGTGCGCTTGAACGCCAAGCGTGTGGACTTCTACCACGCGGTCGAGCAGTTCACCGCGAAGATCGGGCGCGATCCACACGCGGTGGGCCTGTTCTATTACGCCGGCCACGGTGTGCAGGCCGAGGGTACGAATTATCTGATCCCGGTCGATGCCGACATTCAGGCCGAGTCCGACCTCGAGGCCAACGCGTTTGACGCCGGCCGCGTGCTGCGCGCGATGAGCGTGGCGCAGAACGAGATGAACATCGTGATTCTGGATGCCTGCCGCGACAATCCGTTGCCCAAGACCCGCGGCATGCAGCGCGGCTTGGCCCGCATGGATGCTCCCAGCGGCACGTTCATAGCCTACGCCGCGGCGCCGGGCCAGAGCGCCCAGGATGGAGCCACCGGATCGAACGGCGTCTTTACCGGAGAGCTGGTCAAGGCGATGGCCGAACCGGGTGTGCCGCTCGAGCAGATGTTCAAGAAAGTGATCGCCGGGGTCAAAGCCGATACCCGCGGCGGCCAGACGCCCTGGTCCGAGGCCTCGATCCAGGGCGATTTCTACTTCCATGCGGCCGTGGCGAGCGTCGCAGAGTCGCGCAGCGCCATCGATGCCAAGCAGATCGAACTGGCCTACTGGGAGTCGATCAAGGACAGCAAGAATCCGGCCGACTTTCAGGACTACCTGAAGAAGTATCCGCAGGGCGAGTTCGCGGCACTGGCCGCCAATCGCGCCAAGTCAACCGCCACGGCGGTGGAGCGCCACGCCGCCACGCCGGCGGTGGCGACGCCGGCGGTGGCGACGCCGGTGTCGGCAACCGCCAGAAGTCCTGTCAGCGCCGCGACCGCGCCCAAGAAGTGGGGCGCACGCTGTGACAGCATTTTGGAGAGCGCACAACTCGGAGAAAACCTCAATGAAGAGGATCGCGCGTATGTCAGGGAAAAATGTCAGTAGGCTCTGGGGCGCGCTAGCGGCGGGGATCGCCGCGGGGGCGCTGGCCGTGGGCTGTGCGCCTCTCGACACGCCTCGCAGCGGCGCTGCGGCAGCGGCGCCGGCGACCGCCCCGGCGGCTGCGCCCGCCAGTCAGCCGGCTGCGGCTCCCGCGCCGCCGCCCCCGCCACCACCGCCGGTGCTGCCGTTTGACGAGGCGGTGGCCAACGCCGCGCACGCGATATTCACCAATGCACCGGCGCCGGATGCAAGTACGGCCATGGTGGTGATTGATCCACTGGTGGACGGCATGACCGGTTATCAGTCCAAGGCCACCCAGACCATTCAGGATCGGATTGGCGACATCGTCAAGAAGGACTTTCCCAAGTACGCCGTCGAGCGCATTACACCGGAGAGCCTGAAGCAGCAGCCACGCGTGCTGGTGGGCACCTTCACGCCGGTCAACGCGCAGATGAAGACCAGCGGCGATCGCGAGGCCTATCGCTTTTGCCTGGTCATGGGGGATCTGAAGAGCGGCAAGATCGTCGCCAAGTCGGTTGCACGGGCGCGTATCAGCGATCCGGATTCGACCCCGACTGCGGTGTTCGCCGATAGCCCGGTGTGGACCGATGACCCCAGCGTACAGGCCTACATCGCCACCTGTCAGGCCAGCAAGGTCGGTGATCCAATCAAGCCGGAGTACTTCGACGGCATTTTGGCCGCATCGCTGGTGAGCGAAGCGCAGGATGCGTACGACAGCGGCCGCTATGCCGAGGCGCTGGATCTGTTCAACACGGCGCGCAAGACTCCGGCTGGCGATCAGCTGCGCGTCTATAACGGTCTGTATCTGTCACTGACCCGCCTCGGTCGCACCGAGCAGGCGCAGGCCGCATTCCGCGACCTGGTGGACTACGGTCTGCGCAAGAAGCGTCTGGCGGTGAAGTTCCTGTTCCGGCCCGGATCGGTGCGATTCGTCAACGATAACAAGTTCAGCGGCAACTACAGCATGTGGCTGCAGCAGATCGCTTCCCGGACCGTATCCAGTCAGGCCTGCCTGCAGGTCACCGGTCATACCAGTCCGAGCGGCCCGGCGGCAATGAACGACAGCCTGTCGCAGTTGCGCGCCGAGTACGTGCAGTCGCGTCTGGAGACCGACGAGCCGGCGCTGAAGAAGCGGACCGTCGCCACCGGTGTCGGTTCGCGCGAAAATCTGATCGGTACCGGTCGCGACGACCTGACTGACGTGCTCGACCGCCGCGTTGAGCTCAAGCCGATCGAGCCTTGCAACTAGGGCGCATCCGGCAGTCGATCGATCGCTTGTCCTACCTGAGGTTGGTGAGCTAGGCCGCTTCAGCCTGCGGCAGGCCCGGTTGATGCTGGCTGCGAATCCCAAGCGACAGTTGCGTCAGCCGAACAGGTAGGAGTTACCCATGAACTGGATATTAGCCGGGCTGCTCATGAGCGCCCCGATCGTGGCCGTCGCGATGGACGGTAATATGGATGAGTCGTTCTTCAAGCATGCCGCCGAATCCGGCATGGCGGAGGTCAAGGCCGGCCAGCTGGCGCAGGACAAGGCCAGCAATCAGGAGCTCAAGGACTTCGGCGCCATGATGGTCAAGGATCATTCCGCCGCCAACAACAAGCTCGAAAGCATCGCAGCCGCGCAGAACATCAAGCTGCCGAAGTCGCCAAGTACGATGCAAGCGGCTTCGTACAAGGAGTTGCAGATGCATTCAGGTGATTCGTTCGACAGGGCTTACGTCAAGAGCCAGATCAAAGGCCACGAGGACGCGGTGGCGCTATTTCAGAAAGAGGTCTCCAATGGCAAGAACCCGCAGGCCAAGGAGTTTGCGGCTGCGACCTTACCCACGATCCAAGAACACCTGAGCAAGATCAAACAGATCGCCCAGGCCAAGGGTATTTCGAGCTAGCGACGCACCGGAATGTCGATGTAGCTGCTGGCGTACCAGCGAAGCTTCAGCGCTTCAGTGGCGTCGCCCACCGACTCGTCGCTGACATCGTCGCCGGTACCGTAGTTGAGCTGATGGTCGGCGCGTTTGTCGACACCCAGTACTAGCACCAGGCGGCTGCCGGGCTGTAGCTGGCGGCTCGTTAGGCGTTCGCTGCTGACCGCTAGCTTCTGGCGCTCGCCGGCCTTGAGCAGGTGCCGATGGATGCGATCTCGCGCGTAGCTGGCGCGCAGCGCATACACCGGATCGTACAGGCGCAGGTACTCCCCGCTCGGCAGCTGTTCGTACAACGCCAAGGTCAGATCCAGATCCATCTTGTTTGGGGTGAAGTCGAGCAATCCGCTCAGGCGGCCATTGACTTGCAGTGGCTGCGCCAGCGGCTGGCTGACCAGCGCGATCGCATCGTGCAGCGGCAGGTCTTTGCTGATGAGCGCGGGTGAGGGCAGCCAGCCGGCATCGCTGCGGTCGGCGAAATCAACGGTCTGGCGGATGGCTGCAGATTCGGTCGACATCTTGGCGGCCAGACCGTAGTTGTCGTTGACCAGCGTGGGATCGAAGTACAAGCGCATCGAACCGTTGGCCATCGAGGCGATCGAGCCGGCGTGCTGCCACACGTTAGCCCCCATGACCTCGAAATTGACGCGATCCTTGAGCAGCGCCGGTGTCGCGGCTCCTTTCAGGACGTGATCGAACCACTGATAGCGCAGGTCATGCAGGTCGATCAGCGCGGCGGTATCGACCTGGTAACCCTCGATTGCCGGCAGCGCTCCGCGCTGCACGGCCACGTCGTCGTACGGCCCGACCAGCAGCGTCTGGTCGGCTTTCGGATTGAACCGGTAGTGCTCATCGAAGAAGTGCAGCGTGCCGGATGCGTTGCTGTCGAAGTAGCCGGTGGTGGCAAGCACCGGAATATTGATATGTGAGAAATCCTGCCGGAACGGCACCATCTTCTGCCAGTACAGGTCGTAGCTCGGGTGTCCGAGCCAGCGCCGGAAATTGGCGTCGGGCTGGCCGTACACGTTCATAAGGTCCCAATAGGACTGACCGCTTGAGTACCACTTCTGATCGAGCGTGCGCCAGCGCGTGTCGTCGCGATAGATATCCTCATCCAGCGTGTTGTTGTCGGTCACGAAGCGCGCCCAGCGATAGGCCGAATTGTGGTAGATGCCGCCCTCGCGCGGAAGATCGATGCCCGGCGCGGTGGTGGCGGAGGCCGCGATCGCCTTCAGCGCCGCCGGTGGCCGCTTGGCCGCCGCCCAGGCGGCGAACGCGCTGTAGCTTGAGCCATACATGCCGACGCGGCCGTCGCTCCAGGACTGATGTGCGATCCAATCGATGACCGCGCGCGCATCCTCGCCGTCGTACTCGAACGGTACGATGCGGTCGGGACTGCCGCGCTTGCCGCGCGCATAGGCGACTACGCCGACATAGCCGTGCGCAGCGCATTCCATCGCATCATTTTGCGGGTAGACGTAGATGGTGTATTCGAGCAGCGCGGGCAGGGGAGCGCTGGCATTCTTCGGCCGCACCACCATCGCCGACAGCAGCGCTCCCTGCCGCGTTTTGATCTGGACGTTGTCCTGAATGGTGTAGCGGCGATTCTCATCGGCCTGCACCATCGAATCGACCAGCGGCCGCAGGCTGCGATAGGCGTTGAACGAGAAGTACTCCCACACCAGCCGTACCGCATCGTCCAGTGTGATCGAACCCATCGGACGCAGCCGATCGAATTCCATCTGCAGCGCCGCCGGCGGCTCCGGCGGCGGGGCTTCGAAACCCCAGCTGACCGCATAGGCGGTCGCATCATCCAGCTGCGGCACCACCGCCTGAAAGGCCTGGGTCAACGCCTGGGCGAAGGTCAGGTGCTGGCTGTCTTCGAGCGCGCGCGCGTGTACGTAGATGTCGTAGACCACGGAGCGGTCAGCCGGATAGATGCCGTGGGCGCTACGGCGCCAGTCGCGCAGCTCCTGACGGGTGCTATCGGCCGCCGCAAAGCCATCCGACACCAGCTGCAGTGCCGACAGATTGGCCAGATAGCGCTCGCGATTGCTGTCCTGGTACACCGGCAGCACGCGCTCGGCCAGGTCGCGCATCAGCGCCGGCACGCTCGGATCGGTGGCGCTCGCCGGCAATCGCAGGTCAAGCTCTTGCGCAAGCACTGGCCCGCTCAACCACAGCGATAGCGTCAGCGCCAGGCTATAAGGCCGGGACCTCACGAGGCGGCCTCGTGCAACCCGACCGTGTGCTGCGGTGGCGCGCGGGTCAGGTGCAAGGTGCGGGTGAACATCGGATTGCGCGCCTGGCCGCCGCCGATGTGAATCACACCGGCATTTGCCAGCTCGTGGGTCAGCACATCCATGAAGCGCTCGAGCGTATCGCCATCGAGCGCGCGCAGCGCGTCGTCGACCAGCAGCCAGGCAGGTGACTGGACCACCGCGCGCGCGAACGAAAGTGACAATAGTTCATCGCCACTGAGTTCGCGATCCCAGCGCTGCGTGGTATCAAGCGCCGGGATCAGCTGCGCCAGTCCGAGCCGCTCGAGCGCATGGGCGAATGCCTCGGGCGCGAACGCCTCGACCTTCATCGGATAGGCCAGCACTTCGCGCAGACTGGCACGTGGCAGGTAGGGAGTGCCGCGCGGAATATAGAGAATCGACTCGTCCTTGGGCCGTTCGATCCGGCCTGCGCCCCAGGGCCACAATCCAGTCAGCGCGCGAAACAGCTGCGTCTTGTTGGTGCCGGGTTCGCCGACGATCAGGACGCGCTCGCGTGCCAGGACCACGACCTGCCGCTCGCGCAGCAGATCGCAGCCGCTGGAGGAGGCGACCTCCAGATCCTGGATCAGGATGCGGCCCGGCTCGCCATCGGCGTACACGATCTGACTTTGCACGTGCGGCACGGCCTCGGCGGTGACCAGCACGCGGCGAAAACTCGCCACCCGCAGCAGCGTCGCGCGCCAGTCAGCGATGATGCTGAAATTGTCCACGAACCATCGCAATGCCGACTGCGCCTGGGTGAACGCGGCCGCCGCCATCATCAAACCGCCGAACGACAGTTTGCCGGCGAAATACAGCGGTGCGGCCACCAGGATTGGTGCCACCAGCGTTATCCAGCCGAAGCCGGCCGTGACCCAGGTCAGATTGGTCAGCCCGGTCACCAGCCGGCGGGTGGCCGCGAGCACCGCCATCAGGTGCAGCTGCACGCGTCGGCTTTCATCGGCCTCGCCGGCGGCGAGCGAGATGCCATCGACGTGCTCGCTGACCCGTACCAGCGAGAAGCGCAGGTCGGCCTCGCGGGCGTAGCGCTCTGCATTCCGGTAGATCAGCGAACCACCGACCCAATAGCTCAACAACGAGCCGGCGGCCGCGTACAGCAGCGCCGCCCATACCATGAATCCTGGAACCGTGAAGATGCGCCCGGCGAAGTGGAATGCGAAATCACTCGACAGCACCCACAGCACGCCGGTGAAGGCGATCAGCAGAATCGAGGCCTGCAGCAAACCGACGCCCAGATCGGCCGACAGCTCGCACAGGTGGCGAGCGTCCTCGTGCATGCGCTGATCCGGATTGGCACCGATCGGACCGGCATTGGCGAGCCAGAACGCGCGCCGCGGCAGCATCCAGTGCTGGATCAGATCGCCGGCCAGGCCCTCGCGCAGTCGCAGCTTGAGGGTCTCGCCCAGCCAGCGTTGCGCGACATTGAGCACCAGCAGGATGCCGGCGATCAGGAAGAACACCAGCAGCTGATACAGGAAGTCCCGAAAGTCGCGCCGCGACAGCGCGTCGTAGAACGGCTTGCTCCATTCATTGAGCCGGATCTGCCCATAGGTGGTCGCGACGATCACCAGCAGGATGCCGATGCACAGGCTGATGACCTTGCGCCCGACCGGGGAGGCCAGGATGGCGCCCAGGATCATGCTGAGCTGGGCCCCGAGCCGCGACTGCGAGGGGTCGGCCGGGTCCGCCAGGCCTGGATCCAGCTCGTCGTCCGGATCGGCGCTGTCGGTCAGATCATCGGCGTCCGGGCGTGATTCAGCCATGGCCGCTCACCGCGCGCCGGGCGCCGATGCAGGAGATGAAGGCCGCGTAGCTCCACGCCAGATGCTTGGCCGAGCTCTGTTCACCGGTATTCTGGTCAAACTGCTCCGACAGATCACCGCTGGCCGGGGTGAATCGGCGCACGGTTTCAAGATAGGCATCACCGCGCTGGCGCAGGTCGTTGCCATGGGCGGATCCGCGGGCGGCGCGAAAGCAGAACTCCGCGGCGCCGAGAGTCGAAAAGTAATAGGCGCCGCCCGAGTAATAGCGATCACCGGCGTAGCGCCCCATCGCCGGCCCGCACTCGCGCGCTCGCTCGTGGTTGATCCGATAGTCGGCATCGAACAGCGCCTCGAGCTTGGCGAGGGTCGCGTGCATGCGCTCATCGTGAACTGAATGCGCACCGGCCTGATGCTCCTCGGCGTGGATCGCCGCCAGGATCACCGAGATGTCGAGTTCCTTGCCGGAGCGCGCGCCCGAGGCCAGTTGGCGCGAGCGGTAGTAGCCGGCATCGGCCAGCCAGAAATCATCCAGCGAGCGCCGGATCGCCTGCGCCTCGGCCGCCGTGGTTTGTGCTTCGGAGTCGTCGGCACGCTGCGCCAGCCACGCGGCTCCGGCCGCCAGTGCCGCCGCCGACACGCACAGCGTGTAATAGTGCAGACCGAGGTCTTCCTCCCAGATGTCAAAACACGGTTCGCGCCAGCGCGCGCGGGTGTAGGCCAGGTCGAAGCGCAGCAGCTGCGCCACGGCCTCGGCCAGCTCGCTCTCCAGTCGCGCGCTGGCGCACCAGCGCAGCAGCGTGAGCGCGCGCATCGCCGGGCCGTCGTGCTGCGGTCGCGGCCAGCTGGAGATGTCCGGGCTGCCGTCCGGGTTGACGCGCGTCTCGGCGCTGACGCTATCGCCGTGCACCGCGGCCAGCTCGACGTCGCTGCGCAGGAACTTTTTGAAGTCGGGCACCACTTTGTCGCGCCAGGTGGCTGAGGCAACCAATGCGCGCCCGTCGATCTGGCGCAGCGACAGGCTGAAGCGCACGAAGTCGGCGAACTGTACCGGGGCAATTCGGCCGGCGCCTTGGTCCAGGTGCAGTAGCCGCAAGGCGTCGATAATCAGCGCGGAATCCCGGTACCAGTGAAAGAAATAGTCGGGATCTGGGTCGTAGGAGGCGGGAATCGGCGAGGCAACGATCGAGCCGGGCTTGGGCGCGATCAGCTGGCCGAACCCCGGGCGCGCCTTGACCACACCGGTCGCGGAGATGCTCGCCAGCATCGACTGCGCGGCTTGGCGATACTGCCGATCGATCCAGCGGTCGAGCGATTCCATCAGCGGGCGACTCGGCGTCCAAGATGCGGACTTGAGAACCCGAGCCGGCGCAGTCCGGTCTGTATCTCCGGCACGCGCATGAACAGCTTCCACAACAGCGCGCTGCGATGATTTTCGATCATCACCACGATCGGCCCCTGGTCGATCGCCAGAAAGGTGTCGGCGTACCAGCCGCGCGCGACGTTGAACGCGTCGGTGAAGCCGTAGCGCCCCCACAGGCGCTCCCCATGCCGGCTGAGAAAGTGACGCAGCGAGCGCATCGCGGCGCGCGGCGCGTAGGGAAAGCTGGCCAGCGCCGCGGTCGGCGAGATCGTGCCGTTGTCATTGACCGGATCGTGCACGCGATAGCCGGAGGAATCATCGCTCGAGGTCAGCCCCCAGCAGTCCGGTCCATAACCCTTGTAGCGATGCGGGTTGGCGACACAGTGGGCGTGGTTGATGCGCACATGCGCAACGTTCTGCTCGAAGTAGTCGGCATAGCGGTCGCTAAGAGCACGCGGATCCAGGCCGCAGAAGGAGTAGTGGGCGAAGAACATCGGGCCGCCGTACGGGCCACCCAGCGGCAGCTTGATGTTGTAATAAGGTTTGCCGTTCTGGAAGTTGCGGCCAGCGGCGTAGCCGTCATGATAGACCTGCGGTGCAATCGGATAGCGCGGCGCCGAGGCCGCCAGTACATAGGTGATCAGGCACTCATCCCATCCGCGAATCTCGTGATTGATCGCCCAGCCATTGTTGGGGCTCCAATGCCAGTACAGCACCTTGCGGCCGGACTGCGTGTACCAGCTCCATTCGACCTCTTCCCACAGACTGGTGATGTAGGCCCGGACCCGCCGCTCGGCCTGGGTGTTGCGGTCGAAATAGGCGCGCGCGCACAGCAGCCCCATGCACAGAAACGAGGTCTCGACCAGGTCGCCGCCGTCGTCTTTGCGGCTCAGGGGCACCGCGGCGAGGGTGTCCGGATTGATGAAATGCGCAAACGCACCGTGAAAGCACGGCACGCGCACCAGAAAATCCAGCATCTGCTGCAGGCGCGCGAGCGCTGCCGCGCGGCTGACCCAGCCGCGTTCCACCGCGACGATCAGGCTCATGATGCCAAAGCCGGAGCCGCCGATGGTCACCGGCGCCGCTGGCGCGCCCTCGACGCGGCTAAGGCGGTCGCGCGCTAGACCGCTGCGAGGGTCAGCACCCTCCCAAAAGAAGGCAAAGGTTTGCCGCTGCACCGCCTCGAGCAGCGCCGGGCCGGGCAGCCTGGCGAGCGCAGCAGGTCCTGGGGTTCGGCGGCGGCCGCCGGCGCTGACAGTCTCTTTTTTCATGTTCGATCACATTATCGGGACTTGCGCGACCTTGCTATGGCTCGACCCCGAAGGGTATAGAAAAACCCGCACGTGCTCTAATACGGGTGCGAGAAGCGGAAGATGGATCACACGAGTCGCATTGATATTTTGGTTGGGAAAATGACCCTGGCGGAGAAGCTGGGGCAGCTCACCATGGCGGCCGCCGGCTATGCGGTCACCGGACCGGTGATCGCCGGGGATTCGACCGAGGCGATCCGCGCCGGCACCATCGGTAACCTGCTCAACCTGTTCGGCGCTGATCGGGTGCATGAGCTGCAGCGAATCGCGGTGGAGCAGTCCCGACTCGGAGTTCCACTGCTGTTCGCGCTCGATGTCATCCACGGGCATCGCACACTGTTTCCGATTCCGCTGGCCGAAGCGGCACTGTTCGACCCGCAGGCGTGGACGCTCAGCGCACGCGAAGCCGCGGCCGAGGCGGCCGCCGATGGCATCGCCATGACTTTCGCGCCGATGCTCGACGTGTCGCGCGATCCGCGCTGGGGGCGCAGCGCCGAGGGGCCGGGCGAGGACCCCTGGCTCGCGGTCCAGATCGCACACGCCAAGGTACGCGGCTTCCAGGGAGCGCAGCTCGATGCCGCGCAGACGCTGGCGGCGGTAGCCAAGCACTATTGCGCCTACGGTCCGGTAACCGCCGGCCGCGACTACGCATCGGTCGACATCTCCGAGCGCAGCGTGGCTGAGGTGCATCTGCCACCGTTTGCCGCGGCCGTGCGGGCCGGGGTCGCGTCGGTGATGCCCGCCTTCACCGACCTGGCCGGGGTGCCGATGACCGCGCACCGCGAGCTGCTTGAGCGGGTGCTGCGCGGCGAGCTCGGATTCGATGGCGTGATCGTGAGCGACTACAACGCCATCGCGGAGTTGCTGCGCCATGGAGTGGCCGCCGATCTGCCGCAGGCGGCGGCGCTGGCGCTCAACGCCGGGGTCGACATCGACATGATGTCCAATGCCTACCGCGACGGCCTGCCGGTGGCACTGGAGCGCGGACTGGTTGAGCTGGCGCAGATCGATCAGGCCGTGCGTCGGGTGCTCGCGCTCAAACAGCGCCTGGGATTGTTTGATCATCCGTATCGGCGCGGTGCGGTGCGCGAAGCCCCGGCGACGCTGGCGGCACGGCGCCAACTGGCGCGCAGCATCGGCGCTCGCAGCCTGGTGCTGCTGCGCAATGAGCGCTCGGCGCTGCCGTTGGCGCCGTCACTGCGACGCGTGGCGTTGATCGGCCCGCTGGCGGACGCGGCGGCCGAGATGCGCGGGCCCTGGGCCATGACGCCCGACGACGGTACCCAGATTACGGTGCTCGAGGGCCTGCGCGCCGCGCTGCCCGCCGCCGAGGTGCTGCACGTGCGGGGCGTTGATATCGATGGCGATGATCGATCCGGGATCGAGGCCGCGGTGCGTGTCGTGCCGCAGGCCGAGATCATCGTGCTGTGCCTGGGGGAGGCAGCCGCTATGAGTGGCGAGGCGGCCAGCCGCGCTCATCTGGATGTGCCCGGGCAGCAGCGCGCGCTGGCGCAGGCGGTGATCGACGCCGCGCGCGAGCGTGGTACGCCGGTAGTGGCGGTGCTGTTCTCCGGACGCCCGCTGGTGGTGCCCTGGCTGGTGGAGCAGGTCGATGCGGTGCTGGCGGCCTGGTTCCCCGGCAGCGAGGCCGGCCACGCCATTGCCGACGTGCTCAGCGGTCGCGTTTCACCCTCGGGCCGCACGCCGATGGCGTGGCCACGTGCGCTTGGACAGGTACCGGTGTTTTTTTCACAGCGCCCTAGCGGCCGCCCTGCCGAGCCCGGCAACCACTTCACCAGCCGCTATCTGGATGCGCCGAACGAGCCGCTGTTTAGCTTCGGTCACGGCCTTAGCTACGGCCGCTTTCAATTGTCGAACCTTCAGGTCGAGCCGCAGCAGCTCCATGAGCGCGAGGAGCTGCAGGTGCGCGTGGATGTAGTCAACGACGGGCCGCGTGCCGCCCGCGAGACCGTATTTTTGTTCATTCATGATCCGATCGCCAGCGTCAGCCGCCCGCTGCTCGAGCTCAAGGGCTTTACCGCCATCGAGCTGCAGCCAGGCGAGCGCGGTACGGTGACGCTGTCGCTGCCGGCTAGCGAGTTTCTGTTTCTCGGACTGGACCTGCGGCCGGTGTTCGAGGCGGGCGAGATCGAGATTCTGGTCGGATCAGGTGCCGATCGGCGCCAGATGCTGGCTCAGCGCATTCGCCTTATAACGGCTGCCTGACTACTGTCGCGGCTTCAGGATATCGTCCAGACGCGCAGGTTCGGTGGCATCGCGCTCCAGATGCGGATAGCGCAGACCGTCGTAGTACGCCAGCGAGGCGACGCGGTAGCGGTCGCCGGTCTTGACGATCAATTCGATGGGCGCGCGCGATTTCTGCGCAGCGCTGATCGCATCCTCGATCACTTTGTCATCGTAGGCGATGCCGTTCACCGCCAGAATCCGGGTCGATTCGATCAGCCCGGCCCTGAATGCCGGGCTGTTCCACACCACCGATTCGATGCTGCCCTTGTCGTCTTCGGCGGACAGCTGGATGCCGATCGAGTACAGCAGCGTCAGGCGCTTGCGGCCCTCGTCGCTGTCCTTGAGCAATTCATTGGGCGTGTCGTTGTAGACCAGCTTGTAGCCGCCGCGACGCAGGCCGTCGAGCGGCACCGGTGTGTCCACACGATCGATGCGCTGGTGCAGAAAGGTTGCCCAGTCGTAGGGCTCGACCGCGTTCAGCGCCTTGACCACATCATCGAAAGTGTAGGTGACCGGCACCACGCTGCCATCGTCGATGCCGAAGAAGGCACGGGCAAAATCATCCAGTGAACGTTTGCCCTGCGAGCGCTCGCGGATCAGCGTGTCGGCATCCAGCCAAATCAGGCTGCCCTCGGAATAATAGTCCTCATATCGTTGCCAGGTGCGCCAGGGCATCGGTCGGCGCGGATTGATGATCTCATCGTTGGTGGTGTCCCGCACCGAGCGCCACTGGCGGCCGCTCTGAAGCTGATAATAAGAGGCCCGCAACGCCAGCTCGTCCAGCGCCTGCTGATGCGTGCGCAGTCCGGCGCGCGAGGCCAGCACGTGGCCCCAGTATTCGGTCTGGCCCTCATACACCCACAGCAAGCTGTCCTGCATCGGTACGTTGTAGTTCGGGGTCCACAGATCGGCCGGCCGGCGGAATTTGCCGTTCCACGAATGGGTGTATTCGTGTGGCAGCAGGTCGCGCTCAAAGGCGAACTTGTCCCACTCAGTGAACGACTCGGGATGGCCGCCATTCTCGCTGGATTGTTGGTGCTCGAGGCCGGCATCGTCGATCTGGTCGCTGAGCGAATAGAGAAAATCGTAGTGCGCATAGTGGTGCGATCCAAACAGGCGGTAGGCCTGCTGAACCAGGCCGCGGTAGGCATCGAGCTGTTCCGGTTTGATCGTCAGCAATTCCGGACGGTCGGCGAACACGTTCAGATGCACCGGAACGGCATTGCCGGAATCCAGATCCAGGCGTGACATGTATTGCCCGGCGTAGAGCGGACTGTCGACCAGCGTCTCGAGTTCGGTGCGCTGAAACTGCACCTCGGCGCCGCTGGCGCCGGCGGTCTGCAGTGCCGTTGCGAACTGCCAGCCCGCGGGCAGCGTCAGGCTGACGCTGACGGGAATGCGGCGGGCGAAATATCCGGACGGGTAGAGCACCAGCTCGTTCCACTCGATCGCCATCAGCTCGCGACTGATCTCCGGATCGCCGACCGCCGGGCTGGTCGGCGACAGATACTCAAATTCGATGTCGATCGCTTTGATGCCCGCGGCCGGGTGTAGGCGGAAGGCGAAGATGTCGACCGGATCTCGCATCCAAGAGACTGGCGCACCAGCCGCTGAGATCTTCAAACCGGCGAATCGATCGATGGTGCCCTCAGGCGCATGCGTTCCGGGCAACCACTGCGGATACAGCAGCACGCTGTCGGGCCCGATGCCGCTGATGTGCTCGTGAACGCGAATGATCCGTCGTTCGAAGTCGGAGGCGTCGATCTGCAGGCTGAGTTCACCCGGGTAGGCCCGGTCCAGCGGCGGCGCGATCGGCTTGATCGGCCAAATCGCACTTGGTCCGGGGCTGCTGGCGGCGATCGATACCGCCGCGCAGCAGGACGCCAGCATCGCTGCTATGACTGACTTCATGGTTGGGGCGCGACTATACCGGTTGCAGCTGCGCTCGAATATGCCATCAGGCCAGCGGCAGATGATGCGGGCGCACCAGCATGTGCCAATCCTGATGCTCCTCCATGATCAGCGCGATGGCGCCCTCGACCGCCGCCTTGAGGGCCTGCATGCGTGCGCCTTCCGGGTTTCGGCCGAGCGCCGAGTGAATGGTGTCGATCGCATCCTGCAGCTCATGGACGAGTCGTTCCGAGGTCATGGATAAGCGGTAGGCTTCGGACTGCGCCAGGGCACCATGCAGTGACGCCGCCAGCGCCGGAAAGAAGGTGGTCACCAGCGATAGCCACAGCGTGTGCACCAGCAAGTGACACAGCGCGCCCAGGGCGGTGAGGGCAAACAGGCCGCTGGTGATTCGATGTACGCGGTGCAGCAGTGCATGCTGACGGGCTGCCACGCGGGCGTGGTAGTGCTTCTGCGACTGCAGCACCTGGATGGTCCATTGCGCATAGCCGGTCACAAATTGCGGATCGGTCCAGGCCGGTGCCAGCAGTTCGCGCGCCAGCGGCTCGTTGGCCGCGCATATTGTGGCGACATCATCCGCTCCGCGCAGAGTCTGGCCGGGATCCAGCACCCGCAGGTACCAGTTGGGCTGGGCGCCGGGCTCGAAGAAATTCAGCAACGGCGCGATCATCGGCAGATACCAGGTCAGCTCGGCGGTGGTGCGTGCGCGCAGCCATTCGCCCTGCCAGTCCCGACGCTGGCCGCGCCAGTAAATGGCAGTGACGCCGGCGATGATCAGCACCTCGCACACCGCCCCGGCCCCGGCGTACGGATGCAGGTGGTGACGCGGGCTGTCCCAGCCGAGTGCCAGCGGCATCACCGCGCACAATACCGCGATCGCGCTCAGCAGGTAGATCGCCCAGAAGCCACTGCGATAGCGATGCCCGAACACCAGTGCGCGCTGATCGAACGCGCGATGCGCGGGTGCCAGTGCTTCGATCAGCGGTCGCAGGCGTGGCGGCGGTTGTGGCGGTGGCGGGGCCGGCGGTGAGTGGATCGTGACGCCGATCAGCAGCAGTTTCTGGATTGCCTGATGCAGCGCCACGCGCATCAGCAGACGATCTCGTAGGTGGTCGCAAAGATGCCAGGTGAGACCACCCCGAGACTGCCGTCACCGTAGTCCACCAGCCAGTCGCCGCTGTGGCCGAGCAGACGCGACACGCTGTCGGCCAGCACCACTTCGAAGGCTTCGGTCATCCGGACCGCCAGGATCTCATTGCGCAGACTCAGGTAGCGGCCGGCCTGTCCAGGCTGGGTCGGCGGTAGCGGTCGGTACTTGTCGGCGAAGTGCGCGCGGGTGACGCGCCAGCGCTCGCCGGCGATTCCCGTCAGGATCGCGTCACCGGGTTGCGCGTGGACCGCTCCCTCGGAGGTCTGAACGATGCACGAGTCCGGCGCGAATTCGACGCCGACTTCGCGTTCGAACTTGCGCGCCGTGATATGGCGCGGGTTGTCGGTCAGAAAGCTCGAAAAGCCGCGGCGTCCGCTGGAGCGAAATTGCCGGACTGCACCGGCAGTCACCCCGAATCCCGCGGGGTTGTCGCCGGTTCCAGCTGCGCTGCCGGCTTCTGCAGCGCGGCATGAATTTGATCGTGCCAGACGCGCACGCTTCGTAGCGCCTGCATCTGCGCAGGAATCGAATCGATCAGCGTGCCAGATTCCTTCAGCAGCGCGCTGCGCCGGCCGGCGTCAGTCTCTGCCGTGGCTTTGGCGTACAGCGCCTTAGCCAGCTCGACGTGTTGCTGCCGATCGCTGTGATTGCGTGCGGCGAGCGAGCGCTGAAAGGAAATCACCGGATCAATGATCTGCTGCGCCTCGGCGCGACGCCCCTGCGCGGCGATGGCTAAAGCCAGCAGCGTCGAGGCCTCATTCTCCTCCCGACGCTGGTCGTCATTGGTGATCGGCCATTGCTTGCGGGCCTCGAGCGCTTCGCGCAGCGTCTTCTCGGCGGCAGCGTAATCTCCCGATAGATATTCGGCCTGGCCCTTGAGCCGGTCCGGGTAGAAGATGCAGGCGCTCTTCTGGAACACCTCCTGTCCGCCGGCCGGTTTGATGCCCTCCACCAGTGCGACATTGTCGGCGCCCAGTCTCCTCGCGGCCGCGTTATCTCCGTTCCATAGTGCCGCGGCGACCTGTCCGATGCGCAGATTGCACTCGCCGAACAGCGGCAGCACGCTGCCCTTGGGCGCGCTGGCGCGCAGGCCGTTGACGAACTGCTGCGAGCTGTTAAGAGCGATCTGTACCGCCGCGCTATTGCCCAGGTCCGCCTGCCGGTTAGCGACAACTGAGAGCGGATAAAGCTGGTTCAGAATGAAGTTGGCGCCGATGTCCTCGGTACCGGTCACGTGGTTCATGTCGTCGACCGCCTTTTCATAGTAGTCGACTGACTGGCGTGCTTTGCCGGCGGCCCAGCTGGCATCGCCCAGGTCCATCCGGATCGATCCGAGATTGTTGTATGAGATCGTATTCTTCGGGTCGAGCCGGACCAGCTCTGACGCCGTGGCCTCCGCATCTCGCCCCGTAAGCAGTGCTCGCTCCGGATCGAGCTCGGTCATCGCAATCTCAGTCATGCCCGATTGCATGACCTCGAGCGCGTGCATCGCGACGCGGTGTCCCGGCCGCAGAACCAGGACGTGTTGGGCCACCGCGCTGACATCCGCAAATACCTGCCGAGCTTCCGCCGCCTGCCCCATATTTTGCAGTGCCGAAATCAACCAGGTGCCGCACTCGGCGTACAACGCGGACATCGACAGGTCGCTGTAGTCTTTTCCGCCCAGCTGGGCGGTGAGCTGCATGGCCTGGCGCAGTGTGACCACGGCCTTGTCGTTCATCGTCGCCGATTGCACTTGCAGGTATCCAAGAAAGAAAAGTACGTCGGCATAGGCGCGACGCACGGCTTGGGAGGCATCCGCGGTTTGGGCAGGGCCCTGCAGCAGATCCACCGCCTGCTGCTCGGTGGCCAAGCTATCGGGACTTTCCTGATCGGACAGAATACGCGCCTTGATCTGCCCACCGCGCGCCAGCCCTATCAACGTGCCCTCCGAGTGATCTCCTGCCGCTCGCAATTGCTGCAGTAGCTGCAGCGCCTCATCGTCGGCGGCAGCGGACTTGTCCAACATACCGAGCGTGCGCGCTGCGCGCGCGTACTGCAGCATGGCCATGGCGCCGTTGCGCGTGGTGTCCGGGCCTTTGAGCGCGGTCGGCAGCGCATGGAAGTAATCGATCTCGCGCTCAGCGAGGGCGGCGACGACGTCCAACCGGCCAGAGCTTTCCAGCTCGCGCGCGAAGTCGTCGGTCAGATAGCCCATCAGCTGCTCGGCCTGGCCGCGGGCCTGCTCGGCGGTAGCGCGGGTCTGCTCGGCGAGCCGCTCGGCTCGGTGCGCGCGCTGGGTGCTGACGTAGGCCAGGATCGCGGCCACGATGGCACCGACCGCCAGGGCGGCGCAGATGCCGGCAACCTGGCGCGCGCGCACCAGCGCGTGCCGCGCGGCCAGTTCACGCGCACGCTGTTCGGCCAGCACTCGCTCGGTGGCCTCGCGCGCTTCACGTTCGCGTCGCTCATCGCGGCTGGCCTTGACCACACCGCACAGCACGTCGTGGGTCAGCTCGACTCGGCGTACGTCCAGACGCTCTTCGATGCGCAACAGGCGTCGGTTGACCAGCGTCGCGAGCGTTCCGGGGGCGGCGCCGGCGGCCGTGAAGCTGTGCAGCAGACGCTCCTCGGCGATGTTCTCGCGATAGCCCGAGGCAGTCAGCAGTTCATCTTCAATGATGCGGCGCACCGCCGCCGCTTGATCGGCCAGCGAGCGCTCGTAGAAGTTGCTCAGGATCGTGGCATGCGAGCCGGCCAGCAGGTCGAGCGAGATCTCATCGCGCCGCTGCTCGATGCGCGCGTCGTTGAGCTCACGACAGATGAGGCTCAGCAGCGACGGTTCCACCTCGGCGTTGGCGAGTTCGCCGCCACCGGCGACGAAGCGCACGATGGCGGCCGCCACCTCGTCGGAAACCAGGCCCTTACCCGGCTTGAGCACGGCCGCCAGCGCCTGTGAACCGGTCATCGGCGCCAGGCGCAGGCGATTCTGGGTGATGCTCGGCATCTCGCTCTTGAGTCCTTCGAGCGGCGCCAGATAGTCCTCGCGCAGCGCAATCAGCACGCGATAGTCGCTGCGCCCGAAATCGAAGCGCTCGGCGGCCGACTCGTCCGACTCGAGGCGAGCTTCCAGTGTCTTTGGAGCGCGATTTTCCACCAGGTCGGCAAGATCAGTGACAAAGCGAGCCGCGCGGGCGCGGCCGAATTCATCCGATTGCGCCAGCGTGAAGATCTCTTCGAACTGGTCGAAGATCAGCAGCGGAATCAGCGTATTGCCGGATTCATCGCGCAGCACGTCGTCGCGGTGATGCAGGAACTCCCACAGCGACTCACCGTCGGCGGCAACCCCGACCTGGGTCCACTGTCCGGACAGTCGGGCGGTGCGCGCAATCGCCTGCTTGATCTGTTCGGAGGGCTCGGGCGCCTCGCGCCCGTAGTCGACCCGCACGTACACCGGACAGTAGCCCTGAGCGCGAAGGCGCGGCACCAGCCCGGCGCGCAGGATCGAGGTCTTGCCCAGGCCCGACTGACCGAACAGCACCGTCAGCAGCTTGCGCTGAACGCGCCGCGCCAGCTCCGCGACCTCTTCTTCGCGTCCGTAGAAGTACGACTGTGTCTCCTCGGTAAAGGACGCAAGCCCGAGCCACGGATTGCGGGCATCGACCGCGGCGGTCTCAAGCGGTGTTGCCGGCACGGCGTTCATTGGCGCGCCCGCATGAAATCGCTCAGACGCTGGGCAAATTCGGGCGTGACCTGGCCGGCGGTCAGCTCGTTGAAATGCAGTGCCTTGAACTTGTCCGGTACCAGCGCGGCGGCGGCGTTGGTCGCATCGATCGTAACCGGCAGGATGAACAGCGCACCGTCGGCCATGTTGCGCACCCGATCGATCGCGTAGCTCCATTCACGGCGAAAGTAACCCTCGAGCCGGCGCTGGGTCGTGGCCGAGACGATCGGAATGAAGTATGAGCAGCGGGCGATATTGCGCTGGATCTTGCGGTCGTAGTCGTCACCGACCTCGAGCCGGTCCATATCGAACCATACCGTGACACCCTGCGCCTCGAGCCCGGCCTTCAGCTGCTGCACCGCCGGCAGATCCTCGCGCGCGTAGCTGATGAACACGGCGCTGTCCGGCATCTCGCGCGCGGGCGGCAGGAACCGGGTCGGCGCCTCGACCCGAGGACCGGAGGATGCCGGCTTGCGGCGTGCCGACAGGCGCTCGTGCAGTTCGTCAACGAAGCGCTCGGCGCCCAGATAAATGCGGGTTCGCACGCTCACCTGCTGCAAGAACGCGACCAGGCGCTCGTCGTCGCTGATGTGGTCGTCCGCCATGATCTCGCCGACATCGCGCGGATCGGACAGGCGCTGGCGCTTGGCCATGCGCAGGAACAGGCGCGCCAGCCAGTTGGTGAAATTGCTGCCAATGAACAGCAGATGATTGTGCTCAAGTTCGTGAAACAGCTTCTCGGGAGCCAGATGCTCGCTCTGCAGCGCGCAGATGAATTCCAGCAGATCCTCGTCCGAGATCACGTAGCTGGGCGAAGCCGACAGGCGCCCGAACAGGTGATAGACCACCGGTCGTTGTAATTGGTCACGTTCCGAGGGCAGGTCGGAGACGCGATTGGGCGAATAGGCCAACACATCGGTCGACGCGGCGCCGCCGAAGCGCTCCAGATTGATGGCGCTTTCGAGCAGCGGATCGAAGGTGGTGGTGACGAACAGGTCAAACTCGGGAATGGCGGCCAGTCGCCGCAACGCCTGCGGCGGCTCGAACGACGCGTCCTTGAGGATGCTGCGCAGACGCACGTAGGCTTCCTCGCGTCGCCCGCGGGCGCCGAGAAACCAGCACACCACGTCATTGAGGGTGTAGGGTCGCGGCAGCAGCGATACATCGACATTCAGGCGCGCCGCCAGCTTTTCGGCCAGCCAGTCATACAGCAGCCGCGGCCCGCGCTCGGTCTGCACCTGCAGCAGTTCCGGTCCGACGATCGGAATCACGCGACGCTCTTCGATGTAGCTCAGCAGGTCGTCCCAGGCGTCCTCATCCAGCGAACTGCCGGGTAGTTGTGCGGTCGCGACGGTGTTCATTCCCTATCGTTATCGGTGCGCGTTTGGACGCGCTAATAGGTCGATAGCTTATAGCTTCCGGCAGGGCGGCGTGAACCCCACGGTGTGCCGGGCGCAGCGATGGCGGAATGCCGCAGCCGCACTTGATTTTATTGACGAATCCTGAGCTCGAATGGGCCTGCGGGCAGCCCGGAGCGGTCGAACAAGGTACAGATCGGACTGTCGGCCCAGCCGTAGCGCACTCGCGTGGGCGTCAGCCCGGTGGGGATCGTCAGCAGCACCCGGACGCCGTCGAGCGCGGCCTGAACATAACGGCAGCTGCCAGCAGCGTCGGCGCACAGCTCGAATGCGATCGGACTGTCGTGGCTGTAGGCGATCAGCGAGCCATCGACATCGGCGAATTCGACCGCGATCTGTGCACCGCTGCGCTGCGCCTGCTGTGCGACCGGGCCCGATGGCGCGATGGATTCCCCGTAGATCACGTGTCGTGCCGCCTGCGCCAGCCGGCGCCCCACATCCTGCTTATTGGTGGGATGAAGATTGTGGGCATCGCCGATGTCGATCGTCACGGCCAATCCGGCATGCGCGTCGTGCGCGACCGCCCGTTGCTGCGCCTGGCGCAGCTCGGCCCAGCCTGACTCCTGTGGCGCCGATGACAGGTTGCCGTAATTCGGCAGCTGCACCACCAGGAAGGGCAGATCGGCCCCGAATTGGTGGCGCCAGTCCGCCATCAGTCCGGCCAGTAGGCCCTGGTAGCTGTCGGCCTCGCCGGTGTTGGACTCGCCCTGGTACCAGACCGCGGCACGGATGGGGTAGGCGCCGATTGGCGCGATCATCGCGTTATATAGCGTTGACAGTCCGCCGACCGATTCCCACGGCGCGCGCGGCGGATAGCCGATCGCGCTGGCGGCGGGCTGGTAGTCCCACGGACCTTCGAGCGCCAGCGTCTGGCCATTGCCAAAGTGCAGCGCTCGCGGCGTTCCACCCGACAGCAAGCCGCCGCCCCCATAGGTGCTGGTCACGTTCACTACCAGCGAGTTGGCGCCGGCGCTGAGCACGCCGGCAGGAATCACGTAGCTGCGCTCGGTGCCGTAACCAAAGGTGTTGCCAATGGCGTGGCCGTTGATCCAGGTTTCATCGACCTGATTGATCGGGCCGAGCGCGAGGCTGGCGCCGGCGGCGGCCTGCGCGGCGTTCAATGTGAATCGAGTGCGATACCAAATCAGGCCGGTAAAGTTCTGCAGCTCCGGCACGCCCCAGAAGCGCCAGTCTCCAAGGCCCGCGGGCGCGGGCTTAAAGGCCGCTGCACTGGCGGGATGCGCACTCCAAGGTTCAGTGCCGGCCCGCTCAGCGCTGTGAGCGCGCCACCATTGTTCCCACTGCGCCGCGAACTGAGCCTGGGCTGCCGCCGGGTCGGTGGTGTACGTGGCCAGAATCTTCAGGCCGGGCTCATAGCCGCCATTGGCATGCAGCGCGGCCACGCTCATCCACGGCCGAATGTTCGATCCGCCCCAGGAGGCATGCAGCAGCCCGATCGGTGCGTGGGTCGACTTCTGCAGTTCGCGTGCGAAGAAGAAGCAGGCCGCCGACCACTCCGCCACGGTGTCGGGACCGGCGACCTGCCACGCAACCGGCGTCTTGAAATGCAGCAACGGCGTAGCGCTGCTGGCCTCGCCGATGGTAAGCATGCGAATCGCGTTGTTGGAGGAATTGGCGATCTCGGCCCGCGAGTCGCCGGAGCGAAGCACCGACAGTTCCATATTCGATTGTCCGGAACACAGGAACACATCGCCGACCAGAAGGTCGTGCACCGCTTGACTGGAACCCGAGCTGCTGCGGACGGTCAGCTCATAGGGGCCACCGGCGCTCATCGCCGGCAGCTGTGCGCGCCAGCCACCGCGCGCATCGGCGCGCGTGCTGGCGCTTGAAGCACCGAGGGCGATGCTGACCGTCGCCCCGGGAGCGCTCTGGCCCCACAGCGCAATCGGCCGCTCGCGCTGCAGTACCGCGTGATCTTGCAGCAGCTCGTGCAGCAGCGGCGGGGATTGCGCGACGGCATGCCCTGCCGCAGCAAGCCCGGCGGTCAGAACCAGGGCCACGGATCGATGCTTTAATGAGGAGTTCGCCAGCATGACACGGCATATCCTATGATAGCGCTACCAGCAAAGTCGAACGCCACCGACGCGATACCCTCGGAGTCATGAGTCGCGCAATGAAGGTAGATCTGCCACCAGTAGCACTCACCGGGCGCAATCTCTCCGGAACCAATCTGGAGCGCGCCGGCGATCACAACCAGCGCGTAACGCTGCATGCGATTCGCGTGCGCGGTCCGGTGGCACGCGCCGACCTGGCGCTGACGACCGGACTGACCACTGCCGCGATCGCCAATATTACCCGACGGTTGCTCAAGTACCGGCTGATCCTCGAGGCCGGCACCACCCGTGGCTCGCGCGGTCAGCCCGCGACCAAGCTGGTGGTCAATGCGGACTGTTGCTATTCGATGGGGCTGAACATCGACCGTGATCACATCACGCTGGTGGTGGTCGATTTTACCGGCCGAGTGCGCGCGCGCTCATCGCGCGAAATCCGCTTCGCGATGCCAGAAACGGTGCAGACCTTTTTTCGCCGCACGGCCGCGCCGCTGCTGGCGCACGCGCACGTCGATCCAGCCAAGCTGGTGGGGATCGGCGTGGCGTTTCCGGATGACATCCAGCGGGCCGGTCTGCCCGAGCAACCGGCCGAATATGCCGGCTGGGCTTCGGTCGAGCTGGGAGAATTGCTGTCGGCGACGCTGCCGGTACCGATCCTGGTCGAAAACGATGCAGCGGCGGCTGCGATGGGCGAGATGCAGTTCGGTCTGGGGCAGCAGTACCAGAGCTTCTTTTATGTGCTGATTACCGCCGCATTGGGTGGTGGGTTGGTGATCGACGGCCACTATTACCGTGGTGCGGCCGGACGCAGCGGCGAATTGGGTCTGCTGCAACGTCGCGATGCGGCCGGGCAGACGCGTCAGTTGCAGAAGATTGTGTCGCTGTCGGCGTTGTACGAAAATCTCGCCGCCGAAGGGCACCGGCTGTCCTCGCCGCGCGGCTTGCTGCAGCTCGATGAACCGACAATGCGCATCGTCGATGCGTGGATCGAGACCTCCGCCGCAGCCCTGGAAGACACGCTGGTGCGCATCAACTGCCTGATCAATCCGGAGGCGATTCTGATCGGCGGACGGCTGCCCTCGCTGCTGGTGGAGCGCTTGGTTGGCCGACTGAATGATCGTATGAGTGTGCACGCCGGCCGTATTCCCTGGGTCGCGCCGGTTTGTCGCGCTGCGATGTCGGACGATGCCCCGGCGGTAGGAGCGGCGATACTGCCATTCAGCGAGCGCTTTCTGCCGACCCGGTTTGCGCTGATGAACAATGCCGGTGACGAATGAGACAACGCCACCGCGTCGGACTCGCTAGTGCGATTTGATACAATGAGCGCGGCGGCAACTGCAGAGGGAAGCAGTGAAGAGAACGCCTCGAAGGCGCCGTAACGCAGTCACCATGCACGAGGTCGCGAAGCACGTCGGTGTTTCGCCGATGACGGTGTCGCGCGTTCTGAATGGTGACGCCAACGTCAAGCCCGACATGCGGCAGCGTGTGCAGGCTGCGATCAAGGAACTTGGGTATTCACCTAACCAGGCAGCCCGCAATCTGGCACGGGCCTCCACCGTGCATATCGGTTTGCTCTACAGCAATCCGAGCGCCGCGTACCTGAACGAGCTGCTGGTCGGCGTGCTGGAACAGAGCAGCCAGGCCGGTTGCCAGATCCTGCTGGAGAAGTGCGGCACCCGCAACGAGCGCAGCGTCATCGAGAAACTGCTGCGCGACGGCGTCGACGGCATCCTGTTGCCGCCGCCGCTGTCGGACTCGCGGGTGGCGCTCGAGGCCTTGCGCAGTGCGCGCATTCCTTTCATCTCGATAGCCACGGGGCGGCCGGACGGCGAGGGGCTGTCGGTGCGCATCAACGATTTCGAGGCCGCGGCCGAGATGACGCGCCTGTTGCTGTCGCTCGGTCACCGCGACATCGGCTTCATTGTCGGTGCGGCCAACCAGACTGCGAGCGCGCAGCGCCAGGCCGGATTTGTCGCGGCGTTGAAGGAGGCCGGCATCGAGGCGCGTTCCGAATGGATCAAGCAGGGCACGTTCAGCTATCGCTCGGGCCTGCTGGCGGCCGAAGAGCTGTTCACTGCGGCCGAACACCCGACTGCCATATTCGCCAGTAACGATGACATGGCTGCCGCCGCGGTTGCGGTGGCGCATCGACGTCAACTCGAGGTACCCAAAGACCTCACCATCGTCGGCTTCGACGACACGCCGCTCGCGACCACGATCTGGCCAGCGCTCACCACGGTGCGCCAGCCCGTGGCGGCGATGGCACGCAAGGCGATCGAGCTACTGCTGGAAGAGATTCGCCTTCGCAGCACCGGACGCACGCTGGAGCCGCTGCAGCACTTCCTTAATTTTTCGCTGGTCGTTCGGGAATCCTCCGCCAAGGTTTAGTGCGGCGCGGTCGTGCCGGCGGCTCAGGCCCTTGCGAATTGATAGCGCTAACACGTAGAATGCCGCCGCGGCTGCATACTATGAGCTCCACGGAGAGCCACACGCGCCTTCGCGTGCATCGCAGTCGCGGCAGTAGGGGGCACATGATGACGCGCAGCAGTTCATCGCTGGTGATCGGCCTGACATTTGTCGCAACCTTGGGCGGGCTGCTTTTTGGTTACGACACCGCCGTGATTTCTGGCGCGGTCAGCTCGATTGACGCGAATTTCATTGACCCGCAGCACCTGTCCGAGACCGCGCGCAGCAGCCTGTCGGGCTGGACCGTGTCGAGCGCGCTGTTCGGCTGCATCATCGGGGCGTTCGTGGCCGGCTGGGTCGCCACTGCCTTTGGTCGCAAGGGCGGCATGCTGATTGCCGGCGCGCTGTTCCTGGTGTCGGCGCTCGGCTCGGCGTATCCGGAATTCGGCCTCGGCTCCATCGGCAGCATGGGCCCCAGGGCGCTGACGCCGTTCATCCTCTATCGTATTTTGTGCGGCATCGGCATCGGCATCGCCTCGATGCTGTCGCCGCTCTATATCGCCGAGATCGCGCCCAGTCAGATCCGCGGGCGGCTGGTGTCGTTCAATCAGCTATCAATCGTGGGCGGCATCCTGCTGGTCTACTTTGTGAACTGGGCGATCGCCGCGCAGGGCAATGAGGCGTGGCTGCATTCCACCGGCTGGCGCCTGATGCTGGTGTCGGAGGCAATTCCGGCGCTGCTGTTTTTGGTGCTGCTCACACTGGTTCCCGACACACCGCGCTGGTACGTGATGAGGGGCCACGCCGAGCGCGCCCATTCGCTGCTCACTCGCCTGGTCGGTGACGCCGAGGCGCGCACGATCATCCGCGATATCCAACAATCCTTGGTGGTGCCGACGCACGCTACTGGCACCAGTTTGTTCGCGTTCGGCACGCTGGTGATCGTGGCCGGCATCATGCTGTCGGTGTTTCAGCAGTTCGTCGGCATTAACGCGGTGCTGTACTACGCGCCGTTGATGTTCCAGAACCTCGGGGCATCAACTGATTCGGCCCTGTGGCAGACGGTGATCGTCGGGCTGGCCAACGTCATCTTCACCGTGATCGCGATCCTCACGGTCGATGGGCTCGGGCGCAAGCCGCTGCTGATCATCGGTGGTCTGGTCATGGGCGTGGCGATGCTGACGCTCGGATTCCAGTTCCAGGCCAATGCCGTGGGCACCGGACCTCTGATCGCCGCGATCGCCTATATCGCCGGCTTTGCGCTGTCGTGGGGGCCGGTGACCTGGGTAATGCTGTCAGAGATGTTTCCAAACTCGATCAAAAATCGTGCGATGGCGATCGCGGTGGCGGCGCAGTGGATTGCCAATCTGTTCGTGTCCTGGACGTTCAAGATCCTGATCGGCAATTCCGCCCTCAATGCGATGTTCAATCACGGGCTGCCCTACTGGATCTACGGCGTGATGAGCTTCCTAGCAGCAGCATTCGTGTACTTCTTCGTGCCGGAGACCAAGCAGCGCACGCTGGAGGAGATTCAGAATCTGTGGTTGCGCGGCGCGCCCGCTGCGACCGCGCGCGCGCAGCCGTCGGCCCCGGGCTGATGGCGCCAATTACTCGCAGGCGTGAGGAACCATGAGGACTATGTTGAGCTGCTCTGCGATGGAACGCGGCTCACGCTTGATCCGCGGCGCGGCGGGGCGATCCGCGATTTCCAATGGCGCGAGCGCGCGATATTTCGGCCGACGGCCGCCGCGGACGGCGACGATCCGTTCGACACGGCGTGCTTTCCGATGGTGCCATTCGTCAATCGCGTCGCCGGCGGCCGCTTCAGCTTCGGTGAGCACGCGGTACAACTGGCGCGCAATTGGAGCGCCGACCCGCATCCTTTGCACGGTCATGGATGGCGCGTGCCCTGGTCACTGGTGGAGGCGTCGGAGTCACGCGCGCGACTGCAGTTCGAGGGCGCCGCAGACGAATGGCCGTGGCGTTACCGGTGCGAGCAGATCTTCGAGCTTCAGCAGGACGCTCTCGAGGTACAGCTGGCCGTTCGAAATCTGAGCGCCGAACCGATGCCGGCCATGTTGGGATTGCATCCATATTTCCGCGAGGCGGCCCACGCGCAGCTGCAGGCGCAGCTGCCGCGCGTCTGGATGACCGACGCTGCGGCGCTGCCGGTCGAAGAACGCCCGACACCGGCGGCGTGGGCGTTCGATTCGGCGCGGCCGGTCGGCTCGGTGCCGCTGGACCACTGCTTTTCCGGATGGAATGGCATCGCCAGCCTGCGCTGGCCGGATCGCACCGTCACGCTGCAGGCCAGCGGCTGTAGCCACCTGCAGATCTACGCGTCGACCGATCGCGACTTCTTCTGCGTCGAGCCGCAGAGCGCGATGAGCGGCGCACTGGGCCGGGGCGACGGCGCGGCGACCGTCGTGGCACCGGGCCAGCGTTTTGCGATTCGGGTGCGGTTCGATGTGAGAGCGACCTGAATGTACCTGGGCATCGACATCGGCACTTCGAGCGTCAAGGCTGTGCTGACCGACCAGAGCGGTGCGATCGTGGCGCAGGCTTCGGATGCGCTCGAGGTCAAACGTCCGGAACCGGGATTCTCAGAGCAGGATCCTGACAGCTGGTGGCGGGCGACCCGCACCGCGGTGGGATCGCTACCCGCCGCGGCGCGTGCGGCCGTGCGGGCCGTGGGTCTGAGCGGTCAGATGCACGGGGCGACGCTACTCGATCAGCATGATCGACCGCTGCGACCGGCAATCCTGTGGAACGACGGGCGCTCGGCGGCCGAATGCGTCGATCTGGAACGCCGTGAGCCTGAGGCGCGCTCGATTACCGGCAACATCATGATGCCGGGCTTTACTGCTCCGAAACTGCTTTGGGTGTCGCGGCACGAGCCGGAGATCTTCCGCCGCACCGCCAGCGTGCTGTTGCCCAAGGACTACGTGCGGCTGAAGCTCACCGGCGAAAAAGTCAGCGACATGTCGGATGCCGCCGGCACCGCCTGGATGAATGTCGGACAGCGCGACTGGTCGGACGCGCTGCTGGCGGCGACCGCGCTCACTCGTGCGCACATGCCGCGGCTGGTCGAAGGGCCGAGCCCGTCAGGTTCGGTGCGGGCCGGCGCGGCCGAGGAACTACAGTTGCCGAAGGTGGTGGTCGCCGGCGGCGGCGGCGACAACGCCGCCAGCGCGGCCGGACTGGGTGTGGTGTCGCCGGGCCAGGCGTTCTTGTCGCTCGGTACTTCCGGGGTGCTGTTCGTCGTGACCGATCGCTTCCGTCCGAATCCTGAGCGCGGTGCACACGCCTTCTGTCACTGTCTGCCCAATCGCTGGCACCAGATGTCGGTCATGCTTAGCGCCGCCAGCGCGCTCGACTGGGTGGCGCAGATCAGCGGCCAGTCAGATTTGCCGCGACTGGTGGAGGCCGCGCAGGCGCGCGGTCTGAGCCGCCAGGCGCCCTATTTTCTCCCGTATCTGTCCGGCGAGCGCACCCCTCACAACGATCCAAATGCGCGCGGGGTGTTCTTCGGCATCAGCGCCGACACCACCACCGCGGATCTCACCGGCGCGGTACTCGAAGGGGTCGCGCTGGCATTCGCCGATGGACTGGACGTGCTGCTCGAAAAGGGCGGCAGCATCGGCGATATCAGCGTCACCGGGGGCGGCGCGCGTCTGCCGTACTGGGGGCAGCTGCTGGCCGCCGCCCTCAATCGACCGCTCAGTTATCGGCAGGGCGGCGAGGTGGGGGCGGCGCTCGGAGCCGCGCGCCTGGCGCGCCTGGCGCTCGGCGGCGAGCGGCCGGAAGACGTGTGCGTGGTGCCACCGCTGCTGCGCGTGGTCGAACCGGACGCGGCACTGGCGGCGCTGCTGGCCGGGCGTCGCCGGCTGTTCGGGCGCCTGTATCAGGATCTCAAGAAATCTTTCGTGGAGTTCTCAGCATGACTCTGTTCTCGAGCGTTGAACCGGTCCGCTTCCAGGGCGCCAACGCCAATACCGAGTACGCCTATCGCGTGTACGACAAAGACCGCATGGTTCTCGACCAGCGGATGGAAGACTGGCTGAAGGTGGCGGTGTGCTACTGGCACTCGTTCAACTGGCCAGGCCACGACATCTTCGGTGGCGGCACGCTACCGCGTCCGTGGCTGGGCATGCCTGTCACCCAAGCCATGGCGGACACGAAACTCGAGGCGGCATTCGATTTCTTCGCGCGCCTGGGCGTGCGCTACTTCACTTTTCACGACATTGATGCGATGGCTGCGGCCGCCTCGCTCAAAGAGCACGACCGTAATCTGCGCACCATCGAGGCCAAGATGGCCGAGAAGATGGCCGCCACCGGCGTCAAGCTGCTGTGGGGCACGGCCAATCTGTTCAGTCATCCGCGCTACGCCGGCGGCGCTGCTACCAGTCCGGACCCGGAGGTGTTTGCCTGGGCGGCCGCGCAAGTGCGCTGCTGCATCGAGGCCACGCATCGGCTCGGCGGCGAGAACTACGTGCTGTGGGGCGGCCGCGAGGGCTACGACTCGCTGCTCAATACGCAGCTCAAGCGCGAGCTAGAGCAGTATGCCCGCTTCCTGTCGATGGTGATCGAGCACAAGCACAAGATCGGCTTCAAGGGCACGATTCTGATTGAGCCGAAGCCGTTCGAGCCGACCAAGCATCAGTACGATCACGACGTAGCCGCCGTATTCGCGTTTCTGGAGCGCTACGGTCTGACCAAGGAGGTTAAGGTCAACATCGAAGTCAATCATGCCACGCTGGCAGGATTGGACTTCGAACACGAGATCGCCGTGGCGCGTGCCTACGGAATCTTTGGCTCGATCGACATCAATCGCGGCGATCCGCGCAACGGCTGGGACACCGACCAGTTCCCCAACAATGCCCAGGAACTGGTGCCAGCGCTGGTGCAGCTGGTGGAGGACAAGGGTTTTGTGACCGGCGGATTCAACTTCGACGCCAAACTACGTCGCCAGTCGGTCGAGCCTTCCGATCTGTATCTGGCGCACATCGGTGGCATCGATACGATCGCGCGCGCGCTGCTGGCGGCCGCTGACGTGGTGACCGAGGGCAAGCTGGAACGTCTGCGGCAGGAGCGCTATCAGGGCTGGAGCGGTGAGCTGGGCCAGCGGATCACCAGTGGCAAGTTGAACCTGGCCAGTCTGGCGGATGTGGCCACCGAAAAGGGCCTGGATCCCGCACCGCGCTCGGGGCGGCAGGAACTTGCCGAAAGTATCATTGCTCGACATAGCAAGTACTGAGGGGGAATTAGATTGAGCATCACCAGACTCATCGCGAGCGTCGCGATGATGGCCGTGCTGATGCCAACGGCACTGCCGGCCGCGTCGACCCCTCTCTACAAGGACCCGACGGCCAGCGTTAGTGCCCGAGTTGAGGATCTGCTGGCGCGCATGACCCTGGAAGAGAAGGTCGCGCAGATGCAGTGTGTCTGGCAGGACAAGGTCGAAGTGTTCGACCAGAACATGCAGTTTGATCCGGTTAAGGCCGCTGTGCGCTACCCCAACAGTTTCGGCGGCTTTGCCCGACCCCAGGACCGACGTGGCGCGGTATCCCCGCGCGTGGCGCATGGGCGCGACCCGCGTGCCACCGTGCAGCTGGTTAACGCCATTCAGCACTTCGCGATGGAAAAGACACGGCTGGGCATTCCGGTGTGGTTTCACGAAGAGGGCCTGCACGGTTTCGCCTCGGTCGATGGCACGCATTTCCCCCAGGCCATCGGCTTGGCCAGCAGCTGGGACCCGGATCTGCTGATGCGCGTCAACTCGATCACCGCACGCGAGATGCGCGTGCGCGGCGTGCGCGAGGCCTTGTCGCCGGTGGTCGATGTAGGCCGCGACCCGCGCTGGGGCCGCATCGAGGAGACCTTCGGTGAGGACCCGTACCTGGTGGCGCAGCTGGGGGTGGCCGCGGTGCGCGGTCTGCAAGGCGACACGCTGCCGCTGGCCGATGGCAAGGTGTTCGCGACGCTGAAGCACCTGACCGGTCATGGCCAGCCCGAGAGCGGCACCAACGTCGGGCCGGCCAGCATCTCGGTGCGAACGCTGCGGGAGAATTTCTTTCCGCCATTCGAGGAGATCGTGCGCCAGACCAATATTCGCGCGGTGATGCCCTCGTACAACGAGATTGACGGCATTCCGTCGCACGGTAGTCGCTGGTTGCTGCACGACGTGCTGCGCGGCGAGTGGGGCTTCAAGGGAATGATCGTCAGCGACTATGACGGCATCGAGCAGCTCGTGACTCTGCATCACGTCGAGCCGGATCTGGCCAGCGCCGCGGTACGTGCGCTCGACGCCGGGGTCGATGTCGATCTGCCAGACGGCGTTGCCTATCAGACGCTAGTCGAATCGGTGCATCAGGGCCGGGTGCAGCTATCGCAAATCGACGCCGCGGTACGTCGCATCCTAGAGCTCAAATTCCAGGCCGGACTGTTCGAGCATCCGTACGCCGATGCGGCCGCGGCCGATGCCTTGACCGGCAATGCCGAGGCGCGCGCGCTGGCGCTCGAGGCCGCGCACCGGACGGTGGTGCTGCTGAAGAACGACGGCGTATTGCCGCTGTCGGTCTCGGAGCGCAAGACCCTGGCGGTGATCGGGCCGAACGCCGCGGTGGCGCGCCTGGGCGGTTATTCGGTGACGCCGCGACAGGTAATCTCGCCGCTGGACGGAATCCGCGCCAAGCTGGGAGCGCGCGAGCGCGTGATGTACGCCGAGGGCGTGCAGATCACCGAGAATGATGACTGGTGGGCGGACGAGGTGAAGCTGGCCGATCCGGAAAAAAATGCCGAGCTGATCAAGCAGGCCGTCACAGTCGCCGCCGGCGCGGATGAGATTGTGCTGCTGTTGGGCGACACCGAGCAGACCAGCCGCGAGGGCTGGGCGCCCAATCACCTGGGCGATCGCGACAGCCTGGATCTGGTCGGTCAGCAGAACGATCTGGCCAATGCCATCTTTGATCTGCACAAGCCGACCGTGGTGGTGCTGATCAACGGCCGGCCGCCGTCGGTGGTCGATATTGCAGCGCGCACCAACGGGCTGATCGAAGCCTGGTACCTGGGACAGGAGGGCGGCACGGCGCTCGCAGACGTGCTATTCGGCGACTACAACCCCGGCGGCAAGCTGCCGGTGACGCTGCCGCGCTCGGTCGGGCAACTGCCGATGTTCTACAACTACAAGCCCAGCGCACACCGCGGTTATCTGTTCGACAGCGCCGCACCGCTATATCCGTTCGGCTTCGGTTTGAGCTACACCACGTTCGATGTCGGCGAGCCGCGGCTGTCAGCGACGACCATCCGGCCGGACGGATCAGTGACCGTCAGCGCCGAGGTGCGCAACACCGGCAGCCGTTTGGGCGATGAAGTCGTGCAGCTCTACCTACGCGATGAGGTCAGCTCAGCGACGCGGCCGGTCAAGGAGCTCAAGGGCTTCCGGCGCGTCACGCTGAAACCGGGCGAGAGCCAGACAGTGTCGTTCCAGCTCACGCCGCGCGAGCTGCAATTCTGGAATGCCGATATGCAGCGTGTCGTCGAGCCGGGCAAGTTTGCCATCATGGTCGGACCGAACTCGATGGACCTGAAGACCACGGAGCTGACCGTCAGGGACTGACGCCGATGGTGCAGTACGCGATCCGAACGCTGGGTATCGCCTGGTTGCTGACCCTGGCGCTGGCCCCCGCGCATGCACCGGCCGCTGCAACAGCGGCGCAGCACTACCGCAACTTTCGCGTGGCGATCTACGTCGTGGTCAATTCCACGCGCAGCCTTGCCGACCCAGCGACCCGCGAGCGCGAGTATCAGCGCATCAGTTCACAGCTGCACTTCGACAAGATCTATCTCGAGGTGTACCGCAGCCATCAGTTCGCCTCAGACGCACAGATCGAGGCAGTCAAGGCTTACTTTCTCTCCAAAGGCATTCAAGTGTCGGGTGGCGTGACACTGGCCGCTGGCGGCGCCGACGGCCAGTTCGGGACCTTCGATTACGAGCTGCCGCAGGACCGGGCCGAATGCCAGAAGGCGGTCGAGCTGGCAGCGCGCCATTTCGACGAGGTGATCCTGGACGATTTCTTCTTCTTCAACACCAAGAGCGATACCGATATCGCCGCCAAGGGTGCGCGCAGCTGGACGCAGTATCGGCTCGACACCATGCGTTCGGCGGCACAGGATTTGGTCGTCGGGCCTGCACACGCGATCAATCCGCGCATCCGCGTGATCGTAAAATATCCCAACTGGTACGAACACTTTCAGGGTCTGGGTTACGACCTGGAACAGGAGGCGCAGCAATTCGACGCCATCTATACCGGCACCGAAACTCGCGATCCGTTCATCACCGACCAGCTCCTGCAGCAGTACCAGAGCTACGAGATCTACCGCTACCTCAGCAGCATCCGGCCCCGCGCAAATCTGGGCGGCTGGGTGGACACCTACGACGTGCGCTACGCGGATCGCTATGCCGAACAGCTCTGGGACACGCTGCTGGCCAAGTCGCCGGAAATCACGCTGTTCAATTGGTATGACTTGTCGCGTCCCGAAGCAGCGCCGCCCGGGGAGCGTCCGTGGAGTGCGCAGCCCACGGATCTGAACTGGCAGCAGCTGATCGCCGGCTACCGCGCCGGCGCGCTCGACGCGGGCGCGGGGTGGGCGCGCATCGCAGGCTATGCACTCGAACGGATCGATACGGTGCTCGGCGGTCTCGGTAAACCGATAGGCCTTGCCAGCTACAAGCCGTTCCAATCCAGCGGGGAAGATTATCTGCACAATTATCTGGGCGACATCGGCATCCCGATCGAATTGCGGGCGAGTTTTCCAACTGATGCCAGCGTGGTACTACTGACCGAGTGCGCGAAATTCGACCCGCAGATCGTCGATGAGATCCGCAGCGCTCTCAGCGCCGGCAGAACGGTAGTCATTACGTCGGGTTTGTTGGCAGCACTTCAGAGCCGCGGCATACAGGACATCGCAGAGATTGCGCCAACGGGGCGGGTCGCGGCGATCCACGATTTCATAAACGGCTATGGCGCCGGCAGTGGCGAGCGCCTCAACGATGCCGACCAGGACAATCCGGCAGTGTTATTCCCGGAGCTCCAGTTCCTGACCAACGACAGCTGGCCAATCATTCGTGGCGTTGCGGGGTCGAAGGGATTTCCGCTATTGCTGATGAATCGCTACTCACGCGGTGTGCTGCTGGTGCTGACGGTGCCGGAGAATCTCGCCGATCTATATCAGCTGCCGCGCGCGCTGCTGGGGCAGCTGCGGTCGTACTTGATGCGCGATTTTCCCGTGCGTGTGGATGCGCCCGCGTACGTGAGCATTTTTGCCTATGACAATAATGCCTTCGTGCTCGAATCATTTCGTCCTGACACCGCGACGATCATCGTGTCGACGGTCGGTGCGGGCACAAAACTGCGCGATCTTGGCAGCGGCGTCATGGTGCAAGCGCTGGCCGATTCGGACCTGAGTGCTACCGGTAACGTCACTGCGAGGCGTTCTTGTCGGGAAGCTTCATGCAGGTCGTTTCGCGTCACGTTGGCGGCCCACAGCCTGCGCGCCTACCAGGTCGAAAAGTGAGCGCTCCCGGGTACCTTTGTTGTAATTGTGACCCCAGGGCGGTGGGAGTTGATTTGGCTTTGCATCTGTGGCTATACTTGGGCCCACCAAGATAGCGCTACCAATGAATTGCGCATCTACGCTGGGGCGGGGTATCGACGGTTCCTTAACTTGATTTCATGTTTGCGCGGCGTCGCGGAGCATCGGCGGGCCGTTGTTGCGTTAGAACAACTTTGAGTATCGGGGAGGTTTGTAATGAGCCGGAAGACACGTCGGAATGCATCCAGAAATGCAGTGAAGGGCCTGCGGGCCGCCGCGGACCGATTGGCCTACGCCCGGTTCGGGATGTCAGGTCTGGCCCTCGGGTCCATGGCTTTTGGCGGGGCGGCACTGGCCGATGATGCGGTCTCGGCGCCAATCGCCACCGCACCGGATCAGCTGACCGAGATCACGGTGACTGGCATCCGCGCCTCGCTGCAGCGGGCTTTGGACGTGAAGAAGGAATCGGTCGGTGTCGTGGACGCAATTTCTGCGGAGGACATCGGTCAGTTCCCCGATGCCAACGTTGCCGAGGCGCTGCAGAGAATTCCCGGCGTGTCGGTCAGCCGTGGCGCGAGCAGCATGGGCAGCACCGGCACCACGACCACGACCGGCGATGCCACCGAGATTACGGTTCGCGGTTTTGGACCCACCTTCAACGAGACCTTGATCGATGGGCGGCCGATTGCCAGCGGCGTGCAGTCCCGCGCCTTCGATTTCAGCTCGTTGGGTTCGGACTTCGTCGGCGAAGTCGATATCCTTAAGACCCCCGATGCGGCGCTGTCCAGTGGCGCCATCGGCGCGACGATCAATATCAAGTACCCCAAGCCCTTCGACTACCCCGGTTTCAAGCTGGCGGGCACGATGGCTGGGACCGACAACTCTTATTCCAGCAAGGTGACGCCAGTCGGTGGCCTGCTCATCAGCGACACCTTTGCCGACAACCGATTCGGTGTGCTGGCGGATTTTGGCTACGCGCAGCACAAGACGCAGGCCAACCATGTCAACGTCCAGGGCTGGAACGGCTTCCAACTTAACAACTCGCAACTCGCCGGCGCCTCGCCGACGGCCACCGGCACGGTACCCGCCTGGGAAATCCAGGACTACGGCATTTACCGCGAGCAGGACAAGGACGAGCGCGTCGACGGTCGCCTGGCGGTGCAATGGCGCCCGGTGGATTCGCTGCTGGTCACGCTGAACGATGATTACTCGCGCGATTTCCTGACGCAGAATCAGTATGGCTACAGCGTCTGGTTCAACCCGGGTTCCCTCACCGATGTGGTGCGCGCACCCGATGGCACGCTGACCAGCTTCGTGCAGCCGAACACTCCTACGGATTTCCAGGGCCAGATCAATGGCTCTGTGATCCGCAACAACGAGTACGGCGCGAACATCGGCTGGGATGTCACCGACAACTTCAAGGGCGAGTTGGATCTGTCCAAGTCGGAATCGCAGCTCGACCCCGAAGGTCAATTGTCCGAGATCGATTCGGACGTGGGCTACGGACCCTCCGGACCGGGAGGCAGTTGTCTTGCGGGCACCGGCGCGGCGGCCTGCAACGGCACCTCCGTGGGCATTGCTGGCATTGCCACCGGTGCGCTGCCGTATCCCACCGGCCTCGGGCCGAATGGCCTGGCATCGGCCTTCATCAACAACGGTCTTATCGGCTCACACGTGCTGCCCATCACGTCACCGCACACGACCGACATCGTCGATCAGTTCAAGATCATGGGCACCTGGTCGCAGGACAAGCTGAAGGCCAAGTTCGGCTTTCAGTTTGTCGATGACATCAAGAACCTTCGATCGGCTGACAACTTTGCCAATAACCAATGGCAGGCCTATTCCGGTTATGGGCCGGCCTCGGACAATATGTTTGGCGTCGCGTTGCCGCAGTCGTGGTTCACCAACACCTTCAGCACCGCCGGTTTCATTCCGGGATTCGCCAACGGCAGCAAGCTGCCGCCGAACCTGATCCAGTACAACCCGTATACCGTCGTAGGGTACCTGCAGGCACTGGGCAATCCGCAGACCACAGTCATCCCCGGCGCCAACACGGCCTGCTGCAACCCGCCCTATGAGGGCGTGTACACTGTCTACCCCAACAATTCGCAGACTCAGCGCATCGAAGAGAAGACGCTGGCGCCGTTTGTCAATTTCAGCGACGAACGCCCGATCGCCGGTATGACACTGCGGGAGAATGTCGGGGTTCGCTTTGAGAACACCACCGTGTACACCTCGGGAGTCGGTGCGGCGCCGCTGGCGCTGACCGTGCAGGCCGCCGACCATACGGCCTTCAATGTGGCCTACGGGCCGACCTCGCTCATCAGCAACAGCGCTCGCTACACCAACATCCTGCCGAGTGTGGACCTCAATCTCGACGTCACTCCGGACTTCAAAGTCAGATTCGATGCGTCGCGCACGCTGACGCGACCGCCGCTCAACGACATCACTCCGGTGTTGAACCTGGCGACCTCGGAGCGCGTGAACACTCTAGTGGCGACCGGTGGCAACCCCAACCTGACGCCATTCATCTCGGATAACCTGGATATCGGCGCCGAGTGGTACTACGCCAGAAACTCCTACGTGTCCGTTGACGCGTTCGTGAAGGAGATCAGCAACTTCATCGTCGGCGGCAGCACCACGCAGAACATTGCCGGTCTCACCGACCCGACCAAGGGCGGGGCGCTGGCACAGTTCACTGTCACCACCGAGGTCAACGGTCCAGCGGCGGAAGTACGCGGCGTGGAAATTGCGATCCAGCACATGCTGTGGGATACCGGGTTTGGAGTGCAGGCGAATGCTACCTTCGTCGGCACCAACAAGCCGTACAACCCGAACGATCTGACGATCAACCAGTTTGCCGTGACCGGTCTGGCAAACTCGGCCAACTTCGTCGCGTTCTTCGAGAAGTGGGGCTTCCATGCCCGTGTCGCCGTCAACTGGCGCGACGAGTACCTGGATCACTTCGGGCAGTTGCAGAATACCTCGAGCTTTGGAATTGAGCCCACCTTCGTGAACTCCAACACGCAGGTCGACTTCAGCACCAGCTACGACATCAACAAGAACTTCAGTGTGTTCTTCGAAGGCCTGAATCTGAACGATTCGACCTACAGCACCCATGGCCGTTACTCTGAGATGCTGCTGGACGCGGTGGCCTACGGTCGGCGCTACACCTTCGGTGGCCGCATCAGACTATAGGGCGCTCGCGACTTGACCCTGACAGGGGCCGCCAGGCGAGCTTGGCGGCCCTTTTTCTTTTAGGCTAGAGCAGTTACGCTGGCTTCCTAAGCTGCAGTTCAGATGTCCGATGGTTCAACGCGTCAACTCAGTGGTCATCGTCGGCGGGGGTACCGCGGGCTGGTTGACCGCGGGCATCATTGCCGCCCGTCACCATAGCCGGATGCCGGCGGGGTTCTCGGTCACCCTGGTCGAATCGCCCGAGATCAAGATCATTGGCGTCGGTGAGGGCACCTGGCCGACGCTACGCACCTCGCTCGAGAAGATGAAGATCTCCGAGACAGCGTTCTTCAGGGAAGCTGACGCGGCGTTCAAGCAGGGCGCCAAGTTCGCGCGCTGGACGACGGGCGCCGATGACGATGCCTACTACCATCCGCTGATGCTCCCGCAGGGCTTTACCCAGTTGAATCTGGTGCCGCACTGGCTGCGCGGCGATCCTGGCCGCAGCTTTTGCGATACGGTTTGCCCGCAGGGTCGGTTGTGTGACGACGGGCTTGCGCCCAAGACCATCACAACGCCGGAATACCGGGCGGTCGCCAACTACGCTTACCATCTGGATGCCGGCAAATTCGCGCCGTTTCTACAGAAGCACTGCACGACGAATCTGGGCGTCCGGCACGTACTCGCGGACGTGCTGACCGTCAACCTGCAGGAGTCGGGCGATATCCGCAGCCTGACGACCATGCAAGCCGGCGAGATCGCTGGCGACCTGTTCATCGACTGCTCGGGGTTTGGCGCATTGCTGTTGGGCAAGACCCTCGGGGTCGGATTCAAGGACTGCAGTGACGTGCTGTTCTGCGATACCGCGCTGGCGGCGCAGGTGCCTTACGACACACCGGATGCGCCGATGTCATCGCAGACCCTTTCAGTGGCGCAGTCGGCCGGCTGGATCTGGGACATTGGCTTGCCGACCCGCCGCGGTGTCGGACACGTGTATTCCAGCCGTCACACGAGCGAGGAGGCCGCGCACGAGACTCTGATGCGGTACATCGGTCCGACGCGTGAGCCGCTGCGCGTGCGCAAGATACCGATTCGGCCGGGCTATCGTGAGACCTTTTGGAAGAAAAATTGCGTGGCGGTGGGGCTGGCCGCCGGATTTCTCGAGCCGCTGGAATCCTCAGCGATCGTTCTGGTGGAACTGTCGGCCAAGCTGATCAGTGAGCAGATGCCTGCCAATCGCGAGGTTATGGATATCGTCGCGGCGCGGTTTAACGATGTCACGAATTATCGCTGGGGCCGCATCATCGACTTCCTCAAGCTGCACTACGTATTGACGCAAAGAACCGACAGCGCATTCTGGCGCGATAACGTCGATCCGCAGTCAATTCCAGATCGTCTCAAGAACCTGCTACAGCTGTGGAAGTACCAATCGCCCTGGTTCTTCGACGAATTCGATCGACTGGAAGAGGTGTTCCCGGCGGCCAGTTACCAGTACGTACTCTATGGCATGGGATTTCGCACCGAGGTCGGCCCGCTGGACAACATCGATACCCAGCCGCTGGCATCGCGGCTGATGCAAGAAAATGTCACGATGACGCACAACATGGTCGCGCAGCTGCCGAAAAACCGCGAGCTGCTTCGCAAGATCTACGATTACGGGTTGCAGCCGATCTGACATGACCAACATCGTCCCACTCAACAGTCAGACTCACCGGTCGTTGCGCGTAAACGGCGCGGCATCGGCTCGCCATGGGGACAACCAGCGCTTCGTGCAGGTGGTGGTTGGGGAGTTTCCGTTACTGGTGGTGCACTATCCTATCTTATTTTCGAAGGACGCCGACACCGGGGCGTTCTTCTGCGGCGCCATGCTCGGCTTCGATCAGGGTGAGAATCTGTTTTTAGCCGAGGGCACGGAGCATCAGGGTTACCGGCCGCTGAACCTGCAGCGTATGCCGTTCTATACCGCGGGAGAGGATTTGGCCATCGACCTGGACCACTCTCGGGTGGGTGCCGAGCAGGGCCAGGCGCTGTTTACCGAGGCCGGGCAGCCGACCATGTATCTTGAGAGCATCATGCAGACGTTTCGGGATCTGAAGCCCGGCAGCGAAGTGACCCGAATTTTCATCGCGACGCTGTTGCAGCATCGGCTGATCGAGCCGGTCGACATCGGCGCCCAGTTCGATGACGGATCGAGGCGCGATCTGCGCGATCTCTACACCATCAATCAATCGGTACTCAAGGATCTGCCGGACGCGATCGTGCTGGAGCTGTTTCGGCGCGGTTATCTGCGGCTGATCTACCTGATGATTGCGTCGCTGAAGCAGATTGCTGAGCTGGCCAAGAGGAAGAACGCACTGATGCTGCGCGGCAGCGAGAGCTTGTCGGCACGCGGCGGTTGACGCGCCAGTTGCCGCAATTCAATGCGATGACCGATATCCTGCGAGAGATTGCCGCTCAAGGCATCGCATCGGTGGACCGGTTCCAGCTCGAGGTGGTCGAGCCATGCCGGCCAGTGGTGTTGCGCGGCCTGGTCAGTCACTGGCCGATCGTCCGGGCTGCGCAGCGCTCGGCCGAAGCGTTGCGCGATCTGCTAGCCCCATTCGATAACGGCGGCGAAATCGAGGCGTTCTTCGGCCAACCGGCGATCGCAGGCAAGTATTACTACGCCGACGATTTCAAGGGCTTCAATTTCGAGCGCAGGCGCATGCGCTTCGCTGAGGCGCTCGAGGCGATCGTCGGCGGCCTGCAGCGACCAGAGTCGGGATCGGTGTACGTCGGTTCGGTGCCGGCCAACGAGTTTCTGCCCGGTTTTTCGGCACAGAATCCCATGCCGCTGCTGCCGGCTACGGTGGGGCCGCGGCTGTGGCTGGGGCACGCCTCGAACGTCTCGGCGCACTTCGATGCGCTCGACAATCTGGCCTGCGTGGTGGCCGGCAGCCGCCGGTTCACTCTCTATCCGCCCGAGGCGATCGCCAAGCTCTACGTGGGCCCGATCGACAACACGATGGCCGGTCAGCCTGTCAGCCTGGCTGCCTCCTCGGCGCCCGATGCCACGCGCTATCCGCTGTTCGAGCAGGTGCGCGGACAGGCGCTGCGCGCGCAACTGCGGCCGGGCGATGCGCTGTATCTGCCCAAGCTCTGGTGGCATCAGATTGAGGCCACCGCGCCGTTCAATGCGCTGGTCAACTACTGGTGGGACGCATTCGCGGCCGGCCCGGACTCACCGCACACCAGCATGCTGCTGAGCATGATCACAATCGCCGAGCGGCCATTGAAGGAGCGTGAGGCGTGGCGGGCGTTCTTCGATCACTACGTGTTTCGGCAGCAGGGCCATCCGCTGGCCCACGTGCCGCCGGAGCGGCACGGGCTGCTTGGCCCCCTCAAGCCGGATAACTACCGCAAGATCCGTGCACGCGTGATGTACCTGCTGCGCGGCGGGGGCTGAAGCCGGTCGTATTCCTAGCGCGCCAGCGCGCGTGCGGCATTGGCTGCCAGAATGAAGGCCGTTCCGGCGTCGACCACGTATTCATTCTCGTACCACAGGAAAGGCCATGCGCTCTTGAGCTCGGGAAAATCGGGCTTGATGATAATCACGCCGGGAATCATGCCACCCGGAATGAAGCTGTAGTCGGCGCGATTGTCCCCATAGGCGATCAGCTTCGAATCAGTTCCGACGCTTGACACGTACGAGACGTTCGACGCCGGATGCCGACCGAGCAGATAGTCGAAGGCGCGCAGTGTCGCGTCGCTGTCGATGATGTCGGGGAAAGCCTGGTGTAGGAAATACAGGTGCGTGGCAAAAGCTGCCACGGGCGCCGATCCGCCCCAGGTGCCGGTATCGATGGGCACACCGAACGGATTGGAGGAGAGGTAGGATTTCCATTGAGGCGGTTGCGCGGTCAGCGCCGCTGCCAGCCGCTTTCTGAAGCCGGCTCCCATGTGCGGCAGCGCGCGCGCCGCGAGCCACGCGAGTTCGCCGAAGTTTTTCTGGACGACGGGCCACTGTGCCTGCAGGCGCTCGGCGTAGCGTCGCTCGCCGTGCGTGGCCAGCAGCAGCTCGACTGCGGCTTTCATCTCTTCTACATCCAGGTCGCCGCCGGTGGTGTTGAACGAGTGGTAGGTGACCGGCGCGTGAGCGTGCTCCTGGTCCCAGACCTGCACCGCAACCTGCAGGCAGCGCCTGGCCAGCGGATCGTCAAATCCGCGCAGCACCCGGCTGGCCGCTGCCAGCGCACCGGCGGCGGCGTAATTCAGCGGTGTGGTGTGCGTGGTGAAGGCCCAGCGGTCATCGGGCACGCCGGAGTGGACACCGTTGTCTTCCAAGGGCGCCAGATGCGGGTCGTAGATCCGGCCGTCGGTCTGGGACGCGGCGTCGCCCAGGTGCGTGTACTCCTCCAGGGTCGGCTCGATGATCCCAGGGATCGCGTGCCCGAAGGCCTGGTACTGGGCGAGCAGGGCGAGCACACCGTGCCGGACCTGCTGCAATACGTCCGGAGCGCCGTCGGGGCGATGGATGCGCACCAGGCGCGCGTCCTCGTCGATGCTGGTCTGATCCCAGTCTATCTGGAAGGTCTCGCGTGCGATTGCCAGGTCGGTGATCACCTGCGCTTGGGTTTGGGTACGCAGATCGTAGTCGCCGGCGTCGTACCAGCCGCCGCTGTTCAGGCCGGGAATATGCTCGCCGGTGGCGAACGGCGAGTCCGAGGTCGCCCCCATCGAGTAGCCGTCGAAGTGGGTGTAGTTAACTGGCGCCTGACGGGCATCGTCCATGTGCGACAGCCCGTGCCAGACCCGGTAGTTTTCCCGCACCTTGACGTGATCCATCTGCACGGCCAGATAGGTATCGAGCGAGGGCTGCCAGACGCGGTCATAGACATCCCCGCCGATGCGAAACGGCGTGCCGATGTGGCCGGCGTACTCGATCGCGTACACGCCCGGCTCGCGGACGCTGGAGAAATCAAAGCTGGCGTACTGATAGCGCAGCCACTTGCCCCAGGGTTTGATCGGCGCTTCAAAGACCGGCTGGTAGTCGCCGTTGGGTTTCAGATTTACCACCCGCGCGGTCGTGGGCGCCTGGTACAACGGATCGAGCTCGAGCATCGCGATCTTGGCGCGGCCGGGCGTATAGCCGATCTGGTTGTACGACACCACCGGCGGGCGTATCCAGCCTGGTATCACGTTCGGACGGACGTGCCAGACCAGCGCGTTGTCGGTCCGCTCAGCGGCGAGCAAGCCGCGCACCACGAACCAGCCGTTCTGCGCGCGGTTGCGGGCATCGAACAGCATCAGCGTGCCGTCGTCGGCCGTGATCGTGACCCGCGTAGTTGGATCCTCGGGCGAGAGCACAAGTTGCTGACCGCTGGCCATCGGCAGCGGCTCGGAATCGCCCGACGCGGCAGCTTGCATCGGCCCATTCGGATGGCGCGGAAAGATGCCGAAGGCATCATTCAGCAGGAAGCTCTTGCCGAAGTAGGATGTCGGCAGAAAGTCGAGGTTGAAGCCCGCCTTGCCCACCAGACGGGCCGGCAGCGGCTGGTCGAGATGCACCGCCACGCGAAAGCCCTGACCTTCGGCTGTTACCTCGATTCGGTAGCTCAATGACAGATCCGGGTAGCCGGACCAGCTGATCAGCTGGTCGGCCACCGCGCCGCGCTTGCGTTCCCGCAGCGTCGGTACCGGGTCCCACTGCTGCGGCGTCGGCGTCAGACGGACTTCGCCGTCGGTGGCGATGCGCTCGCCGTGCAGGATGATTTCGATGCCGCCGAGCTTCTGATCGCGAAACACCGGGTGGAACGTATTCTCGTAGTCGAGCACGCTCAAACCCTGCATCTCGAAGTAGTCCTGGTCGTTAAGGTGCAGATCGCCAGCGAGGAGCTGCTGACATATCAACAGGGCCAGACAGGCAAAGCCATGACGGTAGCGCTGCATGCAGCTACTTCTGGGGATCCGAAGCGGTAAATGGCGAGCAGCAGGGCCTTCCGATCGCGTGGAGTTCCATGATCTCGGCACGGGTGCCATCCGGATCGAGGAGGTTGAGCTGCCACTTGGCGTCGCGCCCGATCTTGGGCAACGCGTCCTGGCCCGAAAGCCGGTCGCCGTTCCACAACAGCGTGTACGCGGCCTCGGCATTGGCGACACCGAGGGAGAAATGATCCAACACGCCCACATCGGCGGCCTTCATGTCGGGCGGAATACCGCGGCCCTCGGGCGTGCCGACGATCATGTATTCAAGCCAATCGCTGCCGTCGGGCACTTGCTGCGACACCCAGGTTGGAACGTCCTCCTTGAAGCCGCCGAACCAGTACGGCCTGAATCCCAATATGGCGCGAAAGAAGCTGTCTTCCAGGGCGCGATTGTGAACGATGAATCCGACATGAATCATATGGCTCGACAGCGGGTTGGGCGGCAGCGGCGAGGGCCGCTCGGGCGGCTGCACGAATTCGATCCGGTTGCCTTCCGGGTCGGCGACGTCAAACCACTGGCTGCCGTCGGCACCGCGATGGAGATCGCCGGCGACGGCGATGTTTTTCGATCCCAGGTAGTCGCGTAGACGGCGCGCGTCGGTGGTGGCGAAGGCGACGTGATCGAGCCGATTGATCGAGCGCGGACCGGCGGGCAGCGGCAGAACTTCGACGAATTGCGTGGCGGCGAAGTAGTAGCGTACGCCCCCCGCGTTCTCCGGATCGGGGCGCTTCACGGCGCCCAGATCGTGCACGTAGAAATGCTCGCTGCGGCCGGGGTCGGCACTATAGACCGCAATGTGCGAGACACCGGTAATCGGCGGTCGCGTCGGAGACTGCGCCAGCGCGTAACCAATGGCCACCGCGCACAGGCCAGCCGGCGTGATCCACTGTATCAGGCGATTCATGGTGCGCCTCCATAGCTGGCTGGCAGCCGCTGGTAGCTGACGAATGCCAGATGATTGTTGTCCCCCCAAGCGTAGGTTGAGAAACTGTCGCGCTGGCCCTGAAAGCTGGCCACGGTGCGGATCATGCCGTCCCCGGCGACCATGACTTTCAGCGCTGCCTCGCCAATGCCCTCGGATGCCACCGTCGGCCGGCTCAAGAATGCGACCGTCTTGCCGTCGGGTGATACCTGCGGACCCATGTTGGAGCAGTCGTCGTCGGTGAGCTGCTCGGCCGCGGCGCCATCGGCCTGCATGCGCCAGATCTGCGTGCTGCCGGAGCGCTGCGAATCAAAATAGATGAACTTTCCATCCGGCGTGTAGCTCGGACCATCGTTGAGCGTATCGCTGGTCAGGCGCAGCTCGTCGCCGCCAGCTGCCGGAATCGTGAAGATATCGGCGCGACCGGCCTTGCCGCGCGTGAAGGCTATGGTCTGCCCGTCCGGCGACCAGGCGTGAAAGTAGCTCGGCACATCGGCGCGGGTGACCTGACGCGCGTCGTTGCCGGCGTCGTCGACGCCGAGCAGATAGACCTGGTGTAGAGCGCCATGGGTGGACGAGCAACTCACCGCCAGTGATCTGCCGTCGGGTGAAACACCAAAATCCGGAGCGCAGTCGACCAGCGAACCGGTATTCACCGGTTCCGGCGTCCCGCCCGCTTCCGGCGTGAGATACGGAATTCTCACGATGCGACCGTCCTGATACAGGTAGATGGACTTGCCGTCCGGCGCCCAGTTGGCCGAGCGAAGCTCGGCCCGCGATGTTGCGATCATCATCGAGCGGCGGTATTGATCCTCGGTCTGGGCGCTCTGCAAGGTGCTGAAGAGCACCAGCGTCTGGCTGCTAGCAAATGGGCGCAGCGGCTGCAATTCCACGTGTGAGAACTCGACGACGTCGGTCGTCGTCACATCGTGCGAAACCGCGCCCAGACCGACATAGAACGGCTCCTTGAGGTGCAAGGTCACTGAGGCGCCGACCTGATGCAGCGGCTCGCCGTGCATCGACAGCAGCAGCGTGAATACGTCACCGCGCTTCTCCAGACGCACGCTGCGTGGCAAATCGATGTTAAGTTCAATGTCCTGGCTGTTGGCGCCACGCTCGCGGCGGTATTGCAGCGCGGTCAGACCCGAGCCGTGTGGGGCCGCATCGACGTAGGCGGCGCCGGTGTCGAGCGACTGGCGGATCATCAACAGGCCTTTGCGGTGCGGGTTGGGCTCGTGGTCGTAATGGCGCGGCGGAAAACTGACATCGGCCTGAAGAGCAAGATCACCTGAGGCTTGCTTCCACAGATAGTGAAAATCATCGACGTGGTACCACGTGTTGGCACCGGCGGCGGTCAAGGTGTACACGGCGCGCGCCGAATCGTAGTGACTTGTTCCCGCGGGCGCGACGCTGCCGACGTCGCTCTGGCCGGTGAATAATCCGACTTTGCCGCCAGGCCCCGCCGCCCAGACCGGCGCCATGAACACCAGCAGCGTCATCGCTATCAGCGATCCTATTCGATCAGACATCGTGGGCCGTTCCCTTGAGCTAATGGCGCACCTGCGCATCGAGGAACTGCGCCATCAGTGCCAGTGCCTCGTTCGTTTCTGGAAAATCGAAGTGATACCAGAATGCGTGCGGCAGCGCTTCGAACACCACCAAGCGCGCGTCGACCGCGGCGTGCAACAGCGCGCGATGAAACGTCGTGGTATCCCCGAGCAAGGCGTCCCGTGTGGCGCTGACGAGCAGGGTCGGTGGCCAGCCGTGCAGGTCGGCATACAGCGGCGAGAGCAGGGGGTCGGTTCGATTGGTGCTGCCGACATACGTGTCTTCGCCGGGACGCTTGAAGTCGATCGGGTGCTGCACCCCAGGCAGGCCGTCGTTGCCAAACAGTTGACGCGAATCACTCACGCGGCTGTAGTCCGCGGTACCGGAGAAAAATCCCAGGGCCCCCGGCAGCGGCAGTCCCAGCCGGCCTAGCCTCGCGGTCACTTCGGCGGTCAGCGTGGCGCCCGCCGAAGTGCCGTACATGCCGATGGCTTTGGCCTGGTAGCTCTTGAGCAATTCGCGGTAGACAGCGACCACATCGTCGACGGCGGCCGGAAAAGGATGTTCCGGCGCCAGGCGGTAGTACACCGACACCACGCGCGTCCTGGCAAGATTGGCGATCGGGTCACCCTCGATCCGCGAACCCGAATCGGAGTTGAACCCGCCACCGTGCAGATTGATGAACACGCGGTGGCGGTTGGCTGCGGGCAGTTGCAATGGTGAGATGACATCGACCGCAACGCCCGCCAGCGTCTCGGCCTTGATGGTCACGGGGTAGTGCTTCATTGCCTCGGCCGAGTCCCGCGCACGCCAGGCATCGGTACGGGAGCGGCGCGTCGCCAGGTCTTCGTCGCCTGGCTGATTGCCCGGCAGCGATGCCAGCCATTGCTGCGCCTCGGGGCTGATCATCGACGGCACGGGCACCACGCGGGTGATATGCGCAGTGCCGTCGGCATCGAACCGACCGGAATCCCCACCCGCCGGCACCCCGTCCTCAGATCCTGACGCCGTGGCCACCGAGACCGCCAGCGCCAGCAGCACAGCGCCGGCTCCAATGCCCCTCGCGCCCATAGACCCCCCAGAAGGTAGCGCTCCCAATTATGGCGGGTAGCTTACCTCAACCGGGAGCGTAACTCCCCTGTACCGCCTTCGGCCCCTGACTCTATATAAGAGGTGTGGATAAGAGGAGTGGGGACCGTTATTTGGTAGCCAGCGGCTGCCCCGAGTGGGGCAGTTTGGCGACCTCGGCTTCGGTCGCAGGATCCTTGTACTTGTTGCCGAAGTGGCTGCGCACGTAGTTCACGACGTCGGTGACCTGTGCGTCGCTCAGATGGACGGTTGGACCGTCCCAAATTAGATCCGGTGGTGCGCCGAATGCCGGCATATCGTTGCGGCCGTTGAGCACGATGAGTGCTGCGTACTGCCACGACACCAGTGACGGATCGCCCGCGAGCCTGGGGTAGTGGCCGGCGCCTACCGCACCCTCGCCCTGGGGCATGTGACAACCCTGACAGATACGGCTGTAGATGTCCTGGCCGTCGACGTTCTTTAGCGTGGAGACCGCATTGAAGGCCGAATCATCCGCACGCGCGCCCAGCGCCAGGGCGCAGATGAGCAGCAGACCGCGCGCGTATCGCGGCGCCGCGCTCACGTGCGCTGACCTTGTGCGACGGCGCGCTGATGCAGGCGCCCGATGGCGTCCAGGGCCGACGTCACCGCACCCTCCTGCCAGCCACCGATGAAAGAAGCATGCTCGCCAGCCAGCAAAATGCGCCGATCGATCTGGCACAGATTGTCGTAGTGGCGCGCGCGGCTTTGGTCGTTCCACTCGCCGTAGCAACCCATCGTGAAGGGCGAGCGGTGCCAGGCGACCGCGATGCCGTTGTCGAATTCGTCGTGGTACTGCGGATGGATCTGGCCGCCGTAGTCGAGCGCCCGCTGGACGCGTTCCTCGGGGGTCATCGAGGTGAATTCCATCGCGTTGACGCCCCAGATATACGCACCGAGCAACACGCCCTTGCCGTCACTGAAATAGCCGGTGCTGGGATAGCCGATATTCGCGATCGGCAGATCGGTGTAGGTAATGCCGCCGTAGATGGACTCATCTTGCTCCCAGAATCGGCGCTTGAACTGCAGGCCGATCTTGACGGCGGCGCCGTACGGCACGGCGGCAATGGCCGCCGCCATCGGCGCGCCGACATTCATCGGAATCTGCGCCAGAATCGACAGCGGGATCGTACACAGGCACCAGTCGGCGCGGGCGGTGAGTTTGGCCGCGCCGGGGCGGGTCGTGTCTTCGTATGAAGCCGTGACACCGTGATCGTCCTGATGGATCTCGGTCACTTTGGCGTTGTAGCGGATCAGCGTGCCAAGCTCGCGGCCGAAGGCTTCGCCCACGCGTCCCATGCCGCCGACCGGCTGAAACAGCGGTGACTGCCAGTCGAAGGTGTCGCCCTGGAAGATACCTGCCCACAGGCCGGAATCGAGCAGTTCCCCGAGCTGCAGCGGGTCGGAATAGACCGGCCGACCCGTCAGACCGCCGCCTGGCTTTTTTCGATAGCCACGCCGGTCACCGCTGGCATCACCGGTCACATAGGCGAATTTGGAATCGAGCGCTCCCCAGTCGCGCAGCGACTCGAGCAACTTCTCGCGATCTTCCTTGCTGACCGCGTCATCCAGGGCGTTCTGGCGTGTGGCCTTCGCCAGCAGCTCAGCCACGTGTCCCTGGTAGTCAGCCTTGATCTCGCGATAGCGCTGAGGCGCTCCGCCATAGGCGTGGCTGCTGTGCAGATAGGCGTTGTAGTTAACCTGAACGAACGGCTCGAGCGCCACGCCGAGACGCTTGCAGTAATGCAGCATACCGTGGTGGTGATAGGGAAGGCGCCAGGGGCCCGGGTTCAGATAAAGCTCCGGGTCGAACCGGCAGTGTTGGGTGAATCCACCCAGTTCGGTGTAGGTATCACCGCCGCGCAGGCTCCAGTTACGGCCGCCGGCGCGATTGTTGTATTCCAGTACCTGCACCTGGTAACCGGCGTTGCGTAACTCGTAGGCAGCGGTCATGCCGGCCATGCCCGCACCCAGGATCAGCACCGAGGCACCACGCGGCGCGCCGCTCAGATCCACGGGGCCGCGATACGGCGACTCGGCGGCGAAGCCGAGCGCCGTCATGGCCTGGTACATGGCCGCGCTGCCGGCGCTGACGCCGATCATGCGCAGCAGCTGACGCCGGCTGAGCGCGGCGGATTCCGACCGGTGATGATTCATCAGCCCCCCTGGCTGGCACAGCGCCCGGTTTCCTCCTGAGCGCAGCGCGGCAAGGATACGTCAGGCGGCCGGCCGCGTCACGGCGCCGCGTCTGCGATAGAATTGCCGCACTGCCATGACTGACAGCCCCTATCAAAGACCGGACCTTGTCGGCGGGCGCGTCTACAACCCGATGACGGAGCCGCGCTATACCGAGATCGCGACATTCATGCGCGCGCCGCTGGCCACGTCGCTCGATCACGTCGACATCGGGCTGATCGGCGTGCCCACCGATCTCGGTGTGACCAATCGTGCCGGTGCCCGCCACGGGCCGCGCGAGATCCGCAACTCCTCGAGTCTGATGCGCTCATTCAACCTCGGCCTGGGGATCAATCCGTACGAGCTGTGCCGGATCGCCGACCTGGGCGATGTGCGGCTGTCGCAGCGCTACGATCTGGAGAAGCAGGTCGAGGAGATCGAGGCGTTCTATCGCAAGCTACACGCCGCCGGCATCCTGCCGATCAGCGCCGGTGGCGATCACTCCATCACTTATCCAATCTTTCGCGCGATCGCGGCCGATGCACCGATCGGCATGGTGCATATCGATGCGCACTGCGATACCTGGGGCGAGTTCTACGGCTCAAAGTTCACGCACGGCGCGCCGTTCCGGCTGGCGGTGGAGGCCGGAGTACTCGATCCGAAGCGCACCATCCAGATTGGCATCCGTGGCGGCCAGAACTTTCTTGACGGTATTGAATTCTCCAAGTCGCACGGCATGCGCGTGGTATTCATCGAGGAATTCGCCGAACTGGGTGTCGATCGGGTCATTCAGGAGGCCCGACGCGTGGTCGGGGACGGTCGCACCTATATCTCGTTCGATGTCGATGGCCTGGATCCGGTCTACGCCCCGGGCACCGGCACCCCCGAGGTCGGCGGCATCACGACCCTGGAGGCGCAGCGCCTGCTGCGCGGCTTGCGCGGCCTGAATCTGATCGGCGGCGATGTGGTCGAGGTGGCGCCGCCCTACGACCAGAGCGGCAATACCGCACTGGTGGGCGCGACCATGATGTTCGAGATCCTGTGTCTGGTCGCCGACAGCAACTATGGCCTGACTCGCCGGCGCCCGGCGACGCGCCGCAGCGCGGTTTCGACGCCCTGAAATAGCCGGCCGCGGCCCTAGGGCGGTTGCGGCAGTTCCTGCGCCACCTTGTCCTGCACCAGCGTGTAGGCGATGTAGTACTTGTAGATGTTGGCGACGTACTGCACGGTTTCGCGTCCGATCCGGACGGCCGCGATGCGCTCGACGTTGTCGAACCACACATTCGGATCCAGGCCCTGGACGCGCGCCTCGCTGCGCAGCGCACGGACCTTGGTGGGCCCGGCGTTGTAGGAGGCAAATGCGAACAGCACCTTGTTGAGCCGATCCATCGGCTCATCCTTGTAGTACTGATCCACCAGGAAACGGATGTATTTGACCCCGGCGTGGATGTTGGGCTCGAGCTGCCGGATGTCGCCGACCTGCATCTTCTCGCCGGTCGATGGCATCAATTGCATCACGCCCACGGCACCGACCGAACTGCGCCGGTCCTGATCGAGCTGCGATTCCTGGTAGCCCTGAGCCGCCATCAGCAGCCAGTCGATGTCGTACTGGCGGCCATATTTCTGAAACAGCGACACCAGGGTGTTGAACTTGCGCAGCTCCTGATCCGAGGTGGCATTGCGCACCCAGCGTGTCGGTCCGAGGTATTTCTTCAAAGTCACATTGCCGAACTCGCTGCCCTGGCCGTGTGAGCGGGAGAACTCATCCAGCGCGGCCTTGAGTTTCGGGCTGCCTTTGCGTAGCGCGAAGGCGATGTCTGCGCCCGGATGTACGACCAGGTCCTCGCGTGCCCGAATGTTCGGATACACCTGGCCCCAGAGGCGCGCCAGGTAGCTATCGGCCACGACGATGCTGGTAAGGCCGGCGTTGGCCATCTCCAGAATGTCCTCCGGCTCGAAATTCCCCGGGGCCTCGCGCAATCGCAGCGGCGTGAGCCCGCGACGGCGAAACTGCTGGTCAAGCGCCAGCAGGCTGTCGTAGTAGCTGCTCGCGCGGCTGACGAAGATCTCCTTGCCGGCCAGATCGTCGAGCGTGGAGAGCGGCGGGGCGCCCGGCCCGGTGACGATGATCTCGCTGACACCGCGGGCCAGCGGCACGGTGAAATCCACCACCTTCTGACGTTCGGGCGTCACGGTCAGATCGGCGGCAATCACATCGCCCTGACCGGAGGTCAGCATCGGCAGCAGCTGGGCGCGCGACACCGGGATGAACACGACCTGCAGGCGCCGCTCGCTGCGGCCGAGTACGCGGTTGTAGCTGTCCTCGAACGCGTGCATGAAGTCGTAACTCATACCGCGCTGGGCACCGCCGAGATCGACGAAGTACAGCGTGCGACTGTAGGGAACCAGAACCCGCAGATAACCGCGCTGGAGCATGCCGTCCAGATCGCCGCTCCAGGCTTGCTGCTGCAGCTTGATCGCTATGTGATCGTCGGCAGCCGCGCTGCCAGCCACGGCGCTCAGCAGGCTGATCAGCAGCCAGGCCCGGATGGCGCCCGCCATCGCGACCTGTCAGAGCGCCTGATACAGGGCGCTCATGAAGCGCCAGTCGGCGTCGACCCATTGCGCCGTGCAACGAAAGGCAGCGTTCTGGGTCAGGCTGTCGAGTTCTTCGAGCGAGTACTTGTGGCTGCTCTCGGTGTGGATGGTCTCGCCTGCGGCAAAGCCGATCTGCAGGCGGGCCCCCGGGATCTGCACGCGCTGATCGCAGCGCGACTCGATGTGCATCTCGACGTCGTGAGTGAGGGCGTTGAAGCGTGCCCGATGCACGAACTGCGGCAGCTGAAAGTCCGCCCCCAGTTCGCGATTCATGCGCACCAGCAGATTGAGATTGAAGGCGGCGGTCACGCCCAGGGCGTCGTCATAGGCCGCGACCATCTGCGCCAGCGGCTTTTGCAGATCGGCGCCGAGCAGCAAACTGTCGCCGGGCTGAAGCACACGGCGAATGCGGCGCAGGAACGTGCGGCTGGTGGTGTAGTCGAAGTTGCCGAGCGAGCTGCCCAGGAACAGCACCAGGATCGGCCGGCCGGCCGGACGCGAGCGAACCGCCAGTTCAAGGCCGCTCAGATAGTCGCCCTCGATGCTGCGCAGATTCACGCCCCGCAGCGCGCCAAGCTCCCGCCGCGTCATCTCGAGTGCGCTGGGCGACAGGTCAACGGTCGCATAGGACACAGGGTGACGCCGCAGCAGCGAGCGCACCAGATGCGCGGTCTTGTTGGCGCTGCCGCTGCCCAGCTCGATCAGATTCGCGGCCTCGGTGCTGCGGGCGATGTCTTCCGCATGCGCATGCAGCAACCGCCCCTCGGCCCGCCACAGCCCATACTCCGGCAATTGCGTGATCGCTTCGAACAATGCCGAACCGAGCGCGTCGTACAGGTACTTCGGCGACAGGGTCTTCTGGCCGTCATGGCCGAGGCCCGCGCGCACGTCCGCGGCAAAATCAGCCGCCGCGTCATCGACCGTTACGAGGTTGGATTCCGGATGCTCGGTCATAGGGGCCTCACGCAGCGAAAGCCGGCAAAGGGGTACGGGTAGTAAGGCTGAAACCAGTTGCGAAACGAGCGTCGCAGCAGTCGCTGCGCGGTGTGCGCCGAGCCGCCCTTGAGCACGAAATGGCGCCCGTCGGTGAAATCGGCCGAATACCCCGGGTAAAACGATTGCGGTGCAAAACCCGTAAACGGCGCAAACGGCGTCGAGGTCCATTCCCAGCCGTTGCCGAGCAGGCCCTCCACGCCAAAGGCGCTGGCGCTGTGCGGATGGGCGTTCACCGGCATCGGATCCCAGCGTGCGAAATCGAAATTGCCCAGATCACTGTCCGGGACCTGATCACCCCAGGGGTAGGCTCGTTCGCTGCCCTGCGGCGTACCGTAGGCGGCGCGATGCCATTGCGCCTCATCCGGCAGCTGGCTACTGGTCCAGCGCGCATAGGCGCTGGCTTCGGCATAGCTGACGTACACCGGCCAGCTGTCCTGAAAGGCGATGGCATCGTGCAATGACCACAGCCGCCAGCCCTCCTGCGCTCGCAGCCAGGCGGCCGGGTGTTGCAACGACTGTCGGCGTACCCACACAAAGTCCTCCGGGCTCCACCAGCGCGCATCCTCATAGCCTCCGGCCTGGACGAATTGCAGGAACTGGCCGTTGGTGACCATGTAGCGGTCGATGCGAAACGCCGGCACGTGCTGCGTGTGCGCCGGATATTCATTGTCCCAGGCGAAACTGCCATCAGGCGGCGCCCCGAGAGTCGCCTCACCGGCCGGCACGGCCAGCATGTCGCCATGATCGACCGCGCGCGTCGCCTCCAACCGGCGCAGCGGCCGCTCGCGCGGCAAGCGGTTGAGCATGTAGGCCAGGGTCTCGGCATGCATCCAGCGATGTTCGATCGCTGCCTGCAGCAGCGTTGCGACCGGGACGCCGTCGATCGGCCGATCCGGCAGCCGCGTCAGCCACTGGTCCACGCGCGCGCGCGTGCGGCGCGCATAGGCGCGGATGGCCTCGACCGGCGGCCAGTCCGCCACCGCATCGCTCGGCAGCAGCCCGCCGACCGGGTCGATGCCGAAGGCAAACAAGCGGTCGAGCCGATCGGTCAGTGCCGGTGCCCCGGCGGCATCGCGCAGCAGCAGATTGACGTCGAAGGCCTCCAGGTGTCCGAGGTAGAAGGCGATGCGATGGCGCTCCGGCAGCGGCCGCTCGAACAGCGCCGTGTCGGGAACCTGCGCGAGCAGGGCGTCGGTGCTGCGGCGCGCGACCGACAGCTCGCCGGCCAGCGGTTGCAGCGTGTCCTGCGCCAGCCTCAGCACAGCTCACCATGCGATTCGGTCCTGGCGCGGTGCACGAACTGCACGCAGCTTGAGCCCTCGCCGACGGCGGCCGCAACCCGCTTGACGCTGCCGGAGCGCACGTCGCCGGCCGCGAAGATGCCTGAGTGACTGGTCTCGAGCAGGTACGGCTGTCGCGCCAGCGACCAGCCGGCAGCCTCTAGGTCCGGTGCTGATAGATCGAGCCCGGTCTTGATGAAGCCCTTATCGTCGAGCGTGATTGAGCCACTGAGCCAGGCGGTATTGGGCGACGCTCCGGTCATCATGAACACGTGGCCGACGGCGTGCTGCTCGGGACCGGCCTCGTCGGCGCAACGCCAGGTGACGCGCTGCAGTTCGTGATCGCCCTCCAGCGCGGTCACCTGCGTGCGCACGTGCAAGGTGATGTTGGGGCTGCTTTCGATCCGATCGATCAGGTATTGCGACATCGAATCGGCCAGCCCGTTGGCTCGCACCAGCATATGCACGTGCCGGCACGAGCCGGCGAGGAATACCCCCGCCTGGCCGGCGGAGTTGCCGCCGCCCACCACGATGATGTCCTCGCCCTTGCACAGCTTGGCTTCCAGCGCCGTGGCAGCGTAGTAGACCCCGGCGCCCAGATAGCGCGGCAGGTTTTCGATGGCCGGCGAGCGATACTGCGCGCCGCTGGCGATCAGCACCACGTGGGCAATCACCGACGAGCCCTCGTCCAGGTCGACCAGAAACGGCCGCCGCTCGGTGTGCAGCCGCACGGCACACAGAGCGACCGTCAAATTGGCGCCGAACTTCTGCGCTTGCGACAGCGCCCGGCCCGCCAGTGCGTGCCCCGAGATGCCGGTCGGGAATCCTAGGTAGTTCTCGATCTTGGAACTGCTGCCGGCCTGACCGCCGGCGGCCATCGTATCCACCAGCCGTACGCTCAGGCCTTCGGAGGCCGCGTATACCGCCGCTGCCAGGCCGGCCGGTCCGGCACCGATGATCACCAGGTCGTAGATGGTTTTAGCATCGACGGTCGGATTGATGCCGAGGCAGTTAGCCACTTCGAAGTTGCTCGGATTCTTCAGCACATTCTGACCGCGGCAGATGACTACCGGCACGTCCTGCGCCGGAACGTGGAAGCGCTCGAGCAGGGCGCGCGCATCGGCGTCGGACTCCACCTCCAGACTCTTGAATGGCAAAGTGTTGCGGGTCAGGAATTCGCCCAGCCGCAGCGAGTCGGCCGAGTGTGAAGAGCCGATCAGCACCACGTCGCAGCTGTCTTCCGACAGCAGTCCCATGCGACGCAGGATGAAGGCGCGCATGAACAGCTCGCTCAGTTCGGCGTCGGTCTGTACGATCGAGCGCAGCTGCTCGACGTCGATCGCCAGCAAGCTGCAGTCGGTGCCGGCGCGGATGCGCACGATGCCGGCACTGCCGCGCAGCATGCTCATCTCGCCGGTGAAGTGGCCGGCGGACAGGGCGTAGAGCAGGTCGTAGCGCTCATGCCGGGAGATCAACAGTTCCAGGCGGCCCGTCAGCACGACCAGGAATTTGCGTGGCCGCTCGCCGGCCTCGACCAGAATGTCGCCGCGAGCAGCATCGAGGTGCGCACCGTGGCTCTCAAGCCGCGTCAGCTGCGCTGCCGTGAGCTTGGGGAACATCTGCGCATGACGGCTGCGCAGCAGCTCGCTGGTATGGTCGGCCGTCTCGCTCACCTAAGCTCCATGGCTATTTCGTCGATGTAGCACCAGCTCCAGCTCTCTCCGGGCTCGATCGAGGTGATGATCGGATGGCGGGTGGCGTGGAAGTGCTTGGTGGCATGGCGGTTCTTGGAATCATCGCAGCAACCCACGTGACCACAGCTGCGGCACAGTCGCAGATGCACCCAGGTGTCGCCGGTCTTGAGGCATTCCTCGCAGCCGTGCGTGTTCTGTCGATCAGTCTTGACTGAGTCCAGGTGCACGCAGCGCTTTGTCATTGCTTTCCTTCGAGCCGGCAACCAGGAGGAGGGGATAAACCCCCAGAATTGATCATATAGGAGGCCCGTGCCGGCGGGGAGCGCGAAAAGCGTGGCCGGTCGGCCTACATAATGCGCCGCCTAATCAGATAGTTAGTATGGCTGCCTGGTTAGTGCTCGATAACAATATCCGACCGCGGGCGGCTGCAGCACACCAGGATATCGCCCAGTTCGATCTGCCGCGGGCGGATGCCGCCAGCGTGGCGCATGTCGACCTGGCCGGATAGCAGGCGCGAGCGGCAGGTTCCGCAGCGTCCTTCGCGGCAGGAGAACGGCAGGGGCAGGCCGGCACTCTCGGCCGCCGACAGGATCGATTGATCGGCGCGGCAGGTCACTGTGCGTCCGGATCGGCTGAAGGTGACGGAGAAGCTGCGAGCATCCGGTTCGAAGCTCGGGGGCAAGCCATCGCCCGGCACCGACGCTGGCGCAGATTCGGGCGGGGCGGGCTCGGACCTCGACGAGGGCGGGGGGCCGAGCTTCTGCGCCTCGGACAAGCGGCTTAGGTACCAATGACAGAACCGGTCGACCAGGCCTTCCGCGAATGGTGAGTATGGGCCCGGCTGATAGGCTGAGCTGGCGATACCTTGCTGTGCATTCTCGACCAGCGCGCTGTCCTGGTCGTTGGTGGCGGCCCACACCTCGGTCAGGCGCTTCAGGTCATAGTCGACACCCTCAACGGCGTCCTGGTGCACCAGCCAGCGAGTGCGCAGCAGCGTGCGCTCCGGGCCCAGTGGCAGCACCGAGAAGCTGACGATGTGATCGCTCATGAAGTGATGCCAGGAATTCGGCTGCGTCCAGAACGACAGATGACCCAGATCCGATTGGGTGAAGCCGGCGAGCTTGCGACTCGATGCCGCTGTGGTATCCAGCGTCTGCGATTCGCCGGCGCGAGCCATCGGCAGGCGCACGGCGCGAAAACCGGTGGGCGCCTCGAGGCGGTCGATCTCCAGCGACGGCAGGCCGCAACTCTCCCAGTGGCGGTGCTTGCTCGCCAGCAACTGGTAGAACTCCTGCATCTGATCGTGATTGTCGCTCGAGGGTTGGTAGCCAAAGCCGAACTCGAGTAGCGACACGGTCAGCTCGGGATGGTTCGCGAGGCAGTGGTAGCACTCGCGGTTGTTTTCCATCGTCAGCTTCCAGTTGCCGTGCTCGATGATGTCCTTCTGATAGGCCACCTTGGTGTGGGCAACGTCGTGCGGCGCGATGTAGGGCGCCATCGCCGAGTGCATCGCATCGAATCCGCTCGCCGGCGGGTCGGCCAGACAAATGAAGATCAGCCCGGCCAGAGTGCGCACGTGCACCGGCTTGAGCCCGTGCCGCGCGCGCTCGAACTGCCCGCCCATGTGCTGGCAGTGCAGCAGCTCGCCGGTAAGGCTGTAGGTCCACTGATGATAGGGGCACACCAGGTTGCCGACCACGCCCGGGCCGGCGGGACGCAGGCGCGCGCCGCGGTGTCGGCACAGGTTGTGAAACGCGCGCACCGCGCCATCGTCGCTGCGTAGCACGATAATGGAGTCGTGGCCGATATCGACCGTGAACAGATCGCCGGGTGCGGCGATTTCCGGCTCGACACCGACGAAGATCCATTGGCTCGAAAAGATCGCCTGCAGATCCAGCTGATAGATCTCCGGACTGCGATAGAACTGGGCCGGCAGGCTGTAGCCGGGCCGGCGCTCGGCGATCAGGCGGGCGAGATCGGGGGGCGGATTCATGGCCGTCATAGTGCGGCCGCCGCCCGGCCGGCGGGTGCGCGTTATCGACGCCGAGGCCAACAAATGCGACCTGCGGGCGGCTCGCCGGCCTCCGCTATACTAGGACCGATGCCATCCACGAGGGCCCGGTGGGATCGGTTGCACAACTGCGTACGACCCGTTACGCGTTTCTAACCCTCGAGAATTACTCGATGATCGCGCTGTCGAACGCGGTCGAACCGCTGCGGATGGCCAATCTTGTCACCGGCCAGACGGCCTATCAATGGTCGCTTACGACGCTCGACGGGCGCGCGGCGATGGCCAGCAACGGCCTGCAGCTCTCGCCGTCAGTGGCGTTGGGGCAGCTGACCAAGCTCGACATACTGTTCGTCTGCGGCGGCATTGACGTACGCGAGGCCGTGTCGCCGGCGATACTGACCGCACTACGACGCGCGGCCGACCGTGGTACGCCGCTAGGGGCGCTGTGTACCGGCGGCTATGCGCTGGCGCGCGCCGGCCTGCTGGATGACTACCGCGCGACCATCCACTGGGAAAATCTGTCGGCCTTGCGTGAGGAATTTCCGCGGGTACTGATCCGCGACCGCCTGTTCACCATCGACCGCGACCGCTTCACCTGTTCCGGCGGGGTGGCGCCGCTCGATCTGATGCTCACGCTGGTCAAGGAAAAACTGGGCCCGCGTACCTCGCAGTCGATTTCCGAGCAGTTCATTCTCGAGCGCGTGCGTGACGACCGCGACCGACAGTACGTGCCGCTGCGGGCCCAGGTTGGCTTAGGCCACGCCCGCCTGATCGAAGTGGCACAGGTAATGGAGCGCAACATCGAAGAACCGCTGTCGCTCGAGCAGATTGCCGCCGCGGCGCGCCTGTCGCGCCGGCAGATCGAACGGCTGTTCAAGCGCCATCTGGAATGTGCGCCAAAGAAGTACTACCTGCAGACCCGGCTGCGTCGCGCGCGCGAGCTGTTGCTGCAGACGTCGATGTCGGTGCTGGACATTTCCACGGCCTGCGGCTTTCGCTCGGCGCAGCACTTTTCCAAGTGTTACCGCGCGCATTATGGTCAGCCGCCCAGTGCCGAACGCGAATCCGGTCACGAGCGCGCCGCCACCGGCGGCTAACGGGCTGGACATGTCGTTGCCGGGCACGTAGGTGTCGCAAAGCCCCCCATCGGCCGCCGGCGCTCCCGCCTACCATGCTCTGGGCACATTCTAAATAGCCGTATCATAAGGCTTTATTCATGAACGACGCGCCGGCAGACGAGTTCGATCTGGAAGAGCTCAACGATCAGGAGCTCACCGAGCAGGTTCACGATGACCTCTACAACGGCTTGAAGAGTGAGGTCGAGCAGGCCACGCGGATATTCCTGCAACGTGGCTGGAGCGCCGAGAAGGTGCTCAACGATGCCCTGGTGGCGGGCATGCGCATCGTCGGCATCGATTTTCGCGACGGCATTCTGTTCGTGCCCGAAGTATTGCTGGCCGCCAATGCGATGAAGGGCGGCATGGAGATTCTGCGGCCGCTGCTGGCCGAGACCGGGGTAGAGCCGATTGGCAAGGTGGTCATCGGCACGGTTAAGGGCGACATCCACGACATCGGCAAGAATTTGGTCTCGATGATGCTCGAAGGTGCTGGCTTCGAAGTCATCGACCTGGGCATCAATAACCCGGTGGAAAAATATCTCGATGCGCTCGAGCGACATCGACCCGATATCCTCGGCATGTCGGCGCTGCTGACGACCACGATGCCCTACATGAAAGTCGTCATCGATACGCTCAAGCAGAAGGGTATCCGCGACCAGTACATCGTGCTCGTGGGCGGCGCGCCACTCAATGAGGAGTTCGGCAAGGCGGTGGGCGCGGATGCCTACTGTCGCGACGCGGCGATCGCGGTAGAAACGGCCAAGAACCTGCTGGCCGCGCGCCGCACGGCCGTGCCGGCCTGAAGAGCCTCAATGCCATCTGAAGCAGTCGCCCGCTCTGGCGTCCTGGTCATTGCCTGCGGCGCGCTGGCGCGCGAGATCGTCGCATTGCGGCGAGCCAACGACTGGACGACGATCGATGTCACCTGTCTGCCCCCTGAGCTGCACAACCGCCCGGAACGCATTCCAGGCGCGGTACAGAGCGCAATTCGCCGCTATCGAGACCACTACCAGTCACTGTTCGTGGCCTACGGCGATTGCGGCACCGGCGGTCGGCTCGATGCCGTGCTGCGCGCAGAAGGGGTCGAGCGCCTGCCTGGGGCCCATTGCTACGAGAGCTTTGCAACGCCAGCGGTGTTTGCCCAGCTGTCGGAGGCCGAGCCGGGCACGTTTTACCTGACCGACTTTCTGCTGCAGCATTTCGAGCGGCTGGTGCATCGCGGTCTGGGCCTCGACCGCTATCCGCAGCTCATCGCCGAGTATTTCCGCCACTATCAGCGGCTCGTCTACCTGGCGCAGACCGAGAGCACCGAAGCGCAGCAGCGCGCCCGCTCGATCGCCGATTCGCTCGGGCTCAGCTATCACTATCACTTCACCGGTTACGGCACTCTGGGCAGCGCGCTCGCAGCGCTGCAGCCGCGGCGCGCGGCGGTGATCACGTGGCGTCATTGACGGTCATTTCCTGGCGCAGCATCCCATCGCAGGTGGTGGTGCGGCGCGGCCGCGAGACCGCCAAGGTGCTTCTGGCTGCAAGATTCCAGGAAGCCGTGGACCGAGCGGCAATGCGCGCCGGCAAGGGCTCCTCGTCGGCGTATCTGGCCGACTGGCAGCGCAGCGCCGCTCGCAGCTGTGGTGACGACCTTGAAGGCGAGGCACGCGCCGAGGCGGCGCGACTTGAGGCACGCTACGGCGATGCCGAGCTCGAGACGCTGATCCGTAACAAGGGAAACGACACCGCATGACCGACACCGTGATCAGTTCGGCCACCAAGACGGTCGTGATTGGCTTCGAGCGACCCTTTGTGATCATCGGCGAGCGCATCAACCCGACCGGCCGCAAGGTCCTGGCGGCCGAGATGGCCGCCGGGGATTTCAGCCGTGTCGAGGCCGACGCTCTGGCGCAGGTGGCCGCCGGCGCCCACATGCTCGACGTCAATGCGGGCATTCCACTGGCCGATGAGCCGGCAATATTGGCCAAAGCCGTGCAGCTGGTGCAGTCGATCACCGACGTGCCGTTGTCGATCGATTCCTCGATCGTTGCGGCGCTGGAGGCGGGCCTGGCGGTCTATAAGGGCAAGCCGCTGGTGAATTCCGTGACCGGGGAGGAGGAGCGGTTGGAGGCGGTACTGCCGCTGGTGAAGAAATACGGAGCCGCGGTGGTGGCGATATCCAACGATGAAACCGGCATCTCCGAAGATCCTGATGTGCGCTTCGAGGTGGCCAAAAAGATCGTGCAGCGCGCCGCCGACCACGGGATTCCTGCCAGCGATATCGTCGTCGATCCACTGGTCATGCCGATCGGCGCGGTCAATCGCGCCGGTGTCCAGGTCATGCATCTGCTGCGGCGGCTGCGCGGCGAGCTCAAGGTCAACAGCACCTGCGGTGCCTCCAACGTCAGCTTCGGACTGCCGCAGCGCGAGGGCATCACCAGCGGTTTTCTGACCATGGCGATCGCCGCCGGCTTGACTTCGGCGATTGCCAATCCGTTGCACGCCGAGGTACTGCGTGCCTGCATGTCCGCCGATGTCATGATGGGGCACGATCCGGACTGCGCCCGCTGGATCCGCGCCAACCGCGAGCCGCCGCCGGAAGGCGGCGAGGGTGCGGCGCGCGGCCGGCGCGTGGGCGGACTGCGGCGCCGTGTCTCCTCCTGATCCGCTGATCGTCTTCACGCCCTCGGGCAAGCGCGGGCGATTTGCCGCGGGCACGCCGGTGCTGCAGGCGGCGCGCTCGCTCGGCGTCGACCTGGATTCAGTGTGCGGCGGGCGCGGGCTGTGCGGCCGCTGCCAGGTCGAACTGATCGAGGGCGAGTTCGCCAAACACGGTGTGCGCTCGCTGGCGCAGAACCTGTCGCCGTTGAGCGAGGTCGAGTCCGCCTATGGCACTCGGCGGCCGCTGCCAGCGGCTCGGCGGCTATCCTGTTGCGCGCGCCTGCTGGGGGATGTCGTGGTCGACGTTCCGGCGAGCAGCCAGGTGCATCGCCAGGTGGTCCGCAAGGCGGCTGATGCGCGCGATATCACCCTCGATCCGGTGCTGCGCCTGCACGAGGTCGAGGTCGAGCGTCCCGACATGCATCATCCGTCGAGTGACCTGCGCCGACTGCTGGGCGCGCTCGAGCGCGAGTGGCAACTCACCGATCTTACGTGCGATCCCGAGCTGCTGCCGGCTCTGCAAGCTGTGCTGCGCGCTGGCGAGTGGCAGGTGACGGTTGCGGTGCATGCCGGCCGCGAGATCATTGCCGTATGGCCGGGCCTGCACGAGGCGGCCTACGGCTTGGCGGTGGATGTCGGCTCGACCACCATCGCCGCGCATCTGTGCGATCTATCGACCGGCGAGGTGGTGGCCTCCAGCGGCGTGATGAATCCCCAGATCCGTTTCGGCGAGGACCTGATGAGCCGCGTGTCCTACGCGATGATGAATCCAGGCGGTGCGGCGCAGCTCACCGCCACGGTGCGCGCGGCCCTCGGCGCTCTGGCGGGCGAAGTGGCCGCGGCTGCCGGCATCGGCCCCAGCGACATCCTGGAGATGACCCTGGTGGGCAACCCGGTGATGCATCACTTGGTGCTCGGCATCGATCCGGTCGAACTGGGCGGCGCACCATTCGCGCTCGCGCTCGATCAGGCGGTGACCGCGCCTGCGCGCCAGCTGGATATCGCTATTCACCCACAGGCACGCGTGTACGCACTGCCGTGCATTGCCGGGCACGTCGGTGCCGATACCGCCGGCATGATCCTGGCCGAGCGCCCGGATCTACAGGATGAACTCACCTTGCTGGTGGACGTCGGCACCAATGCCGAGATCGTCCTTGGCAACCGCGAACGGCTGCTGGCCTGTTCGAGCCCGACCGGCCCGGCGTTCGAAGGTGCGCAGATCAGCTGCGGCCAGCGCGCCGCGCCCGGTGCGATCGAGCGCGTGCGTATCGACCCGCTGACGCTCGAGCCGCGCTTCAAGGTGATCGGCAGCGAGCACTGGTCCGATGAGGCGCAGTTTGCCGCCGATGCCGCAGGTATCGGCATCACCGGTGTGTGTGGGTCTGGAATTATTGAAGTCATCGCCGAGATGTATCTGGCGGGCATCGTCAGCCAGGATGGAGTGATCGACGGCGGGCTGGCAGCACGCAGCGAGCGCATCATCGCCAACGGCCGCACGTTCGCTTACGTGCTGCATCGGGGTGCGGTGCCGCTGATCATTACGCAGAACGATGTGCGCGCGATTCAGCTGGCGAAGGCGGCGCTGCACGCCGGCATTCGGCTGCTGATGGAGTGCATGGGGGTTGAGCAGGTGGACCGGATTCGCCTGGCCGGTGCGTTTGGCAATCACATCGACGTCAAGTACGCACTGGTACTCGGCATGCTGCCGGACTGCAAACTTGAGAATGTGGCCTCGGCCGGCAACGCCGCCGGAACCGGCGCCCGCATCGCGTTGCTGGACGCCGGCTCGCGCCGCGTCATCGAGCAACTGGTGCGCCGGGTGGAGAAGATCGAGACCGCAGTGGAGCCGCGCTTCCAGCATCACTTCGTCGAGGCCATGGCCATTCCGCACAAGAGCGCCAGCTACGAGAATCTGCGTCGCGTCGTGCCGTTGCCGGCGCCCAAGGCGGGCGGCGCGGCAGCGAGCGGGCGGCGCAGCCGGCGTCAGCACAGCGCGTCGGCCGACAAATCCTAGATGTTGGAGTCTGGAAAGGCGGCCTTGCGGCGATTCATGTAGTCCTGCAGCGCCTCGTCGATCGCCGGATCGAGCGCCGGTGGCTCGTAGGCAGCCAGTTGCTTCTTGTACAGGGCGTTGGCCCGTTTGGCCATGTCGGCAGCGCCCTCGGCTTCCCACTGCTCGTAGCTATTGTTGTCGGCGAGTGGCGAGCGGTAAAACGCGGTCTGAAAATTCGCCTGGGTATGAGCGCAACCGAGGAAATGCTTTCCCGGACCGACCTCTCGAATCGCATCCAGCGCCTGGCCGTTGTCCGACAGATCGATGCCGGCCAGAAGCGTATGCATCATGCCGGCCTGATCGGCGTCCATGACGAATTTCTCGTAGCCCATGGATAGGCCGCCTTCGAGCCAGCCAGCGGTGTGCAGCACGAAATTCACGCCGGCCAGGCAGGTCGGCAGCAGCGTGTTGGCCGACTCGTAAGCGGCCTGCGCGTCGGCGATCTTGGAGGCGCACAGTGCGCCGCCGGATCGGAACGGCACGCCCAGGCGGCGCGCCAGGGCCGCCATGACATACAGCACCAACGCCGGCTCGGGCGTGCCGAAGGTCGGTGCGCCGGACTGCATCGACAGCGACGATGCGAAGCTGCCCAGCACCATCGGCGCACCGGGATTGAGCAGCTGAATCAGCGAAAGTCCGGCCAGCGCCTCGGCCAGCGTCTGCGCGACCGTGCCGGCGACCGTGACCGGCGACATCGCGCCGGCGAGGATGAAGGGCGTGACGATGCAGGCCTGATTGGCGCGCGCGTAGACCTTGAGCGCACCGAGCATGGTGGCATCGTAGGTCATCGGCGAGTTGACATTGATGAGGCTGATGATGGCGCAGCGCGGCTTGCCGGTGGCCGGGTCCTCGAAATCCTCGCCGAACAGGATGCGCGCCATCTCGACCGTGTCCTGCGCCCGCTCCGGGTGCGTCACCGATCCCATGAACGGCTTGTCGCTGTACTTGATGTGGCTGTAGACCATGTCGAAGTGGCGCTTGTTGACCGGCAGATCGACCGGTTCGCAGATCGTGCCGCCCGAGTGATGCAATGACGTGGACAGGTAGGCCAGCTTGACGAAGTTGCGAAAGTCCTCGATGCGGGCGTAGCGGCGGCCCTCATCCAGATTGCGGATGAAGGGCGAGCCGTAGGCCGGCGCGAACACCGTGTTGCGGCCGCCGATCTGCACGTTGTGGGCAGGATTGCGTGCCACCTGCACGAACTCGCGCGGCGCGGTGAGCTGGATCAGCGAGCGACACAGGCCGCGGGGAAAGCGCACTCGCTCGCCCTGCACATCGGCGCCCGCGTCCTTCCATAGCGCCAGCACCTCCGGGTCCTCGCGAAATTCGATGCCGATCTCCTGCAGGATGGTGTCGGCGTTGCTCTCGAGCAGCACCAGGCCCTGCTCGTCGAGCACCTCGTAATAGGGAATGCGACGGGTGATGTACGGCACCGAGGCTGCTGCGGCCGCGCTGCGCGCGGCGCGCTTGGCGTCGCGGCCGCTGGGTCGACGATGTCTCGGAGCCGGGTCGGTTGGCTGCGTCAAGCGATCAGGCCTTCAGGTCCTGGTTGTGCGGATCATACGGGGAATCGGCCAGCACCGTCGCCTGGCGGCGCTCGCCCAGAATCTCGATTTGCAGCGTTGTGCCTGCTGCTTCGAAACCCGGGTCGACATAGCCGATCGCCAGGCTCTTGCGCAGCGTGTGGCCGAAGTACCCTGAGGTCGTGCGACCGACGAGGCGACCGCTGGCGTCGAACAGCGGCTCGTTGCCAAGCGGATCGGCGTCCACGACACCGTGCACCTCCAGAGTCGCGAAGCGATGCGGCACGCCGCTCGCGAGTTGTCGCTGCAGCGCCTCGCGTCCGACAAACGTGCCCTTGTCCATGCGCACGAAACGATCCAGACCGGCCTCAAATGGCGTGTAGTCGCGCGTCAGATCGGTGCCCCACATACGGTAGGATTTCTCCATGCGCATCGATTCCATGGCGCGCATGCCCACCATGCCGAGGCCGAACGCTTCGCCGACGCGAAACAGAGCATCGAACAGGTGATGCGCATACTCGATCGGAAAATGCAGTTCCCACCCGAGTGCGCCAACGAAGTTGACGCGCAGCGCGTATACGTCCACCGCCAGGCCGACTTCGATCACCTGCGCGGAAAGCCATGGAAATGCGCTGTTGTCGAGCGCCGCCGGCGTGAGCTGCGCCAGCAGTTCGCGCGCGCGCGGGCCGGCCAGCACAAAGCAGCCGCGCGCGCCGGTGATGTTATGCAGCTGTACCGAGCCGTCGGTGGGCAGATGGGAGTTGAGGTAGTCGCTGTCGTAGCGCTCGGCGGCGCCGGCACTGACCACGTAGTAGCGGTCCTCGGCAATGCGTGTGATGGTGAACTCCGAGCGTATGCCGCCGCGTCGGGTGAGCGCGTGCGTCAGCGCCAGCCGGCCGATTTTCGTCGGCACCTTGTTGGCCACCAGCGAGTCGAGCCAGCCTTGCGCGCCTGCGCCACTGACCTCGTGCTTGGTGAACGGGGTGAGATCGATCACCCCGACGCGCTCGCGCATCAACCGCACCTCGTTGCCGACGTGCTCGAAGTAATTGCTGCGGCGAAAGCTCCAGTGATCGCGCCGCTCGACCCCCGCGGGGGCGAACCAGTTGGCGCGCTCCCAGCCATAGCGCTGACCCCAGACTGCGCCGCGCCGGTCGAGCTTGTCGTACACCGGGCTGGTCTTGGCCGGCCGCGCCTCGGCGCGCTCCTCGTCCGGGTAGTGAATCGTGAAGACGTTGCGGTAAGTCTCCTCGTTCTTGGCGATCAGGAAGTTTCGGCCGGCATAGGCGCCGAAGCGTCGCGGGTCGACCGCCAGCAAGTCGATGCCCGGCTCGCCTTCGACGATCCACTCGGCCAGCTGCCAGCCGGCGCCGCCAGCCGCGGTGATGCCAAAGCTGTGGCCCTCGTTGAGCCACAGGTTGCGGTGATTCCAGGCCGGACCGATCAGCGGGCTGCCGTCGGGCGTGTAGGCAATCGGCCCGTTGACGATGTCCTTGAGGCCGCAGGTCTCGAGCGCCGGCACGCGCCGCGTCGCGGCCTCGACGTGCGGCAGCAGACGCTCCAAGTCGCCTTCGAACAGGCTCTTGCCGAACCAGTCGGGGACGCCGTCGGCAAAGCGCGCCGGCGCACCGCGCTCGTACGGACCTAAGATCCAGCCCATGCGCTCCTCGCGCAGGTAATACGACTGGTCAGACTCGCGCAGCACGGCCAGCTCGGGCCCGCCAGCGCGCCGGTAGGCCTCGAGCTCGGGCGAGGTCTCATAGACGATGTACTGATGCTCGACCGGGATCGATGGCACGTCCAGCCCGACCAGCCGTCCGGTCTGGCGCGCATAGTTGCCGGTGGCGAACACGACGTGCTCGGCGATGATGTCGCCGCGGTTGGTGTGCACCTGCCACTCGCCGCTGGCGGTGCGTTGCAGGGCCAGCATCTCGGTGTGTTCATGGATATCGGCGCCGCCGCTGCGCGCGCCTTTGCGCAGCGCCATGGTCAGGTCGGCCGGCGCGATATGGCCGTCGTCCGGGTGGTACAGCGCGCCGATGACCGCCGGCGTGTCGGGGCTACCGCCGAGGTTGATCAGCGGCCACAGCTCGCGCACCTCGCTCGGGCCGATGACGCGAAACGGCACGCCGATGGTGTTGGCGGTGCTGCAGTACTTGCGGTACTCGTCCATGCGGTCGCGACAGGTCGCCAGGCGCAGATTGCCGGTGACCCGAAAGCTCACATCCTGGCCGGTTTCCTGCGGCAGGCGCTTGTACAGATCGACCGAGTACTTGTGCAGCTGGCCGACGGTGTAGCTCATGTTGAACAGCGGCAGCAGGCCGGCGGCATGCCAGGTCGAGCCGGCGGTCAGCTCGGTGCGCTCGATCAGCACCACATCCGACCAGCCCTTCTTGGTCAGGTGATAGAGTGTGCTGACGCCGACGACGCCGCCGCCGACCACCACCACCCGCGCATGCGTCTTCACGTGCTGTCCCCCACGCCCATCATCGAACTAGTCTAAGGACGCCCGACCCTGACAGGTATCGAAAAGCGACGATCAGCTCTACGACCGCGACAATCAAGCCACGGTCGCCAGATCACGGACGGCTTCGCTCAGAAACTGCGCTACATAAGCGGCCAACGAACGCCACACCTGCAGCTGAAATTCCTCATCCTGCCGGCGCCAGAGCACGATTTCCGCCTTGGCGAGCAGCGTGCGTGTGCAGGCACCGACGGGAAACACCAGCGGATCCAGATCCAGCGGGCAACCGGCATTGAGCAGAGGTACCGCCAGAGCGCCGCTCACGGCCAGTGCAATCTGACGCTGGCTGACATCGACCACGGCGTGCGGCAGGCCATGCAAGGCCGCCTCGAGCGCGTCAATGGCATCGAGGCTTTCAGCGCGCGACAGCAGCAGCAGGCGCTCATCCGGACCGAGCCACAAGGCCGCCCGCCCGGCTTGCTCGAGCGCGCGACACGGCTGCTCCGGAATCGGGATATGCAGCGCCTGCGCCGCGGCGGTGCGCACGGCCAAAGCACCGCGCAGCACTAGGCACGCAGTCGGTGGCAGCGTCGTGCAGCCCGGGCCCGTGAACGACAGTTCAGGCATTGAGGCGTTCCCCGGCGCTGTCGTAGAACACCGGCCCGACCACCTGCGCGGCGAGCTCGCCATCGAGCGTCGGCACGTACACCGTGTGTCCGTGGCGCTCGCGTCCGCCGGCGATCATCGCCAGCGCGATCGAACGATCCAGCGTCGGGCTGCGGTACGAAGAGGTCACATGGCCCAGCGGGCGCAGCCGCGAGCGTGATTGCTGCAGAACCTGCGAACCCTCTTCGAGGACCTGGGTGGGATCGAGCGTCAGCAGGCCGACCAACTGGCGACGATTGGAGTTGAGCATGGCCGGTCGCTGCAACGAGCGCTTGCCGACAAAATCGGACTTGTTCTTGCCGATGAGCCAGCCCAGGCCTGCGTCCTGCGGCGTGGTGGTGCCGTCGGCGTCCTGGCCGACGATGATGTAGCCTTTCTCCGCGCGCAGCACGTGCATGCTCTCGGTACCGTAGACATCGATGCCGTGTGGCTGACCCGCCTGCAGGATCGCCTCCCAGGCCGCTCGCGCCTGCTCGGGCGGTACGTTGATCTCAAAGCCGAGCTCGCCGGTGAAGCTGACCCGAAACAGCCGCATCGGTATCCCGCAGATCCGTCCGTGCGCGACACTCATGTGGGGCAGCGCGGCGGGCGACAGGTCGACGCCCTCGATTAGCCCGGCCAACACTTGTCTCGAGCGCGGCCCCTGCAGCGCCAGCACCGCCCATTGCTCGGTGGTCGAGGTCAACCACAGCTGCAGTTCGTTCCATTGGGTCTGAAGATAGTCCTCCAGCAAAGCGAGCACGCGCGCCGCCCCTCCGGTCGTGGTGGTGACGTGGAAGCGATCCTCGGCCAGGCGTGCGATTACACCATCATCGAAGATGAAACCATCGTCGCGCAGCAGCAGCCCGTAGCGGCAGCGCCCCACTGCCAGTGTCGAAAATGAATTCACATACAGGCGATCCAGGAAGGCGGCCGCGTCCGGTCCGACCACCTCGATCTTGCCCAGTGTCGAGGCATCAAACAGCGCGCAGCCCCGCCGCACTGCCAGGCACTCGCGCTCGACACTGGCAGCCATGTCCTCATCGGCGCGCGGCAGATAGCGCGCGCGCTTCCAGGCGCCCACGTCTTCAAATACGGCGCCGGCGTGCTCGGCCCACGGATGCAGCGGCGTGGTACGCACCGGCTCGAACAGGCTGCCGCGCGCGTAGCCGGCAAAACTCGCGAAGCTGACGGGCGTGTAGGGCATGCGAAAGGTGGTCAGACCGACCTCGGCGATGGGCTGTGCAATCTGTTGTGCGACGATGCCCAAGGCGTTGAGGTTCGAGGTCTTGCCCTGATCGGTGGCCATGCCGGTCGTGGTGTAGCGTTTGACGTGCTCGATGGAGCGAAAGCCCTCGCGCGCCGCCAGCGCCAGATCGGCGGCGGTGACATCGTTCTGCCAATCGACGAAGGCCTTGCCATGGCCGCCGTGCACGGGCTGTGGCAAGGCCCCGGCGTATGCGCCGTCGCCGCTCCGTGGCAGTGGCGCCGGCGCGGCCCCCGAGCCCGCGCCGTGACCGGCTGCCTGCGCGGCATCGGCCCCGGCCGCGCGGCCATCGGTGATGATCGCAGCCAAGTCCCACAATCCGCGGCACGTGCCGGCCGAGCGCATCGCCGGGTAGTCCGATGGCAGCGGCACGAAGCACTGCAGCGGCTCGTACCAGGTCAGGCCGCCGCGCGACTGGGAGTGCAGATGCACGCTGGGCGTATAGCCGCCGGACATCAGCACCAGGTCGCAGGCTTCGCGGCGCGCGCCCGGCAGCGGCCGGCGCTCGCCATCAAGACGGGCAATGTCCAGCGCCCGCACCCGGCTGCGGCCGTGCGTGCCCAGAACCGTAGCCTGGGTGATCACCGGGATCGCGCAGCGTTGTGCCTCGCGCTGCAACGCCTCGCTGATTGCGGCGCGCACGTCGGCAATGAGGACGACGGTGACGCCGGCAGCCTGCAGTTCAAAGGCACTGCGATAGGCTTCATCGCAGGCCGTCACGAGCACGGCGCGCTTGCCCGGCAGCACTCCGTAGCGATGCAGGTAGGTGCGCGCCGCGCCGGCGAGCATGATGCCGGGGCGATCATTGCCCGGAAACACCAGCGGACGCTCGATGGCGCCGGCGGCGATCACCAGCTGGCGTGTACGCACCTGCCAGAGCCGCTCGCGCGCTCGCTGCGGATCGGGCGCGGCGAGGTGATCGGTCAGACGCTCATTGAGCGCGATCCAGTTGTGGGGAAAGCATCCGAAGGCGCTGGTGCGCGAAAGCAGCGTGACGCGCGGGTTGCCGTGCAGCGCGCGCAAGGTTTCAGTCAGCCACTCCAGCGCCGGTCGGCCATCGATCGATGCCTGCGGATCGCTCAGCAGCCAGCCGCCGAACTCGGCCTGCTCGTCGCACACAATGACGCGCGCGCCGCGCTGCGCGGCGGCTGTCGCCGCCGCCAGTCCCGACGGGCCGGCACCGACCACCAGCACGTCGCAGTGGGCGTAGCGCTGCGCGTAACGATCCGGGTCGGAGTGCTCTGGGGCGCGCCCCAGGCCTGCCGCAGCGCGGATCAGCGGTTCGTAGCAGGCAGTCCAGGCGCGCCTTGGCCACATGAAAGTCTTGTAATAGAAGCCTGCGGGCAGAAAGCGCGCCAGCAATCCGCCCAGCGCGCCGACATCGACCTGCAGCGACGGCCAGCGGTTCTGGCTGACCGCTTGCAAGCCATCGTAGAGCTCGACCTGCGTGGCGCGAAGGTTGGGCGTGCAGCGCGCGGCGTCGCGCTGCACCCTCACCAGGGCGTTGGGCTCCTCGACACCGGCCGCGACGATGCCGCGGGGGCGGTGATACTTGAACGAGCGCCCGACCAGATGCACGCCGTTGGCCAGCAGCGCCGAGGCGAGCGTATCGCCGTGAACGCCGGTCAGGCTTCGGCCGTCGAACCGGAAGCGCAGTATCCGGTCGCGCTCGATGCGCCCGCCGCTTGTCGTGCGCCAGGTATCGGTACGTGCGGTCACGGCGGCGTTGCACCCACGGCGTAGATCGACACGAACCGATCGCTGCGGGTATCGCGCAGCGCGTTGAAGTAACGACCGCAGCCATGGGTGTGACGCCAGCGCTCGGCATGCACGCCCTTGGCGTTGTCGCGCAGGTACAGGTATTCGGCCCACTGCGGCTCGCTGACATCGGCGCCTGAGGGACGAAGCAGCTGCGCCTGGCCGCCGTAGCTGAACTCGATTTCGGCGCGCTCGCCGCAGTAAGGGCAGGGGATCAGCAGCACGATCGTGTGCCTCCGGAGGGCAGCGCTAGTGGGCCACGGCCGCGGCCGCCGACTCATCGATGAGCTCGCCGGCAACGAAGCGCTGCAGCGAGAACGGCGCGCAGATCGGATGCGGCTCATCGTGCGCCATGGTCCAGGCAAATAGATGCGCCGAACCCGGTGTCGCCTTGAACCCTCCGGTGCCCCAGCCGCAATTGACATACAGACCCGGGACCGGCGTCTTGCCGATGATTGGCGAGCGATCGGGCGTCACATCGACGATGCCCCCCCAATTGCGCAGCATGCGCAGCCGGCGAAAACGGGGAAATAGTTCACACACCGCCTCGAGCGCATGCGTGGTCACGTGCAGCGCGCCGCGCTGGGTGTATGACGTATAGGCATCGGTGCCGGCACCGATCACCAGCTCGCCCTTGTCCGACTGGCTGATGTAGGCGTGAATCGTGTTGGACATGACCACGCAAGGGAACACCGGCTTGACCGGTTCGGAAACCAGTGCCTGCAGCGGATAGCTCTCCAGCGGCACGCGTACCTGCGCCATCCGCATCAGCACGCTGCTATGTCCGGCGGCCACCACGCCCACTTTCGGCGCTCGTATCGTGCCGCGCGTGCTGTCCACGCCCTCGACCTGACCATCGGGCCCACGCCGGATCCCGGTTACCTCGCAGTTTTCGATGATGTCGACACCGAGCGCGTCGGCCGCGCGCGCGTAGCCCCAGGCCACGGCGTCGTGGCGAGCGGTGCCGCCGCGGCGCTGCAGCGCCGCGCCGAGCACCGGGTAACGAATGTCGCTTACGTTCAGCGGCGGGCAGAAGTGCTGCGCCTGCGCGGTCGTCAGCCATTCGTTGTCGACGCCGTTGGCACGATTGGCGTGAACGTGGCGCTTGCCGATTTGAACATCGTGCACCGTGTGCGCCAGCATCAGCACGCCGCGCTGCGAGAACATGACGTTGTAGTTGAGCTCCTGCGACAGGTGCTCCCAGCGCTTCAGCGCATGATCGTAGAGTGCCGCCGACTCATCGAACAGGTAATTAGATCGGATGATGGTCGTGTTGCGGCCGGTGTTGCCGCCGCCGATCCAGCCTTTTTCCAGCACCGCGACCCGCCTGAGGCCGTGATCCTTCGCCAGGTGATAAGCGCTACCCAATCCATGTCCGCCGCCGCCGACGATGATGGCGTCGTAGGCGGCCTTGGGCTGAGCTTTGCGCCACTGCGGCTGCCAGCCGCGGTGAGCGCGAAGGCCTCGCAGTAGCAGTGATAGAGCGGAGAAGCGCTGCACCTTAAGTACCTGCCGCCCCGGCGGCCCATGTTCGGTGACCCATGATGAGGGCGCCAGTGCACGGGCGCCGAGGATACGCGCGCCGCGTCAGTTGAATAAATGCGACATCAGGCGGAGGGCGCCGTGCCCTTGAGCACGGTTTGCGGATTCACATGGCGCACGAATTCGGCCACGTAGGCGTCGGCCGGCTGGTGGACGATCTGCTGCGGGGTGCCGACCTGCACGATGCGGCCGCCTTCGAGGATCGCAATCCGATCCCCGAGCCGCAGCGCCTCGTCGAGGTCATGGCTGACGAACAGGATGGTCTTGCGCAGCTGGCTCTGCAGGCTGCACAGCTCATCCTGCAGCTTGCGCCGGATCAGAGGATCGAGGGCTGAAAACGGCTCGTCCATGAGCAGGATGTCGGCATCGGTGGCCAGTGCGCGCGCCAGCCCGACGCGCTGCTGCATGCCACCGGAGAGCTCGTGGCAGTAGCGATCGGCCCATTGCGTCAATCCGACCAGTTCCAGCTGGCGCTCGACGATGCGGCGACGCTGCTCGACAGAATCGCCGCGGATCTCCAGGCCGAAGCCGACGTTTTCGCGCACGCTGCGCCACGGCAGCAACGCGAATTGCTGGAACACCATCGCGATGCGCTGGCGCCGGACGCGGCGCAGGGTGGGCGGATCGCAGGCCGCGATGTTCACACTGGCCTGTTCGTCGCTCACCAGCACGCGGCCGCGGGTGACCGGGGCGAGGCCATTGGCCGCGCGCAGCAGCGTCGACTTGCCCGAGCCCGACAGCCCCATCAGCACGCAGATCTCGCCCCGCTGCACCGACAGAGTGGCATTGGCGACGCCGACCACGACGCCGGTCTGCTGCTCTATCTGGGTGCGAGTGCCGCCGGCGTCGAGCGCCTCGAGCGCCTGCTGCACGACCGAGGCGGCGCGCCGGTTGCCCTGGGGCGGAAACAGGATGTCGACCTGGGCAAATTCCAGGATCGCACTCATGATCGCGGCCGCGACATGCGGTCCAGGATGATCGCCAGCAGAACGATCACAAAGCCGGCCTCAAATCCCATCCCGACCTGCACGCTGTTAAGCGCCCGCACGACCGGAACCCCAAGGCCGCCAGCCCCTACCAGTGCGGCGATGACGACCATCGACAGGCTCAGCATGATGCATTGCGTGACACCGGCAAGGATGGTCGGACCGGCGCTGGGCAGCTCGACTTTCCACAGCAGCTGCAGGCCAGTGCTGCCGAAGGCGTGGCCGGCTTCGATCAGCGGCTGTGGTACCGAACTGATCCCCAGCTGCGTCAGCCGAATCGGCGCCGGCAGCGCAAAGATCACCGTCGAGATCAGTCCCGGGACCACGCCCAGGCCGAACAGCACCAGCGTGGGAATCAGATAGACGAAGGTCGGCAGCGTCTGCATCAGATCCAGCACCGGCCGCATGACCGCGAACAGCCGCGGTCGATGCGCAGCCGCGATGCCCAGCGGCACCCCGATCACGGTCGACAGCAGCGCCGCGATGATCACCAGCGATAGCGTCTCGAGGGTTGCGACCCAGTAGCCCTGATTCATGATGAAGAGCAGCGCGACGGCAACAAACAGCGCCAGCGGAATCGAGCGCCGTAGCACCCAGGCAAGGGCGGCCAGCGCCAGCACCAGCAGCGGCCCTGGGATCGCCAGCAGCAGTGCGGTGAGGCCATTGACGCTGCCGCGGATGACGATCGACACGACATCGAACAGCAACTTGCCGTGACCCTTCACGTATTCGATCGCCACCGCCACCGCGTCGCCGACTGGGATCTTGTGGGCGCTGATCCAGTTCTCGAAGTTCCAGCCGCTGCGGCTGCCGGCGGTGGCGTACACCGCCGCCATCGCCGGGGCGCCCTCAAAGGTCTGCACGCCGTCGACCCAGGCGGCGACCGTGCTGCGATTGGCCTGCAGCCACGCGGCCGCGGCGACTTCCGGCGCCTGATGCCGATCGAGGATCGAGGCCATCAGTTCGTCTTCGGAGCGCAGCGTGAAGTGCAGGTTTTTCAGCAGCCGGGCGACATTCGGGCAGGCGGCCAGGTAGCCGGCGCGGGTATTGGTATAGACCGATGCGCCGCCGAAGTTCGGACCGAACACCGCATCACCGCCCGACAGGTAGCGCAGGTTGAAGCGCATGTTCATCGGGTGCGGATCCCAGGCGAGAAACACGATCGGTGTGTGTTCGCGCACCGAGCGCTCCACCTGCGCCAGCATGCCTTGCTCGCTGGACTCGACCAGTTTGAAGGCGCTCAGACCGAACTGATCGTGGCTGATCATGCCCAGCACCAGGCGATTGCCGTCGTTGCCGGGCTCGATGCCGTAGATCGAATTGTTGAGCTGCGCGGCGAAGCGAGCGATATCGGCAAAATCCTTGAGCCCGGCGTCGTAGGTGTAGGCCGGCACCGCCAGCGTGTACTTCGCGCCGGTCAGGTTGGCGCCTACCACTTCGATCGAGCCGTCGAGCAGATAGGGTTTGCGATCGGCCTCCTGTGACGGCATCCAGTTGCCGAGGAACACGTCGATGTCGCCATTCTTCATCGACGCGTACGTGACCGGAAGCGACAGCACGTTGACCTGTGGCTCGTAGCCCAGATCGCGCAACAGCACGCTGAACAGGGCGGTGGTCGCAGTGACGTCGGTCCAGCCGATGTCCGACAGGCGCACGGCGCGGCACGATGGATTCTCGAGCGCGCTGGTGGGCGCGGCCACAACACGGCTGACCGGTGCGGCGATCAGCAGGGCGATCGGCAACGCGCGCAGCAGCACGCTTGACCCGGCCGAGAGCGCCACGCATGATCTATTGAACAGCTGTTTAATCGAGTTCATGTCGAGCGTGCTGAGACCGTTACAAGCCATTGAAGCTGCAGCTATTAGAGCCGCCACCTGCGTCTCAGTTATAGCTTCAGGTAAGCCCGCGCACCCCTCATCGGTAGCTTATCATTGCACAGGCGATCAATCAGAGCCGTCATGAACGCAGCGCGCTCACGAACGCGGGTTCCGATCGGAGCCGAGCCCGAAGAAGCCCGACGGCGGCAGTTGATCGAAGTCACGATCGATAGTCTGGCCGAAGTTGGCTACGTCGGCAGCACCCTGCAGCAGATTGCCGGTCGGGCCGGCGTATCCCCGGGGCTGGTGGCGCATTACTTCGGCGACAAGGATGGTCTGCTCGAGGCGGCGTTTCGCACACTGGCGACCCGGGTCGGTGAGCGCGTCAGCAGCCGCCTGCGGCTGGCACGCACCTCGCGCGGACGTATTCAGGCGGTGATCGACGCCAATCTGGCGCCGGAGGAATTCGATCGGCGCACCGGCACGGCGTGGCTGGCGTTCTGGGGCCAAGTCTTGCACGTGCGCGGATTCAAACGCGTACAGCGCGCTTATCAGCAACGCATGCTGTCCAATCTGCGGCACGCCCTCAAGCGACTGTTGCCGCCCGTCGAGGCGCGCAGCCTGGCGGCGATGGTTGCGGCAATGATCGATGGCGTGTGGTTGCGCGCCGCGCTGTCGGACTGGAATGAAGCCGACAGCGAGAGCGCCCGGGCTTTGCTCACGGCATTCGTCGATGGTCGCCTGAAGGAGAGTGAACTGGCTGAGGCGGGCAGTGCAGCCGTCGCCGCGCGCCACAGCGCGGCGCCGTCGGCGCCCCGCACCGCGGTCCTGACGACCATCAATCCGGCCACCGGCGCGATCCTGGCCGAGCTGCCCGTCGATGGGCCGGCACAGATCGAGGCGGCCGTGGCCCGGGCGAGGGCCGCGCAGCCCGCATGGGCGGCGCTCACCGGGATCGAGCGCGGACGCATTCTGCGGCGTGCGGCCGACCTGCTGCGCGCACGCAACGATGAACTGGCCGAGCTTGAAACGCGTGACACCGGCAAGCCGATCCGCGAGACCCGCGTGGTCGATGTGGTCTCGGGCGCTGACTGCCTGGAGTATTTCGCGAGCCTGGCGGCCAGCCTCACCGGCGAGCAGGTCGACCTGGGGCCCCAGGCCTTCGGCTACACACGGCGCGAGGCGCTGGGCGTGGTGGCGGGAATCGGTGCGTGGAATTACCCGCTGCAGATCGCCTGCTGGAAGGCGGCGCCGGCGCTGGCCTGCGGTAATGCCATGATCTTCAAGCCGGCGGAGCTGACGCCGCTGAGCGCGCCGGTGCTGGCGGAGATATTCCGCGCTGCAGGCTTGCCCGACGGCATCTTTCAGGTAGTGCAGGGCGCAGCCGAGACCGGCCGCCTGCTCACGCGTCATCCGCACATCCGCAAAGTGTCGCTGACCGGAGAGGTAGGGACCGGACGCGCGGTCATGGCGGACGCGGCCGCATCGCTCAAGCATGTGACGCTGGAGCTGGGCGGCAAGTCACCGCTGATCGTGTTCGAGGATGCGCAGCTCGACAACGCCGTCGGCGGAGCGCTGCTCGGGAATTTCTATTCGGCTGGCGAGGTGTGCTCGAACGGCACCCGGGTGTTCGTCCAGCGCCGCATCAAGGCGGAATTTCTTGAACGGCTGATCGCGCGGGTGCGCGCGATGCGTATCGGCAACCCGCTCGATCCGCAGACCGACGTCGGCGCACTGATCTCGCAAGCGCACATGGAGAAGGTTCTTGGCTACATCGCCCGCGGCAAGGCCGAAGGGGCGCGCCTGGTCGTGGGCGGTCGCCGCGTGACCACCGGTGATCTTGCCAACGGCTGGTTCGTCGAGCCGACGGTGTTTGACGGCTGCCACGATGACATGGCGATCGTGCGCGAGGAGATCTTCGGCCCGGTCATGTCGGTGCTGGAATTTGATGACGAGGCCGAAGTCATCGCGCGCGCCAATGCGACTGAATTCGGATTGGCTGCCGGGATTTTTACCGCCGACGTGCAGCGCGCACACCGCGTGATCGCTCAGCTGCAGGCGGGAACCTGCTGGATCAATCACTACAATGTCACGCCGATCGAACTGCCGTTTGGCGGCTATAAGCTCTCCGGCCTTGGCCGCGAGAACAGCCGTGCGGCGCTCGAGCACTACTCGCAGATCAAGAGCGTCTACGTCGCACTAGGTGACGTCGACGCGCCGTACTGAAGGCGGCTGTGAGCGCGACGACGGCAAGCTTTGATTACGTGATCGTGGGCGCAGGCTCCGCCGGTTGCGTGCTTGCCGATCGGCTCAGCGAGGATGGCCGACATCGGGTACTGGTACTGGAGGATGGCGGCTCGGACCGCTCCCCATACCTGCAGATGCCCGGGGCGCTGTCGATTCCGATGAATCTGCCGAAGTACGACTGGTCGTATCGCACCGAGCCGGAGCCGAATCTGGCAGGCCGACAGCTGCACGTGCCGCGCGGCCGGGTGCTGGGCGGATCCTCGTCGATCAATGGTCTGGTCTATGTGCGCGGCAATGCGCTCGATTTCGAGCAGTGGGAAGCGCAAGGGGCCGCCGGTTGGAACTATCGGCAGGTGCTGCCGTATTTCCGGCGTGCCGAGCGCCGGGCCGAAGGCGCTGATGCCTACCGCGGCGGTGACGGCCGGCTGGTCACCTGCTACGGGCCGCTGAGCAATCCGCTGCACGCGGCCTGGGTCAGGGCCGGGCAACAGGCCGGTTACGCACTCACCAGCGATCTGAATGGCTACCAGCAGGAAGGATTCGGCCGGCTCGACATGACAGTCGATGCGGGGCGACGTTGCAGCGCGGCCCGCGCCTATCTGCATCCGGCGATGCGCCGACACAACCTGCGCGTGCTGTCGCAGGCACGCGCCCTGCGCGTCCTGTTTCAGGGCCGGCGCGCAAGTGGGGTCGTCTATCGACGCGACGGAACCGAGCACGTGGCGCAGGCGACCGGCGAGGTGCTGCTGTGCGCCGGTCCGATTAATTCGCCGCTTCTGATGAAGCTCTCGGGCATCGGCCCGGCGGCCGAACTGGCCGAGCACGGCATCGCGCTGGTCCACGAACTGCCCGGAGTCGGCGAGAATCTGCAGGACCACCTCGAATTCTACTTTCAGGTGGCCTGCCGCCTGCCGGTCACGCTCTATCCGTACACCCGGCCGCTGCGCAAGGCTCTGGTGGGCTTGCGCTGGCTGTTAACCAAGGGCGGTCTGGGCGCCAGCAACCAGTTCGAAACCGGCGGCTTCATTCGCAGCCGCGCCGGCGTTCGGTATCCAGACATCCAGTTTCACTTCCTGCCGCTGGCGGTCAGTTACGACGGCTCATCGCTGGCGCGCGAGCACGGCTTTCAGGCGCACGTCGGCCCCATGCGCTCGCGCAGCCGCGGTTACGTGCGGCTTTCATCGCCGGACCCGATGTGCCCCCCGCGCGTGCGTTTCAATTACTTGTCGGATCCGGAGGACTGGATCGAGATGCGCGCCTGCGTGCGCCTGACGCGCGAGCTGTTCGCGCAGCCGGCTTTCGATCAGTATCGCGGGCGCGAGATCCAGCCCGGTGCGCAGGTCACAAGCGACGAGCAGATCGACGCATTTGTTCGTGAGCACGTCGAAAGTGCCTATCACCCCTCGTGCAGCTGCCGCATGGGTAGCCTCAGCGATGCGATGGCGGTGGTTGATCCGCACACCCGCGTGATCGGCGTCGAGGGCCTGCGGATCGTGGACTCCTCGATCATGCCCTCGATCACCACCGGCAATCTCAATGCGCCGACCATCATGCTGGCCGAGAAGGCGGCCGATCACATTCTCGGCCGCACGATCCTGCCCGCGGCTCAGGTGCCTTACTACGTGGCCGAGAACTGGGAACGCGCGCAGCGCTAGGAAATCGCCTAGCGACTTTAGTCTCGATAGCGGCTCAGCGCATCGCCGAGCACTTCCCGCAGCGGCCCGAGCCAGCTCTCGTAGTGACGCCACTGCTCCAGACCCTCGCGGTACAGCGGCTGGCGCACCTGCTCGGAGCTGGCGGTGCGCACGCTGCGCGCGGTCTTGTGGAATTCGATGCAGGCGGATTCGAACGCAAGTCCACAGTAGTCGAGCAGCCGCCGCACATTGCCCGCCAGATCATCCACCAAGTCCTCGTACTGAATGCGCAGCACACGCCCAGGCAGTACCGCATCCCAGTGCCGCATCAGTTCCAGATAGGTGCGGTAGTAGCGAGCGATGTCCTCGATGCTGTAGCTGAACTCCTGCCCGTGGGCGAACAGCTGCTTGAAATTGCCAAAGCAACAGGCCATCGGTTCGCGACGCGCATCGATGATCCTCGCCTGCGGCAGCATCAGCTGGATGAGTCCAACGTGGCGGAAATTGTTGGGCATCTTGTCGATGAAGTGCGGCTTGTCGCGGCGAAAGATACGGGTGTCGTGCAGGTATTTGCCGCCAAGACCGGTGAACTCGGCCTCGGCCATCGAAGCCAGTACGCCCGGATAACGCGGGGTCGAGGCATTGCTCTCGCGGCCCTGCAGGCTGGCCACTATCCGCGGTACATCAGCCAGCTCCTGGGTGCCTTCAACCTGCGAGTGCGATGCCAGGATCTGCTCGATCAGCGTCGATCCGGATCGCGGCAGTCCGACGATGAAGATCGGATCAGGGGCGTGTGCGCCGGCTTGCGCGTGGCGGGCGAACAACGCCGGCGTGCAGGTGGCAATCTGCAGGCGGGTATTGAGCTCCATGCTTTCCGGCCGGTAGTGGCTCTCGGTGCGCTTCAGGGCGTTGCCACGCGCGTAGTAATCGAATGAGGATTCATACCGCTGCCGGTCCTCGAATGCCTTGCCGAGCGCAAAGCACAGATGATATCGATCGACCGCCGAGATTCCCGGCGTCGCTTCCGCGGCACGCATGCGCTCGAGCTCGGCGTCCTCGAACCCATAGGTCTTGAGGTTGGCCAGACTCCAGTAGGCGTCGCCGAAGTCGGCGCGCACGGCGGCGGCGCGGCGGTAATGCTCGACGGCCTCACTGCCGCGACCCAGCGTCTTGAGCGAGTGCGCAATTGACAGGTGCAGCTCGGCCGGCTGCTGCGCACCGGGTAAAAGCGCTCGATACAGATCAAGCGCCTGCTCGTGCAGCCCTAAGCCCACCGATGCGCTCGCCTGCAGCGTACGTGCGCGACGGTCCTCAGGTTCGGAAGCCAGCAGCTGTTGCGCCTGTTCCAGCGCCTGCTGATAGAGATGCCGATCGAGCAGCACCTGTGTGTACTCGAAGCGCGCCGGGCGGTAGTCCGGGGCGAGCCCGAGCACGCCTTCGAGCAGCAGCTGCGCGTCATCCAGAACCCCGCGCTCGATGCCGATTCTGGCCAGCAGCCGCATGGCCTCCACATCCTGGCCGTGCTGCAGCAGGTAGGCGCGAATGCGCGCTTCGGCGAGCGGCAGCTCGCCGTCCGAGAACAGCGCGCTCGCGGCCACTACCTCGGGTGCGAGCCGCTGCAGCGTTCTCACATGCTCGGCTGCCTGTGCGGCCTCGACGTGGCGGCCGCTCATCCGGTAGAGACTCTCGAGCAGGCGCCAGCTCGCCGGCAGCGCCGGGTTGAGGTTGACAGCGCGCAGAAAGGCGTCGATGGCTTCGGGCGCCTGCTTGCGGGCGACGTGGCAGTGGCCACGCTCCTGGTACAGGCCGCTGAATCGCGGGTGCAGGCGCTCAAGCCGCGCCAGGGTGTCGAGCGCACCGGCGATATCGCCCAGCAGCCGCTGGGATACCGCACGCAGATACAGAACGTCACGATTTTCTGGAACCGATTGCAGCAGCGCATCGGCCGCCTGCAGTGCCTGCGCGAACTGCTTCGCCTGCACTCGCTGGCGCAGCTGTTCGACTTCGAGTTCGACCGAGGAAGGGCGGTTCATCGCAAGCCAGCGCCAGGCGGGGTGATGCCGCCGGCGAGCGCCGCGAGCGGCAGCCCGTCAGCGCTCAGTAATTATAGCTAAACGACAACCCCACGACACGCGGCCGCAGCGGCGTCTGCTCGACGATGAATTGATCGGTGCTGACGAACGTACTGGCATTCGAGTCGCTGAGGTTCTCGCCGAACAGCATCAAGTTCCAGGGCCCCCTGCCCACGCCGATCGACGCATCGTAGGTCGTGTATGCGGGATTCTCGAAGCGACCGCGCGAGTTGGTGATCGGGCCCGCGCCGATCGCTGGGTTGGCGCCTGCCTGTGTGTAGGAGTGTCCGTTGTGGGTTGCGGCAAACTGCGCGAACGGCGCGAAATCGCCAATGTGCCAGTCGTAGCGTGCTCGCAGGGTGTACTGAATCGGCGGTGCGTTGGCGCTGGGCGCGCCGATCGGGCCGAACGGATTGACCGCCGAGGTGCAGCCAGTGGCGCCGCATACCTGCGTGATCGGCTTGCCAAAGCCGGCGCTGGCAGGGTTGTTGTCGATCAGCTGCGGTGAATTGGTCTGCTCGCTCTGGTTCCAGGAGGCGCTGCCCTGCAGAGTCAAGCCGGTGAACAGCCGCGCGACCAGTGAGGTCTCGATGCCCTTGATGACGAAGTCCTGGCCGTTGGTATCGAAGAAGATGTTGCCAGTCAGACCCGGGTCGAAGAACGAGATCTGGACGTTATTCCAGTCTTCGCGGTAGATCGCGCCATTCCACTGCAGGCGGTGATCGAAGAACTCGGTCTTCCAGCCAATCTCGTTGTTAGTCAGGCGGTCGGAGGAATAGGACTTGGGAATCCCAAACTGCGCCACGCCGTCCGGGCCAGGACCGTAGAACGTGCCGCCGTTCTGGTTGAAGCCGCCGGGCCTGAAGCCCTGCGAGAAGGTGTAATACACCATCACGTCGGGCATGACGTGCCAGGTCAGGTTGGCACGGGCTTTGTTGCCCGATTCGGTGTCGCGCAGGTTTTCTGCGTTCAGATTGTAGGAGAACGCGGACTGGCAACCGCCCGGTGGCGCGCCGCCTTCGAAGCAACCAAAGCTCGACAGCACGCTGCCGGCCGAGGAGTTCTCGAAGCGGAAGTGGCGTATTCCCAATGTGAGCGTCACGACTTTGGGAATGATGTCGAAATCCATCGACAGGAAGAAGGCGGTCTGGCGCGTTTGCCGCACCGTGTCCTGGTAGAACGACGTATTCGGTCCCTGCACGCCCGGATTGACCACGGAAGTTCCGGCGAAGGTGCCGACGTTGGCGAAGCAGCCGCTGTTGCCGGGCGTGCCGGCGGCGCCGTTGGAGGTGCATGAGGGAAGGGTGCGGTAGTTCCATCCGGTCTGGTCGTACAGCGTGTTGTTTTCGTAATAGGCACCGGCGATCGCACGCAACCGCCAGTCGTCGGGCGTCGTGAAACGCAGCTCATGCTGCTGGTGGGTATTGCGCTCCACCGAGCGCCAGGTGGCGCTGGGAGAAAAACAGGTCGGGGTCAGGCCCGGGTCGGCATCGAAGGTGGCCGCGCCCGGGGGGCCGTAGCACTGGTAATAGCCGGCGTACACGCCGCGCGCATAGTTGGTGTAGTCGCCGGTCTGCTCGACGTTGCGCACCAGATAGCCACCGGTATAGACCGCCCTGATCGGGCCGAGCTTGCCGTTGAATGTCCAGGCCGTGCTTTCGAACCGGTCCTTGTCGAAGGCGCGATTGAATAGCGTGACTTCGAGCGGCTTCAGTGGGGTGCCGTCCGAAGCATTGGGCTGCTGGTAGAACACGCCCTGGGTGTTCAGATCCTGATAGGACTGCGAGATCAACACATCCCAGTCGTCGTTGAACTTGTACAGCAGCTCGCCGCGACCACCCTGGTAAGTCGTCGGATTGATATTGCGGTCGGCGATCGCACTGTTGTTGGCCACCGGACTGCCCGGCGGCACGCAAAAGCCATCGTTCGGCAGGCCGTCCGGGCAGGCCCCGCCGACCGCCGGATAGTTGGCAAAGTGAATGCCCTCGTCGGTGTTACTGCGCGCGAACGTGGCCGGCACGTTGTCGATGTAACCGCCGCGGTGATCGTCGTAGATCACCGCACGTACCGCCAGGTGCTCGGGCACCAGCGGGAGATTCAGCACCGCGGTGGCATCGGCATTGGCATCACCATGCGCGGTCCAACCATAGCCGGCCTTGATACTGCCTTCGGTGACATCGATCTTCGGCGCATTGGTGATGTATCGGATCGCGCCGGCCTCGGCGCCGGCTCCGAACAGCGTGCCCTGCGGGCCCTCCAGCACCTCGATGCGCTCGATGTCGGCAGCGTAGATATCCAGATTGCGGTTGGGCAACTGACCCGATTGGTTATCCAGATAGATCGCAACGTTTGGCCACAAGCCGGTGGAGCCGCTGCCCTGACTGGCCTGCGAGCCGGCACTCAGTCCACGCATGAAGACTTCGTTCTGGCCCGGTCCGTTGTTGGCGGAGGTAACGTTCGGCAGGTACTTGAGATAATCGTCGAAGGTGGTGACGTTGAGCTGCTGCAGTGTCTGCGAGGTCAGCGCCTGCATCGCAATCGGCACGTCCTGGATGTTCTCCGAGCGCCGCTGCGCGGTGACCGTGATCTCGGCGAGTTCCGACGATTCGGTGCCGGCCGCGGCGGCCGCCTCGGCGCTGTCGGCTTTGGCCGCGGATGGGTAGGTCGCCAGTGAGGCGCCACTCAGGATTGCCGCGACCGCGTAGGAGACCTTGGAATTCATTGGTTTGCCCTTACCCCGGTTCCGCTCCCTGCGGGGCATTAGATACGAGCCCTGGAGAGGGCGATTGAACGTTTGCGCCATCCGCTCAGCACGAAGCCGCCCGTCATGGCGCACTACTCGAACACGCGCGAGCCGGCCGCGTCGCGCTGCACGGAGCGATCCGGCTGCAGCCGCCGCGTGGTCGGCGACAAACCGAAGGCGCCCTTGAACTGCCGCGAAAAATGCGCGCAGTCGGCAAATCCGGCCTCGATGGCGATCTCGGTCACCGAGCGATCGGTGTTTTCAATCAACCAATTGGCATAGCGCAGGCGCAGCTGTCGATAGAGCGCGGCCGGTGTCAGGCCGGCGTGTTCGCGGCACAGCCGCTCGAGCTGGCGCACCGACACGCCCAGTTCTGCGGCAACGTGGGTGATCGTAATCGGGCGTGTCAGGTTCTGCTCCATCAGCAGCAGCGCACGTCTTACCCGTTGCTCGCTGACAGCCTCGGAAACCGGAGGATGCGGCTGTGCCTCGCTGCCCGAGCGCGGCCGATCGAACAGCAGCACCTGACTCGCCTTGTGCGCCACCGCCGGTCCCAAATGGCGGCCGATCAGATAAGTGGCCAGCGCCGCGGTGCCGGCGCCGCCGGCACATGTGATCCGCGGTCCGTCGACCAGGAACAGCCGATCGGCAACCACCTCGTGATCGGGGAATGCCTCGAGGAAGTCCTGGTAGTGATACCAACTGACACAGGTTCGCCGGCCCTTCATCAGGCCGGCCCGGCACAGCACGAAGCTGCCGGTACACACACCGATCAACGGCACGTGCGCAGCGGCCTCACGCAGATATCGGTTGGTAGCCTCATCGACCTGCGGCCCGGCGTGCAGGATGCCGCCGATGACCACCAGGTAGTCGAGCGACTCGGGCGCAAGCAGATCGCTGGTCGGCTCGATCACGACCCCGCAGCTGGCACGCACCGGCTGGCGGTTGCAGGCCATGATCGACCACTGCGCGTGCAGCGGCCGACTGCGATCGCCTTCGTCGGCCGCGAGCCGCAGGTGATCGATGAATACCGCGAAGGCCGACAGTGTGAAGTGGTCGGCCAGCACCACGCCGACGCGCAGCGGCGCGCGGCCGCTGTCGGATGCGTTGTCGATCCTGGAAGTGCCTGCCGGCTGGGGCATTGAATAGCCGCTCAATTTTGTCGACCCCCGACGTTTGTATGATCCGCGCACAACTCAGACGATGCAACCAAGCCAATGGGCCGCCAGGAAAAGTTCTTTCATTCAATCGGTTGCAATGTCTTCGCTGACACTTCAGGCCGTCACGTGGTCCGAAGGGACATTGAACGCCGATTCAGGCGATAGGCTCGGTCAGCCCGATGCCGGCAGCGCCCGCGCTGGTGCCGGCCATGCGACCCTACCGATTGAGTTGTTATATTATTACGGTGACATTATAAAAGCGCGCCCGAGCGTGGCGGCTGATGCGCTGGGGCGGCGAAGCCGAGGGTCAGGCAATGCGGCAGGTGAAAACTCTGGGGCTGCTGGGTACCGGCGTGATCGGCGGCGGCTGGGCTGCACGCGCGCTGCACTTTGGCATCGATGTACTGGCAGCCGACCTGCGTCCGGAAATGGAGCAATGGATTCGGGGCGCAGTCGAGAACGCCGAGGCGGCGCTATCGCGGCTGACATTCGCACCGTTGCCTGCCAAGGGGCGGCTGTCGTTCACCACCGACCTTGCGGCGATGGCCCGCAAGGCCGACATCATCCAAGAGAACATACCCGAACAGCTCGAGCTGAAGCAGCGAGTGCTGGCCGAGGTCAGCCGCTCGGCGGCTGCCGACGTAGTGATCGCGTCGAGCACTTCGGGTCTGATGCCGTCGGATCTGCAACGCGACATGCAGTTTCCCGAACGTTTTCTGGTCGCGCATCCGTTCAATCCGGTCTATCTGCTGCCGCTGGTCGAACTGGTGGGAGGCCAGCGCACCTCGGAACAGGCGCTGGATGCGGCGGCGCGCTTCTACCGCTACATCGGCATGCACGCGCTGCGGGTGCGGCGAGAAATCCCGGGTCATCTGACCGACCGGCTGCAGGAGGCGCTGTGGCGCGAGATTCTGCACATGGTCAACGACGGCGTCGCCACGACCGGTGAGCTGGACGATTCCATCGTCTACGGCCCAGGACTGCGCTGGGCGGCGATGGGGACCAATCTGATCTATCACTTGGCCGGCGGCGAAAGCGGCATGCGGCACATGCTGCAGCAGTTCGGCCCCTGCCTTAAATGGCCATGGACCAAACTCGAAGCCCCGGAGCTGACCGAGCAGCTGATCGACCGCATGGTCGAGGGTACGAAGGCCGAGGCTGGCGGCCGCTCGATCCGCGAGCTCGAGCGGCTGCGCGATGACTATCTGGTGGCAATCCAGCAGGTGCTGCGACAGTTCAACATCGGTGCCGGCGCCACCTTGCGCGCCCTGGAGGAGCGTCTGTATCAGGATAGCGGCGCGGCGGCGCGCAGCGAGCTGCCAACCGCGGCCGAAACCCGCAGTGGCAAACCGTTGCGGCTGATCGACACCTACGTGCGCCCGGAGTGGGTCGACTACAACGGCCACATGACCGACTCGCGCTACCTGCAGGTGTTCGGCGATGCCACCGACGCGCTGCTGCGCTCGGTGGGTATCGACGACGCCTATCGTGCTTCCGGCCGGGCGCTCTACACGGTCGAGACACACGTGCGCCACCTGGCGGAGGCCGCCGCGATGGAGCCACTGTACGTGACTACCCAGATTCTGGGGCTGGACGACAAGCGCGTGCATCTGCTGCATCGTCTGTACCGGCGACGCGACCAGCGCTGCCTGGCCACCGGCGAGCAGATGTACCTGCACGTGAATAAAACCGCGGCCAAGGCCGCGCCGATGGACGCGCAGGTGCACGCTCGGTTGGAACAACTGCGCGCCGCGCATGCGGCCACCGCTGATGCGGGCGCCGGCGAACGCCGCCTGAGTCTGTCGCGTCACTGAGGTCGAAACCATGCCGAAGATCGTCGATCACGATCAGCGCCGTGACGAGATAGCCCTGGTCGCCTGCCGGGTGGTGGCGGACTATGGCTTCGATCAGGCCACGGTGGTGCGCATCGCGCGCGAGGCCGGCTACACCACCGGCATGGTGGCGCATTACTTCGACACTAAGCAGGACATCATCATCGCCGCCCTGCGGCTCATCCTGCGGCGCATCGACGAGCGTCTCACGCGCGCGGCCGGCCAGACGCGACCGGATTTGCTGCTGCTTCTCACCGAGTCGCTGCCGGTGGATGAGCAACGCTATACCGAATGCGCTTTCTGGATTTCATTCTGGGGGCAGGTTTCAGCCGACAAGCGTTTGCGGCGCATTAATGCCTGGGTGCATCGCGAGTACATGCGATTGTTCGAGCGCTGCCTGGCGCGTGCCTGGCCGGAGTGGGAACAGTGGCCGCCACCGACACGCGACCGCGTGCTGCGTTCAATTGCGACCTTCATCAATGGACTTACGGCTGGCGCCGTCGTCAGCCAGAGCAGTTGGCCAGCCGACAAGCAGATCGAGCAATTGCGGTTGCATCTGCAGATGCTGCGCGCCGGCGTCGGGCTTTCGGCCACTGCGACCGGCGAGCGGCTACGAAAGCCGTCGAAGAGTTCGGCCTCCAGCCCTCCGGCGGCCTAAAGCGGGAGCCTGATCATGGATTTCGCATTGACCGAAGAACAGCAGCTCGTCATCAAGTCGACGCGCGAGTTCGTCGAGAACGAACTTTATCCGCATGAAGACGAGATTGAACGGACCGGGGTGCTGCGCCCGGATTTGTTGCGCGAACTGAAGGCCAAGGCCATCGACGCCGGTCTGTACGCCGCCAACATGCCGGCCGAAGTCGGCGGCGCCGGCCTCGACGGCGTCACCTGGGTGCTGTACGAGAAGGAGCTCGGCCGCGCCAGCTACGTGCTGCACTACGCCTGCGTCGCGCGGCCGTCCAACATCCTGCTGGCTTGCCAGGACTCACAGCGCGAGCGCTACCTGCTGCCGGCGGTACGCGGCGAGCGCGCCGAATGCCTGGGCATCTCGGAGCCCGGCGCCGGCTCTGACATGCGCAGCATGAAGACCAGCGCGATGGCGCGCGGCGGTGATTTCATCATCAACGGCACCAAGCATTTCATCAGCCATGCCGATCACGCCGATTTCGTGATCCTGTTTGCGGTCACCGGCGAGGAGGACTCCCCACGCGGCAAGCGCAAGCTGATCACGGCGTTTCTGGTCGACGTCGGCACGCCGGGATTCGAGGTTCGTGCCGGTTACCAGAATGTCTCGCACCGCGGCTACACCAACAGCATTCTGCAGTTCAACGATTGCCGCGTGCCTGAGTCGGCGGTGCTCGGTGCAGTACATCAGGGCCTGGAGGTCGCGAACACCTGGCTCGGCGCCACGCGCTTGCAGGTCGCCGCGAACTGTCTGGGCCGTGCCGAGCGGGCGCTCGAATATGCCAAGCAGTGGGCGGTCGACCGGGTGCAGTTCGGCCAGCAGATCGGCAAGTTTCAGGGGGTGGCATTCAAGCTGGCCGACATGGCGGTCGAGCTGCGTGCCGCCGAGCTGCTGACCCTGGAGGCGGCGTGGAAACTCGAGCAGAAGACCGCCACCGATACCGACATGGCGATCGCCAAGCTCAAGGCCACGGAGATGCTGGCGATGGTGGCCGACGAGGCGCTGCAGATCCACGGTGGCATGGGGCTGATGACCGAGATGCCACTGGAGCGGATCTGGCGCGACGCGCGTATCGAGAGAATCTGGGACGGGACTAGCGAGGTGCAGCGCCACATTATTTCACGCTCGCTGCTGCGACCGTTGGGGGGCTAAACGGTCACAAGTGCCTGGAGCAGCCCCTTCACTCCGGCGCACGACCGATCAGGCGGGCAGCGGGTTTGGATTTAACGAGCTCTGCGCACATTCGTATTGCCACGCGTTGTGGCACAGGATGTGAAAGTGAAACAGCCTGGCACCGTCATCCTCCGGCGCTTCGATTTCATATTCCACTTCATCAGGCCTGATGGCGGTGTCACACAGTGCGCAGGGTCGGTTACTGCCGCGTCCGCCCCAGGTTCGAAATTGATGCGGACACGGCAGCCTGCCTTCGCTAATGCGCGCACGGGCGCGCAACTGCAGGTCTCGTTCGGTCGGGGTTGCTGACATAGCTCCAAGTCCTCCGGTCTCACGCGGTGCCAAGCGACACGACGTATCGAGGAGTTGAAGCTAGTCAGGTGCGACTGAACCGTGACTGAATCGACGCTGCCGCACTCAAGCGGCGCCGCCCACCGAATGCAGTCAGGGCTTCTTGTCCGAGGAAGTTGGAGCATTTTCCGGATGCAGCACATTGAGTTTCATGCCGTCGTCACCGACATAGTCGCCCGGTTGCATGCCAGAAGGACAGGCACCCAGATACTTGCTGTCGCTGGTGACCGTGAGTGCGCCGCCTTCGTGACGAATCTCGGTGTGCACCAGCGTATCGCCGGTGAAAGTCGTGGTGCTGGTGCTCTTCTTTACTTTGCCATCGATCAGGCACTCGGTCTGCTGAGTGTAGACCGCGCCGGCGTGAGTCATATTCACGATCCGGCAGGGTTGGTCGGGTCTCTTCTGCCGGTCGATGACCTGCTGCATGACCGCGGTGCTGTTGCACATCTTGCCAGTCTGCGGCGGGTTCGTGTCGTTGCTCAGCTTGGTGGTGGTGGTCCAAAGGCCTTCTTTGATGGCCGGGTAGTCGCCGGCGTACGCCGACGCCGCGATGCAGGCCAGAATCAAGCTCGCGCACAACCGTTGCATTCTCATCAAGCAGCTCCGCTCGTTATCGGGTGGAATAATAGCGCCAAATTATCATCGATCGGCCGGGCGCCGAAAGCTCTATTTACCTTTCCACACCGGCGGACGCTTTTCGCTGAAGGCTTGGGCCCCTTCCTTGAGGTCCTCGGACCGGATCACCTGCTGCACGGCATGCAGGCTGTCGTGCAGCTCGAAAGCCTGATGCTCGGCGACCATTTCTGAGTGACGCAGCAGCTGCTTGATCGCTGGAAACAGTAGCGGTGGCCCGGCCGCCAGCTGCTGCGCAATCTCGCGCGCCTTCGCCAGGGCTTGGCCTTGCGGAACGACATGATTGGCCAGCCCCCAGTGCTTGGCTTCGGTCGCATCCATCCAGCGGCCGGTCATCAGGAACTCTACCGCGACGTGGTAGGGGATGCGCCGACGCAGCTTGATGGTGCCGGCATCGGGTAACACCCCGACGTTGATCTCCGGCAGCGCGAAGCGAGCGTGCTCTTCCATGATGATAATATCGGTGCCGAGCACGATCTCGAAACCACCGCCGCAGGCAATGCCATTGACGGCGGCGATGATCGGCTTATCCAGATTGCGGGGATGATTGAGACCGCCGAAGCCACCCGCGCCCCAGTCCTCGTCGGACTCCTCACCAGCGGCCGCTCCCTTCAGATCCCAGCCGGCGCAGAAAAATCGCTCGCCTGCACCGGTGATGATCGCGATGCGCAGCGCCGGATCGTCGCGAAAGGCCCCGAACACTTCATTCAGGCGGCGGCTGGCCGCCAGATTGATGGCGTTGGCCTTGGGACGATCGATGGTTATCTCGAGAACGGCGCCCTCGGTGGCGGTGGTAATGCCGTCAGACATGGATATGCTCCTGTTGCCGCACACGAATCAGCGCATCGACCGCCATCACGCCCTGACCTTGCGGCCGCACGATCACCGGATTCATGTCGAGTTCGAGCAGATGATCGAGGTTGGCCTCGGCGTAGCGGGTGCAGGCCAGCGTCGCATCGATCAGCGCGGCGACATCGCCGGCCGGACGACCGCGGTAACCCTGCAGCACACGACCCACAGTCAGCCGCATCAGCGCCCGCTCGATGTCTATTGGGGTGAACGGCGGCAGCAGGCTGACGCTGTCGTGTAGCAACTCAGTCAGAACGCCGCCAGATCCGACTACCAGGACTTGGCCGAACTGCGGGTCGACGCTCATTCCGATCAGCACCTCGGCGACGCCGTCGAGCACCATCTGCTCCACCAGTACCACTGGGGAGAGTATAGCGAGGCGGCGCGCAGCGGCGGCGGCCTCGGCGTTAGAGCGCACATCAACAATGACGCCACCGACATCGGACTTGTGCTCCAGGCCGCCGCCGGCTGCCTTGAGTACTACCGGGTAGCCGATTGAGGTGGCCGCTGCGACCACCGCGTCAGCCAGCCTTTCTGGACCGTCCGCGCGAACGATCTGCGATCGCGGCACCGGCACGCCAAAGTGCAGCAGGGCGGCCTTGGACTCATGCTCCGGCAGCGTGCGCGCAGCGCCATCGGTCACAAGCTGCGGAATCCTGAGCTGCAGCTGTGACCCGGCGGCCCAGGTCTTGCCGACGGCCGCGGCCAACGCCAGCGATTCAAGCGCCTCGCGTTGACCCTGCAACGGGACGATGCCGGCAGCCAGGCAGCGCTCCCGCGTCGGCGGTGCCATCGACTCTGGCAACGAACAGATCACCGCAGTTCGGGTCGCAGCGCCCGGCAACGCCGCAGCGAATTCATCGATCGCCGCCAGGTAGGCGGCCGGATCGGCCTGCGGCGCCGGCGGACAGTCCACCATGAATGCGACGGCGTCATAGCCGCAGCGCTGCACGGCGCAGAACATCGAGCGCATCGCCGGCCGGTCGAACCAGACGTGGGTGTGGAAGTCGAACGGGTTGCCAATCGTGACGCGCTCACCCAGGATTTCTCGCAGCCGCGCGCTGGCCGCGGCTGGCAGTGGCGCGAAGTCGAGCCCAAGGTCGCGGCTGCAATCGGCGGTCATCGCCATGTCGCCGCCCGATGCCCCCATCACCAGCACCCGCCGTCCAGGCAACGGGCCGCCCGTGTGGAAGAGTTTCAGGGTCTCGCACAGCGTGGCGAGCGATTCGCAACGCGCAATGCCCGCTTGCCGGCACAGCGCGTCGAACACCACGTCGGTGCCCGCGAGCGCGCCGGTATGGCTGCGCGCGGTGCGCGCCGCGGCCTCGGTACGGCCGGCCTTGACCAGTGCGACTGGCTTGCCGGCCGCGCGCGCCCGTGCGATCGAGCGCAGGAAGCGCTCACCGTCGCCGATGCCTTCGACGTACAGGCCAAACGCGCTGACGCGCTCATCGTCGCACAGCCGCTCGATCAGGTCAGCAATCGTGAGTCTGGTTTGATTGCCGACCGTGAGTACGTAGCCGATCGGCAGCGAGCGATCATTGAACAGCAGATTCAGGGCGATCGTGCCGCTCTGGCAGATGAGCGCAACGCCACGATCGCGACCACGGCCGACGATCTGGTCGGGCCACAGCGCGGCGCCGTCGAAGAAGTTGATAAAGCCGTAGCAGTTGGGACCGAGAAATGGCAATTCGGCCGCGGCGGCGTTCAGTTCACCGGTGAGGCGCTGACCCTCATCGGTCGCAGTTTCCGAGAATCCGGATGCGAAGCAGACGAAACCGCCGGCGCTGCGACGGGCTAGCGCGGCGGCGATCGCCGGGACTTCGCGATTGGGCGCGGCAATGAAAGCGGCGTCCGGGCTGCCCGGCAACTCATCGACCGAGCGAAAGTATCGGCTGTCGGCCGATGACGATCGCAGCGGATGTACGCGCCATAATTCGCCGCGATAGCCGATCGCTTGACTGGCGACGACCGCGGCATCGGCCCAGGCACCGCCGATCATGGCGATGCTGCGCGGGGCGAGCAGGCGCTTGAGGTCGGGCGCCGGCATCTAGCGGCCGCGCAGTTCGAGCCGCCGCGAGCCCGGGCCCGGCCAGGGCTGCGCGTGATCTTCCAGCCGTAGCCGCTCGATCGCCGCGCCGACCTCGGGAGCGAATGCGCAGCTTGACACGGTCGCGCCCTGATGTACGTGCAGCAACATGAATTCGGCGGTGGCGGCTGGCTCGGCGCGGCCCTCGCAGCTCAGATCGAATCCGGCGTGAATTCTCTTGCGGTCCACGCCCAGGATGTGTGCCCTCACGAGCACCACCTCGCTGGCGTGCACTTCGCGCAGATAATTCACGTGCATCTCGACCGTATAGAGTGTGTTGTGACTGGCGGCTCGATAGGTGGCACCCATGCCGATGCGATCCATCAGCGCGTCGGTCGCGTAGCTCAAGATCAGCCCATAGTAGGCATCGCGCAGATGACCGTTGTAGTCAATCCACTCCGGAGCGACGGCGGTGCGATAGATCGGGCTCGCCGGGGCGCTCACGAGTGGCGCACTCAGTGCAGCTGCAGGCGCTCGCGGGTCTGCGCTGGAGTGAGGATGCGTGCCCCCATCGCTTCGATGATGGAGCGGGCGCGCTCTACCAGCTGCGCATTGCTGGCGTACACCCCCCGCGACAGGTACAGATTATCCTCCAGGCCGACGCGCACGTTGCCACCCACGAGCACCGACTGCGCCACCCACGGCATCTGCATGCGGCTGATCGCAAAACTGCTGAATATGCAGTCGGGCGGCAGAGAATTCACCATGGCCAGCAGATGACCGACGTCCGCGGGTGCGCCGTAGGGAATTCCGGTGCACAGCTGGATCAGCGTCGGGGCTGGCAACAGATTCTCCTTGACCATCTGCTTCACGAACCAGAGGTTGCCGGTGTCGAAGACTTCCAGCTCTGGTTTGACTTTCAGATCGCGCAGAATTTGGGCTCCGCGCCGCAGATAATTCGGCGTCGATACGTAGGCGCGATTGCCATCGCCAAAGTTCAGGCTGCCGCAGTCGAGCGTGGCGATGTCCGGACGATACAGCCCTTCCTGACACAGATCGATGACGTGCCGCATGCGCTGTTCCTGGCTGCAGAAATCCGAACCCGGAGCAGGGGTGTCGGTCAGGCCCTGGTCGCCAACACAGATGTAGCCGCCCATGCCGCAGGTCAGGTTGACGATCACGTCCACCTTGCTGTCGCGGATGCGCTTTACCACCTCGCGATAGTGGCGGGTTTCCATGCTGAATAGCCCGGTATCGGGATCGCGTACGTGGATGTGCACGATGGCAGCGCCGGCCCGCGCCGCATCGAGCGCCGAGTTCGCAATCTGCTCCGGGGTGATCGGGCAGTGCGGGCTCTTGGTCACATTGGTGTCGTCGCCAGTGACGGCACAGGTGATGAAGACGTCGTGGTTCACGGCTATTAACCGGCGGTGGTAAATATTATGAGGTCAATAATATAATGATGCGCCACACTGCGGCAAGTCGCGGGGGAGGGAACGTATGCAGACGCAGATGTTGATCGGCGGTCGGCTGGTCACGGGCGAGACGGCGGCGGATGAGGTGCGCGATGCGGCCACCGGCGCGGTCATCGCCAACGTGCCGGGTGCGAGTGTGCAGCAGGTCGATGCAGCGGTGGCCGCGGCCGAACAGGCGTTCGAGGGCTGGGCACAGACCGCGCCGAAGGATCGGGCAGCGCTGCTGCTTCGGATCGCCGATCGTATCGACACGCAGGCGCAGGACTACGCGGCGTTGGAATCGCGCAATACCGGCAAGCCGCTCACTGCCGCGCTCAATGATGAACTGCCGGCGATCTCGGACGTGTTCCGCTTCTTTGCCGGTGCGGTGCGCAGCCAGCACGGCCCAGTGGCGGCTGAATACCTCCCCGGGCATACCAGTTTCGTGCGCCGTGATCCCGTTGGCGTGGTCGGATCGATTGCGCCGTGGAATTATCCGCTGATGATGGCGGCCTGGAAGCTCGGTCCGGCGATTGCGGCTGGCAATACCGTGGTCATCAAGCCGTCCGAGCTGACGCCACTGACGACGTTGATGCTGGCCGAGCTGCTGGCCGAGTTGCTGCCGCCCGGTGTGGTCAACGTCATCTGCGGTCGCGGCGAGCCGGTCGGCAGCACGCTGGTGGCGCACCCACGGGTGCGGATGGTATCGCTGACCGGTTCGGTGGCAACCGGGCAGAGGATCCTGGCGGCGGCGGCCGGCAATCTCAAGCGCACCCACCTGGAGCTGGGTGGCAAGGCGCCGGTGATCGTATTTGACGATGCCGACGTCAGCGAAGTGGTGTCGGGCATCCGCAGCTTCGGCTACTACAACGCTGGCCAGGACTGCACGGCGGCGTGCCGCCTGTACGTCGGGTCGGGCATCTACGAGCGGCTGGTGGCGGACCTGAGCGGTGCGGTCAGTGGCATCAAGGTCGGGCGTCAGCAGGAGGCTGGTGTCGAAATGGGGCCGCTGATATCGCGAGCTCAACGCGAGCGCGTGGCCGGATTCGTCAGCCGGGCGGCCTCGCAGCCTCACATCAGCGTCACCACGGGCGGCAAGCCGCGTGCCGGCGATGGCTTTTTCTACGAGCCCACGGTCGTCGTGGGTGCGCGCCAGGGCGATGAAATCGTGCAGAGCGAGGTATTTGGGCCGGTGGTCTCGGTCACGCGCTTCGGCGACGTCGACGAGGCTATTCGCTGGGCCAACGATTCCGAGTACGGCTTGTCCTCCTCCGTGTGGACGCGCGATATCTCGCGCGCGATGCAGGTTGCCGCCCGTCTGCAGTACGGCTGCACCTGGATAAATACTCACTTTGCCGGTGTGAGCGAGATGCCGCACGGTGGTTTCAAGCGCTCCGGCTATGGCAAGGACCTGTCGGTCTACGCGCTCGAGGACTACAGCATCCCACGCCACGTGATGGTGAGGCTCTAGTCGATGGCGTGCCGCGGCTGCAGTGCAGCGCGCGCCGCGGTGCTGGCGACGGCGTTGATTGCGGCGGCCGGCTGTGGATCCGGCCACAAAGCGGCCGACCAACACGTCGTCAACATCTATAACTGGGCCGACTACATCGGCAAGGATACGCTGGCCAAATTCGAAGCTGCCACCGGCATCCGTGTCGTTTACGACACCTACGATGCCGATGAGACGCTGGAAGCCAAGATGATGGCTGGGGACTCCGGCTATGACGTTGTGAGCACGTCGACCGACTTCTTCAGTCGGCAGATCAAGGCCGGCATCTATCAGAAGCTCGACCGCAGCCAGCTGCCGAATTGGAAGAATCTGCATCCGCACGTGCTGGCAGTCGAGGCGAGCGCTGACCCGGGCAACCAGTACGCAATGCCGTACCTGCGTCATGTCAATGGCTTCGCCTACAACGTTGACATGATTCGCGCGCGCATGCCGGACGCTCCGGTGGACAGTCTCGACATGATCTTCAAGCCGCAGATCATTGCGCGCTTTGCCGACTGCGGCGTGTCGTTCCTCGACCAGGCCGAAGACGTGCTGCAGCTGGCGCTTAACTACCTGCATCTGAATCCGAACTCGACCAACCCGGAAGACTACAAGCGCGCCGAGCAGCTGCTGCTGTCGGTGCGACCCTACATCCGCGCATTCGACTCCACCGAGTACATGAACGGGCTCGGCAACCGGGAATTCTGCCTGTCGATGTCCTGGTCCGGCGACTACGCGACCGCGCGGGCGCGCGCCAAGGCGGCCGGTATCGACGTGAATCTGGCGTTCACGGTGCCGAAGGAGGGCGCCAATGGCTCTTACGACGCGCTGCTGATACCGGCGGATGCGCCGCACCCCAAGGCTGCGCACGCATTCCTGAATTTCATCCTCGAGCCGAAGATCATCGCCGAGATCACCAACGAGATTCATTACGCCAACGACAATCTGGCGGCAACGCCGTATGTCGACCCCGAGATCCTCAAGGATCCGGCGATCTATCCGACCCCCGAGATCGAAGCCAGGCTGTACGAGTCGGCCGAAGTCAGTCCGGCGCTGGAGCGCGTGCGCACGCGTACCTGGACCCGGATCAAGACCGCGAGGTAAGGGCGATGGTCAGGCGGATCGAGCGCGCCCGACTGTTGATCACCGCCGCCGATCAGCTGTCGATCGAGTACGCCGACGGACGGCGGCATGCGCTGCATCCGCTGTGGCTGCGCGAGCGCTGCCAGGACGCTGCCACGCTTGATCTTCGCACCGGCCAGCGGCTGCAAGATCCCTCGGACTTCGATTTGCGGCTGGTGGTCAGCGCGGTGTCGCAGTCGGCGCCGGGGCGGTTTCAGCTGCGCTTCAGCGACGGGCATGAGGGCGAGGTCTGCGAGCGTGAGCTTCTGACCGAGGCGCAATTGGCGCCCGGCGATCACGACCTGCCGGCGCCGAAACCATGGGATGCGCACTTGCAGTTGGATGCCGCCGCCCGCTGGAGTGATCCGGCGTCGGAGCCGGAGCTCCTCGCCTGGCTGACGCGATTCCTGGAGCATGGCTTCATCATCTTCTCGCAGGTGCCGACCGAGCCGAGAGCGATTCTGCGGGTCGCAACGACCTTCGGCTTCGTCCGCGTGACCAACTTTGGCGAGCTGTTCGAGGTGCGCTCCACGCCTCAGGCCAGCGATCTGGCCTACACCGCGGTGCCGCTGGATGCGCACACTGACAATCCCTACCGCTGGCCGGTGCCAGGAGTGCAGCTGCTGCACTGCCTGGTCAATGAGACCGCCGGCGGCCTGTCGACACTGGTGGATGGATTCGCGGCCGCGGCGGCACTGCGCGAGCTCGATCCCGAGGCATTCGGCGTGCTGGCGCATACCGCGGTGCGATTTCGCTACCGCGATGCCGACACCGAGCTGGTGGCAAGCGCGGCTCCAATTGAACTGGATGCTGCCGGCCGCGTGCAGGCGATCCATTTCAGCCCGCGGCTCGATTTTGTGCCGCTGCAGCCGCCGGCGGCGTTGGATCGCTACTACCGGGCCCGGCAGACGTTTGATCATCTGCTGCGCTCGCCGCAGTTCGAGATCCGCTTTCTGCTGCAGCCGGGCGAGCTGCTGATGATGGATAATCGGCGTCTGCTGCATGGGCGCACCGGCTTTGATCCGGCGGAAGGACTGCGCCATCTGCAGGGCTGTTACATCGATATCGACGGTCCGCGCAGCCGCTATCGGGTGCTGCGGCGGCGGGCGGCCGGATCGCAGGAGTGCACGTTATGAGCGAGATGGTGAGTTTTCGTCGGATGCAGGACGGCACGCGCGAGGACTACCTGCTGCTGGATCGGTCCGAGCGCCGCTACGCACTCGCCTTGGCAGATCGCATTCTGGAGTCGCTGCGGCATCTCGATCACTCGCTGGAAGGCTACCCGGTGAGCCGGCTGGGTCATTCGCTGCAGGCCGCCACGCGCGCCGCCAACGACGGCGCCGATGACGAGCTGGTTCTGGCAGCGCTGATTCACGATATCGGCGATGAGCTAGCGCCCTACAACCATGCGGAATTCGCCGCTGCGGTGATCCGCCCCTACGTGCGCGAGGAAGTCGCCTGGATCGTCGAACAGCACGGACTGTTCCAGAATTATTATTACGTGCATCACCTCGGCGGCAATCGCAACGCGCGCGATCGCCATCGCGCTCACCCGTGGTATGCAGCCTGCGCTGCGTTCTGCGAGCGCTGGGATCAGGTGTCGTTCGATCCGGACTATCCGAGCAAGCCGCTGGCGGAGTTCGAGCCGCTGGTGCGCCGTATCTTCGGGCGCGCGGCCCATGATCCGCGCTACCTGACTGCGGCGCCGGCATAGCGGATCACCCACTCGTCAGCGTTCGGCCAGCTGCATCTCCGATGCACGGCGCTGGTCGGCGCGCCGCATCATATAGCCGGCGATGATCACGCCGACGCCGACTGCGCAGATGATCAGGCTTGCGAGTGCGTTGACGTCGGGACTGACTCCGAGCTTGACCTTGGAGAAAATGACCATCGGCAGCGTACTGGCGCCGGGCCCGGAGACGAAGCTGGAGATCACCAGATCGTCGAGCGACAAGGTAAAGCTCAGCAGCCAGCTCGACAGGATCGCCGGTGCCAGGATCGGCAATGTGATCTCGATGAAGGCCCGAGCCGGCCCCGATCCCAGATCCATCGCCGCCTCCTCGAGCGAGCGGTCGGCGCTCTGCAGCCGTGACTGCACCGTGATGGTGACATAGGCGCAGCAGAAGGCCACGTGCGATATGACGATGGTGGTGAACCCCCGGTGAGGCCACGAGAACATCTGGAACATCGATACGAACAGCAGCAGCTGAGTGATGCCGGTGATGATCTCGGGCATCACCAGCGGCGCGTTCACCATGCCGGTCAGCAGCAATCGCCCGCGGAACTTCGAAAACCGCACCAGTGCGATCGCGGTCATGGTCCCCAGCACGACCGCGGCTGTCGAAGCGGTGAACGCCACTTCCAGCGACAGCAGCGCCGCCTGCAGCAGCTGGCGGTCGTGCAACAGCTGCAAATACCAGGCAGTGGAGAATCCGCCCCAGACGTTGACCAGCGGCGAGGCATTGAACGAGAACGCGATCAGCACCAGGATCGGCAGGTACAGAATCGCCACTCCAACGCACAGCACGGTCAACAGCAGCGGCGAGTAGCGGTGTTCCATGATGGCCGGTCAGGCCTCGAGCTGCTTGACGTTGTAGTACTGATAGATCGCAATCGGCCCGGCCAGCAGCAGCAGAAACGCGATCGCGACCGCGGCGGCGACCGGCCAGTCATGATTGCCGAAGAACTCATCCCACAGCACGCGCCCGATCATCAAATTGTCCGGGCCGCCGAGCAGCGACGGAATCACGAATTCGCCGACCGCTGGAATGAACACCAGCATCGAGCCGGCGATGACTCCTGGAATCGACAATGGCAGCGTGACATCCAGGAACACCTTCCACGGCGGACTGCCGAGGTCGGCGGCGGCTTCCAGCAACGAGCGATCGAGCTTTTCAAGCGTCGCGAACAGCGGCAGCACCATGAAGGGCAGATACGAGTAGATGATGCCCAAATACACTGCCAGCGTCGTGCGCATGATGCGCAGCGGCTCGTGGATCAAACCCAGGTGCAGCAGCAGCGTGTTCAGCAGCCCGTTGTCGCGGATGATCCCTTCGAGCGCGTAGACACGTAACAGAAACGAGGTCCAGAACGGCAGGATGATGATCAGCAGCAGCACGTTCTGCGTCGACTTGGACGCACGCGCGATCGCATACGCCATCGGGTATCCCAAGGCGAGGCAGATCAGCGTCGAGAAGAACGCGGTCTTGAGCGAGTATAGATACGCCACCCCGTAGACGTCGTCGGTGAACAGGTACTGATAGTTGGCCAGACTGATTTGCAGATGCAGGTGCTGATCGGCACTGCGGCTAAAGACGTCGGTGAACGGCGGCACGTGCGGTGCGGCATCGGCGAAGCTGATCTTGAAGGCGAACGCAAACGGGATCAGGAAGAAGATCAGCAGGAACAGCAGCGGCGGCAGGATGATGAGCCAGCGGCCCGGGCGGTCGAGCAGTTTCATCAGTCGCGCAGGAATCTACCCCTGTGGACTATTGTGCGCGATAAACTACACCGGTGTCACGACCGCGACCGACGAATTCGTCGAAAGATGCCGGCGCCGCGCACGGCCGCGCCACCCGCAGCCGCCAGCGCCAACGCCTGATCGACGCCTGCATTTCGGCGCTGCACATCCACGGACCATCGCGTACCACGGTCGAGAAGGTGGTCGCGATCGCCGATTTGTCGCCGGGCATCGTGCGCTTCTACTTCGATTCCAAGGCGGCGATGCTAGTGGCATCGCTCGAGTACCTGGCGACCGAGTTCGAGGAGCGGGTATTGCGGCCGGTGTCGCAGCTGCGGCATGCACCGGTGCGGGCACTGGAGTTGCTGGTGGATCTATACCTGGACGCCGATATCGCCAGCCCGCGCAAGGTTTCGGTGTGGTACTCGTTCTGGGGCGAGGCCAGCTCGCGCCAGGAGTACTACGATATCTGCGGCAAGAAGGACGAGGAGTTTGCCGCGCTGGTACGCGAGCTGATCGAGCGGCTGATCGCCGAGCGCGGCGCCCGCCATCTGGACGCCGACGGCGTCGGCCTTGGGTTGATCGGCGTGCTTGAAATCCTGTGGCAGAACATCGCATTTCAGAGCGAGGCCAGTATTGACCGCCCGGCCTTCCGCCAGCGTTCACTGGCCTATCTGCGCTCAGTGTTTCCGGGGCAATTTGGCGCCGCCGTTGCCGATGCCGCTGGCGAGTCGGTGGCGCTCGAGCAGGACCGCCCGGTCGCCGTGGTGCTGCCGGAGCCGGCGCCCGAGGGTGCGCCGCATCCCGGCCTGATTCCGCTCGTGCATCCCCCGGGAGTGTCAGGTGCACGCCTGCCGGCCTGGGCGTACTCCAACGCCGCGCTGTTGGGCGCCGAGCGCGAACGACTGCTGCGTCCGGCGTGGCAGTTGCTCGGTCACAATGCCGAATTGCCCGAGCTTGGGGATTTTCTCGGCGGCGATCTGGCCACCGAGCGCGCCATGGTGGTACGCGATGAGCGCGCGCGCCTGCGGGCGTTTCGCAATGCCTGCCGCCGCCGGCCGCATGCGCTGGTGATCGCGCGCAGCGGCCACTTTGATGGTGCAATCCACTGTGCCTCGCACAGCCTGACCTATCGGCTGGACGGACGGCTGGTGGATGGCGATACGCCGGGGGATCTGAGCGCGCTGGAACTGACGCAGTGGGGGCAGTTGATTCTGGTTCGGGCCGCCACCGCGCGTGCCATCGCCCCAGCGGCACTCGCGGGCGAGGGCGTAGTGCAGGAGGTCGACTGGGATGCATTCGAGCGGCTACTGCCGGCCGGCATGCATCGGGTCGAAGTAGCCGCCGACTGGAAGCTGATCGTGGAGCGCTGGCTGGAAGCGCCGCTGGCGCAGCGCCAGTTCCTGCCGCCCAATCAGCTGATCGAAGTGCGGCGCGACGCCGCGCTGGTTCTGCAGGTCATCCCGGTGGCCCCCGGTCGCTGTCGGATCCAGCGCTTCGACTACCGCTCGACTCGTCGCGGGACCGCACTGGGTGGCTGGCAGCGGCAGATCAATGCCTGGTTGCAGCAGGAGATCGCGCTGGCGGAATCCACCCAGACCGGGCTGGCCGGGGCGCCGGACGAGACCGCGGACACAATGCCGGTCAACGGTCCGCTGGCGCAGTTCCGTCAGTCGATCACGGCGCTGCTGCCGGCGATCCCGACGCTGCCGGAGCATGCGCCGTAACGCTGCGCTTCAGGCAAAGCGTGCCGGGGCAGCGGCTTGCCGCACCTCGGGAATGCGCGCACGCAGCAGCTCGTGGAACTCCAGCATGCAATTCTCCAGGCGCGAGAGCGGGCCGGGCTCGTAGCTGGCGGAAGCCAGCCCCTGCTGCACGCGTCGGCAAAGAAATTCGTCCTCGCGCTGCACCTGCCGATTGATGCGCGTGCTGAGGTAGCGCACCACGCGCATCTCGCGCCGCTCATCCGGCAGCGCATAAGAAGCCCCGCGGATAGTGCATTTGCCCGGTCCGCGCGGCAGCACCTGGAAGAAATCCATCTGATCGGGAAACACGTCGATGCCCAGGTTGGGCAGCATGCTGTAGAAACTCCAGCGTTTGCGGTGCTGTTCGGGCAGATCCTGACTCACGCCTGCGACCATGTGCTGGTACATGCGCTCGCTCCAGCGCGCTGAATCGCGCTCACGCAGCCAGCTGATGCCACGCGCTACACCGGTCGGCAGATTGACCTGATCGTCGTAGTCGGGTGTGAACAGGCGATTGAGGCCTGGATGGCCGATCGGAACGTGATAGGACTCGAGATAATTGTCCATGGCGACCTTCCAGTCGCAGTCCCAGTGTTCGACGTAGAAATTGCCAAACGGAACCATGTCCTCGAAGCGATGCGGGACGAACTCGCCGAGAAACTTGCCCCAGATCTGCTCCAGCGGCAGCGGCGAGCCGCCCAGATTCACGAACACGAACCCCAGCAGCAGTTGGCTACGCACCGGCTTGAGGGCGTAATGCGCCCGATCGAGCCCAGGAAAAGTTTCCTTCTGAGTGACGGCGGCGAGCTCCCCGGACAGCCGATAGGACCAGCCGTGATAGGGACAGGTGATGTAGTTGCGGCAATTGGCCGCACCCTCGAGCAGTCGGGCCCCGCGATGCCGGCAGACATTGTGAAACGCGTGCACGCTGCCATCGCCAGCGCGCACCGCCACCACGCTGTCGCTACCGAGATCGAGCGTTACGTAGTCGCCGGGTTTGGGGATGTTGCTAAGATGACAGACGATCTGCCAGCTTGGCTTGAGGATGCGCTCGTACTCGAGCCGGGTCATCTCCGGATGATTGTAGGCCCACGCCGGCAGTGCGCGGGGCACAGGAGCAAGCGTCGGCTCCGCCGAGGGCGCAGCTGAAGTGTTCATCGGGCCTCCCGGGCCATCGGCGGATCGCTTATATGGCCGTTTAATTCTACACGAAGTTTATATGTTCATATAGACTGACCCGCATAACGGTGCTACGGTGCCGCATTGAACCCCGGCTCCCGCGGAGTGCAGCCATGGCCCGGACGCTCGACAAAAATCACGAACATTTTCAGCGCGCAATCAAGCGCATGCCGCTCGGGGTGGCATCCAATTTCCGCTTCTGGGGCGAGCAGCGCACCATCTATGTGAAGCACGGCCGCGGCGCGCGCATCACCGATCTGGACGACAACGTCTACGTCGATTATCGGCTGGGTTATGGCCCGGCCATTCTCGGTTTTGCCGATCCGCGGGTGGACCAGGCGGCCCGCGAGGGCATGGAGGTCGGCGGCGTGTTTGCGCTGTCCACCGAGTGCGAGTATCGCGTGGCCGAGCGCATCGCTCGCATGGTGCCGGCAGCCGAGCTGGTGCGCTTCTCCAACTCCGGCACCGAAGCGGTCATGGCGGCCCTGCGGCTGGCCCGCGCCTATACCGGCAAGGATGACTACGTCATTCTCGAGGGCAGTTACCACGGTCTGTTCGATGCGGCGATGTGGTACACGCCGATGGACAAGTGGAGCCAGGTCGGCGACCCGGTGGTGTACCCCTACAGCGAGGGCGTACCGCTCAGCACGCGCAACTTCGCACATTTTGTCCAGGCCAACGACGCCAATCAGCTCGAGGACGTGTTCAAGCGCCACGCCGGCTCGATCGCCTGCCTGCTGGTCGAACCGATCATGGGCAACTGCCTGGGAATCGCAGCCGATCCGGCCTACGTACGCGCGGCGCGCGAGCTGTGCGACAAGTACGGCGTGGTGATGATCATCGACGAGGTCAAGAGCGGCTTTCGCGTCGCCCGCGGCGGCGTGCAAGAGCTGTACGGCGTGCGTGCCGACCTGTGCACGTTCGCCAAGGCCATCGGCAACGGCTATCCGATCTCGGTGCTCGCCGGCCGCGAGGAGATTATGCGCAAGATCGGACGCGGCGTGGCGCACGGCGGCACCTACACGGCGCATCCGGTGTCGCTGGCGGCAGCAGACAAGACGCTCGAAATCCTCGAGCAGACCGATGCGCTGGAGCGGGTTGCGCAGTACGGTAACCGCCTGCGCGCCGGCATGAGCGTGATCCTGAAGGCGCGCGGCATCGCTCACAGCTTTGTCGGACACCCGTCGATGGGCGGACTGTACTTCGCGCACGAGCCTCCGCGCACCTACCGCGACTGGAAGAGCAGTGACTACAGCTTTTACGACTCTGCCGCCCGGGTATTGCACGATGAGCGCGTGCTGTGCGAGCCGGACTCGCGCGAGCCGTGGTTCATCTGCGCGGCGCACGACGACTCCTGCCTGCGCGACACGCTGGCGGCGTTCGAAATAGCCATCGACCGGACCCTGGAAACCCTGGGCAAGTCGCGCAAGATGCCGGCCTGAGGCTGCAGGATTCCGGCGGGGGGCAGCCAATGGGTGGGGGAGGCAACGGACGGCACGACGCGATCATCGTCGGTGCCGGTCACAATGGGCTGGTGGCTGCCTGCTATCTGGCGCGCGCCGGTCTCAAAGTGCTGGTGCTGGAGCGCAATGCCTATATAGGCGGCGCGGCGGTTAGTCGCCGCCTGTACGACGGCTTCACCTACTCGAACTGCTCCTATGTCTGCAGTCTGCTGCGCACCGAGATCATCCGTGACCTGAACCTGCCGGCGTACGGGTTGCAGATCATTCCGTACGAGGGCGGCTGCACCATGATGCGCGACGGCGGTCACCTGGCGCTGTACGACAATCACGATGCATTGCGGCGCGAGATCGCGCGCCACTCGCGCCGCGATGCCGAGAGTTACGAGCGCTACCTGCGCGACATGCTGCGGCAATGCCGCTTCATCAAGCCGCTACTGCTGCGCGAGCCGCCGGATCCGACCTCGTTCAAACCGCGCGACCTGATGGAGCTGCTGTATCTGGCCAAGCACTTCCATCAGCTTGGTGAGCAGCGCATGTACGACACGGTGCGCTTTTGGACCATGAGCTGCGCGGATTTTCTCGATCAGTACTTCGAGAGCGACATCGTCAAGGCGCATCTGGCCGGCAGCTCGATCATCGGCACCGCTCTCGGTCCGCGCTCCCCGGGAAGCGCTTATGTGTTGCTGCATCATTACATGGGCAACATCGACGGCGCGGTCGGTGCCTGGGGATTCGCGCGCGGCGGCATGGGAGCGGTGACCCAGGCGCTGGCGGCGTCGTTACAGGCCAGCGGCGGCCAAGTGCGCAGCGCTGCGCCGGTCGAGCGCATCCTGGTGCGCAACGGCCGCGCCGACGGCGTGGTGCTCGACAGCGGCGAGGAGCTGCGTGCCCGCATCGTGGTATCGAACCTGGACGTACGCCGGACCTTCCTCGAGGTCATGGACGCCAACGACCTGGCGCCTGAGTTCCTGTCGCAAGTTCGAAACTTCAAGATCCGCGGCTCCTCGGGCAAGCTCAACATCGCGCTCGACGCACTGCCGCACTTTCCCGCCATTCCGCACGGCTCACCCAGCATTCGCGGCGACATGCACGTGACCGACAGCATCGACATGATGGAGCGGGCCTACGATGACTGGAAGGAAGGTCGCTGGTCGCGCGCGCCCTATATCGATATGCTTATTCCGACCCAGATCGATCCCACCATGGCACCCAGCGGCAAGCACTACATGTCGGTGTTCGTGCAATATTGCCCGTACCGTTTGGCCGAGGGTGAATGGAACGACGCCCGACGCCAAGCCTTCGGCCGAACCGTGATCGACACCATCGGCGCCCACAGTCCCGACTTCAAGGATCTGATCCTGCACGCGGAGATCCGCACCCCCTGGGATCTGGAGAACGAAGTCGGACTGACCGAGGGCAACATCTTCCAGGGCGAGCTGACTTTTGATCAGCTGCTGTTTAACCGGCCGATTCCGGGCTATGCACAGTACCGCGCGCCGGTACGCGGCATGTACATGTGCGGTTCCAGCACCCACCCGGGCGGCGGGGTCATGGGCGCGCCGGGGGCGAATGCCGCCGGTGCGATACTGCGCGATCTCGGACGGGCGCACTAAAGCATGTACGACTGCATCGTCATCGGCGGCGGACACAATGGGCTGGTGTGTGCCGCCTACCTGGCGCGGGCCCGGCGCTCGGTGCTGGTGCTGGAGGCCGCCGAGCAGGTCGGCGGGGCGGCCGTCACGCGCGAGTTCTCGCCTGGCTTCAAAGTATCGGCGTGCGCGCATCTATTGCATCTGATGCCCGGGTCGCTGATGCGCGAACTCGGGCTGGATGCGCGTGGTCTGCGCATGGCGGCCGCGCATTTGCCCACCACTGCGATTGCGCCCGAGCAGCTGCCGCTGGCGCTCGATACGGGCAACGGCAGCGAGTTGGCCAGTTGCTGCGCGGCCGATGCGGCCGCCTATCCGTCCTTCCAGCAGCGGCTGCAGCGGCTGGGTGCGGCACTGCAACCGATGCTCGAGGCTACCCCGCCGCGTCTGGGGACCGATTCCTGGCAGGACCGCTGGTCGTGGCTGCGTCTGGGATGGCGCCTGCGGCGGCTCGGGCGCCGCGACATGCGCGAGCTGCTGCGCATCGGCGGCATGTGTGTGCAGGATCTGCTCGACGAGCAGTTCGAGACACCGCTACTCAAGGGGGCGCTGGGGTTCGACGCGGTACTGGGGGCCAATCTGGGACCGCGATCACCCGGTAGCGTGCTGCCACTGCTGTACCGCACCGCAGCCGAAGTGCGCAGCGTGTCGGCGCTGGCGCAACCGATCGGCGGCATCGGCGCGGTGTCACAGGCGCTGGCGGCCGCGGTGCTCGCCGCCGGCGGGCAGATTCGGACCGGCACGCTGGTCGATCGGATTTTGATCGACGACGACCGCGCCAGCGGCGTGGTGCTGGCCTCGGGCGAGCAGCTGCAGGCGCGCCAGGTCATTTCCAACGCTGACCCCAAGACCACCTTCCTCAAGCTGCTCGGCAGTGAGCACCTCGATGCCGGATTCGTGCGCCGCATCACCAACCTGCGCGCGGGCGGCGTCACCGCCAAGCTGCACCTGGCGCTGGACCGGCTGCCGCAGTTCAGCGGCGTGGCACCTCAGCGGCTGCTCGGGCGGCTGCTGTTGGCGCCGTCGCTGGATTACATCGAACGCGCCTTCAATCATGCCAAGTACGGCGAGTTCTCGGCCCAGCCGATCATCGAGGTTACCGTGCCGAGCGTCAGCGACCCGGCGCTGGCGCCTGCCGGCAAGCACGTGCTCTCGGCGCTGGTGCAGTACGTGCCTTACCAGCTCGTGGGCGGCTGGCAGCACGAGCGTGCCCGCTTTACGCAGCTGGTCATCGAGACGTTGGAGCAGTGCGCGCCCGGACTGCGTGCCGGCATCGAAGCGGCCGAACTGCTAACCCCGGCGGACATCGAGCGGCAATTTCGCATCAGCGGCGGCCACTGGCATCACGCCGAACTGGCGCTCGACCAGTTCTTCATGGTGCGGCCGGTGCCGGGAGCCGCGCAGTACCGCACACCGATGAGCGGACTGTACCTGTGCGGCGCCGGCTGTCATCCCGGCGGCGGCGTCATGGGCGTGGCGGGCCGCAATGCCGCGCGCGAACTGCTGCGCGAGGCGGCCTGAAGCGATGCTTACCGAAAGTCAGCCGCACTACCGTCAACCGCTGCTGAAAACGCCGTTTCACGAGCGCGCCAGGGCGTTGTCCCAGGTCGACAGTTTCGTGCCGTGGGCCGGCTACACCACGGTCGACGTATTCACGTTTGTCGAACAGGAATATTTTGCGATTCGCAACGCCGCGACGCTCTATGATCTGACGCCGATGGTGAAATACCGGATCGCAGGCACCGACGCGTTGCGTTATCTGAATCGGCTGATGACCCGCGACCTTGGCAAGCTTCGGATCAAGCGCGTCGCCTACAGCGTCTGGTGCGACGATGAGGGTCACTTGATCGATGATGGCACGGTGTTCCGGCTTGCCGATAGCGAGTACCGGCTGTGCACCGGCGAGCGCCAACTGGACTGGCTGCTGGCGTCGAGCGTCGGCTTCGATGTGCAGATTGCCGAGGTCACCGCCGACGTCGCGGCGCTGGCGCTGCAGGGACCGACGGCCTGCGCGGTGCTGAAGAATTTCGGCCTTCAAGGTATCGAGCAGCTCAAGCCGTTCGAAATTGGGCACTTCGCATTGCCGGCAGCGCACGATGTCGCCGGCGAGCTGATGGTCTCGCGCACCGGATTCACCGGCGATCTGGGTTACGAGCTATGGATGCACCCGGAAGATGCCGAAGCGGTCTGGGATGGGCTGATGCACGCCGGTCGCGATTGCACCATCCGGCCGATTGGCTCGCGCGCGCTCAACATGGCGCGCATCGAGGCCGGATTTTTGATGCCGAACGTCGATTTCGTTTCCAGCGAGCGCACGCTGCACGTCGGCAGCGAACGCTCGCCGATCGAACTGGGCCTGGGTTGGTTGGTCGACTTCAATAAAGGGCACTTCACTGGGCGGCGTGCGCTGCTGGCCGAGCAGGCTCGGGGGCCGCGGCGGCGCCTGGTCGGTCTGGACATCGATGGCAACAAGCCGGCGCACAATGCATTGCTATATACGCAGCGTTCCGGCAAGCACGCGGTCGGTGCCGTGACCTCGGCGACCTGGTCGCCGACTTGCAAGCGCAATATCGCCTTGGCCATGGTCGATGCATCGAACATGCAGACCGGCAGCACGATCTGGGCCGAGATCTACCTGAACCGCGAGTTAGTGTGGCAGCGCCGCATGGCGCGCGCGCGCGTGGTCGAGCGGCCGTTCTTTGCGCCCGAACGGCGGCGTGCGACGCCGCCGGCGGACTTCTAGGACTCGCGCCAGCATGATCGCCAGCCCACTCAAACCCGTTGCCGATCGCCCCTGGCTCGATCCAACTGCGACCCCGCAGATCGTCATCGATAACGTCAGCAAGTCGTACGGCAGCTTCGCCGCCGTGGACAACGTCCACCTGAGCATCTTCAAGGGCGAGATGTTCGCGCTCGTGGGTGCTTCGGGATGCGGTAAGACCACGCTGCTGCGCATGCTGGCAGGCTTCGCCCGACAGAGCAGTGGCAGGATCTCGATCGACGGGGTGGAGATGAGCGATGTGCCGCCACACGAGCGGCCGGTCAACATGATGTTTCAGTCTTACGCCTTGTTCCCGCACATGACGGTCGAGGCCAACGTCGGCTATGGCATCAAGCGCCTGCCGCTCGACCGTGCCGCCCGACATAAGCGCATTCAGGAAGCCCTTGATATGGTGCAGCTGGGGGCGCTGGCGCAACGCAAGCCGCACCAGCTGTCCGGTGGCCAGCGCCAGCGGGTGGCGCTGGCGCGCGCATTGATCCGCCGCCCGAAGCTGTTGCTGCTGGATGAACCGTTGTCGGCACTCGACAAGAAGTTGCGCGAGCAGACCCAGTTCGAGCTGATGGATCTGCAGTACCAGCTCGGCATCACGTTCATTGTCGTCACCCACGATCAGGACGAGGCCATGGCACTGGCGACCAGAATCGCGGTCATGGAGCGCGGCAAGGTGCTGCAGGTCGGCACGCCGTCGCAGATCTACGAATTTCCGAGCACGCGCTACGTCGCCGACTTCGTCGGCACCACCAATCTGTTCGAGGGCACCGTCAGCGCCTGTGAACCGGGCTTGATTACCGTTCAATGCCAGGAAACGGGCTGCGATCTGCTGGTGGATGACGTTGGACGCTTCAGCGTGGGGCAGCGAGTATGGGTGGCGCTGCGCCCGGAGAAGATCCGCCTGAGCAAGCAGTCCAACAATGGTGCCCGCATCAATCAGCTGCGCGGAACGGTCTGGGAGCTTGGCTATCTTGGGAATCGATCCACGTATCGCATCCGCACCCCGACCGGTAAAGTAGTGACCGTGTTTTCGCAGAACGAACGACGCACGTCGGAATGGTCGATCGACTGGAGCGACGAAGTGTTCGTCAGCTGGGGGGCGGATGCGGCTGTGGTGCTGCATTCATGAGCTAACCGGAAGAACTTCAAGGGGGATCTTGTCATGACACCGACCACAACTGCCGTCGTGCGCGTACTGAAGCGCACGCTGCTCGGCTTGTCCCTGGCCATTTCGGCCGGCGGAGTCGCGCTCGGTCAGGACGCCGCCTCGTCAGACGAGAGTCAGGCGGTGGAGACTGGCGGCCTCAAGGAAATCGTGGTGACGGCCACGCGCCACGAGGAATCCCTCAGCCGCGTGCCGGTCAGCGTCAGCGCCTTTACCCAGGAGGACATGGACCAGAAGGGCATCAAGGACTTCACCGACATCGTGCGCTTCACCCCGGGTGTGTCGATCGACCAGACCGGCACCAACGCGATCTCGATCCGCGGCATTTCCTCATCCGGCGGCGCCGGCACTACCGGAATCTATATCGACGACACACCAATCCAGATGCGATCGCTGGGATTCAATCCGGACGATACGCTGCCCAAAACCTTCGACCTGGATCGCGTCGAAGTGCTGCGCGGGCCGCAGGGCACGCTGTTTGGCGCCGGCTCGGAGGGCGGTACGGTGCGCTACATCTTGACCCAGCCCAGCGTTACCAAGGACAGCACCTACGCTCGCAGCGAGGTGTCGTTCACGCAGGATGGTGAACCGAGCTACGAGCTCGGCATCGCGCATGGCGGCCCGATCATCGACAACACCCTGGGCTATCGCGCCAGTGTCTGGTTCCGGCGCGACGGCGGCTGGATCGACCGCGTGGATCCCACGACTGGCGCCGTGGTTGACAGCAATTCCAACCACGGCCAGACATTGGTGCTGCGGCTGGCCGCGTTGTGGAAGCCATTTGATACCGTGTCGGTCACGCCGAGCATCTTCTACCAGAATCGCCAGGAGCACGACGTCTCCACCTACTGGCCGGCGTATTCCAATCCGAACGACGGCGTGTTCCACAACGCCGACCCGGATCGGATACCGGTACCCGACCGCTTCTACCTGCCGGCCCTCAAGATCGAGGCTGACTTCGGTCCTGCGCGGCTGGTCTCCAACACCTCGTACTACGTGCGCGACGAGGTCACGGGTTATGAAGGCACCGACTACAACCTGAGCTACTACCAGACGATCGGTTGGCCCAATTCACCCGAGCAGATCTTGACCCCGCCGGCGTTCTACCCGCTGATCGACGAGAACGGTGTGCACCTGCCGCCCGGTGAGGAGGACTATCGCGCGCCGGCGAGCGTCAAGAACCAGCAGCGCAGTTTCACGCAGGAGATACGCCTGCAGTCGAACGATCCGACCAGCCGCTGGACCTGGACAGTGGGCGCGTTCTTCCAGGCCAGCCGGGAATTGAGCCTGGAACAGATCTACGACCCGATGGCCGACTCGCTGCTGCTGTCCGTGTATGGGCTGGACGTCGAGGATATCTATGGCGTGCCACTGCTACCCAACGGCGACTCCTACTACAACCTGGCGATCTCACATGATCACCAGCTGGCCGGCTTCGGCGAGGTGACCTACGGCATCACCGATCAGCTGAAGTTGACACTCGGCGGGCGCGTGGCGCGCACCTCGTTCGATATCTACAGTGCTGCCGATGGCCCGCAGAACTACGGCCCCACCGGTCCGTTGACCGCGTCACAGGCCGAGACACCGTTCACGCCGAAGATAGGCATCGCGTATCAGATGACGCCGAATCATCTGTTCTACGCTACCTATGCCAAGGGCTTTCGCGAGGGCGGCGCCAACGCACCGTTGCCGTCCTTCTGTCACGATGATCTGGTTGCAGAGGGCTACAGCAGCGGCGAGGCGCCGCTGACCTACAAATCCGATTCGACCCAGAGCTACGAGATCGGCGCCAAGAACAATTTCAACAACGTGCTGAAACTGGCCAGCAGCGTCTACTACATCCGCTGGAACGGCATTCAGCAGAATGTGTTCGTTGCCGGCTCGTGCGGCCTGCAGTTCACCGACAACCTGGGCCATGCGGTCGCCAAGGGCTTTGATTTGCAGGCCGACGCGGCATTGGGCCCGATGACCCTCGATGCGGCCGTCGGCTACACCTCGGCTCGCTACGTGGCGGATTCCAAGAACTTCCTGGCCATCGACGGCGATGCGATCTCCGGTCAGGCGGCGATCAATGGCAGCCCGGGCACCAATCCGCCCTGGAACGTCACTTTCGGTGCGCAGTACAACTTCATGCTGCGTGATCACAACAGCTTCTTGCGCTTCGATTATGAATACACCAGCCGCAATCCATGGTTGGCGGCGATCCAGGACCCGCGCTCATCGCAATACACTGCCTTCCCGACGCCGCTGTCCTATACGGTGTCGTCCACCAAGTTTCTGCAGTTTCGTACCGGCACGACCTTCAACGGCTGGGAGGCGTCGTTCTTTATCGACAATTTGCTGAACTCGCATACCACGACCAACTACGAGCGCACTTTCACCGACGGCAACAATCCGACCTATCCGCCGCCGGGGGCGCAGTACAACAACTACACCTTCCGGCCGCGTACCTTCGGCATCACGGCGAGCCTGCGGATGTAACGGCGATTAATGCAGCGCGGCGGCGGTCTCGCCGCCGCGCTTGCGGCAAACCAGCAGTACCTCATCGACCGAGCTCAGGTCGATCATGCCGGGCTCGAGCACCAGATCGCTCTGCATCAGTAGGCCGAGCGGCATGAATACGCGGTTGTACCACCACAGCGCACGCTCTCGGTGGTGGGTCAGCCACCACATGCCCAGATCCAGCAGCCGCGAGGAGCGCGGCTGCATGCCGTACACCGCACTGCGCTCGATGATCAGGCCGTGCTGTGCGAGCTTGGCGGACAGTTTCGCCGGCTCATACCGACGCCGGTGGCCGACGAAATCGTCGAACGCCGTCCAGCGCTCGGGATGCAGCGGGGCCGACAGCAGCAACGTGGCGCCTGGCGCGGCCACGCGCGCGATTTCCGCCAGCGCCGCCTCGTCATCGTCGACGTGCTCGACAATATCCAGGGTACAGACCAGGTCGAATGCAGCGCTCGCAAACGGCAGCGCCGACACCATCCCGAGCATGGCGCTGGCGCCGCGCGAGCGTAGCGTTCGCAGTGCTGGCAGACTGATATCAACGAAGCGCGTGTGATCGAGCGGCAGGCGCGGACGCAGCCCTGGTGCCACCTCCAGCTGGCGCTGCGAACCTGGCAGCAGCGAATGCACTAGCGGCCAGGTGTTGAATCGCCGCGCTTCGACCAGCCGGGCGCCGGACCAGAGTGAGTCGTAGAAGCATCGATTGGCGTCGAGCAGTTGCCGATCGCGGTGCGCGCCGGCAGCATCATCGGCCACCGTCAGCATTCCGGCACATTGACGGCTAGGCCGCCGCGCGAGGTTTCGCGGTATTTGGATTGCATGTCGGTGCCGGTCTGTCGCAGTGTCTCGATCGCCTGGTCAAGCGATACACGATGCGTGCCGTCGCCGTGCAGAGCCATCGACGCGGCGTTGACTGCCTTGATAGCCCCAAAGGCGTTGCGTTCGATACAGGGTATCTGCACCAGCCCGCCGATCGGATCGCAAGTCATTCCGAGGTGATGCTCGAGTGCAATTTCGGCGGCATTCTCGATCTGCTCGTTGCTGCCGTCGAGCGCGGCCGCAAGCCCGGCTGCCGCCATGGCTGCGGCGGAGCCGACCTCACCCTGGCAACCCATCTCGGCACCGGAGATCGATGCGTTGCGTTTGATGATGCCGCCGATCGCGGTGGCCGCGAGGAAGAAATTGACTACGCCGCGCCGGTCTGATGGTGTGCAGAAGTCACGGTAATAGCGCAGTACCGCCGGTACCACGCCGGCGGCACCGTTGGTCGGTGCGGTCACCACGCGGCCACCGCAGGCATTCTCTTCATTGACGGCTATGGCGAACGCCGAGACATAGTTCATCGCATCAAGCCCAGCGCGATTGCTGCTGTGGCGGGCCGCCTGGGCCTTGTCATGCAGCCCCTTGGCGCGCCGCTTGATCTTCAGAGCGCCGGGCAGAGGGCCTTCGCGCGACAGACCCCGATCGATGCAGGCATGCATAGCCGCCGCAATCCGTTCGATGGTTGCGTGCAGTTCGCTGTCGGGATGCGCGCTGGTCTCGTTCGCGAATACCATGTCGGCTATGGACAGCTTGCCGGAGGATCCGAGGGCCAGCAGGGTGGCGGCACTGGTGTAAGCAAATGGCACGGCCGGGTAATCGCCGCGCGCGGCCTGCGCGCCGTCCTGCTCGATGAAGCCGCCGCCCACCGAAAACCACAACTCCTGCAGCAGACTGCGGCCGTCGGTGTCGAAGGCTTCGAAGGTCATGGCGTTCGGATGGCGCTGAAAGCTGCGCTCGGTGTTGAACACGATGTCAGTGGCGGCGTCGAACGCGATCGCGCGGCCGTCAGGCAGCCGCAGCCTGCGCTCGCTGAGGATCACCTGGAGCTTCTGATCCATCAGGTCCGGGTCGATGACATCGGCGCGCTCTCCAGCCAGACCGAGCACCAGCGCTTTGTCGGTCGCGTGGCCCTTGCCGGTCCAGGCGAGCGAGCCGTAGGCCGTGGCGACCACGCGCTGCACTGCACTGAAGTGCCCCTGCAGGTGTTGCAGAAACATGCCCGCGGCCTTCATCGGTCCGACCGTGTGCGACGAGGACGGGCCGATGCCGATCTTGAAAAGATCGGCCAGCAGAACCGGCGGTTCGTGTCGAACGGCGGATGCCGGCGTCGGCGAGGCGGGCGATCGTGCGGTCAGAGTGTGCGCACTCATGGCAACGGGGCGGCGATGGCAGCTGGCAAGACTAAGGATAGTCGACCGGACGAGATTGCACAGCGGGCTCACTCGGTAATGGAATGAACTCCTCGTCGCCGGGTACCCGACCGAGACGTCCGTCACGCCAGTCGCGTTTGGCCTGCTCGATGCGCTCGCGCGAGCTTGACACCAGATTCCACCAGACGTGCCTGGGCCCATCCAGCCGGGCCCCGCCCAGCAACAACACGTGCGCCGCGCCGGGTGCGTGCACCGTCACGGCCTGTTGATGCCGCAGCACCAGTAGCTGGCCGGATTCGAACGGCTGGTCATCGATTTCAACGCGACCCTCCAGTACATACAGCGCGCGCTGCTCGTGCTCGGCGGTCACTGGCAGGCGGGCCCCGGCCTGCAGAACGGCATCGGCGTAGAACAATTCCGACATGGTCGCAGTCGGCGAGCGAGTGCCATAGAGCGTGCCGGCCAGGAGGCGCAGGCGCGTACCTTCGTCGTCCAGCACCGGCAGTTGCGCCGACGGGTAGTGGTGAAAGCTCGGCGCGCATTCCTCCTGCGCTTTCGGCAGCGCTACCCAGATCTGCAGCCCCGACAGCGACGCGCCCTGGGCGCGTGCCTGCGGCGGGCTGCGTTCCGAGTGCACGATGCCGCGACCGGCGATCATCCAGTTGATCGCGCCCGGCCGAATCGATTGCACCGTGCCGAGGCTGTCACGGTGCTCGATCTCGCCGTCGAACAGATAGGTGACCGTCGCCAGGCCGATATGCGGATGCGGCCTCACGTCCAGGCCGGTTCCACGTTTGAGCTGCACCGGGCCCATTTGATCGAAGAACACGAACGGACCCACCGTCGCGCATTGTTGGTTTGGCAGTGCCCGGCGCACCTGGAAACCGTCGCCCAGGTCGTGCACTGGCGGCACGATCACCGTCTCGATAGGCTCCTCAGGCTTCATGAATATCACTGCCCAGGGCCTCCTGCTCGAGTGCGATCAGGAACTGGCGCGCGGCCTCGCGCGTGAGCAGCCGCTGCTCGAGCATGGTTCGCAGCAGTGCGCCCAGATGCAGTCTCATGGCCGTCGCCAGCACCGCTTCGGGGTAGTGCTCCAGTGTGTCGATACACTCGTCGAGTTCGTCGGCACACTGTTCGATCTGATCAGCCACTGGTGCATCGGTGGTTTCGGACATCGTGATTCTCCGCCGGATCAACAGGTGAACAATACAGCATCGTTGCGTCGCCGGTAGCGCCGCGCGCGATAAATCGAGCCCGCATAGCGGAGCCGTTTTATCAGAAACGGCGGCGCCAGCCATGTCGGCTGAATCCGGTCCGATATCTGCATGAACGCACGGCAAAGCGCGGCTGGCGAATCGCGCTGCCGTCCCTAGACTGCTGCGCGCCTGGAGCCCGCGGGTGCCAATCAAGCTCAAGGGGAATCTGCATGAATAGTTTTAGTCTCAGGGCGATCGGCAATCTTGCCAACCATCCGGAACTGATCGTCAAGGGGGATGTCAGCTACACGCGCTTCTGTCTGATCGGCAACGATTATGCCGGCAAGGATGAAGCCGGCAGTGCGCGCGAAATCATCACGACCCTGTGGTTGGTCGCGTTTGGCGGGCTGGGAGAAGCCATCGCCAACAATGCGCGCAAGGGCGACCAGCTGATCGTCGATGCCCACATACGCTCGAGCAACTGGACCGACGAGCAGGGCGATAAGCAGTACGACTATTCTTTCATTGCCGACGCTTTCCGGTTTGGCGCCCCGGGCAAGATTAGACGCGAGGAGCTCGAGGCTCGGCGTATGGGCGACACCTCGCATGCGTAACGTACCGCTGCCGCTGGCATCGTTGGCTGCGCTGGCATTGCTGGCTGCGCCGGCTGTCGCCAATGCCCAGGCATCGCCTTTCCTGACCGGTGCAACCGCTCTGCAGAACAATATCCTGGCCTGGCTGACGCCGATCGCGGTGATATTAATCATGGCGCTGGGCGCGATGGCCATGGCAAATCGCCTCTCCTGGGGTTGGTGTATCGGTGCAATTCTTGGAATCGCCATCGCCTTCGGCGCGCCGCAGATCGTGACCTGGGTGCGCGCGATGTTTGGAGTCTGATCTATGACGGCCGCCACCCTGGGTCTGACCAGCGAGCTACTGTTCGTGGGCGCGACGCGCCCACCGATGCGCTGGGGCGTGACTTACAGCGCGCTGATGTTCAATCTGGTTTTTACTCTGGAAGCTTTCCTACTGACGCGAAATCTGCTCACGCTGTTGGCGTGCCTGCCGATTCACGGACTGTGCTCGCTGCTGTGCGCACGCGATCCAAGATATTTCGATCTGCTGGTGCTCTGGTGTCGCACCCGGCTATCGGCGCCGCGATCGCAGCGCCGACGTTGGCGGGCAGCAAGCTACGGGCCGATGGCGGTGGACCTGCCCGACCACCGTGGCCGAAGGCGTCGCCCGGACCTGGCGCCGCGCCTATGGACTGCACCGCGGGACGTCCCATGCTAGCCCTGGCGATGCGCGGTGAACCGGCGGTAGCGGACCGGGTGCCGTACGCCGCCCAGATTTCGGAGGCTCTGGTGCGCACGGCCGCTGGCGACTACATACAGGTGTTCCGGCTTGCGGGTGCTGGCTTCGAATGCGCCGACGATGCGCAGCTGAACAATTGGCACGAGCGCCTCAACATCCTGTGGCGCAATGTCGCCAGCCCCGATCTGGCGCTGTGGACTCACATCATTCGACGGCGTGAAGTCCTGGGGGTGCATGACGCTTCGAATGACGGTTTTGCCGACGAGCTGCACCGGCGCTATCGCGCGCGACTGAACCACGAGACGCTGATGGTCAACGAGCTGTACCTGACCACGGTGTACCGACCAGCCGGCGGTGCAGTGCAGGCCTCTGCAATGCGGCTGCTGCGCGCGAGCCGGAAGCAGGCCGATCGGCAGGTTGATCAGGCGATCGAGCACTGCGAAAAGCTCGGCCAGACGCTGGAGGCGGCCCTGACCCGCTACGAGCCGCAGCGGCTGAGTGCCTATCGCCGCAACGGTGTGTGGCACTCAGCGCTGCTGGAGTTTCTAGGCGTGCTGGTGAACGCCGAATATCAGCCAGTCGCTCTGCCGCCCGGCCCACTGGCATCGGCGCTGCCGACCTCGCGGCTGCTGTTCGGCAGCGAGTCGATGGAATATCGCACGCCGAGCCAGAGCCGGGTGGCAGCCATGCTAGGAATTAAGGAATACGCCACGCCGACGCTCGTGGGTGCGTTCAACCGCTTGTTGTCGGCGCCGTTTCCGTTCGTGCTGACGCAGTCGTTCGCATTTCTTTCCAGAGGCGCAAGTCAGGCCTTACTGCAACGACAGATCCACCGCATGGCGAACGCCGGTGATTATGGCGTCTCACAGGCCGCGCAGCTCAGCCAGGCGCTCGATGCGCTAACCGCCAACGAATTCGTCATGGGCGAGCACCACTGCTCGCTGCAGGTGCTGGCCGACGTGGATTCTATCGAACGCGACCAGTCGGCCATCGTCCGGTTGCAGGCACTCAACGACCGCATCGCTCTGGCGCGCGGTCTGCTGGCCGACACCGGCATGACCATTGCGCGCGAAGATCTGGCGCTGGAAGCGGCGTTCTGGGCCCAGCTACCGGCGCACTTCGCCATGCGGGTGCGCAAGGCACCGATCACGTCGCGTAATTTTGCCGCGCTGGTGCCGTTCCACAATCACCCGGTCGGCCGCGCCAGTGGAAATCATTGGGGCGACGCGCTGACGCTGCTGGTGACCAGTGCGCACTCGGGCTATCACTTTTCCCTGCATGCCAGCGATCCAGCGGCGGCCGATGGCGGCAGTCGACGCGACACGGGTCACTCCTTTATATGTGGGCCAACCGGCTCCGGCAAGACGGTATTCATCGGCTTCCTGGTGGCGATGCTGAGTCGCAACGGTGTGACGCAGGTGGTCATCGACAAGGATCATGGGCTGGAGATCCTGGTCCGCGCTCTGGGAGGAGAGTACCTGGAACTGCGCAGCGGGCAGCCGACCGGCTTCAATCCACTGCAATTGCCTGCGACGCCCTCAAACCTTGAATTCCTCAAGCAGTGGCTGCAGTTGCTGGTGCGGGCAAAGGCCGGCGCGGCTCCCGGCGTGCGCCAGCAGGCGGACCTGGATCAGGCGCTGCACGGTGTGCTGGCGCTGCCGCCTGAGGTGCGGCGTCTGTCGCGACTGATCGAGTTCCTGGACGCCACCGATCCCGACGGCATGCACGCCAGGCTGGTTCCGTGGTGCGAGTCCACGCAGGGCGATTACGCCTGGGTATTCGACCATCCCCAGGACCGACTGGCTCAGCGGTTGGGCGCCCACGCGCTCATCGGCATCGACGTGACGGAGTTTCTCGATCACGAGCGGGCGCGGGCGCCGATCACGTTGTATCTGTTTCATCTGATTCGTCAGCTACTCGACGGTCGCCGGCTGGTGTGCTGGATGGACGAATTCTGGCGTCTGCTGGCCGATTCAGCCTTCGCGGCTTTTGCCAAGGATGGCCCCAAGACCTGGCGCAAGCTCAATGCAGTGATGTGCCTGGCGACCCAGAGCCCCAGTGACGTTCTGGACAGCCCGATCAGCCGCACAATCATCGAACAGACCGCGACCAAGGTGCTGTTTCCGAACCCGGATGCGAGCGCTGAGGAGTACAGCGTTGGCTTCGGGCTCAGCGAGCGCGAATTCCGACTGATCAAGCAGGGCTTGGAACCCGGATCGCGCAAGTTCCTGGTGAAGCAGGGCCACTACAGCGTGGTCTGTCAGCTAGATCTCCAAGGCTTCGACGACCTGTTGCGCGTGATTTCCGGACGTGCGCACGAAGTCGAGCGACTGCACCGGGTGATCGAACGATGTGGAACGCAGAGTGAGCGCTGGCTGCCGATATTCATGGGCGACGACGTACCGACTTCAAGGGAGGCGCACTTATGATCATCCGAGGCAAACTGCGATGGGCGCTGTCGTGGCTCGTGCTGCTTGGTGCTACTGCCGCGCAGGCGCAGATGGCAGTAGTCGATGTGGCGTCGATCCGGCAGCTGGTGCAGCAGGTGCAAACGTTGAGTCAACAGCTCGACGCCGCGCGCCAGCAGATTGCACAGGCGCAGACGCTGTACCAGTCGATGATCGGTGATCGCGGCATGGAACAGCTATTGGCCAACAGCTCGCGAAATTACTTGCCGTCCGACTGGACTCAGTTGGCGGCAGCCATGTCGGGGCAGGGCGCTCCGGGCGGCGCGCTGGCGTTGGACATGCGCGCGGATGTCGCGGCCAATTCGGTCTTGACCGTTCAGCAGCTGGCGGCATTGCCGCCCGATGCGCAACGGCAAATCACCGCCAATCGCCAATCGGTGGCGCTGTTGCAAGCGCTGTCGCAGGAGGCCCTGGCCAATAGCAGCGGCCGCTTCGCGGCCCTGCAACAGCTGATTGGCGCAATCGCCAGCGCCCGGGACCAGAAGGCAATCCTCGACCTTCAGGCCCGAATCAACGCCGAGCAAGGAATGCTGCAGAACGAGCAGACCAAGCTGCAGATCCTCAATCAGGCTGCGCGCTCACAGGGCGCTATCGCCGCCCAGCAGACACGCGAACTGATCATCTCCGGCCAGGGCCACTTTGCCACGCGCTTCGAGCCAGCACCGCCCCCAGTGATGGAGTGAATCGCTTCATGGCTTTCTTTCAGACCTTCTGGTCGTGGCTCAACTCTCAGCTGACCAATTACATCGGCAGCAATACCGCCAGTGTTTCCACGGCACTGGAGCCAGCGATCGTGACACTGGCGGTGCTTTACGTAATGGCCTGGGGATTTCTGCAGCTCACCGGCCGGATCGATGAGCCGGTCGTGACCGGCCTCAAGCGCATCATCACGCTGGCAGTGGTGCTTGCAGTGGCCCTGCGCCTTTGGCTCTACAACTCAGTGATCGTCGACACGTTCTACCACGCGCCGTCGCAGCTAGCCGCCGCCGTGGTGGGCAGCTCTGATCCGGTCGGCACGGTAGATGCCATCTGGAATGACGGCGGTGCGGTGGCAGAGCAGCTGTGGAACCGCGGCAGCCTACTCAACGGCGAGCTCGGCTTTTACCTGATGGGAGCCGCGGTCTGGCTGCTGATGGGGTTGCTGTGTGTCTACGTGATGTTTTTGATCGCGCTGTCGAGCGTTGCCTTGGCGGTGCTTCTGGCGGTCGGCCCACTGTTCATCGTACTGCTGCTGTTTGATACCACGCGGCGCCTGTTCGACGCCTGGCTCGCGCAGCTAGTCAATTACGCACTGATCACTATCCTGACGGTGCTGGTGGCGGCGTTGCTGCTGCAGGTGGTCAGTTCGTACGCGCTGCAGACCGCGGCGCGGGGCTCGGCCCTGCTGACGGTCGATGCACTCGATATGGTGCTGATGGCGATCCTGGCTCTGCTGCTCATGCGGCAAGTCATGCCAATCGCGGCCAGCTTGGCTGAAGGGATCTCGCTCCACAGTCTGGGAACCATAAGCAGCGTGATGGCGCGCGGCGTGCGCCGCGCCGGTATCGGCGGGCGTCTGGCGGCAACCGCAGCGGTGCGCGGCGGTATGTACGTGTGGAATGCGCACCGGCGCGAGGTCGCGCCGCCAACAGCGACTTCCTGGCGTGATTCTGAGCCCAATGTCTAAAGCTGAAGGAGGGTCCGTCCATGAGGCTAATGCGATGGCTTGGTCTATGGCTGCTGCTGACTGGCTGCACGACGCACGCAGTTCGCTGCGACAGCGCGCTTCGGCCGATCAATCCGTCGTCCGCGCACCCGTCGCCTGAAACGCGGACGCCGCCGCCATGACGGTCGCCGAGCAGCCGGCGGAGCTGGCCAGCTACTTTCGAGAAGCCCGGAGCTGGGATGGCGACCGCGTCGCCCAGGCGCTGCGCCGGGCCCGCACTGCCTGGCGCGCTGCAGCCGCGGCACTTGTCTGCTGCCTGGCGTCGATCGTCGCTTTGATGCTGCTGATTCCGCTTAAGCAGACAGAGCCGTACCTCGTCCGCGTCGACAATGCCACCGGCATCGTCGACGTCGTTCCGGTTTACAGCGCGCAGGTCCCGATGGATGAGACGGTGACGCGCTACTTCCTGAGCCACTATGTGACCGTCTGCGAGCGCTTCAACCTGTCGACCGCCGAAAGCGACTACGAGGAATGCGGCGCGTTTCACAGCGCCCAGCGCAATCAGGCGTGGTACGCACTCTGGAATCCGAACAACCCGCGCTCGCCGCTCAATCTGCACAAGGACGGCAGTACGGTAGCGGTGCAAGTTCAGGCGGTCAGTTTTTTTAAACGCGCCAGCGGCGTGAATGATACGGCGCAGGTGCGCTACGTGAAGTCCGAGCGGCCTGGCGGCGGTGGCGACGGGCGCGACAGCCACTGGATCGCGACCATTCAGTATGCCTATGCGACGCCCTCGGCCGATCCGCGGGTGCGCCGATGGAACCCGTTGGGATTCAAACTTCTGGATTTCGTGACTGAGCTGGAGTCACCGTGACTGAGGTAAATGACGCTCGGCGCTACCGATTGGCCATTCTCGGGCTGCTGGCGGCGCTGCCTGTACAGGCGCCGAGCGCCCTCGCTGCGGACAGCCGCCTTCGGTCAGTGGTTTATAGCGCCGATGAGGTGTATCGACTGCGTGGCTATGCCGGTTACCAGATCGATCTGGAGTTCGAGTCCGGTGAGACTTTCGTCGGCTTGGGCGCCGGTGATGTTCAGGGAATTGATTTTGTCGCCCAGGGCAATCATCTGTTCGTCAAGCCCAAGGTTCCGCGAGTGCGCACCAATCTGACGGTTCTGACGTCGCGTCGCAGCTACCACTTCGATTACTCGGCCGGCGCCGAGCGGCCGGATCGGGAAGGCGCGGACGTCGTCTATGTCCTCCACTTTATATACGCACCGCCGCCAATGTCCTCGGCGGCCAATGCTGTCGACGTGCCGCTTACTGACGCTGCTTCTGCGCGCGTGCACAATTGGGACTACTGGTATTGTGGCCAGCACTCACTGCAACCCGTCGCCGCCTGGGATGACGGTATTCACACGCACCTGCAGTTTGATGTCCGGTCCGATCTGCCGGCGGTGTTCATCCGCAACGAAGATGGCAGCGAATCGCTGCTGAACTTCAATGTCGACCGCGGCGAGATCGTAATCCATCGGATCGCGCGCCGGTTCGTCGTGCGCCGCGGTCAACTGGTCGGCTGCATCGTCAACAAAGGCTTTGCAGCAGCAGCAGCGCCGCCCGACACGGGCACCATCGCCGTGGATGTCGAGCGATCGACCCGAGCGGATCGATGAAGGGCCTGGGCGCTGCGCTGGGCCGCGATCCATCGGGGTCGGCTGACACGGTGGCCGGTGAGCGCGGCGTAGCCATCGTGGCGCAGCCTGCATCGCTGCAGTCGCGGGTCAGCCATCTGTTGGCTCTGACCTTGATCGTGGCGCTGGGCCTTGCGTTCCTCGCCTGGTATTACAGCCATACGGCGCTGCGGCGCAGCCGTGGACGACAGAGCGCTCAGGCGCAACTGACCAGCCGCGCCCAGGCCGAAATGCCACTCCCGGCCTTGGGCCCGCTGCCGAGCGCCGCTGCCGTTGAAGCGCTGGCACCGGTCGAGCCGCCGGCCGCACCCGTGGCAGTCGCGGTCACCTCGCCATCCACTGTCCAGCCACCCGATGCGACGCCGCGGCCTTCGGCGCTGGAGCGGCGCCTATCGGGCAGCGCGTTCTCCACAGCGAGCGCCGCAACCGGCGCCGAGGCCGGCGTACCAGTTTCCGTTACAGACCGGTCGGCGGCCACGGTGGCGGGCGCGCCCAATGGCCTTGGCGCGCTGCTGCATGCGGATCCTGCCGTGGCCGGCCACGCGCACGTGCTCGCCAGCCGGCGATGGCTACTGCCCAAAGGGGCATTCCTTGACTGCACGCTCGAGACCGCTATCGATTCAACGCTGCCCGGTCTCACCACCTGCGTCACCGCGACCGATACCTTCGGCGCCGACGGCACCGTCGTGCTGTTGGATCGCGGTACCAAGCTGATCGGCGAAACGCGTGGACAGGTGCAGCAGGGCGCTGCGCGCGTGTTTGTGCTGTGGAGCGAAGCGCGCACGCCTACCGGAGTCGTGGTTCCGTTGGACTCGCCGGGTGCCGATGAGCTGGGCCGCTCGGGGCTGCCCGGGGTGGTCGAACGCCATTTCTGGCAACGGTTCGGTGCAGCGATCCTGATCTCGACCATCGACGGCGCCGTCCAGGCATCGGTCCAGGCCGCCGGCCGCGGCGGCGGCGCGGTCATCTACAGCCCATCGGGGTCCGAGGATGTGATGACCGAAGTGTTGAAGGGGACTGTGAACATTGCCCCGACCGTGATCAAGAACAACGGCGATCGCATCCAGGTGCTGGTGGCTCGCGATCTGGACTTTACCAACGTATATGAGTTGCGACGTGTCGGCAGCGGCTTCTGATCCGGGGGCCGGCGCGGCGCTGCTGCAGCGCGCTCGCGAGCCGGGAAGTCAGGGCGCGCCCGAACTCACGGCGCTGATGCTGACGCTGCGACCGCTCGGGCGGTTTTTGCGTGACCCCGAGATCACCGAGATCTGCATCAATCGACCCGAGTCGGTCTTCATCGAAAGCCGTGCCGGCTGGAGGCACGAGGTGGTCAGCGCGCTTGACCTCAACTGGTGCTGTCGCTTTGCCAAGCTGCTCGCCAATCACAGTCAGCAGCGGGTGGATGCCAGCGCACCGCTGCTGTCAGCCTCACTGCCCGGTGGCGAGCGCGTGCAGCTGGTCATGCCGCCGGCCACCACCGCCGGCACCATTGCCATCAGCATCCGTCGCCCGACCGCGCAGCTATGGTCGATCGAGCAGCTCGCCCAGGCAGGCATCTTCCGCAGCGCGCGCCGCGCCAGCGCTGCCTGCGACCGGGTCGAGACACAGCTGTTGCGTCTGCTGGCGGCGAATGAATTCGAGGACTTCATGCGGCTGGCTGTTCGTAGTCGCCGCAACATCCTGGTGTCCGGGCCCACCGGCTCGGGCAAGACCACCTGGACCAAGGCGCTGATCCGGGAGATCCCCACCGACGAGCGCCTCATTACCATCGAAGATGCGCCCGAGCTCGTGCTCGACCGCCATCCTAATCATGTGCGGCTGTTCTATTCCAAGGACGACCAGGGAGTGGCGCGCATATTGCCCAAACAGTTGATCGAATGCTGCCTGCGCATGAAACCGGACCGGATCCTGCTGGCGGAGCTGCGGGCTGAGGAGGCATTCGACTATCTGCGCAGCGTCAATTCAGGGCATCCGGGTTCGATTACCAGCGTGCATGCCACCAGCGCCGAGCTGGCCTTCGAGCAGCTGGTGCTGCTGGTAAAGCAGAATTCAGCAGGGCGCGAACTATCGCGCTCCGATATCAAGGATCTGCTGTACCTGCTGATCGACGTGGTGGTCCAGTTTGACGTGCAGCAACGGGAACGCTACATCCGCGAAATCTGGTATGAACCGTCGCGCAAGCGCGGCGCGGCAGCTTGAGGTCGGCAACGTGTCCGGTGCCGCACAGCTCGCCGCTCTGTCGCACGGTTGGTCTGGCCTCGCGCTCGGGTATGCCAGCGTTCAGCTACCGATGATGGCAGGGATGCTGCGTGAACGGGCGAATCTGCAGCGACTGCTGTGGTGCCCGATCTTCGCAATGCCAGCGACCGCGCTGGCCGGTCTAGGTATCGAGCTGCTGAATCCAGCGCTGAGCGGACTGGGCGTCGGCACCCATGGCCCGTGGCATTTGGTCGCGGCAACGGCGCTGTGTGCAAGCGCAGCCTTTCTGAGCGGTCGATCGATCGGGCGTGCGCCGGCCGGTCCAAATCCGCCCGTCGCCCGGTACCAACGCGGCGCGGTGATTGCTACGGCCAAGTCGACTGACTACGGCTGCACGCAGGCGGCGGCCCGGACCGAAACTCTCACGCTGGCGGGCTTACCGGTGGCGGCCGTCGACGAAACCAAGCATTTCAAATTCATCGGCACGACCGGTACTGGCAAGAGCACGGCAATCGCGCAGCTGCTGGATGGGGCACTGCGGCGCGGGGATCGGGCGGTGATCGCAGACCCCGAAGGGGACTATCTGCAGCGCTTCTACCGAGCCGACCGCGGCGATGTGATCTTGAACCCATTCGACCGGCGCTCGGTGAAGTGGGATCTGTTTGCCGAGATTCGCCACGACTACGACGTCGATCAGCTGGCGCGCTCGTTGCTGCCGGACCACGAGGGCGCCGACCGCAGCTGGAGCGCCTATGCGCGCACCTTCTTCACCGCCGTCACCCGGCAGGCACATGCCGCCGGCGTGCGTGATGTCATGGAGCTGTATCGACTGTTGGTGGTGGCGGACACCGATGAGCTTCGCACGCTGGTGCGCGGCACACCGGCGCAGCCGTTTCTCGATTCGCACAACAGCCGCATGTTCGACTCTATTCGGTCGGTGACCAGCTCCGCGGTCGGCCCGCTGGAACACGTCGCCCTGCAGCAGGCAGCGCCCTTTGGATTACGGCAGTGGGTCGAACAACGCGAATCCAATGCCGTGCTGTTCATGCCCTACCAGGCCGGCCAGATCGCGGCGCTGCGTGCCTGCATATCCGCCTGGATGCGCATCGCCATCTTTGCCACCATGGATCGTGCGCAACCGGAGCAGCGGTTGTGGTTCGTGGTCGACGAACTGGATGCGCTCGGACAGATCGACGGACTCAAGGACGCACTGGTGCGTCTGCGCAAGTTCGGTGGCCGCTGCATTCTGGGACTGCAGTCGATTGCCCAGGCAGCCACGACCTATGGCGCCGGCCAGGCCCATACTCTCATCGAGAATTGCGGCAACAGCATGATTCTGCGCTGTTCGGCCAGCGAGGGTGGCGGCACGGCGCGCTTCGCCTCCACGCTAATCGGACGGCGTGAAGTCAGCCGCGTAACCCGATCGTACAGCCGACGTGCGACCGAGCTGTTCGGCTCGACCACCCACGGCGAGCAACTGCTCACCGAAGCGGCGGTGATGGACTCCGAGATCGAGCAGTTGCCGGACCTGTGCGGTTACCTGAAATTTGCCTCACGCGCCGAGTGGCTGCGCATCCAGCTGCAGCCAGCGGCGGCGCTCACAACCGCGGCGGCCGTAGCGTCGGCGCGCGCCGCCGGCGCAGAGGCCAACTTCCAGCCATGAGCGCAGTTCCAGCGATACTCGATGAGGAGACGCAACGGCTCGGTCTGCTGATGGAGACTGCACAGTCACAGCAGCAGACCATCGATCAATGCCTGCAGCAGCTGGCAGCCCACGCCCATAACCTCGATGAGGTGGTACGCGATTCTGTGGACAGGGCAGCGGAGCAGTTCTGCCACAGACAGCGCGCGGCGGCACTGCGGATGGCGTGGTGGACGGCGGCCATCGGCGCGCTGCCGAATGTAATGGTCGCGACGCTGCTGGTATGGGCCGTGCCATCCCCGGAGCGGATCGCCCGCCTGCAGGATGAGCGGGCACGTCTCAGCATGGGGATTGCGCGGCTCGCCGCCAGCGGCGGCCGCATCGATCTGCGTCGATGCGGAGACCGAGAGCGCCTGTGCGTGCGGGTGGACCGACAGGCACCCGCGTACGGCGATCAGTCGGACTATCTGGTCGTACGCGGGTATTGAACCGTGACCGGTTCACTGCCTCATGCCCTGGTTCCACTGGCATTGGCGCTACTGGCAATTATGATGACGGCGACGCGCGGACGGCGGTCCGATCGCTATCGGCGAGGCTCGGTGGTGAGCACACGGCGCCGGTGGCGCGAGCGGCTGTCTGCGCTGGCCTCGAGCGGCGCGCGCGTGACACTGGCGGGGGTCGCCATCCGTGCGCCCGACGAATTCAAGCATTTCAAGCTCATTGGCACCACCGGTACCGGTAAGTCCACCGGCATCACCGAGCTGCTGGCAGGGGCATTGCGGCGCGGCGATCGCGCCGTCATCAGCGATCCGGACGGCAGCTATGCCGCGCGCTTCGCCTGCCGTCAGCGCGGCGACATCCTGCTCAATCCGTTCGAGCCGGCATCGATGCGCTGGGACGTGTACGGCGAGCTGCATCAACCCTACGACTGTGAACGGCTGGCAGCTGCGCTGATTCCGGCCAGTGCTGATCCTGCGGCGCAGGAATGGCGTGGTTATGCGCGCACTTTTGTGGCCGCAGTGCTGCGACGCAGCTGGGCCGTCGGTGAACATGATCTGGCGTCGTTGTGGCGACTGATTGCGGTGGCTGGCGGCGCAGAGCTGCGCTCGATGGTCGCTGGCTCGCCGGCGCAGCCGTTTCTCGAGCCTGACAACGCACGTATGTTCGCATCGATCCGTTCAGTGGCGGTATCGGCCATGGCAGCGCTGGAATTCATCGTGGCGCAGCGTGCCCCGGCGTTCTCGGTGCGCAATTGGATTCGGAGCGGTCACGGAGTCCTGTTTCTGCCGTACCGCGCCGGCCAGATCGCCGCGCTGCGCTCGCTTATTTCTGCCTGGATCCGTCTGGCCATCATCGAAACCATGCATGGCGCGCCCGACCGCGACCAGCGGTTGTGGTTCGTGGTGGATGAACTGGATGCGCTTGGTGCTATCGACGGGCTCAAGGATGCGCTGGCGCGCCTGCGAAAATTCGGTGGTCGCTGTCTGCTGGGGTTCCAATCGGTCGCCCAGGTATCGAGTACCTACGGTCACGGCGATGCGCAAACAATTGTCGAGAATTGCGCTAATACCTTGATTCTGCGCTGTTCGGGTAGCGAGCAGGGTGGTACTTCGCAATTTGCATCACGACTGATCGGCGAGCGCGAGGTGATGCGACGCCAGCTATCGCGCAGCCATGAACACGGCTCGCTGTTTGCCGCCGGAAGCCTGCGCCGCACCGCCCAGGTGACCGAACAGCCTGTCATTGAGAGCGCGGTGCTGGCGTCCGAGCTCGAGCAGCTCGCCGATCTGAGCGGCTTTCTCAAGACCGCCTCGTCGTCCCGCTGGCAGCGCGTACGGCTGCGTCCGTTACCGATTCGCTAACGGTGGCCATCTTCCATCTGCAGGTTCAGGACGTCGCCCGGGGTGCAGGCCGCAGCGCGGTGGCTGCGGCGGCCTACCGGGCCGGCGAGCGCTTGCGCGACGAGCGGACCGGCACGCTCCACAACCACTCTCGGCGCACCGATGTACGGCATAGCGAGATTTTGCTACCCAATGGGCTTACGGGCCAGGACGCTGGCTGGGCGGCTGAGCGCGCCAGTCTCTGGAATGCCGCCGAGCGCGCCGAGCGGCGCCGCAACGCCCGTGTCGCCTGCGAATACCAGGTGGCGCTGCCGGCCGAGCTCGACGATGCCCAGCGACTCGCGCTGGCGCGCACGTTCGCACGCGAACTGTCGCAACGACACGGCGTTGCGGTGGATCTGGCGGTGCACGCGCCGCGGCGTGGGGGCGATGAGCGTAACCATCATGCCCATCTGCTCTCGACCACGCGGCAGGTGACCGCGGCAGGATTTGGCGCCAAGGCGGGTCTGCACATGAGTGCCGAACAGCGGCTGCAAAGCGGTCTGCCCGATCGGATTGTCGAACTGGTGGCCATCCGGGAGCGCTGGGCGGCATTGAGCAACGGGGCTCTGGCGGCCGCCGGATTGCAGCAGCGCATCGACCATCGCAGTCTGCGGGCGCAGGGAATCGATCGCGAGCCGATGCCGCGAATTCCAATGGCCGCCGTGCAGATCGAGCGCCGCGGCGGATTCAGTCCGGTCGCGCAGCGCCTGCGTGAACAATATCGTGCCCGCATCCAGGGACGGCGGGAACGCGCGCCGCACGCTTCAACGGCCCCGACGGAACTCGAGGCAATCCGTCGCCAGGCACGCGAGGCGTGGCTGGAGCTGCGACGGCAGGCCGCGCCCGAGCCCGCAACAGCCGCCGGCAAGTCCTATATAGAAGTATCGCCACCGAAGGCGCCGCCGGAAGCGTCACCCAAGCCCGATCAAGATCTGGCGTTATGACAGCCGGACATCGCCGAACCGTTCCGGCGATGCCGACCCGGGCCGCTGCAGCAGGTTCGAACGGCCAGTACTCAGGCCGGCAGCGCGGCTGTCGCGCCGTCCGTCGACCGCCCGATCAGTAGCGCCAGCATTGCGGCGATGATCCCGGTGACACCGGCGAACACGAACGCGTCGACGTAATCACCCTGCAACGTGCGCAGGTAGCCGCCCAACAGCGCCGCGCTGGCCGCGCCGGCCTGGTGGCCGGTCAATATCCATCCGAACACCATCGCCGCGTCCGAATCGCCGACGGCGTCGGTGGTCAGACGCAGAGTCGGCGGCACGGTGGCGACCCAGTCCAGTCCATAGAAGACCGCGAACGTTGACAGGCTGGCAAAGGAAAAATCGGAATAGGGTAGATAGAGTAGCGACAGGCCCCGCAGTCCGTAATACATGAACAGCAGCTTGCGCGCGTCGAATCGATCGGTGAGCCAGCCCGAGACGGTGGTGCCCACCAAGTCGAACACTCCCATCATGGCCAGCAGGCCGGCTGCGCGCACCTCGGTGATGCCATGATCGCCGCAGAACGCAATCAGATGCGTGCCCACCAGTCCGACCGTGGTGAATCCGCAGATAAAGAAGGTCGCAAACAGAAACCAGAAATCCTTGTGCCGCGCCCCGCGGCCCAGCGCGCCGAATGCGGCACCGAGCGGATTGCGCCGGCCCTCGTCCGGCGGCTCGCCGGGTGCTGCGCCGTAGCGCGACAACCCCAGGTCGCCCGGTCGTTCCGGCAGCAGCCACCAGATCAGTGGCACCAGCAGCAGTGCAGCTGCCGCGACGGTCAGGACCACCGGCCGCCAGCCGTGGTGCTGGGCGATCGCGGCCAGTGCCGGCAGAAAGATCAGATTGCCGGTCGCGGTGCTGGCGGTCATGGCGCCCATGGCGAGACCGCGCTGCTTGACGAACCAGCGGTTGACGATGGTGGCGCCCAGCACCATCGCCACGCAGCCGGTGCTGATGCCCGACAGCACCCCCCAACACAGCAGCAACTGCCAGCGCGCGTTCATCAGTGCACTGCTGGCGCTCGAGATCACCATCAGCGCGAGCGCGCACAGTACCGTGCGGCGGATGCCGAAGCGCAGCATGATGGCGGCGGCGAACGGCCCTGTCAGGCCGTAGAGAATCAGCCCGACCGCCGCCGCCATCGAGATCGAGGCGCTGTCCCAGCCGAACGCCGACTCCAACGGCAGCATCAGTACACCCGGGGTGGCGCGCAGCGCGGCGCTGACCATCAAGGCCAGGAACACCACGCCGACCACGACCAGAACATAGTTCTGCCCAACGCGACGGAGCAGTGCTGGATTCATGTTACTAACCGGTACGTATTGATGATGTTATGCTACGTACCGATCGGTTACATCGTCAACAGTGTACGCATTGAAATCGCAACCGAGCCGACGCCGGGCGAGTACGCGCCCTCGCGCCCGAGATCGCATTCGCGAAACGGCCACGCAGCTGTTCTATCGCCAGGGCATTCGTGCGGTCGGCGTGGATGAGATCGTGCGGCGGGCGCATGCCACCAAGCCGAGCTTGTATCGCAGCTTTCCATCCAAGGATGAGCTGGCGGCGGCGTACCTGCGCGACTGGGACAATGCCTTCTGGTTGCGCTTCGAGGCGGCCGCGGCCGCCGCTGGCGGCGATCCCCGGGCGCATATCGGGCTATTCCTGCGGGGCCTGGAACAACGCATCCGCACGCCCGGCTACCGCGGCTGCGCTCTGACCAACGCGGCGATCGAATATCCACAGCCACGTCATCCGGCGCGCCGCGTGGCGGTCGCCCATAAGCGCAAGCTGCGGCGGCGATTGATGCAGATGGCAAAGGCCATGGGCGCGCGACAGCCGCAGCTGCTCGGCGATGGCCTGGCACTGCTGCTGGAGGGCGCGTTTGCCAGCAGTCAGCTGTTTTCAGCAGGCGGCCCGGCGCTGGCCGTGGCTAAGGTGGCCGAGCAGCTGATCGAGAGCGCGCTGCGGCCGGGGACCGCAAGCCGCCATCGGCGCTAGTAACCGTTATTCGAGCGCGGCCAGCACGGCCGCACCGGCTTGCTGGGTGCTCGCGGGGCGGTGGTTGGGTGCCGCGATGTCGGCGGTACGCACGCCATCGTCGATTGCGCGGTGCACCGCCAGTTCCACCGCGCGAGCCTCGTCCTCGAGCTTGAATGAGTGGCGCAGCAGCAGGGCGACACTGAGGATGGCGCCGTAGGGATTGGCGATGCCGCGTCCGGCGATGTCCGGTGCCGAACCGTGAATCGGCTCGTACAAGCCACGGCTACCGTCGCCGAGCGAGGCCGACGGCAGCAGGCCGAGAGATCCACATAACATTGATGCTTCGTCAGTGAGAATGTCACCGAACATGTTTTCAGTGACGGCGACGTCGATGTCGCGCGGTCGACGGATCAGATGCATGGCGGCCGAGTCCACCAGCATGTGTTCCAGCTGCAGGTCGGGAAACTCCTCGTGCACCACGCGCTCGCACACCTGGTGCCATAGGCGTGATGTCTCGAGGACGTTGGATTTGTCGATCGACAGCAGTCGGCGCCGGCGGCCGCGGGCGATATGGGCTGCGACGCGCACGATCCGTTCGATCTCAGGGGTGGTGTAGGTGCACAGGTCCGTCGCCTGATTGGCATCGCGCGTCTTGGCGCCAAAATAGATGCCGCCGGTGAGCTCACGCACCACGATCAGGTCGACCCCGTCCACGATCTCGGGTTTGAGCGATGACGCATTGCGCAGCGCCGGGTGCACGCTCACCGGGCGCAGATTGGCGTAGACCCCGAGTTCGCGCCGCAGACGCAGCAACCCGCTCTCCGGCCGTACCTTGGCCTGCGGCGAGGACCACTTCGGGCCGCCGATCGCGCCCAGCAGGACGGCATCGGCGCCAAGACAGGCCTGCAGCGTTGCCGGGGGCAGCGGATCGCCGTGCTGCTCAATCGCAATGCCGCCGAACGGCGCTTCAATCAGCGTGAACTCATGGCCGAAGCGCCGTGTCACGCCGCGCAGCGCCAGCACGGCCTCGTTGATGACTTCCGGGCCGATACCGTCGCCCGCGAGCACGGCGATCTGTGCCTTCATGGCGAGTGCCCCCGCTCGTAGGCGAGGATGTCCGATTGCCGGGCGAGCAGAAAGCCGAGCTCGTCGACGCCGTTGAGCAGGCAGTGGCGCGCGAATCCCTCGATCGGGAAGCGCACCGCGGTGCCGTCCGGCAGCGTCAGGCTGCAGCTCTCAAGATCAATGCCGACGGTCGCGCCAGGATGCGCCAGCAGCCATGCGCCGGTGCGATCATCGACCACGATCGGCAGTAGGCCGTTCTTGAGGGAATTGTTTCGAAAAATGTCGGCAATCTCAGTGCTGATCACGGCGCGGAAGCCGTAATCAACCAGCGCCCAGGGGGCGTGCTCGCGCGATGATCCGCAGCCGAAATTGTGCCCTGCCACCAGCACCGAGCAACCGGCCGCTTCGGCTCGATTGAGCGGGAAATCCGGTTTTAGAGCGCCACCGGCGTCGTAACGCCAATCGGCAAACAGGTGCACACCCATACCCTCGCGCGCGGTGGTGCGCAGGAAGCGCGCCGGGATGATCTGATCGGTATCGATATTGGTGTAGGGCAATACCGCGGTGCGCGACTGTATGCGGTGGATCGGCTGCATGTTGCCCTTCAGCCCTGCAACAGGTCGCGCGGATCGGTGACCCGCCCGCGCAGCGCGCTGGCCGCGGCGGTCAGCGGGCTGGCCAACAGTGTGCGCGCCCCGGGCCCCTGACGGCCCTCGAAATTGCGATTGCTGGTGCTGATCGAATATTCGCCGCTGGCCACCGTGTCGCCGTTCATGCCGATGCACATCGAGCAACCCGATTCGCGCCACTCGGCCCCGGCGTCGAGGAAGATCTTATCCAGGCCTTCGGCCTCGGCCGCCTTTTTGACCTGCTGCGAGCCCGGAACAATGACCGCGCGCACGCCGCGCGCGATTTTGTGTCCGCGCAACAGTTGGGCAGCGCCGCGCAGATCGGACAGGCGGCCGTTGGTGCAGCTGCCGATGAACACCACATTCACCGGCTGGCCGCCGATCGGTTCGCCGGCCTGCAGACCCATATACGCCAGCGCCTTGTCGAAGATCGGATCGTCGGACTTCTGCGGAATCGAGCCGGACACCGCCATCACCATGCCGGGATTGGTGCCGTAGGTGATCATCGGTTCGACGCCGGTGCCATCCACGGTCAGTTCGCGATCGAATTTCGCCGCCGTATCGCTCGGCAGGCCACGCCAGCGCGCCAGCGCGCGTTCCCAGTCCGCGCCCTGCGGCGCGCGCGCACGATTCTTCAGATAGGCGTAGGTGGTTTCATCCGGCGCGATCATGCCGGCGCGCGCGCCGGCCTCGATCGACATGTTGCACACCGTCATGCGCTCCTCCATGCCGAGTGCGCGGATCACGGCGCCGCGATACTCGAGCACGTAGCCGGTGCCCCCGCCGATGCCGATCTGGCCGATGATCGCCAGAATCAGATCCTTGGCGGTGACGCCGGCGGCAAGCGTTCCATCCACGGTGATGGCAAAGGTGCGTGCTCGACGCTGCAGCAGGCACTGGGTCGCGAGCACGTGACCGACCTCGGTGGTACCGATGCCGAAGGCCAGGGCGCCGAAGGCGCCATGGGTGCTGGTGTGGCTGTCGCCGCACACGATCGTGTGTCCGGGCTGGGTAAAGCCGAACTCTGGACCGATGATATGAACGATGCCGCGCTGCTCGTTCTTCAGATCGAGCAGTTCGACGCCGAACTCGGCGCAGTTGCGCCGCAGCTGCGCGATCTGCTCGGCCGCCGAAGCGATTGCGATCGGCACGCCGCCGAATACCTGCTCGGTGCGGGTCGGGCTGGAGTGATCCATGGTCGCGAGCGTGCGCTCCGGCCGTCGCACCTTGAGGCCGCGCTCGCGCAGCACGGTGAAGGCCTGCGGCGAGGTCACCTCGTGCACCAGGTGGCGATCCACATACAGCACCGCCGGCGTGTCCTCGGTCTCGGGCACGACCTCGTGCTGCTCCCACACCTTCTGAAACATGGTCTTCACGGCAGGCAGCTCAGACGCAGCGTGGGCGGAAAGCTGAGCCCGAGATCACTTGGCCGCGGCGACGCGCGGCTTGGCCTGCATGTCGACGAAGTCGAGCCAGCCCCAGCGATCCTCGATCTTACCGGAGAACAGGCCAAAGAACGCCTGCTGCAGCCGCTCGGTCACCGGACCGCGTTTGCCGGTGCCGATCGGGATGCGATCGACCGAGCAGATCGGGGTAACCTCGACCGCGGTGCCGGTGAAGAACAGCTCGTCGACCAGGTACAGCAGCTCGCGCGGGATCGATACCTCGCGCACCTCGATGCCCATTTCACGCGCCAGTTTCATCACCGTGTCGCGCGTAATCCCGGCCAGCGCCGAGTGCGCTAGCGTTGGCGTGAGCAGCACGCCGTCGCGCACCAGGAACAGATTCTCGCCGGCGCCCTCGCTCACCAGGCCGTCGGGCGACAGGCCGATGCCCTCGGCAAAACCCAGGCGCTTGGCTTCCTGGCTGATCAGCTGGCTCGACAGGTAATTGCCGCCGGCCTTGGCCAGTGCCGGCAAGGTGTTGGGCGCCACGCGCTGCCATGAAGACACGCATACGTCCACGCCGGTTGCTTCGCTCTCGTGGCCGAGGTACTTGCCCCATTCCCAGGCCGCGATCGCCACGTCCACCGGCGGATCAATCTTAGGTGCCACACCGATCTCGCCGTAGCCGCGAAACGCCAGCGGCCGGATGTAGGCGCCGTGCGCCAGGCTATTGACCGCGATGATCTGCCGGCAGGCGTCATTGATCTGATCGTGCACGAACGGCAGCTGGATGCGGTAGATCTTGGCGGAGTCGAATAGCCGCCGGGTGTGATCGAGCAGACGGAAGATCGCCACGCCCTTGGGCGTCTCATAGGCGCGTATGCCCTCGAATACCGAGGAGCCGTAGTGCAGGGCGTGCGTCAGCACGTGGACGGTGGCCTTTTCCCAGGCCACGAGCTTGCCGTTGAACCAGATGTACGGTGTTGCGGGTATCGGCATGAGATTGGGACTCCTAGATCGCGGTCTTTGCCAGTTGCGCACTCTGATCGCGCGGACCACCGGTGTGGCGCGCCGTCTTCTGCGACAGCTCGATCCGATTGATTACTTCCAGCAGCGCGCGGCTGGCCGCCTCGATGATGTTGGTGCTGATACTGGAGCCGCGATAGCTGCGGCCGTTGTGATCCACATACAAGATGGCCTCGCCCTGGGCGTCCTCGCCGATGGTCACGGCGTGCACTTCGAACTTCCGTACCTTCACCGGTACGCCGGTCGCTACGACGATTGCCTTGTAGGCCGCGTCCACCGGGCCGTCGCCGCTGGCCTGACGCTCGACGCTGCGACCGTCGGTGTGCTTAAGTCGCAGACTGGCATTCGCGCCGCTGCCGCTGCGCACCTCGACCTCCAGATGTTCCAGGCTCCACGGTCCCTGGGCGGCGCTGCCGGCGCGCAGCACGATTGCCTCGATATCGCCGTCGAACAGCTCCTTCTTGCGGTCGGCCAGCGCCTTGAACTCCTCAAACACGCGATTGAGCTCGAGCTCGTCGAGCTCAAAGCCCAGTTCCTTGACCCGCTCGCGAAATGCGTGCCGGCCGCTGTGCTTGCCGAGCACCAGGTTGCTGCGCGGCAGACCGACGTCCTCTGGCCGCATGATCTCGTAGGTGGAGCGATGCTGCAGCATACCGTGCTGATGAATACCGGCCTCGTGGGCGAACGCGTTCTCGCCGATCACTGCCTTGTTGCGCGGGATCGGCATGCCGGTGATGCTCGACACCAGGCGGCTGGTCGGATACAGGCGCGAAGTGTTGACGTTGGACTTCAAATTGAAGAACGCCGAGCGCGTGGCCAGTGCCATCACCACTTCCTCGAGCGAACAGTTGCCGGCGCGCTCACCGATGCCGTTGATGGTGCATTCGATCTGACGCACGCCAGCGACCACGGCGGTCAGGCTATTGGCGACCGCCATCCCCAAATCATCGTGGCAGTGGACCGACATCGTTACCTTGTCGATGCCGCGCACGTGCTGGCGCAGGTAGCGGAACAGCTCGCCGAATTCATCCGGCACCGTGTAGCCGACCGTGTCCGGGATGTTGATGGTGGTGGCGCCGGCGGCGATCACCGCCTCGACCACCTTGGCCAAGAAGTCGAGCTCGGTGCGCGAGGCGTCTTCGGGAGAGAATTCCACGTCGTCGCAATACTCGCGCGCGATCGACACGCCCTCGACCGCCAACCGCAGGATCTCCTCCTGCGCCATGTGCAGCTTGTGCTGGCGATGAATGGCGCTGGTGGCCAGAAACACGTGCAGCCGGTGCCGCGGAGCGGGTTTAAGCGCGCGCGCTGCCAGCTCGATGTCCTCGCGCGAGCAGCGCGCCAGTCCAGCGATCACCGGCCCCTGCACCTCATGCGCCACGGCACTGACCGCTTCCCAGTCGCCGCGCGAGGCGGCGGGAAAACCGGCCTCGATCACATCGACTCCCAGCTCCGCCAGTGCGCGCGCGACCCGCAGCTTTTCCGGCTGCGTCATGCTGCAGCCAGGCGCCTGTTCGCCGTCGCGCAACGTGGTGTCGAAGATCAATACCCGGTCTGGAGTCGGTGTCATGACGGTCTCCACAGATTCAGCGTGTGTCCTTCAACCACGGCATGCGCTCGCGCAGTCGGGCACCGACGCGCTCGATCGGATGGCGCAGGTCACGCTTGAGTAGTCGACGGTAGTTCTTCGCTCCGCGCTGGGTCTCGCTGATCCACTGACGAGCGAACTTGCCGGTCTGGATCTCCTTGAGGATGCGGCGCATCTCCTTGCGCGTGGCGCCGTTGACCACGCGCGGACCGCGGGTCAGATCGCCGTACTTTGCGGTATCACTGACATAGCGGTGCATCTTGGCCAGTCCGCCTTCGTGCAGCAGATCGACGATCAGCTTGAGTTCGTGCAGGCACTCGTAATAGGCCACCTCCGGCTGATAGCCGGCGTCCACCAGTGTCTCGTAGCCGGCCACCACCAGCTCGGTGGCCCCGCCACACAGCACCGCCTGCTCGCCAAACAGATCGGTCTCGGTCTCCTCGGCGAAGCTCGTGGCGACGACCCCACCGCGCGTGCCGCCGATGCCGTCGGCATAAGCCAGCGCCTTGGCGCGCCCGGTGCCGGTCGCATCCTGGGCCACCGCGATCAGACAGGGCACGCCGCGTCCCTGTTGGTACTGACGGCGCACCAGTCCGCCCGGACCCTTGGGTGCAATCAGCACCACGTCCAGATCCTTGCGCGGCTTGATCTGCTTGAAGTGAATGTTGAAGCCGTGCGCGAACAGCAGCGTGGCTCCCGGTTTGAGCTCGGACTTGATCGAGGCATAGAGCCCGGCCTGCGCCATATCCGGTACCAGCATGGCGATCAGATCGGCACCGGCCACGGCCGCTGCCGGTTCGGCCACCGCCACGCCGTCGCGCTTGGCCTGCTTCCAGCTGTTGCCGCCCTTGCGCAGTCCGACCACCACGTCAAAGCCGCTATCCTTGAGGTTCAATGCGTGGGCGCGGCCCTGACTGCCGTAGCCGAGCACCGCAATGCGCGCGCCCTTGAGCGCTTTCTTATCGACATCTTTTCTTGAATAGAACTGCGTCATTCCAAACTCCGCTTGCATAAACAAAAAACCCCGCATCGGTGGCCGGTGCGGGGTTTCGGTGTGTCCGTTTCCTGGGTATCAGAAACGCCGGCAGCACCCGCCCCGACCGCTCTGCGCGAGCAGCAGGTCTACCGACAGTAGGATAATGCGGGTACGCACGGTTCGTTACGAAAATGCCTCAGGCTCCGCTTCGATATCATCACAACGATCAAGCACTTGTCAATTTCGCTAAGCTCAGCTGCATGCAAACCTTGTTGACCGGCAACGGCGCCGAACAGAGCCTGCCGATCTGGCTGGCGACCGAGAACAGCTTGGCTGCGCTGTTGCAGCGGTTGCCGGCGGAGCAGGCCACCTGGGCACGCTCCCAGGCCTATGTCGGCGAGCGAGGGCGTCTGCTGTGTCTGCCGGCACCCGATGGCAGCACCGCCGGTGCGCTTTGGGGTCTGGGCGGCCTGGCGGCGCCCGATGAGTTGTCGCCCTGGGACATCGCCGCGCTGCCCGAGCGGCTGCCGGCCGGTCGATATCGGATAGCGACGACGCTGGCCGCGACGGCCGCGACCCAGCTGGCGCTCGGCTGGCTGCTTGGGACCTATCGATTGAGCCGCTATCGCGGCACCGCCATGAAGCCGCCGGCCGCCAACGGTCTGATTGCACCGGCCGGCGCCGACGTGCGCTACGCGCAGGCGGCGGCCGAGGCCATGGGCCAGGCGCGTGATCTGATCAATGCACCGGCCAACGAGCTTGGGCCGGCCGAACTTGCCGCCGCTGCGGCCGAGCTCGCCGGCGCCTATGGGGGTGAGTGCCAGCAGCACAGCGGCGCAGAGCTGGCGCGCGATTTTCCGCTGATTGCGGCGGTGGGCGGCGGCAGCCAGCGCGCGCCGCAACTGGTTGACTGCCGCTGGCGGCGGCGCGGCGCGCCGCGGGTGACCTTGGTGGGCAAGGGCGTGTGTTTCGATAGTGGCGGCCTGGATCTAAAGCCGCCGGCCTCGATGCTGCTGATGAAGAAGGACATGGGCGGAGCGGCCTGCGCGCTGGCACTGGCGCGCTTGCTGCTCGAACTGGAGGTGGCGGTGGATCTGCGGCTACTGATTGCCGCCGTCGAGAACAGTCCCGGGGCGGGGGCCTATCGGCCCGGGGACGTATGGCGATCGCGCAAGGGCCTCACGGTCGAGATCGGCAACACCGATGCCGAGGGCCGGCTGGTGCTGGCCGACGCGCTGGCCCTGGCCGACGAAGAGAAGCCGGACCTGTTGATTGATCTGGCGACCCTCACCGGTGCGGCGCGCACCGCGCTCGGCCCGGATCTGCCGGCGGTATTCAGCCCCGATGAGGCGCTGGCGCGCCAACTCTCCGAGGTGGGCCGCGCGCATGCCGATCCGCTGTGGCCGCTGCCGCTGTGGCAGGGCTACGACGATGAGCTCAGCAGCCGGATCGCCGATCTGAATAACGTCTCGGGTTCGACCTTCGCCGGCGCGGTGATTGCAGCACTGTTTCTCAAACGCTTCGTGACCGCCACGCCGAGCTGGCTGCACGTGGACCTGTTTGCCTGGAATCCAAAAGACCGGCCCGGCCGCCCGCTCGGAGCCGAGGCACAATGCGTGCGCGCCCTGTATCAGTTGATTCGCCATCGCTACGGCTAGGGAGCCGATTCATGACTGCCGATGACAAGCGCCCGCGCCGGCGCCGCGATCCGCGCCGCACCGTTCCCGATCCGCGCGCCTGGTCGCGCCAGGTGGTGGATGGCGTCAAACAATCACCTTCGCGCGCCATGCTGCGCGCGGTCGGGTTTCGCGACGAGGACTTCTGCAAGCCGCAGATCGGCATTGCCTCCACCTGGGCGCAGCTCACGCCCTGCAACGTCCACATCGACCAGCTGGCGCGTGCGGCGGCGGCCGGGGCTGATGCCGCCGGCGGCAAGAGCGTGGTGTTCAACACCATCACGGTCTCGGATGGCATCTCGATGGGCTCGCCGGGCATGCGCTTTTCGCTGGTGTCGCGCGAAGTGATCGCCGATTCGATCGAGACCGTGGCGGGCGCCGAGGGTTTTGACGGCCTGGTCGCGATCGGCGGCTGCGACAAGAACATGCCGGGCTGCGCGATGGCGCTGGCGCGCCTGAATAGACCGGCCGTGTTCGTGTACGGCGGCACCATTCAACCCGGGGCGCAGCGCCGCGACATCGTCTCGGTGTTCGAGGCCGTGGGCGGCCACGCCGCCGGTACCGTCAGCGATGCGCAGTTGCGCGAGGTCGAGCGCAGTGCCATCCCGGGGCCCGGAAGCTGCGGCGGCATGTACACCGCCAATACCATGGCCTCCGCGATCGAGGCGCTCGGACTGAGCCTGCCGGGCAGCTCGGCACAGGAGGCCGTCAGCCAGGATAAGCTGGAGGATTGTCGTCGCGCCGGCGCCGCGGTCGTGCAGCTGACCACGCAGGGCATTCGTCCGCGCGACATCCTGACCCGCCGCGCGTTCGAGAATGCGATTACGACGGTCATTGCCCTGGGTGGCTCGACCAATGCGGTGCTGCATCTGCTGGCCATGGCGCAGGCCGCGCGCGTGCGCCTGCAGTTGGACGATTTCACGCGCATCGGCCGGCGCGTACCGGTGCTGTCGGACCTGCGTCCCAGCGGCCGCTATCTGATGTCCGAGCTGATCCGGATCGGCGGCATCCAGCCGCTGATGAAGCGTCTGCTCGAGGCGGGCCTGCTGCACGGCGACTGTCTGACCGTGACCGGGCGCACCATGGCGGAAAATCTTGCCTCGGTGGCCGACTATCCGGCCGGCCAGGACATCGTGCGCTCGGTGACAAACCCCATCAAGAAGGATAGCCACCTTGTTGTAATGTATGGGAATGTCGCTCCTGAGGGCGCCGTGGCGAAGATCACCGGCAAAGAGGGGCTGAGCTTTTCCGGGCCGGCGCGCATCTTTGACGGCGAAGAGGCCGCTACCGCAGCGATTCTGGCCGGCCGGGTACGCGAGGGCGATGTGATCATCATCCGCTACGAAGGTCCGCGCGGCGGTCCCGGCATGCGCGAGATGCTGAGCCCGACCGGGGCGCTGACCGGGCGCGGCCTGGGCGGCAAGGTCGCGCTGATCACCGATGGGCGCTTCTCCGGCGGCAGCCACGGCTTTGTGGTCGGCCATGCCTGCCCGGAAGCAGCCCTGGGCGGCCCGCTGGCGCTGCTGCGCAACGGCGATCGTCTGACCATTGATGCGCGGCGACGGCGCATTGAAGCGCAGGTCTCGGCGGCCGAGTTCAAGCGCCGTCGCGCGTCCTGGAAACCGCGGCGTGCGTACGCGGCTCACGGGGTTCTGGCCAAATATGCGCGCGTTGTCAGCAGCGCATCGCAGGGGGCCGTGACCGACATCAGCGACACGACACGCTGATGTCCAGCATTACAGTTTTTGCTTAATCTAAAGTGCGGTGTGGTTTGAATAAGGTGCAATAAGTTCAGGGCCGGCGCGAGGGTTGTCACCGCTCCCACGAGCAGTTAAAGTTCCGGCGCCCGTATCGATCCGCGCTCTGGCGCAGCTGCGAAATAAACAGCTAGATCGGCCGGGTAACGCTCGGGGAGGGAAGCGCCGCTGAAGAGCAGTCCGCTGGCAGGGGCTCCAACGCAGTGGTCGCATTTAACGTGTTGGGCCGGGGTACCGCCGAATTCGTATGACAATAAATATCGCTCACGAGGCCTTCCGCTCGACGGACGGTCATTCGTTTAGCCCTCGTCGACGACCGCCAGCCATACCACAATGACTTATTACGCTCCGCACGACTCGGGTTACATGCAGCGGCGCATGGTCGCCTTCGCGGCGATCATCGCGGTGCATGCGCTGGTCATCTGGGCTTTCATCAGCGGCTTTGCCAATGAGGGCGCGCGCTATGTCCAGACGATTCTGGAGACCAATATCATCCAGCAGGAAAAACCCAAGGACCTGCCGCCGCCACCGCCGCCGGTGGATCTAAAGGAGCGGCCGCCGGTGCAAGTGGTGGCACCCGATATCAATATCACCGTGCCGGTGGATCTGCCGCCGCCGCCGATCACCAACGTCACGACGCAGCCGGCGCCGCCACCGCCGCGGGCGATCACACCGGGAACTCCGGTCAAGGTGACTTATTCACCGGACGTGGCCGATTACTACCCCGAATCCTCGCGCCGCAACGGCGAAGAGGGGCGCGCGATCGTAAAGATCTGCGTGTCGGCCGCCGGCAAGATCGATTCGGCCGAGATTGCAAACACCACCGGCCACCCGCTGCTCGACGAGGCGGCGCTGAAGGTTGCCAAAGCGATGCGCTTCAAGCCGGCGACCTCGGAGGGCAAACCGGCCGCCAGTTGCCCGACATTGCCGGTGAAATTCGAACTTCACGCCGGATCGGGTTGATCATCGGACCAGTCGTTGAAACGAGGCATGATTTGTAGGCCGCCGGGTTTGCGCCCTGCGGGAACGATCTAAACGAGGAAAATTATGGATACCGCTACCGCCACCGCCGCAGCCACCACCGCCGCGACCGCCGCCACCAGTACCGACACGCCATACGGCCTGATCCCACTCTGGGTGAACGGCAACATCGTCAGCCGCGCGACGCTGACCGTGCTGGTGATCATGTCGCTGGGCTCCTGGTTCATCATGTTCACCAAACTCTGGGATCAGCGCGCGCTGAGACGCTCGGGCAAGATCGTCGAGAAGCAGTTCTGGACCGCGCCGTCGCTCAAGGACGGAGTGGAGCGGCTGAAGAAAGGGGATGAATACCGGTTCATCGCCGAGAGCGGCCTGCGGGCGGCCTCGCATCACGAGGGCCGGCTGACCGATCGGGTCGATCTGCACGAATGGATCACGATTGCGCTGCAGCGCGCCGTGGACGCCGTCAACAGCCAGATCTCCGGCGGCCTGACCTTCCTGGCGACGGTCGGCTCGGTGGCGCCGTTCGTCGGGCTGTTCGGCACGGTCATGGGCATCCTGAACGCGCTGATCGCGATCGGCATTGCCGGCCAGGCGAGCATTGACCGCGTCGCCGGTCCAGTCGGCGAGGCGCTGATCATGACCGCGATCGGCCTGTTCGTCGCGGTGCCGGCGGTGCTGGCCTACAACTGGCTGCTGCGCCGAAACAAGATGATTCAGGACGATGTGCGCAATTTCGCCAGCGACCTGCATGCGTACCTGGTGAGCGGCGCGCGACTGCAGACCTGATAGCCTCGCGGTGATCTAAGAGCAGCGGAGCAACCCACATGGCGATGAGCATTGGAACGGGAGGCGATGAGGATCGCGGCATCATGTCCGAGATCAACACCACGCCGCTGGTCGACATCATGCTGGTGTTGCTGATCATCTTTCTGATCACGATTCCAGTGATCACCAAGAACGTGCCGGTACACGTGCCCAAGGCTGTCAACATTCCGACCCAGACCAAGCCGGAGAACATCACCGTCTCGGTGACCGCCGACGGCGACGTCTACTGGGGCCAGCAGCGGGTGCCGGATATGAAGCGGCTGGTCGAGGAGATCGAGCGCCAGGCGGTCAAGGTGCCGCAGCCCGAGATCCACATTCGCGCCGACGCCGACACGGAGTACAAGAACGTCGGCAAGGTCATCGCGGCTATCAACCGCGGCGGACTCATCAAGGTTGGGTTCATCACTGAGCCGGATCACGGCGTGCGCGGCACGCGCTAGATTGTCGGAGTCAAAGCCATGGCAATGAGCGTAGGAAGCAGTGAAGGCAGCGTGATGTGCGACATCAACACCACGCCGCTGATCGACGTGATGCTGGTGTTGCTGGTAACCCTGATCCTGTCGCTGCCGATCATGACGCACGCGGTGAAGCTCGATATGCCGCCGCCCAATCCCAACCAGCCTCCGCCGCAGGTACAGCCGGAGATCATCAATCTGGACATCTACTACGATGGCACGATCTCCTGGAATGGCCAGACCATTCCCTCGCTCACGGAACTGGAGCAGCAATTCCAGGTGGCGGCGGCGAAGGATCCGCAGCCGGAACTGCACCTGGCACCCGATAGTCACGTGAAGTACGACGTGGTGGCGAAAGTGCTGGCCTCGGCGCAGCGCAATCACATGGAAAAAATCGGCTTCGTCAACACCAGTCAATTCGTTGAGGAATGAGAGCCTTGGCCGCGCCGCGTCGGCCGGTTCTTGCAGCCGCCTCAGTCATAGGACCCTAGCCACGTTTCTGCTCCCGCAGGCACAGTAACTACTGGGGCGCTGCCGGAGTCCATCGAGGAACACCATGAGGAATCGTCTTAAAATCGTCGCGCTGCTGCTGTCGATCTGCGGCGTCGCAGCTCTGGGTAGCGCGGCTGTGGCGGCCGACCAGGCCGGTCCGCAGGTCAGCAAGGCCGTCGCCAAACCGCTCAAGGCAGCGCAGGATGCGATGGCCGCCAAGAAGCCGGATGAGGCTCTGGCCAAGGTGCGCGAGGCGCAGGGTGCCGCGGGCGACAAGACTGCCTACGACAACTTCGTCATCAACATCATGCTGTTCCAGATCTACCAGCAGAAGCAGAACACGGCGGAAGCCATCACCGCGCTGCAGGCGGCGGCGCAGTCGCAGTACGCGAGCGCGGATCAGCAAAAACTGTGGCTCAAAAACATTGCGCTGTACTACTTTCAGCAGAAGGACTACGCCAAGGCGATGGACGTGGCCGACCAGGCCGTCAAACACGGTGCCAACGACAGCGACACGCTGCTGCTGATCGCCAAGAGCCAGTATCTGTCGGGCAAGTACAAGGAAGCGGCGGCGACCATGAATGACGTGGTCAGCAAGTCGGAGAAGCCGGACGAGGAATCGCTGAAGCTGCTGTGGCAATTCGATCTGAAGGCCGGCGATGAAGCCGGCGCTTCCAAGGCGGTCGAGCGGCTGGTTGCGAACTACCCGAAGCCGGAATACTGGCAGAACGCGCTGGCCTCGCTGGTGCGCATGGACATCAAGGACGCGCACCTGCAGCTCAACGTCTACCGGCTGATGAATGATGTCGGTGTGCTCAAGCTGCCGTCCGACTACGCCGAGATGGCCGAGATCGCGCTGGATGCCGGCTACCCGGGCGAGACCGTAGCGGTCCTGCAGCAGGCGTTTACCAAGAACGTATTCACCGAGCAACGCGACAAAGATCGATACCAGCACCTGCTGGACGGCGCCAAGCAGCGCGCCGCGACCGACCAGGGCAATCTGGCAAACAACGAGCGCTCGGCCGAGAGCGCACCGTCGGGCGATGCGCTGGTGCAGATCGGTGGCGCCTACCTCAGCTATGGTCAACCCGACAAGGCCGTGGCGTCGATCAGCAAGGGCATCGCCAAAGGCAGTCTTAAGAGTCCGGATGAGGCTAACATCCTGCTCGGCATCGCCCAGCTGCGCCTGCACAATGCTTCCGAAGCGCAGAAGGCCTTCGACAAGGTCAGCTCGTCCAGCAACAGCGGCTATGCCCGTCTTGGCAAGCTGTGGGCGTTGCGCACGCACAGCGCCTGACAGCAGCCACACCACCCCATCAGGAGAATCGCGCCATGACGATCAAAGCCGGAGAGCGCATGCCCGAGGGCAAGTTCAAGACCATGTCGGACAAAGGCCCGAAGGATCTGACAAGCTCTGAGTTGTTTAATGGCAAGCGCGTGGTGCTGTTTTCGGTACCCGGCGCCTTCACCCCGACCTGCGACGCCAAGCATCTGCCTGGGTTCATCGGCATGGCCGACAAGTTCAAGGGCAAAGGCATCGACACGATCGCCTGCATGGCGGTCAACGATGTGTTCGTCATGAGCGCCTGGGGCAAGCATGCCGGCAGTGGCGAGAAGGTGCTGATGCTGGCCGACGGCAACGGCGATTACGCGCGCGCATTGGGCCTGGAACTGGATGCCAAAGGTTTTGGCATGGGCATGCGCGGACAGCGCTTCGCCATCGTGGTGGACAACGGGGTCGCCAAGCACGTCGATGTCGAGGCCCCGGGCCAGTTCAAAGTCTCATCCGCCGAGCACGTGCTGGGACAGGTATAGCGCGCATTCGGCCGTTGTGCCCGACCGCGGCGCGCGTCCGTGCGCGCCGTGTCCAGACAGGTTAGTCTTGGGCGATGGGCCCTGATCACACCGTTACACCCAGCGATTCCCTAAAGAACGTTCGCTACGAGATCCGCGGCCGCCTGGCGCGTCGCGCGCACGAAATGGAGCGCCAGGGCTACGAGATCATCTCGCTGAACATTGGCAACCCGCGCCTGTTCGGCTTTCGCACGCCCGAGACCATGCGGCTGGCGATGATCGAAAACCTCTCTGACAGCGAGGGTTACTGCCACCAGAAGGGCATCTTCCCGGCGCGCGAAGCGGTGGTCATGCAGCAGCAGGCGCGCGGCGTGACCGGCGTGAGCGCCGAAGAAGTATTCATCGGCAACGGCGTCAGCGAGCTGATCGACCTGGTGCTGCGCTCACTGCTCAACGATGGTGACGAAGTGCTGGTGCCGAGCCCGGACTATCCGCTCTGGACCGCCTCGGTCAATCTCAATCGTGGCCGGGCAGTGCATTATCCCTGCCGCCCAGAGCAGGCGTTCGTGCCCGATCCGGCCGAAATCGAGGCTCTGATCACCCGCCGTACCCGTGCGATCGTGGTGATCAATCCGAACAACCCGACCGGAGCGGTCTATCCGCGCGCCGCGCTGGAGGCGATTGCGCGCCTGGCCGAGCGCCACCAGCTGATCGTGTTCAGCGACGAGATCTACGACCAGATGGTCTACGACGGCGCCGAATCGATTCCGATGGCGACGCTGGTACGCGAGACGTTGTGCGCGACGCTCTCGGGCCTGTCGAAGATCTACCGCGCCTGCGGCTACCGGGTCGGCTGGGCGGTGTTCTCGGGACGGCTGCACGGCGCGGCCGATTATCTTGCAGCCCTGGAACTGCTGACGTCGCTGCGATTGTGCAGCAACGTGCCGGCGCAATGGGCAGTGCAGACTGCGCTTGGCGGTTACCAGAGCATCCAGGAATTGCTGCGCCCCGGCGGCCGCTTGTACGAGTCGCGGCGCGCGGTGGTCGAAGCCGTCGCATCCAGCCGCTATCTGACCCTGGCGCGCCCGGATGGCGCAATGTACGGCTTCATCGGGGTAGATACTCGCGCTCTGCCGGAGTTTGACGATCAGCAGTTCGCGCTGGATCTGCTGGAGCAGAAGCACGTGCTGGTCGCGCCGGGCGTGAGCTTCAACGTTGCCTACCGCAATCATTTTCGGGTCACCACGCTGCCGGATGCGACCACGCTGCGAACCGTCTTTGCCCGCATCGAGGAATTGCTCGACGTGCAGGCCGCCGCCGAGCCACGCAGCCGCCGCGGCACCGTGGTCGAGGCCCAATCTCGATTTAAGTAGATTCTGCGGTTCATTTATAATCTACTGATTTGCTTGAGCTTACCTCCGAGCTCCTGACCCATCTCGAGAGTGGCGGCACGCTCGTGGTGCCTAGCCGCCAGCGCGCCACGGCTGTGCGCCTGGCACACAGCAGCGCGATGCTCGCCGCCGGGCTTAAGGTTTGGAACAGCCCCGATGTGCTGCCTTGGAACGGCTGGCTGGAGCGCGAGCTGGACGCCGCTCGTGCGCGCTTCGAATCCCTGCCACGTCGCCTGTCTTCAGCCGAGGAATGGCTGCTGTGGCGCGACGTGGTGCGCGAGGCCTGCACTGAATTCGGCGTGCTGATGCCCGACGCGCTGATCGCTGCGGTGCGCCGCGCAGTCGGACGCATGGATGATTTCGGGCTGCAGTTGCCGGCCGCAACCTCGGCCGAGACAGCGGTGCTGCTGAATGCGCGTGCCGCGTTTCGGCGCCGCTGCCAGGAGCTCGGAGCGATCGGCGCCACTTCCTGGCAAGACTGCGTGGAGTATCTGCGCCCGACGCAGCGCGTGCTGTTGGCCGGCTTTCCCACGCTCGGAGCGGCGCGGCGGCGCTGGCTGCAGCAGCATGGTGTCCGGGTAGTGGGTGCCGTGGAGTCGGCGGATAGCCGCGCCGCGTCGGTCGCGGCATTCGAGGAGCCGTCCGCCGAGGCCCGTGCCGCGGCCCAGTGGTGCTGGACGCGCCTCGAGCGCGATCCGCGCGCCCGCCTGTTGCTGGTGGTGCCGCGACTGGCGCAGCAGCGGCATCTTTACGAGCGCGCGTTATCGCAGCGGCTGGACTTTGCAGCGTTGCTCTCGACCGGGATCAGCGCCGGGTCATCATTGTTTGCGATCGAGGGCGGTCGGCCGCTGAGCAGCTATGCGCTGGTAGCCGCTGCCATCGATCTGATCGGACTGCTCGCCGGACCGGTATCGTTTACGCAGTTCGGCGCGCTGTTGCGCTCACCGTACTTCAGCGCTCTGGAGCGCGAGGGAGCATTGCGGCTGGAGCTCTGGCTGCGCGAGCACAACATCGCCGAGCTGTCGGTGCGACAGCTGCCGGCCCTCATCGGCGCTTTGAACTTGCCGCATGAAGCTGCCGCGGCCGCACCGCTGCAGCGGCTGTCGGCTGCGCTGACGTCGGTACCGGGCACGGCCAGCGCCGACGACTGGGCCCAGGCGTTGGCAGCGCTGCTGCAACGCTGTGGCTGGCCCGGAGCCTTAACGCTCGGCAGCGACGAGCATCAGGTGCGCGTGCGTTTCGATGAACTGCTGGGCGAATTTGCCGGTATGGGTTCGCTTCCGGGGCGTCTGCGGGCTGCCGAGGCGGCAACATTGATGTCCGAGCTGGCGCAGCGCTTGACCTTCGAGCCGGCCACCGATGATGTGCCGGTAACCGTGACGGCGAATCTGGACGATCCGATTGCGCACTACGATGGAATCTGGGTCGCCGGCTTATCGGCCGACCTGTGGCCAGCGCCGGCACAGCCCGATCCTTTGCTGCCGCCGCTGGCGCAACAGCAGTCGGGGTTGCCCGAAGCCAGCGCCGCGGGTCAGCTGTCACTGGCCGGCCAACGCCTGCAGCAGTGGCGCGCTCGTGCCGGCGAGTGTGTTTTCAGTTGGTCGCACAGCGACGCGGGCGTGCCGAATGATCCGAGTCCGCTGCTGTCCGCTAGCTCGCCGACGGCGTTGCCCGACGACACGTTCGACCTGCCGCAGTGGATTGCGGCGCAGGCGCCGCCGATGGAAGCGTGGGTCGACAGCCGTGGTCCGCCGGTATCGCCAAGCCTACCTCTGGCGCGCGGTGTGCGCATTCTGGAACTGCAGTCGCTGTGTCCGTTTCGCGGCTTTGCGGAGCTGCGGCTGCGGGCCTGCAGGCTGCCTGAGCCCGCGCCGGGAATCGATCGCAGCCGTCGCGGTCAGCTGCTGCATGCCGCCCTGGAGCACTTCTGGCGCCAGACACGCGACTCGACCGCGCTACTCAGCCTTGATCCTGAGCGCACGCGCGAACGCGTGCGCCAATGTGTCGCCCAGGCTGCCGCGGCGCAGAACGCGCGCCAGCCCGGCGGCTTCCCGGCCGAACTGCTGACCCGGGAATGCGCGCGTGCGGCGCGACTGATCGAGCACCTGCTCGAATGGGAGCGCACGCGTGAGGCGTTTCAGGTGCAATCGCCCGAGTCTCGGCTGGCCTTTGCCGTCGGCGGCACCACGCTTGCCCTGCGCCCGGATCGGGTCGACCGTCTGGCCGACGGCGCGCTGGCTGTCATCGATTACAAGAGTGGTGCGGCGCGGCCGTTCGATGCGTTCGCTGACCGCCTGGCCCAGCCGCAACTGCCGGCTTATGCGCTGGCGTCCGGGGCGGGGGTGTCCGCGGTACTGATGCTGCATCTGCAATCCCACGGGCTGGGGATACGTGGACTGGCCGATCGCAGTGGTCGTTTGCCCAAGCTCAAGCCGCCGCCAGAGGGTGCCCCGGCGTGGCCCGAACTGATGCGCCGCTGGGCCGGACAGCTCGAGCTGCTGATGGCTGAATACCTGTCGGGTTACGCGGCCGTGCAGCCGCTGAAGGATGCCTGTGCCCACTGTCACCTGCGGATGCTGTGTCGTGTCGACCCGCAGCTGCTGGAGGCCGCCGAGCTGGCGGCCGAAAGCGTTTCCGAGAGCGTCGAGCCATGAGCCTGATTCCCGCCGCGACCGATGCCGTGGCCGAACAGCTCGATCAGCATGCGCGGCGCGAGGCACTGGATGTGCATCGCTCGATGTTGCTGCAGGCCCCGGCCGGATCCGGCAAGACCACCGTGCTGACAGCGCGCTTCCTGGCGCTGCTGGCGACCGTGGAGGAGCCCGAGCAGATCCTGGCGATCACGTTCACGCGCAAGGCCGCCGCCGAGATGCGCCGGCGCGTCCTGGCCGCGCTGCAGGCCGCGCGCGACGGCACCGCGGTAACCGGCATCGCATCCGAGTTGCTGCAGGCGGCGCTGCGGCGTGACGCGCACCGCGACTGGACGCTGCTGCAGAATCCGTCGCGACTGCGGATCGAGACCATCGATGCGCTCAACCATTGGTTGGCCACCCAGCTGCCGGTTGCGGCCCGCTCCGGTCCGAGCCTCGAGATTGCCGCGGCACGCTCGGTGCTGTATCGGCGTGCCGCGCGGCGCTGTCTGCAAGGGGCGGCGGAAGAGCCGGCAATCGCGGCGGCCGTGGAACGACTGTTCGACCGTCTGGACAATGACTGGGGCAAGGTCGAACAGCTGCTGGCCGACATGCTCGGGCAGCGCTCGCACTGGTTACCGCGAGTGCTGCGCGCGCCGGATGGCGGACTGGTGCAAAGGGTTGAGGAGAGCCTGCGATCGGTGTTGAGCGCCGAGCTGGCCAGACTGGTGGCCGCCATTCCGGCGGCGCTGCTGCGCGAAGCCGAGCAGCTTCTGGATTACGCTCGCCGGCAACGCCCCGGTGCCAATGTCGGCGGCGCGCAGTCGCCGGTGCAGCTGAGCGCCCAACCCGAATCGCTGCCGCACTGGCGTTCGCTGTGCGCGCTGACGCTGACCGGTGAGCAGGAATGGCGCCGCAGCTTCACGGTCAAGGACGGGTTTCCGCCCACCGATCGGCCGATGAAGGATCGCGTGCAGATATGGCTGCAGCGACTGGCCGCCGTGCCGAACTCGCAGCCACTGTGCCGCCGCTTGCGCGATCTGCCCGCCGCTCAGCTCGAGCCGGACGACCGCGAGGCACTCGAGGCCCTCGCGCTGCTGCTGACGCGCGCGGCCGCCGAGCTGCAGCTGGTGTTTGCCAGTGGAGCGGGCGTGGATTACCCGTACGTAGCGGGAGCGGCTCGCAGTGCGCTGAGCGAGCAGGGGGCTCCGACCGAGTTTGCGCTGCGCGCCGGCGGTGCATTGCGTCACATCCTGGTGGATGAATTCCAGGACACCTCGGTCGAGCAGATCGAGCTGCTGCAGGCGCTGACCGCAGGCTGGGCGGCGGGCGACGGACGCACGCTATTCGTGGTCGGCGATCCGATGCAGTCGATCTACCAGTTTCGCGAAGCCGAAGTCGGGCTGTTCCTGCAGGCGCGTGACCAGGGCATCGGCGAGATCCGGCTCGAATCGTTGGAACTGCGCTATAACTTTCGCTCTACACCGCCGTTGATCCGATGGCTCAACGAGCACTTCGCCCAGGTGTTTCCGGCGCTCAACGATGCTCGCCTGGCGGCGATTCGTTATCTGCCGTCGCTGCCGCCGCCGAGCGCGGTGGCCGACGATCAAGGCGCCGTGCGCTTGCATCGCTTGCCGCCCGAGGATGCGCTGGCGGAAGCGGAGCGCGTGGTGCAGATCGTGCGCGCAACGCGGCAATCCGACCCGCAGGCGACGATCGCAATTCTGGTCGCCGGCCGCGAGCACGCACAGCTGCCGGCAGCGCAGCTGCGCGCGGCGGGGTTCAACCTGCGCGGCGTCGACCTGGAGCGGCTGCGAGATCGGCCCGTGGTGCGCGACCTGTCGGCCCTGACGCGCGCGCTGCTGCACGGGGCCGATCGCACCGCCTGGCTGGCATTGCTGCGCGCACCGTGGTGCGCCCTGACGCTGGCGGAGATCGATGCCGTGCTGGGCGACGCCGGCGCCGATTTGTTCAGTGCGTTGACGCGGGTGACCGACGGCTCGCCCAGCCCCCCGCAGCGGCGCATCGCCCGGGTGTGCGCCGCGCTGATGCCCGCGATCGACGGCGCGGAACGCGGCTTGCCGCTGTGGCAGCGGGTCGAGCATAGCTGGCTGCGGCTGGCAGGGCCTGCGGTTCATCGCAGCGAAGTGGACCGGATCGACGCGCAGCGTTTTCTCGATGCCCTGGCCGTGCACGCCGATGCGGAGCGGCTGGCAGGTGAAGGCATCGACGAGCTGACTGACGAGCTGTGGTCGGCATCACCCGCACAGGCGGGGGCCATTGAGCTGATGACCATGCATGCCGCCAAGGGGTTGGAGTGGGACGTCGTCATCCTTCCGGGACTGCATCGTCGCTTGCGGACACCGCCCGATCCGCTGCTGCACTGGATTGATCTGCCGCGTAGCGGCTCGGGGACCGATTTGCTGCTGGCGCCGATTCGCGCCAGCACCGAGGATTCTCGCGGCCCGTCACTGGCGAATTACATCAAGGCCCTGCGTCGTCAGCGGGCACAACTCGAGCGCGCGCGCCTGCTGTACGTCGCCGCAACCCGCGCCCGTCGGCAGCTGCATCTGCTGGGGGCCGCGATCGATTCGGCCGTGAGCGGCTCGCTGCTCGCCGTCCTGTGGCCGGCAGTCGGCGAGGAATTTCTCGCATTGCTGGTGGCCGCAGCGCCGGTAGCCGCAACGCGTCAGAGTGCGGATGCGCGGAATGCGCCGCAATCGTTGGGGCTGTCGCGGCTGCCGCCCAACTGGTCGCCATCGGCACCGCCGGCGGTCGCAGCAATCGAGGTGGCCTCGCGGCGGCTGCGCCTCGGATCGGCTGAGTCCGCCGACACGCCTGAGTACAGCTGGGTGGGCGCGAGCGCGCGTGCGGTCGGCACCATCGTGCACGCGGAGTTGCACCGCCTGACCACGGAAGGCGCCGCGGCAGGCCATCGCAGCGCGCGCGACTACCAGGCGTGGCTGGCTGAGCTGGGCGTACCGGCGGTCGAGCGAGCGCGCGCGGCGCAGCGGGTAACGCAGGCGCTGCGATCCACACTCGAGGATGAACGTGGCCGCTGGCTTCTATCCGGCGCGCATCCGGATGCCCGCAGCGAATGGCGACTGACCGGCGTGCACGCCGGCCGGGTGGTGAACATCATCATCGACCGCCTGTTGACCGATGAGCACGGCGATCGCTGGATCATCGATTACAAGACCAGCACGCACGAGGGCGGCGATGTGCGCCTTTTTCTGGACAGCGAGGCGCAGCGCTACCAGCCGCAATTAGCGCGCTATGCGGCCCTGGTCGAAGCGCGCGGCGGCCCAGCGCCGCGCCTGGCGCTGTACTTTCCGTTGCTGGGGGAATTTCGCGAGATCGGCTCAAGCGTGGATTGAGCGAGCCTGAGCGCGCGCCGTTACAGCGTGCCGGCGATCGAGAGGCTGTGCCGTCCCGTCGCATCCGGCGGTCCGAGCATCTGCAGCGCCTGCGCGAGCTGAGCGTCGGCCGGATCCTTGGCGGCGAGCGTGCT
>DASXDL010000025.1:0-44307 GCA_036490715.1 Steroidobacteraceae bacterium | reverse complement strand
GGATTGAGCGAGCCTGAGCGCGCGCCGTTACAGCGTGCCGGCGATCGAGAGGCTGTGCCGTCCCGTCGCATCCGGCGGTCCGAGCATCTGCAGCGCCTGCGCGAGCTGAGCGTCGGCCGGATCCTTGGCGGCGAGCGTGCTGTCGAGCTCGTAACCGCCGTCGGGCGTCAGCGTCACGGTGCCGACCAGTGACAGCGGCCCGCTCAGGTCGTGCAACTGCCCGGTCAGTGCCGTGCCGGCGGTGCGCGGCGGAAACTTGAGTTCGACGCTGCCCAGATCGGCGGCCGGACTGGCCAGGTGCAGCCGGCGCAGCTCGAAGCTGCCCTCGAGCGCGGTCAGGTGACCGGCGTGGGTCTGGGCCGAGTCGATTGCCAACACCAGTATGCCGCTGGCACCGGCCGGCAGCGGTCCGAATCGGCCCGGCAGCATCGCGCTGGCACTGAGCCCGGTGAGCGTCAGATCGCCGCCGGGCGCAACCTGCAGGTGCGCGTGTCCGGGGGCCGCCGGGTCGTCGCTGCTGACATCGGCGTCCAGATGCAGCCGCAGCAGCGCCAGCGGATGCAGTCGCCAGGACAATGACGCCAGGCTCATATCGTCCACGCGCAGCTGTTCGCACCAGCCGCTCCAGACCGTGCCCTGCGGCGTCGCGCACGCCACGTTCTTCGGCAGCAACGAGCCGAGCGCGCGCGCCGGCAGGCGCACCAGCAGCGTAATCACGAACACGACAACGGCGAGAATGAGCGCCAGGCGCAATGATCAGCCTGCGTGCAGCACCAAGGTTGCGGTGACCGTGCCGTTGCCCTTGCCAGAGTCGATGGTGGCAGAGTCGACGATCACGCCGTAACGCTCGCGCAGCTGCGACAGCCACGCGACCAGGGCATCAAACGCGGTCTGGTCAAGACGCACGCTCAGGCCGCCATCGCCGCTGGGCTGGCTGCCGACCACGCTCTTGGCCAGGCCCGACTCGCGGGCGGTGCGATCCACCAGTACGACCAGCGATTCGCGCAGCGCCGGCCGCTGGTTGCCCTGCAGACCCGCAAGCTGTGGCGCCATCGATCGCAGCCACTGCAGGTCGTCGCGCTTGCGCTCGACCCGGGAACTGGTTGCCGCGACGCTGCGCTGCAGTGGCAGCAGCGTGCCGACCACGATCAGCAGCAGCACGGCCAGCGCGCCGATCAGCACGAACCGACGCTCGCGCGGCTCGAGTCGCTGCAGGTATTGCGAGAGTCGTTCGATCATCGGTGCTGCCCGCCGCTGCCAGCGCCGGCCGGTCGCATCTGCACCCGCCCCTCGTAGGCCGACCCGGCCGCCGCGCCGGAGGTCAGGTCGGCTTGCCAGCCGCCGCTGCGCAGCGCCTGGTCGACGCGTTCCAGGCTGGCGGCATCGCTGGCCTTGAGCTTCAGATCGAGGCCACCTTCGTGATAGTTGAGCGACTGCACCGAGGCACCATTGACCCCGCTGACGGCCTGCGCCAGTGCCGCCAGCGCTGACAGCAGCCCGGAATTGCCGCCCTGTCCCTGGGCGGCGAGCAGTCGCCGTTCGACCCGGGTGCGGACGGCGCCGGTGCCCGAGTCGCCGGGAATCGCGCTGCGCGCCAGCGTGCCGATCGCGCTATCGAGCGCGCGTTCGCTGCGTTGCTGCTGCAGCAGCTCGAGCGACAGACCGGCGATGTGGACCGCGAACAGGCCAACCGCCAGCGCCGCCGCCAGCCGCCAGCGACGCCAGTCGCCGGCGAAGGATTTCTTGAGCGCAAAATCACCTGCCAGCAGATTGACGTAGTGGCCGTGCATCAGTTGCGGCACCAGCAGCGGCAACGGGCCGGCATTGAGCAACTGCACCTTGAGGCTGGCGCAGCGGGCGCGCAGCGCTTCGGCGCTGGCCGCATGCCGATGCCAGTCCTGCGGCGTGGAATAAATGATGAGATTGTCGGTCGCCAGCTCGATACCCAGGGCCGCTTCCAGCGTGGTCGCCAGATCATCGGCCGGCAGTGAGGTCGGAGGTTGTCCGGCGCGGCGCACGCTCACGGTATCGGCGTCGAGCAGCACGACCGTGTGGCCCGGGTTGTCCGGCAGCAGCGCGGCCTCGGCGCACAGTACGTCCGGTGCCAGGCCCTCGGCGTTGAGGGCGCCGAGCCACTGCTCGATCAGCGCGCGGGTGACGACGTTGACCGAGGTGCGACCGCTGAGCTCATCGCGGCCGCCGACCGCAAAATGCAGCGTCTCGATGTCGGCCGCGAGTTGTTCCTCGAGCGCATACGGCGCGACCTGCTGCGCCCGCACGCCGCTCTTCTGCGGCAACTCGACCGCCGTCATCAGCACGTCGCTGCTCGGCACGATCGCGGCGATGCGGCGACCGGCGGCGTCGCCGGCGGCTTGTGCCAGCGCACCGACACGCGGCGCGCTCAACGCCTGGCCGTGCTCGTCGCTGAGCATCCAGCCACAGCGCTGCTCCAGACCACGCGACAGCTGCAGAATGAGCCATTCCGCCATGTTCATTCCGTACCGAAGGTTCTGATGATGGGCCGAATCTGCCCGCTCGGGTCGCGGTACAGGAGACTGTACAAGGTGAACCGGGCAGTGCCAATAGTGATGACCGAGCGCAGCCGGAAGTACGCCGATTTGACATCGATCTTGCCTGACAGCTGCCCTTGTCCCTGCGTCGACAGGCTTGCGGTATAGACGTTGATGGGCGGAAAGCAGCCATTGTTCTTGCGGCCATTGGTCAGTACCGATGCATCGGTGCTGTATTCGGTCTTGCCGCTGAGGGCATCAAGCAGTACACCGGAGGCGGTGCAGACGTTGATGGTGGTGCCCGGGGGCAGCGCCGCGATGTAGGGAGCGAGCTTGTTGTATCGGTCACGGCCGAAGCCCGGCAGCGCCAGCAATTCGGAGATGCTCGTGACCGGCATATTGGCCGCGCGATACGGCGGCGACTGCGTCAGATAGACGCTGTCCTCGGCGCCGTCGGGACTGTTGGGCGTATTGTCGACGTCGATCCAGTCGGCGATGAGTCCGGCCCACTTGGTCTCAAGGCCCAGCCGTTCGAGCAATTGCTGGAACAGCAGCAGCTCGGCCTGATCGGTCGAACCGGTCGAGGCCAGATTGTTGATGTTGAACTTGCCCTGCTGGTCCTCGATCTGGGCGTACTCCAGCGTCACCCCTTCGCCCAGCGCGAACGGCCCGTACGGCTGTGCCCAGTACTGATCCATCGACACCGAGCCGGTCGCGCTGGTGGAGACCTTGAGCACGTAGGCCGCCATGGCCTCGGCGCCCTCGCCGGCGAGCAGGCTCTGATCGGCGCCGAACAGGGTGCTCGCACGCCGCGCCGCCATGGCACTGGCAAATCCGATCGCGGTCGCCAGCACCGCCGCAATCGCCACCAGCACCATGGCCGTGAGCAGTGCAATGCCGAGCTGGCGTTGCTGCGAGCGCCTCATCCGGCCACCTCGATATGCCGCAGCAGCACGCCCCAGTCATCCAGCTCGATCGTGATCTCCACCGCAATCGGCCGCAGCCGCGGCGCGGTCATGATCGGTCCACCGGTGGTGACCGGCGGCCAGCCGTTTTGCCAGTTGTGACCCGAGTCCATGAACCGCATGCTGAAACTCTTGACGTGATCGATCAGCGTGCGCGTAACCGGTTGCACCGCCTCGGTGGCGTCGAGCACCGGATAGTACTGGCGTATCAGCGCGCCCTTGTTGATCGAATAGGCGACGCGCTGCAGCTCACTGCGCTGGATGCCCACCGGATTGGTCCAGCCGCCGCGGGTGAAGGTGACCAGTGGCGAGTTGCCGCCGAGCATGCTGGTGCTGCCCAGTCCACCGGCACTGCCGAAGCTGCTGCTGCCGAAACCGTTGTTGCTGCCAAGCCCGCCGCTGCTGCCGAAGCTCGAACCCAGGCCGCTGGCACTGCTCATCTGCGCCGCCGAGATCGCCGGCATGTAGCCGTCGCCGATCAGATTGCGCACCGGGCGCGGCGCCAGCAGCTCAAAGTCCTGCTCGATCGTGCGCAGCGCCTGCTGCACGGCGATCAGCCGCGCCGACTGCTCGTCCAGTTCGCGCCGGCTGGTGAGCGCCTGCTGCAGGGCGCGATAGCCGAAAGCGAACATGATCGCGGTGATGAACAGCGCCACCAGCAGCTCGATCAGCGTAAACCCGCGAGCGCGATGCAGGCCGCGCATCACTGCCCGCCCGAGGAGCCCGACGTCGGTCCGGGCGAGGTGATCGAGGGCGGCATCGCGCCGCCCGAACCAGCCCCGAGCGGCGAGCTGGCGCCCGGATTGGTGCCGGGGTTGAGGATCGAGCCCGAGCTTGAACCACCGCTGCTGCTGCTCGAATTGGGCGCACCGGCGAGGCCGGTGCCGGTCCAGTCAGGCGCCTCGCCACTGGCCACTGCCACAGAATCGCCGCGAAAGCCGATCACGGTGGCGGTCCAGTTCTGGTCCTTGGCGCCGCCGGAGATCTTCGGCATGCCGCGCGTGACCGCGTCGGCCGCGCCGCCCGAGCTTGAGCTGAAGCCGGCCAGTCCACCGGAGCTTGCGAACACGCTGCCCCCGCTCAGCGAGGCCGAACCGCTGAACACCGATGAGCTGCCGGGCGTGCTCAGGCCGCCACTGGAACTGCTGGAGCTGCCGAAGCCGCTGAATTTGTCCTTGGCCGAGCTGGTGCCGGTGCGGCGCACGCGCACCACGATCTCCAGCATCCCGGGAATCATCGGCACCGCGGCGACGTCCTGCTGCCAGTGCCAGTTGGCATTGCCGAACGAGGTCACATCGCCCTCGGTACTGCCGGCGGTCGGCGCCTGCAGGCTCAGGCGCGTGTCGGCGACCACGTTGAGCGCGATCCACTGTGCCAGAGTGCGGTCGTGCATCGCCGCGACGTTGTTGGCCGAGGAGGTCAGGGCTGAGAGCACCGCCCCCATGCCAAAGGCAACGATCACCAGCGCGACCATGACCTCGATCAGGGTGAAGCCGCGCATCGCCGCGTTCATCGGCGTGCTTCCACAATGTCGCCGACGTGCACGGTGCCGTCCGCGGCGCTCTGCAGCGTGACGTTGCGGCCGACGCCATCGCGGGTGATGGTCAGCGCGAAGGCGTTGGTATCGCCGTTGGAAAACAGCATCACCTGCGGTGAGTTGTCTGCCAGCTGGTTGTTGAAGCTGCTGGGCATGTCGCTGCCCAGGTGCGACACCGTGCCGCCGGAGCTGGCGGCGGCGGCCGCTGCGTGCGCATCGACCGTCAGCGCCTTGTCGGTGAGCACGATCGGGCGACCCTCGATCACCAGCGTCAGAGTCAATCCGGCGGGCAAGCGCCGCGCCCGCAGCGTGTCATCCACGTCCTCCGGCACCCAGCGATTGGTAATGTTGTCGAAGTACACGAACCGATAGCCATGCTGGCCGCAGCGCAGGCCGTATTCGAGCGTCAGCATGGCGGCGCGTTCGTGCACGTAGGCGAACAGCGCCGAGAGCCGATCGCGCTCGCGTTCCAGCTGGCTGTCACGGCCGGTGGCACCCAGGCTCAAGATTGCGCCCACGACGATGATGCCGATGATGAACATCACCACCATGATCTCGACCAAGGTGAAGCCGCGCTGCGCGAACCGCGGACCGGGCCGAAGGTTTAAGATCACGAGCAGCGTGCCCGAGGGCCACGGCCTCAGTTATCGAGGTTCCAGTTGCCGATATCGGCATTCACGCCCTCGCCACCGGCCTGGCCGTCGGCGCCGAACGAGTACAGATCGATCTCCCCGTGGGTGCCCGGGTTCTGATACTGATAATCGTTGCCCCACGGATCCTTCGGCAGGCGCTTGAGGTAGCCGCCGGTACGCCAGTTGCGCACGTTGGGGTCGTTCGGCTTCTCGACCAGTGCCTTCAAACCCTCTTCATTGGTCGGGAACGAGAAGTTGTCCAGTTTGTACATGGTCAGCCCGGTCTCCAGGGCCTGGACGTCCTGCTTGGCCTTGGCGATGCGGGCATCATCGACCCGCCCCAGGAACTGTGGCACCACCACCGCGGCCAGCAGGCCGATGATGATGACCACCACCATGATTTCGATGAGCGTGAAACCGCGCTGCAGCGATGCACCCATGCCGGTAATTGCGCGGACTTTGCTGGTCATATGGTTAACTGGCCCGGCGAATTCGCCCCGGCGATCGATGCTCCGATGATAACAAATGAAATTCTCCAGAACTGACACCAGTGCACAGTCTTGGTTCCGGTCGGCAAATTGCGACGGCCGCTACGGCGTCGCGCTGCTTGCGACCGTCGGGGTGCTGCTGCTGTTCGCCGCCACCGGCGAGGCCGGTCGCGAGCACTTGCAATACGAACGCAGCGCACTGGCGCAGTGGCAATGGTGGCGACTGCTCGGGGCGCATCTGGTGCATCTGGGCTGGCAGCATGCGCTGCTCAATTGCGCGGGCCTTGCGCTGCTGTGGGCACTGTTCGCGCGCGAATTTACGCCGCGGCGCTGGCTGTGGATCGCGCTGGCAAGCGCGCTGGCGATTGACGCCGGATTATGGTTTCTGCGGCCTGAAATTGCCTGGTATCTGGGGGCCTCCGGCGTGCTGCATGGGCTCTGGGCCGCTGGTGCCTGGGCCATGTACCGGCGTGGCGATGGCATGGGCGCGACGCTGTTGCTGCTGCTGATCGTCAAGCTGGTGTACGAGCAGCAGTCCGGCGCCAGCCTGGTGGAGCACAATCTGCCGCTGGTGCCGGCCGCGCATCTGTTCGGCACCCTCGGTGGCCTGATCGCGGCGCTGTTGCCGCGTGCTGCGGCGAAGTCGCTATAATTCGCGCCGCTTTAAAGGGGCGGCGCAAGAAACAAAGATGTCCATCGCACTGGTGTTTCCCGGCCAGGGATCGCAATCGGTCGGCATGCTCGGCGCCCTGCTGCAGCGCTATCCGGAAGCGGCACAGTGGGTGGAGCAGGGCTCGGCGGCGCTGGGCATGGATCTGGCGGCCCTGATGGCGCAGGGACCCGCCGAGCGGCTCAATAGCACCGAGAACACACAGCCGGTGATGTTGGTCGCCGGGATCGCGACCTGGCGCGCCTGGCGCAGCGCCGGGGGCGGCGCGCCGGCCGTGGTGGCGGGCCACAGCCTGGGGGAATTCACGGCGCTGACCTGCGCCGGGGCACTGGCCTTCGAGGACGCCGTGCGTTTGGTTCACTACCGCGGGCAGTTGATGCAGCGCGCCGTGCCGGAGGGCGCCGGCGCCATGGCGGCGGTGCTGGGACTGGAGGACGCCCAGGTCGAGGCGGTGTGTGCGGATGCGGCGCAGCACGAGGTCGTGGAAGCCGTCAATTTCAATTCGCCGGGCCAGGTCGTGATCGCCGGAGCCAGCGCGGCGGTCGAGCGTGCCATGGCGTTGGCACGCTCACGCGGTGCCAAACGCGCGGTGCTGCTGCCGGTGAGCGTGCCGGCGCACTCGCGCCTGATGCTCGAGGCGGCCCGGCAGCTGTCGGAACGGCTCGACGGCATTGAAGTCCGGCGCCCGAGCTATCGCTACCTGAGCGCGGTGGATGGCGCCGAGCACTCCGACCCGGCTGACATTCGGGCGACGCTGGTGCGACAGCTGGCCAGTCCGGTGCGCTGGGCGCAAACCGTCCGGGCGTTGCTCACCGGGGCCTCGCATTTGATCGAGTGCGGTCCGGGCAAAGTCCTCACCGGCCTCAATCGGCGCATCGAGCGCGGCGCCAGCTGCTACGCACTGGAGGATCCCGAGTCGCTGGTCGCCGCGGTGGCGGCGAGCGCGGCGCCCACCCCTGACACGGCCGCGACGCTGGGGACCGCCGGTGCTTGAAAGCGACCTGGCACTGATCACCGGCGCCTCGCGTGGCATCGGCCGCGCGATCGCCCTGGCCCTGGGACGTGCCGGGGCGACGGTGGTCGGCACCTCGACCTCCGAGCAGGGCGCGGCCAAGCTCAGCGCCGACCTGGCCGCCGAGGGTATCCGCGGGCGTGGCCTTATCTGGAGTGCCACCGAGCCGGCCTCAACCGATGCCCTGATGGATGCCATGCAGGCAGCGGTCGGGCTGCCCACCATCTTAGTAAACAACGCAGGTATCGCTCGCGACTCATTGATTCTGAGGATGAAAAATGAGGACTGGGACCAGACCCTGCAGATCAATCTGTCGGCCATCTTCCGGATGTCGAAGGCTTGCCTGCGCCGCATGCTCAAGGAGCGTCGCGGCCGTATCATCAACATCGGCTCGGTGGTCGGCTCGATCGGCAACGCCGGGCAGGTGCACTACGCGGCCGCCAAGGCCGGCCTGGTTGGCCTCACCAAGGCACTGGCGCGCGAGGTGGCCTCACGCAACATCACCGTCAACACGGTGGCGCCCGGTTTCATCGAGACCGACATGACGCGTTCGCTGCCCGAGGCACAACGCGGCGCGTATCTGTCACAGATCCCGATGGGCCGCTTTGGCAGCGCCGAGGAAGTGGCCGGCGCGGTGCTGTTTCTGGCGTCGCCGGAATCCGGCTACATCACCGGCCAGACACTGCACATCAACGGCGGCATGTATATGGGATAGGATCTGATCCGAGGGCCGCTGTGGTCGCGCAAATAATCTGCACAATCAAGCACTCCCGCTGTATTTGATTGGCACGCTTCGGGGGCTTCGCCTAGAATACGCGCCCCATGCGACGGGGTCGTAACCGACAACACGATAGAGGGATATTCAACGATGAGCACCGTGGAACAACAGGTGAAGGCGATTGTTGCCGAACAGCTGGGTGTCAAGGCTGAGCAAGTCACCAACGCCGCCTCGTTCGTCGACGACCTGGGCGCTGACTCGCTCGATACGGTCGAACTGGTCATGGCGCTGGAGGAAGAGTTCGAGATCGAGATTCCCGACGAAGATGCGGAAAAAATCACCACGGTGCAGCAGGCCATCGACTATATCAGCGAGCGCCGTAACAAAGCCTGACCTCATCGTCGTGGCCGCCGCGTTGGGGCGGTGGCCGCCATTTCCGTTGCAGGAGCCGAGTTGAGTAAACGCCGGGTCGTCATCACCGGTCTGGGAATCGTCTGCCCGGTCGGCGGCAATGTCGCTGATTCCTGGGCGGCGATCCTGCGTGGCGAGAGTGGCATCGCACCCATCACGCGCTTCGACGTCTCGGCCTTTCCCACCCGCTTTGGTGGCGCGGTGCGCGACTTCTCGGTCGAGAGCTACATGAGCCTCAAGGATGCCCGGCGCATGGACGAGTTCATGCACTACGGTATCGCCGCGGGCGTGCAGGCGGTCGATGACGCCGGCCTTCAGTTCGACAAGCTCGACCGTGATCGCTGCGGCGTCGTGACCGGCGCCGGCATCGGCGGCCTCAAGACCATCGAGGAGACGCACGCCGCGTACGTCGACTCGGGCCGCAACCCGCGCAAGATCTCGCCATTTTTCGTGCCCTCGACCATCATCAACATGATCTCCGGGCACCTGTCGATCCGCTATGGACTGCGCGGACCCAACCTCGGGGTGGTGACCGCCTGCACCACCTCGACCCATGCGATCGGGCTCGGAGCGCGCTGTATTCAGTACGGTGATGCCGATCTGATCATCACCGGCGGGGCGGAAATGGCGACCACGCCGATTGGTCTGGGTGGTTTCGGTCAAGCCAAGGCGCTGTCGGCCCGCAACGATTCACCCCAGAGCGCCAGCCGGCCGTGGGACCGCGATCGCGATGGCTTCGTGCTGGGCGATGGCGGTGGCGCGCTGGTGCTCGAGGAACTCGAGCATGCGCAGCGGCGCGGGGCGCGAATCTACGCCGAGCTGCTCGGCTTCGGCATGAGCGGCGATGCGCATCACATCACTGCACCGCCGGAGGACGGCGACGGCGCTCGCCTGGCCATGACCAATGCGCTGCGCGATGCGCACCTCAATCCCGAGGATGTGCAGTATCTCAACGCCCACGCCACCTCGACCGGGCTTGGCGACAAGGCCGAGACCATTGCCATCAAGCGCGCCTTTGGCGAGCACGCGCGCAAACTTGCGATCAGTTCCACCAAGTCGATGACCGGGCACCTGCTCGGTGCCGCCGGTGTGGTCGAGGCGATCTTCAGCGTGCTGGCCATTCGTGACCAGGTCGCTCCGCCCACGACCAACTATCAAACTCCCGATCCTGACTGTGATCTTGACTACGTGCCCAATGCCGCACGCAAGATGCGCATCGACGTGGCGGTGTCCAACTCGTTCGGCTTCGGCGGCACCAACGGTACGCTGGTGTTTCGGCGCCTCGGCGGCTGACACACGCCTAGCGCACGGGTGCGAGGATACCCGCCGATGGCGCTGATTGAGAGAACCGACGGCCTGCTGCTACAGGCGATAGCGGCCGACGACACCACGCTGCGCCGGCTCGCGTACGCCGACCCGCAAGCCTTTCCGGTGCTGCTGGACAGCGCCGCGCGCGGGCCGTTGAGCCGCTATTCGATTCTGGCCGCCTATCCGCAGGCCACGCTGTGGCAGGACGGACGCGGGCAGCTGCAGGCAAGCCCGGGGCAGGTTCCGTCGGCCGCCGGCTTTCTGGCGGCACTCGACCACTGCTGGCGCGCCGAGCGGCAGCCCCATCGCAGCATCGCGCAGCCGACCGCGCAGGATGAGCCGCCCGGACCCTTTCGAGGCGGCTGGATGGTTTTTCTGGGCTACGAGCTTGCCGCCGAGGTCGAGCCGCTGCTCGATCTGGTGGCCCCGGAGCAGCCGGAGGCATCCTCGCCGGCGGCGTTCGCGCTGCGCATCGCCTGTGGCCTGGTGCACGACCACCTGACGCAGCAATCGTGGGCGTTCGCCGAGGCCGGACGGGATGATCTGCTGGCGAACCTGAATCAGGCGCTGGCACAGCTTGGCCCGATCGAGCGCAGCGGTGCTGCCCGGCTGCGCGTGGCCGAGGAAGCGCCGCGCCGATTTCGCGCGCGGGTCGAGGCGGCGCTGGAATACATCCGGGCCGGCGACATTTATCAGGCCAACCTGTCGCGTCCGTGGCGCGCCCGGCTGCCGCGACGGCTAGCGCTGCAGCCGGCCGCTATCGGACTGTACGAGCGCCTGCGCGCCGTCAATCCGGCGCCGTTCGCCGGCCTGGCGCAGTTTCGGGACTGGCGCCTGCTGAGTTCCTCGCCCGAACGCCTGGTGCGGGTGGTGGGCGGGCGCATCGAGACCCGCCCGATCGCCGGCACCCGTCCGCGCAGCGGCGCCCCCGACGATGAAGCCCACGAGATCGCGGCGCTGATCGGGCACCCCAAAGAGCGCGCCGAGCACGTCATGCTGATCGATCTGGAGCGCAACGACCTCGGGCGTATCTGCCGCGCTGGCAGTGTGCGGGCCGACCAGTTCATGCACATCGAGAGCTATCCGCACGTGCACCACATCGTCTCTAACGTCGGCGGTGAACTGCTGCCGCAGGTCACGCCGGTCGACGTGCTGCGCGCGGTATTTCCCGGCGGTACCATCACCGGCTGTCCAAAATTCCGCTGCATGCAGATCATCGCCGAGCTCGAGGCCGAAGCGCGCCAGGCCTATACCGGCGGCCTCGGCTACATCAACCTCGATGGCTCGATGGACTTCAACATTCTGATCCGCAGCCTGACCCTGCAGGCAGGCGCGCTGGAATTTCGCACCGGCGCCGGCATCGTGGCCGACTCGGACTGGCAACGCGAGCTGACTGAGACGCGTGCCAAGGCGCGCGGCGTGCTGGCCGCGGTCAGCGACGCATGAGCCAGGTGCTGATCGACGGGCGCGAAGCGCGACACATCGACTATAGCGATCGCGGGCTACAGTACGGCGATGGCTTATTCGAGACGATCAGCTGTCGCGCCGGTGAGCCGCGCTGGCTGGAGCTACATCTGCAACGGCTGCGCGGTGGCTGTGAGCGGCTGCGCCTGCCGTTTGAGGACTATGCGTTGCTGCGCGCCGAAATCGGCGCGCTGGCCCAAGGCGCTGAGCCCTGTCTGGTCAAGGTCGTGGTGACGCGCGGGCCGGCCCGACAACGCGGCTATGCTCCAAGCGGCGATGAACGGCCCACCCGTATCGTCAGCCGCCATGACTGGCCGCCGGCGACAGCGGCCGCGACCGACGGCTTCCGGCTGGGTCTTTCCCCAGTCAGGCTCGGGATCAATCCGCGGCTCGCCGGGCTGAAGCATCTGAATCGCCTGGAGCAGGTGCTGGCGCAGCAGCAGCGCGACGCGGCGCGCGAGGATGAGGTGCTGATGTTGTCGAGCGCCGGTCAGGTCATCGGTGGCAGCATGTCGAACGTGTTTTTCTCCGACCAGGACGGGCTGTACACCCCGGCGCTGAATGAGTGCGGCGTCGCCGGCGTCATGCGTCGCGTGGTGCTCCAGGCGGCCGGGCGGCTCGGCCTGGCAGTGCGCGAGCGCGCGGTGTCGGTCGCCGAGCTCGATGGCGTGCGCGAAGCATTCGTGACCAACGTACGCTGGGGCTTGCAGTCAGTGCGGCAGCTGGCAGGGCGCGAGCTGCCAGGCGATGCGCTGGCGCGCTCGCTGTGGCAGGGGATCGATGCGGCCCATCCTTAGAATATTGGTGTTGCTGCTGATCGCGGGCGGCGCCGCGCTGCTGGCGTGGCGCGGGCTCGACTGGGAGATGCTGCAACCGACCGCCGGCGCCGAGCCGGTGCGCATCGAGGTGCCATCGGGAGCCAGCCTGCGCAGCGTGCTGACCAGCCTGCAGCAGCAGGGCGCGTTGCGGCACGCGCGCTTGGTGGAGCTGTATCTGCGCCTGCACCGGGCCCGCCCGCGGCTGCAATCGGGCACCTACGAGATCCCGCCGCACTCGAGCGCGCGCGAGGTGCTCGATCAGCTGATCGCCGGTCGCGTGGTGCTCGAGTCGGTGACGGTGGTCGAGGGCTGGGCATTCGCGCAGATGCGCCACGCGCTGGATGCGCACCCGGCGATCGCCCACGCCTTGCGGGAACTATCCGATGCACAGCTGATGCAGCTGCTGGGCCACCCGGACGAACCGGCTGAGGGCCGATTCTTTCCTGATACCTACCGCTTTGCCGCCGGCACCGCCGATCGGCGCATCTATGAACGCGCCTACGAGCGCATGCAAAATGCGCTCAGTGCCGCCTGGCAGGCGCGGGCGCCGGATCTGCCGCTGACCAACGCCGACCAGGCCCTGATCCTGGCCTCGATCGTCGAGAAGGAAACCGCGCGCGAGGACGAGCGGCCCAAGGTCGCGGCGGTGTTCGTCAACCGGCTGCGGGCCGGAATGCGCCTGCAGTCTGATCCGACGGTAATCTATGGTCTGGGCGAGAATTACGACGGCCACATCCATACCCGCGACCTGGAGACCGATACGCCATTTAATACCTACACCCGCGCCGGCCTGACGCCCACACCGATCGCACTGCCCGGAGCGGCGGCGCTGCAGGCCGCCCTGCATCCGGCCGACAGCGATGCGCTGTACTTCGTCGCCAGCGGCAATGGCGACGGCAGTCACGTGTTTTCCGCCACGCTGGCGCAGCACGACGTCGCGCTGCGTGCCTATCTGCGCAAGCTCGAAGGCACGTCTGCGGCCAGGCACGGCCCATGAGCCCGTCGGCTCATTTCATCACACTCGAGGGCATCGAGGGCGCGGGCAAGTCGACCCTGGCGCGGGCGCTGGAATCGGCCCTGCGGCAACGCGCCCTGAACGTGCGCGTGACGCGCGAGCCGGGTGGCACGCCGCTGGCCGAGCAGCTGCGCACGCTGGTGCTGGCGCGCGGGCCGGAACCCATCAGCGCCGAATCCGAGACGCTGCTGATGTTCGCGGCGCGCGCGATTCACCTGGAGAACCTGATCCGGCCGACCCTGCGCAGCGGTTCATGGGTGATCTGCGACCGCTTCACCGATGCTACGCGCGCCTACCAGGGCGCCGGCCGGCAGGTCGATTCCGAGCTGATCGAGCGCCTCGCCGACATGGTGCACGGTGACCTGTGGCCCGAGCGCACGCTGATACTGGATCTGCCGGTCGGACTGGCGCTGGCGCGGGTGCGCAACCGCGAAGGCCAGGGCGATCGTTTCGAGGATGAGGATCGCGACTTCTTCGAGCGCGTGCGCGCCTGTTACCTGGATATGTCGGAAAACGAGCCGCGCCGCGTGCGCATCATCGATGCCGCATCGGCGCCCGAGCGCGTGCTGGAGCAGGCGCTGGAGGCGATCGCCGACCTGCTGCCCGCGGCGCCCGCCGATGAGTGAGACGAGCGCGTCGGCACCGGCAGCGGCCAGTGCTCCGTGGCTGGCCGAGGCCATCGGACAGCTGCGCCGGGCGCGCGCGCAGCAGCGCTTTCCAACCGGGCTTTTGATTCAGGATGAGCGCGGCGCTGGCGGTCAGGCACTGGCACTGTATGCGGCGCAGCTGGCGCTGTGCCGCGAGCCCGATGCCCCCTGTGGCCGCTGCCGCGACTGCCGCCAGTTCAGCGTCGGCCAGCATCCGGATTTCTATCCGCTGCACCCGCTGGAGGATTCGAAGTACATCGTGGTCGACCAGGTGCGCGAGCTGGCCGAGCAGCTGACGCTGACCGCGCATGGCGGCGGTGCCACGGTCGCGCTGATCTCGCCGGCCGGCAGCCTGTATCGCAACGCCGCCGACGCGCTACTCAAGACCTTGGAGGAGCCGCGGCCCGGTGTCACGCTGATTCTGGTGGCGACCACTGCCGCGCAGTTGTCACCGACCATCGTCAGCCGCTGTCTGCGGCTGCGCATACCGGCGCCGGCGCGCGCCGACAGCGTCGCGTGGCTGCAGGCGCAGCGTGGCTCGACGGCCTGGCCGGTGGTGCTCGATGTGCTGGGCGATGCGCCGTTCGAGGCGCTGCAGGTCGATGCCGAGGGCTTGGCGCGCGTGAAAGTCGATACCGACCGCGGCCTGACCGACATTCTGCGCGGCCATGGCGACATCACCGCCAGCGCCGAGCGTTGGACCAAGGGTGACCCGTCGGGTCTGCGGCTGGCCTGCGTTGAGACGTGGATCACAGCGCGCATCGATGAGGCTGCGGCGTCATTGCGGCAATCACCGGAACTGCGCAGTAGCACCCACTTGCCAGAATCTGGTTCGGACATGAATATTGCACTGCTGCTGCGGCTGCTGGAGGGCCTGTACGAGCTGCGGCGCCTGCGGCTGACGAGCATCAATCGCTCGCTGCTGCTCGAGCAACTGCTGTGGCAGTTGCGCCGCGCCCGGGCCCCCGGCGTGGTGCAGGGACGCGCCGAGCGCTAGCGCCTGTGAAGGATATAGCTTAGGACCATGGCCAAAGACCCGAATTCCAGATCCGGCATCAACAAGCCGGGCTTGCTGACGCTGACCATCAAGGACAAGAGCGCGCTGTACCTGGCGTACATGCCGTTTGTGCAAAATGGTGGGCTGTTCATTCCGACCAACAGCAACTATCGCCTCGGCGACGAGGTGTTCATGCTGCTGAACTTGATGGGCGAGGATGAGAAGCTGCCGGTTGCCGGCCGCGTCATCTGGGTGACACCGAAGGGCGCCCAGGGCAAGCGCACCGCCGGCATCGGCGTGCAGTTTTCCGACCAGGATCGCGGCCAGACGCGCGCCAAGATCGAGAACTATCTGGCCGGCGCGATCTCCGGCGACAAGGCCACGCACACGATGTAGCGGCCGTCAGCCGTCGGCCATCCGTTCCATTCCGGCCGCGAGCTTCAGCTCCCCGTCGACTTCGAAGCCGCCTTCGGCCAGACGGTGCATCCACTGCACCGTCTTGAGCGTGCCGCCGAAGGCAAAGAAGTGCGGTGCCGTAAGCTGCGCGTAGTCGCCGGCGTCGTGGGCCCGGGCCAGACCGAGCACGTGCTGCTCGGGCGAAGTGGCAAGATTGGAGACGCTCTTAGCGCTGGCCAGCGCCTGGGCGGCAGTTCGGACCGAGGTGCCCACGCCGCAGCGCACCGCAAATTGCAGCAACTTGATCAGCGGGGTGGGGCCGGCGATGCCGACCCTGACGGGCAGCGTGATGCCGTGCGAGGCCAGATCGCGCTGCCAGGCATAGACCGCATCTGGATTGAAGCTGAACTGGCTGACGATCTGCACGCTGATGCCGGTGCGCTCGCCATAGCGCTGCTTGTCCGCCAGTGCCTGCCACAGCGTGAGGGAGTCGACCGCCGGGTGACCGTCCGGATGACCGGCCACGCCGATACGGCGGATGCCTGCGTCCACCAGCGCACCGCTGTCGAGTATCTCCAGGGTGCTGGAGAAACTGCCCAGCGGCGGCTGACGGTCGCCGGCCACCAGCAACACCTGATCGACGCCGCCCTGAGCCAGGCTCTGCAGGGCGGTCCGCAGCGAGACCTCATCCTGGATGCGACGGGCGACGATGTGCGGACAGGCTCGCAGGCCGGTCTGCTGCACCTTGAGAGATATGTCGACCACCTGATCGAGCGAGTTCTTGGGTGTATGCGCCACATGCACGCTGCTGCCGGCCGGCAGGTTGGCCTTCAACGCCGGCAACAGCGGCTCGTCCGACACCGTGATCTCGGTGGAGGCGGCTCGCATGAGCTGGATGACTTGGGATCGCAGATTGTCGCGCATAGGCTCTCCGGGCAGCGCGATAGTAGGGCAGCGGCGCGCGCCGGCCGAAATAGATTGCCCGGATAGCAGGTATGGGTTTCGGCGGGTAGGCATTCTGGTCAATGGCGACCCGGCCCGAGCGCCGCCCGCTACAATCCCCGGCGGAATACCCTATGCACGCCGCGGTCTACCATGGACAAAACGACCTCCGGCTCGAGGCCGTCGCCGAGCCCGAGCCCGGGCCCGGCGAGGTCAAGCTGCGAGTGCATTACAACGGCATCTGCGGCAGCGACCTGCACGAACTCTACGACGGACCGATCACCACCCGCACCACCCCGCACGTGCTGACCGGCGTGATGAATCCGGTGATCCTGGGACACGAGCTGTGCGGGGAAGTGGTGGCGCTGGGCGCCGGGATCGACGATCTGGTGCGCGGCGAGCTGGTGTCGGTCGAGCCGTTCGAGACCTGCGGTCACTGCCTGTACTGCAGCAGCGGCCAGTACAATCATTGCCCGAAGCTTGCGCTGCACGGCTATAACCGTCCGGGCGGCCTGGCCGAATACACCGTGATCAAGCGCTCGATGGCACACCGCCTGCCCGCAGGCGTCAGCGCCATGCAGGGCGCGCTGATCGAGCCATTGGCGATCGCCTGGCACACGGTCGAGCGCTGCGAGGTGCAGGCCGGTCAGACGGTCGCGATCCACGGTGCCGGGCCGATCGGCGTCGGAGTCTATCTGACGCTGCGCCAGCGCGGCGTCGACAGCATCATCATCGATCCATCACCGGTGCGACGCGCAGTGCTGGCCGGACTGGGCGCGCGCACGCTGCTCGACCCGGCCGACGCGGATGTCGTGGCGGCGATTCGCGACCTGACCGGCGGCCATGGCGCCCACGCCTCGGTCGATGCGGCTGGCGTGCCGGCATCGTTCCACGCGATGCTGCACGGCACGCGTGTCAACGGCACTGCCGTGGTGGTTGCGATCCACCACCAGCCGGTCGTGATACCGCCGTTCGATCTGCTCATGCCCGAGGTACGCCTCACCGGGGTGGCGCTGTCGGTCAATGCCTTTCCGAGCGTGATCGACGCGACCGCGCGCGGTGACTACCCGCTCGACGGCTGGGTCGAGACCATCCCGTTTGACGGCCTGATCGAGCGTGGTTTCGAGCGCTTGCGCCGCCAGCAGGGCATCAAGATCCTGGTGGCGGTGAGCGATGAGGCAACGCCTGGAGCGGTGATGTGAAAATCGATCAGCTGTTCAAGGTCGATGGCTACGGCGTCATCGTGACCGGCGGGGGCAGCGGCCTGGGTCTGGCGTACGCCGAGGCGCTGGCCGAGAACGGTGCCGGGGTCACGATCCTGGATGTGGATCCCGCGCGCGTGGCGACGGAAACGCGGCGCCTGGCCGAGCAGGGTTATGAAGTGCGCGGCGAAGTCGTGGACGTGCGCGATCACGCCGCGCTCGATCGCGCGTTTGACTCCGCCGTGGCGGTGCACGGCCGGCTCGACGTGGTGTTCGCCAACGCCGGGGTGGATTCAGGTCCTGGCTTCATGGGCGCCTGGGTCGGCGCCGATCGTGCGCGCAATGCCGAGGGCGCGCTGGAGAACTACCTGGACGATCGCTGGCAGCGGGTCATCGACGTCAATCTCACCGGCATCTTCGCCACGCTGCGCGCCGGGGCGCGGCTGATGAAGCCGCAGCGCTCGGGCCGCCTGATCGTGACCTCGTCGGTCGCCTCGTATCAGTGCGAACCGGCGATCGGCAGCGCCTACATGAGTGCCAAGGCCGGGGTCACCCACCTGATGCATTGTGTGGCGCAGGAGCTGGCCGCCTACAACATCACCGTCAACTCGATTGCGCCCGGATGGTTCGTGACCAATATCGGCGGCGGCCACGCCAAGGATCCGACCGTTCAGTCGGAAATGGCCAAGGAAATTCCGATGCACCGCGTCGGCTTTCCCGACGACATCAAGGGTCTGGCGCTGTTCCTGGCCTCACCGGCCTCCGCCTACCTGACCGGCCAGCAAATCTCGATCGACGGCGGTTGGGTGCTGCGGGCGCCGGATTGAGCGTCGTTACGACGCCGTCACGCAGACTTCTACCAGCATCGGCTCCGCCGCGGCGAAGGCGGTGCGCAGGGCGGAGTCGAGCTGATCGGCGCGCTCGACGCGTTGGGCGCTGACCCCCTGGCTGCGCGCCAGACCACAGTAGTCAAGATGCGGCAGCTGTGTGCCGGGCAGCTGGCTCAAGTGAAAGTGCTCGCCGAACTCGACCAGTGCCCGATAGCTGCGGTTGTTGACGATGATGAAGGCCACCGGCAGTCGCAGCTCAGCGGCGCTCCACAATCCCTGGATCGAGTACATGCTCGAGCCGTCGCCGATCAGTGCGATCACACGGCGTTCGGGACAGGCCAGCGCGACACCAACGGCTGCCGGCAATCCGTGTCCCAGACCGCCGCTGGCGCAGGTGTAGAAGCTGTCCGGCTCGATCATCGGCAGGTGTTGCTGCATCGCCTGGCGGCTGCTGGGCGCCTCCTCGACGATGATTGCAGCGGCGGGGCGCAATGATGCGATCCGGTGCATCAGCAGAGCTTCCGTGAGTTCACCGGCCGGCGGCGTGCCGGCGCGGCGCGGCGCGGCCGCAGCCGGGCGCACACTCGGATCCGATCGTGCCAAAAGGCCCGCGACCCCAAGCTGCACACTGCCAACGAGCGCCATGCCGACCGGCGCCCAAGCCGCCGAGCCCGGATCATCGGTCAGTTGAATCAGGCCGGCATCGTCCGGAATATGCGGACCCTCGCCCTCGACGTGATAGGTGAACACCGGCGCCCCCAGCACCAGGATCAGATCGGCGCCCTGCAGCCGCGCGACGATCGAAGCGCGATCCGGCGGCAGGAAGCCGCCGAACAGTGGATGCTGCTCCGGAAAACTGTTGCGCGATGAGCGCGGGCTGACCCACACCAGTGCCTGATGCCGCTCGGCCAATGCAATGGTGTTGCTCCAGGCTCGATCGCGCGCCACCCCGGCGCCGACCACGATCACCGGGCGCCGCGCGCTGTTCAATGCCGAAGCGGCGCGATCCAGTAGCGCCGGATCCGGTGCCTGGACGCGGCTGACCTCGCGCCTCGCCAGCGATACGGTGCTGCGGTCCCAGTCATCCACCGGTATCGACACGAACGTCGGTCCGCGCGGCGCCTGCATCGCAGTGTAATAGGCGCGCGCCAGCGCCGCCGGTACATCCTCGGCGCGCGCCGGCTCGCAGCTCCACTTGACGTACGGCTTGGGCAAGGTGGCGGCCTGGTCCGAGTACAGGAACGGCTCGAACGGCAGAATCGAGCGCGCCTGCTGCCCGGCGGTGATGACCAGCGGCGACTGGTTGCGAAACGCGGTGAAGATGCTGCCCAGCGCATGCCCGACGCCGATGGCCGAGTGCAGGTTGACCAGCGCCGCGGCGTCGCGCGCCTGGGCGTAGCCGTCTGCCATGGCGACCACGACCGATTCCTGCAAGCCCAGTACGTAGCGAAAATCGTCCGGGAAGTCGCGAAACATCGGCAACTCGGTTGAACCGGGATTGCCGAACACGGTGGTCAATCCGAACGAGCGCAGCAGCGCGAAGCTGGCCTCGCGAACCGTCGTGGGCGTCGAATCGGATGCGACGCGCGCCATCAGGGCAGATCAGATCCGGATGACGACCTTGCCGAAATGCGCGCCGCGTTCGAGATGGCGATAGGCCTCGGGTGCCTCATCAAAGGAGAATACCCGATCGATGACCGGTTCGAGTGTCGCGGATGCAATCGCCGCATTCATCTGCTCGAACATCAGCCGCGAGCCGACAAAGATGCCGTGCAGGCTGGCACCCTTCATCATCAGCGCGAATGGATTGGCCTCGGTGGCAACTCCGGTCAGCACGCCGATCAGGGCGACCTTGCCGCCCATGCCGACGCTTTGGAAGGAGCGAGCGAGCGTACCGCCGCCGCCCACCTCCACCACCAGGTCCACGCCGCGCCCGTCGGTGAGGCGCAGCACTTCCTGGTCCCAGTTAGGGGTATTGCGATAGTTGATGCAAACCGCCGCACCCAGCGCCCGTGCGCGCTGCAGTTTGTCGTCGCTGGAGGATGTCACCAGCACGCGCGCGCCGGCCAGGCGCGCAAACTGCAACGCGAATATCGACACCCCGCCGGTACCCAGGACCAGCACCGTGTGGCCCGGACGCGTCCGGCCGACCATCTCGACCGCATGCCACGCGGTCACCCCGGCGCACGGCAGGGTCGCGCCGGCCTCGAACGACAGCTGCGGCGGCAGCAGCACGGCATCCAGCTCGTTGAAGACGCTCAGATCGGCCAGCACGCCGTCGGCCGGGGGTGCCCCGAGCGCGGCGCGTGGACCGGCGGGCGGCGGCCCGGCGATGTAGTTGCGGAAGAATGTTCCGGCGATACGATCGCCGACCCGAAAGCGGGTCACTCCGGCGCCGATGGCGATCACTTCCCCGGCGCCATCCGACAGTGGCACGACCTTGTCCTTGACCGGGCCGCCGGCGTAGCGGCCCAGCGCGATCGCCAGGTCGCGGAAATTCAGGGCCGCCGCCTTCATGCGTACCAGCACCTGACTCGGGCCTGCCTGCGGATCGGGTCGATCGCTGCGCCGCAAGCCATCCAGACTGGTGCTGCCGGCAGCTATCTCATAGGCGCGCATCATTACTCTCCCGTTCGACTGCGGAATTTCAGCCTGAGTGCCCGGTGCGGCACTCGACTGTAGGGGAACCGGCGCTGGATTCCCAGGGAATTGCACGCTGCTGTCACGCGCAGGGGTGCTCGGTATGCTATTACGCGCCATGACCGATAGCATCGCAGCCGCAGGCATCCGCTGGTTTGGCGACATCGGCGTCGCCGATCGCGCCAGCGTCGGTGGCAAAGCGGCGAGCCTGGGTGAACTGACGCGCGCCGGCATCAACGTGCCGCCCGGGTTCGTCGTCACCACGCTCGCGTTCGAGGCGGCGCTGGCCGCCATCGACCCCGCCGGCAAGCTTCGCAGCAGCGTCGAGCAGCTCGATCCGGCCGACCTTGACGCCATGACACAGCTGGCGGATGGCGCGCGTGAGCTTTTCGTCGAGGCGGCACTGCCGGCCGCTCTGATCGAGGCGGTGCGCGGCGCGTACGCGCGGCTGGCGGTGACGCAGGTGGCGGTGCGCTCCAGCGCCACCAGCGAGGACAGCGCCGACGCCAGTTTTGCCGGCTTGCAGGACACACAGCTGTGCGTGGCCGGTGCCGACGCGGTAGTGCGGGCGCTGCGTGCCTGCTGGGCCAGTCTCTACAGCCGCGAATCGGTCGGCTATCGCTTGCGCCTCAAGCTGCCCGAGCAGCAGGTGGCCATGGGGGTCGTCATCCAGAGCATGCTCGCATCGCGCAGCTCGGGCGTGATGTTCACGCGCAGTCCGCTCACCGGCGATCGCTCGGTGATTGCGATCGAAGCCAGCTTTGGCCTGGGCTCGGCGATCGTCAGCGGCGAAGTTACCCCCGACAAGTATGTGCTTAACAAGGTCACCGGCGAGATTGCCGCCCGTACCGTGTCAGCCAAGGCGCTGCGACACGTGGCGGCCAGCCCGGAGGCAGGCGGCGTGGCGGTGCAATCGCTGAGCGAGTCTGAGCAACAGGTCGCCAGCGTCAGTGATGCGGAGCTGCGCGAGCTGGCGGCACTCGGCAGGCGGGTCGAACGTCATTACGGCACGCCGCAGGACATCGAATGGGCCATCGCGCCGGCGCCCGGTGGCGCCGAGCGTGTCTACCTGCTGCAGAGCCGGCCGGAGACGGTCTGGTCGCGGCGTGAGCCGCAACCAATCGCGCGTCCGGCCGCCCGCGCCTACGATCACGTGCTGGCAACGCTGTACAAGGGCGATCGCTAAAAATGCTCACGCACGAGGACATCGAAGAGATATTGCGGCTGCTGGATGCAACGCCGGTAGATGAGCTTGAACTGGAGACCGAGCATTTCAAGCTGACGTTACGGCGCTCGCCCTCCGAGCGCGGCGGCTGGACGCAGGAACACCAGACCCGCAGCGAACCGCGGGTGCTGGCTGCCGCGGCTCCCGCGGCCCAGGCCAGCGCTGGCTCGGCAGCGCCAGCGCCGGTCAGGTCGGCCGTGGCCGGTGCGCTGGAGGTTCGCGCGCCGCTGCTGGGCACTTTCTATCGCTCACCCAAGCCGGGCGTAGCGCCATTCGTCGCAATCGGCAGCCGTGTCGGCACCAATACCGTGGTGGCCATAATCGAGACCATGAAGCTGATGAATTCGGTATATGCCGGGGTCGAAGGTCAGGTCATCGAGCTCTGTGTAGCCGATGGCGACGCGGTCGAGCGCGACCAGGTGCTGATGCGCCTGGCGCCCTTAAAGTCATGAAGATCGCGCGACTGTTCGTGGCCAATCGCGGCGAGATCGCGCTGCGCATCCTGCGCAGCGCGCAGCAGCTCGGCATCGAAACGGTACTGGGGGCTTCGGATGCGGATCTGGACTCGGTGCCGGCGCGCGTGGCCGATCATTGCGTGCGCATCGGGGCCGCTGCCGCGGCTCGCAGCTATCTGGACCTCGAGGCGGTGCTGGCAGCCGCGCGTTCGGTGCGCGCCGATGCGCTGCATCCCGGCTACGGCTTTCTGTCGGAGAATGCAGCGTTGGCGCGCGCCTGCGATGCCGCCGGCATCCTATTCGTCGGTCCGACCGCAGCCACGCTGCAGGCGGTAGGCGACAAGCTCGCGGCGCGCGAGCATGCCACGGCGGCCGGAGTCCCGGTGGTGCCGGGCGGCGCGGTACATTCACTGGCCGAGTGCGAAGGGCTGATGGCGACGCTGGGCTATCCGGTGCTGATCAAGGCCGTGGGTGGTGGCGGCGGTCGCGGCCTGCGCCGCGTGGAAGCGGCCGCGCAACTGGCGGCGCAGTGGGATCTGGCAACGGCCGAAGCTCAAACCGCGTTTGGCGATGCGCGCGTCTACGTGGAGCGCTATGTGAGCGCCGGCCGCCATATCGAAGTGCAGTTGCTCGGCGACGGTGGCGAGCTGGTGCAGCTGGGCACGCGCGATTGTTCGGTACAGCGGCGCTTTCAGAAACTGATCGAGGAGGCGCCGGCACCGGCTCTGAGCGCGGCGCTGACTGGGCGCATCACCGATGCCGCGCTGGCGCTGGGCCGGGCGCTGCACTATCGCGGTGCCGGTACGGTCGAGTTTCTGGTGGACGCTGCCCGCGATGAGTTCTACTTTCTGGAGGTGAACGCGCGCATCCAGGTGGAGCATCCGGTCACTGAGATGATCACCGGCGTTGATCTGGTGGCCGAACAGCTGGCGATTGCGGCCGGCGTGCCGTTGCGTCTGCGGCAGGCGCAGATCTCGCTGCGCGGTCACGCGCTCGAATGCCGCGTCAATGCCGAGGACGTCGAGCACGATATGCGCCCAAGTCCCGGGCGGGTTACCCGTGCGGTGTTCCCGGCTGGTGCCGGCGTGCGGGTCGACACGCACATTGAGGCCGGTTCGGTGGTGCCGCCGTACTACGACTCGTTGCTGGCCAAGATCATCGTGCACGCGGCCGATCGCGGCGCCGCGCTTGATCGCATGGCCGAGTGCCTGGCCGCCTGCGAGCTGGCCGGCGTCGCCGTCAACGTGCCGCTGCACCGGCGGATTCTGGCCGATGCCGAGTTTCGGCGCGGCGCGGTCGATACCGGTTATTTGACGCGCCTGCGGGCGGCGGCCTGAGCAGGCATCGATATGGCCAAAATCACACTGGTGGACGTGGCGCTGCGCGACGGCAACCAGAGTCTGTGGGGCGCCACTGGGCTATCGACTGCACATTGCCTGCAGGTCGCACCGCTGCTGGATCGCATCGGCCTGCACGCGCTGGATTTCACCTCCAGCACGCACATGGGCATCGCGGTGCGCTATTTTCGCGAAAATCCCTGGGAGCGCATCCGACTGATGCACGCCAGCATGCCGGCGACCCCGTTGCAATTCATCACCACCGGCTTTCGCTTCATCGCCTGGGAGACGGCTGACCCGGACTTCATGCAACTCGCGTTTCGGCGTCTGGTGGAGGCGGGCATGGCGCGCTACGCCGTGATCGATCCGATGCACGACATGGATTCGCTGCTGGCGTGCGCGCGCATGATCCACCGCGAAGGCGGCAGCGAAGTCGTGGCCGGACTGGTCTTCACCATCAGCGCGATTCACGATGATGCGTTCTACGCCGATTGCGCGCGCCGCCTGGCAGCGTCGGCGGACGTCGACCGGATCTACATCAAGGACCCGGCGGGTCTGCTGAGCCCGGAGCGCGCGCAGACTCTCATTCCGGCAGTGCGCGCCGCCATCGGCGCCCGGCCGTTGGAAATCCATTCCCATTGCACCATCGGACTGGGCGGGTTGACCTGTCTGACGGCCGCCAACCTCGGGGTGGACAGCGTGCACGTTGCAATTGATCCGCTGGGCAGCGGCACCTCGCTGCCGCCGGCGCTGCGCACCGTCGCCAATCTGCGCGAACTGGGTCATACCGTGGACATCGATGATCGGGCGCTGGCGGGCGCCAGTCGCTATCTGACGCAGCTGGCGCGTGCCGAGGGCCTGCCCGCCGGCAGGCCGCAGGAGTTCGACGCCGCCTTTCTGCGGCATCAGATTCCCGGCGGCGTGATGACCACGATGCAGCGGCAGCTGGCCGAGCTCGATCTGCAGGACCGCTGGCCGGCGGTCATCGAGGAAGCCGAGCGCGTGCGCGCCGAGCTGGGGTTTCCCATCATGGTGACGCCATTCCCGCAGATCGTGTGCGCTCAGGCGCTATTCAATGTCATCGGCAGCGAGCGCTATGGCAACGTCCCGGACGAGGTGGTGCGCTACGTACTCGGGCGCTTTGGGCGGCCGACGCGCCCGATCGATGCAAATGTACGTGACCGCATCCTGAGTCGACCGCGAACCGCCGAGCTGGCCAAGGAGCCCCCGGCACCGTCGCTGGCGGAGCTGCGCCGCCGCTTCGGGCCGGGCGTCGATGATGAAGAACTGCTGCTGCGCGCGGTGATGCCCGCGGCCCAGGTCGATGCAATGCTCAAGGCCGGACCGGCCCGCCGCCATTACAACCCGCAGCTGGCGCCGGTGCTGTCGTTGCTGCGCGCGCTGCCCGGTCGCAACGTGCCGGCCGAGCTGGTGGTGGATAAGCCCGGCGTGCGCTTGACACTGCGGCGGCGCGCGGCCGCCGCTGCAGAATGAGCTGCGGGTCGCGCTAGGGTGGCGGGCCCGCTGGTGGGCCTGGAATGTTCAGCTCGATCTTGACGCCATTGGGATCGCAGAAGAACAGCTGGCGCAAGCCGACGTCGGGCACCAGATTTTCGGCGGGCACGATGCCATGGGCGCGCAGGCGCGCCTTGACCGCGTCGTAGTCGGTCGCGTTGAAGGCGATGTGATCAACCGGACCGGTGCCAGCGGCACGAGTCGAGATCGACAGGCCGGTCGCCTGCGCATGCGCCTGATAGCTGCGCCAGTCGGCGATGTGAATGCACGGCACATCGCCCAGGTACACCCAGTAGCCAGTGAAGCGCAGCGGCGGCCGTGGCCCGGGACGCATCCCCAGAGCATCGCAATAAAAATCCCGGGTGCCGTCGATGTCGTCGGTCAGGACCAGGAAGTGCTCCATCTGTGTCAGCGGCATGGATCCACTCTATATATAAGACAGCAGCGGGCGGCGGCACCGGCGTGTCAGCGCCGGAACTGGGCCTGCGTGGTGGTGGCGGCGCGCTGCGCGACACGCTCGAGTGGCCACTTGCGCATGTCCGCATTTAGCACCTCGATGCCCCAGGGCCCCCGGTAGCCGGCCGCCAGCATGGTTTCGACGAACCCGCGCACATCGAATTCGCCCTCACCGCACAGGCGTCGATGATTGATGGTGTCCTCGTGCAGGTCCCAGGGTGCCTGCAGGGTGCCGTCGTTGAGTTCGATACCACCCAGATAGCGCGCCGGGATGCGCGCCAATTCGGCAAACGGTATGCCCAGCTTCACCATGTGCCACAGATCGAGAATGATGCCGCCATTGGGCGCTGCGGCGCTCTCGACCAGCTCGAGCGCCGCCGGCAGTGTCTTGATGTTCGCGAACGGCATCAGCTCGAACAGGATGTCGGTGCCACGGCCGGCAGCCTGTTCACACAGCGCACCGAAGGCATCGATCAGCAACGGCATAGGCGCCGGGGTATTGAAGAAGTCGCCGACCTTGATGTGATGCGCCTCGAAGGCTTCGGCGGCGTCGAGCAGCAGGCGCTTGCGCAACTCGCAGGCCGCATGCCGCTCGCCCTGCCGAAACCACCAGTCGTTCAGGAATTCCAGCTCGATGTGGATCATGCCGTGATCGTCCAGCACGCGCTTGAGATCGCGCAGCGTCTGCGACTTCAACGCATGTTCCAGATCCGCGTGCCAGATGCCAAAGCCGTCAAACCCGGCAGCCGCGGCGGCCGCGACACGATCATGAAAGCTGTGGGTGCTGTACTCGTGGTCGGTGTGGGGTTCCGCGCCGACGGCAAAGGTCCAGTACGATGCAACCAGGTGCACACCATCGCTCATTGCTCAGTCTCCAGCATCGGGGCGCTCAAGGATAGTCGACTGCCGCTAGCTCGACACGGCCGCCAGTTGCCGGCGCGACAGGCGTACCGGGGCGGTCTCGCGCAGAAATAGCGCCAGCACGGTACCGGCCACCGCGCAGCCGGCCATGATCAGCATGGTGGCCTGCAGGCCGTACTGGTCGGCCGCCCAGCCCGCGATCCAAGGCGAACTCACGCCCCCCAACACCTCGCCGATGCCCATGACCAGGCCGACGGTGGTGGCCAGATAGCGCGCGGGAATCGTCTCGGCCGGAATGGTCGCCATGAACAACGGAAAAGTACCACTGGCCGACCAGCCGATGAAAATCAGGCTGCCCAGCAGGAACAGCGAGCCCTGAAAGTACAGTGCCGCAAGTGGTGTCAGCAGGCCGATCAGATGGAACAAGACGATCACCGGCCGGCGGCCGAATCGATCCGATAAGGATGGCACCACGAAGCTGAAGAATGCCGCCGACAGACCCAGCACGCTCATCAGGTGGCTCATCTGCGACGACGACAGTAACCGTACCTTGACGTAGAGCAGCGGCAGGAACGCCCAACCCAGCACCATCCACGCCACCATCACGATAGCCATCAGAATGCACAGCCAGATGTTGCGATGGCGCAGCAGCTCGGCGTAGCGCACCGCCTCACGCGGCGCCGCGCTCGCGGCTACCGCGGGCGCCGGAGCGCGAACGTAGCGTGCGATCAGCACTGCCATCAGCAGGCCGGGAATACCGGCGACGAAGAAGGCCACGCGCCAGCTGTAGGCGCTGGCGACCGCGACCAGAATGAGCGGGCACAAAAAAGAGCCCAGCAGGTTGCTGCCGAAATTCTGCATCACGCCCATGTTGTGGCCGCGGCGCGCCGCCGGCGATTCCGCCGCCAGCAGCGACTGCGCCACCGGCAGGATCGGACCTTCGGCCATCCCCATCAGCAGGCGGGCCAGCACCAGCAACATGAACGAGCTGGCAAGGCCAGACAGAAACGAGCACAGCGAGAACACCACATAGGCCGCCACTAGCAGACCCTTGCGATTACCGCTGCGATCGGAATAAGCGGCGCCCAGAAATCCGATAGTGGCCCAGGTGAACGACAGGGCCGAAACGATCATGCCGGCCTGTTGATTGGAGAATTTCAGATCATCGATGATGAACGGCATCAGGTTGGTGACAGCGTTGCGGTCGAAGAAGACGACGCCGAAGGCGATGCCCAGTACCCAGATCAGGCGCTTTTCATATGTCATCCAGACCGCTCCCCAGTCGACCAGCCGCCGACAGCCGGGCGCTACTTTAGCGCCATCGCGCCGATGTCGTGCGACTTGCCTTCGCTCGATGGCCACGCTCATTTCGCTGTCGGTCGAGTCGCGAACGTCGGTCGAACTAACCTGCTTTGGAGTGCATACTGATGACCATGGTGCCGCGCGCCCGCGAGGCCGCGGCACCTTATTTTTTTCCGATGGAGAGTGGATGCGACCTGAACCCAAGCAGCGCCTGTGGATGTACGAGGCGATGTTTCGCAGCCGGCAGCTCGATACCGCGGTGCTGGCCGCTTACCGCGAGGGGAAAACGCCGGTGTTCCACATGGGCAAGGGTCCATTGCCAGGCGAGATGCACCAGTCTTTCGGCCAGGAACCGTGCGCCGCGGCCGTGTGCGTACACCTGGGGCCGGATGATGCGGTAGCCGCCGGCCATCGCCCGCACCATGTGGCGGTCGCGCGCGGCGTTGATCTGCAGCGCATGGTGGCGGAGCTGTTTGGCAAGCAAACCGGGTTGTCGGGCGGTCGCGGTGGTCACATGCACCTGTACGACGCGGCGGTGAATTTCTTCTGCAGCGGCATCATCGCCGAGAGCATGGGGCCGGCGGCCGGCATGGCTCTGGCGCGCAAGATGCAGCGCAAGCCGGGGATCGCGGTGGCCTTCGTCGGCGAAGGCGCCGCCAATCAGGGCGCATTTCACGAAGTTCTGAATATGGTCGGGCTGTGGAAGTTACCGTTCGTGCTGGTGATCGAGGACAACAACTACGGCGTATCGGTGTCGAAGCGCGAGTCGACCGCCGTGGAGCGTAATTCCGATCGGGCGTCGGCTTACGCGATGCCGGGAGAATACGTCGAGGGCAATGATCCGGACCTTTTCTGCGTGGCCGCCGGTCGAGCCATCGAGCGCGCGCGCCGCGGCGAGGGTGGCACCGTTCTGGAGCTGCAGACCGAGCGCCTGCAGGGGCATTTTATCGGCGACAGCAGCGGCTATCGCCCGCAGGATGAGCGTAAGGCCATGCGCGATCCGGTGCCCGAGTACCGACAGCGGCTGCTGAACGAGACGGTGGCATCGGCCACCGAGCTCGGCGCGCTGGAGAAGCGCGTGCAGCAGCAAGTGGATGCGGCGATGCAATTTGGCCGCGAGAGCGAGTACCCGGCACCGGAGCAGGCGCTTGAGCGCCTGTACGCCTGAGGCGGCAGGTGATGGCTCGGAGCAGTGCTGAAACCAATACGTCGAGCGCCGAGCGCACCTTGACCATGGCGCGCGCCGGGCGCGAAGCGGTGTTGAGCGAGATGCGCCGCAATCCCAATATGTTTCTGATCGGTGAGGATATCGCCAAGCTCGGCGGCGTGTTCGGAACCGCGGTCGGCATGGCCGATGAGTTTGGCATCGAGCGGGTCATTGACACGCCGATCTCGGAAACCGGCTTCGTCGGTATCGCCACCGGCGCGGCCATGGCGGGTATGCGGCCGATCGTCGAGATAGCCTTCGTCGACTTCATCGGCGTGTGCTTCAATCAGATCTTCAATTTCGCCGCCAAGACGCACTACATGTCAGGCGGTCAGTACAAGGTGCCGCTGACCTTCATGATCGGCTATGGCGGCGGCTACAACGACGCCGCGCAGCATTCGCAGACGCTGTTTGCGACGCTGGCGCACGTCCCGGGCATCCGCATCGTCGCGCCCGCGGATGCCCATGATGCCAAGGGCCTGATGCACACCTGTCTGCGCGACGACAACGTCACCGTCTGGATGATGCACAAACGGTTGTGCGGGTTGGGTTGGCTAGGCTTCCCTCTGCCGACCGCGATGTCGAGCGTTCCGGAGGCCGACTACACCATTCCGTTGGGACAATCGCGCGTTTGGCGCGAGGGCACTGACCTGACACTGGTGGGCTTGGGTCTGACGGTGCACAACTCGTTGCTGGCAGCGGAACAGCTGGCTTCCCAGGGCATCTCGGCCGAGGTGCTCGACCTGCGCAGCGTGGTCCCGCTGGATCGGGACGGCATATTCCGCTCGGTTGCCAAGACCGGTCGTCTGGTGGTGGCGGACGAGGATTACCTGAGTTTCGGGGTAACCTCGGAAGTGCTGGCGGTGGTGGCCGAGCGCGATCCCTCGGTGCTCAAGGCGCCGGCAGTGCGGGTCGCCTATCCGGATGTGCCGGTGCCGTTCTCGCGGCCGATGGAAGAAGCCTGTTTGCCGAGTGTTGAACGAATTCTGGCCGCCGCCCGTAGTGTCATGAAAGGCAGTAAGCGATGAGCGTGGATATCGTGGTCCCCGACGAGCTCTGGGGCGACAGTCTCGAAGGCGTGATGCTGACCTGGATCTACAAGGACGGTGCCAGCGTGCAGAAGGACCAGGTCATCGGCGAACTGATGGTGGAAAAGGCGCAGCTGGAGCTGCATGCACCTGTCACCGGCCGCCTCCGCATCCTGACAGCTCCCGAGACGGTGGTCGGCCGCAATCACGTGCTCGGCCGGATCGAGACGAGCTAGTCGTCGCCGCACGCCGTATTTCGTATCAGGTAAACATCGAATATCAAGAGGTCATCAGCATCATGAGCGAGCAAAGTCTAGAGAGTGTGCTTCAGAAGGCCGGCGATCCGGTCAAGATGCTGCGAAATTCGCAGCTCGGCGCCTATGTCTATCCCGTGGTCCCGAGCGAATTCAGCAACTGGCGCGACGAACAGCGGGCGTGGAAGGAGAGCGCGGTGCTGTTCGATCAGACGCATCACATGGCCGAGATCCTGGTCAAGGGTCCGGACGCACTCAAGATGATGTCGTACCTGACCATCAACAGCTTCGCCAACTTCGCGCCTAACAAGGCCAAGCAGATGGTGCCGTGCAGCTACGACGGCTACGTGATCGGTGATGGCATCCTGTTCTATTTGGGCAAAGACGAATTGCTGTTCGTCGGACGGGCGCCCACCGTCAACTGGGTAGAGTTTCACGGCCAGACCGGCGGCTTCAAGGTTGAGCTGGAGCGTGACGATCGCTCGCCGTCACATCCGCGCGGTAAGGCGGTGGTACGCAAGCGCTATCGCTACCAGATTCAGGGTCCGAACGCCGCCAAGATTCTCGACAAGCTCAATGGCGGCCCGATCCCGGACGTCAAGTTCTTCACCATGGACGCCATCAAGATCAAAGGACGCTCGGTTCGGGCGCTGCGCCATGGCATGGCCGGCGCACCCGGGCTCGAGATCTGGGGACCGTACGAGCAGGGTGATGAGATCCGCGACGCCATCCTCGAGGCCGGCAAGGAGTTCGGCATCGTCGCGGTCGGCTCACGCGCTTACGCCAGCAACACGCTCGAATCCGGATGGATTCCCTCACCGCTGCCGGCGGTCTACACCGGCGAGTCGATGAAGAAGTATCGGCAATGGTTGCCGGCCAGCGGTTACGAGGCCACCGGCTCGATCGGCGGCAGCTACATCGCCGGCAGTATCGAGGGCTACTATGTGACGCCGTACGAGCTTGGCTATGGGCCGTTCGTCAAGTTCGATCACGACTTCATCGGTCGCGAGGCGCTGGAAAAGAAAGCCAAGGCGCCGCATCGCAAGAAGGTGACCTTTGCCTGGCACGGCGATGACATGGCCAAGATCTTCGCGTCCCTGTTCGTCCCAGGCGCTGAGCCGTACAAGTTCTTCGATATTCCGATCGCCAACTATGCCTCGGCCTCCTACGATCAGGTATCCAAGGCAGGCAAGACCGTCGGCTTCTCGATGTTTGGCGGCTACAGCTACAACGAGCGCACCGCGCTGTCGCTCGGTATCGTCGATCCGGACATCCAAGTCGGCGAAACGCTGACGCTGCTGTGGGGCGAGGAGGGCGGCGGCACCCGCAAGCCAACGGTCGAGCGCCACAAGCAGCTCGAGGTGCGCGTCAAGGTGTCACCGGTGCCATACGCACGCGATGCGCGCGAGGGTTACCACGAGGGATGGCGCACGCGCTCGGCCTGAAGCGCGCACGCGCTGCGCTCAGCCGGCGCGTGCCAGGCTGACGATCAGCTCGCGCAGCCAGGCGTGGGCCGGATCGGGCTCGTGCCGCTTGTGCCACAGCAGGATCTCGTACTGCTGCGCGATCGGAAACGGCAGCGGAAATGTCTTGATCGGCATGCCCGAGAACATCTCCGCTACTCGCTCCGGCAGCGTGGCGACGTACGAGGTGCCCGCCAGCACCAGCGGCAGATGCAGCAGGCTCGGGACCGTCAGCTGCACCGTCAGATCGATGTCGAACAGCCGGCGAACCAGTTCCTCGGCCGTGGCGGTGTAGCCGCTCGGGCGTCCAAATACGTGCGGCAGCGCGTAGTACTGCTCGATTGAAAGGCTGTCGCCGATGCTCGGATGGTCGCGATCGACCGCGCACAGCCAGCGCACCGGACGCAGACGCACGCTGCGCAGGCTGTCCGGGTAGGCGCGTGCCTCGTACAGCCGCAGGTTGTCCAGGCACAGACACAGATCGGCTTCGCCGTACTCCAGCCGAGTGAGCGCGGTCTGCGAGATCAGCTCGATGTGGCAGCGCACCTCCGGCGCCTGGGCCGCGACCTGCTGCAGGATCATCGGCAGAAAACCGGGCACCGCTTCCTCGGATACGATCACGGTGAATTCGCGCCGTGCGGTCGCCGGTTCGAAGCTCGGCTGCGTGCCCAGCGTGGCCTGAATGCGCAGCAGCGCCTCGCGCACCGGCTCGACCAGCGACAGGCCGCGCGGCGTCAACTCCATGTCGCGACCAACGCGCACCAACAACTGGTCGTTGAAATAATCGCGCAGCTTATGTAGTGCGGCGCTCATCGCCGGCTGTGATACACACAACTTCTCGGCGGCGCGCGTGACATTCTTCTCGCGCAGCAGCGCGTCGAGCGAGATCAGCAGATTAAGGTCGAAGCGGTTGAGCTGCATCATGCAGCAAAGATAGTAGCAAAGACGCCGGTCAAAACGGGTAGTGTCTGGGCGCGGTCTGCACCGTGATCCAGCGCAGCTCGGTGAAGGCGTCGATGCCGGCCTTGCCGCCAAAGCGGCCGTAGCCGGAGTCCTTGACGCCGCCGAACGGCATCTGGGCCTCATCGTGCACCGTGGGTGCGTTGACGTGGCAGATGCCCGATTCGATGCGGCGCGCGATCTCCAGGCCGCGCGCCAGATCGCGCGTGAACACCGAAGCCGACAGGCCGTAGTCGGTGTCGTTGGCGAGCCGCACCGCATCGTCGACCGAGTCCACTCGGGTGATCGACACCTGCGGACCGAAGGACTCTTCGCGAAACAGCGCCATGTTCGCAGTCACATGGTCGACCACGATTCCGGACATGATGGTGCCGTTGGTCTTGCCGCCGGTCAGCACCTTGGCGCCCTGTTTCTCGGCATCGTCCACCAAGCGCTTGATGCGCTCGACGGTCGCCGTCCCGACTACCGACCCAATCACGAATTCGCCTTCGTTGGGATTGCCGACCGGCAGCGCCGCGACCCGCTTGGCGAGCTTGGCGGCAAACACGTCAGCGACGCTGCGCTCGACGATTACCCGCTCCGTGGACATGCAGATCTGCCCGGCGTTGGCGTAGGCGCCGAACACCGTGGCGTCGACCGCAGCATCGACGTCGGCGTCGGCCAAAACAATCAGCGGAGCCTTGCCGCCGAGCTCGAGCAAGATCGGCTTCAGGTGCTTGGCGGCCATCTGCGCCAGGATGCGCCCGACGCGGGTCGAGCCGGTGAAATTGATTCGCCGGATCGCGCGATGAGCGATTAGGGATTCGGCCACCCACTCGGCGTCCTTGACGTCGGTGCTGAGCACGTTGATCACGCCGGCACCCAGTTCGGCTTGCTCGAGCACCGAGCCGATGAAGGCGTGCGTGGCCGGGCACACTTCCGAAGACTTCAGAATCACGGTATTGCCGCAGGCCAGAGGCATCGCCACCGCGCGCACACCGAGAATGATCGGTGCGTTCCAGGGAGCGATGCCGAGCACCACGCCGACCGGCTGCCGATACGACATCGCAAAGCTGCCCGGGACGTCGGACGGAATCACCTCGCCACCGATCTGCGTGGTCAGCGACGCAGCCTCACGCAGCAGCGAGGCGGCAAAATGGACGTTGAAATGGCCCCAGCCGGCGGTGGCACCGGTCTCGTCGCGTACCGCGGCCGCAATATCCGCCGCGCGCGCCTCGAGCAGATCGGCGGCGCGGTTGAGCTTGGCGCGGCGCGCGCCCGGGGCGAGTGCTGACCAGGCCGGAAACGCCGCCGCCGCCGCCTCGGCGGCCGCCACGGCATCCGGTACCTGCGCCGCTGCCGCCCGAGTGACGACCGCGCCACTTACCGGATTGCGACGCTCGAAGGTGCTGCCGCTTCGGGCCGCTAGCTGCTGTCCCCCGATCAATAGTTTGACTTCGTTCATAGGCCCACCTGGATTTAGGCCCGCGAGTGTCCGAAACTCCATGCTGGCTTGCAAGGTGGCGGTGGTCAGGTTCGCCGCCAGTCGAATCGCCCGTCATCGTCGGTTGAGCCTCAGGCGCCGCAGTCGCGCCTTATGTCTGGTGGCCAGGCCCCATCGTTAAGCTGGAGGAGTCGTCGTGAGCACCGATCCCATCCAAGTCGGCGCAGCCGCTGGCATTGCGGCGCAGCCCGCTGCCTCCGGCAGCGTGCGTCAGTTTCTGGCGCGCAAGCCGCGCATGCTGATCAACAACGAGTGGATCACGCCACGCTCGGCCGAGAGTCTGGCGGTGTTCGACCCGGCCACCGGCAAGGAGATCACGCGCATAGCCCAAGCCGGCAACGACGACGTCGAGCGTGCGGTGGCCGCGGCCCGGGCGGCATTCGAATCCGGCCCGTGGCCGGACATGCTGCCGGGACAGCGCGAGGCGCTGCTGTGGAAGCTCGCCGATCTGGTCGAACGGCACGCCGCCGAGTTGGCCGAGATCGAAAGTATCGACAACGGCAAGACGCGCCTGATGGCCAGCATCGTCGACGTACCGGGCACGCGCGACTACTTCCGCTACATGGCCGGTTGGGCCACCAAGATCGAAGGCACGACGATGCAGACTTCGATCCACGGGCCGCCGGGTACGAAATTTCACACCTACGTGGCGCGCGAGCCAGTCGGCGTGGTGGCGCAGATCGTGCCATGGAACTTCCCTTTGGCCCTGGCGGCCTGGAAGCTGGCGCCGGCGCTGGCGGCCGGCTGTACCTGTATCCTCAAGCCCGCCGAGCAGACCTCGCTATCGGCGCTGCGGCTGGGCGAGCTGATCGTCGAGGCCGGCTTCCCGCCGGGCGTGGTCAACATCCTGACCGGCCTCGGCGAAACCACCGGCGCGGCGCTGGTGGCGCATCCCGGCGTCGACAAGATCGCCTTTACCGGCTCGACCGAGGTCGGCAAGCTGATCCAGAAGACCGCGGCGGACACCGTCAAGCGCGTGTCACTCGAGCTGGGCGGGAAATCACCGGTGATCGTACTGCCGGACGCCGACGTCGACGCCGTAATCGGCGGTGCGGCGATGGCGATTTTCTTCAATTCCGGCCAGGTATGCACCGCCGGGTCGCGCCTGTACGTGCATGCCAAGATCTTCGACAAGGTGCTCGAGGGCCTGAACGGTGCGGCCAACGGCATTCGTCTCGGACCGGGCCTGGATCAGGCCACGCAGATGGGACCGCTGGTGTCGAAGGAACAGCAGGACCGGGTGCTCGGTTTCATCGAATCCGGGCGCAAGCAGGGTGCCTCGATCATCAGCGGCGGGGAGGCGCCTTCCCATCCGGGCTACTTCGTCAAGCCCACCGTCATGGTCAACGTGCGACCCGACATGCAGGTGGTGCGCGAGGAGATTTTCGGCCCGGTGGTGGTAGCGCAGCGTTTCGACCAGCTCGACGAGGTGGTCAAGGCGGCCAACGATACACCGTACGGATTGGCAGCCAGCGTCTGGACCAGCAACCTGTCAGCCGCGCTGCGTCTGGTTCCGCGCATCAAGGCCGGCACGGTCTGGGTCAATTGCCACAACTTCGTCGACGCTAATATGCCATTCGGCGGCTACAAGCAGTCCGGCGATGGCCGTGAACACGGCCGCGTGGGTCTGGAGATGTACACCGAGCTGAAGTCGGTGTGCATCCAGATCTGACCGCCGCTCAGGCGGCGCGGCAGTTCAACCGCCGGTATTCGCGTGGTGTCATGCCGTACTTGGCGCGAAACACGCGGCCGAAGTGCGTCGGGCTGTTGAACCCGGAGTCGAACGCGATCTCGGTCACCGTGCGGCCGCGCTGAGCCTCGGACACCAGCGCGCGCGAGCAGGCCTCGAGGCGACGTCGCAGAATGTAGCGCGCCACGGTCTCGTCCTGGTCGGACGACAGATGATGCAGGTAACGGGGCGTCATCTTGCACGCCGCCGCGATCTTGGTCGGCGTCAGATCCGGATCGTGCAGATGCGCCTCGATGTAATTGATGATGCGTATGCGGTGCGCGGTAGCGAGCGATGAGCGGCCCGCCTGTGAACGCGGCACGTCGGCGTAGGCGGCCCCCAGCAGATCCAGAATTGCCACGGTCAGGCGGCCAGCGACCAGATCGTCAAGCTGATCGCGACACTCGCCCCAGTAGCTGCGCAGAAAGCGCGAGAACAGACCGCGCACGCCGAGCGAGGCCTGCATCGGAATCGCCACCAGACACTCGGGGCAGGCAATCTGTCGACGCAGCTGCGCATCGGGTATGCCGAGCACCAGCATGCGATTGGCGCCCGGGAACACGATGTCGTAATGCCGGGTGCTGTCGCACAGAGTGAAATCTCCCGCTTTCAGCAGCGCCTCGCGCCCATCCTGGCGGCTGATGCTGGTGCCTTCCAGTTGCAGGTGCAGAAAGAACAGCGGGCAGCGGGTGCGGGCGACGTGCGCGCGCGAGTGGCGCACCAGCTGCGCTTCCGAATACACCTCGGCGAGCGTCAGCTCGCCGATGGTGGTGCGCTCGATGGAGCCGTGAAAGCTGCGCACGTCGACCGGATCGGACACCAGCGGCGAGAAGCTCTCTGAGGCCTGATCGTTCCACAGTGCGAGCTTGCGGCGCGGATCCAGCCCAGCCGTCGAGAACGACAAGATGGCAGCCATGACAATTCCCCTCGCGCGAACCTCTGTGATCTCTTTCTGACAGCCGTTATACGGTAGGATCGTTTCTGCCAACTAGTATGTTGCGCTTATGGTAGATATTCGTCAGCCCGAGGTCAGGCGCCGCTCGTTGCGGTTTTCCAGAATGAACTCAAGGGCCTGGCCTTTTTTCACTGCGCCGTCGTCATGCCGGCGACCATCGGCTGATGCGCCGCGACATCGCTCTGCATCGAGTTGTGCGTTGGCCGCGCGCAACCACGGCGGCTCGCCGCGTGCGGCATCGCAGTATGATTCGGCAAACGCCGGGGGAAGATCTTGCTGAGCACAGCCAGTCCGCTCGCCACTGAGGATCCGCGCCTCACCCTTGCGCACAGCACGATGACGGTGGCGCAGCTGCGTGTGGTTGCGATCACGGTGGCCCTGTGCGCGCTGGATGGCTTCGACGTACTGGCCATCAGCTTTGCCTCACCGGGGATTGCGCGCCAGTGGGGCATCGACCGGGCGGCCCTGGGCGTGGTGCTATCGATGGAACTGATCGGCATGGGCATCGGCTCGATTCTGCTGGGTGGAGTCGCCGATCGCAGCGGCCGTCGTCGTACCGTGCTCGGCTGCCTGCTGGTCATGAGCCTCGGCATGGCGCTGGCGGCTACCGCCGGCAGTCTGCTGACGTTGTCGCTGTGGCGCGTGCTCACCGGGCTTGGTATCGGTGGCATGCTGGCCTCGCTCAATGCGATCGCGCCGGAGTTCTCCAACCTGCATCGGCGCGATCTATCGGTGTCGCTGATGGCCATTGGCTATCCGCTCGGGGCGATCATCGGTGGTTCGATCGCGGCCGGACTGCTGGCCCAGCACGACTGGCGCTCCGTTTTCGAGTTCGGCGCGATCGTTTCGGCGCTGATGCTGCCGGTGGTCTGGTTCTGGGTACCTGAGTCGGTCGTCTGGCTGTGCCGGCGTCAGCCCGCTGGCGCGCTGGCGCGGCTCAATCACAGCCTGATGCGTCTGGGTTACCCGCGGGTCGCGGCGTTGCCACCGGTCCCCGAGCGCAGCCCAGGGGTCGGCACCGCCGCCATCTTTCGTCCCGAGTATCTGCGTACCACGGTGCTCGCCACCCTGGCCTATGCGCTGCATATCCTGACGTTCTATTTCACGCTCAAGTGGATTCCAAAGATCGTGGTGGACATGGGCTTCACGCCGGCACTGGCCGCCGGGGTGCTGGTGTGGGCCAACGTCGGCGGTGCCAGCGGCGGTGCGGTCGTTGGCCTGCTGACGCAGCGCCTGGGTCTTAAGCCGTTGACCATCGTCTGGCTGATTGCCTCCACCGTGACGGTGGCGGTATTCGGGCACGCGCACGCGCAGCTGTGGCAGCTGTCGCTGGTGTGTGCAGTTGCCGGTTTCTGTACCAACGGCAGCATCATTGGCCTGTACGCCATCCTGGCGCGCGTGTACCCGAGCAATGCGCGGGCCGCAGGCACCGGCTTTGCGATCGGCATCGGCCGTGGCGGCGCGGTGGTGGCGCCGATCGTTGCCGGCATCTTGTTTCAGGTCGGCTGGAACCTGCAGGCTGTCGCGCTGACCATGGCGTTTGGATCGGTGCTGGCTGCGGTCGCTGTGGCGCTGATGCGCATCCCGTCCCGCCAGGGGCTGGTGAGCGAATGATCGTCACGCTGCAGGCCAGCGGCGCGGTGGCGCTGGTCACGATCGACAATCCGCCGGTCAATGCGCTTAACGGCGCGATGCGGCGTGAGCTGCTGGCGGTGCTGGAACAGGTTCGTGGCCAGCCGGAGTTGCGCTCGCTGGCGCTGGTGTGCGCCGGCAAGACCTTCATCTCCGGCGCCGACATCAACGAGTTCTCCGGGCCGCCCCAGGAGCTGGCCTACCGCGAGCTGTTCGCCGCTATTGAGGGGCTTCAGATCCCGGTGGTGGCCGGCATGCACGGCACGGTGCTGGGCGGCGGCCTGGAACTGGCGCTGGCCTGCCATTACCGCGTAGCGGTCGCGGGCACACGATTTGGTTTGCCCGAAGTCACGCTGGGCATTATCCCGGGCGGCGGTGGCACGCAGCGCATGCCGCGACTGATCGGCGTGGAGCGCACGCTCGACCTGATTGTCAGTGCGCGCCCGGTCGATGTGGCCAAGGCGCTCGAGCTCGGTTTCCTCGATGCGGCGATCGAAGGCGAGGTGCGGGCCGGCACGATCGCCTATGCCGAGGCACTGGTGCACAAGGGAGTTGGCCCGCGTCGCACTTGCGACCGCCCGGTCGATCCGGCGAGCGCCGCGCCGCAGATTATCGAGCGCCTCACTGCGCAGGCGCGCGCGCAGTACCCGCATCGTCAGGCCGCATTGACCGCGATCGAGGCAGTGGCAGCTTCGGCGCAGCTGCCGTTCCTGCAGGGCCTGGACCTTGAGACCGAACTGGTCAATCGCGCCAAACGCACGGTGGAATCCAAGGCACTGGTGCACGTGTTCTTCGCCGAGCGCGAGACTCGCAAGGTGCCGGGCCTGCCCGCCGACGTGCAGGGACGGCCGGTGGCGCGCGCCGGCGTGATCGGAGCCGGCACCATGGGCAGTGGCATCGCCATCTGCTTCGCCAATGTCGGCCTGCCGGTGACCTTGATCGACAGCAGCCGCGAGGCGCTCGAGCGCGGCCGACAATCGATCTGGAGCATCTACGATTCGATGGTCAAGCGCGGCCGCATCACCGTGGCCGAGAAGGATCTGCGCATCGCGCTGATCCAGGGCGAGCTGGAATACGCGCCGCTGGCGCAGGCCGACGTGATCATCGAGGCGGTGTTTGAGGACCTGGCTCTCAAGCGCAGCATCTTTGCCAAGCTCGATGCGGTGGCCAAGCCCGAGGCGCTGCTGGCCACCAACACTTCGACGCTGGACGTCGCGGCGATCGCCCAGGCCACACAGCGGCCGCAGGACGTGATTGGCCTGCACTTCTTTTCGCCCGCCAATGTCATGCCGCTGCTCGAGGTGGTGCGAACCGACACCACCTCGGCGCAGTCGATCCGCACCGCGCTGGATCTGGCGCGGGTGCTGAAGAAGACCCCGGTGCTGGCGCGCGTGTGCTACGGGTTCATCGGCAACCGCATGATGGAAGGCTACGCACGCGAGGCCCAACGCATGGTGCTGGAAGGCGCCACGCCGCGCCGAGTCGACGGCGTGCTCGAGGACTTCGGTATGGCGATGGGCATTCTGGCGGTATTCGACATGGCGGGTATCGACGTCAGCGTCAATGTGCACCGCGCGCACGCCGATCGCTATCCACCCGACCCGGCCTACTATCAGGCCGACTTCGCGATGCACGCGGCCGGGCGGCTCGGCCAGAAGAGCGGCCGCGGCTACTATCGCTACGTTGCCGGCGATCGCACGCGGCACGATGATCCGGAAGGGCTGGCGGTGCTGCAGGCCCGCGCGCAGCAACTCGCAGTGCCGCCGCGCGCCCATACCGACACCGAAATCCTTGATCGCTGCCTGCTGCCGCTGATCAACGAGGGCATTCGTATTCTGGAGGAAGGCGTGGCGATGCGCGCCAGTGACATCGACGTGGTCTGGACCTCGGGCTATGGCTTTCCGCGCTTTCGCGGCGGCCCCATGTTCTATGCCGACACCCTCGGACTGAAGCGCGTGTACGAGGGTATGCTGGCCTATCAGGAGCTGTTCGGCCCGATGCATTGGCAACCGGCGCCACTGCTGGCGCGACTGGCGCGTGAAGGGCGTACGCTTGCCGACTGGGATCGCCAGCGCGATTGAATCACGCGAGGGAGCGTCACGGATGAATGTCAAAGACCTGATCGCCATCGACGTCCATACCCACGCCGAGATTTCTTGTCGCCAGCCGGTCGATGAGGTGTGGAAGGAGTACGAAGATGCGGCCTCGAAGTATTTCAAGGCCGCCGGTAAGCGGCCGACCATTCCGGAGACCATCGCGTACTACCGCGAGCGGCGCATCGGGTTGATCATGTTCACGGTCGACACCGAATTCGAGATGGGAATTCGCCGCATCGCCAACGAGGAAATCTGCGACGCCGCGCGTGATAACTCCGACATCATGATCGCGTTCGCGAGCATCGATCCGCACAAGGGCAAGCTCGGGGTGCGCGAGGCTCGCCGCTTGATCCGCGAGCACGGCGTCAAGGGCTTTAAGTTCCATCCCACGGCCCAGGGATTCTTCCCCAACGACCGTATGGCCTATCCGCTATACGAAGTGATCGCTGAGCACAAGCTGCCGGCGCTGTTTCACAGCGGTCACTCCGGCATTGGTACCGGCATGCCCGGCGGCGGCAAGTTGCGTCTGAAGTATTCCAATCCGATGCACGTCGATGACGTCGCCGCAGACTTTCCCGACATGACCATCATCATCGCGCACCCTTCCTGGCCGTGGCAGGACGAAGCGCTGTCGGTGTGCCTGCACAAGCCGAACGTCTACATCGATCTGTCCGGATGGTCGCCGAAGTATTTCCCGCCGCAGCTGGTGCAGTACGCCAACACCCAGCTTAAGCGCAAGATGTTGTTCGGTTCGGATTTCCCGCTGCTCACACCCGATCGCTGGATCAAGGACTTCAAGGAGGCGGCCTTCCGGCCCGAAGTTCACGACTTGATTCTCAAAGACAACGCCATCGCCGCGTTGGGGCTGGGTTAGGCGGTCCTGAGCCGGGGTGCTCAGGCGGCGCTGAGTTCCTCGGTATCGATGTCTGCCTGAGCGGCAGCGTTGTAGCGAGGACCGCTGACGGTCGCCGGATTGATCAGAGCCTCCAGGCGCTTTATCAACTCCGCTTCCAGACGCACTCGCGTTGCACCCAGGTTGTCCTTGAGATGCTCGACCGAGGTGGTGCCCGGGATTGGGATCACGTGCGGCGCTGTATGCAGCAGCCACGCCAACGCCAGCTGCGCCGGGGTGCAGCCGGCCTCGCGCGCCAGGGCGCCATAGCCGGCGAGCAGCTTGGCATTGGCGGAGAAGTTCGGTTCGGTGAAGCGCGGCATGTCACGTCGCAGGTCCTTCGGTGCCAGCGCCGCAGGGTCGGTCACCCCGCCGGTCAGAAAGCCGCGCGTCAGCGGCGAGAACGCCACGAATGCCGCACCGAGGCGTCGGCATTCATCCAACACCGCCACTTCTGGATTGCGCGTCCAAAGCGAATATTCGCTTTGGACCGCGGCGATTGGATGAACCGCGTGGGCGCGGCGCAGGGTCGAGGCCGATACCTCGCACAATCCGATCGTGCGCACGTGACCTGCTACCACCAGGTCGGCCAGCGCACCGACACTGTCCTCGATCGGGACTTGGCGGTCCCAACGATGCAGGTAGTACAGATCGATGACGTCGGTCTGCAGTCGCGCCAGCGACGAAAGGCAGGTGCGACGCAGCGTCTCCGGGCGGCCGTCAAGCACGCGGCGGCCATCGACCCCGGTCAGGCCGCATTTGCTGGCCAAGACGATTTGCGAGCGCTGCGCAACCAGCGCTCGGCCCACGAGCGTCTCGTTGCTGCCAAAGCCGTACAGTGCCGCGGTATCAAAATGCCGCACGCCCAGTTCCAGCGCCTTCTGCAGGAACGCGGCGGCCTCGGCCGGTGGCGGGGGCACGCCGTAGGCGTGACTCAGGTTCATGCACCCCAGCCCAATGAGCCGCTCGTCAGTCGCCGGCATGCAACTCCGCTTCCAGATCGCGCAGGGTGCGATAGCAGGGCAGTACCTGGCTGACACTGGCGTTGGGCTCGCGGCCCTCGCGGATCGCCGCCAGGAATTCCCGGTCCTGCAATTCGATGCCATTCATGGACACGTCGACTTTGGATACGTCGATCTTCTCGTCCTTGCCATTGACCAGATCGTCGTAGCGGGCGATGTAGGTGCCGTGATCGCAGATGTAACGGAAAAAGGTGCCAAGCGGTCCGTCATTGTTGAACGACAGCGACAGCGTGCAGATAGCTCCGGTCGCGGCCTTGAGCTGGATCGACATGTCCATCGCGATGCCCAGCTGCGGATGCTGCGGGCCCTCGACCGCGTGGGCCACCGCGATCGCCGAACGCGTCTGGTAGGCGAACAGGTCGACGGTGTGGGCGGCGTGATGCCACAGCAGGTGATCGGTCCACGAGCGCGCCTGCCCGAGCGCATTGAGATTGGTGCGTCGGAAGAAATAGGTCTGCACATCCATCTGCAGCACGTGCAACTCATTGGCGCGCACCTTGCGGTGCAGCCACTGGTGCGAGGGATTGAAGCGGCGGGTGTGACCGACCATGCACGTAAGGCCACTTCGCTGCTGTGCTTGCGCGACCGCTTCGGCGTCTTCCCAGCTGTCGGCCAGAGGGATCTCGACCTGCACGTGCTTACCGGCGGCCAGGCACTGAAGAGCCTGGCGCGCGTGCATCTGCGTGGGCGTGCACAGAATCACCGCATCGACCCCGGGCAGAGCCAGCGACTCTTCCAGCTCGGTGGTCACATGTTTGACGCCGTACTTGGCGGCAATGCTGCGCGTTTTGTCGAGCTCACGCCCGACCAGCGATACCACCTCGACGCCGCCGATCTGCCGCAAGGCATCCAGATGCTTTTGGCCGAAGGCGCCGGCGCCTGCCAGTACGATCTTCATGCTTGCACCGGGTTCTCGAATATGACGTGGCCGACCGCGGTGTTGGATGCCGGCACGTGGTAGAAGCGGTAGACCTCGTGCACGTTGGCATCCAGTGCACCACGCATGATCAGCCACATCACCAGCTCGATGCCCTCGGAGCCGGCCTCGCTCAGATACTGCAGCAGCGGCATCTTGGCCAGCTGCGCTGGATCATTCAGCAACAGCTCGAAGAAGCGCCGATCAAACTCAGGATTGATCAGACCGGCACGCGGTCCCTGCAGCTGGTGACTCATGCCGCCGGTGCCCCAGATCTGCACGTTGAGATCCTGATCGAAACTGTCGATCGCGCGGCG
>DASXDL010000024.1:0-63600 GCA_036490715.1 Steroidobacteraceae bacterium | reverse complement strand
CGGCTCGAGCGGCCAGCGCCCGGTCTGGTCGGCGCCGGTGAACGCCGCAATCGTCAGTTCCTTGTAATCGTGCGCCAGCGGTTCCTCGCGTACGCGCGAGTAGCCGCGTGCCGCCAGTGCCGCGCGTACGGCGGAACCGGCGCCGTCGGCGGCCAGGGCGATCTCGAAACGCTCGGAGCGTGTCGCGCCGCTGCGCTCGTCACGCAGTGCGAGCGTGCCGGCGACCGGATCCAGGTCGAGGCAGCGGGCGTCGAACTGCAGCTCGATGCGCGGGTGCGCCGCGGCCGCCTCGATCAGCGCCACACCGAGCCGTTCGCGGCTGACGGCGTAGATGACCTCGCGCTCATTCTGACCATAAGGCAGGAACTGCAGTGATCCGGCCAGCTCGTGCACCAGACGACCGGGCATCGCGATCATCTGTGGGGCGACGACTTGCGACAGGCCGGCCTGCTCCAGCGCCGTCAGTCCGCGCGCCGCGAGCGCCAGATTGATCGAGCGTCCGGCCTGCGGTGGCGTGCCGCGCGGATCCGGGCGGCGCTCGATCAACCGGACCGGATGGCCGCGCTCGGCCAGCAGCAGGCCCATCAGCGTGCCGACCGGCCCGGCACCGATGATCGTGCAGCGGATCATGCCGGCATCAGATCGCATAGGATGCAGGCGCCGCGCAATACGTCTTCGAAACTGTTGTAGAACGGTACCGGCGCCAGACGGATGACATCCGGCGCACGCCAATCGCATACCACGCCGCGATCCAACAGCGCCTCAAACAGCGCGCGTCCGTGAGCTGCGCCGGCGCGCACGCGCAGCGACAACTGCGCGCCGCGCTCCGAGGCGTCGGCAGGGGAGACAAGGGTCAGGTGCTGGCCTCCAAGTTCCTGCAGCAGCGACGCCAGGTAGCCGGTGAGTGCCACCGACTTGTGACGCAGCGCGGGCATCCCGGCCGCGGCGAATAACGACAACGATGCCCGCAGCGGCGCCGCCGACAAGATCGGCGGGTTGCTAATCGCCCAGGCGCTTGCACCCGTTGCCGGCACGAATGTCGGTGACATCTCGAAGCGCGTGCGCGCCTCATGACCCCACCAACCCTGCAGGCGCGGCAGTGTGCTGTCCTGTAGGTGCCGCTGGTGCACGAAGGCGCCAGCGAGTGCGCCCGGGCCCGCATTGAGAAACTTGTAGCTGCACCACACCGCGAAATCGGCGTCGTCATCGTGCAGCGACAGCGGCACATTGCCGATCGCGTGCGCCAGATCAAAACCGGCGCGAGCGCCCGCGGCGTGCGTCGCCCGGGCGATGCGCCGCAGATCGAAGCTCTGGCCGGTGCGATATTGCACGCCGGGCCACAGCACCAGCGCCAGGCGCGCAGCTTCCGCGGCGATACGCGCTTCGATGTCTTCGATGCGCAGCAGGTCCTCACCGGCACGCGGTCGCAGTTCGATCAGTTCGGCGCCCGGATCGAGTCCATGCCAGGCGATCTGGGAACTCACCACATGCCGGTCGGAGGAAAACGCACCGGCCTCGATCAGGATCGAACGTCGCGGGCCGTGCGGGCGATAGAAGCTCGCCAGCAGCAAATGCAGATTCACGCTGAGCGAATTCATCGCCACGATTTCGCCGGGCTGCGCGCCGCACAGGGCCGCCAGCTGCGGCTGCAGAGCCTCTGCATACTGAATCCACGCGTTGCGGGCAGCCTCATGCCCGAGCACGCCGAGGCGCTCCCAATCCTGAAGCTCGGCCTCCACCAGACCACGCGCGGCCAGCGGCGCCAGACCGAGCGAGTGCCCGCAGAGGTAGATCAGCGGCTGGCCACTGGCCGCCCGCGGCAGCGCGAAGCGCTCACGAAACGCCGCCAGTCCGTCCGACGCATCCCGGGCGAGTGCTTCGGGCAGGCGATGATCGAGCTCACTCATGCTGCGCGCAATGGATACAGCACCGGTCGCGATGGCACCGCGTCGCCGGCAATCGCTGGGGCCTGCAGCGACAGGAAGTACCAGCCATCATCGACCGCATCAGGCACGTAGGCGAGCTCGGTGATGGTGGTGTGTGCCCGCTGCGCGTCGGCCAAGGCGCGACTGGCGCGTGGCAATCCGAACAGAACCCGGTGAGCGGTGAGCTCACCGCCGTCGCTGTAACGGTCGGCCGACGGCACGTCGAGTATCAGGTGCTCAATGCCGCTTTCCACTAGCCAGCGGGCGGCTTCGGCTGACAGGAACGGCGCCGATGCCGCATCGCCTTCGGCAAATTTGCTCTGCAGGTTGGGTTGGGTGCGGATCACGCACGCGCCCGCCCTGAGCTGCGCTGACACTGCCGGTGGCCACGCACGTTCGAGCGCTCGGCGGGTGATCAGCAGATCATCGGCGTGCGGCACCGGCGAGCTGCTCTCGCCGCTGTCGCCGGCCAATTCCGGCTCGATCGACACCAGCGCGGCGATCAGCAACCGGCGGGGAATCAGTGCGTGCGCGTCCACGCGCTCGACCGTGAGGTGTCCGACGGCCTCGGTGTGCGTGCCGTTGGCGTGCGGGGTCAGCGTCAGCACGCTGCAGTTGCAGCCGGCACCGCTGTCGACGCGACCGGTGAAATCGCCGATCACCAGCGGTCGGCTGCTGGCCGGTGCGGCGCCGAAGCAGCGCAGCTGCGGGCCGCTAAACTCGATGGTACGCGCTAGGCTGATGCCCGCGGCCAGGTCCGCCAGCAGCGTCACTCCCTGGACGTGCAGCTGCGCCCACTGCGCGCGTTCATTGCGAGCCATGTGCGGCCGCCGGCGCCGCCGGTGGTTCCATGATGGCGTGGCAATGCTTGCAGGTGCGCAGCGACAAGCTGCCAAAGAACCGGTCGAACACCGGTGGAAACTGCTTCTCTATATCCGTGAGCTCGAAGAATTCCTGATACAGCAGCCGCTGGCAGCGCTCGCAGTACCATTGCAGGCCATCGAGCTCGCCCGCCCGGCGGCGACGCTCGACGACCAGGCCCACGGAGTTGGCGAAGCGTTGCGGCGAGTGCGGCACACGCGCCGGTAGCAACAGCATCTCGCCGGCGCGAATCGGCACGTCGACGATGTGCTCGCCCGATACCGTGCGTAGCCTCATCTCGCCTTCCATCTGATAAAAGAATTCTTCCGCCGGATCGACGTGAAAATCCTTGCGTGCGTTAGGGCCGCCGACGACCATGATGATGAATTCGCCGTCGTCGAACAGCACCTTGTTGCCGACCGGCGGCCGCAGCAGATGGCGGTTGGCCTCGATCCACTGTTTGATGTTGACGGCTAGGGGGGCGCGCATGTCTATGATTTCCGACAATATCCAAAGCACCGCCGGTTCGCGTATGGTAAGCGTATTGCACCGAGGTGGCGACAGTGGGCGGCAACCGAACATGATCAAGCACCTGCGCCGCGCCGTCGCGCCGCGCTTCTGGCTAGTGGTGCTGCTTGGCCTCACCCTGTCGGCGTGCGCGCTGCACTGGCCGTGGCACCGACGCGCGCCAGCCCCGCCGCAGGCGGTGCACGCCGTGACCATCGCGCCGGCTGCGCCCTCCGGCGCGGTCGCAGTCCAGCAGTTCTGGGACCGCAACACGCTGCTGATCGACCTGTCGGCGGTGAGCGGCGAGGGCGCAGTGATCCTGACCCCGATCAAGGAGCTCGGCTGGCCGATACGCTTGGAGTTTCGGGTCGTGCCGGGCAGCTTTGCGCGCCTGGAAGTCGAGGCTGCCCAACGCGTGGTGTACGCCGTGGCCTCGCAGGGCCGCCCGGTGATATTGCAGCTTGCACCCGGCAGCTACCTGCCCGATACGCCGAAGATCACTCTGCGATGGAGCGCGGCTGACGAGACGGCACACTGACCGGCTCGGCCTCGGGCTCGTCGAGATTGACGGCGGTCAATGCACCGCCCCAGACGCAGCCGGTATCGATCGCCAGCACGCCGCGCTCGCGGTAATAACCCAGCGCCGACCAGTGCCCGCACACGATGCGGGTATCGCCGCTGGCGCGCGCTACCTTGAACCAGGGTAGCCAGGGCTTCGGTGCCGACTCCGGCCGGCCTTTCTGCTTGAAGTCGACGCGCCCATCGGCGGTGCAAAACCGCATGCGCGTCAGAACGTTGATCGTCAGCCGCAGGCGATCGCTCTCGTCCAGGTCTTGCTGCCAGTGGTCGGGGTAGTCGCCGTACATGCCCGACAGCACACTGCGCGGCTCGACCCGCAGCGACTGCTGCACTTGTGCCGCCAATGCCAGCGTCTGCTCTACGGTCCATTGCGGCAGTACTCCGGCGTGTAGCAGCAGATCCGGGTGACCGCTTTCGACATAAGCCAGCGGCAGCCGCAACAGCCATTCGAGCAGCCGGTCGCGGTCGCTCGCCTGCAATACCTCCTGCAGCGTGTCGCTGCGGCGCAGCTTGGCTCCGGCCAGAGCGACCGCCAGCAGGTGCAGGTCGTGGTTGCCCAGAACGCTGATCGCATTGTCGGCCAGCGCGCTCACCAGACGCAGCGTGCGCAACGACGCCGGGCCGCGATTCACCAGATCGCCCACCAGCCACAGGCGGTCGCGATCGACCGAGAAGCGGATGCGCGTCAGTAGTTCCTCGAGCTCGTCGCAGCATCCCTGCACGTCGCCCACGGCCCAGCGTGGCATGATGGCTCAGTGCGTGTGCCGCACGCTCAGTGCAGCATGCCGGGCATGGCCAGTCGAAACGCCGGAATCGGGGCGTCGAACTGCGCGCCGTCATCGTCGATCATCTGGTAGCTGCCCTGCATGGTACCGACCGGCGTCTCAAGCACGGCACCACTGGAATATCGGAACCCTTGGCCTGGCTTCAGGTACGGCTGTTCACCCACGACACCATCGCCGCGCACCTCCTGTACCCGGCCATTGGCATCGGTGATGATCCAATGGCGCGTCAACAGTTTCGCCGGCACCGCTCCTTCGTTGCGAATCGTAATGGTGTAGGCAAACACGTAGCGCTGCTCGCGCGGCTCGGACTGATCGTCGAGGTAGGTCGTCTCGACGTCGATGCTGATTTGATGACGAACGGTATTCACGGCGGTTGCGGCGTGAATCTAGCGTACGCGTACGGCCAGCACGTCGCACGGCGCACCGTGCAGCACCGAATCCTCGGTGCGATGAAGCAGGATCGACAGGCCGTGTCGCTCGCGGCAACCCAGCACGATCAGATCGATGTTCTGCTCGCGCGCGCAACGCAGGATCTCGGTCTTGACGTTGCCGGACTCGACGCCGGCGGCCTCGGCCGACAGCCCGAGCTCCTGCGCCAGTGCCTGAATCTGCTCGCGTGAGCGCGCCAGCAGGCGCTCGTCGATCTGCACCACCGGCTGCAGCGAATCGCTCATCGGTTCGATTGGGATGACCTCGACGACGTGCAGCAAGCGCACGCTGCCATTACCGGCGCGCGCAATCTCGCAGGCGCGACCAGCCACGGTGCGGCTGTCCTGCGTCAGATCGATTGCGGCCAGGATGCGTCGGTAGGCGTTCAAGCTCGGCTCCGGCGGTTAGTGAAGCACAGCGGTGGCCGCCTGCGCCAGCGCGCCGAACTGCGTCGGTGACAGATTCTCGGCGCGCAATCCGGGGTCGATTCCAAGGGCATTCATATCAGTGCTCGACAGATAGGGTCGCAGCGCGTTGCGGAGGGTTTTGCGACGCTGGCCGAACGCCGCCGCCACGATTTCGGCATAGCGAGGCAGGCGCGCCCAGTCGGGCGCCTCCCGCACCGTGAGCCGAACCACGCTCGATGCCACCTTGGGCGCAGGGCGGAAGGCGCCCGGCCCGACGTCGATCAGGCGCTGCGCCGATACGCGCGGCGCCAGCATTACGGTAAGTCGGCCATAGGCTGAGCTACCCGGCGCCGCCACGATTCGATCCACGACCTCCCGCTGCAACATGAAGTGCATGTCGCGTACGCAGTCGGCCGCATCGAGTGCCCGGAACAGCAGTGGGGTCGAGATGTTGTAGGGCAAGTTACCGATCAGGCGCAGGTGCGCGCCGCAGGCAACGGACAGCGCTCGCCAGTCCATCTGCAGTGCATCGGTCTCATGCACCACCAGACCAGGCTCGGTGGCGTAGCGGCTACGCAGCAGCGCGGCCAGCTCACGATCAATCTCCACCACATGCAGTCGGCCGGTAGCGGCCAGCAGCGGCTGCGTGAGCGCGCCGTAGCCCGGGCCGATTTCAACCGCGGCATCGCCGTCCTTAAGGTCGATGGCCGCGACAATGCGGGCAATGACGGCGGGGTCGTGCAGAAAATGCTGCCCGAAGCGCTTGCGCGGTCGGGCCCGAGCGACGCTCAAATGCGCTCCGGGCGCGCAGCCATGCGCGCGGCAAGTTCGATTGCTGCCAGCAGGCTGCCGGCATCTCCGCGACCGGTGCCGGCCAGATCGAGCGCGGTGCCGTGGTCGACCGAAGTGCGCACGATGGGCAGGCCGAGCGTGACATTGACCGCGTGACCGAAACCGGCGTGCTTGAGTACTGGCAGCCCCTGGTCGTGATACATCGCCAGAATTACGTCGTGGTGGGCCAGGTGGCTTGGCACAAACAAAGTATCGGCCGGAAACGGACCCTCGACTGCCAGACCCGCGGCGCGCGCCCGCTCGATCGCCGGGCCGATGATGCGCAATTCCTCGTCACCCAGGTGGCCACTTTCGCCGGCATGCGGATTGAGCCCGCACACCCCAATGCGCGGCGGCGAAAGATTCCAGTAGCGCTCCAAATCGTGCGACAGGATGCGCAGCGTCTGCAGCAAGCCGTCGATACTGAGTGCGGCGCTGACGGCGCGCAGCGGCAAATGCGTGGTCGCGAGAGCCACTCGCAGCTCGCGCGCGATCAGCATCATCACCGGCAATGGCGCGCGCGTGCGCTCGGCGATGTATTCGGTGTGGCCGACGAACGGGGCGCCGGCTTGGCTCAGCAGGCTTTTCTGCACCGGCGCGGTCACCAGCGCAGAGAATTCGCCGGCCACGCAGCCGTCGACGGCGCGATCGATCATCGCCAGCACGGCGCCGGCGTTGCGCAGCTCGAGTCTGCCGGCCACGCAAGGCACCGCCAGCGGTTCGTGCAGTACGGTCAGGTTGCCGGCGGTGCGGGCGACGTCCGCGCCGCGGCGATAGTCGGCGAAATCGATCTGCAACTTGAGGCGTCGCGCGCGCGCGGCGAGCAGCTCACGATCGCCGAGGCACACCAGCGGCCAGTTGCGCGCGCGACTGGCGGCAACCAGGCACAGATCCGGGCCTATTCCGGCCGGTTCGCCCGACGTTAGGACGATCGGTGCCGGCATGACAGGGGTGCTTGGCTAGAGACGCAGATCGACGTACGACTCGTCGCGAATCTGCTGCAGCCATAGCTCGGTGGCCTCCTCGACGCGGCTGTCACGCAGCGCCTCGTAGGCGTGCTCGCGAGCGGCCTCGGTGGTGTTGTCGTAGCTGCGATCGCCGAGCTTCTGCACGATGTGCCAGCCGTATTGAGTGTGAAATGGCTGGCTGATCTCACCGTCCTTGAGTGTCTGGACCTTGGCGGCAAACTCCGGCACGAACACGCTCGGCTCCGACCAGCCGAGATCGCCGCCGTTGACTGCCGAGGTGGCATCCTGGGAATAGGTCTTGGCCAACACCGCAAACTCTTCCTTGCCAGAGACGATCTGATCGCGCCAGCGCGACAGACGCTGCTGCACGGTGGCGTCGTCCTCGATCTCGGTAGTCTTGAGCAGGATGTGCCGCAGGTGCACCTGTTGCACCATCTGCGGGCCGCTGGCCGAGCGCGTATCCAGCAATTTCACGATATGAAAGCCACTGGGCGTCTGCAGCACGTCGCTGACGTCACCGGTCTTCATGCGTGCGATGACGTCGGCAAGGAAGGTCGGCAAATCGGTGCCCTTGCGCCAGCCGAGGGCGCCACCTTCCAGTGCGCTCTCGCTCTGTGAGTAGGTGATGGCGAGCGCGCCGAAGTCCTCGCCCTTGCGTGCGCGATCGTCGACGTCGTGCGCCAGCTTGCTGGCCTGCGCGAGCTGACCCGGCTTGGCGTCCTGGGCGACGGCGATCAGGATGTGTGCGACGTTGTATTCGTTAGTCGCCGAGGCGGTCTTCTTCTGGTGTTCCAAGTACTGATCGATCTCGCGCGGCGTGACCACGATGCGTTGCACGACGTCGCGCTGACGCAGAATCTGGCGCGCGATCTCCCGCCTGAGCTCGGCGCGATACGCAGGGTAGTCAACACCGTCCTGAGCGAGCTTCTCGGGCAACTGGTCCAGCGTGACGTTCTGATGCGCGGCAATGTCTTGCAATGCGGCATTCACTTGCTCGTCAGATACCTTGATGCCGGCGCGATCGGCGTGCTGCTGCTGGATCTCCTCTTGCACCAGCCGCTCGAGCACCTGCTGCCGCAGCACGTTGTCCGGCGGCAGGCCGACGTTCTGACCGCGCAGCCGGGCCTCGATCTCGTGCGTCTCCTGGTCCAGATCGCTCTGCAGCACCACGCCGTCATTCACCACCGCCACGATCCGATCGAGCAGAACGCCATTGGTCGAGAGGTCTTTGGCGGACGCGGCGAGCGGGGCGGCCAGGAGCAGCGGACCCAGCAGCAATCCGGCCGCCAGGCGGCGGCCCGCGCTCCAGTAATAATCTTTAATATTCAACGGGTTGGGCCTGCTCTAGGGCTTGTTCGCGGAGGCGGAGTATCCCCGAATCGACTGCTCAAGGAAAGTACTGACGCCACTGCCGGTGCCGATGCCACTTCCGACATTGGACAGCCCGGTGAGTTCCAGCTGCAATGACACGCCAGTATCACGCTCGCCGGTGCGGGTGCTGATCGAGCTCTGCGCCACGGCGCGGATGCTCCAGCAGCTGCCGCGAAATTGAAAGCCGGCGAAGTTCTCGATCGGCGCACGATCCAGCAGTGAGTACACCGTGCGCGCGTAGATGTCCCAGTGGGGGCTCACCGGCCACGCTGCCGATCCATCGACCTGCTGCACCACGCCATCGCGGTACAGGTAGCCGACGTTGACCACCTGTTTACTGCTGGCTAGGTACTGCACCAGGATCTCGGCCTGCTGCACCTTCGACACCGCCGTGTTGGAGGCCAGATCCATCTGCAGATTCCAGTGGCGGTAGGCCGTGAGCGTCACCTCGGCGATCAGGCTCGAGGTGTCCCGCGGCGGCGCCGCCTGACCGGGGATCGCCGTCAGGTCGGGCAGCGTTACCCGCGGCTGCGTCAGAAAGATACTCTGCCCCAGCGTGGCGCTCAGATAGCGCACACCGGTGGCATTTTCGAACAGCTGCGTGGTCACTCCCAGCGTGACCTGATTTGCGTCCCCGATCCGGTCGAGGCCCACGAACCGGTTGGGCCGGAACAGCTCGATCGCATTGAGATCCGGGGTCGAGGTGTCGAACAGCGGCAACGCATTTTGATCGCGGTACGGAATGTAGACGTACATCATGCGCGGCTCCAGCGTCATGGTGCGCTGGTCCTGCGAACCGCTCAGGCGCTCGAACTTCAGCCCGGTATCGACATCCACAATCGGCAGACTGCGCTGCGGCGAACTGTCGGGCGCTCCCGGGTCGCGCAGCGAATATTGGGTCAAGTCCCAGGAGGCGCTAGGTCGAAAGAAGTACCCGGGAGCCGATAGATCAAGCCCGATCCGGGGCTGCACATCGAAGCGCCAGCCACTGACGCAGGCCCAGGGCGCGGCAGCCAGGGCGCCCGACGGCGCTGCACACGGCAGCGCACTGCAGGCCAGGCATGCGCCCACGCCGCAGGCACACGAACCAGTCACCGAGCGCGTGAAATTGGTCAGCTCGGTGTCGATGCCGGTGATCAGCAGCGGCCACTGCGCCGGCGACCAGCGTCCGGCCGCCGTCAGCCGCGGTAGTTGGATGTATGGCCGGTCGGCCTGCGGCAAGGTCGTGTCCAATGTCTGGTAGTCGAGCAGCTGCCCGTGCAGATTCCAGACATCGTCGCGGTGTTCAACGGCGATACTGCGGGCCAGGAACGGTGTGCTGGTGGTCTGGGAGCCCTGGCTGAAATCCTCGAAGTACTCACTGTCGCTGACACTCTCGACGCTGGTATCGACGCGGGTGTTGGCAGGCAGTTCCAGGCGGTCGAGCAGCCGAACGTAGTTGCGGTCGCTGTTGGGATCCGCTACACCGCCATCGCGCAACTCGCGGCCGTACAGCCGGTCGTTTGGCAGGTAGCTCACATCGAGGCTGCCGCGGTTGAACGCGTTCAGGAATCGGTACTGGGCGCCCAGGTCGATGCCGCGGTAGGAATAGACGACCGGAGTGAACGTGGCATCCTGATTGGGGGCGATGTTCCAGTACCAGGGCGTTGCAAGCATCACACCGCTGCGGCTCGAAGTACCGAATTCGGGAAACAGGAAGCCGCTCTTGCGCGCGTCGCTCAACGGAAACGATATCCACGGCACGTACAGGAGCGGGACGCCTTTGACGTCGACGATCGCACCGCGCCCGACCCCCTCGCCCGCGGCGGTGTCCAGACGCAGCTCGCGTGCGCGGATCTGCCAGGTCGCACGCTGCTGCGGACAGCTGGTATAGGTGACGTGGCGCAGTGTGATGACCTCGTTCGGCGACATCGCTATTTGATCGGCGCTGCCATGCCCCGGCTGCTGCAGAAACTGAAACTGCGTGTGGTTGAACAGCGCGCCATCATCGCCGTAGCGACCGGTGTCGCCCTGTATCAGTACGGTTGGATCGTGAAAGCGCACCTGGCCGCTGACGTTGAGGCTGTTGCTGTTGCGGTCGTAGATGACTTTGTCAGCCTGGATCTCGCGCTCACCCAGGTGCACGTCGACGTTGCCGGTGAGCTCGGTCTGGCCGTTGGCGTTGGTCGTGAGCTGATCCGAGCTGGTCAGCATGTCGCCGCCGAGCACGGCCGCGCGCGTGTTCCTGAGGATGCCGCCCGGCCTCGGCGCGCTGGTGTCGGCGGCCGCCAGCAGCATCAGGCCGTCCGACAGGGGTGGCGCACAGGATTCGGATGGCTGCGCCGAGTCGAAGTCGTCGGTCACCGCGGCCGCGCCGATGGCGATCAGCGGGGCACAGCAGAGCGCTGCACCCAGAAGCGCGCGCAGGTGCGGAAGAGCAATCATGTGGCTCCTCATTATAATGACTGGTGCGATGGCCGCGGTCTTGCTTGAGCGGCAGCAGCCTTAAGGAGCAACCGACGCTTCCATGACAGCGGCCGACGCGCGCGTGCAGCAGATTCGGCAGTGGCTGACCGCAGAGCTCGGTCTGTCCCTGGTGCGACTGGAACCGGCCTCGGCCGACGCCAGCTTTCGGCGCTATTTTCGCGCCTGGCGCGGCGACGGCAGTACTCGGGTGGTGATGGATGCGCCGCCCGACAAGGAGGACATCGGTCCGTACCTTAAGGTCGGCGGGCTACTTGCCAGCTGTGGCGTGCACGTGCCGCAGATCGAGGCGGTCGACGAGGCACGCGGTCTGGTACTGCTCGAGGATCTCGGATCGACCCAGTATCTTACGAAACTGCGGGCCTCCCACGACGCCGAGGTGCTGTACGCGGACGCGCTCGAGGCGCTGCTGCGCATCCAGTTGCTCGGCCGCGACGTTGCAGGTGAACTGCCGCCCTATAACCGCGCCGTATTGGAGCGCGAGATGTCGTTGATGCCGGAATGGTTCTGCAGCCGGCATCTGGGGTTGACCCTGGTCGATGCCGATCTCGAAGTGCTGAGTGCGACCTTCGATTTTCTGGCGCTCGAGGCAGTGGCGCAGCCGACCGTGTTCGTACATCGCGACTACCACTCGCGCAACCTGATGTGGCTGCCCCATGACAATCCCGGCATCATCGATTTCCAGGATGCCCTGGCGGGCGCGGTCGGCTACGATCTGGTGTCGTTGCTGAAGGACTGCTACATCGACTGGCCACGCGTGCAGGTGGAGCACTGGGTCAGCGAGTATCGCGCGCGGCTGCGCGGCGCCGGTGATCTGGCCGGCAGCAGCGAGCGCGAATTCCTGCGCTGGTTCGATCTGATCGGGCTGCAGCGCCACCTCAAGGTACTCGGCATCTTCGCCCGTCTGTGGTATCGCGACGGCAAGCGCGGCTACCTCGCCGACCTGCCGCGCACGCTCGCCTACGTCGTCGACGCTGCGAGCCGCTATGAGGAGCTGGGCGCGTTCTCGCGCTGGCTGCAGCAGCGCATCGTGCCGGCGTTCGCCACCGCCAACGCGCGTGCGCTGGCATCGGCGGGCGTGTGAGCATCGCGCGCGCCATGGTGCTGGCGGCCGGTCGCGGCGAGCGCATGCGACCACTGACCGACAGCGTGCCCAAGCCGCTGCTGGAGGTACGCGGCAAGCCGCTGATCGTCTATCACCTGGAGAAACTCGCGCGCCTCGGCGTACAGCAGGTGGTGATCAACCTCGCATGGCTCGGGGAACGCATCCGCGCGGCACTCGGGGACGGCGCGCGCTGGAACCTTGCGATTCAGTACAGCGACGAAGCTGGCATGGCGCTCGAGACCGGCGGTGGCATTTTCCAGGCTTTGCCTTGGCTGGGCAGCGAGCCATTTCTGGTGGTGAATGCCGACGTCTACACCGATTTCGATTTCGGAGCACTCAGGATTGCGCCCGACGCGCTGGCGCAGCTGGTGCTGGTGGCGAACCCGGTTCAGCACCCGAATGGGGATTTCTCACTGGTCGACGGCCGAGTCAGCGAGCACGACGGCGCGCGCTATACCTATTCCGGAATCGGCCTGTACCGTGCGGAGCTGTTCGCCGGTTGCGGCGCCGGCAGATTCCCGTTGCTGCCGTTGCTACGGCGCGCCATGGACGCGCGGCGCCTGCATGGACAGGTCCATTCCGGCGCGTGGAGCGATGTCGGCAGCGTCGAGCGCTTGGCAGCCTTACAATGAGAGCAACATGACCCGGCTCAAGGACATATCGATCGTGCGCGAGGGCGCGGCCGGGGCCGCGGCCGCCCCAGTCCGCAGCGGCCAGAAGTACCTCACGTCGCAGGGATTCAGCGCCATCAAGGACGGTATCAGGCAGCGCACCCCGGCGAGCGCGGCGCTCCCCAAACCCGACTGGCTGCGCGCACCGCTCGGGCGCGGACCGGGCTATGAGTTCGTGCGCCGTACGGCGCGCGAACATCACTTGGCGACGGTGTGCGAGGAGGCCAAGTGCCCCAATATCGGCGAGTGCTGGAACGCCGGTACTGCGACTTTCATGCTGATGGGGGCGGTGTGTACGCGCGCCTGCCGGTTCTGCGCCGTGGACACCGGCAACCCGCGCGGCTGGCTCGATCTCGAGGAACCACGACAGGTGGCCGAGAGCGTGGCTCTGTTGCGCCTGAAGTACGTGGTACTGACCTCGGTGAACCGGGACGATCTGGACGATGGTGGCGCGGCGCACTACGCGGCCTGCATCCGCGCAATCCGCGAGCACAATCCGCACACCGCAGTGGAGGCTCTGACGCCAGATTTCCAGGGGCTGCTGCGCGCCGTGGAGACGGTCGCGGATTCAGGTCCGCAGGTGTTCGCCCAGAACCTTGAGACGGTGCGCCGCCTCACCCACCCAGTACGTGATCCGCGCGCCGGCTACGACCAGACAATGGCGGTGCTGGCGCACGCCAAACGGTATCGGCCGCAGCTGCTCACCAAGACCAGTCTGATGCTCGGTATCGGCGAGAATGATGCGGAGATACTGAGCACGATGGAGGAGCTGCGTGCCATCGGCGTGGATATCCTGACCCTCGGGCAATACCTGCGCCCGACAGCGAATCACCTGCCGGTGCAGCGTTATGTCGCGCCGGAGCAGTTCGAACAGTATCGTGCGTGGGGACTGGCGCTGGGTTTTCGCGAGTGCGTTTCCGGCCCGCTGGTACGATCCAGCTACCGGGCCGAGCAGGCCCTGGCCGGAAACAACGTCGGATTGGGGGGCACCGATGCGACCGGCGCAAGCGGCGGCCCAGTGGTTCGCTGGCTCGGGCGAGTTCCGTACGAACCGGTGTGGCGTGCGATGCAGCGTTTCACCGATCGACGCACCGAATCCACGCCCGATGAAATCTGGCTGCTCGAGCACGAGCCGATATTCACGCTTGGAATGAACGCCGATCCGGCCCACGTGCTCGATCCCGGCGACATTCCGGTGGTGCAGATCGATCGCGGCGGACAGGTGACCTATCACGGCCCGGGGCAGCTGGTGGCCTATCCTCTGATCGACATGCGGCGCTCGAAGCTGACTGTGCGCGATCTGGTGAGTGCGCTGGAGCAGGGCGTGATTGCCTACCTGGCGCGGCACGGCATCCGCGGCGAAACCCAGCGAGCCGCGCCGGGGGTCTATGTCGGATCCAATAAGCTCGCCAGCGTCGGGCTGCGGATCCGTCGCGGCGCGAGCTACCACGGACTGGCGCTCAACGTCGCCATGGATCTGCAGCCATTCCGGCGCATCAATCCGTGCGGTTACGCCGGCATGTCGATGACCGATCTGAGTACGCTTGGCGGCCGCGACAGCGTGCGGCAGGCGGCCGACGCGATCGGGCCGCTGCTGGCAAAAATGCTGTCGGCGCGCACCCGGTGCGCCACCGCTTGATATTGCGTCCATAGCCGCAGCGGGAGGCCCGTGTGATCTGTCTGCAAGTAAACGTAAATGGCGAGCAACGTCTGATCGCCGGTGTCGAGGCCGCGGACGTGATCAATGCCACAGTGTCGCTCTACCCTGGCTTGCACGAGGGTTGGCTGGAGGTGGCCGGCCTTGTGAACGCCACCGACCAGCCGAGCGCCGATGCGCGCTGGCTCGGTGCGGCACTGGCCGCCGGCGACGTGGTCGAGTTGCGCATGGTCGAATCCGCCGAGGCGGCGATGCCGACCGTCAGTCACACCGATCCAACCGCACCGGCGTCCGACAGCATCCCGTTGGTATGCGCTTTCTGTAACCGCTCGCCGCAGGAAGTCGAGGGCATGCTGACCTCGCGCCGGGCGGCCATCTGCCCGGAATGCGTCGCCTATCTTCATGACGTCATCAGCGGCGATGCGAAATCGACGTGAGGTCACATGCTGCAGATTCGACCCAACTGTGAATGCTGTGATGCCGATCTGCCGCCGCAGTCGACCGCGGCCCGCATCTGCTCATTCGAATGCACTTTCTGTGCGCAGTGTGCCGACGGCGTGCTGAGCGGACGATGCCCCAATTGCGGCGGCGAGCTACTGCCGCGGCCGCGTCGATCGGCCGACAAGCTGAGGCAGCACCCGTCATCGTCGGTGCGCATCCACAATCCTTCGGGCTGCGCACGCGCCGCATCGTGATGAAGGCCACGGCCTCGGAGCTGTTGCGGCGATTGCCCGGTAAGACGAGCGAACAGTGGCCCACGGGCGAGCGCTTCGTTCTCGCCCTGGCGCACGGCTCGATGTCGGTGGAGCTCTACGCGCCGGTCGGGGTGGATCCGCAGTCACCGCACGACCAGGATGAGCTGTACTTCATCAACGCCGGCCACGGCGTGCTCGCCATCGGCGGAGTGAATCAGGCCTTTGCCTCCGGCGACTGCCTGTTCGTTGCAGCCGGCGTCGAACACCGCTTCGTGGAATTCTCGCCCGGATTTTCCGCCTGGGCGGTGTTCTGGGGCCCGACCGGCGGGGAGGGCGGCGGCTGAAGGCCGGCGCCGCGCTGAGCATGCGTCCGATATTGAAGTTCGATCCAGCTGCGGCGGAGGCAGAAGAATATTTCCTGCCAAGCGATAAGCTGATTGCCGGCAACCCCAGGCAATGCGTGTGGAAGCACTACACCGACGCCAGCGGCAAATTCTTCACCGGTATTTGGAGCAGCGAGGTCGGAAAGTGGCGCATCGCCTATACCGAGGAGGAGTACTGCCAGATTCTCCAGGGCCGCAGCATCATCGCTGATCTCGACGGCAACGCGGTCACCGTTGCGGCCGGCGACAACCTGGTGGTGCCGCGCGGCTTCGTCGGAACCTGGGAAGTGGTCGAGCCAACCCGCAAGATCTACGTCATCTACGAACCGGGTGAGAGCTAGTGCAGGCATGATCGAGGTCCCCGAGATCCGACTGGCGACGCCGAGCGAGGCGACGGCGATCGCCGATATGTCACGTGACTACATTGAACAAGGGCTGGGCTGGAGCTGGACGCCGGCGCGCATCGCCGCTGCCATAGCTGACCAGTCGACCAATGTAGTGGTGCTTGCGCAGCCATCGATCGAGCTCGCCGGGTTCGCGATCATGCAGTACGGCGAGCGTAGCGCCCACTTGGCGCTGCTGGGCGTACATCCACTGGAGCGCCGGCGCGGGATTGCGGCACGGTTGCTGGCGTGGTTGGAAAAATGCGCCGACACGGCCGGCATCGAAGTCATTCGGGTGGAGGCCAGATCCGACAATCCGGGCGCGCTGGCGTTCTACCGCAAGCACTGCTATCTCCAGACCGGGCGGCTGATCAATTACTACCGCGGCGCACTGGATGCGGTGCGATTCGAGAAGACACTGCGGGCGGCGCTGCGGGTCGACGGCGCCCGCCAGCCCTAGTTGCAGCTTTCGATACCTGCGGCAGCAGATGACTGGCTGCCCGTGTGCAGCGGTCCGGCAACGAAGCGCGAGCTATGCGTTCGAGCGATTACGCGCTGCATAGGCACGCTAACAGGCGTCGGACGAAGGCCTACAAAGGCTAGATCTCCCGTGCACTTGCCGCGGCCAAGGCGGTGCCGCAAGGTAGCCGATATGGACTTCAAACTGCGCGTGATATCGATGCTGCCGGCGTTGCTATTGGCAGCCTGCGGTGGCACTGGCACCACTGGTGGTGCCAGTGGCAGCTCCGGCGGCAGCTCGCAGCCGACGCATGGCACCCTGCTGCAGAACCCGCCGACGCTGCTCGCCACGGTGTCCGCCGCGGATCTACTGGCGCAGGTCACTACCGGTGCGGGCGCTCAGGCGTTTGGGACCCAGGTCTTGGCCCAGGTGTTAGCAATCAGTGGTGGCCCCCTCTGTGACGTCGACGTCTACCACATTGAGTACAACACCGTGGGCGGAGCCAACGAAAGCACCACCGCGTCCGGGGCGCTGATGGTGCCAGGAGGCACGGCCCCCTCATGCCAGGGCGCGCGGCCCATTGTTCTGTACGCGCATGGAACCAGCGCCGAACACAATTTCAATATCGCCGACTTGACCGACCAGCAGAACGCCGAAGGAATATTGCTGGCAGGATTCTTCGCTGCTCGCGGCTACATCGTGGTCGCCCCCAACTACGCCGGCTATGACAGCTCGACGCTGCCATACCATCCATTTCTGGTTGCCGATCAGCAATCGAAAGACATGATCGATGCCCTGACGGCGGCTCGCTCTGCGTTGCCGAGCATTTCGCAGAACAGCGACAGCGGCCAGCTGTTTATCACTGGATATTCGCAGGGCGGCTACGTGGCGATGGCGACGCATCGCGCGATGCAGGCTGCCGGCATGACAGTCACGGCTTCGGCGCCGATGTCCGGTCCGTACGCTCTTGCGGCATTTGTCGACGCAGAGTTTGAAGGCGAGGTCAGTGGCGGCGCTCCGGTGGTCGCGACGCTGCTAATCACCGCGTATCAGAACTCGTACAGCAACATCTACGCTACTCCATCTGATGTGTTTGCGGCCCAATACGCCCCAACCATAGCGAGCTTATTGCCCAGCGCCATGTCGAGAAGCCAGCTGTATGCAGCGGGCCTGCTGCCTCAAACGGCGCTATTCGATTCGACCCCACCGGCACCGGCGTTCGCCGCTCTCACGCCGGCCACCGTGCCGACAATATTGGCACCGGTCTTTGCGCAGGGATTTGGCGTCGACGGCCTGATCACCAATGACTACCGCCTGAGCTACCTGCAGGACGCGCAGACCAACCCAGACGGCGGCTTTCCTACTCTGACCAATGACGTAGCGGCGGCGGCTCCGAGTTTGCCGCTACGCCAGGCGCTCAAATTGAACGACCTGCGAAGTTGGGTTCCGGTCGCGCCAATCATGCTATGCGGCGGGGATCAGGACCCGGAGGTGTACTACCAGAATACCCAGTTGATGCAGGACTACTGGGCGGCGCACGCGCCCGCGAGTGCTCCTATTAGCGTGCTTGACCTTGATTCGACAGCTCCGAGTGCCGGAGTTGACGGCAGCCTTCAATCGGAATTCCGAGTGGCCAAGCAGGCGCTGGCCGCGGCCGCTGTGCTACACGGTGCGACCGATGGCGGAACTGCTGCTGTATTCGAAGCCTACCATGCCACGTTGGTCGCTCCGTTTTGTCTCGCAGCTGTTATAAATTACTTTAATGAGCAGTAGCGCCGAGGCGCTTCGCCCCATGACAAGCGTTGACGACGGGCACTGAGGTGTTCACCGCCGCGATATTCGATCTGGACGGAGTGTTGATCGATTCCGAGCGGGTCATCATGCAATCGTGGATGGCGGCGGCAGCCGAAGAACGACTGGCGCTGTCCGAGGCGAATTTTCTACAGGTGATCGGCTGCGGCGCGCAGCAGTCCTATCAGCACCTGAGCCAGTTGCTCGGTGGTCACGAAGCCTTCCAACGCGTACGCGAGCGGGTGCGCGCTCGGCTAAACGCACAGTCCGGCGTCGTATTCCCGCTCAAACCCGGGGCACTGCCCCTGCTGCGGCAGTTGCGCCAGCAGCAAATACCCTGCGCGGTGGCTTCCTCGACCTTTGTGGGCGAAGTGCGGCGGCGACTGGCACGCACCGGCGTGCTCGAATACTTCCAGGCGGTCGCTGGCGGTGATGAGGTGACACGAACCAAACCCGATCCGGGCGTGTATCGGCTCGCCGCCGAGCGGCTTGGGGTGAGCCCGGCGCACTGCCTGGCGTTCGAGGACAGTGATCACGGCGCGCGCGCAGCCCACGCCGCCGGCTTGCGCGTAATTCTCGTTCCCGATCTCAAGCGCTTCGACTTTGGCCCGGCCTACCTGCAGCTCAGCAGCCTCGATGAGGCGCTGAAGCACGCGGCCGCGTGGTTCGGTATGGGCGGAAATAAGCCCAATCCGGTGCTACGCTCGTAGCTGATATGCATACCCGGACCTATCCAGGCGGCTGCCAGTGTGGACAAGTGCGCTACGAGGCGTCGGGCGAAGCCGCCAATCTATGCTTCTGCCACTGCATCAGCTGCCAGCGGGCCGCCGGCGCGCCGATAGTGCCGTGGGCGACCTTCGCCGTAGAACGCTTCCGGTTCGTGCGCGGACGACCGACCCAGTACCGCTCATCCCCCGCGGTCAACCGCGGCTTCTGCGGTCACTGCGGCACCACGCTGACCTACTGTCACGAGCAGCGCGCCGATGAAATCGACGTGACGCTGGCATCGCTGGACGAACCCGGTGCGTTGCGGCCGGCAATGCATATCTGGGTAGAGGACAAGCTGCCATGGGTGGTAATCGCCGACGGCCTGCCGCAGTTCGCCAAGGTGCGTGCGTGACCCAGTCGTCGTCGTGGCTGATGTGGGCACTGCTGTCGGCAGTGTTTGCGGCCTTGACCGCCATCTTTGCCAAGCTGGGGCTGCAGAGCGTCGATTCGGACTTGGCGACACTGATTCGCACTGCTGTGATCATTGTGGCACTGACGTGCTTCGTCTGGATTACCGGCAAGTGGCGTGATCCGTGGCAGCTCGATTCGCGTACCTGGCTGTTCCTCGCGCTATCCGGTCTGGCAACCGGCGCCTCGTGGGTGTGCTACTTTCGCGCGCTCAAGCTGGGAGCCGCCTCCAAGGTTGCTCCGGTGGACAAGCTCAGCGTGGTGCTGGTGGCGTTGTTCGCGTTCATGTTCCTGTCCGAGCGGCCTGCGCCGCGCGAATGGCTTGGTATCGCGCTGGTCGGCGGCGGTGTGCTGTTGCTGGCGACCAGGCAGTGACCGGTGTCGCGTCTCTGGCGCCGGCCGTGCAGGCGGCCGCGCAGGCCCTGGAGCAGTTGCTGCATCGGCAGATTCCGCTGTCGCGCGCGATGCAGATCGTGGTACGCGAGGTGTCCGAAGATCGCGTGCGCCTGTGGGCTCCGCTGGCACCCAATCTCAATCAGCACGCCACGGTGTTCGGCGGCAGCGCCGCGGCCGCGGCAATCCTCGCGGCCTGGTCGCTGCTGCACGTGCGTCTGCAGCGGCAATCTCCGGCCGCCGTGATCGTGATCCAGAGCCAGAGCATGCGATACAATCTTCCGATCCGCGGCGGCTTCGAAGCCTGCGCCCGCCTTCAGGATGCCGGCGATTGGGGACCTTTCCTGCGTCTGCTGCAGCGCCGTGGCAAGGCGCGGATCGCGATCACATCAACGCTCGAATATGGCGGTGTAGAAGCAGGCCAGTTCAGCGGTGATTTCGTGGCCTTCGCTGAAGGCCACAGGTAAAGCAGCGAGCACATCGATGCACAAGAGCAGACTGGTTGGATTCATCATCGATTGTCAGACCCAGGATTTGGCCGGCGCGGCGCAATTCTGGGGCGCGGCGCTGGGCATGGAATTGCGGCCGCTGCCGTCGGATGAAGCTGACCGCTATGTTCGCCTGGCCGATCCGCTCGACCGGCTGCACATCGAAGTTCAGACCGTCGATCATCCTAGTCGGGTGCATCTGGATATCGAATCCGACGACGTCGAGGCCGAAGTAACACGGCTGGAAAAGCTGGGTGCGCGGCGTGTGGCTCAGGTCCGGACCTGGTGGGTGCTCGAGGCTCCGACCGGCCATCGCTTCTGCGTGGTACAGAAGTCTTCGGCCAACTTTGAGCGCGAAGCCACGGTGTGGGAGTAGGCCGCGTTGCGACTCTGGTCGTTGCATCCGCGATATCTCGATGCCCGGGGTCTTGTGGCGCTGTGGCGCGAGGCGCTGCTGGCCCAGGCGGTATTGCGCCGGCGCACTCGTGGCTATCGGTTCCATCCGCAGCTTCAGCGGTTTCAAGCTGCGCCCTCGCCACGCGCCGCAATCGCAGCGTATTTGTGCGCGATTCACACCGAGGCTGTGCGCCGTGGCTATCGTTTCGACGCCGCTAAGATCGGTCGCGGTCGGACACGCACATTGCTGCCGGTGACGCGAGGGCAGCTGCGCTTCGAACTGACGCACCTGCGACGAAAGTTGAGCCGACGGGCTCCGGATTGGCAGCGACGGCTGCCGACGGGCGCTGTCCCGCGGGCTCATCCGGCGTTTCGCACCACACCCGGCGGCGTGGCAACATGGGAGATCCGATGAGAAATTTGCTGGTGCACCTGCTGGTGAGCGCGCTGCTGCTATGGCTGGTCAGCCAGTTAGTACACGGCATCTACATCATCGGGTTCGGACACGCCCTGCTGGCGGCGCTGGTGCTCGGTTTGGTGAATTGTCTCGTTCGCCCGATCCTGGTGCTGGTCACTCTGCCGATCACCATTCTCACGCTTGGTCTGTTCCTGTTCGTCATCAATGCGCTGATGCTGATGTTGACCGGAGCCATCGTCCCGGGCTTTCACGTGGCCAGCTTTGGTGCCGCGCTGATTGGCGGGGCGGTGCTGGCACTGTTCAATCTTCTGGCGAGCGCCCTGCTGCATCGCTCGGCTCGTCGCGGTTGATCGTCGAGGACCCGCGCTCACAGCACCAGCATCACCTGCGGGCACTGCTTCAGCGCGGCAAACAGCTGCGAAATCTGTTCGGCGCCGGTCGCACGGATGACATAGGTAATGCCCAGAAAATTTCCCTGCGCAGACGGGCGCTCGCTCACGGTGGACAGATCCAGCGGCCCGGCATGCTGATCGACGATCGCGTCAATCTGACTGCGCACACCCTGTTCGGCGCGAACCATGACCTTGACCGGATAGTCGCAGGGAAAGCGCACGCGCGCCGGCGGATCGCTGGTCATATATCTCATGCTGCATGTATGGGGCTCCTTATGATGTTGCAAAGACCGGCTGATGCGCCACACATGTCGGAATCTTCTTACAGCGCGCGAGCTTGTAATCCTTGGGGCTGTGATAAAATTATTTTCGGTCATCGACGTTCGGTGCAGTGACTATCGGGAGCCGAAACGGTCACGATCGTGGTGACACGATCTATGCCTGGACGGCTGGCGAGACACATGACTCCCTGACCTCAGCTGTTGCTCCTGCCTGATATGGCGACCTTGGATGGTCGGAGTTTTTCTGCGGAGCGTTACATTTATGGCAAAGATCTGCGTGGGAAATCTGCCATTTACGGCCAGCGAGGCTGAGGTGCGCGCGTTGTTCTCGCAGCACGGGACCGTCGAAGCAGTGTCGCTACCGACTGATCGTGAAACCGGGCGGCCGCGGGGCTTTGGCTTCGTCGAGATGAGCCAAGCGGATGCGGCTGGGGCGATTCAGAGCCTCACCGGCCACTCGATGAACGGGCGGCCGCTGCGTGTCAACGAGGCACAGGACAAACCGCGTACCGGCGGTCGTCCGGGCGGCGGCGGTTTTCGCGACCACGGCGGTGGCGGCGGACGTTGGTAAGCGGGCCATCCGCGCGTCGCCGATGGTGATAGCAGGGCCCGGAGTGATCCGGGCCCTTTTGTTTTCAGGCTATGCTGACAACCATGAGTGAGCCCGACAGTGGTCCGCAGTTTCCCGCTCGCATCGGACTGGGGACTTGGATGATGGGTGCCGCGGCACATCGGCGCGGCGACGTCGATGCGGTGCGGCACGCGCTCGATGTGGGCTATCGGTTGCTCGATACCGCCGAGATGTATGCCGATGGCGGCGCCGAGCAGGTCATCGGTACGGCCCTCGAGGGCTTCGGGAGGGCGCGTCGGGCCGAGCTGTATATCGTCAGCAAGGTTCTGCCCGACAATGCCTCACGCGCCGGCACGGTGCGGGCATGCGAGGCCTCGATCAAACGCATGGGATGCGAATACCTCGACCTGTACCTGCTGCATTGGCCCGGATCGCACGAATTCAGTGACACGCTGCAGGGCTTCGGTGAACTGTTGCGACGCGGCCTGATACGCCGATTCGGTGTCAGCAACCTCGACATCGACGATCTGCAACGATGGCTGAGGGCAGAGCAGCGCCTCGGCGGCAGCGTCCGCGCCGTGTGCAACCAGCTGTACTACTGCCTGGAGGCTCGCGGGATCGAATTCGATCTGCTGCCATGGCAGCGCGCCAACCAAATGGCGACCATGGCCTACTCGCCGCTCGGCCGCGGCGAGCTGGCGCGGCATCCCTTGCTAGTGGAGATGGGTCGCGCGCGCGACGCGAGCGCCGCGCAACTGGCGCTGGCCTGGTGTCTGCGCCAGCCGGACGTCGTCGCCATTCCGAAGTCGACGCATGCGCAGCGCATCGACGAGAATCTGCGGGCCGCGGAACTGGCGCTGACGCCGGCGGAGTTGGCCGCGCTCGATCGGGCGTTCCCACCGCCGCGGTCGAAGCAGCCGTTGGAAACGATCTAGCAGAGCAGCAGCCGGCCACTGCGACAGGGTAGAATTTCAGCCAAGGAGCGCGCTTGCAGACATTGGTGACTACCGAGTGGCTGGCCACGCAGCTCGGCGCGGACGATCTGACCGTGTTCGACGCCAGCTGGTACATGCCGGCGGACAAGCGTGACGCGGTGGCCGAGTACCAGGCGGCGCATATCCCCGCGGCGCTGTTCTTCGACATCGATGCAATCGCCGACACCGATTCGACGCTGCCGCACACAGTGCCGAACGCCGCGAAGTTCGAGCACATGATCGGTGCGCTGGGCGTGTCGAAAGATCGGCGCGTGGTGTTCTACGATCAGAAGGGGGTGTTCTCGGCGCCGCGCGCCTGGTGGTTACTGCGCCTGTTCGGGCATACGCAAGTCGCAGTGCTCGACGGCGGATTGCCAAAGTGGCGGCGCGAAGGCCGCCCGGTGGAGTCGGGCGCGCAGCGCCATCCAGCGCCGGCGGTGTACCGCGCCGATCTCAATGCGCGCTATTTGCGCGGACTGGGCGACCTGCTTGCGAACTTGCAGTCGCGGCGCGAGCTCGTGCTGGACGCGCGCTCGGCCGACCGGTTTCATGCGCGGGTACCGGAACCGCGCGCTGGACTGCGCAGCGGTCACGTGCCCGGCAGTCGCAACCTGCCGTTCGGGGAGCTGCTGAATGCCGACGGCACGCTGCTACCGCCGGCGCAGTTGCGGGAGCGCTTTCAGGCGCGCGGGGTCGACGAGCACACCGAAGTGGTGACCAGCTGCGGATCCGGTCTGACAGCCGCGGTGCTCAATCTGGGTCTGACGGTCGCCGGATGGCCCCTCGGCGCACTGTATGACGGTTCGTGGAGTGAGTGGGGCGCGCGCACGGAAACACCGATCGAGGTTTGACACGCATGGACGCACCGACATCCACCCCGAGCGCGAGTGCGCGACCGGTGGCAAAGCCGCCGCGATTCGACGGCTTGCGGCTGATCGCGGTACTGAAGTTCGCCAAGGCGCTGCTGCTGATCGCCACCAGCTACGGGGTGCATCGATTGCTCAACACCGACTTGCTGGATCGCCTGTACGCCTGGTCGCTTGACCTGAGCGACGACCGCTTCGAGCGGCGGCTGCTGGTGCGTGCGCTGTCCTGGGTCGAAGGCCTGGGGGCGCAGCGCATCCAGCTGTTTCTGGCGGCGACAATCGCCTACACCGTGGTGGTGCTGGCCGAGGGCACCGGTCTGTGGTTTCGCCGCGTCTGGGCCGAGTGGTTCACCGTGATTGCCACCGGCTCACTGATCCCGTTCGAGCTATGGGAGCTGATCACGCGACCGCCCAGCAGGCGGCTGGCGATCGGCATCACGCTGCTGATCAACGTGGCGATCGTCTGGTATCTGGTGCGGCTGCTGCGGCATCGCCTGGCACAACATCAGCTCGACGGACAACGATGACAATGATGGCAACGATGGTGCGGCATGCCGGCGGCTGTCATTGCGGCCGCGTTCGATTCGAAATTCAGGCACCCGCGCAGATCGAGGTTGCCGACTGCAACTGTTCGATCTGTGCCAAGGCGGGCTACCTGCACCTGATCGTGCCGCAGTCGCGCTTCCGGCTGCTGTCGGGCAGCGACGTTCTCACCAACTACCAGTTCAACACCGGCACCGCGCGGCACCTGTTCTGTTCGGTCTGCGGCGTCAAGTCGTTTTATGTTCCGCGATCGCACCCCGACGGCTACAGCGTCAATGCCCGCTGCCTGGACGAAGGTACAGTGACCGGCATGACGATCGAGCCGGTGGACGGCAGAAACTGGGAACGCCAGCATCCGCAGGGCCGCGGACGCCCGTACGAGGAGTCACGCTGATGGATGGACCACGTATTTACGGGATGTCCAGTTCCGGCAACTGTTACAAGGTGCGCCTGCTATGCGAGCAACTGCAGATCGCCTACCAGTGGGTGGAGATCGACGTACGTACCGGGGTGACCCGCCAGCCGGAATTCCTCGCCAGAAATCCAAACGGCCGCGTTCCCGCCATCGAGTATCAGCCTGGCCAGTACCTGGTCGAATCGGACGCGATCCTGGCCTATCTGGCCGACGGTAGTGCGTTCTGGCCGTCGCATCGAGTCGCGCGCGCCCAAGTGCTGCAATGGATGTTCTTTGAACAATACAGCCATGAACCTTACATTGCGGTAGCACGCTTCATCTGTAGCGCGCTGCCGCCGCAACACCCGCGACGCGAGGAACTGCCGCGTCTGCTCGAGCGCGGCAATCAGGCGCTCGCGGTCATGGAGCAGCATCTGGCGCGGCGCTCGTATTTCGTCGGCGAGCAGTATTCGATTGCTGACATTGCACTCTATGCCTACACCCACGCGGCTGGCGACGGCGGTTTCGATCTGGCGCGCTATCCTGCCGTGCGTGCCTGGATTGCTCGCGTCGAACAGCAACCGCGCTTCGTGCCGATGCCATCGGTGACCTGAGCCATGCGCACCATCGCCATCGCCGCCGGGCTGCTGTGTCTGAGCAATGTATTCATGACCTTTGCCTGGTACGCGCACCTCAAAGAGCTGTACCAGAAGCCCTGGCTGCTGGCCGCTCTCATCAGCTGGGGGATTGCTCTGTTCGAATACCTGTTGCAGGTGCCGGCAAACCGCATTGGTTTTACCGTGCTCAACATCGCACAGTTGAAGATCCTGCAGGAGGTCATCACGCTGTCGGTGTTCGTGCCGTTCGCACTGTTCTATTTGCGCGAGCCGCTCAAGCTGGACTACCTGTGGGCGGCGCTGTGTATCCTCGGTGCGGTCTATTTCGTGTTCCGCGGCCGGATCGCCGGGTCCTAGTATCGGGCCGAGATGACCGCATAGGCGCCAAACGCTGCGATCATCAGGCCGCAGACGCAGTTGATGACCTGCAGCGCGGCACCGCCGAGGAAACGCTGGGCGCGCCCGGCCACGGCGCTCAGCAGCCACCACCACGCGGCCGAGCCGAAAAATACGGCCGCAGTCAGCTGCGCCGCGGCGAGATAGGTTGGCGCGGCCGCCAAGCCAATCCCGGCGAATACGGCGGCAAACGACATGATTGTCATTGGATTGGCCAGCGTCAGCAGCAGGGTCGAGGCGTAGGACGACAAGGCGTTGCCGCGAATGGTGCGGATGCCGCTGTGCCTTGCGGCCCCTGGCACCAGCGTGCGCAAACCCAAGTAGAGCAGAAACAGGCCGCCGGCCAGCCCGAACCAACGCTGCTGGGCGACTAGCCAGCGTGCCAGGCCGGTCACTGCAATGGCGCCAATGAGCGCGTACATCGCGTCGGCGGTCGCGGCGCCAAGACCGCAGACGAAACCAGTGCGAGCGCCGTCGGTCATCGAGCGGCGGATACACAACAGTCCAATAGGACCGACGGGCGCCGCGACCGAGAATCCGATCGCCAGACCCTTGAGCAGCCACGGCAAACTCATGCGGCGGCGCTGCGGCCGGGCGATAGCAGCGATTCCGCAATCTGCACGGCGTTAAGCGCCGCGCCTTTGAGCAGCTGATCGCCGGCAATGAACATCGACAGCGAACGCTCCGACGGATCGCTGCCGTCGCGGCGGATGCGACCCACGAGGACGTTGTTCTGTCCGGAAGCTTCAAGCGGCATCGGAAAATGATTCGCCTCGACGCCGTCGACCAGACGCACGCTCGGCGCTGCTGCCAGCGCCTCGCGCGCTTCGGTCGGCGACACATGGCGCTCAAATTCCACCGTCAAAGCGATGGCGTGCGCGCGTAGCACCGGCACGCGAATGCAGGTAACGCCAATGTGTAGCTGTGCGGCGCCCATGATCTTGCGTAGCTCGCGTGCTACTTTGAGTTCCTCTTCGTTGGAACCGGTTACCGGATCGACCGCGCTGTCGTGACTGAAGAGATTGAAGGCGTACGGGTGATGCAGCACCCGGGGCGCGAATTGCTCGCCGGCCAGAGCCGCGCGCGTGGACTGACGCAGTTCCTCCATCGCCGCGGCACCGGCGCCGGAGGCCGCCTGATACGTGGCGGCGATGACGCGACGGATCGAGAATGCCCGGTGCAGCGGCCACAGCGGTACCGCCGCAATGATCGCGACACAATTTGGATTGGCGATGATGCCGCGGTGCGATTCGACCAGATCGCCATTCACCTCGGGTACCACCAATGGCACGTCGCCTTCCATGCGAAAGGCAGACGAATTGTCGATCACGACCGTACCCGCCTGGGCCGCTGCCGGAGCGTAACGCCGCGAAATACTGCCACCGGCGGAAAACAAGGCGATGTCGATGTGCGTCAGCGAGTGTTCGTCCAGCGCTTCGACCGGTAACGAGCCACCGTTAAACGGCAGGCGACGGCCGGCGGAGCGCGTCGAGGCGAACAGGCGCAACTCACGCAGCGGAAAGCTGCGCTGCTCGAGGCAGTGGATCAATTCGGTGCCGACGGCGCCGGTGGCGCCGACGATCGCGACTCGGGGAAGACTGGCAGACATGGCTCGTTACTCCTGGTGTGAGGGGCCGGAGGAACGAGTGCCAGAAACGACAAGGCCCCGTCCGTCTCCGGCGGGGCCTTCGGTGATGCTCTATGGCTGCTGTCAGCGCGCGCACGACCAAACGGCCCCGGGAGAGGCTTGTTTGGTCGTCGTGTGAGTCATCGGCAGCACGTGGCAGAGGATATGCGAAAAGCCCGGGCGCCGCAAAATCTGGTCTGCCAGCTGCGGCCGGTATACTGCAATCCCCCTATGGATGCCCCGCAATTGCTTAGCCGATCGCTGCGACCGCGGCACGTCGCCATGATCTCGATTGGCGGGATCATCGGCGCCGGCCTGTTCGTCGGCAGCAGCGCCGCGATCGCGGCGACCGGGCCAGCGGTCGTGCTGAGCTACCTGCTGGCCGGTGTGCTGATTCTGCTGGTAATGCGGATGCTGGGGGAGATGGCCGTGGCTCATCCTGGCACCAGCGCCTTCACCGAGTTTGCCCGCGCCGGGCTGGGGCCATGGGCCGGATTCGTTTGCGGCTGGCTGTACTGGTACTTCTGGATCATCGTGGTACCGGTGGAGGCGATCGCCGGCGCCAACATTCTGCATCAATGGCTGCCACTGCCGACGTGGCAGGTAGGTCTGGCGCTGATGGCGATCATGACCGCCGTCAATCTGATGTCGGCGCGCTCATATGGCGAGTTCGAGTTCTGGTTCGCCTCGATCAAGGTCGCCGCGATCATTGTGTTCATTGCGCTCAGCGCCGCGTACGTGTTCGGCTGGAGCGCATCCCCAGGCCCGGGCTACCACAATCTGACCGTGTATGGCGGCTTCATGCCGACCGGACCGGTGTCGGTGCTGGCGAGCGCCGTGACCGTGTTGTTTTCGCTGACCGGGGCCGAGATCGCGACCATCGCGGCGGCCGAATCGGCCGAACCGGCCCGGGCGGTGGCGCGCCTGACTACCTCGGTGGTGGTGCGACTACTCATTTTCTATGTGCTGTCGATCTCGCTGATTGTCGCTGCGGTGCCGTGGACCGCGGTACGGGTCGGTGAGTCGCCCTTTACTCTGGCGCTGACCAGCATGCAGTTCGGCTGGGCCAGCACGGCGATGAGCGCGGTGATCCTGACGGCGGTCCTGTCCTGCCTGAACTCGGCCTTCTATGTTTGCTCGCGCGTGATGTTCCTGCTGGCGGCACGAGGTGACGCACCGCAGTGGCTGGCGAAGGTGAATGCGCGGCACGTGCCGACTCGTTCAGTCTACATCGGCGCGGTGGCCGGCGTGATCGGCATTCTGGCGGCGACGCTGGCGCCGCAGACCGTGTTCGCTTTTCTGGTGAATGCCTCCGGGGCGCTAATCGTCTTCATCTACATCATGATCGCGCTGGCGCAAATCCAGCTTCGGCGCGAGCGCGATCGGCGCGGCGAGCCGCCGCCGGCACTGGCGATGTGGTTGTTCCCGTGGGCCAGTTACGCAACCATCCTGGGCTTCAGCGCGGTCGTGGTGGCCATGGCCGTCACACCCGGCGAGGAACGGGACTTTTACGTCAGCCTGGTCACGCTCGCGATCGTTGCACTCGCGTATCTAGTGTTTCGGCGTCGGCGCTTGGCGCGGGCCGCCGTCGTGCTGCGCTGACTACTTTCGATAGATGAAAGTGAGCCCGAAGGTGCGCGGCCGGACCGTGTAGGCGCGCATCAGACGACTGTCGCCGGTGCCCGGATCGATCGAGAAGTTATAGTCGGTCAGTGCATGCGTATCGGTCAGATTGTCGATGAAGCCCTCGATCGACATCTCGCCAAAGCTCATGCCGGCCCGCAACGACAGGAAGTTGGTCGAGGCCAGTGTGAAATTCGCCGCGTCGTACTGCAGCGTGTTGGGATCCTGGGACGGCGGCAGCCAGTGCGAGCGTGCCTCGAATTCATCATCGGCACGCACGAACGACTCGTGGCTGAAGGCATTGAAGCGATACTGGATGCCGGCCGAGACGGTATAGGGCGCCGCCGGCTTGCCGCCGCCGGCCTCGGTGCTCTGGCCGGCGATGGCGTCGCCATCGCCAACGACCGGACTGCCACTGGTGGGGGACAGCTTGGAATCCTGCGTGTAACGCGCGTCGGTATAGCCGCCACTGAGTTCGGCCGACCAGGCATCATTGAGCGCCATCTCGATCTGGATGTCCGCGCCCTTGGCCACGGCCTGGCCGAGGTTGGCGATGAATGAGATTTGGCAGATCGGCGGAATCACGGTCTGCTGAATGTTGTGCCAGCGGATGTAGTAGATGCTGCTGGCGATGCGGATGCGATTTTGGAAATTGTTCTTGGCCCCGATCTCGTAGCTGTCGACGGTATCGGAGTTGTAGGTGCTCGGTGCCCCGGGGATGCCGAAGTTGACGAAGTCCTGCGCGCAGGCCGCATACGGCACCGGATTGTTGGCCCCGCCGGGCCGAAAGCCCTTGGCATAGGTGGCGTAATACAGGTTGTTCGGGTCGACCTGCCAGGACAGGCCGAGCTTCGGCGTCACCGAGTTCTCCTTCTTGTCGCCACTGTTGCCCGACGGAGCGGCGAATAGCTGCGGACCGCCGGTCCGGGTCACGAACGAATATTCCATCTTGGAATAGCGCAAGCCGGCGATCAGCTTCAGGCCGCCGACCAGGCCGAAGGTGGCCTCGCCAAACCACGCTTCCTGCTGGTCCTTGGCGTGGGTCTGCAGGAAATAGGAGTCGTTCGGGAAGCCCGCGACGTAGGGCACCGGATTGCCATCGGCATCGACGAAAGTGTCGGTGTAGGGCGCGCCGGTCAATGCCAGCGACAAGGCATTGAGCATCGGATCGTGGATCTGCTCCAGGTAGCTCTGGCGATTGGAGCTGAAGAACAATCCGGTCGTCCAGACCAGGCGCGCGTTGGCGTCGTTCGACAACAGCCGGATTTCCTCGGTGATGTTTTCCTGACCGTTATCGACCGATGCTGGCGAGCGGTAGTTGGCCAGGCCCGTCGGCAGGTGTAGCCCGGTGCCATCCAGCAATGGGAAGCTCGCCCCGGTCGGGTACGGCTCGGGAAAGACCTCGGATTGGTAGAAGCCGAGGTTGTACAGCGTGCCGTCGTAACCGCTGGTCTCCTCGCGATGATAATAAGAAGTATTGGAAACCAGGCGCACGCTGTCGAAGTTGGCCTCGATCTTGAGGGCCGGCAGATAGAATTTGTCGGGAATAGGGCGCGCGGTGGGATCGCCGCTGACGTAGCGGTCACTGCCCGGATCTGAATAGATCGGCCAGTAGACCGATACATCGTGGACCTGGCGATTCTGGTAGAAGATGCTCGGCGTCACCGTCCAGACGCTGTTGGGTGCCCAGACGCCGGCCAAGCGAACCAGCAGCGTATCGGCGCGGTTGGCATTGTGGTCGACCACCGCGCTCTGCGGATCCGCCGCCGTCGGGTCGACCCGATCGATCCAGCCGCCGTCGCGCCGATACCAGACCGTAGCGCGCGCGCCGAGGGTGCCTTCGATGATCGGACCGCCGGCAGCGACGCCGGCTTCGTAGCTTGGGTCACCACCCTGCGTGTAGGCGATCTCGCTGCGCGCGTAGACGCTGGTCTTGGTCAGACTGGGCGGGGTAGTGATGTAGCGTACCGTGCCGCCCTCCGAGCCGGCGCCGAACAGCGTGCCCTGCGGGCCGCGCAGCACTTCGACTCGGTCGATGTCAAACGACTTCGGCAATGCGTCATCGGGGCTGAACGCCAGGGCGCGCATCTGAATCGGGGTATCGTCGATATAGATGCCGGTGGTGCCGGCGCCGCCGGTCGAGGAGATGCCGCGGATCGAAATATTGTTGGTGCCGGAGTTGTCGATGGCGATGCCAGGGGTGAATCGCACGACGTCGATGATGTCCTTGATGCCCTTGTTGTCCATGTCCTCCTGCGTCAGGGCGGTGACGCTGATTGGCACCCGGCTGAGGTTCTCCTCGCGGCGCGTGGACGTCACGACAATTTCCTGCAGCTGTCCGGTCGACTCGGCTTCAGCGGCTGGGGCATCGTCCGCCGCCGCCGGTAGGCCAGCGGCGCTCAGCAGCACAGCCGCCGCCAGCCAGACGCGCAGGCGCGCGTCCGGCGCGTGCAATGATCGATGGAACATCCGCAGTCTCCCCGTCAGTGGATCATCGGTTGTTGCCCAAGTCCCAAGCAATTACGATGCCATCCGAATTTCACTGCTACCGAAGAAAATCAGTGCGGCTGGGATCGCTGGCCGGTACCCCGTGCCCGTCCCTGGTGCGCCGCGCCGGTGGCGTAGCCGATTTGGTGCTCGCTTCCTGCCTGGCCCGTTACGATCGGTTTATTACCCACTAGCATACGTCGTTTGCGCCGCTAGCCATACAGGGGTCGCGTGAGTCTGCCCAAACTGGCGCTGTTTGCCGCCTTAGGCGTCGTCAATCTGATGTTCGTCGCCGCCTGGGTGCGGCGCGGGCGCGCCCACGGACGCGGCGAACCCCCGAGCATGGGCGATGTGCTGATCGGCTTCGTCACTGACTTCGGTGATGCATTGGGCATCGGTTCGTTCGCGCCCACCACCGCGCTGTACAAGCTGCGAGGCACCCCGGCCGATGAGTTAATCCCCGGAACGCTCAACATCGGACACAACGCCGCGGCCTTTTTAGAGACGCTGATCTTCACCACGGTGGTGGCGGTCGAGCCGGTGCTGCTGGCGACCATGGTGGCCAGTGCCTCAGTGGGGGCGTGGCTCGGTGCCGGCATCGTCGGCCGTCTGCCGCGCCGCGCGGTGCAGTTGGCGATGGGGGCGGCGTTGCTGACGGCGGCGATCTTTCTCGCCATGTCCAATCTGGGCGCGTTCCCCGCGGGCGGCACCGCGATGGCGTTGGCGGGCTGGCGCTTCGGCGTTGCGGTCGGCATCAATTTCGTGCTCGGTGCTCTGATGACCATCGGCATCGGCAACTACGCGCCGAGCGTGGTGCTGCTGTCGCTGCTGGGAATGCATCCGCTCGGCGCCTTTCCGATCATGATGGGCACCTGCGGCATCGTGCAGCCGGTGGCGGGGTTGCGCTTCATCCGCTCCGGCCGTTTCGCCTGGGGGCCCGCGCTCGGTCTGACGTTGGGTGGCATCGCCGGCGTGCTGCTCGCGGTCTATGTGGTCAAGCAGTTGCCGCTCAAGGTGCTACGGTGGGGCGTGATCGTGGTGGTGACTTATGCCGCCGCCTCGATGCTGCGGTCGGCCTATTGCGCTGGTCGGCGCGGCCGTGCCACCCTTTGGTCATGAATCCGAAACTCGCTGTCGCCGATGCCGCCGCCGGCGCAGCGGCCATCGATCCGCTGCAGTCGTGGTGGATGCCGTTCACGCACAATCGTCGCTTCAAGGCCCGGCCGCGTCTGATCGAGAGTGCCGCCGGCGCCTATTACACCCTGACCGACAAGGGCCGCGTGTTCGATTGCCTGTCGGGCCTGTGGTGCAGCCCGCTCGGGCACGCGCATCCCCGGATCGTGCGCGCCGTGAGCGATCAGGTGCAGCGGCTGGATTTCAGCCCGGGGTTTCAGCTCGGGCACATGCCGGCATTCGAGCTCGCCGCTCGGATCGCGCGCTACGCCGGTCGCCCCGATGACCGCGTGTTTTTCGCCAACTCCGGTTCGGAAGCGGTCGATACCGCGCTGAAAATTGCGATCGGTTATCACCGTGTGCGCGGCGAGGCCACTCGTACCCGCATCATCGGTCGCGAGCGCGCTTATCACGGCGTCGGACTGGGCGGCATCTCGGCCGGCGGAATGGTCGCCAATCGCAAGATGTTCGCGCCGCTGATGGTGGCCGGGGTCGATCACCTGCCGCATACCTACTCGCCGGCAGACATGCGCTTCAGTCGCGGGCAACCGGCCTGGGGCGCGCATCTGGCCGACAGCCTCGAGCGGCTGGTGGCGCTGCACGATGCCTCGACCATTGCCGCCGTCATCATCGAGCCGGTGCAGGGTTCCACCGGCCTGATCGTGCCGCCGCGCGCGTACCTCGAGCGGCTGCGCGAGATCTGCAGCCAGCATGGCATCCTGCTGATCTTCGACGAGGTGATCACCGGCTTCGGTCGGCTCGGACAGCCATTCGCGGCGCAGTATTTCGGCGTGCAGCCCGACCTGACCACCTTCGCCAAGGCAATCACCAACGGCGTGATCCCGATGGGCGGCGTTATTGCCAGCGCCGAGATCTACGATGCCTTCATGCACGGTCCGGACAACCTGATCGAGTTCTTCCACGGCTACACCTATTCCGGGCACCCGATGGCCGTGGCCGCCGGCCACGCATCGCTGGACGCGATGCAGAATGAGCGCCTGGTCGAGCGCGCCGCCGCACTGGCCGGATTGCTGGAGCAGTCAGTGCATACGCTGCGCGATGAGCCACAGGTGGCCGACATCCGCAACATCGGTCTGGCGGCGGCGGTCGAGCTGACGCCGCTCGCGGGCCAGCCGGGGGTGCGCGCGCAGCGCGCCTTCGAGCGCGGATTGGACGAGGGCATCCTGCTGCGGATCATGGGCGATGTGATCGGTCTCGCCCCGCCCTTCATATCGACCGACGATGAAGTGCGCTCGATGATCGAGAGCCTGCGGTGCACCTTGCGTGCGATTGCGACCGACTGAGGCCGGATCCCCGCCTGTCATGAGCGTGCCCGTCGAACAGTCGCAAAGCGCGCAGTGCGCGCCGATCAGCCACTGGATCGATGGCAAGCCCGTGGCTGGCAGCGGTCGTTACGCACCGGTCTACAATCCGTCGCTCGGGCGGGTGCAGCGCCAGGTGCCCCTGGCGGGCGCTGCGGACGTGGAGCGGGCGGTTGCCAGCGCCGCGCGCGCATTCGGGACCTGGTCGCAGCAGACGGCATTGCGTCGTTCGCGCGTGCTGTTTCGGTTCAAGGAGCTGCTGGAGCGCGATGCGTCGCGTATTGCCGCGATCATCTCGGAGGAACACGGCAAGACGCTCGAGGATGCCCGCGGCGAGCTGACCCGGGGCATCGAAGTGGTGGAATTCGCCTGCGGCGCGCCGCACTTGCTCAAGGGCGAGTTCAGCGACAGCGTCGGGCGTGGGGTCGACAGCTACAGCCTGCGCCAGCCGCTGGGCGTGGTCGCCGGCGTGACGCCGTTCAACTTTCCGGTGATGGTGCCGCTGTGGATGTTCCCGATCGCGCTCGCCTGCGGTAACAGTTTCGTACTCAAGCCGTCGGAGCGCGATCCGTCGGCGTCACTGGTACTGGCCGAATTGCTGAGCGAGGCCGGCTTGCCGGACGGCGTGTTCAATGTCGTGCACGGGGACAAGGAAGCGGTGGATGCGCTGCTGACCCACCCGCAGGTCGCGGCGTTGAGTTTCGTCGGTTCCACTCCGGTGGCGCGTTACCTGCAGCAGCGCGGTGTCGCGGCCGGCAAACGCGTGCAGGCACTCGGCGGCGCCAAGAATCACCTGGTGGTCATGCCGGATGCGGACCTCTCGGCCGCGACCGAGGCACTGGTCGGGGCCGCGTATGGCTCGGCCGGCGAGCGCTGCATGGCGATCTCGGTGGCGGTGGCCGTCGGCGAGAGCTTGGCGGACGCGCTGATCGAGCGACTGCGAGCGCGGCTGGCGCAGCTGCGCATCGGCCCCGGCGATCAGCCGGGTGTGGACATGGGACCGCTGGTGACCGCCGCGCACCTGGCACGCGTGCGCGAATACCTCGATATCGGAGTGCATGAGGGTGCCCGGCTGCTCGTGGATGGACGTACGCATCCCTCGGCCGCGGGCGGCGGCGGATTTTTTATCGGGCCGTCGCTGTTTGATGGCGTGCGAGCCGACATGCGCGTCTATCGCGACGAGATCTTCGGTCCGGTACTGTGCGTGGTGCGCGTGACCGATCACCGGCAGGCGATCGATCTGATCAATCGGAACGAATTCGCCAATGGCACCGCGGTGTTCACCCGCAGCGGCGCACTCGCGCGTACCTTCGTCGCCGAGGTCGAGGTCGGGATGGTCGGGGTCAATGTGCCGATTCCGGTGCCTATGGCATTTCACAGCTTCGGCGGCTGGCGTCATTCGATGTTCGCCGATCATGCGATGTACGGCGAGGAAGGCTTCCGTTTCTATACGCGCCTCAAGACCGTCACGCAGCGCTGGCCCGACAGCGACGCCGCGCAGGCCGAGTTCGTGATGCCGACGATGAAATAGGGCGGCGGCGCGCGCCGCGTTACTCGGTCCAGAACTGCTCGAGCCACTGATGCATGCGGCGCCACACCGGCCCGGGCTTGCCGCTACCGACCGGGCGACCATCGAGCGTGGTCACCGCCACCACGCCGCGCGTGGCCGCCGTCAGCCATACTTCGTCGGCGGATCGCAGCTGCGCTTCCGTGACCGGGGCGATACGCCAGACCAGCCCGTGTCGTTCGGCCAGCTCCTCGGCCAGGTTGCGCGTCGTGCCGGGCAGCAGCTGTGAGGTGTTCGGCGGCGTGTGTATCTCGCCGCCGATGATCACTTCCACACTCGAAGCACTGGCCTCGGTCAGTAGCCCGTCGCGCAGCAGGATGACTTCGCTGGCGCCGGCGTCGACGGCCTGCTGGCGCAGCAGGATGTTGGCCAGCAGTGCCACCGACTTGATGTCGCAGCGCGCCCAGCGGGTATCTGGCGCGGTGACGCACGACAGGCCGCGCTCGAGCACCGCAGCGTCGGGCAGCGTCAACGGCGTACAGAATCCGAATACCGTCGGGGTGATGTCCGGCAGCGGCGCGTGGTTGCGGCCGTATTCCGCGCCGCGCGACACCTGCAGGTAGACATAGACGTCGCCGCCACCGTTGGCCGCGATCAGTTGCTCGACTATCTGCGACCATTCGCGATCGGTGTGGGGATTGCGGATGCGCAGCTCGCCCAGGCTGCGGGTCAGACGCGCCAGATTTGCCGCCAGGCGTCGCGGCTGGCCGCGGCGCGCTGGAATTACCTCGTAGACACCGTCACCAAAAAGAAAGCAGCGATCCAATGGCGATACACGCGCTTCACGCAGCGGCAACAGCGCCCCGTTCAGGAAGCAGGTCGGCAGCGGCTCGGCCATGTTCCGGCGGCTACTTCTGGAACCAGAGCAACACGGTATCGCTCAGGCGACTCCACCAGCCGCCTTCCGGCACGTCGACCAGCGGGTAGAGCGCGGCCGAGCGCACCGGTTTGCCGTTCACGACCACCTGCAGATCGCCCACCTGGGTGGAGGTACTCAACGGTGCGATCAGGCGGCGCTGGACCGTGGCGGTGGTGGTGATGCTGCCGGCGTCACTGCGCGGAATCACGATGTTGATATCGGCGGCCGGGCCGACGCTGTAGAACTCGTCGACCGCCTTGTAGACGCGCGGCTTAAGGATCGGCGCGCCACGCGGTTTGACCGTGACCATCTGGTAGAACGTGAAGCCGTAGTTCAGAAGTGCGGCGCTGGCGTCCTCGCGCCCCTTGATGCTGCTGGATTTGAACACCACCGCGATGAGCCGCATGTTCTGGCGTTTGGCCGACGTCACCAAGCAGTAGCCGGCGCTGTCAGTGTGGCCGGTCTTCATGCCATCGACCGACGCGTCCTTTTCCAGCAAGCCGTTGCGATTTTGCTGCTTGATGTTGTTCCAGACAAATTCATGAATCGAGAACAACGGGTAGTACTCGGGGAAATCGCGCACCAGGGCACTGGCGAGCAGCGACAGATCGTGCGCCGTGGTGTAGTGCGTCGGAGAGGGCAGGCCGCTGCTGTCGTCGAAGTGCGTGCTGTTCATGCCCAGGCGCCGCGCGTATTCGTTCATCATCTGCACGAACGCGGGTTCGGTGCCGCCAATGCGCTCGGCCAGTGCAATCGTCGCATCGTTGCCGGACTGCACGATCATGCCCTTGATCAGCACTTCGGCCGGCACCTTGCTGCCGACCTGGACGAAAGTGCGCGACCCTTCCGCCTTCCATGCGTGCTCGCTGATGGTCACCTGATCGTCAAGCTTGAGTGTGCCGGTCTTGAGCGCATGAAACACGAGGTAGCAGGTCATCAGCTTGGTCAGGCTGGCCGGTTCCATGCGCGTATCGGCGTTGAGCTGCGCCAGCGCCTGACCGGTGACGTAGTCCACCAGGATGTAGGCGCCGGCATCGACGTTGGGGGCGCTCGGTACCGAAACGGGCGCTCCGGGTGCTGCGTTCGCGGCCGGCGCAGCCGCGGGCGGCGGCGTGCTCGCGGGTGGCGTTTTCGGCACATGCTTGTGGGGTGCCGCAAGTGCGAGCACCGGCAGTGTCGACATCCACAGAGTAAGCAGACAGCGGGACAGGTGCGAAGCGTTCATGCGCGCAGTGTAGCGATTACGGTCAATCTTGTGCGAGCCGTGCGTCGCGAAATCCCAGCGCACCCAGTCGCGCGATGGCGGCGTCGAACTGTTGCACACTGCTGATCGGTCCGATGCGCACCCGCAGCAGCGGCTGGTGTGCGCTGGCGGTGAGCGTAAAGGCGTGCTCGAATCCGGCGGCGTGCAATTTATGCACCGCGCTGTCGGCGTTTTCCGCCTTGGAAAACGCGCCGACCTGTATGTAGAACGCCCCCGCTGCACTGGCGGCGACGCCCGGGGCGGCGCTCGATGCTGCCGGCACCTCGATGGTCGAGGCTGTCTCCGGTGGCGGCGGCGGTGCCGGCGCCGATGATATCGGTGGCACGCTGCTGACGCCGACGCGAGCCGCCTCGGTAGTCAGCGTGCTCACCGGCATCGATGCGTTCGGCGGTGTCGAGGCGGGCGTCAATACTTCCAGCTGCACAAAGGCCGTGCCATTTCGGATCATGTCGAGACGCGCCGCGGCCGAATACGACAGGTCGACAATCCGATTGGCAACAAAGGGCCCACGATCATTAATGCGCACCACGACGCTGTGGCCGTTTGAAAGGTTGGTCACGCGCGCGTAGCAGGGCAGCGGCAGGGTCTTGTGGGCCGCGGTCATCGCGAACATGTCGTACGGCTCGCCGGTCGAGGTGCGCAGCCCATGAAATTCGGTGCCGTACCAGGACGCTACCCCGCGCTCGACGTAGCCGGTGGAGGTCGGCAGAACTGCGTAGCGGCGCCCGCTGACGTAATAGAACGGCGGATTGCCGAAGGCGCTGCGCGGTTCAGCGCGCGGCACCGCATCGGGAACCTGGCTGACATCCGGCGGGTTGCGCGGCAGCGCCGTGATGGGCGAGGCGGGGTTCGCCGGCGGCGCAGCCGGCCGGCGCGGCGTGTGCGCGCAGGCGCCCAGCAGCAGCAGCGATGCCGCAGCACCGATACGCACGCCTCGCAGCGGCAGTCTCAAAGGGCTGTTTCCTGGGCGATCTGCTGTCGAATCTGCTGCGCCAGCTCGTACACCGCCATGGCGTACAGCGGACTGTTGTTATAGCGGGTGATCACGTAGAAGTTCTGGAAGCCGACGCGGTAGCCGTTGGCCTGCTGTTCCGGCGCGGACACCAGGACCGCCGGCGTGTCATCCGGCAGCTCGCTGCTGACGCTCAGGCCGTGCGATCGCAATGCGCCCAGCGTCTCGGTGAGTGTGACGCGATCGGGCGGCGCCAACGTCACATCGCCCGGCAACTGCGCCTCGGCCAGCACCGGTGCGCCATACTGCCAGCCGGCTTGGTGCAGGTAATTGGCGGTGCTGGCAAAGATGTCGCCCCAGTCGCCCCACAGGTCGCGGTGCGCATCGTGCTGCTCGCTGACGGCAAACCGACGGTAGCTCGAGGGCATGAACTGCAGCGCGCCCATGGCGCCGGCGTAGGAGCCGCGAATGCTCAGCGGATCGAGCTTGTCCTCGCGCGCCAGCAGCAGAAACTGGGTCAGCTCCTTGCGAAAGTAGGCCGCTCGCGGCGGGTAGTCGAACGCCAGCGTCATGAGCGCGTCGATGACGCGAAAGTGACCGGTGTTGCGACCGTATTTGGTTTCAACGCCAATCACGGCGACCAGATATTCGGGCGCTACCTGGTATTCCAGCGCCACCTGATCCAGCAACTCCTTGTGCTCGTGCCACAGCTCCACGCCGGCATCGACCCGGGTCGGCGTCAGCACGCGCGAACGATACTCCCACCACTGCAGCGTCTTTTCCGCCGGCCGGCTCATCGCATCCAGGATCTTCTGCTGCGGCTCGGCCGCCGAGAGCAGCACGCTGACGCGGTGGCGGTCGAACCCCTGGGCCGCCAGCTGCTCGATGAAGCTCTGGATCTCCGGGCGCGCCACATTGAAGTGGCCGCGGTCGACCACGCTGAATTCCGGCGGCGGCGCCGGCGGTCCTGGCAGCGGCGCTCCGGCCGGCGCAGCGGCAGTAGCTGGTGCCGGCGCCTCGCCGCCACTGTCGGCGGCGATCGCCGCGGCCCCGAGCAGTGCCAGCAGCAGTGTGCCCGCGACCACGCCTTGATTTACGCTGCTCACGTGCCCACCAGTTTGCGGTGCGAATACAAGCCCATCACGATCCCAAATCCTGCCAGCAGTGTCACTACGGAACTTCCGCCGTAGCTGACCAGCGGCAACGGCACGCCCACGACTGGCAGCAGGCCGCTGACCATGCCGGCGTTGATGAACACGTACACAAAAAAGGTCAGTGCCAGGCTCAACGCCAGCAGACGCGAGAACGTGTCATTGGTCTGCATCGCCAGCCATAGCGCCCGCGCCACGATGAACAAGTACAGCGCCAGCAGCAGCAACAATCCGATCAAGCCGAACTCCTCGCCGACCACGGCGAAGATGAAATCGGTGGAGCGCTCAGGCAGAAACTGCAGCTGCGCCTGGCTGCCGTGCATCCAGCCCTTGCCGAACACGCCGCCCGAGCCGAGCGCGATCTGGCTCTGGATGATGTGATAGCCCGCGCCCAGCGGATCGGTCTCCGGATTGAGGAAGGTCAGTACGCGCTCGCGCTGATAATCGTGCAGGAAGTGCCAGCCGAGGAAGGCCGCACCGACGCCGGCCAGCAGCAGCAATAGAACCAGCCGCATCGACAGACCGGCCATCAGCACCAGCAGCGCACCACTGGCGGCAATCAGCGCCGCGGTGCCGAGGTCAGGCTGCATCGCCACCAGTCCGGCCGGCAGAAAAATGATCACCGCCAGGGCCAGCAGCGTGCGCCAGTCCGGCGGCAGCGGACGGTCGTGCAGATACCAGGCCGCCAGCATCGGTACCGCAAGCTTCATGATCTCGGAGGGCTGGAAGCGCACCACGCCCAGATTGAGCCAGCGCTGCGCGCCCTTGCCGACCACTCCGGTCAGCTCGACCACCACCAGCAGCAGTACACCGGCGACGTAGATCCACGGCGACAGCCGGCGCAGCAGATTGGGACTGGCATGGGTGAGGGCGAGCATCGCCGCGGTCCCGAGCGCGATGCGCACCAGCGTGCGCACGACCGTATCGAGGCTCTGTCCGGAGGCGCTGTACAGGATCGCCAGGCCGTAGAGCGCCAGAAAGCCAAGTGCCACTAGTAATGGACCGTCAAGATTCAGCGCCGACAGCAGCTTCGCGGTCGACGACAGGGTGCGGCGAGTGCGGGTGTAACCGAAGTCCTCAATCACTGGCTTGGCTCTCAGGCACGGCGATCTCGGTGGAGGCCGGCGTGGTTTGGTGCAGCAGATACGCGTCCATCACTTTGCGCGCGATGGGTGCCGCGGCGCTGGCGCCGAAGCCGCCATTCTCGACCAGCACCGCCACCGCGATCCGCGGCGATTCCGCCGGAGCGAAGCAGATGAACCAGGCGTGGTCCCGCAGGCGCTCGGCCACATTCTTTTCGACGTATTTCTCGTTCTGACCGACGGTAAATACCTGGGCGGTTCCGGTCTTGCCGGCGATGGTGTAACCGGCGCCCTTGCTGACCGCCGCCGCGGTGCCGTACGTGGCCGCGCCCTCCATGCCCCGCAGCACCAGGTCCCAGGCGTCGCTGCTGATGTCGTCGATCGAGGGGTCGGCCACCGGTGCAATCGGTTTGACGTTGCCGCTCATGTCGCGCACGCCCGTTACCAGTCGCGGGCGAAAGCTCTTGCCGCGTTCGGCCAGTACCGAGGCGACGTGTGCCAGTTGCAGCGGTGTCACCAGCAGGTAGCCCTGCCCGACCCCGAAGTTCACGGTTTCGCCCGGAAACCAGATCTGATCCTGTGGGCGCTTGAACGCCTTCTGCTTCCATTCCGGCGAGGGCAGCAGGCCGGGTTTCTCGCCGCCGATGTCGATACCGGTAAGCGCTCCGTAGCCGAACGGCGCCATGAACTGGGCAATGTGCTCGGCGCCGATGTTGGCCGCCAGCCCATAGAAATACACGTCGCAGGATTTGGCGATCGCCCGCTCGAGGTCGACGTAGCCGTGTTTGCCACCCTTGCCCTCGCGATACAGGTGGGCGCTGCCGGGCAGATGAAAGACGCCGGCACAGAATTCCTGCCGATTCGGATCGACCACGTGGTAAGTCAGGCCCGCCAATGCGATGACCGGCTTGATCGTGGATCCGGACGGATAGGTTCCGCGCAGCGCGCGGTTGAACAGTGGCTTGTCGATGTCGTCGGCCAGCGTGCTGTACTCGGCACGCGACAGGCCACGGGCGAAGGCCGCAGGATCAAACCCGGGCTTGCTCGCCAGCGCCAGCACGTCGCCGTTGGTCGGATCCAGCGCCACCACCGCGCCGCGGCGATCGCCGAGGCCATTCTCGGCCGCCTCCTGCGTCGCAAGATCGATCGACAGCACCAGGTTCTCGCCCGGGACGGGTGCCTGCGAGTGCAGATCCGGAGCAAACACGCCCTCGCGCTGGACCGAGCGCCCCTGCGCGTTCACCAGAATCTCGCGATAGCCGTTGCGGCCGTGCAGCGCGCGTTCATAGGCGCCCTCGATGCCCTGCTTGCCGATCAGCGCGGTGCCTGCGTAGGTCACCCGATCGATGTGCTCCAGGTCCTGCACGCTGATGGCGCTGACGTAGCCAAGTGCGTGCACCCCGAGCTGTCCGAATGGGTAGTGGCGCGTCTGCCGCGTGGCCAGATCGACGCCGGGGAACTGATAGCGATGCACGGCGAAGCGGCCGATTTCCTCATCGCTGAGGCGCAGGCGCACCGGCACGCTGTCGAAAGTGCGGCGCGACAGGATCAGGCGACGCGTGTCGTCGAGTTCGTCGTGGTCGATGAGCCCCAGGGCGGTCAGGCGCGCGAGCGTGTCATTGAGGTCGGGCACCTGTTCGCGGATCAGTTCCAGCTGGTAGGCCGGCTCGTTGTCGGCCAGCGTCTTGCCATTGCGATCAACAATGAGTCCGCGGCTGGCAGGAATCGGATCGAGCCGGACGCGGTTGCCCTGCGACAGTTCGGTGTAATAGTCGTGGCGCAGCACCTGCAGGTAGGTCAGGCGACCGATCAGCGTCAACACCAGCAGCGCGATGACTACCAGCGAGCCAATGGCGCGCTGCGAAAAAATGCGCTGCTCGTTCCATTGGTCCTTGATGCGGACGCGTGAATCCATACGTTGCCGTCAGGCGACCACGCGCGGCAAAGAAGGTTCAGCGCGAGGCATGGAATCGACCCAGGATGCCCACAACCAAAGGCCAGATCAGGGCGCCGGTCACCGTGTGGGCCCAGCGCGCCGGGTTCGACAGCGCGTGGCCGCTCCAGCCGTCGATCACCCACAGCGCCGTCTCGTAGATCATCAGGGCCGCAAACACGAACAGTGCCTGCTCGAACAGTGGCTTGGCCCGCATCAGCAGATTTAACCGGATGGCAAGGTAAGTGACGAACGCCAGCGCCAGGGCGTGCTCGCCCAGCAGTGAGCCCTGAAATACGTCCAGTGCCAGGCCGCCGGCGTAGCCGAGCAGCAGGCCGCCGGCGCGCGGAATCATGATCGACCAGTAGAGCACGGTGAGCACCAGGAACTGGGGTCGCACGATCGCCAGCCAGGTCGGCAGCGGGGCCACGGTGAGCACCGTCGCGATGATGGTGGTGGTGAAGGCAATCAGGCGAGGATGCCGGTCGCTCATTCGTCCGGCTCCGGAATCTTGGTCGGCTTGGGCTTGGGCACCGCTTCCGGTTCGATCGGCGGATTCGGGGCCGGCGCGGCCGGGTGGCCCGGATCGACCTGCAGCAGTACCACTTCGCGGTCGCGATCCACATGCGCCAGCGGCTGAGCGCGTACCTGAGCCAGGATCTGATTGCTGTCGCGCCGCACGCCGGTGATGTGCCCGACCGGCAGCCCGGCCGGAAACACCCCGCCCAGGCCCGAACTCACCAGCATGTCGCCGCTCTTAACGTCGGAATTGATGGCCAGATAGGGCAGCAGTAGTTCGCCATCGTTGCCCGAGCCGACCGCGATCGAGCGCAGGCTGTTGCGCACCACCTGCACCGGAATTGCATGCTCCGGATCAGTCACCAGAATGACCTCGGCGCTCCAGGGCCCGACTCGCGCGACCTGGCCAAGTACGCCGTCGCCATCGACCACCGCCTGGTTGACTGACACACCGTTGGCGGCGCCCTTGTTGATTACCACCCGCTGGCGCAACGGGTTGGTTTCCACGCTGATGATTTCGGCCAGCTGCCAGGATTTGATGAACGGCGGCAGCGCGGCGCGCAGCCCGCGCAGTTCGGCGTTCTCCTGCTCGAGCGCGTCCTGGCGTGCGACCCGCAGCTGCAGCGCGAGGACTTGCTCGCCAAGCTTGCGGTTCTCGGCGCGCAGTTCAGCGCGCGTCTGAAAGCTCTCGGTGAACCAGTCCCAGGCGGCGCGCGGCGAGCTGACGGCGACCTGGACCGGATAGGCGGCCGCGTCCAGCAGGTAATGCAGTCGTTGTACGTAGTGGCCGTGCTGATCGTAGTACATCAGCGCCACCGACAGGATCGCGTAGGCCGTGAGACGCAGGCCGACGGCTGGCCCGCGACCATACAGAGGACGATCGACGTCGGGCCCAAACACCGCCACGGGATGCCCTAGAGGCCTTCGCGCTCAGCGCGCATTGATGGCGAGGCGCCGGGCGCGGCGCGCTCCGGTGGTGTTATTCCAAGCCGAAATGTCCCGGCCCCATTTGGTCCATGAGCTCGAGAATGCGGCCGCCGCCGCGGGCCACGCAGGTGAGCGGATCGTCGGCCACCATGACCGGCAAGCCGGTTTCTTCCATCAGCAGCTTGTCGATGTCGCGCAGCAGCGCGCCGCCACCGGTGAGCACGATGCCACGTTCGGCGACGTCGGCGCCCAGCTCGGGCGGCGTCTGCTCCAGCGCCTGCTTGACCGCACTGACGATGCCCTGCAGAGGTTCCTGCAATGCCTCGAGAATCTCGTTGCTGTTGAGCGTGAAGCTGCGCGGCACGCCCTCCGACAGATTGCGGCCCTTGACCGACAGTTCACGCACCTGCTGGCCGGGATAGGCCGAGCCGATCTCGATCTTGATGCGCTCGGCGGTGGCTTCACCGATCAGGATGCCGTAATTGCGACGCACGTAGTTCATGATGGCATCGTCAAAGCGGTCGCCGCCGATGCGGGCCGAGTTGGCGTAGACGATGCCGTTGAGCGAGATCACCGCGACCTCGCTGGTGCCGCCGCCAATGTCCAGCACCATCGAGCCGCGAGCCTCCTGCACCGGCAGTCCGGCGCCGACCGCGGCCGCCATCGGCTCGCTGACGATGCCGACGTTGCGGGCCCCGGCGCCTTCAGCCGATTCCCGGATTGCGCGGCGCTCGACCTGGGTGGAGCCAAACGGCACGCACACCAGCACCCGCGGCGATGGTTTCAGGAAGCGGTTGCCGTGCACCTTGTTGATAAAGTACTGCAACATCTTCTCGGTATAGGTGAAGTCGGCAATGACGCCGTCCTTCATTGGCCGCACCGCATTGATGTGACCGGGTGTGCGGCCCAGCATTGCCTTGGCGTCGGCCCCAACCGCGACGATGATCTTGCCGCCGCGCGAAGGTTCGTCCTGTACCGCCACGACCGAGGGCTCGTTGAGAACTATGCCCTTGTCACGCACGTAGATCAGCGTGTTGGCGGTACCCAGATCGATCGACAGATCGCTCGAGAAATAGCCGCGCAGGCGTTTGAACATGAGAGCGCTTGACCCTTTTTGAAGTTGAACAGGCGCCTTAAAATCGGGCGCTAATCTAGCAATCGACAGGACATTCCACAAGCCGAGGTGTATGATTTCGCGCTGTTTTTTCTGCGAAATCCCAACCCCTTCACATGACTCTCAAGCGCAGCGACATCGAAAAGATCGCCAACCTGGCGCGTCTCGCGCTGACCGAGCAGGAGATCCCGGTCTACGTCGAGGGGCTGTCGCGCATTCTCGCCATGGTCGGGGAGCTGGAACGCGCCGACACCAGCCAGGTCGAGCCGATGGCCCATCCGCTCCCCGGTCAGCGGCAGCGGCTGCGGGCCGACAGCGTGAGCGAGACCGATCGCCACGAGCAGTACCAGCGTAACGCGCCACAGGTGGAGGCAGGCCTCTACCTGGTGCCGCGCGTGATCGAATGACCACGCTGCATGGCAAGGGTGTCGCTGAACTGTCGGCGGCGCTGCGCGCGCGCGAGCTCTCGAGCGTCGAGCTGACGCGGGCGCTGCTTGAGCGCGCGACTGCGCACCAAAATGAGCTGAATGCGTTCATCAGCATCACCGCCGAGAGCGCATTGGCCGAAGCGGCGCAGGCCGATGCGCGGCTGCAGGCGCAGCAGGGCGGCCCGCTGACCGGTGTGCCGATCGTGCACAAGGACATCTTCTGTACTCGCGGCGAGCGCACTACGTGCGGCTCGCGCATGCTGTCGAACTTCGTATCGCCGTACGACGCCACGGTGGTTGAGCGGCTGCGCGCTGCCGGCGTGGTCATGCTCGGCAAGACCAACATGGATGAGTTCGCGATGGGGTCGTCGAACGAGAACAGCTATTTCGGACCGGTGCGCAACCCCTGGGACCGCGCCCGCGTGCCGGGCGGCTCGTCCGGTGGTTCGGCGGCGGCGGTGGCGGCACGGCTGACGCCGGCTGCGACCGCGACCGACACCGGCGGTTCGATCCGTCAACCCGCGGCGCTGTGCGGTGTTACCGGGCTCAAGCCCACCTACGGCCGGGTATCGCGCTACGGCATCGTCGCCTTCGCCTCGAGCCTGGATCAGGCCGGCCTGCTCACGCGCTCGGCCGAAGATGCGGCGCTGCTGCTGGGCGTGATCGCCGGATTCGACGAGCGTGATTCCACCAGCGTTGAGTTACCGGTGCCGGACTACAGCGCAGCGCTGGAACAGCCGCTCAAGGGCCTCAAGGTCGGCATCCTCAAGGAATTCTTTGACAACGGCCTGGACCCGGGCGTCGAGCAGCAGTTGCGTGGCGCGCTCGAACAGCTGCGCTCACAGGGCGCACTGATCAAGGACGTAAGTCTGCCGCATCTGCCGCTCTCAGTGCCGACCTACTACGTGGTGGCTCCGGCCGAATGCTCCTCTAACCTTGCGCGCTTCGACGGCGTGCGCTACGGCTATCGCTGCGAGAAGCCGCGCGACCTGCTCGACCTGTATCAGCGCTCGCGCGGCGAGGGCTTCGGCCCCGAGGTCAAGCGGCGCATCATGACCGGCACCTACGTGCTGTCGGCCGGTTACTACGAGGCCTTCTACCTGAAGGCGCAGCGGGTGCGGCAGCTGATCAGCCACGACTTTGAGCAGGCGTTCCACGATGTCGACGTCGTGATCGGTCCGACGGCCCCCACTCCGGCATTCGAGCTTGGCGCCAAGATCAGCGACCCGGTGACGATGTATCTGAACGACATCTACACCATTGGCGCGAATCTGGCGGGTCTGCCGGCGATCTCGGTGCCCTGCGGCATGGTCCAGGGCCTGCCGGTGGGCATGCAGATCATAGGGCCGCACTTCGCCGAGGAGCGGCTGTTGAACGTCGCGCATCGTTACCAGTGCGAGTCCGACTGGCATCGACAGGCGCCCCCGGGGTACGCCTGATGGAATGGGAACCGGTCATCGGGCTGGAGATTCACGCCCAGCTGGCCACGCGGTCGAAGATATTCTCCGGCTCGGCTACCGCCTACGGCGCGCCGCCCAATGCCCAGGCCAACCTGGTCGATCTGGCATACCCGGGCGTGCTCCCGGTGCTGAATGCCGAGGCCGTGCGCATGGCGGTCAAGTTCGGCTTGGCGATCAATGCGCACGTCGCGCGTCGATCGGTATTTGCGCGCAAGAATTATTTCTACCCGGACCTGCCCAAGGGTTACCAGATCAGCCAGTACGAGCTGCCAATCGTCTGCGGCGGCGCGGTCAATATCCTGCTCGACGACGGCAGCATCAAGCGCATCGACGTGACAAGGGCGCACTTGGAGGAGGATGCCGGCAAGTCGCTGCACGAGGGGCTGCCGGGACTCACCGGCGTGGACCTGAATCGTGCCGGCACACCGCTGATCGAGATCGTGTCCGAGCCGCAGATGCGCTCGGCCAAGGAGGCAGTGGCGTATCTCAAGAAGATCCACACCCTGGTGCGCTACCTGCAGATCTGCGACGGCAACATGCAGGAGGGGTCGTTCCGCTGCGATGCCAACGTCTCGATACGGCCGCTCGGCAGCGACAAGCTCGGCACGCGCGCCGAGATCAAGAATCTCAATTCGTTCCGATTCGTCGAGAAGGCGATCGTTTACGAGGTGGCGCGGCAGGTCGAAGTGCTCGAGGGCGGCGGCAAGGTGATACAGGAGACACGCCTGTATGACTCCGATCGCGGTGAGACGCGCTCGATGCGCTCCAAGGAGGAAGCCAACGACTACCGCTACTTCCCGGATCCGGATCTGCTGCCGGTGGAACTCGATCAGCTCTACATCGACACCGTCGCGGCCACCCTGCCCGAGCTGCCGGACCAGAAGGCGCAGCGCCTGCGCCACGATTACGGACTGTCGGCCTACGATGCCGGCGTGCTGACTTCCAGTGCCGAGCTGGCTGATTATTTCGAGACGGTGCTGGAAAGAGCGGGCGAATTTTCCGGGGTCAGCCTCAGCCCGAAGCTGGCGGCCAACACCGTCATCGGCGAGCTGGCCGGACTGCTCAATCGCGACGGCGTCGAGATCAGCGACAGCCGCATCCCGCCGGCCGCGCTCACCAGATTGCTGGTGCGCATCGCCGATAACACCATCTCCGGCAAGATCGCCAAGGAAGTGCTCGAGGCGATGTGGGAGGAGGGCAAGGATGCCGATGCCATCATCGAGGCGCGTGGGCTGCGCCAGATTACCGACGATACGGCCATCGAGGCGGCCGTCGATGCCGTGATGGCGGCCAATCCGAACCAGCTGGCGCAGTACCGATCCGGCAAGGACAAGCTATTCGGGTTCTTCGTCGGCCAGGCGATGAAGGCTACCCAGGGCAAGGCCAATCCGGCGCGCCTCAACGAGCTGCTGAAAAAGAAGCTCGGTGGCTGAGGTACTCGCCAGTAGCGACGGGGAGCTCAGACGCTTCATTCTGGAACGTCACGCGGTGCGCGGATTCTGGATCCGGCTCGAGGGCGCCTGGCGTGAACTGCGAGGCCTGCATCGATATCCGCTCGCGGTCGAGACGCTGCTGGGCGAGGCGGTGAGCGCATCGCTGTTACTCGCCGCGACACTCAAGTTTCACGGCACGCTGACGTTGCAGCTAGCCGGTGACGGCCCGATCAACCTGCTGGTGGCACAGTGCAGCCACGATTTCGGGGTGCGCGCCGTCGCCCGCTTCGATGAGCGCGCGAATGGGAGCGCGGATTTCCGCCGACTGGTGGGCGATGGGCGCCTGACGGTAACAATTGAGGCCGAGGAGCGCGCGGCCCGCTACCAGGGGATCGTGGCATTGACCGGCTCGAGCCTGGCCGAAAGTCTCGAGGGCTACTTCAGTACCTCCGAGCAATTGCCGACGCGACTGGCCCTGTCTGCAGACGCTGCCAGTACCGGCGGCGTGTTGCTGCAGAAGACGCCGGTGCGCGGCACGCAGGGCGAAGCGCTCGCCGCTGCATCGCAGGAGGCCTGGGAGTCGCTGCAGAGCCGCGTGTCCGGGCTCGATCCCGCGCTATTGCGGTTGGGCTCGGCGGAAGAGGTGCTGCGACGCCTATGCGGCGAGCACGATTGCCGGCTATACGCCGGTTCCCCGGTGCGTTTTGCCTGCCGTTGCAGCGAGGGGCGAGTCGCCGGTCTGTTGCGTTCGCTCGGCCCGGAGGAGATACGCGGCATCCTGGTGGAGCAGGGTGCGGTGGCGGTTACCTGCGAATTCTGCGGGCGCCCCTACCGTTTCGACGCGATCGACGTCGAGCGGCTATTCACCGAAGGGGCCAATCCCGAGGCTCCGCGGTCACTGAACTGAAGCGTGCTCGACCGCGATCAGGCCTTGAGCGAGAACGGCGTGAAGTTGGTGTCGCGATCGTAATAGTCTTCCTGCTCGGTGCGCTTCAAGAATCCGACGATACGGTAGGTCACCGGAGTCATCACGATCTCCCAGCCGCTCTTGAGCAGATACTGGGTCAGCATGACGGTTAGCAGCAGGCCGTTGTCCCAAAGCCCGAAAAACGCGATCGAATAGAACAGCGCGGAGTCGACCAGCTCGCCGCACAGTGTCGAGCCGACGGTGCGGGTCCAGAGCCAGCGCCCATGGCTCCAAATCTTCATCTTCGCCATGACAAAGCTGTTGACGAACGAACCGCACCAGAAGGCGATGATCGAGGCGGCGACGATGCGCGGCGTGTTACCGAAGATAGCCTCGACTTCCATCTGGTGTGAACGCCAGGCTGGCGCCGGCGGCAGCGCCACGATCACCGAAGACATCAGCGCCGCGAACGCCAGCGCGACGAAGCCGGCCCACACCACGCGCCGGTCGCGGGCGTAGCCGTAGACCTCGGTCAGGATGTCGCCAAAGATGTACGAGATCGGGAAAAACAGTACGCCGGCCAGGAAGGTCACGGTGCCCACTATGGGCACCTGGACGCTCGACACCTTCGCCGGTCCGATCAAGTTAGCGCACAGCAGAATGCAAACGTAGGCTGCCATGAAGAAGTCGTAATAGCGAAACTGGCGCTGTTCCGACCGGCTGGGCGTATTGGCTGACATCGTGGCAGCGTGCGTCACGGCTTTGCCCATTGCAACCTCCGCGCCTCAGGGCGGCTCGATCTCGCGCAGATACGCCGGGCCACCGAGCTCGGCCATCTGCTTGAGGATCCAATCGCGCTGGTTCAGCACATAGGCGGAGGGTGCATCGACGTGCAGCCGCATCGGATTGGGCAGCACCACTGCCAGCAGCGCACTCTGTGATCGCGTCAGGCGGGCGGCACTCTCGTGATAGAAGCGCCTGGCCGCAGCTTCGACCCCGTAGATGCCGGGTCCGAATTCGGCGACGTTCAGATAGATTTCGAGGATGCGGTCCTTTGGCCACAGCGTCTCAATCATGACCGTGAACGCGGCCTCCAGGCCCTTGCGTACCATGCTGCGGCCCGACCACAGGAACAGATTCTTCGCTACCTGCTGTGTGATGGTGCTGGCACCACGTAGCTTGTGTCCCTGTTCGTGCGCGCGTACCGCTTCGCGAATCGACTTGAAGTCGAAGCCGGCGTGAAACGGAAACGTCTGGTCCTCCGACGCGATCACCGCGATCGCCGCCTGCGGCGAAATCTGCTCGAGCGATACCCAGTGATAGTCGGTGCGGTAGCCGCGATCGTGATCGAGCCAGGCCCACAGGCGAGCTTCGAGCATGAATGCAGTGGTCGGAGGGTTGATCCAGCGCAGCGCAATCACCGCGCTCGCCATCAGCAGCAACAGTACCAACAGTGCCGCGCCCAGCGCGCGACCGATGCGAACGGCGAGGCTGGAGCGCTTCGCAGCTACTTGGCGGCCTGCACGCGCCGGGCCGACTCGATCAGCACGTCCTCCAGCGGCACGTCGGAGTGCCCTTTGCGGCGTCCGGTGGCGAGCGCGGCGATCTTATCGATGACATCCATGCCGTCGGTGACGCGACCGAACACCGCGTAGCCGTACTGTCCCGGGCGATGATCGAGAAATTCGTTGTCGGCAAGATTGACGAAGAACTGCGACGTGGCGCTGTGAATATCGTCGGTGCGCGCCATCGACAGCGTGCCGCGCTCATTGCGCACTCCATTAGTGGACTCGTTGTGCACCGGTGGGCGTGTCTGCTTCTGGGCATAGTCGGGGGTAAGGCCCCCACCTTGGATCACGAAGCCCGGAACCACCCGATGGAAGATCGTGCCGTCGAAGAATCCGTCATCGACGTAGCGCAGGAAGTTGGCCACCGTCTGCGGAGCGTCGTGCTCGAACAGTTCGACGGTAAAGCCGCCGTGAGAGGTCTCGAATCGAATCATGGGGCACTCCAGAATATAAAGAGCGCGGTGTCGGCCATCATGGCCGCTGCGCCTCGGTAACGCGGTCGCGGCCGGTCAGATCCGCGTGGCAGCGTACGCGAGTGAAGCCCGCGTTCACAAGCGCGACCGACAGTTCGGCCGCCTGATTGATCCCATGCTCAAGCACCAGCCAGCCGCCCGGCTGCAGGTGGCCCGATGCCTGGGCGACAATGTCACGCAGCGCCTCCATGCCGGTGGCGCCTGCGACCAGCGCCATGGCTGGCTCGTAGCGCAACTGCGCCAGCGCCGGGTCGTGCTCGGCGATATAGGGCGGATTGCTGACGATCAGATCGAAACATTGTTCCGGCAGCGGTTCGAACCAGCGACCGAGACGAAATTCAACGGCGCCGACGCCGCAGCGGGTGGCATTGTCGCGCGCGACCGCGAGTGACTCGGCGGAACGATCGGTCGCGACGACACGCCAGCGCGGACGCTCGCGCGCCAGTGCCAGTGCGATGGCGCCCGATCCGGTGCCGAGGTCGGCGATCAGCGCCGGCGCCGCATCGCGCAACGCCAGGCAGCGCTCGACTGCCAGTTCGGTTTCGGGGCGCGGGATCAGCACGTCGCCGTTGACGACCAGGGGCAGCGACCAGAACTCGCGCTCGCCGGTGATGTAGGCGAGCGGCTCGCCCTGTGCGCGTCGCGCCAGCAGTGCCTGGTAGTACCCCTGGCGGGAGTTCTCGATCGGCTCATCGTCATGGGCGGCCAGATGACTGCGAGGCCGGCCCAGCGCGCAGGCGAGCAGGAGCTCGGCATCCAGCCGCGCGGATGTGCTGCTGTTCGCGAGCAACGCCACGCCGCGCTCGAGCAGCGCGCGCACGCTCGGGCCGGCGGGGTCTGTTACATTGCCGCGTTTCGACATGCCGGAGACATTATGACCGCATCCAAGTCGCCGCGGCCGCCGGTGAACGTAGCCAATCTGCTGACCGTGACGACGCGTCTGTTTCGCGTGACGCTGCTCAAGTGCCTGCCGCTGGCGATGTTCGGTGTGTTGTGTCTGGAGATTCCCAATTTTTACTGGCTGGCCAGCGGCCACTCGCTCGAACATGGCATCCCGGCCGATCGCGACTACTGGCTGATCTCGGTGGCGGCCTCCGCAGTCATGCTGTTCTTCGTCAGCGCGATGATGCTGCGGCAGCGCGCTTTTGCCAGCGGCGCCGCGCTCGATTCCTGGACCGAGCTCAGGTTCGCCGCGCAGCGCCTGCCGGCGATACTGCTGGGCTGGATTCTGGCGCAGTTGAGCCTGTTCGTCGGCTTTGCGCTGCTAATCGTGCCCGGCGTCTTCCTGTTCGTGTGCTACCTGGTGATGCTGCCGGTACTGCTGTTTGAGCAGGCCAATCCGTACCTCGCCCTGGTGCGCTGCGTGCAGCTGGTGCTGCCGCACTGGTGGCACGTTTTCGCGGCCTTCGTGATCGCGGTGCTGGCGATGCTGATATGCGCATTGACGGCCGGCGCGGTGCTGAGCATTTTCGCCGCGCTGCTGGTGACCGAGGGCTCGGCAGTGCGCGCGCTTGTTACCGCAGTCGCGGTGGGCTTAGGAGCAATCGTGTGCGTGTACGCTAGCTCGCTGGCACTGACGGTTCACTCTGCCGCGAGCAGTTCGGCCTGATACTCGTGCTGCAGCGCCTGCAGCAGCTCCTCGATCTGCCCCTGCATGATGTCATTCAGGCGGTAGAGCGTCAGATTGATGCGGTGATCGGTGACCCGCCCCTGCGGGAAATTGTAGGTGCGGATCCGCTCGGAGCGATCGCCGCTGCCGATCTGCAGCTTGCGGGTCTGCGCCTGCACCGCCAGCTGTTTCTCTTGCTCCGCCGCCAGTAGTCGCGCCGCCAGCAGCGCCATCGCGCGCGAGCGGTTCTTATGCTGCGAGCGTTCATCCTGGCACTCGACCACGATACCGGTCGGCAGATGAGTGATGCGGATGGCCGAATCGGTCTTGTTGACGTGCTGGCCGCCGGCACCGGAGGCCCGGTAGGTGTCGACGCGCAGCTCGGCCGGATTGAGCTCAACCTTTTCGATCTCGTCCAGCTCCGGCAGGATCGCCACGGTGACCGCGGAGGTGTGGATGCGTCCCTGCGCCTCGGTGGCCGGCACGCGCTGGACGCGGTGCGTGCCGGATTCGAACTTGAGCTTGGAGAACACGCCGCGACCGACGATGCGGCAGATGACTTCCCGGTAGCCGCCGTGCTCGCCCGGGCTCTCGCTGAGCGTCTCGACCTGCCAGCCCTGCGATTCCGCGTAGCGGCTGTACATGCGCAGCAGGTCGCCAGCAAAGATGGCCGCCTCGTCGCCGCCGGTGCCGGCGCGAATTTCAAGGAATATGTTGCCCTGATCGCGCACATCGCGTGGCAGCAGCATCTGCTGCAGTTCGACATGGCGCTGCTCCAGGCGCTGCTTGAGCGTGACCTGCTCCTCGGCGCCCAGCGTCCGCATGTCGGAATCCGCGTCGCTCAGCATGGCCTGTGCGCTGGCGAGTTCCTGCTCGAGCCGCCGATAGTCGGCAAACGCCGCAGCGGTAGGCTGCAAACGGGCATATTCCACTGATAAATCGCGAAATTGCTGCGAATTACCACTGGTTTCAGGCGCGGCCAGCAAATGCCCGAGTTCCTCGAAGCGCTGCTCGGCCTTTTCAAGCTTTTGACGGATGGACTCTTTCATCTTCGGCTATAGTTTAACGGTCATGATGCCACGCCACCTCACCGTCGCGGTTCCGGCGCTGCTGGCGGGTTTTGCGCTGCTGGGCGCGCTGCCCAGGGTCGCGTATGCATCGTCGTCCGCGGTGCATGATGTGGAAGATTCCAATGCGCTGATCATGACGGCGGAGATTGCATTGCAACGCGACGACTGCGGTCGCGCGGCGGCGAACTACACCACGGCCGCACAACGCCTGACCGACGTCAAACTGGCCGAACGGGCTACCGGCGTGGCGCTGGACTGCGGTCAGTATCAGGCGGCCGAGCGAGCCGCGGCGCGCTGGCGCCAGCTGACGCCAACTGATCCGGCCGCGTTACGCGCGGCCATGCGCGCCGATCTGGGGCAGTACAAGATCGACGATGCGCGCAGCGCGTTCGAGAGCTGGATTAACAACGGCGGCGGCGTCGTTGCCCCGCGCGCTGCCCACCGTGACGACCCCGGCAAGAGCGGCGGCAGCGGCTCGGGCGCCGACGAAAATTTTGCCGAGCAGCTCGGTGAAGTTGCGCAGGAGGCCGGCGTGCCGGCGACGCTGGCGATGCTGCGTGGCGTGCAGGTGCCGCGCTTGCAGAATGGGCGCGCCCAACTGGAGCTGGCGGGGCTGGCGTTCGACGGCTGGAACTACCGCGAGGCACTGCAGTACGCGCAGCACGCCCTGAGCGAAGGCGCGGAACGCGCGCCGGCGCAGATGCTGCTGGCGCGTGCCCACGCCGGACTTGGCGAGGCCGAGCAGGCCGTGGCGGCCGCCGGTGCCGCGCGCGTCGCGGCGCCCAAGGACCAGAGCTTTGCGGCTGCCGACGTGCTGATGTTGCTCGGGCGTGAACGTGAGGCGCGCCAGGCCATCGAATCGTTGCGTGACAACCCGGGGCTGCGCGCACAGGCCGATCGTCGGCTGGGTCTGCTGGCGTTCGAGCGTGGCGATTTCGATGAGGCGCAGAATATCTTCTCCGGTCTGCTGAAGGACCCGGAGTCCTCGGGCATCGCGGTCTATTACCTGGCGGCGGTCGCCGAGCGGCGCGGCGAGACCGAGACCGCGCTGCGCGGTTATCAGATGCTGGTGGGCACTGGCTTGGAATCTGCCGCGCGCAACCGCGCGGCGAGCATTCTTTATAAAGAGGGCCAGCGCGACCAGGCGCTGCAGCTGCTGCAGGCGAAGGACAGTGCCTCGCCCGCGACCAAGCTCGAAGCCGAGATCGCGCAGGCGCAGTTGCTGTCCAACGGAGGTGAGGGTGATCGGGCCCTGGCACGCATCGACGACGCGCTGGCGCGATTTCCGGGCCATCCGGACGTGCTGTATCAGAAGGCGATCCTGCTGGAGAAGGCCGGGCGCACCAGCGCCGCCATTACCCAGCTCGAGGCGCTGTACCGCGAGCGGCCGCAGGACAGTTCCATCAGCAATGCCCTGGGCTTCATTTTGGCTGACCACAATCGGGATCTGTCACGGGCCGAGCGCCTGATCAACGCCGCTCTGAAGTCGGAACCCGACAACCCCGCCATTCTCGACAGCCTGGGATGGCTGGACTATCGGCGGGGCATGCAGCAAGCGGCGCTACCGCTGCTCGAGCGCGCATTCCGATTGGACCAGGACGGAGACATCGGCGCTCACTGGGGCGAGGTGCTGTGGGCCCTGGGTGACAAGGCCAAAGCGCGTGACACCTGGAATCGCGCGCTGCTGATCGATCCTGACAACGCACTGGTCAAGGCGGCGCAGCAACGCGCCGGTGTTCCGTCGCTGCCCGTGCAGGGCACCGGCACGTCGATCTAGCGTGCGCACCACGAGGGGCGGCGGCGCGCGGGCATTCGGCCTGCGAGGAGCCGTGATCGGATCAGCCTTGTTGCTCAGTTACTGTGCCAGCGTGCCGCGGCCGGGCAACGCCCCGCCGCCAATACCATGGGCCGCACGGCTGGCCACATTACAGGGCATCGATCACTTCCAATTGCAGGGGCGCATTGCGGCCTCTAGCGACAACGAGGGGTTCAGCGCCGGACTGCGCTGGCAGCAGCAGTCGGATCACGCCACGATCGATTTGTCCGCGCCGATGGGAATCGGCGCAGCACATATCGAGCAGAGCGCCGGCGGCCTGCACCTCACGACCAGCAAGGGGCAGATGCTGGATGATGTCGCGGCTCGCGATCAGCTGCGAGCGACGCTCGGATTTGATCCGCCGCTTGCCAGCCTGCGCTTCTGGGTTCTGGGTGCCAGCGATCCGGCCAGCACAGCGCAGCAGACCCTCGACCCGCTGCAACGCCTTGCGCATCTGGAACAGAGCGGATGGCAGATCGACTACGCCGACTATGCCTTAGTACAGCAGCAATGGTTGCCGCAGCGGCTCACGGCGACCCGGGGCGGGTTGCGGTTGCGGGTGGTGATTGAGCATTGGCAGCTGTGAGTGCGCCGAGCTGGTGGCCAGCCCCAGCCAAGCTCAATCTGTTCTTGCACGTAACCGGGCGGCGCGAGGACGGCTATCACGACCTGCAGACCGTGTTCCAACTGATCGATCGGTGCGATCAGATCGGGCTGACCCCGCGCAGCGATGGCAAGATCACGCGCCTTGCGGGCCTGGCCGGAGTAGCGCCGGAACAGGACCTGGTCGTGCGCGCGGCGCGCGCGCTTCAGCGGCATACCGGGGCGAGCGCCGGGGTCGATATACAGGTCATTAAGCATGTGCCGGCAGGCGGCGGGCTCGGCGGCGGCAGCTCGGATGCGGCCACGGTACTGCTCGCTCTGAACGCCCTTTGGGGATGCGGTTTGGACCTGGAAACGCTGTCGGGGCTAGGGCTTACGCTCGGTGCCGACGTGCCAGTCTTCGTCCGTGGCAGCTCCGCCTGGGGGGAGGGGCGCGGCGAGCGACTCACGCCGCTGGAGCTGCCGCCGCGCTGGTTTCTGGTGCTCCAGCCGGGGGTCGGCGTGAGTACGGCAGAGAGCTTCCAGGCCCCTGAATTGACACGAAATTCTACCGTCATCACAATACGCGCCTTTTCGGAAGGCCGTACCGCGAACGTTTTCGAGCCGGTCGTGAGCGCGCGCAGTCCGCAGGTAGCAGAAGCGTTGGCGTGGCTGCGGGGTCAGTGCGACCAGCACGGTGCGCCGCTGGCCGCCCGCATGACTGGCACGGGCGCGTGCCTGTTCGCGAGCTTCGAGCGCGTCGAGGAGGCCGAGCGCATCTCGGCACGCGTTCCAGACCGATGGAGCTGCTTTGTCGCGCGCGGACTGAATCGCTCGCCGTTGCATGCGATGCTGGCAACGCACGGCTGAACGATCGGCTGCTGGGGTGTCGCCAAGTGGTAAGGCAGCGGGTTTTGATCCCGCCATTCGGAGGTTCGAATCCTTCCACCCCAGCCATTTTGATGGCAGTAGTGATTTGAAGTTCAAGGACTAGCGCATCGTGGAATCAGAATCGCTGGCGCTTTTTACCGGGAATGCGAATCCCGTGCTCGCGCATGACATTGCGCGCGAATTGCGCTTGCCCGTGGGCCGCGCATCAGTCGGGCGCTTCAGCGACGGCGAAGTGAACATAGAGATCATGGAGAACGTGCGCGGGCGCGACGTATTCATCGTGCAGTCCACCAGTCCGCCGGCGAACGATCACCTGATGGAGCTGCTGGTGATGGTGGACGCCTGCCGGCGTGCATCGGCGGCCCGCATCACCGCCGTGGTGCCGTACTTCGGCTACGCCCGGCAGGATCGCCGGCCACGCGCCACGCGCTCGGCCATCACCGCCAAGTTGGTGGCCGACATGATCAGCAATTCCGGCGTGCAGCGCCTGCTGACGCTCGACCTGCACTCGGACCAGATCCAGGGTTTCTTCGCCATTCCGGTTGATAACGTGTACGGCTCGCCGGTACTGCTCGGCGACGTCTGGCGCCAGCGCTATCCGAATCTGATCGTGGTGTCGCCCGATGTCGGAGGCGTGGTGCGCGCCCGCGCCATCGCCAAGCGACTCGACGATGCCGAGTTGGCCATCATCGACAAGCGCCGTCCGCGCCCGAACGAGTCCAAGATCATGAACATCATCGGCGAGGTCGACGGCAAGACCTGCGTGCTGATCGACGACATGGTCGACACCGCCGGCACCCTGTGCGTGGCGGCTCAGGCGCTGAAGGACGAGGGCGCGGTCAAGGTCGTAGCCTATATTACCCACGCGGTGCTCTCGGGCGACGCAGTCGACAAGGTCGCGAGATCGGCTCTGGATGAGCTGGTGGTGACCGACACCATCCAGTTGTCGCAGGCGGCGCGCGACTGTCCGCGCATTCGCCAGCTGTCAGTGGCCTCACTGCTGGCCGAGACCATTCGCCGCATACGCGATGAGGAGTCGGTGAGCTCCCTGTACATCGATTGATTCGATATTTTTTTGGTGGATACGCCCTGGTCGCGGTGCGGATCCGTTTTTGCTAATCGTCAGGAGAAGACAACATGCGTATTACGTTTCAAGTAGGCGCGGACGCGCGTCACGATCAGGGCAAGGGTGCGAGCCGCCGCCTGCGTCGTGCCGGAAAAGTCCCCGCCGTTCTGTACGGTGGCCATGGCGAGCCGCGCAACATCACGCTGGATCACCAGCAGTTGCTGACGATGATAGAGAACGAGAAGTTCTACTCGTCGATCATCAGCGTCAATGTCGACTCGCAGGGACAACCGGCGATCGTGCGCGATGTGCAGATGCACCCGGCCCGCAATGCCGTCGTGCACGTGGATCTGCAGCGCGTGATCGAGAGCGAGATGCTCAAAATCCGCTTACCGATCCACTTCAAGGGCGAGGCAGTGGCTCCTGGCGTCAAGACCCAGGGCGGCATCGTCTCGCACCTGATGCAGGACATCGAAGTCAGCTGCCTGCCGAAGGATCTGCCGGAGTTCCTGGAGCTGGATCTGTCGGCCATGAATCTTAATGATTCGCTGCACCTCGGGGATATCCCTTTGCCGAACGGCGTAACCATCCCCGCGCTCGCACACGGCAATCCGCCGGTGGTGTCGGTGCACAGCCCGCGCGTGGCGGAGCCTGAGCCGGAAGTCGTTGCGGCTGCGGCCGAGGGCGCGGCGGCGGCGGCGCCAACCGGCGGTGCGGCACCGGCGGCTGCGGCCGAGGGCACGGCGGCGGCTGGCAAGAAGGAAGAGCCCAAGAAAGAAGAGGCGAAGAAGGAAGCCGCGCCGAAGAAGGAAGGCAAGAAATAGCCGGTCTAGACCTCAAGCTCATCGTCGGCCTCGGCAATCCGGGGTCCGAGTACGTGCGTACGCGCCACAATGCCGGCTGGTGGTTCGTGGACGAACTGGCGGCACGCTACGGCGGCAACTGGCGTCAGGACAATCGGCAGCATACCGAGCTGGCGAGGACCCGGATCGGCGATGTGGAACTGTGGCTGCTCAAGCCGACCGCGTTCATGAATCGCAGCGGCGCTCCGGTCGCGGCGGTCGCCGGCTTCTACCGGGTGACGCCGCTGGAGTTGCTGGTGGTGCATGACGACATCGACCTGCCGCCGGGCACCGCGCGCCTCAAGCAGGGCGGCGGTCACGGCGGCCACAATGGGCTACGCGACGTGATTGCGCACCTGGGCGCCGATTTCTGGCGGCTGCGACTCGGAGTCGGTCACCCGGGATCGCGCGATCTGGTGCTGGACTCGGTGCTGAGCCGTCCGACGGCAGCGGAACAGAGCGCCATCGACGCGGCGATCGAGCGCTCCTTGGACATCGTTCCGGAGCTTTTGCAGGCCGGAGCCCAGCGGGCGATGCAGACGCTGCACGGCGGCAACGGCGGATCCGATAGCGCCGCGCCGGACGCCTGAGCGTCGGCGCTGGCAGGAATCCATATGCCAATTCAATGCGGGATCGTCGGTTTGCCCAACGTCGGCAAATCGACGTTGTTCAACGCGCTCACGCGCGCACAAATTGCGGCGGAAAATTATCCGTTCTGCACCATCGATCCCAACGTCGGCGTGGTGCCGGTGCCGGATGAGCGTCTCGAGCAGCTTGCGGCGATCGCGCACCCACAGAAGATACTGCCTACCACGGTGGAATTCGTCGACATTGCCGGGCTAGTGAAGGGAGCCTCGCAGGGCGAAGGGCTGGGCAATCAGTTTCTGGCGCACATCCGCGAGGTTGATGCCATTGCCCACGTCGTGCGCTGTTTCGAAGATGACGACGTCGTGCACGTCGCCGGCCGCATCGATCCACTGGCCGATCTTGACGTCATCAACACCGAACTTGCGCTCGCCGACCTGGCATCCGTGGAAAAGGCCGCCGATCGTGCCGGCAAGGCTTCGAAGAGCGGCGACAAGAAGGCGCTGCACCAGCACGAGCTCCTGGAGAGCGTGCGCGCGTGGCTCAATGACGGCAAACCGGCGCGTGCAATGAGGCTGAGCACGGAACAGCAGCGGGAACTGCGCGAGCTGCATCTGCTGACATCCAAGCCGGTGATCTACATCGCCAATGTTGATGAAGCCGGGCTCGCCGCAGGCAACGCCTACGTCGAAGCGCTGCAGAAGCGCGCGCAGATCGAGGGCGCGGTCGTGGTGCCGGTGTGCGCCGCTATCGAAGCGGAGATCGCGCAGTTGGCCGAGAGCGAGCGTGTGGAATTCCTGCGTGACTTGGGCCTCGAGGAGCCCGGCCTGAACCGCGTGATCCGAGGAGCCTACAAGCTCTTGGGGCTGCTGACGTATTTCACCGCCGGGCCGAAGGAGGTGCGTGCCTGGACCGTGCGTAGCGGCAGCACCGCGCCGCAGGCGGCCGGCGTAATCCACACCGATTTCGAGCGCGGCTTTATTCGTGCCGAGGTGATCGCGTTCGAGGATTACGTCAACTACGGCGGCGAGGCCGGTGCCCGCGAGGCTGGGCGGTTGCGCCTCGAAGGCAAGGAGTACGTGGTGCACGAAGCCGACGTGATGCACTTTCGATTCAACGTCTGAGGCCGGCCACGGCCGCGTTGCGGCTGCAGTTGATGTCGTGCGAAGCTTGGCGCCGACATGGTTACCTACACTCGCAACGTTGCCCTGACGCGCGCCAAATTAGCCGAGCTGCGCCCGACGCAGTTTTCGGTTGGCTATGCTGAGGTTGAGCTCAAGGCGGCCGAGTGGAACAAGCTCAAGAAGAAGCGTCGCGAACACGTGTTGCAGAGTCACGTGTTTCCCGGCGTGGTGGGACCGGATGGCGCCTACTACATCGTCGATCATCACCACTTGGGCATCGCTCTGATCGAACAAGGCATGCGCGAGGTGTGGCTAGCCAAGCTCGACGATATGTCGTGGCTTGACCCGGCGGTGTTCTGGCGCACCATGGAATATCGCGCCTGGACCCATCCGTTCGACCATCGCGGCCGCCGGCGTGATTACGTCGACATGCCTAAGAAACTTACCAAGCTGCAGAACGATCCCTATCGGAGTCTGGCCGGTCTGGTACGGCTGGCCGGCGGCTATGCCAAGGATGAGGCGCCGTTTTCGGAGTTTCTGTGGGCCGACTACTTTCGTCCGCGCGTAAGCGCCCGGTTGATTTCGGAGCGCCAGGCGCGCGCGACCCGGCTCGGGGTCGAACTGGCGCGCTCGCAGGCAGCACGATATCTGCCAGGCTGGACCGGGAAGTCCAAGTAGCGGGGATTTACCGCGCCGCCATCCGGCGTTTACCGCACGGATACGGTTCCCTACAATGCGCATCCCTCGAAGGCTAGGTAGCTCAGCTGGTTAGAGCGTGGCACTCATAATGCCGAGGTCGTGAGTTCGAGTCTCACCCTAGCCACCAAATTCAGGCACTTAGCCGCGAGCTTTTTTCCTGCTTTCCAGTGTGCCGGTTTTTGTGCGAGAAATTCGTCACTTTTTCGGCAGCATCGGCCAGATGATCCGGCGCCAGATGGCCGTATCTGAGCACCATCGAATAACTCGCCCAGCCTCCGAGCTGCATTAATTCGTGGAGCGTCACGCCGTTGCGTACTGCCCAAGAGGCGAACGTGTGGCGCAGGGAATGCCAATGCAGCGGGCCGACTCCGGCCCTTTTTACGGCGTCCTGAAAGGCTTTGGTGTTGCAGTCGTCGATCGGCTTGCAGTCATACTGAAAGACGCGACCGCAATCTGGCGGCAGCTTTTCCCTCCCGGCCCGTTCACGCGACTTCAGCGCCTTGCGCCGAGTCTTTGAGTTGAGCGCCTTGAGTCGCCGCAACACGTAGATGGCCTCCGTGGAAAGCGGTACGCCGTGAGTGCGGGCTCCTTTCATATTGCTCGCCGGAATCCAGGCGCGCCGAGCCTTCAGATCAACGCGATCCCAAGTGAGACCAAGCATCGAGCGCATGCGTAGCCCGGTGAACGCCGCCAGGCGTGCGGCCGGCTCCAGGTGCTCAGGCAGCTCCCTGCACAGCTTCTCGAACTCCGGGCGCGTGAGCCATCGTGGCTCGGGCGGCGTTGCGCGATACATTGGAACCTTGGGCGCCGATTCGAGGACTTGCCAGTCGTCGACGCACTTCTTGAGGATTGCGCGTAACAACGCCATGTAACGATCCGCCGTCGCTGGCGAGGTCTCATCGCGTTTGAGGGCGCGCAGTTCCTCGATGACTTCGCGAGTGATTGCTTGAACGTGCGCGCCCTTCAGGTGCCCATCAAACCACGTAAGAATGATCTCGTCTTTGTCTTTCGTGCGCTTCTGCGTTTCGGCGAGCCACCGAGCGCGTGCTATCGCCCATAGGTAAGCGGGCCGCTCTCCCAATTTGACTTGCCGCCAAGCGTTGCTTCGCGCCGTCGCTTCAAATTCTTCCGCTGCGCGGCGATTCTCTGTGCCAGAGCTGAGGCGCACCTCGCGTCCGTTGAGCTGAAACCTAACCCAGTAGTGCGGAGAGTTGGGGCGGCGATAGAGTGACACGGGCGGCTCGCTTTTAGGTGAGTGACCAGCTCATCCT
>DASXDL010000023.1:0-10600 GCA_036490715.1 Steroidobacteraceae bacterium | reverse complement strand
CTTTCAATTTGAGCACCGTTGGATGAGCCGAGGGAAATCCGATCCCCGGCGCATGGCATGGTGTCTCTCAGCCGTGCTCGCCGTGGTCTGGCATACCACCGGCGCAGCCCCGGAAGACCCAGCCGCCACGCTCATGGCAATCGGGTCGCCTGTCCCGGACAGCAATTGGCCCATGCTGGTTGGAGCCCAATACACCTTCATCGAACAGAACCAGTCGCGGCTCCGCTCTCCTTACGTCGGCCCGCTAAGCCTCAATCCTGACGGCGGTACCGAGCCGACCGATACGGTCGGCTTGTACGGCGGTTGGGCGCCGGTCAACTGGGGTCAGCTGTATCTCGATGTGGAGCGCTTTGATGGCGCCGGCGTCAGCCACGCCAGCGGACTGGCCGGACTCACCAATGGCGATGTGGTGCGCGAGGGCGTCTCTGGCATCAAGAAAGAGTTCTATATCGCACGGCTATTCGCGCGCTTCATGTTGCCTCTGAGCGACCAGGTCGAATCTGTGGATCGTGCGCAGGACCAGATCCCTGGCACCGAGGCCGCCACACGCCTGGAGCTCAAGATCGGCCGAATGGCGCTGCCGGATGATTTCGATCAGAACCGATACGCGGCGGCGGCGCGCACGGAGTTTCTGAACTGGTCGCTGTGGGCGAACACCGCCTGGGACTACGCCGCCAACACCCGCGGTTACACCAATGGCTTCGTGATCGGCTACATCAACCCGAAGTGGAGTCTGAAGTACGGCTTTTACCTGATGCCCGTGCGAGCCAACTTTCAGCAGCTCGACTACTCAGCCCAACTCGCTCACGCGCAGAATCTCGAGCTGCGCTTATCGCCCTGGTCCAGCGGCACCATCATTCGCGCACTGTGGTATCTCAACACCGCGCGCATGGGGAGCTACGAGGAGGCCATCGCCGCGGCGAGCGCTCAAGGCACGGTGCCGAACATTGTGGCCAACGATCGCGACGGCCGGCATAAATACGGTTACGGACTCAATGCCGAGCAGCCGCTGGCCGATAACGGCGACAGCGGAGTCTTCATGCGATTCGGCTGGAACGATGGCAAGACCGAGAGTTTTGTCTTCACGGAAGTCGATCAGGAAATCAGCCTGGGCGGGCAGCTGTCCGGGGCCCATTGGCATCGCGCCGAAGACCACCTGGCCATCGCAGTCGCCAGCGAGAGTCTGTCGGCACCACATCGGCAATATCTGGCCGACGGAGGCTGCGGATTTCTTCTGTGTGATGGCCGCCTGAACTACGGCCACGAGCAGATTCTGGAGGCCTACTATCGATGTCAGATCACCTGGCCGCAAAGGCCCGGCCCGATCCGCTGGCAGCTCAGCCCCGATTTCCAGGACATCCGTAATCCCGGCTACAACCGCGACCGCGGGCCGGTCCACTTCTGGGCCGTACGCCTACACGCCGAGTATTGAGGCCGATCGCAGGGCGGTGCCTTGTATTACGTAGTTAATACAATGTGATACATCTTCTTTGTAATGTCGCTTCTCCATCGGCCAGTGCGCCGGCACACCAGCAGCATGTAGTTGCTGGCCATGGACAGCGGGCATCCCCCACTACGCGCGGCGCTTGCCAACGCGCTAGGCTGCATCATTGTGACGGCGTTTCAGGGGCGGCGATGTCCGAGGACAGTTCCAATCTGATCAACCTGCGCACGGCGAACTCACCGAACGCATTCGATCTGCGCCGAATCGGCGCGCATCCGGATCACTGGTACCCGCTGGCCTGGTGCGATGAGCTCAAGGCTGGCCGCACCCTGGCCCGCCGGTTCGCCGGCGATCCGATCGTTCTATATCGTGGCCGCAGCGGCCGTGTGTTTGCGCTCGAAGACCGCTGCGCGCACCGTCAGGTTCCGCTGCATCTGGGCGTCGTGACCGGCGATGAGATCAAGTGCCACTACCACGGCTGGACCTACGACTGCAGTGGCAAGTGCGTCGATATTCCTTACCTCGGCAAGGACCGGCTGCCCAACGGCGTGCAAAGCTATCCGGTGCGCGAGATCGATGGCCTGATCTTCGTGTTTCCCGGCGATCCAGCGCTGGCGGAAGCTCGGGCGCCGGCCGGCCTGGGCGCCTCACAGCGGCGCGACTACAAGACCCGCCGGCTCAATCGCGAAGTGGCCTGCCATTACACCTTCATGCACGAGAATCTGTTCGACATGAATCACCAGTTCATGCACCGCAAACAGATGGGCTCGATTCGTGCCAAGTGCATCGGCCGGCAGCACGGCGACACCTGGGCTCAGGTCGAGTACACCTTCAGTCGCACCGGCGGCAAGCAGTCGATGGGCGAGCATGTGATCGTCGACCTGGTGCGCGGCAGCGGACGCGGGAAAGCGGACTTTCACGACCACATGCGCATCCGCACCGACTATCCGCGCCAGAACCTACGCGTCTGGCTCGGCCGCGAAATCAAGGACACAGACGATCCGGTGCTGGACGTATGGCTCGCGTACACGCCGCTTGACGCCGAGCAGCGCACCAATCGCACCTACGGCTACCTGTCGGTCAAGAAGCCGCCGATCCCCGGCCTGATCCATCTGGTTTGGCCGGTCGTGACCTGGTTCACCGAAAATATCTTCCGCGAGGACAAGGATATCGTGGAGCACGAGCAACGGGCCCACGATGCCCAGGGCGCAGACTGGAACAATGAGGTCTTCCCGGCCATTCGCGACCTGCGCGGCGTCCTGGCACGCTGCGGCAAGGCCGTCGACAGCTGACCACCGGCTGACAGGCCGGACGCGGCATGGCTAGCCCGTTCCGCGCGCTCGCGCCCTGGAACGATGTGCGCGCCCAGCTGGCCCTGCTGCTGCACGAACGGCTCGGGCGACCTGCCTTTCTTAGCGACATCGACGACCTGTCGGCTCGCATCGACCGCCTGATCGCCGACGACCCCGACGGTGCCATATTCGCCGTCATGCAGTTCGATCAGAACGACTATGGCGTGAATCACTCGCTGCAGGCGGCGGTGATCTGCGCCGAGTACGGTCGGATATCGGGCTGGAGCGAAGCGGAGCGGCACTCGGCCATCGGCGCCGGACTGACCATGAACGTCGCGATGCTCGACCTGCAGCACGAAATGTACCGGCAGCGCGAGGCTCCAAGTGCGGCGCAGCGCGATGCGATCCGCAGCCACCCACAGTGCGGCCATGACCTGCTCGAGCGACTTGGCTTGCGCGACCGGCTGTGGCTGCAGATCGTGATCGAGCATCACGAGAGTGCCGATGGCCAGGGTTATCCGACCGGCACCGGTGAGCCGCTGACCTTCGCGGCAGCCCTGGGACTGGCGGATCGTTACAGCGCCAAGATCACACGACGGTTGTACCGCGCGGCGCTGGCGCCCGATGCGGCCATCCGCGAGCTCTACCAGATGAATCCGGGCGAGGCGCGCGCGAACATCGACCGCATGGTCGAGGCGGTGGGACTGTGGCCACCGGGGACGTATGTCGAGCTGGCCAACGGCGAGACTGCGGTGGTTGCCACCCGCGGCCACGGAATCGAACAGCAACCGCTGGTGTACGCGCTGCTGAACGCGCAGCTGGCGGAGATGACGCCAACCGCGCGCGACACCTCGCAACCCGCCTTTCGGATCAGGGGCAGCGCCGGTCCGATCAGCATGGGAGCGACCGCCCGCCTGCCGCGATTGGTCGCCGCCGCCGCCCAGGCCTGAGCTTCAGACCAGCACAGTTCCCGAGCCGACAGGCGTCACATGGCCGCCGACATCGAAATCGCAGCTTCCCGGGCGTGTCTCGATGCGCACGTGCAGCAGGCTGCGCCGCCTCATCTTGACCCCCTGCTCGCTGATGAAGCGGCTGGCGCGCGTCTTCGGAAGCAGCGCGTACTTCTGCATGTAGGCGGCCAGCGGGCCGGTGGAACTGCCGGTCGCCGGATCCTCAGCCACGCCGTGCTCGGGCGCGAACATGCGTGAGTAGGCGCCCGTGTCCACGGCTGCAAACACGAACACGCAGAGCGGCTCGGTCTCAGTGCCGCGCAGCAGTCGTGCCCCTTCGATCCCCAGCTCGCAGCGATCCACGACTGCCGGGCTCTGCAGCGCGATGTACAGCGTCGGGTTGCCGGCACTCAGACGCTGCGGCGGCGCTGCGGCCAGGTCGTCGCGATGCAGCCCCAGCGCCCGCGCACACAGCGCCGCATCGTACGTCGGACCCCATTCGATCGGCGGCGTGCGCAGCCAGATCAGATCGCCGTCCTCGCGCGCGACCCGCACCGGCACCCGCCCGATCAGTTCCTGCAAGCCAAACTCAAGCGCCGGTGGTGCAACCCGGCCCTCATCCAGCAACACATAACTGGTGCCGATGGTAGGGTGGCCGGCAAAGCGCATCTCCCGCGTCGGGGTGAAAATGCGCACCTCGGCGACACAGCCGGGCAGCGTCGCGGGACGAACGAAGGTGGTTTCGGACAGGTTGAATTCACGCGCGATCTGCTGCATCGCCCGGGTATCCAGGCCGGTGGCCTCCGGCAGCACCGCCAGAGCATTGCCCTCAAATGCGACCTGGGTGAAGACGTCGACCAGGCGATAGCGGTAGGCCTGTGGGGGCATGACCGCGCCATTGTGACACCCAGCCGGGGCTTGCGCTCCCGGGGCAGCGGCGGCTTGTCCCGGCGGCGGTTTCGGGGGTATAAGCCCCTATTACCGCCGACGAACTGGCGTCGCAGCCCGCGACCCAGGGGTGTTGCGGCGACGGAAGGTACCCCGTGCACACGCGACTGACCCTGGCTGTCTTACTGGCAGCCGCCCTGCTGTCCCCCGCCCTAATCGAGGCCGCATCGTCCGCCCCAGCCGCCTCCAGTTCGGTCAAGACGCCGGCGGCGCAACCGGAATTCGGTGGCATGTGCGTCATGGGCCTGGCAGAGGGCCAGCAGGTCAAGACCGACTGCTCAATCAACTGGACCTCGCCGGATGGCAAGGTCTATTGCTTCAGCAGCGAGGATGCCAAAAAGCAGTTCCTGGAAGATCCCAACGGCAACATTTCGCGCGCCGAGAACTTTCAGGCTGCGACCGAGGTGGACATCGTCACCGAGCGCATGACGCATTACGAGTCCGGCGACGTCAAGACCTACATTACCGGAGTGATCAACGACACCAGCAGCAAGAACGACGGCGTGTATCCGCTGTTCGATCCGGTCAGCGGCCAGCAGCTCAAGCTCAAGTTCGATCACGTGGATTTTGTGCGCACGCTGGCCGGCTACGGCTACTTTCCCGATGTCGTATTCATCGCCCAGGAAGATCCGGCCAAGAAGTATCTGATCGACTTCTGGGTCAAGCCCGGGCCAAAGCCGCAGCAGCTCGAGCTGGTGGACACGCGCATCTACAAGTCGCCCAAGCGCGAGGGCACCGGCTGGATCACGCAGACCCGTCAACCGATTCCGTGGTGGTGGATCCCGGCTTCCGAGCATCCGGGTACGACCGAGCAGACCCGTGGCTGGGAAGTGATGTCGGCGGTCGAAGAGGATATCGTTAAGCGGCGTACCGAGAATCACGGCACGGTCGAGCTCACCGACGCCAAGACCGGACAAAAGGTCGACCTGGATTTCATCGGCACGCACCAGCCGGTGCGCCGGCTACAGGCCGACGGGCGCTATTTCATGTGCACCGATTTTCGCAAGGCCGGCACCACCGACCAGTACTACGACATCGATTTCTGGGTCAACCAGCACAATGGCAGATTGACCGTCGACGACGTCAAGGTGCACAAGGTGCCGGAGAAGCAGAAGGACGGCAGCTACATCCAGGTACCGCGCTATAACTTCGACGACGTGAAGTTCGACGTCGTACCGTAGCTACGGCCCGCCCGGCTTGGGCGGCAGCATCATGGCGCCCGGGTGCAGCAGGTAGCAGCCGATCGCAATGATGATCAGGTACGCCAGCAGGATGAACGTCCAACCCATGTTGTGACGGATCACGTCACCTTCCTTGCGCACGAACTGGCTGGTCGACACCCCCACACTGGCGGTCTGCGGCGCCACCGGCTTGCCGATCTCGGCGCCAACTGAATTGAGGCTCGGCAGCAGCAGCATCGGCATGCCTAGTTGCGCACCCACCAGTGCCTGGAATTTGCCGAACATCGCATTGGTCGAGGTATTGGATCCGGACAGTGCCACGCCGATGAAGCCAAGGATCGGCGAGACGATGATGAAGGCCGTGCCCAGACCGGAGAAGCCCTTGGCCAGCGAGGCCGCCATGCCCGAGAAGTTGAACACGTAGGCCAGGCCGAAGATGAACACGCCCACCAGGCAGGCACCCCACATCTGGTGGAAGGTGCGACGAAACACCTCGCCGATCTGCGCGCCCTTCAGACGTCCCATCGCCAGCAGGAGAGCCGCGACCACGACCCACGAGGCCAGGATCGCGGTGCCGCCCACGTACGGCGCGAAGCGGAACACCGCGGTGACATCAGGTTTAGCAACGGTGCAGGCCGCCGCTGCGGCTGAGCAGCCCACTGCCTTGGCGGTAAACCAGGTGACCTTAGGCAGAGGCGACCACGGACCCGTCCAGGCCGCCACCACGACCAGCAGCACCACGAACGGCATCCAGGCCTGCACGACTTCGCCGCCGCGCAGACCGTGACCACGCGATTGAGCGGCGGCGGTGGACTGCAGCGGCACACCGCCGTATCCCAGTAAGGTCTTGGGCTGCCAGATCTTCAGCAGCGTCAGCAGGGCCGCGAAGCTCACGATCGAGCCGGTCACATCCGGCAGGTACGGCCCCAGATACACCGCCACCGGGTACTGGCCGGCGATGTAACCGAGTGACCCGACGACCGCCAGCGGCCAGCCACCTTTCACCCCTTCCTTGCCGGACACCAGGTACAGCAGCACCCACGGCGGCAGCAGCGCCAGCACGGCCACCACGGTGCCGACCGATCCGGACAGTGCCAGCAGTGGATAACCGGTGACCGCAGCCAGCGCGATGATCGGCGCACCCAGGGCCCCGTAGGAGACCGGCGCGTTGTTGGCGATCGCAGCCACGCGGATGGCGTTCAGATCGGAAATGCCGAGCGAGATCAGGATGGGTGCTACCACCGCCCACGGGTAACCGAAGCCCACCAACCCTTCCAGCAGCGCACCAAACGCCCAGGCGAACAGCATCGTCTGCACACGCACATCCAGGCTGCCCTGCGAGATCAGCCAGCGGCGAAAGTTCTCGAACACGCCGCTGACGGTGAGCGTGTTGAACAGCACCATGCCCCAGACGGTGATCCAGTCCACGTTCCAAACGCCGGTTGCCGCGCCGTAGAAATAGGCGTCCCAGCCGGTGTCTCTCGGCATCTGCCATACCCACACCGCGAGTACGAACGTGATGATCGAGCCGATCAGCGTCGCCACCCAGGCAGGCAGACGCCACACCGCCAGCATCGCCAGCAGGGCCACCACCGGCACCAGTGCCACCAGGCAGGTGAGCGTCAGGTTATTGAGTGGATCGATCAGCTGCGTGAACATGGCTTGTCCCCTCGCCCCGAGCCCTTGGCCCCGGCTGATTGTTGTTTATGAGCGCGCCCGTGCGGCGCCACCGGAATATCCCCCCGGTGCCATCTTCAAAACTAGCACGCGCACCAAAGCGGTTCAAACAGCCGGCGTAACCCCGCGCGCGGGCGGCCTTTGCATGACGGCCGGAACCGCCCGGCGATCGCGTCAGCCGCCGTACCGAGCGCGAAATGGCCGGCCTCGAGCAGCTGTGCACCTGGGTCCCGGGCAATCGCGCTGGTAGGCGCGCGGCTCGGACGGGTCAAAAAGGTCGACTGGCCGTCGCTGTCGACCGTTCGGCAGTAAGCCGGCGGCGCCACGAGCATCCTCCTTCTCTATATGAAGCGGCTAATCGGCCGGGCATTGTTCGGGCCGGACGCGGGCGGCGTCGGACGGATACAGCGCGATGAGCTGGCGCATCACGCCATTGGTCCAACCGAAACCATCCTGGGTGGGATATTCCCCGCCACCGCCGGGCCGGCCGAGCGTCACCACGTCATATTTCTCCAGCAGCTTGCCGGTGTGCGCGTACACGTCGTTGACCACGCTGATCCAGCGGCAGGCGATGACTGCGGCCAGATCGGCTTCACCGTTGGCGCGCAGGCCGGCGACGGCGATCCATTGCAACGGTGCCCAGCCATTGGGTGCGTCCCACTGTTCACCGGTCGTCAGCGCGGTGCTGGCAAGGCCACCCGGCTGCAGCAGCGACTGCTTGACGGATTGCGCCACCGCGTGCGCCTGCGCGGCTGACGCCACACCGACGAACAACGGATAGAGACTGGCGGCCGACACCCGCCGGATGCGCTCTGCGTGGGCGAGGTCGTAGTCGAAATAGGTTCCCGCCGTCCCATCCCACAGCAGCCGGTCGATCGCCGCATGGCGGGCGGCGGCACGGCGGGTGAATTCCCGCGCGCAACGCGCATCCGACTGGCGTTCGCAGCCCGCGCGAATGGCACTCTCCAGCCCGAACAGCAGACTGTTGAGATCCACCGGCACAATCTCGGTGGTGTGCACGCTGGCGCGGCTGCGCGCATCGGCAAACCAGCGCGAGCTGAAATCCCAACCGCTCTCCGCGGCCGCGCGCAGCTCGCGGTACAGCCGCGCGGGCGGCCGTCCGCTGGCGTGGGCCAGCTGCGTGTCCTCGCGGTACGACTCATCGCGCGGACGATCGAGCTCATCCCAGTAACGATTGACGAGGGTGCCGTCGGCAAGTGCCACCACGTGACGTCGTGCCCGGCCGCGGGCCAGCTGCTGCTCGCCTTGCATCCAGTAGGCGTACTCCCGGCGCAGCTGCGGCAGGTAGCGCGCATAGGCGGCCGCCGGATCATCAGCCGACAACAGCGCGACCATCTCGAAGAAAAACGGCGGCTGAGATCGCGACAAATAATAGCTGCGGGTACCGTTGGGGATGTGGCCATAGGTGTCGATCAGGTAGGCGAAGTCGTCGACCAGGTCCTGTTGCAGGTCGCCCCGCCCGCTTTGCTGCAGACCCAGCATGCTGAAGTAGGAGTCCCAATAGTAAAGCTCGCGAAAGCGTCCGCCGGGCACGACGTACGGTCGCGGCAGCGGCAGCAGCGACGACCAGGCCGGCACCTTCGGGCTGCTGCGCGTCAGCGTGCCCCACAGCGCATCGATGTGCGCGACCACGTCGGTGTGCTGCGGGCTGGCGGTCGGCATCGGTGCGGCCGCTGGCAGCTCGAAGTGCGCATCGACGAATTCCTTGAGCGCCGCGGCCGAGTCAGGAGGCGCGGCGCGATAGTCGGCCAGAATTCGGACCGGCGCCTGCTCGGGCACGGCATCCGGAAAGACCTTGCTGTCGGGAAAGATCGCCGCCGACTCGACGGCGGCGAAGAGTTCCTGGAATTCCTGCTGCGGCGGCGGCGGGGCGCGCCCGTCGGCATACGCCGCCAGCGCCAGTAGAGTCAGAGCGAGCGTTGCGCGGCGCGAGGCGGACATCAGGTCCGCTAGTGTATGCGATGCCTCAGGGCGTCAGGTGGCAGGGTACGCCGCGCTGCGCGGCTTCGGCGCACGCCATCACGCTGGTCGGCTCGGTCGAACCGGCCTGGGCCGTGCGCAGCATGTAACCGGCGCCGTTGTCGCACACGACTTCTTCGTACTCGGAATTGGTCATCACGCTGCGGCCGTACCACTGCACAGTGCGCACGTTGCACGAGGTGCCGGCGGTGCTCATCAGCGCCGCGGCCATCGCATTGACATCCTTGTTCCCCGGCAACTGGCAGTACAGCTCGGTCTTGTGACCCTTGGCCAACTCTGCGGCGCGCATCTTGTCGGCCGAGAAGCAGGAGGTGGCATAGGGATCGGCGCCTTCCTTGGCCACCAGCAGGTAACCCAAGCCGTTGCTGCAGGCGACCTCGTAGATGGCAACCTGCACTTTCTTGTTGTCGAACTGCGCGCGGCCGCGACCGACCGGCTCGGCCGCGCTCGGTTCGCACGCCAGATGAATCGCGGCGAGGATCTTCTGGCTCTGCTCGAGCGCCGCCGCCCGCTCCTTGTCGGCGTTTTTGCCGCTGAGCAGCTGCGCGCGATCCTGAAACTCGCCTGATTTTTCGACATCGTACGGCCGTGTGCTCGCGTTCTGCTGCTCGCTGGGCGGAGCCCCCGCGCCGCCGCCGGCGGGCGCATAACCACCGGACTGTCCCGCGCTCGCGACCGTGCCGATTGCGACCAGGATCGATGCAGTCAATACAATGCGCGCCATGACGGCCTCCGGATAGATATGATTTGTATTATAACCTCGGCCGCGCCTCCGGCCTAAGTCGCCATGCCACACGATCTCAGCGGCCTACTGAAGCTCCACCCCGCCTGCCGCCACCAAACGGTGCGGGTGGGCACGGAACGCGCGCCGGTCCTGGTGGTGGATCAGTTCCTTTCTGATCCGCGCATGCTGATCGAATTTGCGGCCAGCCAGTGCCGCTTCAGCGGCGCGTCCGAAACCTTCTATCCAGGGATCCGCGCACCCATGCCGCCGATTTACAGTTTTGCGGTGCGTGCATTTCTGGGCAGCGCGATCAGCGCCGCCTTCGGCCTTGGGCAACGCCAGGTCGCGCGCGAGCTGGCGCACTTCTGCCTGGTCACGACGCC
>DASXDL010000022.1:0-41976 GCA_036490715.1 Steroidobacteraceae bacterium | reverse complement strand
TTGCGCCGCAGCCGCCCGACCAGCACCTCGACCACGTTGCTGTCGCGGTCGAAGTCCTGTTCGTACAGACGCTCAGTCAGATCGGATTTGGAGATCACCTCGCCCGCGCGCAGCATCAAGTGCTCGAGAATGCGGTATTCGAAACTGGTCAATTCGACCGCGCTGCCGTTCACTGCCACTGTCTGCGTGCGGGTATCGAGTTCGAGCGGCCCGCAGGCCAGCTTGGAGCTGGCCCAGCCGCCGGTCCGGCGCAGCAGCGCCGACAACCGAGCCTGCACTTCGGCGAAATGAAACGGCTTGGCGACATAGTCGTCGGCGCCGGCGGACAATCCCTCGACCTTGTCCTGCCACCGATCGCGCGCGGTGAGAATCAGTACACCGTAGGTCTTGCCGCGCGCCCGCAGCTGGCGAATGAGGTCGAAGCCGGACAGCTTTGGCAATCCAAGATCGATGATCGCCACGTCGATTGGGTACTCAGTCGCGGCATACAGGCCTTCCTCGCCGTCGGCCGCCAGATCGACACTGTAGCCGGCGGCGGTCAGATCAGCCTTGAGGACCTCACGCAGCGCCGCCTCATCTTCCACCACCAGCACGCGCACTCACCACCCCTCGATGCCGCAGGCTAGGGCACTTCCGATCCATTGCGCGCATCCACGCGCACCACCCATACCTTGCCGGCTGGCGACAGCAGTCGCAATACATATAAGTGACGTCCGGCCTGATCGGCGCTGTCGGCACGCACGACCCGAGCGTTGTAGCGTTTCTGCGCCAGCGCCACCACTTGCTCGCGCGACAGCTCGTGGTCCGATCGCGCATCGGTGACCACGGCGACGCTCTTGGCCGGAGGCGGACTGGCGGCACTGGCGCCACACGAGCACATGATACTGCTCAGCGTGACGGTCACCGCCGCTGTTGCCGCCATCGCCGCTGTGTGTGAGCCCACCTTCATGACAAGCACGGGAGGCTAGGAGGAGCGCTCTGAACCGGGCCTGAATCGACATTTAATCCTTTTCCGTCAAGGCCTTGGCATGATCCCAGAGCCGCTGCCACTGGCCCGCATCGAGCTCGCTCAAGCTGTGGCCTTCGCGGCCGGCACACGCTTCCATGGATTCAAAGCGCCGCTCGAACTTCAACGTCGCCCGGCGCAGCGCGTCCTCAGGGTCGACCTCTAGGTGACGCGCCCAGTTCGCCGCGGTGAACAGCAGATCGCCGATTTCCTCCGCCGTCTGCGCGCGCTCGCCGGCCGCCACCGCCACATCGGTCTCGGCCAGCTCTTCGTCAAGCTTGGCGCGCACCCCGGCGGCATCGGGCCAGTCGAATCCGACCCGGCGGGCGCGCCGTCCCAGCTTGGCGGCGCGCGCCAGCGAGGGCAGCGCCCGTGGCACGTCCGACAGCACGCCGTGTGCGCCGGCGGCGGCGCGTTCGCGCGCCTTGTGCGCTTCCCAGGACACGTGCAGCTGCGCGACGTCGACCGCGCGTGGCGTCTCAAAGATATGCGGGTGGCGGCGAACAAGTTTGTCGCGGATGCCATGCGCGACCGCGGCGAAGTCGAAGCAGCCGGCCTCCTCGGCCATGCGCGCGTGAAACACCACTTGGAACAGCAGATCGCCCAGCTCATCGCGCAGCCGTGCCATATCGCCGCGACCGATCGCGTCGGCGACCTCGTAGGCTTCCTCGATCGTGAATGGTGCGATGCTGGCGAAGCTCTGTTCGCGATCCCACGGACAACCATGCTGCGGATCGCGCAGCGCGCACATCAGCTGCAGCAGGGCATCGAGCTGCTCGCCGGCGGCGCTCAAGCCGCCGTCTCGCTGAATACCTCGCGCAGGTGCGCCAGGATCCCGGCGGTCGCACCCCAGATCTGGTACGCCCCGAATACCAGCTCCCAAGTATCGACCTCGACCTCGCGGATCGTGCGCCGTCCGATCCGATAGCTGTCGGCGGTCAATGCCACCGCCAGCGGCAGTTCGAACACCTCGGCGACTTCAGTGCCATCGGGCACCGGGGTCAGGTCCGGTGCCAGCAGCCCGACTACCGGAGTGATGCGATAACCGGTCAGCACGACGTGATCCGACAGGTATCCGATCGGCTCTATGTGCGCGGAGCCGATGCCGATCTCCTCGCGCGTCTCGCGCACCGCCGCGGCGGCGAGATCGGCATCGTCAGCCTCCATACGCCCGCCCGGAAAACAGATCTGGCCGGCGTGGCGCCGCAGATGACTGGCACGGCGCGTCATCAGCAGTGCCGGATGGTGCGGCCGGTCGATGATCGGCAGCAGCACCGCCGCCGCGGTCAAGGTGGGCGGCCACTGGGCGCGCAGGCGAGCCAGCGTCGGAGCGGACTCGCGCGCCAGACCGGCGGGCCGACTGTGCTCGAGTCGGTGGTCGGGCGCCGCGGCCAGCCGCCGGCGCAAGCGCGCCTGCCAGTCGGCCGGCAACTCAGATGCGGCAGCTGCGGCGGCCATCGCGGTCACCCTGCGCTGCCACCACCCTTGATGCCACCACGGGTCAGTTCGGTCGGATCGAGCAGCCGATCGAGCTCCTCTCTCTTGAGCTTGGTGGCGGCCGCGGCGACCTCGCGGATCGGCTTGCCCTCGGCATAGGCCTTCTTGGCGATGGCCGCTCCCTGCTCATAGCCGATGACCGGATTCAATGCGGTGACCAGGATTGGATTGCGCTCCAGCGCCTCTTCCAGGCGCGCGCGATTGACACTGAATCCCTTGATGGCCCGATCCGCCAGCGCGCGCGCGACGTTGGCCAGAAGATCGATGCTCTGCAGCAGGTTGTAGGCGATTACCGGCAGCATCACGTTGAGTTGAAAATTGCCCGACTGGCCGGCGATGGTGATGGTGGCATCATTGCCGATCACCTGCGCGGCCACCATGGCCGCGGCCTCCGGAATCACTGGATTGACCTTGCCGGGCATGATGCTGCTGCCGGGCTGCAGCGCTGGCAATGCAATCTCGCCCAGTCCCGCCAGCGGGCCGCTGTTCATTAGCCGCAGATCATTGGCGATCTTCATCACGCTGACCGCAATCACCTTGAGCTGGCCGGACAGCTCGACGGCGGCGTCCTGGGCCGACATCGCCTCAAAGTAATTGCGATTGGGCTCAAAGCCGATGCCGGTCAGCCGACGCAGCTCGACGCAAAAGCGTGCGGCAAATCCCTCATGGGCGTTGATTCCAGTGCCGACCGCGGTGCCGCCCTGAGCCAAGCTCAGCAGTCTCGGCTCGCTGGCGCGCACTCGCGCCACGCCGTTCTCGATCTGCACGCGCCAGCCGGACAGCTCCTGCGACAGCGTCACCGGCATGGCGTCCATCAAATGAGTGCGGCCGGTGGTCACGACACCTTGCAGCTCACGCTCCTTCGCCTGAATCGTTTCCGCCAAGTGCGCCAGCGCCGGCAGCAGCTGTTCGCGCAACATCAGCACCGCGCTGAGGTGAATCGCGGTCGGGATGACGTCGTTGCTGCTCTGACACATGTTGACGTGATCGTTGGCATGCACCGACTTGCCGGCACGCGTGGCTAGGTGCGCGATCACCTCGTTGGCGTTCATGTTGCTGCTGGTGCCCGAACCGGTCTGAAACACGTCGATCGGGAATTCCTGATCGTGCAGGCCCTGGGCCACCGCGGCTGCGGCGGTATCGATCGCAGCGGCAATATCGCGCTCGAGCAGTCCGAGTTGCAGGTTGGCGGCTGCAGCCGCCTGCTTGATCAGCGCCAGCGCACGAATGAACGCGCGCGGCAGCTTCAGCCCGCTGATGGGAAAGTTTTCGACCGCACGCTGCGTCTGAGCGCCCCACAGCGCCTGCGCGGGCACCTTGAGCTCGCCCATGCTGTCGCGTTCAGTGCGAAACGGTCCCGCGGTCATGCTGGCAGTGACTCCGGCGCGGCTGGCCAATGCGCTATGATGGCTAGTCTAGCATTTAGATCCGCGGCATCTGATGGAAGCTTCCGCTCTGACTGCGCTCTCGCCGGTGGATGGTCGATACGCTGCGGCCGCCGCACCGCTGCGGGAATATTTCACCGAGGCGGCGCTGATCCGCGAGCGTATCCGCGTCGAGGCGCTGTGGTTCATGCAATTGAACGCGGTACGGCCGCCGCTGCCGTCGGGCTCGGTACCCGCCGCAGTGGCGGAATGCGCCGCGGCACTGGCGCGTGATCCGCCGGTCGACGCACCGGCCGCGGTGAAGACGCTCGAACAGCGCATCAATCATGACGTCAAGGCGGTCGAGTACTTCGTGCGCGAGCGACTGGCCGCCGCCGGGGCCGCCGATGCGCTGCTCGAGCGCGTGCACTTCGGCTGCACCTCCGAGGACATCAACAATCTGAGCTACGCGCGCCTGCTGCGCGCGGCGCGCGAACAGGTGCTGTTGCCCGAGCTGCAGCTGCTGATCGGCCGGTTGCGCGCGCTGGCGCGCGAGCATGCCGCGCTGCCGATGCTCGCCCGCACTCACGGCCAGAGCGCCAGCCCGACCACCTTCGGCAAAGAGATCGCGAACGTGGGTGCGCGTCTGGTGCGTGGCAGCCGGCGACTGCAGGCGGTCGCGGTGCTCGGCAAGTGGAACGGCGCGGTCGGCAACTACAACGCCCATCAGATCGCGCGGCCTGATCTGGACTGGGTCGCGATCAGCCGCCAGTTCGTCGAGTCGCAGCAACTGAACTGGAATGCCTACAGCACGCAGATCGAGCCGCACGACTGGATCGCCGAGTACTGCGATGCCTGCGCGGCGATCAATGTGATATTGATCGATCTGTGCCGCGACCTTTGGGGCTACGTCTCGCTCGGCTACCTGCGGCAGCGTGCGGCACCGGGCGAGGTCGGATCCTCGACCATGCCGCACAAGGTCAATCCGATCGAGTTCGAGAACGCCGAGGGCAACTTCGGCATCGCCAATGCGTTGCTGCGCTTTTTCGCCGACAAGTTGCCGATATCGCGCTGGCAGCGCGATCTGACCGACTCGACCGTGCTGCGAAATCTCGGCGTGGCGCTGGCCCACAGTCTGATCGGCTGGAAGGCGCTGCAGCGCGGACTGGAACGGATCAGTCCGGACGGCGCGCGCATGGCGCAGGATCTGCACGGCGCGCACGAGACTCTGGCCGAAGCAATACAGACCGCGCTGCGCGCGGCCGGAATCGCCGGCGGCTACGAGCTGCTGAAGGATTTCACGCGCGGTCGCAGCACTGATGCCGCGGGTCTGCGTACTTTCATCGACACGTTGCCGTTGCCCGCGGCCGAGCGCGCGCGCCTGGCCGCCCTGACACCGGAACAATATCTCGGCCTGGCGAGCGCGCTGGCGCACCGATTTGCCGATGAAATCGAATGACATAATGCAATTGCTGTAGGAATACAGGTCATTTCGCTAGCCGTCTCACAGGGGGTGACGGCCCAAGTGTGAACCGGTTGGCGATCGTGCCCCCACCCCTGTCACTAACATCGTGCTGCGTAGAGCTGCCACAGCTCGAACCACGCAGGCGAGTCAGTGACTGCGAACAGGGATTCCCGTGCAAAGACTTCGGCGCGGCTATCGAGCTTCGGGCTCGAAGACGGACCGATCACTCCGGCTGTGCTGGCTGAACGGCGGCCGCAGCCCGAGACATTGCACGTGCTGAGCACGCTGGATGAGGTGCGCACTGCGACTGAGAACGTCGCCGCCAGCGGCCAGCGTCTGATCTCGATCATGACGCCGGACCTTGAGCCGGAGATCTACGATCAGCCTGCGGTGCTCGAGATCATCAAGCGCTTCGTGCTCGGCCACAGCTTCGCCAAGGTCCGCGTGCTGATGCGCGATCAGGCGCGCCTCGGCGGTGGCGCCAACCGTTTCATCGCGATGGCGCATCGGCTCACCAGCTACCTGGAGATCCGCATCCGCGCTGCCGAATATCGCGAGCTGACCGCCGCCTATTGCATCGCCGATGATCGCGCGATCGTCTATCGACTGCGCGCCGATCGCGCCGAGGGCATCGCCGGTTTCAACAATCCGCCGATTGCTCGCCAGTACCTGCAGGAATTCGATGCCGTGTGGCAGGCGAGCGCAATCGAAGAGCGCGAGGTGCGGGTCGCCCGCAGCTGAGTTCGCGCGTGCCGCGCCGACCCGGCGCGCGGTATGCTTCGCCCATGGTCTGGAAACCTGACGTGACGGTCGCCGCGATCGTCGAACGCGATGGCCGTTTCCTGCTGGTCGAGGAGCGCATCCGCGGTCGCCTGGTGTTGAATCAGCCGGCCGGTCATCTGGAGGATGGCGAGTCACTGCTGGCGGCGGTGGCGCGCGAGACCCTGGAGGAGACCGCCTGGCACTTCACGCCCGAGGCGCTGCTGGGCGTGTATCAATGGCGCAGCCCGCGCGGGCATTCCACACTGCGGTTCGCCTTTATCGGCAGCGTGCGCGCACACGAGCCACAGCGCGCACTCGACCCACCGGTGATCGCCACTCACTGGCTGGAGCGCGAACAGCTGCTGCGCGAAGCGGCGCGGCTGCGCACGCCCTTGGTGCTTCGCTGCATCGATGACTATCTCGGCGGCCAGCGGCTGGCGCTCGATGCGTTGAAGACCGGTGGCACCGTCACGCCTTAGAATGCGCCGATGAGCACCGCTGTCAGCGCCCCGCGTGTGATCGTCGGCCTGTCCGGCGGGGTCGATTCCGCCGTCGCCGCGCTGTTGCTGCGCGACGCCGGTCTGGATGTGCAGGGCCTGTTCATGAGCAACTGGGACGAAGACGACGCCTACTGCACGGCGGCGCAGGATTACCAGGACGCCCGCAGCGTCGCGCGCGAGCTTGGCATCGTGCTGCATCGGGTCAGCTTTGCTGACCAGTATCGCCAGCAGGTGTTCAGCCATTTTCTGGCCGAGCATCGCGCCGGACGTACGCCCAATCCTGATGTGCTGTGCAACCGCGAGATCAAGTTCGGCCTGTGCCTTGAGTATGCGCGCCGCCTCGGTGCACCGCTGTTCGCGACCGGCCACTACGCGCGCCTGCTGCAGCTCGCAGACGGCCCGGCGCTGTACCAGGGGCGCGACAGCGGCAAGGACCAGTCCTACTTTCTGCACTCGGTGCCGAGGGCGCGCTTCGCGCAGGTGCGCTTCCCACTCGGCGAGCTGCTGAAGACACAGGTGCGCGAGCGGGCCCGCAGCGCCGGGCTGCCGGTTCACGACAAGCCCGACAGCACTGGCATCTGCTTCATCGGCGAGCGGCCGTTCGCGCAGTTTCTCGGCCGCTATCTGCCGCAGCAGCCCGGCCCGATCGAGTCGTCCGACGGCCGGCTGCTCGGCCGCCACCGCGGCCTGCCCTTCTACACGCTCGGCCAGCGCGCCGGCCTGTCGATCGGCGGTGCCAGTGGCTGCGCCCAGGAGCCGTGGTACGTGGCACGCAAGGATGCTGCTCGCAATGCGTTGATCGTCGTGCAGCGGCACGAGCAGCACCGGCTCGAGACGCAGGTCGTGGCGACCGGTCCGATCAACTGGCTGTGGGTCGCACCGAACGGCCCGTTCAGCGCCGAGGTCAAGCTGCGCTACCGACAGCCGGCACAGCCGGCTACGGTGACGATCCAGTCCGACGGCGGCGCCCGCATCGAGTTCGACAGTGCGCAGCGCGCCGCCACCCCAGGGCAGTTCGCGGTGCTGTATCAGCGCGGACGCTGCCTGGGCGGCGCGGTACTGGAGCGCGCCGGCGTCGATGTCCAGGCCGGAATCGACCGGCGCGACGGTTCGTACCCTAGATCGTTCGCAATCGATATAATTGTGCGGTCCTGACGCGCCGGCCGCGGCGCGCCGCAGCCGGAGGCCCCATGAGCGACAGTTTCAAAGCGCGCACCACTCTGAAGTCGGGCGGTCAGTCGTACGAGATCTGCAAGCTGGACGTGCTCGGGGCCGAGCGCGTGGCGCGCCTGCCGTATTCGCTCAAGGTACTGCTGGAGAACCTGCTGCGCTTCGAGGACGGCGTCAACGTGACGCGCCGGGACATCGAGGCGCTGCTCAACTGGGATCCGAAAGCCGCGCCGTCGTACGAGATCTCGTTCACTCCGGCGCGCGTGATCATGCAGGACTTCACCGGCGTGCCCGCGATTGTCGACCTGGCGGCGATGCGCGAGGCGATGACGCGGCTGGGCGGCAACGCCGATGAGATCAATCCGCTGGCACCGGCCGAGCTGGTGATCGATCACTCGGTGCAGGTCGACAGCTACGGCACGGCGCAGGCACTGGCCGACAACAACCGCATCGAATTTCAGCGTAATGGCGAGCGCTACGCCTTCCTGCGCTGGGGCCAATCGGCATTTCGTAACTTCAAGGTGGTGCCGCCCAATACCGGCATCGTGCACCAGGTCAATCTCGAGTACCTGGGCCGCGTGGTCTTCGAGAACAGCGTCGGCGGTCGGCGCCAGGCCTATCCGGATACCCTGGTCGGCACCGACTCGCACACCACCATGATCAACGGCCTGGGTGTGCTCGGCTGGGGTGTCGGCGGTATCGAGGCCGAGGCCGCCATGCTGGGCCAGCCGGTCACCATGCTGATCCCGCAGGTGCTGGGCTTCAAACTCAGCGGCAGTCTGCCGCCGGGCGCCACCGCCACCGATCTGGTGCTGACGGTCACCGAAATGCTGCGCAAGCACGGCGTGGTCGACAAGTTTGTGGAGTTCTTCGGCGACGGGCTGGCGAATCTGCCACTCGCCGACCGCGCCACGATTGGCAACATGTCGCCCGAGTTCGGCAGCACCTGCGCCATCTTTCCGATCGATGAGGAGACGCTGCGCTATCTGCGGCTGTCGGGTCGGGCGGAACAGCAGGTGCAGCTGGTCGAAGACTATGCACGGGCGCAGGGCCTGTGGCGCACGCGCGGCGCCAGGCCGGCCGACTATACCGACGTGCTCGAGCTCGACATGGGCAGCGTCGAGCCCAGTCTGGCCGGGCCCAGCCGGCCGCAGGACCGGGTGCCGCTGCGGGTGGCGCAGAGCACCTATCGAAAGCATCACGCGCGCATGGCCGAGGAGCGCGCGCGCAAGCAGCCACAGGCCAGTGGCCAGGCCACCGTCAGTGTCGACGGCAAGTCGTTCGAGCTGCGCGACGGCGCGGTGCTGATCGCGGCCATTACCAGCTGCACCAACACCTCCAATCCCTACGTGTTGATCGCCGCCGGCCTGCTGGCGCGCAACGCCCATCAGCGCGGCTTGAATTCGCGCCCGTGGGTCAAGACCAGTCTGGCGCCGGGCTCGCGCGTGGTCACCGACTATCTGGCGAAGGCCGGCCTGCTCGAGGAGCTGGCGAGCGTCGGCTTCGACCTGGTCGGTTACGGCTGCACCACCTGCATCGGTAACTCCGGGCCGCTCAAGCCGGAGATCTCCGCCGGCGTGCGCAGCGGCGACGTCATCGGCTGCGCGGTGCTTTCGGGTAACCGCAACTTCGACGGCCGCGTGCATCCCGAGGTCAAGATGAATTTCCTGGCCTCTCCGCCACTGGTGGTGGCCTACGCGCTGGCCGGCTCGCTCGATATCGATATGAATGCGCAGCCGCTCGGCAACGGCAGTGACGGCAAGCCGGTGTACCTGCGCGACATCTGGCCAGCGCCCGCCGAGATCGCCGACTACGTGCAACGTAACATCGATTCGGCCATGTTCCGGCGAAGCTACGGCAGCGTGTTCAGCGGCGATGAGCGCTGGCAGGGGATCAAAGTGCCGGCTGGCCAGAACTACGCCTGGGACCCGAAGTCGACCTACGTCAAGAATCCACCGTACTTCGACGGTATGACGATGCAACCGCCGGCACTGCGCGGGATCGCGGCAGCGCGCGTGCTGGCGCTGCTCGGCGACTCGGTCACCACCGATCACATCTCCCCGGCTGGCAACATCGCCAAGACCAGTCCGGCGGCGCGCTATCTGATCGAACAGGGCGTGCAGGCGGCCGACTTCAATCAGTACGGCGCGCGGCGCGGCAACCACGAGGTCATGATGCGCGGTACCTTTGCCAACATCCGGCTGCGCAATCTACTGTTGCCGGGTACCGAGGGCGGCATCACCGAGTACCTGCCGAGCGGTGAGCAGATGAGCATCTACGATGCGGCGATGCGCTACAAGGCCAGTGGCACGCCGTTGATCATCCTCGCCGGCAAGGAATACGGCACTGGCTCGTCGCGCGACTGGGCCGCCAAGGGCACCATGCTGCTGGGCGTGCGTGCGGTCATTGCCGAGAGCTTTGAGCGCATCCACCGCTCCAACCTGATTGGCATGGGGGTACTGCCGCTGCAGTTCGAGCCCGGCAGCAACGCAGCGTCGCTCGGCCTCAACGGACGCGAGCTGTACGCGATCACCGGCTTCGAGGGCAGCGATGCCCGCAGTGCCCAGGTCAGTGCGCAGCCGGCGAGCGGCAGCCCGATCCGCTTCCAGGTGCGGGTGCGCATCGACACGCCAAAGGAACGCGAGTATTTCCGCCACGGCGGCATTCTGCAGTTCGTGCTGCGGCAGCTCGCCACCCAGGGCCGGGCTGCCTGAACGCCTCCGGCGACCTGGCGGTATTTGATCTTGACGGCACGATCACGCGGCACGACACGCTGCTGCCCTTCCTGTGGGGCTATCTGTGGCGCCGGCCGTGGCGCTGGCCGCGGCTGCTGCTGCTGTTGCCGCCGATCGCGCTGTTCCTGCTCAACCGCGACCGCGGCGCCCTCAAGGGCGGGGCGATCCGCGCCCTACTCGGCGGTGCCGAGCGCGGCGCCATCGAGCGCTGGGCCGAGCAGTTCGTATCGGCGCTGTTGCGCGCCGGTTTGCATCCGGCGGCACTCTCGGCGATCGCCGCACACCGCGACCGCGGCGACCGCCTGCTGCTGATGTCCGCCAGCACCGATCTGTATGTACCGCGCATCGGCCGCGCGCTCGGATTCGACGAAGTGATCTGCAGCGAGGTGCGCTGGCGCGAAGACGGACGCCTCGATGGCCGGCTGTCGAGCGCCAACTGTCGCGGCGAGGAGAAGCGCCGGTGTCTGGCGGCGCTGATCGCGCGCGACGCGCCGGGGCGTGTCTGTGCCTATGGCGACAGCCGCTCCGACCTGGCACACATGCAGCTGGCGCAGCAAGGCTATCTGATCAATGTCTCCCGACGCCTGGCGGCGCGCGCCGACGCGCATGTGCAGCCGCTGCAGTGGCGGCGGCGGGCCTGATGCGCTACATCGAGGTGCGCGCTTCCCAGAGTTCGGGAAACAGCCGCAGCCGCAGCGCCTTGGCCAGATAGCTGACGCCGGCACTGCCGCCGGTGCCCGGCTTGTAGCCGATGATGCGCTCCACGGTCTTCATGTGCTGGAAGCGCCAGATCTGGAAGCGGTGATCCAGATCCACCAGTCGCTCGGCGAGCTCGTACAGATCCCAGTCCTTGACCGCGTTGTGATACACGCCCAGCCACGCGCCGGTCACCTGCTTGGAAGCAACGTACGGCTGGGTGAAGTCGCGCGCCAGCGAACTTTGCGGCACTCCGTAGCCGCGTTGCGACAGCAGTCGCAGCACCTCGTCGTACAGGCTGGGCGCCGCCAGCGCCCGTGCCAGCTCGGCATACGCCTGCGGATCGCGCCGGTGCACCTCGATGCTCTCGGGCAGCTTGTTGCCGAGCGTGAATTCCAGCAGCCGATACTGTACCGACTGGAATCCCGAGGAGCGCCCCAGCACATTGCGAAACGCTGAATAATCCGACGGCGTCATGGTCGACAGCACTTCCCACACCGCCAGCAACTGCGCCTGCACCCGGCCGATGCGATCGAGCATCTTGAACGACGGATCCAGATCGTCGCGGCGCACGCACTCGATCACGGCATTGAGCTCGTGCAGCATCAGCCGCATCCACAGCTCCGACACCTGATGCACGATGATGAACAGCATCTCGTCGTGCTCGGTGGACAGTGGTTTCTGCGCAGCCAGCAGCTTGTCCAGCTGCAGGTACTCGCCGTACGAGAGCGAGTTTCCCAGGTCCCAGTGAATCGCCTCGTCCGACAGGTCGACGTGGCTGGCCTCCTGACCCGGCTCGACCGGCGGCCCGGTGCTCATCGTAAGATCCACGACGGCACCCGCCGCCAGCCCTGCGCCAGCTCAGCGTCCAGCGGCTTCCACGCCGGCTCGAAGCGCTCGACCAGCGTCCAGAATCGCTCCGAATGATTCATGTGCCGCAGGTGTGACAGCTCGTGCACCATCAGATAGCGCAGCACCTCCGGACGCTGGAACAGCAGGCAGGCATTCAGGCTGATGGTCGAGCGGCGCGAGCAGCTGCCCCAGCGGGCGCGCTGGCAGCGCACCTGCAGCCGCTGCGGCTGGACCGCCATCTGCACCGCGAGCCGGCGCAGCTGCGGCTCGAACGCGCGGTGTGCGCGTCGGACCAGCCACTCTACCAGCGGCCGGCGCAGCCGTTCGCGCTCGTGCAGCCGTCCGCTGATGTGCAGCTCGCCGCCTACCAGCTCTTTGACGCGCACGCCGCCGGCACCTGCCTGTGCGGTGCAGCGCCAGCGTTCGCCGATCGCGCTGAACACCAGCGTCTGTGGCGGCAACGGCCAGTCGATCAATGGCTCGGCGCGCCGCCGCTGGCCGTCGATCCAGTCGCGATGGGCGCGGACGAATTCGCTCACGCGCCGCGCCGAGGTGCGCGGCGGCACGACGATTTCCACTCCGCCGCTGCGAAATACGCGCACGCTGAGCCGGCGCGCACGCGCGCTCTCGCGCACCGACCAGCCGGTGCCGCTACGATCGTTATCCCACAGCTGCAGTTGTCGCAACATGCGCTCGGCACCACGCTGATGCATGCATCGATCATATCAGGCCGAGCCACCTGGCATTAGAGTAGCGCCATGCAGTGGATCGACATCGGCGCCAACCTGACTCACGACAGCTTCAAGTCCGACCTCGATGCGGTCATCGCGCGCGCGCAATCACAGCGAGTGCTGCAGATGATTGTTACCGGCGCCACCGTGACCGGCAGCGCCGCCGCGCTGGCATTGGCCCGAGCCCACCCTGGTGCGCTGTTCGCCACCGCCGGTGTGCATCCGCATCATGCCGCCGAGTTCACCACCGACGAGCTGCCGCAGCTGCGCGAGCTGCTGACGCAGCCGGAAGTAGTCGCTGCCGGCGAGTGCGGCCTGGATTATTTCCGTGACTTCTCGCCGCGCCCGGATCAGCGGCGCGCCTTCGAGTGGCAACTGCGGCTGGCGGCCGAGAGCGGCAAGCCGGTGTTCCTGCATCAGCGCGACGCGCACGCCGACTTCGTCGCGCTGCTGCGCGAGCACCGTGCATCGCTGCGCGGCGGGGTCGCCCATTGCTTCACCGCCGGCAAACGCGAGCTCGAGGACTACCTGGGGCTCGAGCTGTCGATCGGAATCACCGGTTGGATCTGCGACGAGCGTCGCGGCACTCACTTACGGCAGTTACTGCCCAGCGTGCCGGCCGAACGGCTGATGCTCGAGACCGACGCGCCCTATCTGCTGCCGCGCGATCTTGCGCCCAAGCCAAAGTCGAGTCGCAACGAGCCGATGCTGCTGCCCCACATCGGTGCGGCGGTGGCGGCCGCGCGCGGTGAGAGTCTGGAGCAGTGCGCCGAGGCGACCACAGCCAACGCGCGCCGGTTCTTCGGCCTGCCGGCGCTGCCAGCCTGAGCGTTAGATCGCGGCCTTGGGCGAGCTCAGTCGGCTCGGTGTCACTGACTGCACGATCAGGCGCCAGCCCGGCATCCAGCGATCGAGCAGCCCGGACATGGACTGGCGGTCGGCTGGTGGAAACTCGGCCGCCAGCGAATCGAGCATCAGCGTGTGCCGCGGCAGACCCTTGGGAAACTGGCCGCTGGAGGTAAACACGGCACGCCCCTCGATCGGCAGCTCCGGGGCCAGTGCCCGCACCGCCGCGACGCGGTCGTACAGCCCGGTCTGCGGATTGGCAAAGGTGTGGCGCGTCGAGCCGTCCATCACGGTCCACTCGGTCATCTGATCGCCGCCGAAGATGTTGCCCTCGACGTCGCGCAGATCGATCACCACCAGGCCGCGTGCCGTCAGCAAAAGAAAGTCCACGTGCAGGGTGCCGCCCTGCCCGTCCGGCACCAGCACGTTGCGCAGATACTCGAAACCGCAGCCGATGATCGCCTGCAGGCGCGCGGCCCGAATGCGTCGGCGCCGGTCCCAGCGCCACAGCAGAAACAGTGCAACGATGAGCAGCACCGTGCCCAGCACGAAGGCGGTCAGCCTGAGATCGATGTTCGGCAACGAGTCCATCACAACGAGCGGTCGAGTTCGTCCAGGGTGGCCCCTATCTGCGTGCAGCTCGAGGGTCGATCGAACAGCTGGGACAGATTTTGCGGCATCGCGAGCTTAACGCCAATCAGGGGCTCGATAATCTCGCGAAATTTGGCCGGATGGGCCGTCGCTACCAGCACCCAGCAACCGCTGGCGCGTTCGGCGGCCGGCAGGCGCTGATAGGCCTCGGCGGCGACCGCGCTGTGCGGGCACCAGACCCGTCCGAAACGCTCGAAGTCGGCGCGAATGCGCGCGCGCGTGGCGTCATCATCGATCGACACGGCCCGCAGCGCCGCGCGCAGCTGCTCGATGTCGGGAAACAGCGCCGTCATGCGCTCGAGGTTGCTCGGATCCCCCACATCCATGGCCGAAGACAGCGTCGGCACGCTGGCGCGCGTGCGCAGTGTCCGCTGCTCGAGGAAGTCGGGCACGGTGCGGTTGGCGTTGTGCGCCAGCACGATGGTCTCGATCGGCGCGCCGAGCCGGCGCGCCCAGACGCAGGCGGTAGCGTTGCCGAGGTTGCCACTGGGAATCACGAACGACGCCGCGGCGCCAGATCGCGCACGCACCTGCAGGCTTGCGGCCCAGTAAAACACCGTCTGCGGCAGCAGCCGCCCGAGATTGATGCTGTTGGCCGACGACAGCTCGAAGCGAGCGCGCAGCGGCGCGCTGGCAAAAGCCTGTTTGACTAGCCGCTGGCAGTCATCGAAGCTGCCGCGCACCGAAAGGCTGCGCACGTTGTCATCCCAGCAGGTCAACTGCCGCTCCTGCGTCGGCGACACCTGGCCGTGCGGGAACAGCACCGCCACCTCGATGCCAGGCTGGTGATGAAACGCGGCCGCCACCGCGCCCCCGGTATCCCCGGACGTGGCGACCAGAATCTTCAGCGCACGACCGCCGGCGCGCGGCAGACGCGCGAGGCAAGCGGCCAGAAAACGCGCGCCGAAATCCTTGAATGCGGCGGTCGGGCCGTGGAAAAGCTCCAGCACCTGCGCCGCGTCGCCCGGCCCCAGCGGCACCAGCGGGGCCGGAAAGTTGAATGCGCTCCGGTCGATCTCGGCCAGCTGCGGTGCCAGGCTGGTGCCGGCCACAAATGGCGCCAGCAGCTGCGTTGCCAGAGCCGGCAGGTCCTGCGGGCTCACCGCCGGCGCTGACTGCGGCCACTCGGTCGGCACATACAGGCCACCGTCCGGCGCCAGGCCGCGCGTCAGTGCGCCGCCGAAGTCGAGCTGGTGACGCGGGTTGCGGGTGCTAGCGAACAACATCAGCCGGTGACACGCGCGCCCCGCGGCTCGATCGTGCTGATCCAGTGATCCGACTGCAGGCCGTGATTGGCGAACTCGCGCACCATTGCCTCGCGCACCCCGGCCGCGTGCGCCTGCAGACACCAGGCGAACACCGTCGGGCCGGCGCCCGAAATCGAGCAGCCGATCGCGCTGGCCGACAGCGCCGCGCGCCGCACCTGAGCGAAACCCGGAATCAGCGCCGCGCGCTGCCGCTCGATCACCACGTCTTCGAACGATTCACGCAGCATGTCCAGATCGTTGGTGTAGCAGCCGGAGATGAATCCCGCCAGATTGGCGGTCTGCCAGACGAAATCGGCCATCTCGACGCTGCCCTTGAGAATCGCACGCGCCTGGCGCGTGGACAGGAACATGTGCGGGTGCACGATGACCGCGCGAATCGAATCCGGCACCGGAATCTGCTTGACGCGCGGATGATCGATGCCGACCGTGAGCACCAGCCCGCCGTACAGCGATGGCGCGATGTTATCCACGTGCATCGAGCCGCTCGCGACCGCCTCGCCCTGCATCGCGTAGCGCAGCAGATCGAGCGGCGCACGCGGCTGCGGCAGCAACGCATTGGCCGCCACCACCGCGGCCACCGCCGAGGCCGCCGATCCGCCCAGGCCGGAAGCCAGTGGAATGCCCTTGTCGATTTCCAGCTCAAATCCGAACGATAGCGGCTGTTCCTCGGCCAGCGCGATCACCGCCCGACCGGCGGTGTTCTTGGCCGCCTCGAGCGGCAGATCCTGCACTGGCCCGCGAATCGAGTGGATGCTGACGCCGGGCAGCGACCGCCGGCGGGCGGTGACGCGATCGCCGATCGCATCCACCGAGAACCCCAGTATGTCGAAACCGATCGCGACGTTGCCGACCGAGGCCGGCGCGAACGCCGTGGCGGACTCGCGTCCGCTGGAACTCGCAGCGCTCACAGCCGCGCCCCAAGATAAGTCGCCAGCCGCAGCAGGTCGGCGAACACGCCACCGGCCGTGACCGCCGGACCTGCGCCGGGTCCCTGCACAATCAGCGGATTGTCGCAGTATCGCGCGGTGGCATAGCGCACCACGTTGTCGGTCAGCGCGATGTTGGCGAAGGCGTGGCGCGCTTCCAGTTCTGCCAGTCCGACCGTGGCGCGGCCGTCAGCCGACAGTGCGCCGACGTAACGCAGCACCCGCCCGCGCGCGCGCGCGTCTTCGTAGCGGCGCTTCATGGGCTCGTCATAGCGCGTAAGCCCGGCCAGAAAGTCCTCGCTGCTGCCGGATGCCAGGTCCGCGGGCACCAGGCTGGCGATCTCCACATCGCTCATCTCCAGCCGCAGGCCCATCTCGCGTCCGAGGATGATGAGTTTGCGCGCCACGTCGGTGCCTGACAGGTCGTCGCGCGGGTCCGGTTCGGTGTAGCCGCGCTGCTTGGCCTCGCGCACGATCGCCGAGAACGGCGTGCTGCCGTCATAGACGTTGAACAGGTAAGCCAGCGTGCCCGAGAAGATGCCCTCGATGCGTGTGATGTCATCACCGGTCTCGCGCAGATCGCGCAGCGTCTGGATGACCGGCAGGCCGGCACCGACCGTGGTCTCGTACAGATAGTGCGCGCCGCTGGCGCGGCGCGCGCTCTTGAGACTCTCGTAATAGGCCAGCGAGCCGCTATTGGCCTTCTTGTTTGGCGTGACAATGTGAATCCCCGCCTCCAGCCAGTCGCGGTAGTGTCCGGCGACCTCGGCGTCGGCACTGCAATCGATCAGCACCGTGTGCGGCAGATAGTCGACCCGCACGTGCTCGATGAAGCGCGCCAGGTCGGCCGGCTGAGAGTGCCGTTCGAGGTCCTCGCGCCAGTGCGCCAGTGGCACGCTCAGGTCCGCCAGCCGCATTTGCCTGGATCGCAGGATCCCGCGCACCCGCAGATCGATGTGAAATTCGCGTGCCAGACGCTCGCTCTGGCTGGCGAGCTGATCCAGCAGCACGCGCCCGACCGTTCCCGGCCCGATCACGCCGATCGACAGCGTGTGCGGCGACAGATAAAAGCTGGCGTGGGTCGCGCGCAGGGCGCGGGTGGCGTTGCGGCCGTCGACCACCACCGAGATATTGCGCTCCGAGGCGCCCTGCGCGATCGCACGCACATTGATGCGGGCGTTGCCGAGCGCACCGAAGACCTTGCCCGAGGCTCCGGGCATACCGGCCATGCCGTCGCCGACCACCGCCAGGATCGCCAGCTCCGGGGTCACGTCCACGTTCTGAATCTGGCCCTCGGCCAGCTCGCGCGCGAACGCCGCTTCCAGCACGCTCTTGGCGCGCACCGCCTGCACCTGCGGAATCGCGCAACAGATCGAATGCTCCGAACTGCCCTGCGAGATCAGGATTACCGAGATGCTCTCCTCGCGCAGCGCGCCGAACAGCCGGTGCGCGGTGCCGGGCACGCCGATCATGCCGGCGCCCTCGAGGTTGATGAGTGCGACGTTCTCGATGCTGGTGATGCCCTTGACTGGCAGCACCGAGTTTGGCTGCGCGCAGATCAGGGTTCCGGGACGCTCGGGCGCGAAGGTGTTGCGGATCCAGATCGGGATGTCGCGACCAATAGCCGGCGCCATGGTCTGCGGATGGATCACCTTGGCGCCGAAGTAGGCCAGCTCCATCGCCTCGTTGTACGACAGCGAATCGATCACCTGCGCGTCCGGCACGCGACGCGGATCGGCCGACAGCACGCCGTCGACGTCGGTCCAGATGTGAATCTCGCTCGAGTCCAGCAAGGCACCGAAGATCGAGGCGGAAAAGTCGCTGCCGTTGCGCCCCAGCGTGGTCTGAACGCCGCGCGGATCGCTGGCGATGAAACCGGTGACTACCAGCGTGCTGGGCGCCTGCGCCGGCAGCATGGCCTGCAGCTTGAGGCGCGATTCCTGCCACTGCACCGCCGGGCCGAGCGGCCCCCACTCCACTGTCACGCAGCGTCGCGCATCGAGCCACTGCACCCCGCCGCGCACGGCGCGCCGCTCCAGGTAGCGCCGGAACAGCTGCGTCGACCAGATCTCGCCGTAGCCGGCGCACAGGTCGCGCACCGTCTGCGCGGCCGAGCGCATCATGCTGGTGGTCTGCAGCACGCCGGTGATATCGGCCATGTCACGCTCGAACTCGTTCAGGAACTCAGCGGCCGCTCGCCGATCGAGTAACTCAGCGCCGATGTCGGCGTGCCGCTCGCGCAGCGCAGCCAGGCGCTGCTGCCAGCCAGGCTGCTGCGACTCGGCCAGGTTGACCAGCTCCAGCAGCGCATCGGTCACGCCCTTGCAGGCCGACAGCACGATCGCCAGCCGCGGGCGTGGCACGGCCTCGTCCGCCGCCGCGCTCACGCTCTGCGACTCGACGATCTGCGCGACGCGCTCGAAGCAGCGCGCATCGGCGACGCTAGAGCCGCCGAATTTATGGACGACCCAGGACTGCGGGTCGCTCGAGGAAGGTGGCTTCTCGGGGGGCACTGGCAACGGCTGGTGATGGCGACAAAAAAACCTCCGCACTCTACTGAGCAGCCTGCCGTCCCGCAACTTCGGGACTGGCCGGCATCAGCGGCCGATCACTTCGCCATGTTGATGATCTTGGCCTGCGTGTACTCCTGCAGCCCTTCCTGGCCCATTTCGGTGCCGAGACCGGATTGTTTGGCGCCACCGAACGGAATGTCGTGGCGCAGTTCCAGCGACTTGTTGACCCATACCGTGCCGGAGGTCAGGCGACGCGCGACCTCGTAGGCGCGTGCGGAATCGCTGCCCCACACCGTGCCGCCAAGGCCGTACTCGGTGTCATTGGCGCGCTCGATCGCATCGTCGAGATTGGAGTAGCGCAGCACCGGCAGCACCGGCCCGAACTGTTCCTCGCGCACCAGCCGGGCGCTGTCCGGGATGTCGCGCACGATGGTCGGGGCGATGAAGTAGCCGTCACGTGGCAGTGCCTTGCCGCCGGCGATGATCTTGCCGTGCGTGCGCGCATCCTCGAGAAAGCCCTGGACGCGCTCGAACTGCGCCTTGTTCTGCAGCGGCCCCATCTGGGTTCCCGGCTCCAGACCGTCACCGACCACCATCGCGTTGGCCAAGGTCGCCAGCTCGGCACACATCGCCTCATACAATGAGTCGGGAACGAACAGGCGCTTGACCGCCAGACACACCTGGCCGGAATTCATCATGGCGCCCTGAAACACCCGCGGCGCGATCTGCTTGACATCGACATCGTCCAGCACGATCGCAGCATCGTTGCCGCCCAGTTCCAGCGTCACGCGCTTGATCGTGTCAGCGATGCTGGCCAGGACCTTGCGGCCGGTGGCGGTCGAACCGGTGAAGGCGACCTTGGCGACGTCGCGGTGCTGGGTGAGAGCACCGCCCAGGTCGTTGTGATCGACGATGACGTTGAATACGCCAGGCGGCAGGTGCGGGATGCACAGCTCGCCGAACAGCAGCGTGGTCAGCGGCGTGGTCGGCGCCGGCTTGGCAACCACGGTGTTGCCGGCCAGCAGTGCCGGCGGCATCTTGAACATCAGCAGGCTGAGCGGGAAATTCCACGGCGTGATCGCGGCCACCACGCCCAGCGGCGCATGTTGCTGCACGATACGGTCGGTATCGGACTCGCTCAGGATCTTGTCCGGCAGATCCATGGCCGCGATCGCGCGGATCATCGCGACCGCGCCGTTGACCTCGCGAGTCGCCATTGCCAGCGGCTTGCCCTGCTCCTGCGTGAGCAGGCGGGCGAACTCGGCGCTGCGCGCTGCCAGTGCATCGGCGATGCGCAGCAGCGCGGCGCGGCGCTGCGCGATCGGGGTGGCCGACCAGGCCGGGAATGCGCGCTTGGCGGCCGCCACCGCCAGCTCAAGCTGCGCCCGATCGGCGCGCGCGCATTGCGTGAAGCTGCGGCCGGTGGCCGGATTGATCACTTCCAAGGTCGCGGCACCGGCGACCGTGCGGCCGTCGATCACCAGTGGAAAGCCGGAAACCTGGGAATGCAGTTGTTTCAGATCAGCGTTCATGAGGAGTTCCTGTGTCTAGCCGGGTGCGAGCAGCCAGTGCAGCCAGCGGCCGCGTGCGACGCCCATGTCCCGCAGAATATGCGCAACTTCGACCCAGGCCTGCAAGCGCAACCGCCGCAGCAGCAGCAGATAGCCGACGGCCGCCGGCGGCAGCTGCAACGCCAGTCGCGCGGCCGGCGCCAGGCCACGGCACAGGAAGTGATCGCTGGCCCATAGCAGCACGCCGATGGTCGCGGCACAGGCAAACGGGCCGGCCACATTGCGCAGCAGCGTGGTGAAACTCAGCCCCAGCAGGCGCGCGGCGCTGGCCCAGTTCGGGTACCAGATAAATAAGTAGCAGCCGATGACATAGGCCCAGGCTACTCCGATCAGACCCCAGCGCGAGCCGATCAGCACGCCGGTGGTACGCACGATCACCGAATAGATGCCGAGGTAGAACAGGATGTCGGTGCGCCCCTGCGACAGGAACAGCCAGCCGGCGGTGCTGTAGGTGGTCAGCGCGGCACCGGCCACACACAGCAGCTGCAGGATTGGGATCGAGTCCTGCCAGCGGCTGCCGTAAACCACCAGCACCGCCGGCTGGGCCAGCACGCCGAGCGCGATCATGGTCGGGAAAGTCAGCAGCGCGATCATGCGGGTGCCGCGCAGGTACGCCTGGCCGACGGCGCGCACGTCGTGCTGGATGCTCGACAGTGCCGGGAACATCACCGTGGTACTGACGTCGTTGATGTTGGCCTGCGCCAGGCGCATGAGTCGGTCTGCCAGGCTGTAGATACCGAGCGCGGCACTGCCGATGGTGCGTCCAATCACCAGCTTGTCGATGTTCTGCGACCAGTACACCACCACGCCGAAACCCAGCAGGTGCGCGCTGTAACGCATCAGTTCGCGAATGGCCGCGAACTCGAACGCCAGCGCCGGCCGCCACGACGATTGCGCCCACATCACCACGACCCGGGCCGCCGTCAGGGTCAGCGCCTGGGCGACCAGGCTCCAGACCCCGGCGCCAGCCAGCGCCAGCACCAGCGCGGCAGTGCCAGCGCTCAAGGTGGCCGTGGTCTCGATCCAGAATTTGGCGCGAAAATTCAGCGCCCGCTCGAGCAGCGCGTTCTGCACCACGTTGAGCGAGCCCAGGAAAAAATTCGCGGCGATGGCAACGGTCAGCCACCGCAGCCGCGGCTCGTCGTAGAAGCGTGCGACCAGCGGCGCGCCGGCGACGAACAGCACCGACAGCGTAAGGCCGCTGAGCAGGCTCAGCCAGAAGACGGAGTTCAGGTGCCGATCCGATAGCTCGCTGCGCTGGACGATCGATGCGCCCAGACCCATATCGGCGATGTAGGCGGCGAAGCCGGTGAACACCAGCACCATGCCCAGGAGGCCGTAGTCTTTCGGGCTGAGCAGTCGTGCGAGCACCACGGTGGTGGCCAGCTGCAGCAGCTGGCCGAGCAGCCGCGCGGCGCCGTTCCACCCCAGCCCCACCAGGGTACGCTGGCGCAGATTATTCATTTAAGAGGCAGGCGCTATCCTCTTGCGCACTTCGACGGTGCCGGCATCGCCGTCGACCCGCACCCAGTCGCCGGTCTCGATAACCGCGAGCGGATCCTGATCCAGATCGGTGACCGACGGGCAGCGCATCACCACCGCGCCGAGTGCCACCTTGGTCGTCATCTCGTTGAACACCATCGCCCTGGGCGCCGTTCCCGCCAGTCGCGTCAGGTGAAACACCACCGACCAGCCCGAGGAGCCCTTGGCGCCGGGAAACACCAACACCTTATCCTTGAAGCTGCGGCCGCGCAGCTCGTGGCGTGTTTCGATGATGACCCCGGCCATCGGGTTGACCCCGCCCCAGCCGGAGATGGTGTCGTGCGTGACCAGCGCCTCGCCCTCGGCCACGCCGCCCACCACCTTGCGGCCATGCAGGATCACGATGCGCTCGGCTGTCAGGCTCGAGCTCATCGCAGCTCGCCGCGCCAGTGGCCGCTGATCGCCGCATCGATGCAGTCGCCGGTGCTGCCAAACCAGGCCTGCACTCCCATGATCGCCGGCAGGTAGTGCGTTTGCTTAGCCGAGTCGAGCGCTACCACCCGGGTGCCGGGCGGCAGCGCCTGGCCGATGGCGGAGCAGGTGTCGGTCAGCACCACGGCGCCGGCCGCGCGCAACACTTGCACCAGGCCCTCGCGCTCGGCCTCGAGCTTGATCGCACGTGCGGTAAAGATCCATAGATTGCAGTTGGCGCTGATGTGGCGTCCTTGCAGCAGCCGTGCGGCCTCGCGCAGCTGCTCGAGTGCCGCGTGCGGACAGCCGAGCATGACGAAATCGACGTCGGCGTCGCGGGCGCGCGAGTTAAGGTCGCGGTAGACCTGGCGTCGCTCCTCGGCACCGTAGCGGATGATCTCCACCGGCCGGCGCGCGCCGAGTGCCTGCTGTTCGCTCGGCGCCTCCGGAGTCACGCCGACTAGGTGATACATCTCGACACCGCCGGAGGAGGCGGCGGCAGCACCGAAGTGCTTGTGCCGGATCAAATCCGGCACCGCGTAGCGTCCGCGCAGCACCGGAATGCGCTCCTGCACGGCGGCACCGACGAAGTAGCCGAGCATGCCCCAGTCCATCATGCTCTCGACCGGGAATTCGACCTCGATCAGATGCGAGCCTGATCGACACTCGTCGCGGTGAAAGCCCCAGTCCGGCACGCGGCCGGTCAGCATCGCCGCGCTGGTGCTCTCGCGACCCTCGGTGTTGGTACGTGCGCCGAGCACCGAGTTGCAATACACCACCGCCGATGACTCCATCCAGGCGCAGTGCTCGCCGAAGCGCGGTACGTTACCGACCTGGTAGGGCGTGCAGGTCTTGAGAATCTGTACCCCGCGATCCTGGACGAATTGCTCGCTGCCCTGCGCCAGCTGCACCGCCTCCGGCTTGCCGCCCAGCAGCTGCCATTGCTCCGGGTCGTAGCCGCCTTGCAGGTGGCAGGTATGCGTGGCCGCCACCGGCACCTCGAGCAGCTCATCGCTGTCCAGATCGAAATAGGAAAAGATCGCCGCGTAGCTGCTGCTGCCGGCCGCGCGGTAGTGCTGCTGCAGGAACGGCGTGGCGGCGCCGGGCACACCGGCGACATTGCTGGTCTCGACAAAGCCGCTCGCTCCCAGGGCCTCGGCGTAGCGCACCAGCAGCTCCATGGCCTTGCGGCGAGCGTTGCCGCGGCTGCCATCGAGCATCGCTTTTTCGTCGTCGCTGAGCTTCACCGGTGCAGGCCCCCGGGGCTGATAGTAACGGTCGCAGCGCAGCTCAAGAACACCGTCCTCGGCGCGATCAGCGTTCGCAAATCACGAACCGCTGACTGGTGCGGTCGCATGACGTTGCGCTTCCCACGGCGCATCCTGCAGCCGCGTCTTCAGAAAGGCGATGAATTCGCGCACCACCGGTCGACTCATCTTCATGTTCGGTACCAGCGCCTTGAGCCAATGCTTGGCCAGTGGGTATTCCTGCAGCAGCGGCACCAACCGGCCCGAGCGGATATCGTCGGCCGCCAGATAGCGCGCCAGCACGGCGATGCCGACGCCGTGGCGGGCGGCCTCGCGCATCACCCGGCCGTCGCTCGAGTGCAGGCGCGAGTGCACCTCGACGCTCAGCGCCCCGCGGGTGCTCTCGAACACCCAGCTGGTGCGAAACAGCGTCGTGGTCAGGCACTCGTAGTCCACCAGATCGGTCGGGTGGCGCGGCTCGCTGCGACCGCGCAGGTAGCTCGGCGCGCAGCACACCACCAGCTCGTACGGGCACAACGGAATGTCGAGCACGTTCGGGTACGACACCGGCAGTGCACCGATGGCGCAGTCGAAGCCCTCCTCCAGCGGATTGACCGAGCGGTCCACCAGCACGATCTCCAGATCGACCCCGGCGTTGTGCTGCAGGAACTCGCTGTAGGCGCTGCCCAGAAATTCGGTGGTCACCGTGGTCGGTGATTTGATGCGCAGCGTGCCGTCGACCTGCGGGTCATCGGCCGAGCCGCTCTTGAACAGCTCGTCGAATTCGGCCACCAGACGCACGAATCGCGGCAGCAGGCCCTCGGCCGCCGTGGTCAGCGTCAAACCGCGGGTCGAGCGGTTCACCAGCCGGGTACCGAGCGCCTGCTCGAGCTGGCTGATGCGCTTGGTGACCACCGAGGGCGCGACCCCGAGCTCACGCGCCGCGCCCGAGAAGCTGCGCAATCGCGCTACTCGAAGAAAGGCGTTCAGGTTGAGAAGGCTGTTCACGTCCCTGTTCCCACGACCGCTTAACTGGATGACGCACCGGGCGCGCGCGGTGCTTGGGGCGAATGTTCGCCGGGGGAGAAAGCTGATCGCACCTAATGCTGCATTCTGCCCGGCGCGGTTCGATGCTACCGTTTTTCCTTCATGGACGGCTGCGACAGCGTTGTTGCAGCGCAATAATAACGTACCGACACGCGGTAAGTAGGGGGAACAGCTATGAGAATTCGTGCACACGGCGCGCTGCGCCTGAGCGTCCTGGCCTGCCTGAGCGGTCTTCTGACAGCCCCGGCGTCGTGGGCGCAGCAGACCAGCAGCACCGACACGCCGGCTGCCACCGGCGGACTCGAAGAGGTGGTGGTCTCGGCTGAGCGCCGCGACGAGCAGTTGCAGACCACGCCGATCGCGATCACCGCGTTGACCGCCCAGGCACTGCAAGAGCGCAACCTCACCAATATCGCCGATGTCGGTGCCTACGTGCCCAGCACGGTGCTGGCACCGCTCGGTGCCGGCTGGGGCGCGACCATGGCCGCATTCATCCGCGGCATTGGTCTTGGCGACAACATCCTGTCGTTCGAGCCCGGCGTGCCGATCTACATCGACGATGTCTACATCGGTCGACCGCAGGGCGCGATGCTCGACCTTTTGGACCTGGAACGGGTCGAAGTGCTGCGCGGTCCGCAGGGCACGCTGTTCGGCAAGAACGCCGAGGGCGGCACCGTGCGTATGATCTCGGTCAAGCCGCAGGGCGATGACTCGGGCTATGCGGAACTGACCGTCGGCAACTTCAATCGCCTCAACGCACGGGCGATGGCCGACGTGTCGATGATCCCCGATTTCCTGAACGCGCGCTTCTCGTTCGCCAGCCGGACCGCCGATGGCTACTTCAAGACGCTGGACTACGTCTGCGTCAATGGCGCCGGCAGCCTCGGCACCCTGCCGCCGGCCATTGACCCTCACAGCAACTGCCAGACCGGCAGCCAGGGCAATGAAAACACCCAGTCCGGCCGCGCCGCGTTTCGCTTTCTGCTCAGTCAAAATGCGGAATTCAATCTGATCTACGACGTCACGCATCAGAGTGAGGAAGGCCCGGCGGATAAGTACACCGTGATCGCCGGTGCGTTTCCGGGAGCGTTCCCGAACGAGCTCTGGGGCAATCTGACCTACGGCTCGCTGGGCGTCGCGACCGCCGGTCCGGCCGCCTATCTTGGTAAGCCGATCGGCTATGACGAGCGCTTCCTGACCAACAATTTCTATACCAGCTACAACCAGTTCGGCACCGATCCCATTTCCGGTCGCAATGTGCCCAACATCAACGACCTGGATCACTGGGGCCTGAACGGCACCTTCGACTGGAAGCTCAATGACGACATCAGCCTCAAGGCCGTGACCGCCTACCGCAAGTTCACCAATCAGTATGGCCGTAACTCTGCCGGTGCGACGCTGTCCGAGAACACCACCTACGATGATGCGCGCCATCACCAGTTCACCGAGGAAGTGACGCTGACCGGCAAGGTCGCGCGGCTCGACTGGGCCACCGGTGCGTTCTATTACACCGCGCAGGACTCCGATCGCGGTTATGACGTGCTGTATCCGTGCACGGTGCAAAATCCGGCGGTCTGCATCCATGAGCAGGACCAATACGTGTCACAGAAGACCGAGAACTGGGCGGTGTTTGCGCACGGGGTGTATCAGCTCACCGATCCGCTGTCGATCACCGGCGGCGGCCGCTACACCTCGGACAAGAAGGATGCCACGATCTGGATCACCAACTTCGATCCGACCGTCACCAGCACCGCCGGCAACGTCATCGGCCAGTACGTGCCGACCTCGACCACCCATTTCGACTATGACTTCTCGGTCAACTACCAGTGGACCCACGACGTCATGACGTACGTGCGCTATTCCACCGGCTTCAAGGGTGGCGGCTTCAGCCCGCGACCGGCCGACGCGCTGCAGACCACGCCGTTCCGGCCCGAATACCTGCGCACCGCGGAGCTCGGCGAGAAGTCCGAGTTCTGGGATCACCGGGTACGCTTCAACGCCGACTTCTATTTTTCGAAGTACCTCGATCAGCAGACCTTCTCACAGCAGCTCGATTCGGCTGGCGTCAACTGGTTCCGCGAGGTCAATGCCGGCACCGCGCGCATCTGGGGACTGGAGGGCGAACTGCAGGCCGAGCCGATCGACAATTTCCGCGTCGATGGCAGCTTCGGTTACCTCAACTACTGGCTGGAATCCAGCGGCGGCAATCCGCTGCTGTTGACCGGCGATCAGTGCGGCGGTGAGACCTGCTACTCACCGCGCACACCCAAGTTCACCGGCGCGCTCGGTGTGCAGTACAGCCTGCCGATGGTCGGCGGCCGACTGACGCCGCGCCTGGACCTGACCTACCAGTCCACCATCTACTTTGCCGCCAACAATGGCTGCTTCGGCGCCGGCAGTACCGCCGGTTGCGGTCAGACCGACAACCAGGGTGGTTACACGCTGCTCAACGGCCGGATCACCTGGGACTCCGCCAGCAAGAAGTGGCAGGCGTCGCTGTGGGGACGCAACCTGACCGACAAGGAATACTTCTACGGCAAGCTGAGCTTGATCACGTTCTTCGGTCGTGAGGAGGGCAATCCGGCTCCGCCGCGCGAGTATGGCCTTACGGTGCAGCGCAAGTTCTAAGACGCCGTCGTGCTGAATCGGCCGTTTGATCCGCAGACGCGGATCGTTGCGCGCGCCGGCAGCCCGCCGCGGCTGCAGCGCGGCTGCGACATCTGCGTGGTCGGCTCCGGGGCGTCGGGCATCTCGGCCGCCATCGAGGCGGCGCGTGCCGGCCGCGAGGTCATCCTCGCGGACGGCCTGCCGACGCTGGGCGGCCAGGCGGTCAATTCGATCATCGGCATGTTCTGTGGGCTCTATACGCCGGGCCCGGATGGGCGCCAGCTCACCCACGGCATCGCCGATGAGATCCTGCACGACCTGGGCGCCAGCAGCGATGTGAAGGTGATCGCCGGCGGCGTGATGAAAGTGGCGATGTACAATGAGGTGGCGCTCGGGCGCTGGGTCGAGAAGGCGGTGCTGGCCGCGGGTGTCACGCCGCTGACCGGCGGCATCATCCGTAAGGTCAATCGCGATGGCCGCCGGCTGAATTCACTGGATGTCGCCACGCGCTACGGCGATGTGCGCATCAGCGCCACCAGCTTCGTCGATGCCACCGGCGATGCCGCCATCACCTGGGAGGCTGGTTTCGATTGCCGCATGCACAAGAACGGCCAGGTGTACGGCTCGCAGATGCTGGTGATCGAGGATTTCAACGACGCCAAGAAGCCGGGCTGGGACGAGATGGCGGCTCGCATCCACGAGCGCGGCGAGCACTACGGCATGATGCGGCGCGACGGCTTCGCCGCCAGCTATCCCGGACGCAACGTTGCGATCGTCAACATGACGCACATTGAGAATCCGCTCGATCCGTTCCAGGCCGCGGTCAAGCAGATCGAAGGCAAGGAACAAGCCGACCGCACGCTGGAATTTCTGCACCACGAGTTTCCCGAGGCCTTCGGCTCGGCGCGCATCCGCGCCTACGGCCTGCCCGGCATGCGGCAGACGCGCTGGATTGTCGGCACGCACCACCTGACCACCGAGGAGGTGCGCGCGGCCACCAAGTTCGACGATGCGATCGCCCGTTGCTCCTGGCCGCTGGAGCAGCACCACAATCGCGAAGGATACGTCTGGGAGGTGTTCCCGGAAGACCACGTGCACACCGTGCCGCTTGGCTCGCTCGCGGTGGCCGGCGCCGACAACTTGTGCGCCGTGGGTCGTTGCATCGACGGGGATTCTACGGCACTGTCCTCGGTGCGGGTGATGGGACCGTGCATTGCGATGGGCGCTGCAGCCGCACATGCCCTCGACCTGGCCGGCAGCGGCAGCGTGCACACGATCGACATCGCCGCGCTTCGGCAGCGCATCCGCCACAACCTCGAGAACTAAGAACAGCATGATGAGTCCGCCGAAGACCGTGGATGTTTCGGCGCTCATCAACGGGCGCCGCCTCGGAGCCTTCAACTATCGACTGATCGCACTGTCATGGCTGATCACGGCGTTCGACGGCTTTGACATGATGTTGATCGGCTTCACGCTGCCGTACATGCACGACCAGCTCGGCCTGAGCAAGGTGCAGGGCGGCATCGTGGTCTCCTCCGGCCTGGTCGGCATGATGCTGGGGGGATTTATGCTGTCCTACATCGGCGATCGCGTCGGCCGCCGGCCGACGCTGATCGGTGCCGCGCTGGCCTTTGCGGTGCTGACCGCGGCGGTGTCGCTTGCGGGCAGCTACCACGCGCTGCTGGCACTGCGCTTCATCGATGGGCTGGCGCTGGGCGGCATGCTGCCGCTGGCCTGGGCGCTCAATATCGAGTTCGTACCCTCCAGCATGCGCTCGACCGTGGTGACCGTGATCATGATGGGATACAGCGTCGGCACCGCGATCGCAGGTCCGATGACCAACTGGATCGCGCCCACGCATGGCTGGCAGGGCGTGTACCTGGCCGGCGGCGTAGGCTCGCTGCTGTGCGCCGCGGGCCTGTGGCTGGTGCTGCCCGAATCGGTGCGCTTTCTGGCCGCCAAAGGCCAGCAGCCGCAGCTGCTCTACCGCACGCTCAAGCGACTCGATCCCAAGCTCGACATCGCGCCGACCGATCGCTTCGTGGTGGCGGATGAAGTGATGGCCGAGCGCGCCTTTCGTCCGGCGCAGCTGTTTCGCGGCGATCTGCGTGCGATCACGCCACTGCTGTGGCTGGGCTACTTTTGCAGTTCGCTCGCGATCTATTTCATCGCCTCCTGGGGTCCAACCGTGGTCGAAGAGCTGCACTTTCCGCGCCATACCTCGGCGCTGGTGGCCTCGGCCGGCAGTCTGCTGGGCGCGGTCGCGGGTCTGCTGCTAATGCGCTTTACCGACCGGCGCGGGGCCAGCTGCGTGGCGTTCTATCCGGCGCTGGCGGTGCCGGTGTTGCTGGTGATGGGCTTGGGCCTGGTACCGCACGCGGTGTTCCTGCCGTTTGCGATCCTGGCGGTGGTGCTCATCAGCGGCGGCCACTTCGGCATCCTGTCGCTGGCCGGCGTGTACTACCCGAGCTCGATACGCGCCAGCGGCGCGGGCTGGGCGACCTCGGTAGCCAAGCTCGGCGGCATCCTCGGCCCAATTCTTGGGGGCCTGGTACTCACCAGCGGATCAGTACTGCACAGCTACGCGCAACTGGCGCTGTTTCCGGCGATCCTGTGCGCCTGCGCGCTGGGCATCGGCGCGGTACTGCGGCGGCGCACCGCTCTGCCGTCAGCGGCGGCACTGGCCTCGGCGCTATCGGTCTCCGGAGAGCGCCCGTGACGCCGCTGCGCAGCCTTGCGGCCAACTCGCCCATCCGCCGCGCCCACTGGCGCACGCTCGGGCTGTCGGACGAGGACATGCAGAAGCCGAAGATCGCGGTGGTGAATTCCTCGTCCGAACTGGCGGTGTGCTTTGCGCACCTGGATGGGGTTGCGCGCGTGGTCAAGGAGGCGATCCGCGCCGCCGGCGGTGTGCCGTTCGAAGTTCGCACCACCGCGCCGTCGGATTTCATCACCGGGGCGGGCTGCTCCGGCTCCTATATCCTCGCGGCGCGCGATCTGGTCACCAATGACATCGAGGCGCAGGTCGAGGCGGCGGTGCTCGATGGCATGGTGTGCCTGACCTCCTGTGACAAGACGCCGCCCGGTCATCTGATGGCCGCCGGACGGCTCAATATTCCGACGCTGCTGGTGATCGGCGGCTACCAGGCCTCCGGCATGATCGGCGGCCAGCACGTCGATATCGAGGATCTGTTCGCCGGAACGGTCGGCGCCGCGCTCGGCAAAGCCGGCCAATTCAGCATGCAGCAGTTGAGCGAGCAGGCGATCCGCGGTCCAGGCGTGTGCGCCGGTATGGCCACCGCCAACACCATGCACTGCGTGGTCGAGGCGCTCGGCATGTGTGTGCCAGGCTCAGCGCCGGTGCGCGCCAACAGCGACAAGATGTTCGAGGCGGCGCGGCGCGCCGGCACGCGCATCGTCGCCATGGTGCACGAGGGACTGACCCCGCGGCTGGTGCTGACCGAGGCAGCGTTTCGCAATGCGGTGGCGATGGTGCTGGCGGTGTCCGGCTCGATCAACGCCATCAAGCATCTGCAGGCGACCGCGGTCGAGGCCGGCACGGCGGTCGACATCTTTGCGCTGTGGGAAGAAATGGGGCGCAAGGTGCCGGTCTTGAGCGCGGTGCGCCCAAACGGCGCGGTGCGCATCGAGCAGTTCGAGGACGCCGGTGGCGCCGCGGCGATGCTTAAGCGGCTGGCACCGCTGATCGATACCAGCGCGCTGACCGCGATGGGCACCCCGCTCAGCGCGATCCTCGACACGACGCCCGTCGGGGACACCGAGATCATCCGAGCGCTGGATCGGCCGGTGTCCCCGGGTCCGTCGATCGCGATCCTGCGCGGTTCACTGGCACCCGAAAGTGCGGTGGTTAAGCTTGGCATCCGTGACGGCAGCCGGCCGGAGTTCTTCGACGGGCGCGCGCTGGTATTCGAGAACACTCGCAGCGCGATGGACGCCATCGCCGCCAAAAAAATCCAGCCGGGCTCGGTGCTGGTGCTGCGCGGCCAGGGTCTCAAGGGCGGTCCGGCCATGGGCGGCGGTGCCTCGCTGGTGCTGTTCGCCATCGATGCCGCAGGTCTGGCGCGCGAGGTCGCCTTCGTCACCGACGGTCAGCTCTCCGGCCTGTGCCTCAAGGGCCTGACGATTGCCGAGGTCGCGCCCGAGAGTCGCGACGGTGGCCCACTCGGCAAGGTCCGTAACGGTGATCGCATCGTCATCGATGTGGCCGCGCGGCGGCTGGATCTGGACGTGCCCGCGGCCGAGCTGGCCGCGCGCAGCGGGCCGCCGCCCGGATTCGCGGTCGAGGCGCACGGCTATCTGGGCATCTACCGACGCGACGTGCAGCCCATGGCCACCGGCGCCGTGCTGACCGAAGATACGCCAGCGAGACGATCATGAGCGGTTCTTCATCAGTGTTTGGCAACACGCGCGCCTTCGCACTCGCGGCCATCCTGCTCGCCGCCAGCTCGGTGGTCGCGGCCGCCGAGCGCTGCCCGGGGGATGATCCCGGCATCGTATTGCCACCGGGCTTCTGCGCCAGCGTGTTTGCCGATGATCTCGGCCACGTGCGCCACCTGGCCATCGCCGCCAACGGCGATGTCTACGCCAATACCTGGAGCAGCTTCCTGTATCGAACGCCGCCGCCGCCCGGCGGCTTCCTGCTGGCTTTGCGCGACACGCACGCCAGCGGTCGCGCCGACCAGATCCGCCGCTTTGGCAGCAGCCCCGCCGAGGGCGCCAGCGGCGGCACCGGCATCGCGCTCTACCATGGCGCGCTGTACGCCGAACAGGGCGATCGCATCCTGCGCTACCGCCTGTCCGGCGGTGCGCTGCTGCCGTCCGCGGCGCCGGCGGTGATCGTCTCGGGCCTGCCGATGACGGGCGATCACAACATGCATCCGTTCGTGATCGATGCGCGCGGCAACCTGTTCATGGACTCCGGCTCGGCCACCAACGCCTGCCAGCAGGCCAACCGCATGCCGCAGTCCCCCGGCGAGACGCCCTGCACCGAGCTCGCAACCCGCGGCGGCATCTGGCGCTTTGACGCCAATCGCACCGGACAGAAGTTCTCAGCCGCACAGCGCTACGCCACCGGCATCCGCAACGGCGAGGGGCTGTCGTTCGATTCGGCCGGTCGTCTGTTCGTGACCCAGCATGGCCGCGACCAGCTGCGTGAGAACTGGCCGGACCTGTATAGCGTGGCGATCGGCCGCGAGTTGCCGGCCGAGGAGCTGATGCAGCTGCAACACGATGCCGACTACGGCTGGCCTGGCTGCTACTTCGACGGCAGCCAGCAGCGCCTGGTGCTCTCGCCCGAGTACGGCGGCGATGGCGGTCACGCGCTCGGCGACTGTGCCGGCAAACACGGCCCGCTGGCCTGGTTCCCGGCGCACTGGGCCCCCAACGATTTGCTGATCTACCAGGGCCAGCAGTTTCCGCCGCCGTATCGCGGTGGCGCATTCATCGCATTTCATGGCTCGTGGAATCGCGCCCCCGGACCGCAGGGCGGCTATGACGTGGTGTATCAGCCGCTGCACAATGGCCGCGCCGCCGGGCCCTACGTGGTGTTCGCCGACGGTTTCGCCGGCGCCGAGATTGCGCCCGGCCGGGCGCAGTTTCGGCCCACGGGCCTCGCCATGGGGCCGGACGGCGCGCTGTTCGTCAGCGACGACCAGCGCGGGCGCATCTGGCGCATCACCTGGCGGGGTGGCGCCGACGCTCCGACCACTCTGGCCTCGGTCAGCGTGCCGAAAGCCGCCGGCGCGCACGATGCGCGGCCAGCGCTCGACTCGTTGCCGCTGCCGCCGGGCGGCACGCGCGAACAGTTGCAGCAGGGCGAGCGCATATTCCACGGCGAAGCCAGCGACGGCACCTGCGGCGGCTGTCATTCATCCGATGGCAAGGGCAGCATGGTGGGCGCCGATCTGAGCACCGGACAATGGCTATGGAGCGATGGCAGCGTCGGCGGAATCGCCAACACGATCATGCAGGGCGTGCCGCATGCCAAGCGCACGCTCGGGTCGATGCCGCCGCTGGGCGGTGCGCCGCTGGCAGCGGCGGACGTCCAGGCGGTGGCGGCCTATGTCTGGGCGCTTGGCCACGCCCAGGGCCACTGACCATAAGCGCGCGGCGGTCAGCCTCCGCTGCTCCAGTGCGCGGCGTCCAGCTGGCTCCACTGGGCGATGTCGCGCGCCCACTGCTCGATGGTGCGGCTCGGATCCTGCGCCTGCTCCGGCACCACGACCTGGAAGCGCCGGCCAATCTCCAGCATCAGCTCCAGTGCCAGCAGCGAATCGCCACCGAGCGTCAGCAGGTTGTCGCTCGGGGTGGCCGCCGCGGCCTTGGTGAGGCGCTTGAAGGTCTCGATCAGCTCGCCCACCAGCGGTGAGCTATCGGCAGCCGGGCGTGCGCTCAGGCGCGCGGCGTCGATCCGGCCCAGCGCCTGCCGGTCGATCTTGAAGTTGGGTAGCCACGGCATCTCGTCCAGCACCACGATCTCGGCCGGCATCATGTACGGCGGCAGCCGCTCGCTCAGCTGGCGCTGGATGCCCTGCAGCGCGTTGTCGCTGGCCCCGCCCCGCAGCTGCACGTAGCCGGCCAGGGCCCGCGGCGCGCCCGAGCCATCGCGCCGTACCAGCACCGCCGCATCGCGCACCGCCTCGCAGCTCTTGAGCGCCGCTTCGATCTCGTTCGGCTCGATGCGATAACCATGCAGCTTGATCTGGTTGTCCTTGCGGCCGACGAACTCGACCAGGCCGTCGGGACGGCGGCGCACCAGGTCGCCGGTGCGATAGCGACGCTGCTGCGGATCGTCCGGATCGCTCGGGAACACCCGCGCGCTCAGCGCCGGATCACGCCAGTAACCCAGCGCGATATGGCGGCTGTGCACTTCGGCCTCGCCGATCTCGCCATCCGCCAGCGTTGCACCGGCCTCATCGACGATGCGCATCGGCCGCCCGGGGACCGCCCGCCCGACCGGCAGCCGCGCGCCACTGGCGCGCACCGTCGGATCGACCAGCCATTCGCTGTGCACGGTCCAGCATTCAGTCGCGCCCAGGTGCACATGCAGCTGCGCATCCGGCCGGCAGGCACGCCGGAACACGTCGAAATCGCTCCAGTCGACGCGCTCGCCGCCCAGCATCGCCTGGCGCACGTCGTCGAAGCAGGCGCCGGCCGGCAGTGCGTCGGCCAGGTGGCGGAACAGCGTTGGCGACGAGCGCAGCAGTGTGATGCCGCGTTCCCGGATCTGCTGCGTCAGTGCGCTGCGCCCAAGGCGGCGCGGCGGTAGCAGGTGCAGGCTGGCGCCGGACAGCAGTCCGCTGAGCAGGGTGCGCATGCCGGCAATCACTGACGGTGGATAGAACAGCGCGATCCGGTCGCGGGTCGACAGCTGCGCAAACTGCACCGATTCCATTTCGTCCTGCAGCAGGCCGCGATGACTCTGAAATACGCCCTTGGGCGTGCCGGTCGATCCCGAGGTATAGATCACGCAGGCGATATCCTCGGGCGCCGGTGCCGGCAGCGGTGCGCTCGCAGCATCGACAGACGCAGCGGCCGGCAGCTGGTCCAAGTCGAGAATGCGCACCTCCGGCGGCCACAGCGCCCGGGCCTGCGCGGCCAGGGCGGCGCTGGTGACGACCACGGTGGCCCCGCCGTGCGAGGCGATGCGCAGGTTGCGCTCCAGCGGATGATCGGCATCCAGTGGCAGGCAGATGCGCCCTGCGCCCCAGGTGCCCAGCAGCGCAGCAGGAAAACGCCGCTCGTGTTCCATCAGCAGCGCCACCGGCCCGTCGGCGGGCGGCAGCGAGCGCAGCGCCTGCGCGACGCGCCGCACCTCGGCCGCCAGCTGCGCGTACGTCAGGCTGCCCTGTTCGTCGCGCAGTGCGATCTGATCCGGGCAGGCCCGTGCGATCGCCTCGAAGCGCTCGGGCACGGTGCGGTACGGCGACCAGTCCGGCAGCAGCGTATCCCCGGGCGAATCGGCCGCCGCCCGGACCGCGGGCGGAATGATCGCGCGCGCGGCCCAGTCGGCGATCGCGTCCGCCGACAGGCATTCGCCGTCATCGGTGGCCGGCTCATCGTCGCTCTGGGTGGCCAGCACCTGCATTTTGAAACGCCCGGAGCGCTGCAGCTTGGCGAACTTGCGGCCGTGGGCGCGGCGGAAATAGCGCAAGCCGATCCGATCGTGCCAGAACATCAGCAGCACCTGCACGCCACGTTCGCGCACCAGATCGATCAGCTTGCGATCCAGATCGCGCGGCATCACCACGTCCTGGTGCAGGTTTGATTGCGCCGCGAGCCACTGCTCGGCAGTGTCCGAGCCGAGCACGCGAAACATCCGCCGCAGCAGTTTCGAATCGCCGGCCAGCAGCCGGCGCCATTGCACCAGGCTGAACAGTCGATCCGGCAGCTTGTCGATGAAGGTCGCCAGGTCGCGCACGTTCGGATTGGTCAGCACCAGCGCGCTCACGCGCGCATCGGCCACGGCGGTATTGAATACCAGGTTGCCTTCGGCACAATCCCCGAACAGCAGCACCTGCCTGACCGCCCGGCGCGTGATGATCTCGTCGATGGCCTGACGACAAGCCGCGACCCCGGACTGGTCATAGAACTGCAACCGACGTTTCTTGTCGGCGAAATCCTTGAAGAGCTGGGCCTGCAGCACCACCAGTCCGAGGGATGCGAGCCGGCGGGCGATGCGGCTCTCGCGCCGCCCCACGCCCAGCACGATCGCACCGGTGTCGGAGCCGCGACGCTGCGGATCGCAGTAGTAGCCCAGGAAGGCCCCGCCCGGCCCAAATTCGAACACGCCCGCAGCCGTGGCTTCGCGAGTCATAGCGAATATCCGCGCACGATTGATCGATCCCATCGCCGCCGGCGATCGTCCGGCCTTGCTAGGCTACCGTGCAGATCGCGATCGGTCACTCAGTGACATAACGCATAATCGGATCCATGGCCTTCGCTCGTCCGCCAGCCGCGGTCGCACCGGCGTTACTCGCACTGCTGGCCTGTGTGCTGTGCGTCAGTACCTATCACGTGTTCGGCAACTTCTGGGACGAGCCCGAGCACATCGCCGCCGGCATGGTGCTGATCGATCGCGGCGAATATCTATATGACAACCAGCATCCACCGCTGGCGCGCCTGGCGGCCGCGATCGGGCCGACCCTGGCCGGGGTTCGAATTCAGGGCGAGCCGCTGCCGCTGGGCGACGCTCAGGGGCGCGCGCTTCTGTATGACGCGCCGATCGGCTATGAGCGCTCGCTGACGCTGGCGCGCCTGGGCATGCTGCCGTTTCTGCTGCTGTTGGTGAGTGCCACCTGGCTGTGGGCGCGGCGCTGGCTCGGTGCCGGCGCGGCACTGCTGGCGGTGGCGTTCCTGGTCAGCACGCCGGTCATTCTGGGGCACGCGGCGGTCGTGGCGCTGGACGTGCCGGTCACGGCGTTGACGATGCTGACGCTGTACCTGCTGTTGCGCTGGTTCGAGTCGCCCGGCTGGGGCGCGGCACTGTGGCTCGGAGTGGCCGCTGGGCTCGCCATGGCGACCAAGATGTCGGCCATTCCGTTCATCGGGGTCGCGGCCGCAACGCTGATCGTGCTGCGCGTACTGCTGGCGTACAGCGCCCCGGTTCCGTGGATGCTTGCGCGTCGCTGCGCCGGCGCGGCCGGCGCGCTGCTGGTGGCGATCGTGATTCTGCTGGGCAGCTACGGCACCCGGCTGGTTTACCTGATCACGCCGGATCAGGCGCTCAGTCCGGCCCTGGATTTCTACGCCGGTCACTCAGGCCAGCTGCACGACCTGGTGTACCGCTGGGCGGCGCGGGTGCCGTTGCCGCTGGGCTTCATGATGGTGCCGCTGAACATTCTGGGCGTCGAATGGCACAACGAGCACGGCCACCTGTCGTTCCTGCTCGGCCAAACCGCGGCCCATGGTTGGTGGTATTTCTATCCGATCGCACTGGCGGTCAAATCGCCGCTGCCGCTGCTGCTACTGGGCGTTGCCGGTCTAACGTTGCTGGCGCGCCGCGGCCTGCACGATGCCGACCTGTATCTGCTCGCCCCGCCGGTCTGCTTTATCTCGATCCTGGTGTTCTGCTGCTGCTATAGCCACATCAACATCGGCGTGCGCCACGTGCTGATCGCATTGCCGCTGCTGGCCATGGGAGCCGGCCATGCGCTGAGCGTCGGCTGGCGGCGCTGGCAGGTGCTGCCCGCACGCGCGCTGTTGGCACTGCTGCTGGCGTGGCAGCTGGCGGGCGTCGCGCTCGCATGGCCGGACTATCTGGCCTATTTCAATGTGCTGGGCGGAAAGCACCCGGAGCACATCCTGGTGGACTCGGATCTGGACTGGGGCGGCCAGGACCTCAGACGCCTCGAGCAGGTGCTGCAGCAGCGCGGCGTGCAGCAGCTGTGGATCGGCTACAAGGGCACGGCCGATCTGACGCGCGAACAGCTACCGGCCTTTACCGTGCTGCCACCGAATCGACCGGTGCATGGCTGGGTCGCGATCACGCTGCTGACACTGCAGGAGAACCGCGACGACTATGCCTGGCTGCTGCAGCACGTGCCGGTGCAGCGCATCGGCGGCTCATTCGAGCTCTACTACCTGCCGTGAGCGCGCTGGCGCTCACGCCACCGGCTCACCACATGCGCACGCGCTCGGCGGGCGCCAGATACAGCGCTTCGCCCGGCTTGACGTCAAAGGCGCTGTACCAGGCATCGATGTTGCGCACGGTGTCAGCCCGATACATGGAAGGTGAGTGCCCGTCGCTGACCACGATCAGCCGCAGCATTGGATCGCGGTACTTCGCGCGCCAGTTGAGCGCAAAGCTGATGAAGAACAGCTGATCGGAGTTGAAGCCGTCGAGCAGCGGCGCGGCCGCGCTCGCTGCGGCTGCATCCGCCAGATGTGACGCGTGGTAGGCCGCGGACAGACCGGCCACGTCGGCGATGTTCTCATCCAGCGTCTGCTGACCGTTGACCGCCAGATCCGGCAACGGATGATAGGCGTTGAACTGCGCCACCAGCAGCTGGCCGGCGGCGTGGAAGTGGGCGCGATCCTCGGGCGTCCACCAGTCGCGCAGTCGTCCGCGCGAGTCGAACTGCGATCCGTGATCATCGAAGCTGTGACTGATCTCATGGCCGATGATGCTGCCGATGGCGCCGTAGTTCATCACCGATGGCCGATCCGGATCAAAATAAGGCGGCTGCAGGATCGCGGCCGGCAAGTTCAGCGCGTTCAGCGCCGGCAGATTGACCGCATTGACCAGCTGCGGATTCATCACCCACTCGGAGCGGTCCACCGGTTTGCCGAGTTTGTGCAGATTGCGCTGCAGCTCAAACAGCGCGGCACGCTCGCCATTGCCGAACGCATCGCCGCGCACCACCTTCAGGGCCGAGTAGTCGCGCCACTGGTCCGGATAGCCGATGCCGACCCTGAGCGCCGCCAGCTTGGCCTTGGCTTCGGTCTTGGTCTGCGGCGCCATCCAATCGAGCGCGTCGATACCGGTGCTAAAGGCGCTGAGCAGGTTGTGCACCATTTGCTCGACGCTGGCCTTGCTGCTGGCCGGGAAATAGCGCTCGACATAGAGTTTGCCGACCGCGAGCCCGAGCGCCTGATCGGTATCCGCCACCGCGCGCTTCCAGCGCTCCGGCATTTGCGGCGTACCCTGCAGCACCTTGCCATAGAAGGCGAACTGCTCGTCCACGAACGCCTTGCCCAGATAGCGGGCGTGGTGCGTGATGGCGTGGTACTGCAGGTAGACCTTCCAGGTCGCGAGCGGCTCGCTGCCGGCCAGCGCAGCCAGTGTCTCTAGGGCGCCAGGCTGCCAGGCGATGAAGCTGCGCTCGTGCCCCAGGCCGGCCGCGTTCAGCAGCGCGTCCCAGTCGAGTCCCGGCGCATCGGTATGCAGCTGCCGGCGGGTCCAGTGATTGTGGCCGCGCTGCACGTCCTCCGACTCGGTGCGGGTGCTGTGACTTGCGGCCAGGCGTCGCTCGAGTTCATCGATCGCGGCTGCCTTGTGCTCCGGGTCAGCGATCCCGGCAAGCTTAAGATAGGCGACGATATGCTCGCGGTAGCGTGCGCGCGTTTCCTGCATCTGCGGCGAGTCCGACAGGTAGTAGTCACGGTCGGGCATCCCCAAACCGCCCTGCAGCAGGAACACCGAATAGTGGCTCGGATCGTCCAGGTCCTGGGCCACCCACAGCCCAAGCACGTTGTCGGTATAGAAATTGGTGGCGTTCAGCACATCGACATCGGCGCGCAGCGTCGTGCCCAGATAGCGCGCCAGCTGCACCCGGTCGGAGATCGCGGCGATCCGATCAAAGCTCGGCTTGAGTACCGACAGGCCCTTGGACTCAATCGTAGCCTCATCCATGAAGGAGTCGTAGTAGTCGGCGACCTTGCGCTCGTTCGATCCGCGCGGCGGGTTGGAGCTGGCCAGCTGGCGAATCAGGTCGGAGTTGCGCCGGTTGGTCAGCTCGGCGAGATCACGCCCGGTCGAGGTGGTGCTGCGATCGGCCGGAATCTCGGTGCTCTTGGCCCAGTCGCCGTTGACGAAGGCGCTGAAATCGTCACCGGGGCGCACCGAGCGGTCCATGCCGGCGAGCGGATCGCCGCCGGCCGAATCCGCCGACCAGGCGCTCGGCGTACCGCCGCCCAACAGCAGCGCGGTCACGAGCGCCACCGACGGTGACACGATCCTGATACAGCTGCGCATACCTGACTCCGCCGGCGAGGTGAGCGTGCCATTATAGCCGCGCTCGAGCCATGGTCCGCCGCCGCGCCATTGGTGCGGCTATTTTCCGGGCGGTACCATAGCTGCGAGGTAAGGCATGGCGATCGAACGGCAGCGGCGAAAATCCAGTCAGAGCGTCACGATTCGTGACGTTGCGGCACACGTTGGCGTGTCGCCGATGACGGTCTCGCGCGTGATCAATCGCGAGAGCAACGTCAAGCCCGAAACGCGCGAGCTGGTGCACGCAGCCATGCGCGAGCTCAACTACGCGCCCAGCCCCGCGGCCCGCAGCCTAGCAGGCTCGATTCCGTGCCGGATCGGACTGCTGTACGACAACCCCTCGACCGGCTACCTGGGCGAACTGCTGCTCGGCGCGCTGGACGAGAGCAGCCGTACCGGCGCGCAGATCCTGGTGGAGCGCTGCGGCGAGAGCGAGCTGGCGGCCGCCGCGCTCGGCAAGCTGCTCAAGGCAGGGATCGACGGGCTGATCCTGACCCCGCCGCTGTGCGAGTCCGAGCGCGTGCTGGCGGAGGTGCAGCAAGTCGGCGTGGTGGCGGTGCTGGTGGCAGTCGGGCACGCCACCGAGCGCATGGCGACCGTGCGAATCGACGAGCAGGCGGCCGCGCGTGATCTGACCGAATACCTGCTGTCGCTGGGCCATCGGCGCTTCGGTTTCATCAAGGGTCATCCCAATCACGCCGCCAGTCAGCTGCGCCTGCAGGGCTTTCTTGCCGCGCTGTCGTGCGCCGGCATCGAGCCCGATGCGGTGCGCCTGCAGCAGGGCTATTTCACCTACCGCTCCGGACTGGAAGCCGCCGAGCGGCTGCTGGCCGACGAGCCCTACCCGACCGCGATATTCGCCGGCAACGACGACATGGCGGCCGCCGCGGTCTCGCTGGCGCACCGGATTGGTTTCGAGGTACCCGAGGATCTATCGATCGTAGGCTTCGACGATACCCCGATCGCCGCCAGCGTCTGGCCGGCGCTCACCACGGTGAATCAGCCGGTGGCGGCCATGGCACGCGCCGCCGTCGACCTGGTGCTGGAAGAGGTGCGACGCCAGCGCGACGGCACCGGCGCGCCGCGCCAGCTGCTGCACCCGCACACCCTGATCGTGCGCGAGTCCACCGGCCCGGCGCCATCGGCGTCGGCCGGCGACTGATCACATCCGTACCGGCACCGCGTTGGTGCGCCAGATGTCGCTGCAATACTCGCGGATGCTGCGGTCGGAGGAGAACTTGCCGGAACGCGCGCAATTGAGAATCGACATGCGCGTCCAGCGCTCGGCGTCGCGATAGGCGGCATCCACCTGCTGCTGACAGGCGGCGTAGGCCTGATAGTCGGCCAGCACCATGTACGGATCATGCTGCAGCAGGTTGCCGACCAGACCGATGAACTGCTCGCTGTTGCCGCGGGAAAAATAGCCGTCGCGGATCAGGTTGATGATCTCGCGTAACTCCGGTTGGCTGTCATACAGCTCCATCGGCTCATAGCCTGCGGCGCGCCGCGCCTGCACCTCGGCGGCGGTCAGGCCGAACAGGAAGAAGTTGTCGGCTCCGACCTCCTCGCGAATCTCGACGTTGGCGCCGTCCAAGGTGCCGATGGTCAGCGCCCCGTTCATCTGGAACTTCATGTTGCCGGTGCCGGAGGCCTCCTTGCCCGCGGTCGAGATCTGCTCGGACACGTCGGCCGCCGGGTAGATGCGCTGGCTGTTGGTGACGTTGAAATTCGGCAGGAACACCACCTTGATCAGATCGCGCACACCGGGGTCACGATTAACGATCTCGCCGACCGCGGTAATCAGCCGGATCATCACCTTGGCCATGTGATAGCTGG
>DASXDL010000021.1:0-31324 GCA_036490715.1 Steroidobacteraceae bacterium | reverse complement strand
TAAGGTCGCAAGACCGCAAGCAGGGCCGGAAGGAGACTTCCGGCCCTTTTTGTTTGCTTCCCGGCACTTGGCTCGCCGCTGCCGGACGCGGCCCGCAGGCCCGCTCCATCCGTCCGACAATCGGATGCGATTGGGTAATGTATATGTAACGAATGGTTAACTTTACAAACCAAAATTCCAGCGTATAGTTGCCCTCAGGGTGAGGCGGACGCCTGTTCGCCGGACCCCTAAAAGTCGCGAAACAAGACCCCCCCCGTTTCGCGCAATACATTAAGCCCCGCACTGCGGGGCTTTTTTTTGCGCCGCGGTGCGCTATCGTGCGGCACGGCTCCACGATGGCGGACTCGACACCTTTTTTGTATGCCGGCAGCGCCCAGCGCTACGACGAGCTGCTCGAGCGCGACGGCTCGATTCGCGCGCACTGGCGGCCGCTGATCGAGCAGCTGTCGGTCGGCGGCGCCGACACCGCGCGCCGCTGCGTCGACCTGACCCAGCGGCTGATCATCGAAAACGGCGTCACCTACAACGTCTACGCCGATCCGCAGGGACGTGACCGGCCCTGGCAGCTCGATCCATTGCCGCTGTTGATCGATCACCGCGAGTGGGCCGAACTTGAGGCCGGCATCCGTCAGCGGGCGCAGCTGCTCAATGCGCTGCTGGTTGACCTGTACGGTCCGCAGCGTCTGATCGCGCAGGGACTGGTGCCGGCGGAGCTGGCCTTCGGCCATCCGAATTTTCTCTGGCCCGCGCACGCCACCCGGCCGCACGGCGACACCTGGCTGCACCTGTATGCGGCCGACTTGGCGCGCGCGCCGGACGGGCGCTGGTGGGTGCTGAACGATCGCACCCAGACGCCTTCCGGGCCAGGCTACGCGCTGGAGAACCGCGCCATCATTGCGCGCGTGCTGCCCGGTCTGGTGAATGATCTGGGAGCCCGGCCGTTGAACGGCTTCTTCAACACGCTGCGCCACAGCCTGACGCAGCTGGCCGATGACAACCAACCGCCGCTGGTGGTGGTGCTGACGCCGGGCCCGTTCAACGAGACCTACTTCGAGCACGCCTATCTGGCGCGAGAGCTGGGCATGCCGCTGGTGCTCGGACACGATCTGACGGTGCGCGATGATCGAGTATTCCTGAAGACACTGTCGGGGCTGCGACGCGTGCACGCGATCCTGCGGCGCCTGGACGATGACTTCTGCGATCCGCTGGAACTGCGACCCGATTCAGCCTTGGGCGTTCCGGGACTGCTGGGGGCAGTGCGCGCCGGACGCGTGGTGCTGGCCAACGCACTGGGCAGCGGCGTGCTCGAATCGGCGGCGTGGCTGGGATTTCTGCCGGGCGCGGCGCACGCACTGCTGGGTGAATCGTTGCGGCTACCATCGGTGGCGACCTGGTGGTGCGGGGAAAAGCCGGCGCTCGACTACGCGATTCAGCATCTGGATCGTCTGGTGGTCAAAGCGGCGTTCCCGAACCAGCGCTTTGAGCCGCGTTTTGGCCGCGACCTGGGCGAGGAGGAGATCGGCGCGCTGATCGGCCGTCTGCGCAGCCGCCCGTACGCCTACGTGGCGCAGGAACGGGTGTCGTTATCGCAGGCCCCGGCCTGGCGTGCCGGTGACAACCTGCGCCTGGCGGCGCGCACGCTGACCATGCGCGTGTTCGCGGTGGCGACGCCGAACGGTTACGAGGTCATGCCGGGCGGCCTGGCGCGCATCGCCGCCGACCGCAAGGTCGACATCGTCTCGAGTCAGCGCGGTGGCGGCAGCAAGGACGTGTGGGTGCTGAGCGACCCGCAGCGGCCGCCGCCGCGCAGCGCGGCCGCTCCAAGCCAGCGCCATCTGCGGCACGACGAGCTGCCTTCGAAGCTGGTGGAGAACCTGTACTGGCTCGGCCGCTATTCGGAGCGCTGCGAGGACAAGGCGCGACTGCTGCGTGCGACGCTGGCGGTGCGCACCAACGCCACCTTGTGGCAGAGCGTACGCGAGCAGGGCGCGCGCTACGGCGTGCTGGCGGCGAACGCCGATCCGGCCGCCAGTGTCTACGACGATGCGTTGGAGTTCGGCCTGGCCGCGGATCTGGGCCGGCTCGGCTGGTGCGCCACACAATCGCGCAGCCGCCTATCGGCCGAACACTGGCGTTCGATCAGTCTGACGCAACGACAATTCCAGCAGGATGGCGCCGCCGCGGCCGATCCGCTCGAGACGCTCGATCGGCTGCTGGTATCACTGACCGCGCTGTGCGGCTTCGCGCTCGACGACATGACCCAGGATGACGGCTGGCGCATGCTGATGCTCGGACGACGGCTCGAGCGCATCCAGTTCCTGGCCGGACTGCTGGCCGAACGGCTCGGCGCCAGCGCGCCACCGTCGCAGGCCGAACTCGAGTGGTTGCTCGACGTCGCTTGCCTCGGAATCACCTATCGCACCCGCTACGTCTGCGCACCGGAACTGGCGAGCGTGCTGCAGTTGCTGCTGTTCGAGCGCGCCAGCCCGCGGGCGCTAAGCTTTCAGTGGCAGGCGGTGCGCGATGCCCTGATCGACCTGGCCGCATCGGTCGGTGCTCCGGCCGAGCAGCCGCTCGAGCAGGCGATGGCGCGGCTGGCCGCGATCGGCACCGGCGCCATAGAGGACGCTGGTGAAGCCGGCGCGCAGCGTCGAGCACTGCTGGCGCGGGCGCTGGCCGACCTGGCCGCGGCCGCCGCCAGCCAATCCGATCGGCTGGCGCTGCGCCACTTCTCGCTGATCGACGTCGATTTCCACACGCTGGCCTCATGAACGCCATTCACTACGCCGTGCGCCACGAGACGCTGTATCGCTACCAGCGTGACGTCGCGCATGCGCACCAGCAGCTGCGGCTGACGCCGCGCGACCACGAGCAGCAGCACAGCCTGCTGCATCATCTGCAGATCGATCCGCAGCCGGCGGTGATGAGCGAGTATCTGGACGCCTTCGGCAATACCGTCACGCGCGTGGAACTCGATCGGCCGCATCAGCGCCTGTTGGTGGTGGCCGACATGCAGGTGCAGGTCGATGAGCCGCGGGCAGTGGAGCTTGCCGCTGGCGACAGCTGGGAGCAGGTGCGCGATCAACTCGCCTACGTCGCCCGGACACGCGATGCCGTCTGGCTTGAAGCGCTGCGCTATCGCAGCGAGTCGCCGTACGTGCGCATCAAGCGGCTGTTCGGCGAGTATGCCGCCGACTGCCTGACACCAGGCGCCAGCGTGGCCAGCGTGAGTGCGGCGCTGATGGCCAAGATCCGGCGCGAATTTACCTACGCTCCGGGCAGCACCGACATTGGCACGCCGTTGCTCGAGGTGCTGTCGCGACGCACCGGCGTGTGCCAGGACTTCGCGCATCTGATGATTGCCTGTCTGCGCAGCGTCGGACTGTCGGCCCGCTATATCAGCGGATATCTGCACACGCAGGCCGCGGACGAGCATCGTGGCAGCGACGCATCGCACGCCTGGGTCGGCGTGTTTGCGCCACCGTTCGGCTGGATCGGTTTTGATCCGACCAACAATCTGTACGCACAGCAGCAGCACATCGCGCTCGCCTGGGGTCGCGACTTCGGTGACGTATCGCCGCTGCGCGGCGTGATTCTCGGCGGCGGCACGCATCGACTCAGCGTGCAGGTGTCGGTGCGCCAGATCGACGCTGCGCACTGACGCTGCCATGGAGTCCATCGAGGCGGCGCGAGCTTACGCCTGGTCGATGCTGGCCGAGCGCGCGCCGGCGGCGGCCGCGGCTCTGGATCGAATGCCCGCGGAGGTGCGCGCCAGCGCGCGCGCGGTGCTGGCCGCCAGTGACTTCCTGCTGGATGCATTGTGCCGCGATCCCGGCCTGGTCGATGCGCTACTGGAGCGGGCGCCGGAGCGCTTTGCTGGCGCGGCGCTGCCGCCGCCGGCTGCGCCGGCCGACCTGAGCGCGGCGGCGGAGGCGCAATTCATGGCTGAGCTGCGGCGCTGGCGCCGCGCCGAGTTTGCCCGCATCTGCTGGCGTGACCTGGCCGGCTGGGCCGCACTCAGCGAGACACTCGCCGATCTGACACGAGCGGCCGAACTGGCGCTGAGCCTGGCGCACGATTTCGCGCTGCGCTCGCTGCTGGCGCGTTACGGCCAACCGCGCTCGCCGAGCCAGGCGCCACAGCAGCTGATCATCGTGGCGATGGGCAAGCTCGGCGGTGGCGAGCTGAATTTCTCCTCCGATATCGACCTGGTGCTGCTGTACCCGGAGAGCGGCGAGACCGACGGCGAGCGCTCGATCGCCAACGAGGAATTTTTCACCCGCCTTGGTCAGGGTCTGATCCGGCTGCTCGAGCAGCACACCGAGGACGGCTTCGTGTTCCGCGTCGACCTGCGGTTGCGGCCCAACGGCGACAGCGGGCCGCTGGTGACCAATGCCGCGGCGTTGGAGGACTATCTGCAATCGCACGGCCGCGACTGGGAGCGCTACGCCTGGATCAAGGCGCGAGCGCTGACCAACCCGGGCGCCTACCAGGAGCTGTTCCGAAGCTCTATTCAGCCATTCGTCTATCGACGCTACCTGGACTTCGGCGTGTTCGATTCGCTGCGCGAGATGAAGGCGCTGATCGAACGTGAGGTTCAACGGCGCGACCTCGCGACCCACATCAAGCTCGGCGACGGCGGCATCCGCGAGATCGAATTCATCGTGCAGTCGTTTCAGCTGATCCGCGGCGGCCAGGACCGGCGACTGCAGACCACGGCGCTGCGTCAGGCGCTCTCGCAGCTGGTCGGCGCCAAGCTGCTGCCGGTGGCCGCGGTGAGCGCGCTCGATGCCGCCTACGTGTTCCTGCGCCGGCTGGAAAATCGCCTGCAGATGCGTGCCGACCAGCAGCTGCACCAGTTGCCCGACGAGCCGCTGCAGCGAGCGCTGCTGGCCGCATCCATGGGCTGTGCCGACTGGAGCGAGCTGTCGCAGCAGATCGACTATCAGCGCGGCGAAGTCGCGGCGCACTTTCGCGCGATCGTATTCGGTAGCGGCCCGGATCAGTCACCGCCGATCGACCTGGAGGGCGATCGGGGGGCGCTGAGTGCGCGCCTGCAGCAGTGCGGATACGACGAGCCGGCAGTGGCCGCGCAGCTGCTGCAGGATTTCCGGCAACTGCCGTACGTGCGGCGGCTCGATGCCACCGGCGCGCGCCGCATGGATGCGCTGCTGCCGGTGCTGGTGGCGGCCGCGGCCACGACGCGTGAGCCGCTGGCGGCGCTGCGACGCTTGCTGCGCGTGCTCGAGGCCATCGGTGCGCGCACCGCCTACCTGGCACTGCTGCAGCATAACGCCCGCGCCCGCTTGCACCTGGTCGAGCTGGCGACGCACGGGGATTTTCTGACCGACCAGATCGCCGCCCACCCGCTGCTGCTCGATGAGCTGATCGATGAGCGCATTTTCGATGTGCCGCCGGATCGCGCCGCGCTGGCGGCCGAGCTGGAGCAGCGCCTGGCGGGCGCCGATACCGGTGATGCCGAGCTCATGGTCGAGCGCCTGCGTCAGTTTCAGCGCGCCGCGCTGTTTCGCCTGGGCGTCGCCGATCTGCTGGCGCGCCTGCCGGTGATGCAGGTCAGCGACCGGCTCACCGACGTGGCCGAGTTGATCATCGAGCGCACCCTGGCGCTAAGCTTGAGTCAGCTCACGCCGCAGCTGGGCACGCCGATGTGCACCGAGGCCGGGCTGCGCCGGCCGGTGCGGCTGTGCGTCGTGGGCTACGGCAAGCTCGGCGGGATCGAGCTTGGCTACGGCTCGGATCTGGACCTAGTGTTCCTGCATGACTCAAGCGGTGAGCAGCAGGAGACCGACGGCGCGCGCAGCATCGACAACCAGGTGTTCTTCGTGCGCTTCGCCCAGCGCCTGGTGCACCTTCTGAGCACGACCTCGGCGGCCGGGCGCCTGTATGAAGTGGACATGCGCCTGCGGCCCAGCGGCAAGGGCGGCCTGCTGATCACCAGCATCGATGCCTTCGCCGAGTACCAGCGCAGCGAGGCCTGGACCTGGGAGCATCAGGCGCTGCTGCACGCGCGCAGTGTGGCCGGCGCGCTCGAGCTGCGCGCGCGCTTCGAGGCGACCCGGCTTGAGATTCTGGCCCGGCACGTGCGCCGGCCGAGCCTGCGCCAGGAGGTCAGCCACATGCGCAACCGCATGCGCAACGAACTATCGCGTGCCGGTCCGGGACAGTTTGATCTAAAGCAGGATCCCGGCGGCGTGGCCGATATCGAGTTCCTGGCGCAGTACTGGGCGTTGAGCTGGGCACATGACCATCCGCCGGTGGCGATGTACTCGGACACCATTCGGCAGCTCGAGTCGGTGGCGTCGGCCGATCTGGTGCCACACGACCGGATCGATACCCTGACCCGGGCCTACCGCGGCTATCGCACCCGCCTGCATCACCGCTCGCTCGATGGCAAGGATGCGCTGGTAGCGGACAGCGAATTTGTGGCCGAGCGCGCCGCTGTGGTGGCTATCTGGGATCAGGTCATGGGGCCGGTGAGCGCCAGCGGGCTATAATCGACCCATGAATTCCAAGCCGGCCCTGATCGAGGCCAATACCAAGCTTCACTACACGGTGACGTCCAAAGATCTGCCGTTGTCCTGTCCGATGCCGGACATGATTCTGTGGAATTCGCACCCGCGGGTGTATCTGCCGATCGAGGACACCGGCTTCGCCAAGTGCCCGTACTGCGGCGCCGAGTACACGCTGCAGCGCTGATCAGCGGTACGGGGCGTAGGATTTTTCCTCGACGATCGCGGAGTTGAGCTTGCGGTTGATGCGCAGCTTGATCGCCGCGCGTTCATCGTTGTTCAGATAGACCGAGCGCGCCAGTTCGACGAACGCCGAATCGAATCGCTGGCGCGCCTCGTGTTCGCGAATGCGATCCTCGGTATCCCACAGCAGCCCGTTGATGCGCTCGAGCGCGGCTTCCTCGCCGGCCAGCTCGGCCGGCTCGGCCACCGCCGCTCGCCACAGCTGCTCCAGCAGCGCCAATTCGCGCCGTACGTTGGCCAGCTTGGCGGCATCCTCGATGCGAGCCGCCTTGATGCGCAGGATGGTGATCTTGTCGAGCAGTTCGCCCGGCGAGATTGGAACCGATATCCCGTCCATGCCGGCTATGGTAGCAGCCCGGCCCGCGCGCGCAGCAGCGCATCGAGGCGCTCGCGCACATCGGTCACTTCGATCAGATCCATCACGCCGGCGTGCTCGATCTTGCGATGCCACGGCAGCTGCTCGGGACGGCGGTGGCAGTAGCGCTGCGCGGCCTCGGCGTAGCGGTCCACGCACCACTGGCGCGATAGATACGGCCCGGTGCGGGCCAGGCGCGTGGCCGCGTACAGGCCGATCACCGGGGTGCCGACCATGGTGGCCATGTGCGCCGGTCCGGAGTCCGGACACAGCAGCACGGTGGCGCGCGCCAACAGCGCCAGCAGCTGCGGCAGCGTGTCAGCACCGATCTGGTTGATCAGTGGCAGGCCGGAGATGCGCTCGATGGCATCGCCGATGTCGCGCTCCAGCTGCGAGCGACCGCCGCACAGGATCACGCGCATGCCGTGCGCGCGCACCGCGTGCTGCGCGACCGCAGCGTAGCGCTGGGCCGACCAGTTGCGCGCCGGGTGGGCCGAACACGGACTGATAATAAGAGTCGGCTTATCGTCGGGAATCAGCTCGGCGGCATAGCGGCGGGCCTCGGCCGGCAACGGCAGGTCCCAGTGCGGCGCACCGGGCTGCAGCCCGAGCGCCACCAGGAAGCCCTGGAAGCTGTCGAGCACATGCTCGTCGGTGCGCGGCGCGATCTTTGCGTTGGTGAACAGCCACTGCAGCTCGCGTGCCCGCGGGCGATCGAACCCCAGCCTGATGCGTGCCGGAATATAGGTCGACAGCAGGCTGGCACGCAGCGACAGCTGCAAGTGCAGCAGCACATCGAAGCGCCGACCGCGCAGCGCCGAACGCAGTGTGCGCCGCGCCGCCAGGCCGTCGTGCTTGTCGATGGTGATAAACTCGACCCCCGGCAGCAGCCGCATCAAGCGCGCCTCGAGGCGGCCGACGACCCAGGCAAGATGTGTGGTCGGCCAGACGCGCTGCAGGGTGCGCACCAGCGGCACGACGTGGCAGGTATCACCGATGGCAGAGAGCCTGAGTAAGCACAGGCTCTCGGGTCGCTGTGAGAGATTCAGCATGCGAAAGTCATTGATCTGGCCGACCGGGGCGGAAGTGCGGCAAATAGAGATTCGCGGCGGCGCGATGCTATATGACACTTCCAAGGCGGGCAACGCGGCCGCGAACTGGTTCGATCCGGGCTGGTGGGCGCGTCGCGGGCAGGTGCGCGAGGCGCCGGAGGGACGCGGCTCGACGCTGTTTATCGATGCCGACGATCGGCAACTGGTGCTGCGGCACTATCGGCGCGGCGGCTGGGCCGCCCGGCTGTTCTCGGACCGCTACTGGTGGCAGGCCGAATCGTTGACGCGCTCATTCGTGGAATGGCACATGCTGTACGTGATGCGGCGCGCCGGACTGGCGGTGCCGCGACCGATCGCGGCCTGCTACCGCCGCACCGGGCGCTACAGCTACTGCGCCGACCTGCTGACCGAGCGCATACCCGAGGTCAGCTCGCTGGCGGCGCGGCTGCAGGCCGGCGCGCTGCCGCTGAGCCACTGGATCGCGCTCGGCAAGGCGCTGCGTCGGTTCCACAAGGATGGCGTGTTTCATGCCGACCTGAACGCCCACAACGTTCTGATCAGCGATGAGCGTGAGGTGTGGCTGGTGGATTTCGATCGCGGCCGGCTGCGCAAGCCCGGGCTGTGGTGCGACAGCAATATCGTGCGGCTGCGCCGTTCGATCGAGAAAATCGCCGACCCGTTGCCGCCGGAGCACTTCAGCGAAGCCGACTGGGCCTCGCTGCTCAGCGGCTATTTCGTCAAGGCGCGGCGGCGCGCCGAGGCCGCCTGACACGGTAGTGCGCTGGCTCTACACCCTGCTGCTGTACCTGGCGTTGCCCGCCGTCAGCCTGCTGGTCGCGGTGCGCGGCTTGCGTGAGCGCGAGTACTGGCGCGGCTGGGGCGAGCGCTTCGGTTACGGCGCGCGCGCGCCCGGCGGCGGCATCTGGGTGCATGCGGTGTCGGTGGGGGAGGTGCGGGCCGCGGTGGTGCTGATCGAGGCGCTGCGCGCACGGCGGCCGCAGGATGCGATCACGCTCAGCTGCGCGACGCCGACTGCGCGCTCGCTGGGCCGCGCGCTACTACCGCAGATCGCGGTGCGTTACGCCCCGTACGATCTGCCCGGCAGCGTGCGACGCTGCCTGATCGGACTGCGACCGCGATTGCTGATCGTGCTCGAAGCCGAGCTGTGGCCGAACCTGCTGCACCAGGCCTGCGGCGCGGGTGTGCCGGTGCTGTTCGCCAGCGCCCGGGTGTCGGAGCGCAGCGCCAGATTGTATGGGCGCCTGCCCGGACTGCTGCGCGCCCCGCTCGGCCGCTGCACCTGGGTCGGCGCGCAGAGCGCGGCCGACGCGCAGCGCTTCGAGGCACTGGGCGTGCCGCCCGAGCGGCTGACGGTGGTCGGCAACATCAAGTTCGACCGGCAATTGCCGGCGCAGGCGCTGGAGCGCGGCGCGCAGCTGCGCGCGCGCTATGCCGCCGGGCGCCCGGTGTGGATCGCCGGCAGCACTCATGCTGGCGAGGAATGCATCGTGCTCGCGGCCCAGCGCCGGCTGTGCACCGAGCGCCCCTCGACGCTACTGGTCATGGCGCCGCGCCACGCGCCCCGATTTGATGAGGCCGCCGCCGGCGTGCGCTCGGCGGGGTTGACCTGTCAGCGGCGCTCGAGCGGTCCGCCGCCGGCGGAATTTCAGGTGCTACTGCTCGATACGCTCGGGGAGCTGACCGACTTCTATGCCGCCGCCGATGTGGCGTTCGTCGGCGGCAGTCTGGTGCCGGTCGGTGGTCACAACCTGCTCGAGCCGGCCGCCTTGGGACTGCCGGTGCTCACCGGCCCGGCGCAGTTCAACGCGCCGGAGCTCGCGCGCGTGCTGCGCGAGCACGGCGCGCTCACGATCGTGCGCGATGAGCAGCAGCTGAGCGCGGCGCTGAGCGCGCTGCTGGCAGAGCCGGAACGCCGTGCCGCCCAGGGCGCCGCCGGTCGTGCCGCCATCGAGGCCAACCGCGGCGCGCTGGCGCGCCTGATGGGACTGATCGAGCGCATCGATCGACCCGCTTAGGGCGTTGTCGGCGACCCTATGTCCCCGGGGGTGCCGCCCAGCGGCATCGGCGCGGTGGTCGCGGGCGCATTCGGACCGGCCGGCACCGCTGGCAGCGGCGGGCGCGGTTCCACCAGCCAGCCGTTGATCAGCTCGATGGTGCTGCGATCAAGGTTGCCGGCGGCCAGGCGCAGCGACACGACGCCATTGAGGTAGGCGTATTTGGCCTGCGCGTAGTTGGTATCGTCGGTCAGCAGCTGCGCGCGCGTGGTCAGCACATCCACCACCGTCTTGGTGCCGACCTGATAGCCGGCCTGGGTCGCCTCGAGCGCGATGCGATCGGATTCCACCGCCTGCTTGAGCGCCTGCACCTGCGCGATCTGGCTGATCACGCCCTGGTAGGCATCCCGGGTCTGCTCCTCGGTCTGGCGCGACGTGAAATCAAGCCCGGCCTTGGCGGCATCCCAGCTGTAGCGCGCCTGGCGCACCTTCGATTGCGTCAGCCCGGCGGTGAACAGTGGCACCGAGATGCCCACCGACCAGAACACATCGTTGGTATCCACCACGGTGGGCAGGCCGTTGATGGCGCCGATCAGGGCGGCCTGTCCCAGTGCCGGATTGCTGCTGGTGCCGTTGAAGTTGCCGTGCTCGAGCGCCCAGTTGCGGGTGACGTTGATGTTGATGGTCGGCAGGTGGCCGCCGTAGGCCGTGAGCAGGTTGTCGTGCGCAATGTCCGACGCCATGCGACTGGCGATCAGGCTGGCGTTTTGCTCCATTGCGGTGGTGACCCAGCTGTCCTCGCTGGCCGGGTCCGGATTGAGCAGCGGCATGTCGTCGCGTGGGCCCGCCAGGCTGGCGTAGGTGTCGCTGGTGATCGCCCGCAGCAAATCCTGCTGCGTCGCCAGCGCGCGCTTGGCCGCGATCACGGCCGCCGAAGTGCTGTCGCGCGATGCGCGGGCCACGGCCACGTCGGTCACCGCGATCAGTCCAACCTTGTAGCGCTGTTCGGCCTGGTCGAGCTGCGTCTGCACCGATTGCAGCGCGCTCTGCTCGGCGGTGAGCGTGTCCTGGGCCGCCAGTACCGCGAAGTACTGCTGCGACACCCGCTGGATCAGGTTCTGGCTGGCGGCCTGGTAGTTGGCTTCGGCCTGCGCCACGATCGCATCGGCGGCCTTGAGCGCGACCCAGTTGTCCCAGTTGAACAGATTGATCGACAGCCCGGCGCCGAGGTACGCCGGGGTCTTGATCTGGGTGCTGCCGATGCCGATGAAATTCTTGTTGGCGCTGACGTCGAGCGGCACCAGTCCGAGCACCGCCTGGGTCTTGGTCTCGCGGGTCGCCAGGCGATTGGCACTGGCCTGATGCCACAGTGGGTCGGTGTCGAGCGCGCGGTTATAGACATCCAGCAGGTTAACGGCGGCGGCATGGCCCGCGACCATGATCCCTGCAACGCCGATTAGCCAGCGGACCTTCATGCATCACCATCCAAGCTCGAAGAGGTTAATAAACCTTAAGGTCCGGATCGATGTCCCGCATCCACGCGTCCATACCGCCGGCCAGATTGGCCACCTGGCCGAAGCCCTGTGCCGCCAGAAATTCGGCCGCGCGGCGGCTGCGGCTGCCGACCTTGCAGACCACCACGATCGGTCCTTCGCGCTCCAGCTCGCGCCAGCGCCTGCTCAACTCTCCCAGCGGCACATGGATGCTGCCCGGCAGACGCGCGATCGCATACTCCCACGGTTCGCGCACATCCAGCAGTCGCAGCGCCTCGCCGGCGTCGAGCCGGGCCTTGAGCTGCTGCGGATCGAGTTCCGGCACCGCCATGACTAGAAGCCGAAGGCGCTCGGCCGCGGCGCGTGCTCCAGCGCTTCGATACAGGTCTCGAATAGCGGCTGGCTGATGCAACTGCCTTCGCCCGCGCGGCGCACCAGCGTCGCCTGCTGCAACTGCGTGGCTCCGACCACGACGAACAGCCGCCCATCCGCACGCAGCGCGCGCTCGAACTGTGGCTGGTAGATCGGTAGCGAGGCGGTCAGCACGATCACGTCGTAATGCGCCGCGTCGGACAATTGCATGCCATCGCCATCGATGATCTCGACCGGCAGGGTCGGCGCCACCGAGCGCAGGTTGGCGCGTGCCAGGTTAGCGATCTCCGGGTGCAACTCGAGGCTGCGGACGCGGCCGCCGAGGCGGCCCAGGCAGGCCGACAGGTAGCCCGAGCCGGAGCCGATCTCGAGTACCTGCTCGCCGCCCTGCAGTGCCAGAGTCTGCAGGATGCGGCCGATCAACATCGGCCGCAGCATGCGCTTGCCACACGGCAGGGCGATCTCGCAATCGGCGAATGCCAGTTCGCGCCAAGCCGGCGGGACGAATCGCTCGCGTGGCAGCGCGCGCAGGCACTCGAGCACCCGCGGATCGAGCACATCCACGGTCCGCACCTGCTGCTCGACCATTTGCTCGCGGGCTGCGTCCATCAGCATTAGACTTAATCCGGCTCGTGGGGTAGGTGCGACGTTAAGGGTTTTTGCCGCGTCTGCCAAGGCCACGGTGTGGCGACACGCCCGTTATGCAACGGCAATCGCACGCGCCGTGCGGAATGGTATGCAGCCTGCGCGGTGCTTGCTGGGCAAGCGCCACGATATGGTGAAATGCCATGGGGCCATGTGGATACTCCGCTATGCTGCTTGTGCGGGCGATGGCGGAGCTTGGTCCTTTCACCAAGGGAAAAGCATCGCTTCATAAACGGCTTTGATGTCGATCATCGTTCTGCTCTGCCTGCTGTTCGGTGTGGCCGCGATACTGCTGCTGGTGCTGTTTTTCCTGCAGCGGCGGCAGTTGCACGCGCTCGAAGTAGTGTCGCGCCAGGTGCAGCGGATCGCGGTGAGCGAATCGCTCAACAGCCACCTCGAACTGCACACCGATCAACCCGAACTGGCGCACATGGTCACGGCCGTGAACCATCTGCTGGGGCGCGTGGCGGCCGAATCCGATCGCGCCACGGCCGCCACCGCCCAGATCGGCTCGCTCGGCGATCGCGTGCACGAGTCGGTGCTGGTTCACGGCGAAACCATTCGCTACGTCAATCCGCAGTTTGCCAACCTGTTGGGAGTGCGGGTGGGCGAGCTGCTCGGCCGGCGGCTGCAGGACCTGGTGCCGCCGGATCACGCCGAGCTGGTCGCCGATAACATCCGCCGGCGCCTGGCTGGTGAGCCGACCGCCGAGCGCTACGAGATCGATCTGATCGGCAAATCCGGTCAGAGCTCGCGCCTGGAGCTGTCCACCTGGGTGGTGGATTTCGTCGGCGAACGCGCGGTGCTGATCGTCGGCGTGGAAGTGCTACCGACGCAGACGCTGCAGGCACTGGCCGGCAGCAGCGGTCGCTCGCGCTCGCGCCGCGCACTGGAGGCGCTGTCCGAGGCGCTGATCACCACCGACGTCGACGGCCGCCTGGACTATCTGAATCCAGCCGCCGCGCGCCTGATGGGGGTGGTCGCCGACGAGGTCACCGGCACACTGCTGGAGGAACTGGTCGCGGTCGACGAGTCGGACCGCAAGGCGCTGGCCGAGCCGGTGCGCCAGGCGCTGGCGGCCGGTTCGCCGCTGAACCTGAGCCGCCGCGCACTGATGGTGCGTCCGCCGGGCGGCAGCGAGCGGCTGGTGGAGCTGTCGGCCGCGCCGATGAAGATGGACGGCGGCGAGACCGTCGGCGCCGTGGTGTTGCTGCACGATGTCACCGAAATGCGCGGCGTGGCGCGGCAGATGTCGTATCAGGCCACGCACGATGCGCTGACCGGGCTGGTCAACCGGCGCGAGTTCGAGCGGCGGCTGCAGGAATCGGTCGACATTGCGCATCGCGGCGATAGCACTCACGTGCTGTGCTACCTCGACCTGGACCGCTTCAAGATCATCAATGACAGCAGCGGTCACGTTGCCGGTGACGCCATGCTGCGCGAGTGCGCCAAGATCCTGCGCGACGCGGTACGCGACTCGGATACCGTCGGCCGGGTCGGCGGCGATGAATTCGGCATGCTGCTGGTGGGCTGTCCGCTGGAAAAGGCGCGCCAGATCGCCGACGACGTATGCCGCGCGGTCAACGACTTTCGTTTCGTCTGGAAGGACAAGATCTTCAACGTCGGCGTCAGCATCGGCCTGGTAGAACTGGCGCGCGACAGCGGCACGATGGAGGAATCGCTGGCGGCGGCCGACTCGGCCTGCTATGTCGCCAAGCGCCAGGGCGGCCATGTATCGGTCTACTCGGCCCGCGACGAGGTGCAGGCGCGCAACAACGGCGAGATCCAGTGGTTGCAGACTTTGCAGGCGGCGCTGCGCGACAGCAGCTTCGAGCTCTACTGCCAGCCGATCGTGGCGGCCTTCAATGCCACCGATGACGGCCCGGCCATGGAGGTGCTGGTGCGCCTGCGCGATGACTCCGGCCGGCACCTGTCGCCGGGGGAATTCGTGCGCGCCGCGGAGCGCTTCCGGCTCATGGTACTGGTGGATCGCTGGGTGGTGCAGACCACGCTCACCGCGCTCGGCCGCGGCGGCATCACGCTTGCACCCAAGCGCAGCGTCGCGATCAACATCTCCGGCCAGACGCTGCAGGATGCGCAGTTCCTGGAATTCGTGGTCGAGTGCTTTGATTCCACCGGCGCTAATCCGGCGCAGGTGTGCTTCGAGATCGCCGAGAACGCCGTGGTCGCCAACCTGGAACAGGCGCGCCGCTTCGTCGGCGTGCTGCACGGCATGGGTTGCCGCTTCGCGCTCGATGATTTCGGCAGCGGCCTGGGCTCGTTCGCCAATCTCAAGAACATCTCGATCGATTACCTCAAAATCGATGGTTCATTCTTCCGCAACCTGGCGCGCGATACCGTCAACCAGGCCATGGTGACGGCGATGATCCGCCTGGCCCGCAGCCTGAACTTCAAGGTCATCGCCGAGCAGGTCGAAGACGCCAGCACGCTCGACGCCGCCCGGCGCATCGGCGTGGACTACGTGCAGGGCTTCGCGGTCGGCCGGCCCGAGCGACTGGCGATGGCGGCCTAGTCCAGCGGCGGCGCGAACAGCTCGTTCGCGCGCACGAACGACAGCATGAAGGGCTCGGTCAGCCGCATCTGCGAGCGGTGAGCGCGTAGCGCCGCCAATTTGTGCGCGCGCTCGGACACGCTCAGCGGCAGACTCTGCCAGTGCAGCTGCTGCGCGCTGCCCGGGGGTGTCAGTGACAACTGCGGTTGATAGCGCCGTGGCGCCGGCCAGTGTGACGCGTGCACGATCCAGTAGCGCAATCGGTCGAGCTGGCCACGACGCTCAAGCAGCCGGTGCAGCAGCAGGCCGCTGGCGGCGTGATCCGGATGTGAGTCTTGCGGCGCTGCGGCCAGCACCAGCGTCGGCTGGAATTCATCTAGCACGTGTTCCAGATCGCGCTCCAGGTCGGCGCCGTTGAAGACGGCGTTCGGGCTCAGGGCCTGCGCAAAGCCGACGCTGTCCAGACCGGTATAGCGCGAGCGAAACGGCCGCCGGTAGTGATAGTCGCCCGCCACCAGCGCCATCAGCCCGCGATCCGGGTAGCCCAGGACGAACTGGCGCGCGGCCGGCACATCCAGCAAGCTGGCCGCCCGCGCGCCTTCCGCCAGGCGCTGTTCGCCAAAGCGCAGCAGGTCCGCGTGGCGCGGCCAGAGCTCGTGCTCGACCAGCATGGCGTCCAGCTCAAAGGCTTCGCCCGCGGTCAGCCACACCACCGCCACGGCGGCGCCGTTGGCGCTGGCATGCTGCATCAGGCCGGCGCAGCACAGACTTTCATCGTCGGGATGCGGTGCCACCACCAGCACGCGATCGCGCGCTCCCGGGTCGGGCATCAGCGGCAGCGCCGCAGGCGCGCACGCTGCGCGTTGCCCGCCGATCACAGCCAGCAGCACAAGCAGCGCATGCGACGCACGCGGGCGCATGCGCCGCACTCTACAGCAGTGGTACCAGCAGCAGCGCGACGATGTTGATGATCTTGATCAGCGGGTTGATCGCCGGCCCAGCGGTGTCCTTGTAGGGATCGCCGACCGTGTCGCCGGTGACTGCCGCCTTGTGCGCATCGGAGCCCTTGCCGCCGAAGTGCCCCTCTTCGATATATTTCTTGGCATTGTCCCAGGCGCCGCCGCCGGTGCACATCGAGATCGCGACGAACAGTCCGGTCACGATGGTGCCGATCAGCAGTCCGCCGAGTGCGCGAATGCCGGCGCCCGGTCCCATCAGTGCGTTCATGCCGAAGGCGACGATCACTGGCACCAGGATCGGCAGCAGCGATGGAATCACCATCTCCTTGATCGCCGCGCGCGTCAGCAGGTCGACCGCGCGCGAGTAGTCGGGCTTGGCGCTGCCGTCCATGATGCCGGCGATCTCGCGGAACTGGCGCCGCACCTCGGTGACCACCGATGCGGCCGCGCGACCGACCGCTTCCATGGCCATGGCGCCGAACAGGAACGGTACCAGGCCGCCGAGGAACAGGCCGATGATCACGGCCGGATCCGACAGCGAGAAGCTCAGCATCTCGCGGCCGGTGGCCGCGAGGCGCCCTTCGAGGTTGTGGGTGTAGTCGGCGAACAGCACCAGCGCCGCCAGGCCGGCCGAGCCGATCGCATAACCCTTGGTGACCGCCTTGGTGGTATTGCCGACCGCATCCAGCGGATCGGTGATGTTGCGCACCGCCTTGGGAAGATCGGCCATCTCGGCAATGCCGCCGGCGTTGTCGGTGATCGGGCCGTAGGCGTCCAGCGCCACCACCATGCCGGTCATCGACAGCATCGCCGTGGCGGCGACCGCGATGCCGTAGATGCCGGCGAGCGAAAACGCACCCCAGATGGCCAGGCACACCGCGATCACCGGCAGCGCGGTGGACTTCATGCTCACGCCCAGGCCGGCGATGATGTTGGTGGCGTGGCCGGTCTGTGAGGCCGCCGCCACGCCCTGCACCGGGCTGAACTCGGTGGCGGTGTAGTACTCGGTGATGACGATCATCGCGGCGGTCAGGCCGAGCCCGATCAGGCTGCAGCCAAACAGCGCGTGCAGCTGGTCGGGCAGGATTGAGCGGGTGATGAACCAGAACAGCACCGCCGAGATCAGGCCCGAGACGATCACGCCCTTATACAGCGCCGACATGATCTTGGCGCCCGGGCGCACCTTGACGAAAAAGGTGCCGATGATCGAGGACACGATCGAGGCGGCGCCGAGCGCCAGCGGGTAAACCAGCACCGAGGCACCGCCATCGGTCATCAGCAGGCCGCCGAGCAGCATGGTGGCGACGATGGTGACCGCATAGGTCTCGAACAGGTCCGCCGCCATGCCGGCGCAGTCACCGACGTTGTCACCGACGTTGTCGGCGATCACGGCCGGGTTGCGCGGATCATCCTCCGGGATGCCGGCCTCGACCTTGCCCACCAGGTCGGCGCCCACGTCCGCGCCCTTGGTAAAGATGCCGCCGCCCAGGCGCGCGAAGATCGAGATCAGCGAACCGCCGAAGGCCAGACCCACCAGCGCGTGCAGCGCGCCGGTGTCACCGAGCGGGCCGCGCAGCGCCATGAAATAGCCGGTCACGCCCAGCAGCCCGAGGCCCACGACCAGCATGCCGGTGATCGCGCCGCCGCGGAACGCCACCGTCAGGGCCGCATTCAGTCCCTTGCTGGCGGCCTCGGCGGTACGCACGTTGGCGCGCACCGAGATGTTCATGCCGATGTAGCCCGCCAGACCCGAGAGCACCGCGCCCACGGCAAAGCCGCCGGCGGTGGCCCAGTTGAGCGCCAGGCCCAGCACCACGAACAGGATCACTCCGACCAGCGCGATGGTCTTGTACTGACGGTTCAGGTAGGCCTTGGCACCGGCCTGGATGGCAGCAGCGATCTCCTGCATGCGGGCGCTGCCGGCCGGCAGCGCCAGGATCGAGAACACCGAGATGACGCCATAGAGCACGGCGACCACGCCGGCAGCAATCGCCAGCCACAGCCAATTAACGGCTTCCATTCAGTCTCCTTCCGAATGAATCACAACTTGAATTCGGTTGTCAGTTTGCGCTTGACGGTCGCGCCCTTGATGCGCACATAGGCCGGCAGTCCATGCCGGTAGGGCGGATAGTCTTCACCGGCGATCAGCGGTTCCAGGTAGCGGCGGCAGGCCGGCGTGATGCCAAAGCCGTCCTCGGTGACGAATTCGCGCGGCACCTTTTTCTCGACGTTGGCGACGTCGCTGAGCGGCACCGGCACGATCTGCCAGCGATACGGACGCGAGGAGCGACGCTTGATCGCCGGCATCACTGCATTCATTCCCTTGAGCGCGTACTGCACCGCGACCTTGCCGACCGCGTAAGCCTGCTCGACATCGACCTTGGAGGCCACGTGGCGCGCGGCGCGCTGCAGGTAATCGGCCACCGCCCAGTGGTATTTATAGCCGAATGCCTGGCTCACCATGTTGGCGAGCACCGGGCCGACGCCGCCGAGCTGGCTGTGGCCAAAGGCATCCTTGGTGCCAGCCTCGGCCAGAAATTTCCCGTCCGGCGTGCGCACACCCTCGGACACCACGATCACACAGTGGCCGTAGTCGGTCACGCACGCTCGCACCCGCGCCAGGAAGCGCTCCTTGTCCAGCGGGATTTCCGGAAACAGGATGATGTGCGGTGCCTCGCCCGGCTTGTGCCCGGCCAGTCCGCCGGCCGCGGCGATCCAACCGGCGTGGCGTCCCATGACCTCGAGCACGAACACCTTGGTCGAGGTACGCGCCATCGAGGCCACATCGAGCGCCCCTTCCAGCGTCGACACGGCGATGTACTTGGCAACCGAACCGAATCCCGGACAGCAATCGGTGTGCGGCAGGTCGTTGTCCACGGTCTTGGGCACGCCGATGCAGGTCACCGGGTAGTTCATCGCCGCGCCGAGCTGCGAGATCTTGAGCGCCGTGTCCATCGAATCGTTGCCGCCGTTATAGAAGAAGTATCCGATGTCGTGGGCGCGGAACACCTCGATCAGGCGCTCGTACTGGGCGCGGTTCTCTTCCAGGCCCTTGAGCTTGTAGCGCGCCGAGCCAAAGGCTCCGGCCGGCGTGTAGCGCAGGCCGCGAATGGCGGCCGGGCTCTCGCGCGACAGGTCGATCAGGTTTTCGGTCAGCACCCCGACGATGCCATCGCGCCCGGCGTAGATGCGGCGGATCTGGCGGCGCGACTTGCGGGCGGCTTCGATGACTCCGCAGGCCGAGGCGTTGATGACCGCAGAAACGCCACCCGACTGCGCATAAAGCGCATTACGTGGGGCAGCGTTGGGGTTTTTCATTCAAGACCATGGGCGCAAAATTCGATCGTTATCGGGCGGCGCGGAGCATACCGTGCGCGCGGGTTTGCGTCTCGCCGGCGAGGGCGAATCCGGCGCGATGGTAACGGTCACGTTTTGCTCGCGCGGCGCCGGGGGCTGGTACTGCGTGCAGCTCGTGCGCTCAGGGGTTTAGGAGCGCAAAGCCAGGCCGGTTTGACCTTGAATAGCGCCGCCGGTAGTGTTTCCCGATGCGTATCGTGCTCATGGGGGCCCCGGGTTCCGGGAAGGGCACCCAGTCTCAGCGTCTGGTCGAGCGTTTCGGCATCCCGCAGATCTCCACCGGCGATCTGCTGCGCGCGTCCGTGGCGCGCGGCACCGAGTACGGCGTACGCGCCAAGGCGGCGATGGACTCCGGTCAGCTGGTGGTCGACGAGATCGTGCTCGGCATCATCCGCGAGCGCCTGGCCGAACGCGACACCGAACCGGGCTTTATCCTCGATGGCTTCCCGCGCAACCAGGCCCAGGCCGCGGCCCTGGGCAGCATGCTCGGTGGCCTGGGCAAACCGCTCGATGTCGTGGTGCTGTTCGAGGTCGGTTACGCCGAGATCGTGCGGCGCATTTCCGGGCGCCGCTACTGCAAGCAGTGTGACCGGGTCTTCAATATCCACAGCGCCTCGGCCGGCAGTGCGCCGCGTTGTGATCGCTGTGCGGATGCGCCGCTGCTGGTGCAGCGCGCCGATGATGAGGAGGCCACGGTGCGCCGCCGGCTCGAGGTCTACGAGCAGCAGACGCGTCCTCTGGCCGACTACTACGCCGCGCAGGGGCTGCTGCGCACGATCGATGCCAACGCCAGTGTCGATGAGGTCAGCACGCGACTGTTGGCGCTGCTGGCAACACTGCCGGCCGCACGCCGGCTGCGCAACGCCTCCTGAAGCCGCGGTCCGCCGCCCACGCTACAGCGCCTGCAGCAGGCGCTCACCGATGACGCCGCGACGCCAGCCGGACAGCGGACCACCTTCGCGCTCGCCATTGAGCAGACGCTGCAGATCGCGACGCGTGGCCAGGATCTCCGGAGCGATGCCCAGTTCGCGTCCGGTCTGCTGCGTCAGTAGCGACAGCTGGCGCAGCCGCTCGGTCTCGGCCGCCTCGGGCCGCTGCCGCCGTGGCAGCGGCGGCAAGCTGGCCGGCAGGCCAGCGGCCTCGATCACCGACAGGATCTGCTCGCCGCTGTGATTGAGCACGCCGTCGGGTAGTTCCGCGGTGCGCGCCAGCTCGTTGCGGCTGCGTGGCACGCGCAGCACCAGGTCGCGCAAGGCAATGTCGGACACAATCCAGCTGCGCGGGCGGTCGGCCTCGATCGCGCGCCGCTCGCGCCAGGCCGCCAGTGCGCGCGCCAGCGAACGGCGCGCCGGATCCAGATCGCTGATGCCCTTGATCCGGCGCCAGGCCTCGTCCGGATCGACCGCCAGCGAGCCGGCGGCGGCATCCAGCTGCGCCATTTCTTCCGCCAACCAGGCGCTGCGGCCCAGTGACTCGAGCCGTTCGCTGAGCCGCTGGCGCAGCGGCAGCAAATAGCGCACGTCATCCAGCGCATAGGCCAGCTGTCCCGCAGTGAGCGGCCGGCGCGACCAGTCGGTGCGGGTCTCCGCCTTGTGCAGGTGCGCGCCCAGCAACTGCGCCACCAGGTCGGCGTAGCCCACCTGCGCCGGCATACCGATCAGCGCCGCTGCCACCTGAGTGTCGAACACGCCCTGCAGCCCCGCGCCGACGGCCGGCGCCAGCACCTCCAGGTCCTGGCGCGCGGCATGCAGCACCTTGCAGACGTTCGGCGCGGCCATGATCGGTGCCAGCGCAGTCAAGTCCGGCAGCGCCAGCGAATCGATGCATAGCGCGCGCTCGCCGAATGACAGCTGCACCAGGCACAGCTGCGCGAAATAGGTGCGCTCGCGCATGAACTCGGTATCGAGGCCGACTGCCTGGTGCGCGCCGAGCTCGGCGCATACCTGCGCGAAAGCTGTCCGGTCGCTGATAATTGCCGACATGTTGGAACGCATCCTTCGCCTGGGGCAGCTGTATTTCGCGATCGCGATCTGGCGGCGTGGACCGCAGGACCTGCCGGCGATCGGCATCTTACTGCCTTTGACGATTGCCGCTTACGTGCTGGTGTCGGTGGTGGTGGGCGTGATCCTGCCATCGATGCGACCGGGCTGGGTGTGGCAGGTGCTGCTGGATACGGCGTTCATGGCGCTTTGGTACTGGTTGCTGCTTCAGTCGGCGCGCCGGCCGGAGCGCTATCTGCAGACCGCCAGCGCACTGTTCGGATTGCAGATCATTATCGCGGCTCCGACCATGATCCTGGTGTGGCTGATGGAGCGCCTGCCGCCGGACGATACGCTGCGCGTGCCGGTGTTTCTGGTGTCGCTGGCGCTGGCGATCTGGACGCTGGCGGCGATCGGCCACATTCTGCGCGCGGCGCTCGAGCGCTCGCTGGTATTCTGTCTGATGCTGGCGCTGCTGCAGATGCTGGTGGAGGAACTGATGTTCGCAAGCATTTTCGGCGCCGGACCATAGCCATGCACGTTCACATCCTCGGCATCTGCGGCACCTTCATGGGCGGCATCGCCGCGATCGCGCGCGCCGCCGGCCATCGCGTCACCGGCTCGGACCGCAACGTCTATCCGCCGATGAGCACCCAGCTCAGTGCGCTCGGCATCGAATTGATCGAAGGCTACGGAGCCGAGCAGCTCGAACCGGCGCCCGACATGGTCGTGATCGGCAACGTGATGTCACGCGGCAGCCCGGTGATCGAGGCGTTGCTCGATCGCGGCTTGCCGTACGCCTCCGGGCCCGAGTGGCTGGCCAGTGCGGTGCTGCGCGAGCGCTGGGTGCTGGCGGTGGCCGGCACGCATGGCAAGACCACGACTAGCAGCATGCTGGCGTGGATCCTGCAGGATGCCGGACTTGCGCCCGGATTCCTGATCGGCGGCATCCCGGAGAATTTCGGGCACAGCGCGCGCCTGGGTGAGCTGCCGTTCTTTGTCATCGAGGCGGATGAGTACGACACCGCATTCTTCGACAAGCGCGCCAAGTTCGTGCACTACCGGCCGCGCACGCTGGTACTGAACAATCTCGAATACGACCATGCCGACATCTATCCGGATCTGGCCTCGATCGAACGCCAGTTCCAGCATCTGCTGCGCACCGTGCCGGGCAGCGGCCGCATCATCTGCCACGGCACCGATGCGGCGTTGGCGCGGGTGCTGGCCGCCGGCTGCTGGAGCCCGGTGGAGCGCTTTGCCCACGACGGTGGGGCCGGCGTGGACTGGAGCGCACGGGCGCCGGTGGGTTCCGACCTGGCGCGCTTCGAGGTGCTCGACCACGGCCGCGCGTGTGGCGAGCTGGCCTGGGATCTGATCGGCGTACACAACGTCGATAACGCGCTGGCGGCGCTGGCCGCCGCCCGCCACGTCGGGGTGCCGATCGAGCGCGGCATCGACGCACTGCGGCGATTTCGCGGCGTGGCGCGCCGGCTGCAGCTGCGCGGACAGGCTGCCGGCATCCGCGTGTACGACGATTTTGCCCACCACCCGACCGCGATCGCCACCACGCTCGATGGGCTGCGCCGCCGGGTCGGGCGAGCGCGCATCGTCGCGGTGCTCGAGCCGCGCTCGCAGACGATGCGCCTGGGCGTGCATCAGGCGGCGCTGGCCGGATCGCTGCAGGCGGCCGATGAGGCCTGGTTGTACGCGCCGCCGGGGCTGGGTTGGGACGTGCGCGCGGCCGTGGCCGCGCTCGGAGCGCGCGCGCACGTGGTCGAGGATCTGGACGCGCTGGTGACCGGTCTGCAGCAGTCGCTCAAGAGCGGCGATCACGCGCTGATCATGAGCAATGGCGGTTTCGGCGGCGTACATGCGCGGCTGCTGGATGCGCTGGCGAGCCGCGGATCCGCGTAGCGCGAATCGGTCACGGGCATGGACGACATTGCTCTATTCCCGCTCAGCACGGTGTTGTTTCCCGGCGGCTTGCTGCCGCTGCGGATCTTCGAGCCGCGCTACCTCGACATGGTGCGCGCCTGCACGCGTAGCCAGTCGGTGTTCGGCGTGGTGCTGATCCTTGAGGGTGGCGAGACCAGCAGCGCGGTGTCGGTCGCCAACGTGGGGACCTCGGCGCGCATCGTCGACTTCCAGACCCAGCCCGATGGTCTGCTGGGCTTGTTGTGCCGAGGCGAGCGGCGCTTCCGCATCAGTGAGCGCCGCCAGCAGAGCGACGGTCTGCATCGCGCCACGGTGGAATGGTTGCCGCCGGCCGCGACCGTGGCGCTCGATCCGAAATATCAGCCGCTGGTCACGGTGCTGCGACAGGTCATGGAGCGGCTGGCCAATATAGGTCGCTTCATCGAGCCGGCGTACGACGATGCAGTCTGGGTCAGCGATCGGCTGGCCGAATTGCTGCCGCTCGAGACCGCCTGGCAGCAGAGCCTGCTGGAGATCGACGATGCCAACGAACGGCTGGAGATGCTGGCGCCACTGATCGAGACCGGCCAGGCAGAGTAACGACTGCCCCTCGGCCTCATGGCCGATCAGTGATCACGATCACGGTGTTACCAATTTCCAGCTGTAACAAATGGCACTCGCTCGGGTCAGACCGCGCGAGGCAATGAAGCGGTCCGCCTAACCGGCAAGCTCCAGGCCCGCCACTCCCGACTCCAGCCACACCACTTCGGTGTCGAGCGTGCCATCGGCGTGCAGCGTCAGGCGCCGATAGGCTGGCGGGCGCGTGTCCACCGAGAACTCGTTCGACTGCGGCACGAACTGCAGGCAGGCCGAGGGGGTCGCCAGCAGTCGTACGCCCTGACGACGGGCGTCGAAGCTTTGATGCACGTGGCCCCAGCAGACCGCACGCAGCTGCGCGTGCCGGTCGAGCACGCTCCAGAACTGTTCGGCATTTTCGATGCCGACCCGGTCGAGCCAGCGGCTCGCCATCGACACCGGATGATGGTGCACGAACACCGCCGCATAACGATCGCTGTCGGTCAGCGCCGCATCCAGTGCCTGCAGCTCGGATTCGTCGATCCGACCGGAGTGCCGGCCCGGCACGCAGCTATTCACCAGCAGCAGGCGCCAGCGGCCCAGATCGACGTGGCCGCCGACCTGAAACGGCGGCTGGCTCAGGGCGGCGCGCAGAAGCTCGGGATTGTCGTGATTGCCGGGCACGCAGTACACCGGGCGGCCGAAGGCGCTCAGCTCGCGCGCGAAATGGGCATAGCCGTCCGGTTCGTCATTGACGATGTCGCCGGTGCACACCAGCGCATCGATGTGCGACTTGCGGCTCGCGGCATGCGCCAGCACGCGCCGCAGCGCCGCCAGCGTGTCGACGCCGCGCAGTCGCCCGCGCGGATCGGCGAACAGGTGCGGATCGGAGAACTGCAGCAGCCGCAGCGGGGAATCCATGCAGCGCATGTTACCCGCAGTGGCGCGTCCGCGAGTGATGCGCTTCAAGCGATCGGAAATTCGGCGGTGCGGTGCGGGTGACGCAGCGCTCAAATCAACAGCACGCCCGCAAGCACATGTTAAAAACAATCCGTGGTTTGCGCGCCCAATCTCGACTGTCAGCTCGGTGTCGGATTCCACCGACAGCGCAAAAAAAAGCGGCGCGGCTGCACGCCGCGCCGCCGCATGAGCGAACTCAATAGCGGTAGTGGTCGGCCTTGTACGGACCGGTGACCGGCACGTCGATATAGCGCGCCTGCTGATCGGTCAAAACGCTGAGTTCGGCGTTGAGCTTGGCCAGCTGCAAGCGCGCCACCTTCTCGTCGAGCTGCTTGGGCAGGATATGCACGCCGATCGCATACTTGGCGTGATTGCTCCACAGCTCAATCTGCGCCATCACCTGGTTGGCGAACGAGGAGGACATCACGTAGCTCGGGTGGCCGGTGCCGCAACCGAGATTCACCAGCCGGCCTTCGGCCAGCAGGATGATGCGCTTGCCATCCGGAAAGATGATGTGATCGACCTGCGGCTTGATGCTCTCCCAGCGGTACTGCTTGAGCGCCGCGACGTCGATCTCGTTGTCGAAATGGCCGATGTTGCACACGATCGCCTGGTTCTTCATGCGCTTCATGTGATCGCCGGTGATCACGTGGAAGTTGCCGGTCGCGGATACGAAGATGTCGGCCTTGTCGGCGGCGTACTCCATCGTGACCACGCGAAAGCCTTCCATCGCCGCCTGCAGCGCGCAGATCGGATCGATCTCGGTCACCCACACCTGGGCCGACAGCGCCCGCAGCGCCTGCGCGCAGCCCTTGCCGACATCGCCGTAACCGCACACCAGCGCGACCTTGCCGGCGATCATCACGTCGGTAGCGCGCTTGATGCCATCGACCAGCGACTCACGGCAACCGTAGAGATTGTCGAACTTGGACTTGGTGACCGAGTCGTTGACGTTGATGGCGGGAAAGGCGAGTTGGCCGTCGCGTGCCATCTGGTACAGGCGCTTGACGCCGGTGGTGGTCTCCTCGGACACGCCGCGGATCGCCGCCAGGCGCTTGGAGTACCACTTCGGATCGCGCTTGAGGGTCTCGCGAATCGAATCGAACAGCGCCGTCTCCTCCTCGCTCGAGGGCTTGGAGATCACCGCGGCATCGCGCTCGGCGCGGGCGCCCAGATGCAGCAGCAGCGTGGCATCGCCGCCGTCGTCCAGGATCATGTTGGCGTGCGCATCGTTCGGCCAGTCGAAGATGCGGTGCGAGAAGTCCCAGTACTCGGCCAGCGACTCACCTTTATAGGCGAATACGCCGGTGCCACGCGCGGCGATGGCCGCGGCGGCGTGATCCTGGGTCGAGAATATGTTGCAGGAAGCCCAGCGCACCTGCGCCCCCAGGGCCTGCAGCGTCTCGATCAGCACTGCGGTCTGGATGGTCATGTGCAGCGAGCCGGCGACGCGGGCCCCGCGCAGCGGCTGGGTTGGGGCGAATTCGTCGCGAATCGCCATCAGGCCGGGCATCTCGGTTTCGGCGATCGCAATCTCCTTGCGACCCCAGTCGGCCAGCGACAAATCGGCGACGCGAAAGTCCTGAGTCTTGCTGCTGGAAGCAGCGGCTCGTGCTGTAGCAGTCATATTGGCTCCACCTTCTAAAGCTCTAAGGTTGTCGAGCGCAGTTGACTTCGGCCGGTGGCCTGAGCCTGGCAGGTCGCGAGAGGCATCCGGCCTCTCCCTGTCGCAGCGCTCCTCAGGCACCGAGCTGTCGCGCACGCGGCAGCCATTCAAAACTCGAACGCGGCCGCTCTAGGCCACGCGCACCCGGCCGCGGCGACGGGCGTCGGCGGCCAGCGCCGCGGCCTTGTCAGTCCGCTCCCAGGAGAACTCGGCTTCCTTGCGGCCGAAATGTCCGTAGGCCGCCGTCTTCTGATAGATCGGGCGAGCCAGATCGAGCATCTCGCGCAGTCCGTAGGGCGTCAGATCGAAATGGCGGCGCACCAGCGCGGTCAGCTCCTCGCGCGACAGCTCGCTGGTGCCGAAGCTCTCGACCATGATCGAGGTCGGCTCGGCCACGCCGATCGCATACGACACCTGCACCTCGCAGCGCTCGGCCAGCCCGGCGGCGACGATGTTCTTGGCGACGTAGCGCGCAGCGTAGGCGGCCGAGCGGTCGACCTTGGAAGGGTCCTTGCCCGAGAACGCGCCACCGCCGTGGCGCGCGAAACCGCCGTAGGTGTCGACGATGATCTTGCGTCCGGTCAGGCCGCAGTCGCCGACCGGACCGCCGATGACGAAGCGTCCGGTCGGATTGATGTGGTAGCGCGTGCGCCGGTCGACCCATTTCTTCGGCAATACCGGCTTGATGATCTCCTCCATCACCGCTTCGCGCAGCCGGCTGGTGGAGATGTCATCGGCGTGCTGGGTGGACAGCACCACCGCTTCGATGCCGACCGGTCGATCATTCTGATAGCGCAGCGTCACCTGACTCTTGGCATCGGGCCGCAGCCAATCGAGCTTGCCCTTCTTGCGCACCTCGGATTGGCGCTTGACCAGGCGATGCGCGAGCGTGATCGGAGCGGGCATCAGTACGTCGGTCTCGCTGGTGGCGAAGCCGAACATCAGCCCCTGGTCGCCGGCGCCCTGCTTGCGCTTGTCGGAGCGGTCCACGCCCATGGCGATGTCGGGCGACTGTTTGCCGATGATGTTGATGACGCTGCAGCTGGCGCCATCGAAACCCATGTCGGAATGGTTGTAGCCGATGTCCAGCACGGTCTTGCGTACCAGCTTCTCGAGGTCGATCCAGGCCGAAGTCGTGACCTCGCCGGCGACGATCACCACGCCGGTCTTGACCAGCGTCTCGCAGGCCACGCGGCCGGTGGGATCGGTGCTCAGGATCGCATCGAGCACCGCATCCGAAATCTGGTCGGCAATCTTGTCCGGATGTCCTTCCGACACCGACTCGGAAGTAAACAGATAACCATTGCTCATGGCTGTAATCGACGCTGTTAAAGGGTCATAAAGTATATCAGACCAAGCGGCGCTTCCCGGAGCGCGCGCCGGGCCGTCCGAGGCTCAAATCGGCGTGTGTGCGCGGCCATCTGTCAGCTTTGTGACGCAGTCGAAAACTCACTTTGCCGTGCGACCGCCGCCGCAATCCATAAGCCGCGCGTTTTGAGTCTAGCGGCCGGCCAGCGCCACAGTGTCACGCCAGGGTAAGGGCCGGTACAATGCGCGCCCCCACGGCTTTTTCAGTGACTGGAACGGGGACGCCTATGCCCACGCGACGAGAGCTTGCCAACGTACTGCGCGTGCTGGCGATGGACGCCGTTCAACAGGCCAATTCCGGGCACCCGGGCGCGCCGATGGGCATGGCCGATATTGCCGAGGTGCTGTGGCACGATTTCCTCAAGCACAACCCGGCCAATCCGCTGTGGTGGGATCGCGATCGCTTCATTCTGTCCAACGGCCACGCGTCGATGCTGCTGTATGGGCTGTTGAACCTGACCGGCTATCAGCTCGGCATGGACGAGCTGCGCCACTTCCGCCAGCTCGGCAGCCGCACCCCGGGGCATCCCGAGCACGATCCGGCGATCGGCATCGAGACCACGACCGGGCCGCTCGGTCAGGGGCTGGCGAACGCGGTCGGGTTCGCGCTGGCCGAGAAACTGCTGGCAGTGCAATTCAATCGTCCCGATCTGCCGATCGTCGATCATTACACCTGGGTGTTCGCCGGCGATGGCTGTCTGATGGAAGGCATCTCGCACGAGGCCTGCTCGCTGGCCGGCACGCTCAAGCTGGGCAAGCTGATCGCGTTCTATGACAACAACGGCATCTCGATCGACGGCGAGGTGCGCGGCTGGTTCACCGACGACACGCCGAAGCGCTTCGAGGCCTATGGCTGGCACGTGCAGAGCGTGGACGGCATGGACGATGCCGCGATCGCCAAGGCGATCCGCGCCGCCCAGGCCGAGACCGATCGTCCATCGCTGATCGACTGCAAGACCATCATCGGCTGGGGCGCACCGACCAAGGCCGGCACCGCCGCCACCCACGGCGAGGCGCTCGGGGCCGAGGAAGTTGCCGGCGCACGCAAGAAACTGCACTGGACGTTGCCGCCGTTCGAGGTGCCAGCTGAGCTGCGCGCCGCCTGGAACCACGATAAGGCCGGCCGCGCCGCCGAGACGCGCTGGCAGGAACTGTTCGCGCGCTACCGCAATGCGCATCCGGCGCTGGCGGCGGAGTTCGAACGGCGCATGCGCGGCGAGCTGCCGGCCAAATGGGCCGACACGGTGCGGGCTGCGCTCAGCGCCGGCAGCGGCGTGCAGGGCAGCCAGGCGACGCGCCAGTCCTCGCAGCTGATGCTCAACGTGATCGGCCCGGCGTTGCCGGAGCTGTTCGGCGGCTCGGCCGACCTGACCGGTTCCAACAGCACCATGCGCAAGGGCGCACACGCGATCACCGGCGAGGACATGGACGGCGACTACCTGCACTACGGCGTGCGCGAGTTCGGTATGACCGCGATCATGAGCGGGCTGGCGCTCCACGGCGGCCTGATTCCGTACGGCGGCACCTTTCTGACCTTCTCCGACTATGCGCGCAATGCGGTGCGCATGGCGGCGCTGATGCAGCAGCGCGTGATCCTGGTCTACAGTCACGATTCCATCGGTCTGGGCGAGGACGGTCCGACTCATCAGCCGATCGAGCAGCTCAACAGTCTGCGGCTGATTCCGAACCTGACGCTGTGGCGGCCGGCCGATGCGCTCGAGACCGCGGTCGCCTGGTGCGAGGCGATCGAGCACACCCGCGGCCCGACTTGTCTGGTGCTCACACGCCAGGGCCTGCCGCAACAATCCCGCAGCGAGCAGGCGGTCAATGACATCCGCCGCGGCGGCTACGTGCTGGTCGACTGTGAGGGCACGCCCGAATGTATCGTGCTGGCTACCGGATCGGAGGTGGCGCTGGCGCTCGAGGCGGTGAAGCGCGTGCAATCGCAGGGCCGACGCGTGCGGCTGGTATCGTTGCCGAGCACCGAGGTGTTCGACGCGCAGGATGCCGCCTATCGCGAGGCGGTGCTGCCGGTCGCGGTCAGCGCCCGGGTCGCGGTCGAGGCTGGCACCACCGGATTGTGGTGGCGCTATGTCGGCAGCCGCGGCCGCATCATCGGCATCGATCACTATGGCGCCTCCGGCAAGGGCCCCGAGGTGTTCAAGAAGTTCGGTTTCACAGCGGATAATGTAGAAAAGGCGATCCACGCAGCGATGCAAGGGGATGGGAGATGACACTGAAAGTCGGGATCAACGGTTACGGGCGCATCGGCCGCAACGTGCTGCGGGCACTGTACGAAAGCGGCAAGCGCTCGCAACTGCAGATCGTGGCGCTCAATGACCTGGGTGATGCCAACATCAATGCGCACCTGACGCGCCACGACACCGTGCACGGCCGCTTCCACGGCGAGGTCAAGGTCGACGGCGACGCCATCGTCGTCAACGGCGATCGCATCAAGGTGCTGGCCGAGCGCGACCCGGCCAAGCTGCCGTGGGGCAGTCTGGGCGTGGACACGGTGCTGGAGTGCACCGGACTTTTTACCAGCAAGGCCAAGGCCGCCAAGCACCTGGAGGGTGGCGCCAAGCGCGTGGTGATCTCGGCGCCCGGCGGCGACGACGTCGATGCGACCATCGTCTACGGCGTCAACGACGACGTGCTCAAGGCCAGCCACACCGTCATCTCGAACGCCTCCTGCACCACCAACTGTCTGACTCCGGTGGCCAAGGTGCTGAACGACAGCGTCGGCATCGTGGCCGGCGTCATGACCACGGTGCACTCCTACACCAACGACCAGGTACTGACCGATGTCTATCACACCGACCTGCGACGGGCGCGCTCAGCCACGCAGTCGATGATTCCGGCCAAGACCGGCGCTGCGAGCGCGGTCGGGCTGGTGATGCCGGAACTCAAGGGCAAGCTCGACGGCTTCGCGGTGCGGGTGCCGACCATCAACGTGTCGCTGGTCGACCTGAGCTTCAGCGCCAAGCGCGCCACCAGCGTCGAGGAGATCAACGGCCTGATGAAGGCAGCGGCCAGCAGCGGTCGGCTGCAGGGCATTCTGGCGTACAACGATGCGCCGTTGGTGTCGGTCGACTTCAATCACGACGCGCACTCGTCGATATTCGACGCCACCATGACCAAGGTGATCTCAGGTTCGCTGGTGAAGGTGTGCGCCTGGTACGACAATGAGTGGGGTTTCTCCAACCGCATGCTCGACACCACGCTGGCCTGGGCGCGCGCCAAGTAACGCCGCTGCCGATGAAACTGCTGCGCATGGCCGACCTGGAGCTCGCCGGCAAACGCGTGCTGATCCGCGAGGACCTGAACG
>DASXDL010000020.1:0-84920 GCA_036490715.1 Steroidobacteraceae bacterium | reverse complement strand
GCCAACAATGGCATCCTGTTCTCCGAATCGGCTCTGAAGGGCGCCCATTTCATCGAGCTGGCCTCGCAACGGGCAGTGCCGCTGCTGTTCCTGCAGAACATTTCCGGCTTCATCGTCGGCAAGAAATATGAGAATGCCGGGATCGCTAAGGACGGCGCCAAGCTGGTCACCGCGGTGGCCACCAGCGCGGTGCCCAAGCTCACGGTGCTGATCGGCGGCTCATTCGGCGCCGGCAATTACGGTATGTGCGGGCGCGCCTATGGCCCGCGCTTTCTGTGGAGCTGGCCCAACTCGCGCATCAGCGTCATGGGCGGCGATCAGGCTGCCAGCGTGCTCGCGACCGTCAGGCGCGATGCACTCGAGGCGCAGGGCAAGAGCTGGAGCGCGCAGCAGGAGCAGGAGTTCAAGCAGCCGACCCGCGAGCAATTCGAGCAGCAGGGCAATCCCTACTATGCGACCGCGCGGCTGTGGGACGATGGCATCATCGATCCGGCGCAGACGCGGCGGCTGCTCGGACTGGGCCTGGCGGCGGCCCTACATGCACCGATCGCGCCGACGCGCTTCGGTGTGTTCAGGATGTAGCGGCGATGAGCGACTACCAATTCCTGCAGCTCGAACACAGCGCCGGCGCTGCGACGGTCTGGTTGAATCGCCCGGACCGGCACAATGCTTTCCATGCCGGCCTGGTCGCAGAGCTGACCGCGTGTCTGACGCAGCTGTCGCAGGACAGTGCGGTGCGCGTCATCGTGCTGGCCGGACGCGGCCGCAATTTCTGCGCCGGCGCCGATCTGGAATGGATGCAGCAGCAGGCGGCCGCCGGCTACGACGCCAATCTCGAAGACGCGCGCCGACTGGCGTGGATGCTGCGAGCGCTGGCGCAGTCGTCCAAACCGACGGTGGCGCGGGTGCACGGCGTGGCGCTTGGCGGTGGCATGGGCCTGGTTGCTGCCTGCGACATCGCGCTGGCCACGCGCGATGCCAGCTTCGGCACCACCGAGGTGCGGCTCGGCCTGACGCCCTCGACCATCGCTCCGTACGTGACCGCTGCGATCGGCGAGCGCGCCGCGCGCTATCATTTCCTGGCCGGCGACCGCTTTGGAGCTGACGAGGCGGTCCGCATCGGGCTGGTGCACCAGGCAGTGGCGAGCGAGGTCCTGGACGCGCGTCTGGCGGAGCTGCTCGAAGCGCTACGCAGCGCCGGACCGCAGGCACAGGCGCACTGCAAGCGACTGCTGGCGGCGTTGCGCGGTCATGACGCATTCGACCCGCTGGTGCTGGAGCAGACCGCACGCAGCATCGCGGAGGTGCGAGCCGGGGACGAGGCCCGCGAGGGCATCGCAGCCTTCTTCGACAAGCGCAAGCCCGGCTGGACCGCCTGAACCAAAGGTCACGCGCCGTGTTTCACAAGATCCTCATTGCCAATCGCGGCGAGATCGCCTGCCGCGTGATCGCTAGCTGTCGGCGACTGGGCATCGCGACGGTGGCGATCTACTCGCAGGCCGACGCTCTGGCGCGTCACGTGCGTCTGGCCGATGAAGCGGTATGCGTCGGTCCAGCCGCAGCGCGCGACAGCTACCTGCGCATCGACGCGGTGCTCGATGCCGCGCGTGCGCGTGGCGCCGAGGCGATCCACCCGGGCTACGGCTTCCTGTCGGAAAATCCACAGTTCGCCGAACGCTGCGCTGAGGCCGGCATTGTTTTTATCGGGCCGCCGGTGGCGGCGATGCGCGCCATGAGCTCGAAGGCCAGCGCCAAGCAGCTGATGCAACGCTCGGGGGTGCCGCTGCTGCCCGGTTATCACGGCGAGCAGCAAGATCCAGCGCGGTTGCGCGTCGAGGCCGAGCGCATCGGCTTTCCGGTGTTGATCAAGGCCACCGCCGGTGGTGGTGGCAAGGGCATGCGCGTGGCTGTCAGCGCATCGGAGTTCGAGCAGCGTCTGGCTAGCTGTCAGCGCGAAGCGCGCGCGAGCTTCAACGATGCGCGCGTGCTGCTGGAGAAATACCTGGAGCGACCGCGTCATGTCGAGGTGCAGGTGTTCGGAGACTGCCACGGACAGATCGTGCACCTGTACGAGCGCGATTGTTCGGCGCAGCGGCGTCACCAGAAAGTGCTGGAGGAGGCACCGGCGCCGCACCTGTCGGCCGAGCGGCGTGCCGCGATCACGCACGCGGCCTGCGAGGCGGCGCGCGCGGTCGGCTACACCGGCGCCGGCACGGTGGAATTCCTGCTGGAGAACTCCGGCGGCTTCTACTTCATGGAGATGAATACCCGCATCCAGGTCGAACATCCGGTCACTGAGATGATCACCGGGCTCGATCTGGTCGAATGGCAATTGCGTGTCGCCGCGGGCGAGGCGCTGCCGCTGCGGCAGGAGGACATCGGCATTCAGGGTCACGCGATCGAGGTACGGGTGTATGCCGAGACGCCGGAGGCCGGCTTTCTGCCGGCCAGCGGCACGCTGCAGCGCTTCGATTTGCCGCCGGCCTCCGACGCCCTGCGGGTGGAGACCGGGATCGAGGCCGGCGATACCGTTGGCATTGATTACGATCCGATGCTGGCCAAGCTCATCGTGCATGCCGGCAGCCGGGCCGAAGCAGTGGCGGCGCTGCGCGCCGCGCTCGCGCGCGTGCGCATCGCCGGGGTCGGCAACAACGTGATGTTCCTGCGCCGACTGGCCGATTGCGAGGCACTCGAGCGCGGCACGCTCGACACCGGTTTCATCGAGCGCGAGCCGGCGCTGATGGCCGGGACTTCAGGCCAACTGGATGCGCGCGCTCTGGCGGCGGCGGCTCTGTGGACCCTGCGCCGCGAGAGCGAGGACGCGGTGGGGCAATCGCCGTGGGCCGGGGCCGACGGCTGGCGCATCAATGGTTACCTGACACGCACGCTTGAGTTTGAGCCGACCGGTGCTGCCATGACGCCGGTCGCGGCGATGGCGACTCAGGTGGTGGTGGAGTATTTGCCGGGCGCGCGCCGGGTCCAGGTGGGTGAACGGGTCGGGGATGCCGCGCTGACACCGGAGGGTGATGACTGGTATCACCTGCGTTGGGCAGAGGAGGGCGTGCGATTGCAGCTGCTGCCCGACGGCGATGGCCTGCAGCTCGTCCTCGGCGCTGATCAATGGCGACTGCGACGGCGCGATCCGCTGGCAACCGCCGGGCAGGCGTTCGCTGCCGAAGGCAGCCTTGCCGCGCCGATGCCTGGCCGGGTAATCGCTCAGCTGATCGCCTCCGGCAGCGCAGTCAGCAAGGGCACAGCGCTGCTGATCCTGGAGGCGATGAAGATGGAGCACACCATCTGCGCGCCGGCGGATGGCACGGTGCGCGGCTATCGCGCCGCCGTGGGCGAGCAGGTCAAGGAAGGCAGCGAGCTGATCGACTTCGAGGCCGCGCCATGAGACCGGCCAGCGTGCGACTGGTGGAGGTAGGACCGCGCGACGGGCTGCAGAACGAGGCGGCGATCGTGCCGACCGAGGTCAAGCTGGAGCTGATCCGGCGGCTGGCGGATTGTGGCCTGCGGCACATCGAGGCGACCGCGTTCGTATCGGGCCGCCGGGTGCCGCAGATGGCCGATCACGACGCCGTGATGCGGGGCGTGCCACGAGTGCCCGGTCTGGTGTGGTCGGCGCTGACTCCGAACCTGCAGGGCTTCGAGGCCGCGCTGGCCGCCGGCGCCGATGAGGTCGCGGTGTTCGGGGCCGCCTCCGAGACCTTCTCGCACAAGAACATCAACTGCTCGATCGCCGAGAGTCTGCAGCGATTCGAGCAGGTGATGCACGCGGCGCGCGAGCACTCGATACCGGTGCGTGGCTACGTGTCATGCGCACTGGGATGCCCGTATGAGGGGCCGATTGCGCCGGCGGCCGTGGCCGAGGTGGCCGCAGCCCTGTTCCAGATGGGCTGTCATGAAATCTCGCTCGGCGATACGATCGGAGTGGGTACGCCGGGCCGCACGCAGGCGATGCTCGAGGCGGTGGCGCGGCGCGTTCCGATCGAGCGGCTGGCCGGTCATTTTCACGACACCTACGGCCAGGCGCTGGCTAATGTGTACGCGGCGCTCGAGATCGGCGTGGCGGTGTTCGATGCGTCGGTTGCGGGACTGGGTGGCTGTCCGTACGCCCCGGGCGCGTCCGGCAATGTGGCGACCGAGGATCTCCTCTATATGCTCGATGGGCTTGGAATCGATACCGGCGTGCGACTCGAAGCGCTGCTGGCCGCCGACCGCTACATCAGCGAGGCGCTTCAGCGCCCGACGCGATCGCGCGTTGCGCTGGCCCGGGCCGCGGCGTGAGTCCTCCGGCCGCCGCCTGGGTGCGCCCGACGCTGCTGGCACTGCTGCTGCTCGGGTTGTCGCTGCTGTGTCTACTGATCCTGGCGCCCTTCATCACCCCGATCGTGTGGGCGGCGATCCTGGCGTATGCGAGCTGGCCGCTGTATCGCATGCTGGTGCGCGCGCTGCGCGGCTATCACACGGTCGCGGCGTTGCTGATGACGCTGATCCTGGGCTGCGCGGTGGTGCTGCCGGTGCTGTGGATCGCGGTGGTGGTGCAGCGTGAGCTGCTGACGGCCTACCAGGCCGTGAGCCGGTATCTGGCGCAGGGACCGCCGACGGTGCCGACCTGGCTGGCCGGCATTCCGTGGCTCGGTGGCGAGATCCAGGGTGCCATCGAGCGCTACACCAGCGATCCGAGCGAGCTGCCACAGCAGCTGAGCGGCTGGATCCTGGGCTGGTCGAGCGAGCTCGGCCACGTCATGAGCAGCGTCACCCGCAACGTCGTGCGCCTATCGCTCACGCTACTGACGCTCTTCTTCTTCTATCGCGACGGCGAGACCATCGCCCGCCAGTCCGACCAGGTGATCGAGGGTTTCTTCGGCGATCGCCTCAATCCGTACGTGGTGACCGCCGGCAAGATGACGCGCGCGGTGGTGTACGGCCTGTTGATTACCGCGATCACGCAGGGTGTGATCGCCGGGATCGGTTATCGCGTGCTTGGAGTGTCGGCGCCGGTGCTGCTGGCCGTGCTGACCGGCATCCTGTCGATCGTGCCGCTGATCGGCACGGCGATCGTCTGGTTACCGGTCGGCATCTATCTGATGTCGATGGGCCTGGTATGGAAGGGCATCATCATGCTGCTGTGGGGCGCGCTGCTGGTACACCCGGCCGACAACGTGCTGCGCCCGATCCTGATCAGCAATGCCACCCGTGTGCCGTTCCTGATCGTCATGTTCGGAGCGCTCGGCGGCCTGGAGGCGTTTGGTCTGGTCGGCGTGTTTGCCGGCCCGGTGGTACTGGCGATCGCACTGGCGATCTGGCGCGAATGGACCGTGCGCGCTAGGGCCTGACTGCGGCTAGGCAGAAGCGGCCGATGGCGGCCACCAGTCGTGCTCGGGCACGTGGTCCGGCGGCCTTGGCGCCCGGCGCGATCGGGCCGACCAGCGCCTCGGTGAATGCGCCGACGATACAGGCCGCGGTCACTTCCACGTCCTGCGCCGGAAACTCGCCAATGCGGATCCCGGCGTCCAGCAGGCGCTGAAATACTTCGCTGAATTCGCGCCGCGAGCGCATGCGCGCCACATCGACCTGGGCACCGATCGGCTCGGCGATGAAGGCGTAGGCGAGGTTGCGGCCATCGAGCGCGCGGCGGGCAAACGCCTCGACCGCCTTCTGCAGACGCGTGGTGGCCGGCTCGTCGGTCGTGGCGATTTGCTCGAGCAGCTCGATCTCACGCGCGACCGCCGCGGTCAGCACCTCGATGAACAGCTGCGCCTGTGACGGAAAATACCGATAGATGGCGCCGGTGGACAGGCCGGCGGCGGCCGCGACTGCGGCGATAGTGGCGGCGCGAAACCCGCCGCGCGCGATCAGCGCGCGCGTACAGCCAATGATGCGCGCGCGGTTGTCGCTCAACCGCTCCTGCATCGATGCTGAGCGCCGATAGGGCACGATCTTAAGCCACCGGCGCCAGCTCGCGGCCCGCGATCGTCAGCGGCGCCGCACCGAGCAGCACAAAGGCGACCCGTGCCGGCTGCGACCCGGGATTAATCCAGGCGTGCAGGGTGCCGCGCTGGATCACGATGTCGCCGGCATGCAGGCGTGTGGTCAGGCCGCCGTCGAGTTCCAGGTCGACCTCGCCGGACAGCACGATGCCGTAGTCGAGTGATTGCGTGCGGTGCATCGGCGATCGATGTCCGGGCGCCATGTCGACGACGCGCAGCACGCTGCCGTGATCGAGCGACAGGCCGGTGTCGCGCCGGGCGCCATCGGTCTCATCGGTATTGTCGGCCGGCCACGCGCTGGTGGCCCAGAGCATGTTGAACCAGGCGCCGCCGTGAGCCACCGGCTGGGCAAACAGCCGCTGATCGCTCCTCACCACGGCGCAACCGGCGGCATCGTGACCGGTCACTACGCGTCGAGTCTCAAAGCCCATGACTGCAATCTCCCGCTGGTGTAGGGTTTCGCCGATGGTCACGGCATCCACCAGTGCATTATCTGCCGGCGCGCGCTTTCGCGCCGCAGTTCGCGACGAGCAGCCGCTGCAGCTGGTCGGAGCCATCAATGCCTACGTCGCGCGGTTGGCGGCGGCCAGCGGCTTTCGCGCCCTGTACCTGTCGGGCGGTGGCCTGTCGGCCAATTCACTCGGCCTGCCGGATCTGGCCATCAGCACGCTGGACGACGTGCTGATCGATATACGCCGCATCACCGACGCCTGCGCGCTACCGCTTCTGGTCGATGCCGATACCGGCTGGGGCGGAGCCTTCAACATCGCGCGCACGGTGCGCAGCATCGCCAAGGCCGGCGCCGCCGGGCTGCATCTGGAGGACCAGGTGCAGGCCAAGCGCTGCGGTCACCGGCCCGGCAAGGAGATCGTGCCGCTCGCCGAGATGGTCGATCGCATCAAGGCGGCGGTCGATGCCCGCGTCGATCATGAGTTCGTGATCATGGCGCGCACCGACGCGCTGGCGAGCGAGGGACTGGAGCGCGCCATCGAACGCGCGCAGGCCTGCGTCGAGGCGGGCGCGGACATGATCTTCCCCGAGGCGGTCACCGAGCTGTCGCAGTACCGGCGCTTCCGGCAGGCGATCGGCGTGCCGATCCTCGCCAACATCACCGAGTTCGGCCGCACGCCGCTTTTTAGCCGCGAGGAGCTCGGTGCGGTCGGCGTCGACATCGTGTTGTACTGCTGTTCGGCGTACCGGGCCATGAACGCTGCCGCGCTGGCGACTTATGAGGCCATCCGGCGCGACGGCACGCAACGCAACGTGCTCGAGCGCATGCAGACGCGAGCCGACCTGTACAAGTACCTCGACTACGACACTTTCGAACAGAAGTTGGATCGGCTGTTCGCGGCGGGCAAGGGTCGATAGATGGCCAAGAAATCCGTAGCGCTGTCGGGCGTGGTGGCCGGTAATACCGCGCTGTCCTCGGTCGGCTTGAGCGGCAATGACCTGCATTACCGCGGCTACGACATCCTAGATATCGCCGAACGCTGCGAGTACGAGGAGATCGCGCATCTTCTGATCCACGAGCGCTTCCCCAATGTGCGCGAGCTGGCGGCGTACAAGCAGCGCCTGCAGCGCGCGCGCGAATTGCCGGTGGCGGTGCGCAGCGCGCTGGAGTTGCTGCCGCGCGCCAGTCATCCGATGGACGTGCTGCGCACCGCGGTCTCGGTGCTTGGCTGCGTGGAGCCCGAGCAGCCCGAGCATCCGGTGGCGGCGGCGCGCGCGCTGTCGGACCGGCTGCTGGCTGTGCTGCCATCGATGCTGTGCTACTGGTATCACTACAGCCATCACGGCCGGCGCATCGAGGTGTGCACCCAGGACGACTCGATCGCCGCGCATTTCCTGCACCTGCTGCACGGCAAGCCGGCCCCCGCCGGCTGGGTGCGCGCGATGCACACCTCGCTGATCTTGTACGCCGAGCACGAGTTCAATGCCTCGACCTTTACCGCGCGGGTGATCGCCGGCACCGGTTCGGACCTGTACTCGAGCATTACCGGTGCGATCGGCGCGCTGCGCGGACCCAAGCACGGCGGTGCCAACGAGGTCGCGTTCGAAATTCAAAGCCGCTACGACACGCCGGCGGCGGCCGAGACCGATATCCGTGCACGGGTGGCCGACCGGCAGGTGATCATCGGTTTTGGGCACCCGGTGTACGCTACCGCCGATCCGCGCAACGAGGTGATCAAGCGCGTGGCGCGCGAGCTGTCGGAGGCGGCCGGCGATCTTAAGCTGTACCAGATCGCGGCCCAGATCGAGACCGTCATGCGTGCGGCCAAGAACATGTTTCCGAATCTCGACTGGTTCTCGGCGGTGTCGTATCACCAGATGGGCGTACCGACCGAGATGTTTACACCGCTGTTCGTGATTGCGCGCACCGCCGGCTGGGCGGCGCACGTGATCGAGCAACGCATCGACGGCAAGATCATCCGTCCGAGCGCCAACTATGTCGGTCCCGCGACCCAACCGTTCGTCGCGCTGCGCGACCGCCCATGAGCCATGAAATCAAGTCGGCGCAGCGGCCACCGCCGGACGCGCTGCTGACGGCGATCGCCGACTACGCGCTCGACTACCGCAATGCCAGCGAGCTGGCGCGTGAGACGGCCTATCACTGTCTGGTTGACACGCTCGGTTGTGGCTTTCAGGCGCTGCGCTTCCCGGCCTGCACGCGCCTGATGGGCCCGGTGGTGCCAGGAGCGCAGATGCGCGGCGGTGCGCGCGTGCCGGGCACGGCCTTCGAGCTTGATCCGGTCGTGGCGGCCTTCAACATCGGCACGATGATTCGCTGGCTCGATTTCAACGACACCTGGCTGGCGGCCGAGTGGGGCCATCCTTCGGACAACCTCGGCGGCCTGCTGGCCGTGGCCGATTTTCTGTCACGTGCGGCGCTGCGCGACGGCCGCGAACCGCTGCGGGTGCGCTCGCTGCTGCAGGCGATGATCCAAGCGCACGAGATCCAGGGCGTGCTGGCGTTGCAGAACAGCTTCAATCGCGTCGGCCTGGATCACGTGCTGCTGGTGCGCGTGGCATCGACGGCGGTGGTCACCACATTGCTCGGGGCCACGCGCGACCAGGTCGTCAACGCCGTGTCCAATGCCTGGATCGACGGCGGTGCGCTGCGTACCTACCGGCACGCGCCCAACACCGGCTCGCGCAAGAGCTGGGCCGCCGGCGATGCGACCAGCCGCGCCGTCTGGCATGCGCTGGTCGCGCTGCGTGGCGAGATGGGTTACCCGTCGGCGCTATCGGCCCGCACCTGGGGTTTCTGCGACGTACTGTACAAGGGAACGAGTCTGTCGCTGCCGCAGCCGTTTGGCTGCTACGTGATGGAGAACATCCTGTTCAAGATCTCGTTTCCGGCCGAGTTTCACGCCCAGACCGCGGTCGAGGCGGCGATGACGCTGCACCCGGAGCTGGTCGGGCGCCTGGATCAGATCGAGCGCATCGTGATCGAGACCCAGGAACCAGGGGTGCGCATCATCGACAAGACCGGTCCGCTGGACAACCCGGCCGACCGCGATCACTGCATCCAGTACATGGTGGCCGTGCCGCTGATCTTCGGACGCCTGACGGCCGCCGACTACGACGACGAGGTGGCGCACGATGCGCGCATCGATGCTCTGCGTGCGCGCATGCAGGTGATCGAGAATCCAGATTTCACCCGCGACTACTACGATCCGGCACGTCGCTTCATCGGCAACGCCGTGCAGGTGTTCTTTCGCGACGGCAGTGCCACGCGCCGCGTGGCGGTGGACTATCCGGTCGGACATCGACTGCGGCGAGCGCAAGGCTTGCCGCTGCTTCAGCGCAAATTCGAAGGCGGCGTGCGCGGACATTTCGGTGCCGCCCAGGCCGAGCGCATTGTGCAGTGTTTTTCGGATCGTGCAGCTCTTGAAGGCATGGCGGTCAGCGATATGATGTCGATCCTGATTCCGGGGGCGACGGGGGCCGCATGAGTCCGATTCTGGTTGGCGTCAAGCGAGTCATCGACTTTAGCGTGCGCGTGCGCGTCAAGCCCGATGGCAGTGGCGTCATGACCGACGGCGTCAAGATGAGCATCAATCCGTTCGACGAGATCGCGCTCGAGGAGGCGCTGCGTCTTAAGGAGCGCAACCTTGCCGGCGAGGTCATCGCGGTCAGCATTGGCCCGAGCGACGCCCAGCAGCAGCTGCGCACCGCGCTGGCGATGGGCGCCGACCGGGCGGTGCTGGTGCAGGTCGACGCTCCGGTCGAGCCGCTGACGGCGGCGCAGGTATTCCTGAAGCTGGTGCAGAAGCACCAGCCACAGCTGGTGATCCTGGGCAAGCAGGCGATCGACGACGACAACGGCCAGACCGGACAGATGCTGGCGGCCCTGTGGGATCGGCCGCAGGCGACCTTCGCCTCCAAACTCGAGCTCGACGGCGAGCGGGCACAGGTGACACGCGAGGTCGATGCCGGACTGGAGACCATCAGTATCGATCTGCCTGGCGTCGTGACCACCGATCTGCGCCTGAACGAACCGCGCTACATCAAGCTGCCCGACATCATGAAGGCGAAGAAAAAGCCGCTGGATATCATCAAGCTCAGCGAGCTTGGGGTGACGCCACCGGCGGCGCCGATCCGCACACTCAAGTACGAAGCGCCGGCGGCGCGCTCGCGCGGCGTTATGGTCAAGGACGCCGCCGAACTGGTCGCGGCACTCAAGCAGCGTGGGGTGCTATAGAAGATGAGTAAGGTGCTGATCATCGCCGAGCACTTCCAGGGCAAGCTGAACCCCAGTACCGCTAAGTGCGTGACCTGCGCGCAGGGGATCAGCGGCGCCGATATCGATATCGTGGTGCTGGCGGTCGATGCCGCGGCGGTGGCCAAGGAAGCCGCGGCGCTCGCCGGCGTCAAACGAGTGCTCAGGCTTGAGCGAGCCGAGAATGCCGAGGCGCTCGCCGCCGTGTGGGCGCCGCAGGTGGCCGAGCTTGCCCGCGGTTACAGCCACGTGTTCGGCCCCTCGACCACCTTCGGCAAGGACCTGATGCCGCGCGTCGCGGCGCTGCTCGGGGTCGGGCAGGTCAGCGACGTCATGACGGTGGAGTCAGCGCAGCGTTTCCGTCGCCCGGTGTATGCCGCCAATGCCATCATCACGGTCGAAGTCCCGGCCGCCGGCATCGTGGTGGCGACGATACGCATGGCCTCGTTTCAGCCGGCCGGCGGCGGTGGCCACGCCAGCATCGAGCCTGCCCAGGTGACCGCCAAGCTGCCCACGCATACGCGTTTCGTCGCACGCTCGGCAGCCAATGCCGACCGGCCCGACCTGCAGACCGCGACGCGCGTGGTCTCGGGTGGGCGCGCGCTGGCGAGCGCCGAGAATTTTAAAATACTGTACGGACTGGCCGACGCCCTCGGGGCTGCGGTCGGCGCCTCGCGCGCGGCCGTCGATGCCGGCTACGCCGCCAACGACCTGCAGGTGGGACAGACCGGCAAGATCATTGCGCCCGAACTGTATGTGGCGCTGGGCATCTCCGGCGCCATCCAGCACCTGACTGGCATCAAGGACGCGCGCACCATCGTGGCGATCAACAAGGATAGCGAAGCGCCGATCTTCGAGGTGGCCGACATCGGCCTGGTGGGCGACCTGTTCCAGATCGTGCCGGAGCTCGAGCGCCTGATCCGCGCCCGCTGAAGCTTCGGTCAGCGGCGCGCCGGTTCGCGCCGGCCGAGGATCTCAGCGCGGATGTCGGTGATCTCGCGCGCCTTGGATGGCACCGCCGATTCGCACCGGTCCGGCCGCGGACAACGACTGCTGCGCGGACAGATGATGCGCGCCGGAAGGCCCAGCGCATCTTCGATCCAGGCGATATTCAACACCCGTGCGATCGCGCGCAGCGCCTGCGCCGCCCGCGCTGGAATCGCGGTGTCGCCGCGCCGGCGCACGCACTCGTCGGTGATCGCGGCGATGATCTCGGCGGAGTTGGAGCTGTTGGCGTCCAGGGCCGGCGCCAGATCGATGCCGACCGACAGCACGTGCGGATTGCCCGCCATGTCGCGCGTGCGCATCGAGTGGCAGCAGTACAGTAGCGATCGATCATGGTCGCGCAGCACCGAGATCTGCGAACCCGATTCCTTGTGCTCGCCTTCGAGCATGCGGAACACCGCCCACTGCGGACACGGATCGCTGACCTGCGCCAGGTTGCCCCAGGGCAGCGGGATGCCGTTGCCGCGGTAGACGGCGCGCAGGTAACCGGGCGGATAGGCATCGAAGAAGTGCCAGTATGGATACGGCGACACCTTGGTCATGCGCCGCATTACCACCGCCGGTGTGAGCTCCAGCCGCGTCGCCGGCTCGATCCGGTACTGGTTGCGCGCCAGAAATCGCCGGAACGGGATTTTCGGGCAGAGCAGTGCGCCGGCGAAGAAACTGCATTCGAAATCGCGCCAGGCGTGCAACACGTCACGCGCACGAAGGCCGGCCGCCTCCGAGCCGCTCTCCGGACTGCCGCCCATCTCGCCACCGGTGGCGTGCGCCGATTTCATGCCATCGCCGCCGTGCAGCACCTTGTGGCCGATGTGAGTCGCAAGATCGAACTTGAGGCGCGCCGGATCGGCGCGCAGCGCCTGGTTCAGATACACGGTACGCGGCGCTTCGAAGAACGAGCGCACGGTGCTGCGCACCTCCTGATCGTTGTCACGCACCAGCGCTGCGCGGCGCTCGAACCAGCGCAGCTCCAGGCCGTGGTGCTTGGACAGTGTCATCAGGTCCTCGACCGTCAGCGGCAGGCGCCGTTCGCCGATGCTCTCGGCGGTGCGTTCCAGATCGGGAAAGTCGTTGCGCGACATTTCCTGGTGCGAGCGGATCAGCAGATGCGCGAACTGTCGACCGCTGGTGCCGGTCTGCGACAGCAATTCCGGGATCGCCGACTGCAGCAGATCCTTGGAGAATAAAAACGCCGGTTCCAGCGGCACGCGGGCCGCGCCGCCGGCCTTGGGCGTGCCCAGCGGTCCGTCGACCTCGACCTGCTCGTCCAAGAACCAGTCGACGTCGCGCTGGAATACCGCCGCCAGCAGCGCCAGCACCTCTTCGGACGGCATGCGCTTGCCGCTCTCGATCATGCTCAGATACGAGACCGACGGCGCGGTACGGGCGTCGCTCTGGATGCAGCGCGAGGACAGCTCTTCGAGCGTCAGGCCGTTGCGCTTGCGGATGCTGCGCAGCTTGGCGCCTAGGAAATGGCCCTTGCGAAGGAGGTTGGACATGGAGATGTGAAATTAACATTGTGAAGTTTTGTTAGTCAAATATCGCTCCATATGGGCGCTATGCTGCAGCGATGAACAGCCCGTTGCGCTCCGCGGACACTTGGCCGGCGATCGATGTCAGCCGTCGCGCCATCGCGCGTAGCGACGACGTATTGACCGCTAAGGCTTTGGAATTACTGGCAAATCTTCACCGCCAGTTCGAGCCTCGGCGGCAGCAGCTGCTGGCCCAGCGACAGCGCCGGCAAGCCGAGATCGATCGCGGCGCGGCGCCGGACTTTCTGCCGGAGACCGCCGGCATTCGCAGCGGCGACTGGCGCATTGCGCCGGTGCCTGGCGACCTCATCGATCGGCGCGTGGAGCTGACCGGGCCGCCCGACCGCAAGCTGCTGATCAACGGGCTGAACGCGCCGGTGCGCGCCTTCATGGCCGATTTCGAGGATGCCTGCTCGCCCACCTGGGACAACATCGTGCGCGGCCAGATCAATCTATTCGACGCCGCCCGACGCACGCTCAGTTACGAGGATGCGGCCAGCGCGCAGCGCTACGCTCTTAACGAGCGCATCGCGACGCTGATCGTGCGGCCGCGTGGCTGGCACCTGCTGGAGCGACATGTGCAGGTCGACGGCGAACCGGTGGCCGGGGCGCTGTTCGATTTCGCGGTGTACCTCGCCAACAATCACGAAGCCTTGGGCCGCCGCGGCACCGGGCCGTATTTCTACCTGCCCAAGCTCGAGAACCATCTGGAAGCGCGCCTGTGGAATGAGGTGTTCGTCGCCGCCCAGGATCAGCTTGGCATTGCCCGCGGCACCATCAAGGCCACGGTGCTGATTGAGAACATCTTGGCCGCGTTCGAGATGCACGAGATCCTGTACGAATTGCGCGAGCACGCCGCCGGCCTTAACTGCGGGCGCTGGGACTATATCTTCAGCTTCATCCGCAAGTTTCGCAGCCGCCGCGACGCGGTGCTGCCTGATCGCGATGCGGTCACGATGGATACGCCGTTTCTGAAGGCCTACGTGGATCTGCTGATTCACACCTGCCACCGACGTGGCGCGCATGCGATCGGCGGCATGGCGGCGCAGATCCCGATCAGCGGCGACCGCGAAGCCAACGAGGCTGCGTTGCAGCAGGTGCGCGCCGACAAGTTGCGCGAGGCGCGTGCCGGGCACGATGGCACCTGGATCGCTCATCCGGCGCTGGCGAGCGTCGCCAAATCAGCGTTCGACAGCATCATGAAGGGACCGAACCAGCTGCACGTGCTGCGTGAGGACGTGAACATCGGCGCTGCCGATCTGCTGCGCGTGCCGCAGGGACCGATCACCGATGCCGGTTTGCGCCAGAATATCCGTGTCGGCCTGCAATACATCGAGGCCTGGCTCGGCGGCAAAGGCTGCGTGCCGATCTATCATCTGATGGAGGATGTAGCCACCGCCGAGATCTGCCGCGCGCAGCTTTGGCAGTGGGTGCAGCATCGCGCCTGCGCGGTCGACGGCCATGAGATCACGCTCGAGCGCTTCGATCGCACCCTGACACAGGAGATCGAGCGCATTCATACCGAGGTCGGCGGCGCGCGCATGCTGGCCGGCGTGTTCCCGAGTGCGGCGCGGCTGCTGTCGGCGATGGTCGACAGCGACACCTTCGACGAATTTCTGACCCTGCCCGCCTACGAGTTACTGGCCTAACCCCACGACTAGGAGTCTGAACCGATGACGCCGCAACGTAGCCTTCCGAGTGCCGAGGATCTCAAGCGCAACTGGCAGGACAGCCCGCGCTGGCGCGGAATCACCCGCAGCTACTCGGCGGACGATGTCGTGCGTTTGCGCGGCACGGTTCCGGTCGAGCACTCGATCGCGCGCATCACGGCCGAGAAATTCTGGCGCTACTTGAACGAAAAGCCGTTCGTGAATGCGCTCGGAGCGCTGACCGGCAATCAGGCCATGCAGCAGGTGAAGGCCGGGCTGGATGCGATCTATCTATCGGGCTGGCAGGTGGCCGGCGATGCCAATCTGGCCGGCCACATGTATCCGGACCAGTCGCTGTATCCGGCCGACTCGGTGCCGTCGGTGGTGCGCCATATCAACAATACGCTGCGGCGCGCCGACGAGCTCTATCACGCCGAGGGTGATGACAGCATCGACTGGCTCAAGCCGATCGTGGCCGACGCCGAGGCCGGCTTCGGCGGCGTGCTCAATGCCTTCGAGCTGATGAAGGGCATGATCGAAGCCGGTGCCGCCGGTGTGCACTTCGAGGACCAGCTGTCGTCGGCCAAGAAATGCGGCCATATGGGCGGCAAGGTGCTGGTGCCGACCCAGGAGGGCATCAACAAGCTGGTGGCGGCGCGCCTGGCGGCCGACATCTGCAATGTGCCCACCGTGCTGGTAGCGCGCACCGACGCCGAGTCGGCCACGCTGCTGACCGCCGATGTCGACGAGCGCGACCGGCGCTTCATCGATGCCTCCAAAGGCCGCACCTCGGAGGGCTTCCATCACGTGCGCGCCAGCTTTGATCAGGCGATCGCCCGTGGTCTGGCCTACGCGCCATTCGCCGACATGCTCTGGTGCGAAACCGGACACCCGGATCTGGACGAGGCCAAGTACTTCGCCGAGGGCATTCACAAGCAGTTTCCCGGCAAGATGCTGGCCTACAACTGCTCGCCGTCTTTCAACTGGAAGCGCAAGCTCGACGACGCCACGATCGCAAAGTTTCAGCGCGAGCTTGCGGCCATGGGATACAAGTTCCAGTTCATCACGCTGGCTGGATTCCACGTGCTGAACTACTCGATGTTCGACCTGGCTCAGGGCTACAAGAGCCGCCAGATGAGTGCCTACGTCGAGCTGCAGCAGGCCGAGTTCGCCGCCGAGGCGCGCGGCTACACCGCCACCAAGCATCAGCGCGAGGTCGGCGCCGGCTACTTTGACGACGTCACGCAGACGATCACTGCCGGCACCTCCTCGATCACCGCGCTGACCGGCAGCACCGAGGAGCAGCAGTTCCGCTCGGCGTAGCACCCATGCGAGTCATGTACCCGGAACCCGCCAGCGGCTCGACCACGATCACCGCCGCCGCCCGCCCGCAGTCCGGCGGCAGCACGGTCGCGCACGCGTTCGAGTCAGCGCTGTACGGCATGCGCTGCGCGCAGATGGTGGTCGAGGCATTTCTGAACTACAACGCGCGTTTCCGCGAGATCACGCGCCGGGCGGCCGATCGCTTTGCGTCCCAGGACTGGCTCGGCATGCAGCAGGATTCGGTGGATCGCATCGAGCTGTACGAGCGCTTCATGCTGTCGACGGTGTCGGAGCTGGAACAGGCGCTGGCGGACAACGTGCGCGACCGACTGCTGTGGGCCGACGTCAAGCGTCATTTCACCAATCTGATCGAAGGCCTGCCGGACGGCGAGCACTGCAAGACATTCTTCAGCTCGGTGACACGCCAGCTGTTCGGCACCGTCGGGGTGTCGTCGGATATCGAATTCGTCGCCACCGACCTAAACCCGTTGGCAGGCGCCAAACCCGAGCGCGTCACGCACGTCTACCGGATACAGGGTGATCTAAGCTCGCTGATCAGGAAGCTCTTGGAATCAAAACCGCTGGGCGCGCCCTGGGCTGATCTCGATGCCAGCGCCTGGGTGGTGGCATCGGCGCTGGAACGCGTGCTGTGGGAGCGCGGTGAGTTGCGTCACATCGACGCGCTGGAATTCGTCGATGCGGTGTTCTACCAGTCCACCCGTGCCTACCTGGTCGGACGCATGGTGGGCCGCAAGGGCACCACGCCGGTGGCGATCGCTCTGCGCAACACCGAATCGGGCGTGGTAGTGGATACCACGATGCTGACCGAGGACGAGATCAGCATCGTGTTCGGGTTCGCGCGCTCGTATTTTCACGCCGACCTGGAGCAGGTCGCCGATACCGTGGCGTTCCTGAAGGAGCTGCTGCCCAAGAAGCCGCCCGGCGAGCTGTTCACGGTGCTCGGCCGCGCCAAGCAGGGCAAGACCGAGCGCTATCGCAGCCTGTTCCGGCATCTGTCCAACAGCACCGACCAGTTCATTAACGCGCCGGGTCAGCGCGGCTTGGTGATGATCTGTTTCACGCTGCCCTCGTACGACGTGGTTTTCAAGGTGATCCGCGACCGCATTGCGGAGGTGAAAAGTGTTTCCAAGAAAGACGTCATGGCAAAGTACAGCTTCGTCTTCCGGCACGACCGCGCCGGCCGACTTATCGATGCACAGGAGTTTCGCCGCCTGCGCTTCCCGCTGGCTCGATTCTCCGCGCCGCTACTGGACGAGCTTCGCGCCGAGGCTGGCGAGAGCGTGCACCTGGCGGGCGATGACCTCATCTTCGATCACGTCTACGTCGAACGACGCGTAACGCCGCTGGATGTCTACCTGCGCGATGCGCCGGAAGCGGCCGCGCAGCGCGCCGCGGTCGACTACGGCCGCGCGATCCGCGACCTGGCCTGTACCGATGTATTTCCTGGCGACCTGCTGCTGAAGAATTTCGGCGTCACGCGCCATGGGCGCGTGGTGTTCTACGACTACGACGAGCTGTGTCGCGTCTCGGACTGCCAATTCCGCGATCTGCCGCGACCGCAGAGCGAAGAAGAGGAGATGAGCGCCGAGCCGTGGTTCTTTGTCGGCGATCGCGACGTATTTCCGGAGACGCTGCTGAGCTTTCTGGGCATGTCGGGCGCTGTGCGCGCCGCCTACCTTGCGGCGCACGCCGAGCTGTACGAGCCCACCTACTGGCGCCATACCCAGCAACGGCTGGCGGCCGGCGAACTGCTGGAGGTGCTGCCGTACGCGCCGCCACGGCTGCCGGACGAACAGCCGATCGAACTGACCACCGAACCCGCCGCGGCGCAGGCCTAGGCGCGGCGGCGAGGACGGCGGCCGGCGCCGTCGACCAGGCCGAGCAGCTCGGGTAATGCGCCAAGCACGCGGTGGGCTCGCCGTGCTACGGGTAGCCGTGCCCACTGTTCGCGACTGGTAATGCCGGTGGTGACGCCAACGGCCACCGCGCCATCGCGGCGCGCCATGATGGCCTCCACCGCCGGGTCATCGCCAACCACAGCCAGGCCCCGTACCGGCAGACCGAGCGCCCTGGCCGCAAACTGCAGCGCGTGTCGCGACGGCTTGCCGGTCACGATCATCGGCACGTTGGCCAGACCGCGGATCGCGCGCACGATCGCATACGAATAACCGATGGTGCGGCCCTGCTTGGTGGCAAAGAACGGGATGTTGGATCCGACATAGAGTTTGGCGCCACCCCAGAGCGCGCGCGCGGCCGCCTCGATGTCCGGCATGCCGCACTGTGGATGCCAGCCGACATACACCGCATCGACCTCGGTGTCGCCGGCCTCCCCGGTGTAGCGCGTCTCGATGCCGACATCGAGCAGTGCCTGGCCGACCCCGCGCACCCCGAGCACCAGCGCGCTCGCAATGCCGTGGCGGCGCATGTGGTCGGCCGTGACACTCGAGGGCGTGATCATCTGGCGCTCCTCGACCGGCAAGCCGATCGCGCGCAACTTGGCGGCCTGGTCCCTGGGCGCGTAGGCGCTGCCGTTGGTCAGCAGCACGAACGGAAAATTCCGCCGCGCCAGTGCTGACAGCGTTTCAATCGCGCCTGGCAGCAGCTCGTAACCGCCCAGCGCGCGGTCGCTCAGCAGCAGCGTGCCGTCAACGTCGAGTACCAACCCATGAATCGCAGGCAGCGACCTGCTGCCGCCCGGTCGAGCGCCTGGCATCGGATCTATTGCAGGATGGTGACGATGCCGCGGCCGCCATCGACCCGGACACGCTGCCCATCCTTGATGCGCGAGGTCGCGGAACCGGTGCCGACCACGGCCGGCAAGCCGAACTCGCGTGCCACGATCGCGGCGTGGCTCATCGAGCCACCGATGTCGGAGACTGCGCCGGCGATCTTCTGGAACACCGGCGCCCAGGTCGGGTTTGTGACCTGGCACACCAGAATATCGCCTTGCTTCAGACGATTGATTTCCTCAACCGACTTGACGATGCGAGCCGGACCCTCGACCACGCCGCTCGAGGCTGCAAAGCCCTTGATCTCGTTGCTATTGGACTGCGTATCGGCGTTGAGCCAGGTGTCGAGATTCTCGCGCGTGATACCCCACAGCATCACGATCGCCGGATCATCGATGATGTCAGGCACCGGTCCCAGGGCCGGCGGTGTTTGCTCCTGGGCCCAGCGCGACAGCGCCGCGCGACGTTCGGCCACGATCTTCGGCCAGCGTGCCGGTCCACGCGGCTTCGAGCCGGACGACCAGGCGGTGCTCAGATCGATGATCGCGGCTTCGAGTTCGAAGTGCGTCAGCTGAAAGACATCGGCTTCGTCCTTGAAGAAACCGTGCTGCGCCAGCAGCGCGCCAAATTCACGGATCTTGTTGAAGAACAGGTTGGTGTACCAGTGCTCGCAGTAGAACTTGTGCCCCTCGACGTACGGGAACACCCGATGCGCCAGTGTGATCATCTGATCGTAGGCGGCGCGGTCGTCGTCCGAGCCGAGCAACTCACGGTAGCCGGCGATCAGTTCGCGGCGCTCAGCCTGCAGCTTGTCCACCGGCCGTACCAGCGAGTCGCCGGCCTTGACGCTGGCGATGTAGCCGGGAATGCAGGCAAACGGCATCGACAGATCGTCGTTCCACGAGCGGTGGTAGTGGTAGAAGCCGTCGCCGACGTTGATGTTGAACCAAGGGTCGCGGGAGTGCTCCAGCTCGGCCAGCCACTCGGCTCCGGGCACGCCCGACTGCTGCAGCGACTGCATGACCGCGGCGGCCGAGCGTCCTTCCTTGAACAGTCCGTCCACACCCAGTTCGACCGCGCGGCGCGCCAGCCGTCGCACCTCCTCGTCGGGCCGGAAGATCTCGGCGTCGATGCCGGCGACCATGCGCGCCACGGTCTGGTCGGCGATCTCGGGAAATGCCTTTTTGCAGAAGGCGAAGAACGTCATGTAGGCGCCATAGCCCAACAGCAGGAACTCGAAGTGGTGGTGCCACATTCGGTAGTAGCCTTCGAGCGTGCGCCAGTAGGTATGTATCAGATCGTGATTGGAGGCAATCCCGCGCCCGGCATGCACGTGCTCGAGCGGCTCGAATTCGGGCAGCGCCGCCTTGGGCAGCGCCTGTGACTCCCGGATCAGAGCCAGCATCTTCTCGCGCCACTGCGCGTACAGTCGTTCCCAATTGTCATAGTAGTAGAACGCGCGCTGCTGAAACTCGCCGGTGCGGCGCGCGATCTCGGCCGGATCAGTGACCGCATTGCCGCCGATGTAAACGCGGCCGTTGATGATCCGATAGTCGATGCCCAGTGTGGTGGGCAGGCAGTGCACCCGGGTGTTGGAGGCGCCCAGGGCGCAGTAGGCCGCCTCGGCAGTCACCATGTCGAAGGCCGACATCGGTTCCGGGAAGTGCATCGAGTTGTAGAACCAGAAGCGCTGATCGTCGTCGGCGCTGAATTGCATATAGTAGGGGTAGGCGGCCTGGGCGCCTTCGGTGCCTGGCAGCACCCGCAGCGAACTGGGCTTCGGGAAGCCCGCGGATTTAGCGATATCGTCCATACGCCCCCTGATCTTGCACCGCCGCGATGGTGTCAGAGCACCGGGCGCCGTGGCGCCTGCTCGCGCTCATTGTATCCCTTCGACCCCAAATGGGATCCCAAACTGGCAAAACGCCTTGACCGGTCGGTGCCGCGTGCAGCCCGCGCCTGCGTTTTCGTCGGAGATTTCAGACATAACCGTTCACGCTGCACCTCGACGCGGCGCAGCGTGTTGACTTTCGGGATCCCGATGTGAACAATCGATCGCAGGGGTCGTGGCCGCACAAAAAGATCTTCCGGCATGAATACGCAGCAAACGCGTGCTCTGGTGCGCATCCGCGAGATGATTCTGCGCGGCCAATTGCCTTCCGGGCGGCGGCTGGCCGAAGCGCCGCTGGCCGAGATGCTCGGAATGTCACGCACGCCGGTGCGCCAGGCGCTGCCGGTGCTCGCCCAAGAGGGCCTGCTGGCCGAGCACGAAACCCGCGGCTACATCGTGCGCGGTTTCAGCACCCAGGACATTGTCGATGCGCTCGATGTGCGCGGCTCGCTGGAGGGATTGGCGGCGCGGCGGGTGGCTGAGCGCGGTGCGCCGCGCACGCTGATCGCGGCGCTGCGTCAGACACTGATCGACGGCGACCGGATTTTCACCAAAGGCCGGCTCGAGGAGAGCGACGAAGCCCTATATGCGGACATGAACGGCCGCCTGCACCACTTGATCGTTGAAGAAGCCGGCAGTGCGATGATCGAGCAGGCGCTCGAGCGCATCGCCAGGATTCCGTTCGCGGCGCCCCAAGCGGTGGCGTTCGACAAGACCAGTCTGGATCAGATGTATCGTCGTTTGATGTACGCCCATCGGCAGCATCACTACATCGTCGATGCGCTCGAGAATGGCGAGGGCGCCCGGGTCGAGGGACTGATGCGCGAGCACGTCAATCCGGTGAAGGACAGTTTGAATCTTCCCGGCCTGCAGGGCGTTCAGCGTGCATCCAAGGCAGTCCTGGCGCTGGTGCGCTAGCGGCGCGCTATTCGTAGGACCACCCTAGTGACGGCAACCAACCTGGAAAGTCTGCTGCGCGCCTCCGGCAACCCGGTCAAGCTGCTGCGCAACTCGCAAAGCGGACCATACGTGTACCCGGTGGTGCCGCCCGAGTTTTCCAACTGGCGCGACGAGCAGCAGGCCTGGCAGCACAGCTGCGTGCTGTTCAACCAGTCGTTCCACATGACCGACATGTACGTGGAAGGGCCGGATGCGCTGCGGCTGCTGCAGTCGGTCGGCTTCAACACCTTCAAGGGATTCGTGCCGAACCGGGCCAAGCAGTTCGTGCCCTGCAATCACGATGGTTACGTGATTGGCGATGTGATTCTGTTCTACCTGGGCGAGAACTCCTTCAACCTGGTCGGGCGCCCCTCGGTGCACAACTGGGTGCAGTACCAGGCCGAGGTCGGCAAGTACGACGTGCGCTGCGAGCGCGACGAGCGCTCCGCCGCCCGCTCCGGGCCGATCGTTCGCAAGGCCTATCGCTACCAGGTGCAGGGACCCAACGCGATGGACCTGATCGCGAAGGTCACCGGCACGCCGGTGCCCGCGCTCAAGTTCTTCCATATGACCGAGATCAGCATCGCCGGCCGCAAGGTGCGCGCGCTGCGTCATGGCATGGCCGGGCAGCCCGGACTGGAGCTGTTCGGTCCGTGGGACGAGCGCGAGGATGTGCGCCAGGCGATCGTCAATGCCGGCACCGAGTTCGGCCTGCGCCAGGTGGGTGCGCGCGCTTATTCGTCCAACACGCTGGAATCGGGCTGGATTCCCTCGCCGCTGCCGGCGGTGTACACCGGCGAGAAGTTGCAGGCCTATCGGGAGTGGCTGCCGGCGACCACGTACGAGGCGATCGGCTCGCTCGGCGGCAGCTTCGTGTCGAGTCGGATCGAGGATTACTACCTCACGCCGTTTGATCTTGGCTACGGGCCGTTCGTCAGGTTCGACCATGATTACATCGGTCGCGAGGCACTGCAGAAGATGGACCCGGCGGCCAGCCGCCAGAAGGTCACGCTGGCGCTGGACAACGCCGACGTCACCCGTGCCATGGGCACGATGTTCCAGAAGTCCGATCGGGCCAAGTATTTTGATTTTCCTTCAGCGGTTTACTGCACCTGGCCGTACGACAAGGTGACCCGCAACGGCAAGGCCATCGGCATTTCCACCTGGTGTGGCTACAGCTCGAACGAGGGCCGGATGCTGACCTTGGCGATGCTCGATCCGGCCCACGCCCAACCCGGCACCGAAGTGACCTTCGTCTGGGGTGAAGAGGGCGGTGGCAGCGCCAAGCCCACGGTCGAGCGGCATGTGCAGACCGAGATCCGGGCCATTGTCAGTCCGGTGCCGTACGCTGAAGTCGCGCGCGCGACCTACGCCCCCGGGTGGCGTACGGCGCAACACTCATGAGGATCAGCGCCCGGATGAGCGAGGCGCATTGCACGCGCGGTGGAAAATCGATCGGGGCATAGGTGTAGTATCGGGGCGTTTGTCGGGAGCATTTTCACGGCAAGCTGTTGTTGCTGAACAAATAACGGGTCTAGTAGGGGGTCGAAATGAATTCGAATACTGACGTGGCTCACAGCCTGCGCCATTGGACGGCCGTGCTGTGCGGAGTCGGGCTCGCGGCATTCGCGATGAGTGCGCCGGCGCAACAGGCGCAGTCGGGGGCCGCCGCTGGCGAGGAGAGCGGTGCGCTCGCCGAAGTCGTGGTCACGGCCGAGCGTCGTGAAGAGAACATCCAGAACGTGCCGATCACGGTCGACGCGTTCTCGGCCGACGTCATGCAGACCCGCAACATCACCGACATCAAGGCGCTGGGAAATCTGACCCCGGGTGTCAACCTGGATGCCGGGGCGCCGTTCTCCGGCGACCGCTCGGTGCTGTCGGCCTCGATCCGCGGCGTCGGCCAGGACGATTTCGCCTTCAACCTGAATCCGGGTGTCGGCGTCTACGTCGACGGCGTGTTTCTGGCGCGCACCATCGGCGCCAACCAGAACCTGCTCGACGTCGACCGGGTCGAGATTCTGAAGGGGCCGCAGGGCACACTGTTCGGCGCCAATACCATCGGCGGCGCGATCAGCATTACCACCCACACCCCAGGCGATGACACTCGGTTCATCGCCACGGCCACCGGCGGCAGTTATGACCGACGCGATTTCGGCTTCACGGCCGATATCCCGATCATCAAGGGCACGCTGCTGTCGAGCATCAGCGTGTCATCGCAGGATCAGACCGGCTGGATGAAGGTCGTTCCCTACCCGGCCAACTCGCCTTATTCGCTGGCCTCGATGACCGTCATTCCAATGTCCGATTTTGCGCAGTCTGGCTTGGGCACCAGCGACACCTACGGCGGCACTGGTCTGCAGGTCATTCGCGGCAAGCTGGTGTGGCATGCCAGCGACAAGATGGACTGGACGATGGCGGCCGACTGGTCGCACGAGGACACCACGGCCCTGGGCTACACGGTGCTGCAGACCTTCGCTGGTAACGTGGCGTCGTCTCCTTTCGCGTCGCTGTACAACCTTTGCATCAGCAACAATGCATCGACGATCAGCCAGGCGATCGCCGCGGGGACCAATCCGCCCAACGTCATATTCCCCGTCGGCGTGCCGCCCAATATCTTTTTCTCGGGCGTGTGCGCACAGCCGCGCGCCCAGGTGCCGGGCATCTCGCGGGGCGCACCGCCGCTTCTGGGTGCCGGCTATGTGGGCGGACCGGCCGGTCCCTACAACTATCTGAACCACCCCGGTACCACCTATCTGGGCAGTGCCAGTCCGTACCCCTGGTGGGGCCCTGAGGCTGTCAACACCGGCAACATCAATACGACCTACGCCGCCGACGGCCCGGACTTTGCTCGCTATAACGTTTATGGCGACGCACTGACCGGCACCTACAACCTCACCGATACGCTCACGCTGAAGTCGATCACCGCCTACCGCACCATCAGCTGGCAGATCGGCACCTCACTGCAGGGCAGCCCCGGCGACGGCATGCAGAGCGTCACTGACAAGCAGCACCAGTGGCAGGTGTCGCAGGAATTCCAGCTGCTCGGCAAGATGTTCGACGACCGGCTCAATTACGTCGCCGGCCTGTACTATTTCAATGAGGCCGGTTACGTGCACGACTATGTGCCGTTCGAGGGCCTGCTGTATGTGTATGACGCCGACAACGATATCGAGAACAAGGACATCGCGGCCTTCATCCACGGCGACTTCAAGCTGACAAAGCAGATCAGTTTCACGGCCGGCGGACGCTACACGGATGTCGGGACCTACTTCAAAGGCGGCCAGGGCGATCTGAACTCGTTCCCGTACGGCTCGCAGTGCTGGCAGACCGCCTGCGCGCCATTCCCGGCCTTCAACACGGTACCGAGCCAGCCCTATCCGCCGGGCCCGGGAACGGGAGTCGAGGGGGCACTCGGCCAGGCCTACTACCGTTATTTCCCGCCGGTGCCGGACTCTCAGGCCTGGCACGTGTTCGATCCCACGCTCGGGGCGCAGTTCCACTTCAACGACGACGTCATGGCGTACGTGAGCTGGAGCAAGGGCTTCAAGCAGGGCGGCTGGACCACGCGTCTGTCGGCGCCGATCCTGACGCCGCAGGCGGCGCGCTTCAGCCCGGAATACTCGAAGACGTATGAGCTGGGTCTGAAGTCGCAGTGGTTCAATCACCGCCTGCAGGCCAATGCCGCGGTGTTCTACACCAACTACGATGGCATTCAGCTCAACATTCAGCAGGGCATTTCGCCGGTGTACACCAACGCCGGCAACGCCAACATCAAGGGTGCCGAGCTGGATGTACAGTCGAACGTCGGCGGCGGCTTGAGCCTGAACTTCTCCGGCTCGTATATCGACGCCTACTACACGCAGGTCAATGCGGATGCCAACATCCCGCAGATCCTGCTGCCGGACGGCACGGCGGAATGCCCGACGTTTGTGATCAATGGCGCGACAGGGGCGCCCGTTTGCCCGTTGCACGCTCCGGGTGTGACGCAGCTGGATGCCAAGCTGCCCAAGACACCGAAGTGGAAGTTCACGTTCGATCCGACCTATGACCTGCATCTGGCCAACGATGCAATCCTGCGGTTCATTCCGACGTATACCTACACGTCGAACATGTTCAACGATGCGCTGAACACTCCGCAGCTGTATCGGCCGGCGACCCACATGGTGGACGCATCGGTGCACTACGTATCGCCGACCGGCATGTACGATCTGGCGTTTGGCGGTACCAACCTGACCGACGACCGCTTCATCACGGCCGGGTCACCCAACGCCGGTGCCGGCGAGGTGGGTGGCTACTACAACGATCCGCGCGAGTGGTACGTCACTCTGCGCCTGAAGCTGTAGCCGCCGCAGGGAACCTGCTTTGCGCTCGGGCTCGAGCGGTTGGCGCTTGAGCCCGAGCCGTGCAGGGGCCGGGGCGCTGATCCTGGCACTGGCCGGGGCAGCGTACGGGGCCGGCGCGCCGTCGGGCTCTACGCCCACCGATGAGGACTGGCCGCAGAACGGGCGCACGGTCGAGCAGCCGCATTACAGCCCGCTGTCCCAGATCAATCACGACACGGTGCAGCGTCTGGGCCTGGCCTGGACGCTCGATCTGGATGTCACCAATTCGATTACCGAGCCGGTCGAGGTCGGCGGCGTGCTGTATCTGGCCGCCGGTTACAGCATCGTGCACGCGATCGACGTGCGCAGCGGCCATCTGCTGTGGCGCTACGATCCGAAGGTGGCGCGGGCGGCCGGCAAGAAGCTGCGCGTCGGCTGGGGCATTCGCGGCCTGACCTACGGCGAGGGGCGACTGTTCGTCGCCACGCACGATGGCCGACTGCTGGCGCTCGATCCTGCGACTGGCCATCTGCTCTGGAGCGTGCAGACGCTCGATCCGCACAACGGCGCCTTCATCTCCGGTGTGCCGCGGGTGTTTCGGGGCAAGGTCGTGATCGGCAATGGCGGTGATGATTTTAGCGCGCTGCGCGGCTATGTCAGCGCGTATGACACCAAGACCGGTCATAAGCTTTGGCGCTTCTACGTCGTGCCCGGTAAGCCAGGCACGATCGATCACGCCGCCTCGGACCCGGCCATGGCGATGGCCGCGAAAACCTGGACCGGGCCGTGGTGGAAGCTGGGCGGGGGCGGCAGCGTCTGGAATGCGATGACCTTCGACCCGGACTTCAACCGGCTCTATATCGGTACCGGCAACGGCAGCCCGATGAACTGGAAGATCCGCAGCCCCGGCGGGGGCGACAACCTGTTCGTGGCATCGATCGTGGCCCTCAATGCCGACACCGGCGAGTACCTGTGGCACTACCAGACGACGCCCGGGGACACCTGGGACTATGACTCGGCCACCGACATGACGCTGGCGACCCTGTCGATCGATGGGCGGCCGACCAAGGTGCTGTTGCAGGCGGCCAAAAATGGCTTCTTCTATGTGATCGATCGCTCCAGCGGTCACCTGATCTCGGCTGGCAAGCTCGGCAAGGTGACCTGGGCCGAGCGTGTCGACCTGACTACCGGCCGCCCGGTGCTCGCCGCCGGGGCCCGCGACCTGAACGGTGAACTGCTGTGGCCGAGCTTTGAGGGCTTGCATCACTGGCTGCCGCAAGCGTTCAGTGTCAGCACCGGGCTGATGTACGAGCCGACCGTGGATATGCCGGTGCCCTACAGCGATCAGGGCGTCGACAAGAGCTCCTGGAAGCCGCTGATCGGCACGCCGGAGTTCTCCGGCCTGACTATCGGTAACGCCGACGTGCCCAAGGATGGCGGCCGCAGCGTGCTCGTCGCCTGGGATCCCGTGCAGCAGCGTCAGGTCTGGCAGATCGGCACGCCGGGCATCTCCAATGGCGGCCTTCTGGCCACCGGCGGCAATCTGGTGTTCGAGGGTCTGGCCGATGGCTACCTGCACGCCTATAGCGCCGATCAGGGGCAGGACCTGTGGTCGTTCTTCGCCGGCGTGGCGCCCACCGGCGTGCCGATCACCTACCAGGTGGACGGGCGCCAGTATCTGAGTATCACCGCCGGCCCGCTCAACGGCTCCAGCGCCGCCTTCGGATCGGCCTCGGCCCAGTGGGGCTGGCAGGATCGCGTGCAGCCGCGGCGGCTTTTGACCTTCGCGCTGGACGCGAAGGTTTCACTGCCGGCAACCCCGCCGCCACGGCCGGTCAAGCCGCTGATCGCGCCGGAATTCCAGATCGACCCGGACAAGGCCAAGCAGGGATCGTACGAGTTCCTGCGCTGCCTGCTGTGTCATGGCACCGCGGCGGTGGCCGGCGGCAACGCACCGGACCTGCGCGCCTCGAGCGTGCCGCTGTCATTTGACGCTTTCGCCGCCATCGTGCGTGGCGGTACGCTGATCGAGCGCGGCATGCCAGCCTTTCCCGAGCTCAGCGACGCGCAACTGGATTCCATCCGCCACTACCTTCGGGCGCGCGCGCGCCAGTAACCAAACCTGCATGTCAGAGCAATCGCCACAGACTTCCGTTTCGGCCGTGAAAGCCGGCCAGATTCTCTGGACCCCCAGCCCCGAGCGCATCGCGCACGCGAACGTGACCGCGCTGCGCCTGTGGCTGGAGCGCAGCCGCGGCCTGAAGCTGCCCGACTACGACGCTATGTGGCGCTGGTCGGTGCAGGATCTGGAAGGCTTCTGGGGCGCGCTGTGGGAGTACTTCCGGATCGAGCCCTCGGCGCCGTATTCGCGCGTGCTAGCGGAGCGGCGCATGCCCGGCGCGCGCTGGTTTCCCGACGCGCGCTTGAATTTCGCCCGCCATGTGCTCAGGAACGAGCGCGCCGGCCAGACCGTGCTGCTGCACACCAACGAATCGGGCGAGCTCAAGGCTTTGCCGTGGGACAGCTTCGCTGGTCAGGTGCGCATCCTCGCGACCCGACTGCGCGAGCTGGACGTGCAGCCGGGCGATCGCGTGGTAGCGGTGATGCCGAACATTCCGCAGACGATGGTCGCGATGCTGGCAGCCGCCTCGGTTGGCGCGATCTGGGCGGTGTGCTCGCCGGACTTCGGTACCCGCGGCATCCTCGACCGCCTGGCGGCGCTGTCACCGACGGTGCTGCTGTGCGTGGATGGCTATCGCTATGGCGGCAAGGAATTTGATCGGCGCGCCGAGATGGACGATGTCATCGACGCGCTCAGCAGTGTGCGGCACGTCGTCGTGCTGCCGTACCTGCACCCGGAGCGAGTGCCTAAGATGCGCCGAGCAGTGAAGTCGTGGCACGAGCTGATGCAGCACCCGCCGGTAGCGGCGGCGGATTTTCGCTACCACGAGGTGCCGTTCGATCATCCGCTGTGGATCCTGTTTTCTTCCGGCACCACCGGCTTGCCCAAGCCGATCGTGCACGGCCACGGCGGCATGCTGCTGGAGATCATGAAAAATGGCAGTTTCCATTTTGATCTGCATCCGGCCGACCGATTGCTGTTCTTCACCACCAGTGGCTGGATGCTGTGGAATTTCCTGGTCGGTACGGCACTGATGCAGGTGGTACCGGTGCTGTGCGACGGCCATCCGGGTTACCCGGCGCCCGATCGCCTCTGGCGGCTGGCGCAGGAGGCGCGCGTGCAGGTCTTTGGTGCCAGCCCGGCCTACGTCGAGCAGCAGTCCAAGGCGGGCATCGTGCCACGCGAGCGCTTCGACCTGGCAGCGTTGCAATCGGTGGTGCTGGCAGGCTCACCGGCGTCGCCTGAGACCATGCAGTGGTTCTACCGCAGCGTGAAGCCGGACCTGTGGGTGGCCAACGGCAGCGGCGGCACTGACTGCTGCACCGGCTTCGTCGGCGGGGTGCCGACGCTGCCGGTGCGCGCCGGGGAAATCCAGGCGCCGTCGCTGGGCGTTGCGATCAAGGCCTTCAACGAGCGCGGCGAGAGCGTGATCGATGAGGTCGGGGAACTGGTGATCACCGAGCCGATGCCGTCGATGCCGCTGCAGTTCTGGAACGATGAGGGTGACCGGCGCTACCGCGAGACCTACTTCGAGGAATTTCCCGGCGTCTGGCGCCACGGAGATTTTTTCAGAATCGGCGCCAATGGCAGCAGCGCGGTGCTGGGACGCTCGGACGCCACCCTCAATCGCTATGGGGTGCGCATCGGCACCGCCGAGATCTACCGCACGCTGATGCAACTGGACGAGATCGAGGACTCGCTGATCGTCAACCTGGATCTGCCCAATGGCGCCTTTTTCATGCCGCTGTTCGTTAAGCTCAAGCCCGGTATCACTCTGGACGCGGCGCTGGAAAACCGGATTCGCCTGCAGCTGCGGCACGACTACACGCCGCGGCATGTGCCCGACAAGATCTATCAGGTGCCCTCGATCCCGACCACCCTGACCGGCAAGAAGATGGAGGTGCCGGTACGACGCTTGCTGCTGGGGTCGGCGCCCGACAAGGCGGCCAATCGCAGCGCCATGGCCGATCCGCACGCGTTCGACTTCTTCATCGACTACGTCAGTCGGCAGCGCGATTACTCGCTCGGCGCCGGCTGACGCGGCCGCCGACGGTGAAGCCGGTCGCACTGTTGCTGCCCGGCCTGATGTGCGATCGGGCCGTCTGGGCCGAGGCGATCGCGCAGCTGTCCGGAGTGGCCGACTGCATCGTGCCCGACTATCAGGGTGCCGACTCCATCGAGGGCATGGCGCGCGCGGTGTTGCGGCAGGCGCCGGCGCGCTTTGCGCTGGCCGGCCATTCGATGGGCGGCCGCGTGGCGCTGGAGGTGGTGCGGCAGGCGGCGCAGCGGGTCAGCCGGCTGGCGCTGCTCGACACCGGTTACCAGGCGCGGCCGACCGATGAAGCCGGAGCGGCCGAGGTACGCCTGCGTCAGGGCCTCATGGCGCTGGCGACACAGCGTGGCATGCGCTGCATGGGGCGCGAGTGGCTGCGGGGCATGGTGCATCCACAGCGGCTCGAGGATGCAAGCCTGATTGATCCGATCCTGGATATGATCGATCGACGCACGGCGCAGGATTTTGCGCGCGAGGTGCGTGCCTTGCTCGCGCGACCGGACGCCACCACCGTGCTGGTCGGGATTGCCTGCCCGACGCTGCTCATCTGCGGCCGACAGGACAGCTGGAGTCCGCCGGCCCGGCACGAGGCCATGGCGCGGTTGATACCGGGCAGCCACCTTGAGCTGCTGGATCAGTGCGGCCACATGGCGACCCTAGAGCAACCGGCACAGGTCGCATCCTTGCTGCGGGGCTGGGTGTTAGGTTGAACGGCAGGCGCGCTTGCGCCATCTTATGATCAATGACGAGCGTCGGAATGATAGCGGCTCGCAACCGCCGGCCACCGCTTGTGCGGTCAGGGATGACAGCTGAAAATACCGATACTTAGCGCCGCAGCGGTGTGGCGGAGAACAACATGAACGTGCAACTGCGATACGTGCCGGCCAGTGAATTTGGCCTAATAATCAACGGCAAGAGCGTGCCGGGCGCGTCCACCTATGCGGTGATCAATCCGGCCACCGAAGAGCTGCTGGCCGACTGTCCGCGCGCTGACCTGGTGCAGCTGAACCAGGCGGTGGCGGCCGCCAAGGCGGCGTTTCCGGGCTGGGCGGCACGTTCGATCGACGAGCGGCGCCGCATGCTGCGGCGACTGGCGGACACGCTGGAAGCGCAGTCGGAGCGTTTGTCGGAGCTGCTGACCCGCGAGCAGGGCAAGCCGGTCGCGCACGCGGCCTTTGAGATTGCCGGCGCGGTGGACATGATCCGCACCTTCGCCGCCATGGATCTGCCGGTCGACGTGCTGAAGGAGACCGCCAGCACGCGCATCGTGCGCCTGCGCGTGCCACTCGGTGTGGTGGCGGCGATCACGCCGTGGAATTTCCCCATCATCCTGCTGATGATCAAGCTGGCGCCGGCGCTGCTGTCGGGCAATACCGTGGTCTGCAAGCCCGCACCCACCACGCCGCTCACCACGCTGCGCATCGGCGAGCTGTGCGCACAGATCTTCCCGCCCGGGGTCGTCAACGTCATCACCGATCAGAACGATCTGGGCACCGCACTGACCACTCACCCGGATGTTGCCAAGGTGGCCTTCACCGGTTCGACCGCCACCGGCAAAAAAGTCATGGCGAGCGTGGCCAGCGCCATCAAGCGCCTGACGCTCGAGCTCGGCGGTAACGATGCCGCGATCGTGCTTGATGACGTCGACGTCAAGCAGATTGCGCCCAAGATCTTCTTCGGCGCGATGGTCAACAGCGGGCAGGTCTGCCTGGCCATCAAGCGCGTGTATGCACACGACTCGATCTACGACTCGCTGTGCACCGAACTGGCGCGCCTGGCCGAGAGCGCGGTGGTGGGCGACGGCATGGATCCCAACACGCAGTTTGGTCCGGTGCAAAACAAAGTCCAGTTCGAGAAGGTGAAGGCTTACATCGACGACGCGCGCGCTCACGGCCGCATCATCGCCGGTGGCAAGGTAAGCAGCGAACGTGGCTACTTCGTGCCGCCTACGATCGTGCGCGATATCAGTGACGATGCACGCCTGGTGCGCGAGGAGCAGTTCGGCCCGGTGTTGCCGGTGCTGCGCTACTCGGACGTCAACGACGCGGTGGCGCGTGCCAACAGCACCGAGTACGGGCTGGGCGCCACGGTCTGGTCAGCCGATCCGGCGCGCGCCTACGAGGTCGCGCTCAAGGTCAATTCGGGCACCATCTGGATCAACAAACACCTGGAGCTGCCGGCGGACGTGCCGTTCAGCGGCGCCAAGCAGTCCGGGCTCGGCACCGAGATGGGCTACGACGGCCTGCTGGAATTCACCCAGGCCAAGGTCATCCACGCCGACAAGTGAACCGGGCGCGGCCGAACGGCCGCGCTCAATGCCCGGTGGCGTCGCCGCGGCGAGCGGCCTCAAACAGAAACCATGTACGCCGCTCGGTCTCGTCGATCCACACCTCGATCAGGCTGGCGCTGGCGATATCGTTGTGCTCGTCGCACACCGCATGCACGCCGCGCAGCGCCGAGGTCAGCGTCTTGTTGTCCTCGCGCAGCTCCGCCAGCATGTCCAGCGGCTCGACATATTCGGCGTCGTTGTCGGCTACGCGTGTGGTGCGCGCGATGTGACCGATCGAGCGCAGGGTCGAGCCGCCCAGCTTGCGCACACGCTCGGCGATCGGGTCGGCCATCGCGTAGATCTGGTCGGCTTGCTCATCCAGCAGCAGGTGATAGTCGCGAAAGTGCGGTCCGCTCATGTGCCAATGAAAATTCTTGGTCTTGATGTAGAGCGAGAACACGTCGGCCAGAATGACGTTGAGCGCGGCGGTGATGTCCCGGGTCGCGGCCGCCTTCAGGTCGGTGGGGGTCGCCAGCGGCGCACTGCGCCGGCGCACCAGCGCGTCGCGCTCGGCGGGGGAAGGTTTTTTCATTGTGGGGTCCTCGTGGGTCAGCGGCCGGATGATAGCAATTTGGCGCTGTCGCGGCAGCGCCGCCGTGCGAAAACTGCGGCATCTGCGCCGGTCGGCGCGCGTGCAGTGTTCGGCGCATGTCGGTAGGCTGTCGACATGCACGCGGTCGTGACCCTGTTCGACGTCGACAACACCCTGCTCGACAACGATGCCGTCACCCATGACTTGAGCACGCATCTGGCGCGCAGCTTCGGCTCCGAGCGACGTGATCGCTACTGGGCGATCTTCGAGGCGCTGCGCACCGAGCTCGGCTATGCCGACTATCTGGGCGCCCTGCAGCGCTACCGGCGCGAGGTGCCCGAGGACGCGCACCTGCTGACCATGGCCGCCTTCCTGCTCGACTATCCGTTTGCCGAGCGGTTGTACCCCGGTGCCCTGGCGGCCATTGCGCAGCTGCGTCGATTCGGACCGGCGGTGATTCTGTCGGACGGCGACGTGGTGTTTCAGCCGCGCAAGATAGCGCGCTCCGGGCTTTGGGACGTGGTGCAGGGTCAGGTGCTGATCTACGTGCACAAGGAGCTGATGCTGGATGAGGTGGCGCGGCTGTATCCGGCCCGCCACTACTTGGTGGTGGACGACAAGCTGCGCATCCTGGCCGCGGTCAAACAGCACTGGGGCGAGCGGGTGACCTGCATTTTTGTCCGCCAGGGACACTACGCCCGTGATGCGGGCGTACTGGCCAGCTATCCGCCGGCGGATCTCACGGTCGACGGCATCGGCGAACTGACCGGCTATGGCACGGGCGCGATGGCCGCGGTGGCTGCTGTGATCTCATGAGTAACGAGCGAGTGAGCCCGCTGGCCGGCAAGCCCGCTCCCGCTGAGCTGCTGGTCAATATTCCGCGCCTGATCACGGCCTACTACAGCGAGCGCCCCGACCCGAGCATCGCCGAGCAGCAGGTGGCGTTTGGTACCTCGGGCCACCGCGGCATTCCGTTTCACCACAGTTTCAATGAATGGCACGTGCTGGCGATCAGCCAGGCGATCTGCGAGTACCGCCGACAGCGGGGTACCGACGGGCCGCTGTTTCTGGGAATGGACACCCATGCGCTGTCCGAGCCGGCGCTGGCCAGCGCGCTTGAGGTGCTGGCCGCGAACGGCGTCGACGTGATGCTGTCGCAGCACGATGAATACACCCCGACGCCGGCGATCTCCCACGCCATCCTGTGCCACAACCGCGAACGCGGCTCGCATCTGGCCGACGGCATCGTAATCACGCCGTCGCATAACCCGCCGGACGCCGGCGGCTTCAAATACAATCCGCCCAACGGCGGACCGGCCGATACCGATGCCACCGGCTGGATCCAGCAGCGCGCCAACGCCCTGATAGCCGGCGGACTGCGCGAAGTGCAGCGTATTCCGCTCGAGCAGGCACGGCGCCGAGCGACTACGCACCGCCACGATTACCTGAACGCCTACGTCGCTGACCTCGGTAACGTCATCGACATGGCGGTCATTCATGATGCCAAAGTGCGCTTGGGTGTCGACCCGCTCGGCGGCGCCGGCGTGCATTACTGGGCGCCGATCGCTGATCGTTACCGGCTCGACCTCAGCCTGGTCAGTGACACCGTGGACCCGACCTTCAGCTTCATGAGCGTCGACTGGGACGGGCGTATCCGCATGGATCCTTCATCGCCGTATGCCATGCAGCGCCTGATCGCGCTGAAGGACCGCTTCGACATCGCTTTCGGTTGCGACACCGATCACGATCGGCACGGCATCGTGACGCGAAGCGCCGGGCTCATGCTCTCCAATCACTATCTGTCGGTGGCGATTCATTATCTGTTCCAGAATCGCCCGCAGTGGCGCGCGCAGGCGGCGGTCGGTAAGACCGTCGTCAGCAGCCAGATGATCGACCGCGTGGCGGCCGGCCTCGGCCGCCGGCTGCATGAGGTGCCGGTGGGATTCAAGTGGTTCGTCGGCGGTCTGATCGACGGCTCGCTCGGATTTGGCGGCGAGGAGAGCGCCGGGGCCACCTTCCTGCGCCGCGAGGGCGGCGCCTGGGCCACCGACAAGGACGGCATCATTCCGGCACTGCTGGCGGCGGAGATCACCGCGCGCACCGGGCGCGATCCGGGCACGATTTACCAGCAATTGACGCGCGAATTCGGCGAGTGCGTAAACGAGCGAATCGACGCGCAGGCAACGCCGGCGCAAAAAGCGCTGCTTGCCAAACTATCGCCGCAGCGGGTGCGCTCCTCGCAGCTCGCCGGTGAGCCGATCGAGTCGATCCTTACCACCGCGCCCGGCAATGGCGCGCCGATCGGCGGCCTCAAGGTGATCGCCGCGCACGGCTGGTTTGCGGCGCGCCCATCCGGGACCGAAGACATCTACAAGCTTTATGCCGAGAGCTTCCGCGGCATGGAGCATCTGCAGCGCGTGATCGAGGAAGCCCAGGCGATCATCGGCGAGACATTAGCGACGATGCAGTGATCGGAGCAACTATGGCCGACGGAAATCTACCCGAATCGCAACCGCTGTCGCGCGACCTGCTGACCCGCATCCACGCCTACTGGCGTGCCGCCAATTACCTGTCGGTCGGCCAGATCTACCTGTATGACAATCCGCTGCTGCGCGAGCCGCTGACGCTCTCGCACGTCAAGCCGCTCGTGGTCGGTCACTGGGGCACGACCCCGGGCCAGAACTTCATCTATGTACATCTGAACCGCATCATCAAGCAGCACGATCTGAACATGTTCTACATCGCCGGACCCGGGCATGGCGGTCCGGCGCTGGTGGCCAATACCTATTTGGAAGGCACCTACAGCGAGATCTATCCGGACATCAGCCAGGATGTCGCCGGACTGAAGAAGCTGTTCAAGCAGTTCTCGTTTCCCGGCGGCATCTCCAGTCACGTGGCTCCGGAGACCCCCGGATCGATTCACGAGGGCGGCGAGCTCGGCTATTCGCTCAGTCACGGCTTTGGTGCGGTGTTCGACAATCCCGACCTGATCGTCGCCTGCGTGGTCGGGGATGGCGAGGCCGAGACCGGGCCATTGGCGACCGCATGGCACTCGAACAAGTTCGTCAATCCGATCACCGACGGTGCGGTGCTGCCGATCTTGCATCTGAACGGCTACAAGATCGCCAATCCCACGGTGCTGGCGCGCATTGAGCGCGACGAGCTGGAGCAGCTGCTGCGAGGTTGCGGCTGGGTGCCGCTGTACGTCGAGGGCCATGAGCCGGAGCTGATGCACCAGCTGATGGCTGCGGCGCTGGAGCGTGCGGTGGCCGAGATCCACCGCATCCAGACGCACGCCCGCAGTAACCGCGACGTGACCCGGCCGCGCTGGCCGATGATCGTGCTGCGCTCGCCCAAGGGCTGGACCGGCCCGCGGATGGTCGATGGCCTGCCCAACGAGGGCAGCTGGCGCTCGCACCAGGTGCCGATGCTGGTGGATGCGGCGCATCCGCAGCACGTGCACGAGCTGGAGGAGTGGATGAAGAGCTACCGTCCCGAGGAGCTGTTCGATCAGCAGGGGCGGTTGCGGGCGGAACTGGCGGCGCTGGCGCCCAGCGGCACACGCCGCATGGGTGCCAATCCCAACACCAACGGCGGCGTGCTGCTGCACGATCTGCGCATGCCGGACTTTCGCGAGCACGCGGTGGCTGTGCCCGCGCCCGGCGGGGTCGACGCCGAGGACACCCGCGTGCTCGGGCACTTCCTGCGCGACGTGGTCAAGTGCAATGAGCCGCAGCGCAATTTCCGGATCTTTGGGCCGGACGAGACGCTGTCGAATCGGCTGGACGCGGTGTTCGAGGTGACCAATCGCCAATGGCAGGCGCGCCAGGAGCCCACCGACCAGTACCTTGCGCCCTACGGCCGGGTGCTCGACTCGATGCTTAGCGAGCATCAGTGCGAGGGCTGGCTCGAGGGCTATCTGCTGACCGGACGCCATGGCCTGTTCAACTGCTACGAGGCGTTCGTGCACATCGTCGACTCGATGGTCAACCAGCACGCCAAGTGGCTCAAGGTCAGCTCGCAGCTGCCGTGGCGCCGACCGATCGCATCGCTGAACTTTCTGTTGTCCTCGCACGTTTGGCAGCAGGATCACAATGGCTTTACTCATCAGGATCCGGGCTTTCTGGATCAGGTCGTCAACAAGAAGGCCGATATCGCCCGGGTGTATCTGCCGCCCGATGCCAACTGTCTGTTGTCGGTGGTCGATCACTGTCTGCGCAGCCGGCACTACGTCAACGTCGTGGTAGCGGGCAAGCACCCGATGCCGCAATGGCTATCGATGCAGGCCGCGGCGATGCACTGTGCCGAGGGCATCGGCATCTGGACCTGGGCCAGCAACGACCAGGGCCAGGAACCTGACATCGTCATGGGCTGCTGCGGTGATACCCCGACGCTGGAGGTGCTGGCGGCGGTCTCAATCCTGCGACGGCGTCTGCCGGAGCTCAAGATCCGGGTGGTCAACGTCGTCGACCTGATGAAATTGCAGTCCAAGGGCGAACACCCGCACGGCCTGAGCGATGCCGACTATGACGCGCTGTTTACCCGCGACAAACACATCGTGTTCAACTTTCACGGCTACCCGTGGCTGATCCACCGGCTCACCTACCGGCGCACCAATCGCAATCTGCATGTGCGCGGCTATAAGGAAGAGGGCACCATCACCACACCGTTCGACATGCGGGTGCAGAACGACATCGACCGTTTTCACCTGGTGCAGGACGTGATCGACCGTCTGCCGCAGCTCGGGGCGCGCGGCAATTACCTGAAACAGCGCATGATCGACAGCCTGCTCGAGCATCGGCAATTCATCCGCCGCTATGGACAGGACCTGCCAGAGGTGCGCCAGTGGCGCTGGAGTCTGCCCACGCCGGCCAAGGCCTGAATGCAGGCGATGCTGCTGCGAGCGCCCCGACAGGCGCTGGAGTGGACCGAGCTTCCTGATCGCAAGCCCGGACCGGGTGAAATCCGCGTGCGGATCTCGGCCTGCGGCGTGTGCCGCACCGACCTGCACTTGCTCGACGGCGAGCTGGCCGATCCGAAGCTGCCGATCATTCCAGGCCACGAGATCGTGGGCAGGATCGATGCCATTGGCGCGGACGTCGATTTTCTGCAGTTGGGGCAGCGCGTCGGCGTGCCGTGGCTGGGATATACCTGCGGGGTGTGCCGCTACTGCCGCGCCAACCGCGAAAATCTGTGCGATCGGCCGCTGTTCACCGGCTACACCCGCGACGGCGGCTACGCCACCGCGGCGATCGCCGACGCACGCTACGCCTTTGCGCTCGGCGAGCAAGGCGACGATGTCGCGCAGGCACCGCTGCTGTGCGCCGGCCTGATCGGCTGGCGCGCGCTGGTGATGGCCGGCGAGGCGCAGCGGCTCGGGCTATACGGTTTCGGGGCCGCCGCGCACATCATCGCCCAGGTGGCGCGCTGGCAAGGACGCTCGGTGTATGCGTTCACGCGCACAGGCGATACCGCCACGCAAGCATTCGCACGCTCGCTGGGAGCAATTTGGAGCGGTGGCTCGGACGAGGTCCCACCGGAGCCGCTCGACGCCGCGATCATCTTTGCCCCGATCGGTGAGTTGGTGCCCACGGCGCTTGCGGCTGTGCGCAAAAGTGGTCGCGTCGTGTGCGCCGGCATTCACATGAGCGACATCCCCAGTTTTCCCTATCGGCTGCTGTGGCAGGAGCGCGAGCTGATGTCGGTGGCGAACCTGACGCGCCAGGACGGCGTGGATTTTCTGCGGCTGGCGCCCGAGGTCGGCATCGTCACGCAGAGCCGCCGCTATCCGCTGCGCCAGGCCAATGAGGCGCTCGCCGACCTGCGCGCCGGACGCTTTGAAGGCGCCGCGGTGCTGGTAGCATCCGGGCAATGAAGATACATCCGAAGCGCTTCCAGGTGCAGGCGGGCGATGCCGTCAAACTCCACAAATGGCCGACGAGGATTGCGCCGGTCTATCGTTCCGACAAGCACTACCGCGAGATTCTCGAGCAACATGTGGCGCGGCTGAGTTCGCTGCAGCAACTGCTGTATGCATCGAACCAGCACGCCATCCTCTTGATCTTTCAGGCCATGGATGCGGCCGGCAAGGACGGCGCGATCCGTCACGTGATGTCGGGCGTCAATCCGCAAGGTTGCCAGGTCTACAGCTTCAAGCATCCGAGCCCGAGTGAACTGCAGCACGACTTCCTCTGGCGCACCACGCGCGAGCTGCCGGAGCGCGGTCGCATCGGCATCTTCAACCGCTCGTATTACGAGGAAGTGCTGATCGTGCGGGTACACCCCGACATTCTGCAGGGCGAAGGGCTGCCGGATGCCGGCAATGATGAGCGCCGGATCTGGCACGAGCGCTATCGCTCGATCAACGCGCTCGAGAAGCATCTGCACGACAACGATACCCGGATCCTCAAGTTCTACCTGCACCTGTCGAAGCAGGAGCAGTGCAAGCGCTTTGTCGAGCGCATCGACGATCCGGAAAAAAACTGGAAGATCTGTGCCGCCGATCTGACCGAGCGCAGCTTCTGGAAGCAATACATGAAGGCGTACGAACACTGTCTCAGCGCCACCAGCAGCCAGTGCGCGCCCTGGTACGTGGTGCCTGCGGACGACAAGAAGAACTGCCGCCTGATCGTGTCGCAGATCGTGGTCCAGGCGCTTGAGGACCTGAGCATGAGCTATCCGAAGACCAGCGCGCGGCGCCGGCGGGAACTCCTGGCTATTCGCCGGCGCCTGCTGCGCATTTCCACCTAAGTCATTGATATTTTGGAGCCGAGCCCTTGCGGCGGGTTGTTGCCGCCGGGACGGCTGACTCAAGCGACGGCCGTTGCGGCCGATAACACCACTGCCATTGTCGTGAGCGAGAACCGCGTGAGCGAGGCTGTCGACTGGAGAAAGAGGCATCTCGATGCAGTGCGCGAGATGGAAACCGAGGAACGCCGCTGGCGCGGGATCGAGCAGATCCTGCGCCGCCTGGTGTCGCGTCTGTGTGGCCTGGCGCAGAGCAGTGACGCACGTCTCACTACGCAGCTACAAAGCCTGTCCGCGGCTGCGCGCCGCGACGCCGACGAGGCGCAGCTCACGGCCCTATTCGATGCACTGACCAGCGCGGTCATCGCCGCCGATCAACCGAGCGTGGCGCGCACCGCTGCCGCCGAGGCAAAACCGGCGGCCGGCAAAGCGCCGACGCCCGCAGTGCCGGCTCCCGAAACGCCAGCAGCAGCCCCGTCAGCATCGACCGCGCTGCCCGCATCGATGGCGACCGCTGCGCCGCCATCGCCAGTGATGCCCGAAACGTCGCCGCGTTGGCAGGCGAGCTGCGACGCCGTGACCCTTTTGCTCGAGCGACTGGGCCGTTCGGAGAGCAACGCCGAGGAGCTCTCGAAGGTTCGCGCCGAGCTGGCGTCCACCGATACCGATGCCGCCCTGGCGGCGGTCCTGCGCCGCGTCGGCGACCTGATTGCGGCGCACAGCGCAGCGGTGGCGCGCGAGCGCGCGGAAGCGGTCATGACGCTGTCACAGGTGACCGACAAGCTCGCCGAGATAACCGAGTTTCTGTCCGGCGCCAATGCCGATCGCGAACGCGACCACGAGGATCGCGAGACCCTCAACATCGATCTGCTGGCGCAGGTGTCGCGACTGTCGGTCGAAGTGCGCACCAACGACGATCTGGCAACTTTGCGTGCACTGGTGACCGACCGGCTCGATGCCGTGGCCACCAACGTGCGCGATTTTCGCGAGCGCGAGCAGCATCGGTTCGCGGAGCACGCGGCCCGCTCCGAACGCATGCACTCGCGTCTGGCCGCGCTGGAGAAGGAATCGCACGAGCTCAGCCGCAGCCTCGATCTGGAAAAGCAGCGATCTCGCATCGATACGCTGACACGCGTGGCCAATCGCGTGTCATTCGACGAACGCTTCGTCGAGGAACTCGACCGCTGGAAGCGCCTGCATCACCCAGTGGCAATCCTGGTCTGGGACATTGATCACTTCAAGTCGATCAACGATGCCTGCGGCCATCGTGGCGGCGACGCCGTGTTGCGCGAGGTGGCTGTGGCACTGAGCCGTGGCCGGCGCGGGGTGGATTTCTTCGCCCGCTTTGGTGGCGAGGAGTTCGTCAGCCTGCTGGTGGGCACCGAACTGGGCGATGCGCTGCTGGTCGCCGAGGAAATGCGCGTGTCGGTGGAGCGGTTGCGTTTCCACTTCCACGGTTCGCCGATCCGGGTCACGGTATCGTGCGGCCTGACCGAGCTGCGTGACGGCGACAGCGCCGACAGCGTATTCGACCGGGCGGACGCCGCGCTGTACAAGGCCAAGAACGGCGGCCGCAATGCCTGCATCGCGGTCTAACGCGCCGCCGATCCGGCGAGTACCATCATATAGAGTCGGGGCCGGCCTGCCGCGACGCCTTTGCCAGGCGTTCGGCTCCTGACGCATGATGCTGCCTTACGGCGCGGGGGTGCCGGTCCATAACGACAATGGCTGATCATGGCTGATGACGTCATCATCGAATCCTGCGGCTTGAGCAAGGACTTCAATGGTTTCATGGCTGTATGCGGCGTCGATCTCCAGGTGCGTCGCGGACAGATTCATGCGTTGATCGGGCCGAATGGCGCCGGCAAGACGACCTTTTTCAATCTGCTGACCAAGTTTCTGCCGCCTACCCGAGGCACGATCGTCTACCAGGGCGTGGACATCACCGCGGAAAATCCCGCCCAGGTCGCGCGCCGCGGCATCGTGCGCTCATTCCAGATGTCGGCCGTATTCCTGCATTTGACCGTACTGGAAAATGTTCGTCTGGGACTACAGCGGGCGCTGGGCACGACATTTCACTTCTGGAAGCCGCGTTCTACCTTGAAGGTTCTGGATCAGCGCGCCACCGAACTGCTGCAGGCCGTCGGCCTGGAGACGCTGTCGGAGGTAATGGCGGTTGAGCTGCCGTACGGGCGCAAGCGTGCGCTGGAACTTGCCACGACATTGGCGATGGATCCGCAGCTGCTGCTGCTCGATGAACCCACGCAGGGCCTGGGTCACGAAGATGTCGATCGCATCACCTCGCTGATCAAGCGCGTCGCCGCCAATCGTACCGTGCTGATGGTGGAGCACAACATGAGTGTGGTGTCGACGATCGCCGATCGGATTACGGTGCTGCAGCGCGGGCAGGTCATTGCCGACGGCAGCTATGCCGAGGTGTCGAGGAACCCGCAGGTGACTGAAGCCTACATGGGAAGCGCCACGGCGCAACTGGGCAGCGCGCACCAGTGAGCACCGAGCTGCTGTGCGTCGCCGGATTGCACGCCTATTACGGCGAATCCCATATCCTGCACGGCGTTGACTTCAAGGTCGACAGCGGCGAGGTCGTGATCCTGCTGGGTCGTAATGGCGCCGGGCGCACCACCACGCTCAAGGCCATCATCGGCCTGGTAGGCGGGCGATCCGGATCGGTAAGGATCGACGGCCGCGAGGCCATTGCGATGCCGCCGCACCGCATCGCGCGCCTGGGCGTGGGCTATTGCCCAGAGGAGCGCGGCATTTATGCAAGCCTGACGGCCGAGGAAAACCTGCGGCTGCCGCCGCTGGTTGGCCCGGCCGGGCTGAGCATCGATGAAATCTATACAATGTTTCCCAACCTGAAGGAGCGCCGCTCAACCCAGGGCACGCGGCTGTCGGGAGGGGAGCAACAAATGCTGGCGGTGGCGCGCATCCTGCGCAGCGGAGCCAAGCTGCTGCTGCTGGATGAGATCTCGGAAGGACTCGCGCCGGTGATCGTGCAGGCGCTGTCGCGCATGATTCAGACGCTGCGCGAGCGCGGCTATACCATCGTGATGGTGGAGCAGAATTTCAGCTTCGCGTTGCCGCTGGCCGACCGCTTCTACGTCATGGAGCGTGGTCGGATCGTGGACGGCTTCGCCGCCGCACAGCTGCCGGAACGGCGCGCCACGCTGAGCGAACGACTGGGCGTCTGAGCAACCCGCACTCAATTTATCTGAGGAGACCTGGAATGAGAATCAGAATACTGGCAACCGGTCTGGCGATTGGGCTGTCGATGCTGACCGGTGCCGGCCCGGCGTGCGCCACCGGCGATACCATCGTCATTGGGGACATCGATGACCTGTCAGGCAATTACGCCGACGTCATGGGGGCGGGGGGCGTCGAAGCCGTCAGGATGGCGATCGCGGATTTCGGCGGAACCGTGCTCGGCAAGAAGATCGAGGTGCTGGTCGCCGATCATCAGAACAAGCCCGACGTGGGCGCGTCCAAATTCCGCGAGTGGGCGGACCAGAACGGTCTGAACATGCTGCTCGGCGGCTCCAATACCGGGGTCAATATCGCGATGGCCAAGGTGGCGGCGCAGAAGAAGGTGCCGCTGTTTGTCATCGGCGCGGGCGGCTCATCGCTGACCAACGAGGACTGCACCGCCTACTCCATCCACTACGTCTACGACACCACGTCGCTGGCCAACGGCACGGCGACCGCGATCGTTCAGGCAGGCGGCAAGAGCTGGTTCTATCTGACCGCCGATTACGCCTTTGGCACCCAGCTGCAAGCAGCCGCCTCCAAGGTAGTCGAGGAAAACGGCGGCAAGAACATCGGCGCAGTACGCGTGCCGCTGGCGGCGTCGGATTTTTCCTCGTTCCTGCTGCAGGCCCAGGGCTCGGGAGCGCAGGTGCTGGGCTTGGCCAATGCCGGCGGCGACTTCAGCAATTCACTCAAGGCTGCCAACGAATTTGGCATCACCAAGACCATGAAGCCGGCGGCGCTGTTGGCGTTCATTACCAACATCCACAGCCTAGGGCTCGAGACTGCGCAGGGCCTGTACCTGACGACCGGCTGGTACTGGGATCTGAACGACGATACCCGCGCGTTTGCCAAGCGCTTGTTTGAAAAGATCAAGGCCGAGCCGACCATGGATCAGTCCGGGGCCTACTCGGCGACTCTGACCTATCTGAAGGCGGTCAAAGCGGTCGGTTCTACCGATCCGGACAAGGTGATGGCGGAGCTGAAGAAGACCAAGATCAACGACATGTTCGCCAAGGGTGGCTACATACGCGCCGACGGAGTCATGGTTCACACCATGTACGTGATGCAGGTAAAGACGCCGAAGGAATCCAAATATCCCTGGGACTACTACAAGATCGTGCGCACCATGAGCGGCGAGCAGGCGTTCGGTCCGATTACCGGGGCCTGTCCGCTGGCGCCTAAGTAGACCGCCTAAAGTGACGCCCGGGCGCGGCGATCAGGGCGCGGCGTTGCCGTGAGCGAAATCTTCGGCATTCCGGTTGCCGTCATACTGGGGCAGCTGACGTTGGGGCTGGTGAACGGGGCGTTCTATGCAATGCTCAGTCTCGGCCTAGCCGTGATCTTCGGGCTTATGGGCGTGGTCAATTTTGCCCACGGCGCGTTCTATACATTGGGAGCGTTCGCGGCGCTGCTCGGCATGCAGTGGTTCGGCATCAACTACTGGGCGGCGCTGGTGCTCGCGCCGCTGGTTGTCGGGGCGCTGGGCATCGTCACCGAGCGGCTGCTGCTGCGGCATCTGTACCGGCTCGACCCGGTGTACGGTCTGCTGCTGACCTTTGGCATGGCTCTGGTCATCGAAGGCACGCTGCGCGAGATCTTCGGCGCCTCGGGCCAGTCTTACCCCGTACCCTCGGCGCTGCGCGGCGCGCTCAATATCGGCTTCATGATACTGCCGGTGTATCGCGCCTGGGTGATTCTGGCCTCGGTCACGGTGTGTGGAGTCACCTGGTTTCTGATCGAGCGCACCCGCCTGGGATCGACGCTGCGCGCCGCCACCGAGAACTCGCAGCTGCTGCAGGCCTTTGGCGTGAACGTGCCGCTGATCGTGTCGCTGACCTATGGTGGCGGCATCGCACTGGCGGCGCTCGCCGGTGTGCTCGCCGCCCCGGTGGTGCTGGTCACGCCGCTGATGGGCTCGACGCTGGTGACGGTGGTGTTTGCGGTGGTGGTGATCGGCGGCATGGGTTCGATTCTGGGTTCGGTGATAAGCGGTTTGGCCCTCGGAGTGATCGAGGGCTTTACCAAGGTGGTCTATCCGGAGGCCTCGAACGTCATCGTGTTCCTGATCATGGCCATCGTGCTGATCGTGCGGCCGGCCGGACTGTTCGGTAGGGAGTAGTCCGATGCGCCCGGCCATGATCTTCTACATCGTGATCTGCGCGTTCGCGCTGGCCGTGCCGTTGATCGGCATCTATCCGATTTTCATGATGAAGCTGCTGTGCTTCGCGATGTTCGCCTGCGCTTACAATCTGCTGCTCGGGTTCAGCGGCATGCTGTCGTTCGGTCACGCGGCATTTTTCGGTGCCGCCGGCTACGCCACCGCCTGGCTTATCACCGCGCGCGGCTGGGGAACGGTGCCGGCCATCGGCGCGGGCGTCGCGGTGGCAGCGATACTTGGCTGGGTGATCGGTGCCATAGCGATCCGGCGACGTGGCATCTACCTGGCGATGGTGACGCTGGCACTGGCACAGCTGGTGTACTTCGTATGCCTGGAAGCGCCGTTCACCGGTGGCGAAAATGGCCTGCAGGGGGTGGCGCGCGGCAGCTTTCTCGGTCTGTTTTCGCTGCGCTCCGATATCGTGATGTATTACGTGGTGCTGGCGGCATTCGTTGCGCAGTTCCTGCTGATCCGGCGCATCGTACAGTCGCCCTACGGGCAGGTACTCAAAGCGATTCGCGATAACGAATCGCGCGCGCTCTCGCTTGGTTACGACATCAATCGCTACAAGCTGCTGGCGTTCGTGCTGTCGGCGACATTGGCCGGATTTGCCGGTTCGCTCAAAGGGCTGGTACTCGGATTCATCACGCTGTCCGACGTACAACAGTCGAATTCTGGTGAAGTCATCCTGATGACACTGCTGGGCGGTTCCGGCACGTTCTTCGGCCCGGTGATCGGCGCGGCGCTGGTGGTCACGCTGCAGGAGTACCTGTCGGATATCGTCGGCGGTTGGGTGGGCGTGATCATCGGCGCCATCTTCGTCGCCTGCGTGCTGGCATTCCGACGCGGCGTGGTCGGTGAGCTATCGGCATTGCGCCTGCGGCGCTGGTGGGGTCAAGCGCCGGCGGCTTAGCCTGATGATTTGCGCAGGCGCAGCCAGCGCCTGCCCTCGAACCATTGCCACGAGATCAGCGCCGGAACGCCAAACGCGATCTCAGCCATGCGCTTGGCCAGCGACAGTGCGATCGCCACATCGGCGCCAAGGCCGAGCGCGTGACCGACGGCCAGCAGGCTGATCTCCTGCACCCCCAAGCCCGCCGGTACGATGAAGATGAATTGCCGCGCGGCCTGTGACAGGCTCTCCAGCACCAGCGCGGCTGCGAAACTGACCGGCGAGCCCAACCAGTAGAGTGCGGCCCAGGTCCCAAGACATCCGGTCAGATAGCCTGCCAGCTGAAACATCGCGGTGCGCAGCAGACGCAGCGGCGCATCGGAACGCTCGCGGACGGCCGCGTCCAGCTGCGAGCCGAGCTGCAGCGAAGGGACGGCCGGATGGCTGCCACCGAGCAGGCGCTGGGCGAAGCGCTGGAAGCGCTCGAACACGCCGCCATGACGCAATAGTAGAACCAGTACCGCCAGCAACGGCAGACACGCGGCCACGGTGATCGCAAGCTGGCTGCTCAGCTGCACCGCCCCGGTGATGCGCAACAGTGTCGCGACGCCGACGGCAACAAATATGCACTGGCTCATCAGCGTCACCAGCAACTCAACGATGACGGTGGCTGCGGCCGTCGTAGCTTCTACGCCGGACTGAGCCAGCAGCCGCATGCCGACGAGCTCGCCGCCGATATTGGCCACCGGCAATAGTCGGTTGACCGCCTGACGAACCGCTGCAATCCAGTAAAGCACTGCGATCCGCGTCGGCGCAGGTATCAGAACGCGCCAACCCAGACAATCCGGCAACAATGGCAACGCGTACAACGGCACAAGGCACCACAGCACCCATCCCGCGCGCGCGATCAGTGTCAGGATCGCGCGCGCATCCGACTGCACGACGATGTACACCAGCGCCGCGAGGCCGATCAGCAACGCGATGTATGCCGCGAGCTTCATCAAGTTGTCAGCGCGTCGATGAACCTCTGCCTCGCAGCGCAGTCAGGTCTGAAGTCGCATTCCGGTACCTATCCAGGGCGGCGTTGGTCTTGCGCATCAAGTCCGACATCTCATGCGCAAGGTTCATATATCTTTGTGTATTGGGGTTCCGGTCGGCGTGCGGCGCCAGCGCCGGCTGCCTGCATAGCCATCTTTTGCAGAACGTAGCGCAGGCCTTCGCGCAGATACACCTGCTGCGGCACCTTGGTGCGGGCGCTGAGTCTGCGCAAGGCTTCGTATTCTTCCATCTCGGGATAGAACGAAAGTTGCGCCTTCTTGAGCCGTGCTTTGCTACTGCTACGACGCGGTCTTCGAGACATGCGGCACCTCTCTTGTTACGTGTGGTTAATATTAACCTCGTTCAGCCGCCGTCACCAAAAATTAATAATCCGTATTTGCTTTCACCTATTTACGAGAATAGGGTTGAGATTCGCTCACGAGGATTTCAGCGGGTTCTTCGACAGGGAACCATCATGGTTCAATCCGTCCGTTGGTACTGCGTGGAACTCACCAGCACGCAGCTCGCGTTCAATCGGCACGAAGCCATCCGCGCCCAGTTTGAGGAAGTTTTTCAAATGACGCTCGAACCGCCTGATATGGCAATGTTCAGCAGCGTACTTATGGGCGGTGTGCTGTGCCTGTATTTCTCACCCGCCACGGCCAGCTATGCCGACACGTTCCTGAAATTGGCGCATGCCGAGCCCTGTGGCCGCCCCGCAGAACGGATCAAGTTGTCGGTCGGGCGCCGCGACTGTCTGGGGAGGTTCCGAGCCGGTGAGCTCTAGACCGTCCTCCGATCCCGGGATCGATCGCATCCTGCGGGCGCTGCGCGACAACGAAGAGCGGCTCGTGCACGCGCTGTCGGCCGCGCGCGTCGGCACATTTGAGTGGCATTCGGATGGCAATCGCGTCACGCGCTCGGCGATGTCCACCGAGGTATTTGGTCTGGTTCCCGGGACCATCCATCCCAGTGGCGAAGAAGGCTTCGACCTGGTGCACCCGGACGATCGGCCGCAGCGCCGGGCCGCGTTCGAGCGCGCCGCGCGTACCGGCGACGAACTGCACGCCGAGTTTCGCATCATCCGGCCAGTCGACGGCCGGATCGCCTGGATCGAGGAGCGCGGACAGGGCTGGCACGATCCGATGACCGGGTCGATGGGTGTCAGCGGCGTGCACTGGGACATTACCGAACGTAAACGGCTCGAGGCGACCCAGCGCGAGCGCGAGGAGCGCTATCGCTGCCTGGTCGACGCATGCGCGCAGGCGGTGTGGGAGGCGGATGCCTCCGGTTTTGTCACCGCCGACAGCCCGTCGTGGCGCGCCTACACCGGCCAGACAATCGAAGAATGGCTCGGGTACGGCTGGATCAACGCCGTGCATCCCGAGGACCGGGCTTATGCGGAGCACCAGTGGCGTGAGGCGGTCGGCGGACCACGCGAGCTGACTGCCGACTTTCGCCTGCGACACGCGCTGGGTGGTTGGCGCTGGACCAACTTTCGTGCCGCACCGGTCTGCAGCGGCGACGGCTCGGTCCTGAAATGGATCGGCATGAATATCGACATCAACGCCCGTAAGGTTGAAGAAGCGGCCGTGCGCGAAGGCTACGATCGCCAGGCGTTTCTGTTGCGTCTCAGCGACGCCATAAGGCCGATCCATGATCCGGCCAAGATCGTGACTACCGCCTGTCGACTGTTGGCAGATCATCTGCACGTCGACGGCGTTTCCTATTCGGAGGTCAAGAACGAGTCTGCAACATCGCCGGAGCAGGGCGCCGAGGTCGATATTGGGCCGCTGCTGATGAAAGACGGTCGCTGGGTCGGAGTGTTCCGGATCCATCACCGTGTGGCACGCGTGTGCAGTCTGGCGGAGACCGAGCTGCTGCAGGATGTGGCCGATCGCGTGTGGGCGGCGCTCGAGCAAGTGCGCGGCGAAGCCGCGCTGCGCGAAAGCCAGCTGCGGCTGCAAGCTGCGGACCAACAGAAGGACGAATTTCTAGCAATGCTGGCGCACGAGCTGCGCAACCCGCTGGCCACGATTCGCAATGCCACCGAGCTGATGGCCCGCAAAATGAGCGATGACTCCGATCTGGCGTCGGCTTGCGCGATGGTCGAGCGCCAGTCGGAGCAGTTGACGCATCTAGTAGACGATCTGACCGACGTTTCGCGGATCGCGCGTGGCCGCATTACGCTGACTCGCGAGCCGCTCGAGCTGGCCAACGTACTCGAACTTGCGATTGAGTCGGTCGAGCCCGTCTTCCGAGATAAGAACCACCGACTGACCGTCGCGCCACTGGACCGATCGCTGTACGTCGTCGGCGATCGGTCGCGACTGGTGCAGGCACTGGCAAATCTATTGCATAACGCCGCCAAGTACACCGACCCCGGCGGCGATATCCGCGTCGACATGGAGCAGCAAGCCGGGCGCATACAGGTGCAGATCCGGGACAATGGCTGCGGAATGTCGGCCGATCTACTGACCCACATGTTCGAACTGTTCACGCAGGGCGAACGCACTTTGAATCGCTCCAACGGCGGCCTTGGCGTCGGCCTGTACGTGGTACAGCGCCTGATCGAGATGCACGGCGGCATGGTCAGTGCCAGCAGCGACGGCGCCGGAGCCGGTGCCACCTTTCTGGTCGATCTGCCCCGCATCGAAACCCCGGCGGAGACACGCGTGACGCAGTTGCCAACCGCGTCGCGCTCGCTGCGCATCGTAGTGGTCGACGACAACGTAGACGCCGCCGAGGCACTCAAGCTGTTGCTGATGCTCGATGGGCATGTGGTGGAGACCGCCCATGCGGCGCAGGCGGCACTCGAAATCGCTGACCAGTTCGGGCCGGAATTCATCCTGCTCGATATCGGCATGCCGGACATCGACGGTTACGAGATCGCTCGCTGCCTACGCGCCAACCCGCGCCTGCAGTCGGTAAGGGTGGTGGCGCTGACTGGGTACGCGCAGCAGGCCGAACTTGAGCGGGCGGCCGGATTCGATCATCACCTGGTCAAACCAGCGACGCTCGAGGCGATGGAGAAGATATTTTTCGGCGCTAACGGCTGAATGCGATCGCGGTGCCTCGTCAGGCGCGCTGGCTGCGTCCGCCATCGCTCGCGGTCAGCTCGGATGTTGCCTCGGCGCCCTGCGTCGAACGCAGCCGCCGGATGAACCCCGGTATGTCGGCAGCCTCCATCGGCCGGCCAAGCAGGTAGCCCTGCAGCGTGGTGCACCCGGCGCGCCGCAGGAATTGCCGCTGCTCGTCCGATTCCACGCCTTCGGCGATGACGTTTTTCTCGAGCACGTTGCACATAACGATGATGGACTCGGCCAGCCGGCAGGCGGCTACGTCGTGCGGTAAGCCCAGAATGAATGAGCGATCGATCTTGACCGCCCGAATCGGGTATTTGCGCAGGTAATTCAGCGACGAATAGCCGGTGCCAAAGTCATCCAATGCCAGCCGCACCCCGTGCGCGGCAATATCACGTAGCGTACGTTCGACCTCCGGCCCGTTGGCCAGCACGCTCTCGGTGATCTCCAGCTGCAGCTCGTCGGTGCGCATACCGCTTTCTGCCACCGCCGACAGTAGTGTTAGCACGTAGGCCGGCTCGCGCAGCTGTCGTACCGACACATTCACCGAGACATATTCGAGCTTGAGCCCGTCGTTGCGCCAGCGGATGAACTGCGCGCAGGCAGTGCGAAGGATCCACTCGCCGAGCTTGACGATCAGGCCATTCTCCTCGGCCACCGGTACGAACACCGCCGGGGAGACGTACGGCGACTGATCAGAACCCGGCCAGCGCACCAGTGCCTCCACCGCCAATGTGCCGCCGCCGCCCTCATTTACGATCGGCTGATAGTGCAGCGCGAAGTCATTGCGCATGAAGGCCCGCTGCATGCCGCTCTCAAGCTTCATGCGTTCTATCAGTGTCTGCTGCATCTCGCTCTGGAAGAACACCGCGCGTCCGCGACCCGCTTCCTTGGCGTGATACATGGCGATGTCGCCGGCCTTCAGCAGATCCTCCAGTTTGGTGCCGTCGGCGGGGAACACCGTCATGCCTATGCTGGCCGATACCAGATGCTGACGGCCGTCGACCGCAATGGGTTCCTGCAGCGTGGCTATGATTCGCTCGGAAAGTCGACGCGCATTGTCCGGGTCGGCGATCGAGCTCAGCAGAACCGCGAATTCGTCACCGCCCAAGCGGGCAATGCTGTGGCCGTCGCCAACGCAGCCGGTCAGGCGTTCGGCGACCACCCGCAGAAGTCCATCGCCCGCCACGTGCCCGGCGGTGTCGTTGACACGTTTGAAGTGGTCGAGATCGATATAGAGCAAGCTGCCCATGCCGCGCGCGGCCTCGGCATTTACCACCGCCGCACGGACGTGATCGGAGAACAGCTGCCGGTTCTGCAGGCCGGTGAGTGCATCGTAATTGGCCTGGCGTCGCAGACGTTCGGCCTGCTTGAGATTGGTAAGGATCAGCGAGATCCGGTCGGCGAAATCCGCGGCACTGATACCGGTGTCCTCGCCTCCAGCCGCATCGCCGCTGTAGCCCACGCACAACACGCCCATAGAATCACCGTCGTGCTTCAATGCCTGCAGGCGGATGGCGGTGCGCGACGCCTCGGTTGGCGACGCGAATACCAACGAGCCGGCGCTGGCCGCGTCGATCAGGGGCGGCGAGGGTTGATCGCACAGCGCGCGCAGCGCGGCGATGTCGGTGGTAATTCTGCGCACTGGCAACTGCTCGTGCTGCGTCACGCTATAGTCGTAGGCGCGTGCATGCTCGCTCGAGTCCGGATCAAACAGCAGTACCGACACGCTGCTGCAACCGATGAGGCGGGCGATGCGCGGCAGCAGCGTATCCAATATCAGTTCCAGCTCCGGGGTGCATAACAGCAGACGGTCGACTTCGGCGAGCGCTTCGAGCGCCGCGAACTGGACGCCGAGTTTGTCCGCCATCGAGGCCAGGCAGCGCGCCAAATCGCCGAATTCGTCGTTCCAAGTCAGTCCGCGAAAGGCCTCGAAATCACGCTGTGCGATGCGGCGCGTGGCCTGCATCATGCGCTCGAGCCGACGCAGTCGCCGACGAATCGAGCTCATCGACAACCACACGATTGTGAGGATCGTTACCGCGGCGATGCCGAACAAATACGGTTCGTCGTCGGCAGATCGGTGTAACAGCAGTGCGCCGCACAGAGTCAGTGGAACCAGGGCGCTGACGAGGTAGCGGGCAAAAACACGCCGGTACATTGGGCCGGAGCGCGGCGCGGCACGCGCGGTTTGTGCGCGCGCGCTAGAGGTTCGCAGCGAGTCCAATGTAGTTGTCATCGAGCAGCGAGCATCCCGCATGCGGCGGCAGCCGGGCTTTCACGGCAGCAGCTGTCAGATCCTTCCAGGGATATGTCAGCCTCCGGTGCGAGATTCTGTCTGCACCCGAGGACTCAAGGAGTGTCGCAGGTCACGGGGACGCAGGGGGTGGGGGCGCCCGCCAGCGTGATCTGCGTCACGGTCTGGTAGCCCCGGCAGCCAGGGCGACTCTATATCTATGCTGTGGGCGCGGCGGCGGCTTCGAATGCCGCGCCAGGCTGCCGGGCCTTGAGGGTCGACGCTGCGGCAGAGTCTGGCCGCGATGCGCCAACGACACGCCGGTGGCGTGGTGTCGCAGGTTAGTCCTCGAGCGGCCGCTGCGCAGTTTCGCGCGCCAGCAGCAATGCCACGGCCGTCAGGCACAACGCGGCAACCAGGTACAGCGACAGCGACAGCGTAGAGCGGGTCGAACGCCACAAGGCTGCAAATATCAGCGGTGCCGGGCCGCCAGCGATGACCCCGACCCAGGTGTAAGCGAGCGACGCCCCGGCATAGCGCACGCGGGTAGGAAACTGCTCGACGATGAAGGCGGCCTGCGGGCCGTACATCAACGCATGAATGAAAAAGCCCGAGGCCACCGCCAGCACGATCGCTACCGGTTGCAGACTATTGAGGACGCGAAAGTAGGCAAATGCCCAGACAATGGCGCACGCCACACCGGCGGCGTACACCGGCCGTCGTCCGAGCCGATCCGATAGTCCTCCGCACCAGCACACCGTCGAGGCGTGCACGATGCCGCCGATCGTGACCGCCACCAGCGCAGCGGCGCGCGAGCGGTGCAGTACCGTCGTCAGGTAGGTCAGCGTGAATGCGGCGAGCAGTGAGTACAGTACATCCGGGCCAATGCGCGACCCGCCGGCGAGCAGTAGGCGTCGCCAATAACCTCTAAGCACCGCACCGAGCGGCGCGCGAACAGTGATTTGTCGCGACTGGATTGCGGCGAAGATTGGTGTCTCTTTGACTCTGAGCCGAATCCAAAGCCCAAACCCCGCAACCGCAACGCTGACCAGAAAGGGAATCCGCCATCCCCAGGATTGAAAGTCGTCCGGCGTAAGCAGATAGGTGATGGTGGCTATGAATCCGGTGGCCAGCAGGGTGCCAAGCGCCGGTCCCATTTGTGCCCAGGCGGCATTCAGGCCGCGCGCATCGGTCGGGGAGTGCTCGAACGACAGCAGCACCGCGCCAGCCCATTCCCCGCCCAGCGCCGCGCCCTGCACGAAGCGCAGCGCCACTAGCGCAACCGGCGCCCCGATGCCTGCGCTGGCATAGGTTGGCAGCAGGCCGATCAGAACCGTGGTCGTGCCCATCACAATCAGCGTGCTGGTGAGTACGAAGCGCCGGCCGCGCGTATCACCGAGGCGCCCAAATACGACGCTGCCCAATGGCCGAGCCAGGTAGCCGACGGCGAACGTCGCTAGCGACAGCACGACGCCGGTGAGCGGATCGTGCGCCGGAAAGAAGATGACATTGAAGACCAGTGCCGCGAGTGAGTTGTAGACCGCGAAGTCGTAATATTCGAGCAGCGTTCCGACCGTGCTCGCCGCCGCGATTCGACCAGATATCACGATTGGCCGAATCCGCCGCCACCGGGCGTCTGGACCACGAATACATCGTCGGCACCGAGTTCAACCGACTGCGTGCCGCCAAATTCCAGCCTGGTTCCATCGGCGCGTTCCACCCAATTGCGGCCAACGGCTCCGGATTCGCCGCCGTCGACGCCAAAGGGTGCGATGCGGCGATGATTGGCGAGCATGATGGCGGTCATCGGCTGCAGAAAGCGCATGCGCCGTTCGGCGCCATCGCCGCCGTGATGCAAACCGCGGCCGCCGGAACCGCGTCGCACGCGAAATTCCTCCAGCCGCACCGGAAAGCGCCATTCCAGTACCTCCGGGTCGGTCAAACGCGAATTGGTCATGTGCGTCTGGACCGCATCGCAGCCATCGAAGCTCGGGCCAGCGCCGGAGCCGCCGGCGATCGTTTCGTAATACTGGTGGTCGGCATCGCCAAAGGTGAAATTGTTCATGGTGCCCTGGCTCGCGGCCAGAACCCCTAGAGCACCGTACAGCGCGTCGGTGATCACCTGTGAGGTTTCGACGTTGCCGGCCACCACGGCGGCGGGATAGAGCGGATGCACCATCGAGCCCTCGGGCAGAATGATCTGCAGCGGCCGGGCGCAGCCGGCGTTCATGGGGATGTCCTCGGTCACCAGCGTTCTGAACACATACAGCACGGCGGCGCGCGCGATCGCGCGCGGCGCATTGAAGTTGCCGTGCTGCTGGGCACTGGTGCCGGTGAAATCCACGGTGGCGGCGCGCTGTTCCCGGTCGATGCTCAGCCGCACGCGGATTCTGGCACCGTCGTCCAATTCGTAGTCGAACTGACCGTCCTTGAGCGCTCCGATGGCACGCCGTACCAGCTCCTCGGCATGATCCTGCACGTGGCTCATGTAGGCGCGCACCACCTCGAGGCCGAACTGATCGATCGAGCGATGCAGTTCCAGTGCGCCGCTCTGGCAGGCCGCGACCTGTGCGCGCAGGTCGGCAATGTTCTGATCGATGTTGCGCGCCGGATAGCGGCCGGTGCCTAGTAAGGCCCGCAGCTCGGTCTCGAGCAGTCGCCCGGCGCGAACTGCCAATACGTTGTCGAGCAGAATGCCTTCTTGATCGATATGGAAAGAATTGGCCGGCATCGACCCAGGTGTGATGCCCCCTATATCGGCGTGGTGGCCGCGTGCGGCGACGAAGAAATCCGGCCGCGCGGTGTCCCGGTCCGCGTATACCGGCATGACCGCGGTGACATCCGGCAAATGCGTGCCGCCGGCGTAGGGCGCATTCACGAGGTACACATCGCCGTCCCGCATCGAGCTCGCGTGCGTTGCCAACACCGATTGCACCGATTCGCCCATCGATCCCAGGTGAACCGGCATGTGCGGCGCATTGGCGATCAGTGCCCCGGCGGCATCGAACAGCGCGCACGAGAAGTCCAGACGTTCCTTGATATTGACCGACAGTGCGGTCTTGGCGAGTGTTACCCCCATCTGCTCGGCGATCGACATGAAGAGGTTATTGAACAACTCAAGTCGCACCGGATCGACGCCCAGCGCGCGCGATCGGTCGCGATGCAAAGGCGCAATTCGGTTCAGAAGCAGGTGATTCAGCGGTCTGACGGTCGCCCGCCACCCGGGTTCCAGCACCGTGGTGGCGTTGGGTTCGCGGATGACGGCAGGGCCATCGATGAGATCACCGGCTCGCAGCGTGTCACGCTCGTAGAACGGCGTATCGCACCACTGCCCGGCGCAGAACACCGGGTGAGTGGCCAGGGGGTGCAGTGGGTGCTGGCGCGCGGCCAGCTCAGTGGCCGGCTCGGCGCCATCGCCCTGCGATCCGATGCCCTCGACGATTAGCGATTCCACCACCAGCGGACGCTCTGGCAGCAGAAAGCCGAATCGCTGTCGGTATTGAGCCTCAAAAGCCGCGATCATTGCCGATTGCGACTGCAAAGCGCATTCCAGCGTCGAGTCGGTGCCCTGATATTTGAGTCCACAGCGCGCCTCGGTTCGGATCTGTTCGACTGCGATTCCCTGTTCGATGAGTTCATGGCGGACCACGGCGGTAAGCTCAGCCGCTGAGGACTTAAGGCTAGCCAGGGTGGGCCCAGCGAGCGGCGCTTCGATCGCCCGTAGGCGCAGCACGCGGCGATCCGCCAGTCCCATGCCGTAGGCCGACAGAACCCCGGCCAGAGGATGCACGAATACGCTGCGAATGCCGAGCGCGTCCGCCACCAGGCAAGCGTGCTGGCCGCCGGCGCCGCCAAAGGTCACCAGCGTGTACCGGCCGACGTCGTAGCCACGCTGCACCGAGATTTTCTTCACCGCGTTGGCCATGTTATCGACTGCCACTTGCAGAAATCCGCTGGCGATCTGCTCGACGCTATGCGTGCGGCCGGTCGCTGCGGCCAGGTTCTGAGCGAGCCGCTCGAATTGCTGGCGCGCTGCTGCGCTGTCGAGCTCCTGATCGCCACCTGCTCCGAATAGTCGTGGAAAGCATTCGGCGCGCAGTTTTCCCAATAGGACGTTGCAGTCCGTGACCGTGAGCGGGCCGCCGCGCCGATAGGCGGCCGGACCGGGTACGGCGCCGGCGGAATCCGGGCCGACACGCAGCCGCAGACCGTCGAAGGTGCAGATCGAACCACCGCCAGCCGCCACGGTATGGATCTGCAACACCGGTGTGCGCAGCCGCACGCCGTCGATCTCGGTATCAAAGCCGCGCTCGAATTCGCCGGCGTAATGGCTGACATCGGTCGACGTGCCACCCATGTCGAAGGTGATCATGCGGTCTATGCCTGCCAACGCGGCGGTGCGCACGGCCCCGACGATGCCGCCGGCCGGCCCCGATAGGATCGCGTCCTTGCCCTGGAGTCGCGCCGCATCGACTAAGCCGCCAGAGGATTGCATGACTTGCAGCGCGATGCCGGGCAGCAGTGAATTCAGGCGTTCGATGTAGCTGCGCAGGATCGGCGACAGGTAGGCGTCGGCTACGGTGGTATCGCCGCGGGCAACGAATTTCATCAGTGGGCTTGCTTGGTGCGATAGGCTGATGTGCGAAAAACCAGATTCGGCAGCGATCGCCGCCAGTTCACGTTCGTGCTGTGGATACCGGTAGCCATGCATCAGACAGATCGCACAGGCGCGCAGGCCCAAGGCGTGTGCGCTGCGCAGCTGCGCTCTGGCATCGTCCAGATCGAGCGCTCGGATGACATCGCCGTGGGCGCCGATGCGTTCGCGCACTTCGATCGCGAGCTCATAGAGCGGCGCAGGACGCACGATCTGCAATGCAAAAATCTTGGGCCGATTCTGGTAACCGATGACCAGGGCATCGGCAAACCCCGCGGTGGTGACGAACGCCACGCGCGCGCCCTGTCGCTGCAGCAGTGCGTTGGTGGCGACGGTGGTGCCCATCTTCACCGCTTCAATCTGATCCACCGGTATGGGTTGCCCGGGCGACAGGCCAAGTAGTTCTCTGATGCCGTGCACGGTCGCATCCGGGTAGCGCTCCGGATTGTCTGACAGCAATTTATGTGTGAGCAGCCGGCCATCGGGCCGGCGCGCCACCAGATCGGTGAACGTGCCGCCGCGGTCGATCCAGAACTGCCACTGGCGCTTCACCCAGTTACCCGATCGGTTGCTACTTGCGCAGGCACCAGAGGATCAGCGACACCACGATCGAGACGATGATGCAGGTGGTGATCGGGAAGTAGAGCTCGAAACCGCGTCGGTGAATGGCGATGTCGCCGGGCAGCCGCCCTAGCCCAAGGCCTGGCAGCAGCGGCCATAGCAATCCGAGCGCGATGAGGATACACCCGGCGATGATCAACCAGAATCGCATAGCGTCTAGGCCGGATAGGCGGCGCGCTGCAGGGCGCTGGGGAACTCACCGAAGGTCCCGGCTAGCGAGGTGTTGGTCAGCACGACGACCGACAGCGCGGCCACCGGATCTACCCAGAAATGGGTCCCATAGACTCCGCCCCAGCTCCAGGAGCCTGGATTCATCGATGTCTGAGCGGCCACCGGATCTGCCAGTACCTGGACGCCCAAGCCGAATCCGCAACCGGGATTGGGCCCGAGTGCCCCCAGCGCGCTGCGCGTCATGGCGGCTGCTGTGGGCGGCTCCAGCACCGGGGCACCTCCAGTGCGAATCGCCTCGAGAAAGTGCAGATAGTCGACAGCGGTACCGACCATGCCGGTCCCGCCGGACGGAAAGGCGTTACGGTCGTATGCTCGCTCGGGTGCGAAGTCGATGGTTCCGCCGACGAAGGTGAGGCGAAATGGGTTGCTCATCCGGACTGGCTCCGGTGTTGCGTCGGCGTACGGCGTGACGATGAATTGGTCACGCGATGCCACGAACTGCAGGCTGTCCATGGCCAAAGGTCCGGTCACGAGCGTGCGCACTGCTTCAGGAAGCGTCGCCTCCGTCGCGCGCTCGATAACCGCACCGAGTACATCGACGCTGACCGAGTAGTTCCAGCGCTCGCCCGGATCAAACAGCAGTGGCGCGGCCGCAATGCGTCGGATGTTCTCCTGCAGTGTCACTGGGGCCTGATCCAGCCCGTCGGAGATTCCCAACTGGCGGTACGGGCCGTCGGCAGCTTCCAAGAATCCGTAGTTGAGGCCGGCTGAGTGTGTCAACAGGTGCCGGATTGTGATGACCGGCTCGCGACCGTCGTGCAGGCGTGGCCGAAAGTCCGGCAACCAGCGTGTGACTGGATCCTGCAGATGCAGCACGTCGCGGTCGACCAGCGCCAGCGCCGTCACGCTGACGATCGCCTTGGTCATCGAGGCAAGACGGAAGGTGTCGTGCGGCTGTACCGGGCGGCGCGATTCGCGGTCCGCCAAGCCGGCGGTGCGGTGATACACGATAGCGCCGTCGAGTGCTGCGACTATTTCCATCCCGACGATGGCACCCGCATCGATTACCGCGTCGATAACGCGGTCAACCGCAGCGGCGCGCGACCACGGTCGGGCGGAGGTGGGCACCGTCGATACCTTCAAGCCACGCACCATGGGTCGACCGGTCGCGCCCTATCGGTACAGAAATCAGCTGAACGATTGCTTAACCAGCGCACTTTATTTTCTTTCCGCCGCAAGCACCTCAACGGTCCACAGAATATCAGTTGACGACGCTTGTAGGTGTTTGCCGTCGCGACCATCAAAAATGTGTCGATATCAATAACATACTTGTTTTCCAGCGTCGGCGACGTAGGTCTGCGGGAAGGAGAGTTTTCTGTTCGGCTTATGGGTGCGAGCAAGCGGGCACGATAAAACAATTCCCAACGTCCATCCATTGAAGGGAGATCCCCAGATGATGAATTCACACGCGACTAGCAAGATGGTGATTGGTGCTGGCCTCGCCGTGGTGTTCGGAATCGGCGTATCGGTGTTTGCAGTGCGCGCCAAGCAGGAAAGTGAACTCGCGCGCAATACCGCACCGGTCCCAGCCGTCGCAGCGCCGGCGGCCACCGTACCTGATGCTATGGCCCCGAGCGCGGCCGCCCCGAGTGCGCCGGCGGCGAGCCCGCCGGATGCGCCCGCGGCAGCTGCAATGACGCCGAGTCCCAGCACCACGGCCACGGACGATAGCGCCACCCAGTCCGCGAGTCCGTCGAAGGCGTCCTCCGGTCGTAAGCGGGTTGCCACGGCTGGCGAATCAAACTCCAAGTCATCCAGGCACAGCAGTTCGAATAAGTCGGACAGTTCGGACAGCTCAAAGTCCAGCGATTCGACGCCGCCGCCGCCGAACGATGCGGCCTCGTCGACGCCCGCCGCTCCGTCGGTCGACACGCCGCAGATTTCTGCGCCGAGCACGCCGGACTCCGGAACTACCGCGCCTGCGAATTCGACCCCGGCGCCGACCGATACCAGCGACCAGCCCCATTGAAAAGCTAACGGGTAATAGTCGCAGGACCGGTGGCGAGTGTTCGCCAACGGTCCTGCGTCATAACAGCGGCCGGACGTGGGCCAGCAGCGCGTGCAGAAACAAGTCCGGACGGTTGAATACAACGAAATGATGGCAGCCCTCGAACCGAACCAGTCCCTTATGCGGCGCCGAGATCGAGGCCAGATATTCTTCTGCCAGCTCGATCGGTGTTTGCGGATCGTGTGTTCCTTCGAAAAAGAAGATCGGCACCCCGAAGCTTGTGCCGAGTGAGGGCAGGTCGATCTCATTGAGTTCACCTAGCAGCTGCCGGCGCGAGAACTCAGCTCCCTGCTGCATCGAGGGGTACGTCCTCGGCGCTGAAGTCAGGTGCTAGCGGCGTGGGACGTGGGACTAGCGCATCTCCCTCGCCCTCGGTGAGACAGTCGGTCCACTGGCGCAGGGCAATCAAGGAATTGAAATCGCTGTAAGGGGGTGGACCGATGGCGAGCAGGGCCTGCAGGGCTTCTTGGTTGTGCAAGCGGCGCGCCTGGGTCAGTTGCCGCTGGTAGATGGCTCACCAGGTACTCGGCTACCTCGATCCCATCCTGCACCAATCGTTCGATGGTCTCAGGCGCCCGCAGCCGGCTACCCCGTTTCTGCGAAAGGTGCGACCGGCACCGCGCTGGTCCCGGTGAACCACTGTGAAATGATCTTCCCAGGTCTTCCAGGCAGCGGCGGCCGGCACCGAAGTTCCGCTGGGGCCGCCGTGGAGGTAGAGCATTGCCGGAAGGCCGGCTTTGCTGAAGCCAATCTGTATCCACTGATCTATTTGGCCAATGGAGACGTACATAGGGCGCTGCTCCGCTGGATGGTGGTAGGCGTACTCAACGGATATTCCGCGCGTCGTGGGGACATGTACTTGCACCGTCTGGTTCCGCACAGATCTGGCCGGTGTCGGGTGCACAGAATCGGCTACTGCCATTGATGGGCGCGCGCGAAGTCCTACAGCCGGACCTAACCGAAGGCTTACAGAGGCAAAGGGTGACGGGAGTCTATCCTTATGGCGCTTGTGCTTGCTTGCCGCCCGAGAGGGGCACAATATTTTGTTAACAGAGCACGACATCTACCTCTTCAAAGAGGGAAGCCACGGCGAGCTGTTTTCGAAGCTCGGGTGTCACCTGCATGGCAACGGCGGAGCCGAATTCGGCGTTTGGGCGCCGAACGCCGCCAACGTCACTGTCATCGGCGATTGGAATGGCTGGGGCGCCCGTGAGGATATGCTGGCCCCGCGTTCGGATGGATCCGGAATCTGGGAGTGCATGGTGCCGATCGCGCAGCGTGGTCAGGCGTACAAGTATCGGATCACCTCCGGCGTTAACGGTTACACCGGAGAAAAAGCCGATCCGATGGGTTTCTACTCCGAGCTCCCACCCGCCACCGGCTCGAGGATCTGGTCGCTCGAATGGCAGTGGCAGGATGCACAGTGGATGGCGGCGCGCGCCGCCCGCAACGGGCTCGATGCTCCGATGTCCATCTACGAGCTGCATCTTGGCTCCTGGCGACGCAAGGACGGGCATCTACCCAATTACCGTGACATCGCCCACGAACTGGCGGATTACATCCTGCGTTTGGGCTTCACGCACATCGAATTGATGCCAGTGACCGAGCATCCGTTCTACGGCTCGTGGGGCTATCAGACTACCGGATATTTTTCGCCCACTGCGCGTTACGGCAGCCCGCAAGATTTCATGTATTTCGTCGATCACCTGCACCAAAAGGGCATCGGCGTGCTACTCGACTGGGTACCGTCGCACTTCCCCGCGGACGCGCATGGGTTGATCTATTTCGACGGCACGCATCTGTATGAGCATGCCGATCCACGTCAGGGCCATCATCCGGAATGGAACTCGGCCATCTTCAATTACGGACGCAACGAAGTACGCAGCTTCTTGGTGTCGTCCGCGCTGTTCTGGCTGAAGCACTACCACATCGATGGCCTGCGCGTCGATGCGGTCGCTTCCATGCTCTATCTCGACTACGCGCGCAAGCAAGGCGAATGGATCGCGAATCGCTTCGGCGGTCGTGAAAATCTCGAAGCCATCGAGTTTCTGCGCGAATTGAACCGCGCCGTGTATCGAGACCATCCGGACACGAGCGTGATTGCCGAGGAATCGACCGCGTGGCCGATGGTGTCACGTCCGACCGATATGGGTGGCCTTGGCTTCGGCCTGAAATGGAACATGGGATGGATGCACGATACGCTGGAGTATATGCGGCAAGACCCGATCTATCGGCGCCATCACCACGGACAGCTGACGTTCTCACTGGTCTACGCCTTTAACGAGAACTTCGTATTGCCGCTGTCTCACGATGAAGTGGTGTACGGCAAGGGTTCGTTGATTGGCAAAATGCCGGGCGACAGCTGGCAGCAGATGGCCAATCTGCGCGCGCTCTACGGCTACATGTGGGGACATCCGGGAAAGAAATTGCTTTTCATGGGCGGCGAGTTCGCACAGCGGCGCGAATGGACTCACGAGGGCGAACTCGAATGGTGGGTGACGGCTCTGCCTGAGCACGCAGGTATGCAGCGCTGGGTGAGCGATCTGAACCGCGTGTACCGTAACGAACCGGCGTTATATCGGATCGATTTTTCTTCGGACGGCTTCGAATGGCTGGAGGCCGACGACGCGGACGACAGCGTGATAGCCTTCGTGCGCAAGGGTGCGGATCATGTACCACCCGTGCTCATCGCCTGCAATTTCACCCCGGTGCCGCGCAGCAATTTTCTGATCGGCGTTCCGAAGGGCGGAATCTGGCGCGAGATCTTAAACAGTGATGCACGCGAATACGGCGGCGCGGGCTGGGGAAACCTCGGCGCCGTGCAATCCGTCCCGGTGAGCACGCACGGCCGGGTCGAATCGGTTAATCTCACCCTGCCGCCACTATCCACCATCATCCTCCGCTGGGAGCCCTATGGCTGATCGGCGAGTAAGTGTGGGACCACCCGAGAGCAAGACCGCGGAGCCGCGCGAGCGGACCAGACCGCTGCCGTCCGCCCCGCTGCGCCCCGCGGAAGCGCCACCGGACTCGCGTGCGTTGGCGCCCGCCGCGCCGGCGATCAACGACGGCCGGATCCGCGCCGTCATCGATGCGGTGTCACCGAGCATCGATGGCGGGCGCTTCCCCGGCAAGGGCATCGCTGGCGAATCGGTGCGCATCGAGGCCCATTGCTTCGCCGATGGGCACGACCGGCTCAGGGTGACGATGCGCTGGCAGGCGCTCGGCACAGCCCCGGCGCGAGACGCGCCCGAGATCGGGGAACCGACTGCCCGCGACACCGACCTGTCGGCCCAGGGCAACGACGTCTGGGTCGGCGAATTCACCCCGCCGGCGCCGGGCCGCTATCGATGCGAGGTGTCGGCCTGGGTGGATCATTTCGAATCCTGGCGCGGTGAGCTGGAGCGGCGCGAGGATTTTGCCGATGTGCGAGCGGCGCTGCAGGTGGGGGCGGTGCTTGCGCGCGAGTCGGCCGCGCGCGCTCGAGGCGAGGATGCCAGTGTTCTGACCAGTTGGGCCTCACTGCTTTCCGATCGCGCCATAGACGGTTCAGGCCCGATGTCGGATACGGCATCGCTCAAGGCGCTTGCGCTCGATCCAGCGCGCGCGAGCCTCGTGGGCCGCTATCCGGACCGAAGTCTGGCGGCCACCGCATCGCTTGAGATCGTCGTGGATCGCAAGCGCGCCGAATTCTCCAGCTGGTACGAACTGTTTCCGCGCTCCACGGCGCCGGATCCTGGACGTCACGGCACCTTGAAGGACGTCGAGGCGCGGCTGCCCTACGTGTCCGAGATGGGCTTCGATGTACTGTACTTGCCGCCTATCCAACCCATCGGCCGCGTGAATCGCAAGGGCGCCAACAACGCGCTGCAGGCCGAGCCCGGCGATGTGGGTAGTCCCTGGGCCATTGGATCGGCAGAGGGCGGTCACAAAGATATCTTGTCGGCGCTGGGAACTTTGCAGGATTTCAACAGCCTGAATGCGCGCGCGCGCAGCCTGGGAATGGAGCTTGCGCTCGACATCGCATTCCAGTGCGCGCCCGATCACCCGTACGTGAGCGCGCACCCCAACTGGTTCAAACACCGGCCCGACGGCAGCGTGCAATACGCTGAGAACCCTCCGAAGAAATACCAGGACATCTATCCGTTTGATTTCGAGACCGACGACTGGCGGGCACTGTGGCAGGAGCTCAAGAGCGTAATGGATTTCTGGATCGAACAGGGTGTACGGATTTTTCGGGTCGACAACCCGCACACCAAGGCTTTTTCCTTCTGGGAATGGGTCATCGACGCGATCCGGCGCGAGCACCCGGATGTGATCTTCCTGGCTGAGGCCTTTACACGGCCGAAAGTGATGCACCGCCTGGCAAAGCTCGGTTTCACCCAGTCGTACACCTATTTCACCTGGCGCAACACCAAGCAGGAGTTGATCGAGTACTTTACCGAGCTGGTACACGGGCCCGGATCGCAGTACTTCCGCCCCAACGTCTGGCCGAACACGCCCGACATTCTCCAACAAACCCTGCAATCGGGGTTGCGCGCGGTGTTTGCGGCCCGGCTCATTCTCGCGGCGACCCTAAGTGCCAACTATGGGATATATGGGCCTTCCTTTGAGCTCATGGAAAGCGCGCCGCGCGAACCGGGAAGCGAGGAGTATCTGAACTCCGAAAAATATCAGCTTCGCCATTGGAGTCTGGATCGACCCGACAGCTTGCGCTCGCTGATAGCCCGAATGAACCGCGCACGCCGCGACAACGTCGCTCTGCAATCGGATCGATCGTTGCGCTTCTGCCCGCTGGATAATGACTATCTCATCGCCTATACGAAAAGCGACGAGGCTACGGGCAACATCGTGCTGACTGTGGTCAATCTGGATCCGCACCATGTCCAATCGGGATGGGTCGGGCTCGATCTCAAAGCCCTCGGGCTCGACCCGGAACGGCCCTACCAGATGCACGATCTGTTGAGCGAGCAGCACTATCAGTGGCGCGGCAGCCATAACTTCGTGATGCTAGATCCCGCACACATGCCGGCACACGTGTTTGTGCTGCGCCGGCATGTGCGCAGCGAACATGACTTCGACTACTTCATGTAAGTCATGAACGACAGTGTCGCCCCCGCCCTCGATCCCGCGACGCTGTCCGGGCTCGATGCCGATGATCCGCTCTGGTACAAGGACGCGGTCCTCTATCAGCTGAATGTCAAATCGTTCCTGGATTCAAACGACGACGGCATCGGCGATTTTCCGGGTCTGACATCCAAGCTCGGCTACATCCGCGATCTCGGTGTCAACACCATCTGGCTCATGCCGTTCTATCCGTCGCCGCTCAGGGACGACGGCTACGATATTTCCGACTACAAGGACGTGCATCCGCAGTACGGCACGCTTGATGACTTTCGCACCATGCTGCGCGAGGCGCACCGGCTCGGGCTCAGAGTGGTCACCGAACTCATCATCAACCACACCTCCGACCAGCATCCCTGGTTTCAGGCAGCGCGCAAGGCCCCGCCTGGATCGCCGGAGCGAGATTTCTACGTCTGGAGCGACACCGATCAGAAGTATCTCGGCACGCGCATCATCTTCATCGACACCGAGACCTCCAACTGGACCTTCGATCCGGTAGCGAAAGCGTATTATTGGCACCGATTCTTCAGTCACCAGCCGGATCTGAACTTCGACAATCCGCAGGTCATGAGCGCGGTGCTCGAGATCATGCGCTTCTGGCTCGACATAGGCGTCGACGGCTTTCGGCTGGACGCCATCCCGTATCTGGTGGAGCGCGAGGGCACCAACAACGAAAATCTGCGCGAAACGCATGATGTGATTAAGCGGCTGCGCGCGGCGATCGATGCGAACTACAAAAATAGATTCCTGCTGGCGGAAGCGAACCAGTGGCCGGAGGACGTGCGCGAGTATTTCGGTGACGGCGACGAATGCCACATGGCCTATCACTTCCCGCTCATGCCGCGCATCTACATGTCCATCGCCCAGGAGGATCGCTACCCGATATCGGAGATCATGCAGCAGACGCCCGATATTCCCGATTCCTGTCAGTGGGCAATTTTCCTGCGCAATCACGACGAGCTGACGCTCGAAATGGTCACGAGCAAAGAACGCGACTACATGTACTCCACATACGCCTCGGATGTGCGGGCGCGCATCAATTTGGGGATCCGCCGGCGGCTGTCGCCGCTGATGGAGAACGACCGCGATCGCATCAAGCTCATGAACAGCCTGCTGCTCTCCATGCCCGGTTCGCCGATCCTGTACTACGGCGATGAGATTGGTATGGGCGACAACGTGTTCATTGGCGACCGCAACGGCGTACGCACCCCGATGCAGTGGAGTCCGGACCGCAACGCCGGTTTCTCGCGCGCCGATCCGCAGCGGTTGTATCTGCCGCCGATCATGGATCCGATCTATGGCTACCCATCAATCAATGTAGAGGCGCAGTCGCGCGATTCGAGCTCGCTGCTGTCTTGGACCAAGCGCATGCTGGCGGTGCGTAAGACAAGCCACGCGTTCGGTCGCGGGACACGACGGTTCTTGCGGCCCGGCAACCGCAAGATTCTGGCGTATCTGCGCGAATATGGTGAAGACAGCATCCTGTGTGTCGCCAACCTGTCGCGTTCGGCACAACCGGTGGAACTGAATCTGTCGGAATTCAAGGCGCGAGTGCCGGTGGAGATGCTCGGCCGCACGACTTTTCCGCCGATCGGCGATCTGCCCTACCTGTTGACACTGTCAGCCTACGGCTTCTATTGGTTCAAGCTGACAAAGGATGCAGAAGCGCCGTCGTGGCACGAGCATTTTCTATCGCTCGATGAGCGTCCGGTGCTGGTGCTGTTCGATGGATGGAGCAGTTTGTTTCGCGATCGCGTGGTGCCCTGGCGCATCGGCATGGCGGAGAAAACTCGAGCTCAGTTTGAGACCGACACATTGCCACGATTCATCGAGACACAGCGCTGGTACGCCTCGAAGGGCACGGCCATCGAGCGCGCCCGCATCGTCGATCACGTGCTGTGGCAGGAGGGCAAATCGAGCTGGGTCGTCGCGTTGCTCGATGTCACCGCCGGCGGCGAGACCACCAGTTATTTCATGCCGTTGGCGCTTGCCTGGGAAGAGCGCGACGAGGAGCGCTTGCGAAATCTATCCACGGCCGCCATCGCCAAGGTTCGCCAGCAATCGAGCGTCGGCGTCATGGGCGATGCGTTCGCGGACGAAGCATTTTGCCAGGCGCTGGTCGGCGCGATGGCGACGCCGCGAGAGATCGCGACCGCCCAGGGGCAGCTCGAATTCCAGCCGACCGCGGCGTTCGGCCGTCTCGCCGGCGCCGATTTCGGCACCCTAGCTGCCGCCCGGCCACACGGGTCCAGCTCCAATACGGTCGTGGTGCTCGGCGAGCGCCTCATTCTCAAGGGTTACCGCAGAATTCGCAGCGGTGCCAGTCCGGAACTCGAGATGGGACTGTATCTGACCGATGCGGTCAATTTCGGCAACTGCGCTCCGGTGGCCGGGGTTTTGCAATATCGCGGCAAGAGCGGTGAGCCGTGCCTGCTCGCGATGCTGCAAGCGTATGTCACCAATCAGGGCGACGCTTGGACCTGGTCACTCAATTACCTGCGGCGTCACCTCGAAGAACATCGGACCGCTCCTGCGACCGATGCGCCACCGTCGAACATGCATGAAGCCTATCTGGTGCTCATCCGAGTACTTGCGGTGCGCACCGCCGAGTTGCATCGAGCCTTGGCCACGCCGACCAAGGACGCCGCTTTCAGCCCGCAGCCGCTCACGCGTGCGGATCTTGAGGCATACAAGCAGCGGGCGACTGAAGAGGTAAAGAACGCGCTCGGCTTGCTGAAGACGCACTTGAACGATCTTGCGCCGCCAGATCGAGACAAGGCCACTACCATTCTGGCGGCCCGGGACGAGATTTTGAAGCGCATCGGGGCCTGCACAGCCTCCGAGATCACCGGAACTAAGATTCGCATCCATGGCGATTATCACCTCGGACAGGTGTTGCTGACTCGCAATGACTTCATCCTGATCGATTTCGAGGGCGAACCGGGCCACAGCCTCGAGGAGCGGCGCGCCAAACAATCGGTACTGCGCGACGTTGCTGGAATGCTGCGTTCGTTCAGCTACGTGGAACACACCGCGCTCAAAGCCGTGGCGCACGACGACGTCGAGTTGGCCAAGCTGACGCCTTTCGCTCAAGCCTGGGTGGCGCAGGTGCGGGCGGCCTTTCTGGAGGCCTACGATGGCGCGGCGCGCGGTGCGTCGCTCTACGATGCACTGACGCCCGGGACTGGATTACTGGGCTTGTTCGAGCTGGAGAAGGCGCTGTACGAACTGCGCTACGAGATCGGCAACCGCCCCACCTGGGCGGGCATACCCTTGCAGGGCATTCTCGAATGGGGCGTCACATGACCATCGATCATCTCGCGACCCGCGTCGCGTGCATCGGAGGTAATCATGCAGGATCTTGACCTGTTGCCGGATACCGGGCGCGAGTTCCTGCACCAGGCGGCGCAGTTCCTTCCCCGCCTGGCGATGGCCGTTGCCATCGTCATCGCCGGCTGGCTGATCGCCAAGGCGGTCCGCTTTGCCGTCGAACGGGGATTACGTGCCGTCAATTTCAACGTGTTGACAGAGCGGGCGGGTACCGATCATTTTCTGCAGCAAGGCGGTCTGCAGGGAGACACGACCACGCTGTTCGGACTTCTCGCCTATTGGGTGGTGATACTGGCCGCGCTGATGAGCGCCTTCAATACACTGGGGCTCACCCACGTCACCGACGTGCTGCACCAGGTGGTGCTATTCGCGCCGAAGTTGCTGATCGCAATGCTGGCCGTTGTGTTCGGAGCGTATTTTGCGCGCTTCGTTGGAAACGCGGTCACGACTTATTGCGTGCAGGCGCGAATCCCCGATGCCGACCTTCTGGGCAAGCTCGCTCAGTACGTCATCATGGCGTTCGTCATCATGATCGCGCTGAGCCAGGTGGAGTTCGGCGGCGACATCGTTCAACGCACGTTTCTCATTATTTTGGGCGGCATCGTGCTGGGCTTGGCGCTGGCGTTCGGGCTCGGCGGTAAGGATCGGGCGGCAGCGCTGCTCGAGCGCTGGTGGCCGCGGCACGGTCCTAAGGATGGCCCTTGAGCGACACCGCGGCGGACTGAGCTGGTGTCCGTTGAACTCGAGCAGCCTCTAGGCGCCGTCTGTGAATTGAAAGACATCAGCACGGTACGACGGTGCCGGTAGCTGGTAGGTTCCAGGACGACGCTCAAGACCGATATTTCGGCGGCTCTTTATGTCACGCCGACCTATGCGTCCCCAGATCAGGCTAACGTCTCTGGCAAAACTGTCGGTGCTGGGGGAGAATTCAAAACGCTGCATTTTGCACAGCAATGTCTTGCATCACATTCTGTCGCTCAATCCCCAAAGTTGGTAGGCGAGTAGTGCGTCCGCTTTCGAGAGCGCTGGCGTTTTCAGCCTGCCTCGTGCTGATGCCGTGTTATCTGCGTGCGTACGCTGGCGAGTCGGATCCCGATCGTGCTCCGACTTACAGCCAAGACGTATCAACGATCATCGACAAGAATTGCCTGCGATGCCATGGGCAGGAAGGGGTGGCAGCGACGATCCCTTTGGATAGCTATGAGGCCGTCAAGGCCCACGCGAGCGAAGTCCGAGAGAAGGTCGCAAGCGGCCAAATGCCGCCGTGGCCAGCGGATCCTACGCACAGTTTGCCCTTCAAGAATGATCCAAGGATGACCGAAAAGGACATCGCAACATTCCTTGCCTGGATTGATTCGGGAACTCCCAAGGGCGATGACGGCGATCGTTCACCACATCCGCCATCCAATGGTCGCTGGCTGCAGCCGGAGGGCCGGGCACCGGATGCCGTGGTATCGCTGCCTATGTTTACAGTCCGCGCGAACGGCACGGTGCCGTATATCCAACGCCTGATCAAAGTTCCCTACCAAAACGACAAGTGGATTTCGGCGCTACAGGTGCGAGCGGGCAACACGGCCTTGCTTCACCACCTGGGGATCACTGAGGTTGCGCTGCCGGATGGCGTGAGTCCGCAGGATCTAGACAGCGCCGATGCCTTGGCGAGCCAGATCGGGGCGCCAAGCGCCAGGCTACAGATGCAGCGAGCCGCTGTGACCGATCCTGAGAATCCGGGCGCCTACGACATGCTCGGGGTCTACACCCCGGGAACGACCTTCGAGAGCTTTGGGCCGGGGAACGGCAAACTGCTCAAGGGTGGCAACAACCTCTACATCAACTTCAATATTCACTACACGACGACCGGTCGCGAAGAGACGGATAAAACACAGCTTGCGCTCTGGTTCCAGCCCGGGCCGCTCGATCATGTCCTGTATCGCACCGCTGCTGCCGTCCAATCGATCATCGCCAATGGGCGCGAACTCCTCTCGGACGACCCGGGTACCAAGGCAGAGGGCACGCGCTACGCGTTACCGCCGATTCCCGCGAACGGCGAGCACTACGAGTTGATCGGGATGACCGCCTACCGATCGCCGATCACGATTTTCCAGTTGCAGCCCCACGCGCATGTGCGCGCAGTCGATTTTCAGTACGCCGCTGTGTATCCGGATGGTCATACCCAGGCGATCCTGACCGTGCCGCACTACAGCTATCACTTCCAGTTGGAGTACGCGCTCGCCACGCCGCTCGTGCTGCCCGCGGGGAGCAAGCTGGTCGTAATCGCACACTACGATAATTCGAGCAATAACGAGCACCTCAGGAATCTCGGTGCCAATGACGCGGCGCGCCGTTGCGGTCCCGAGAATGTCGCGTTCTTCGGCCAGCAAAATCAGAGTTGGGATGAGATGTTCAGCCCGCTCATCCAATATTCGCCGAGCGCACCGGGGACGGAACGGCTCGGTCTGGTGACCGCGGTCGGGTGCCTTGTGCGCAAAGGCACTGGGAATTGGTGGATGCGCCACGGCAGCGTGTCGACGCCTACGGAAACCCAGGGTACGTCCTCAAGCGAACTCGCCGCTAATGCTCTCGTGCCGCTTGGAGCGCATGCCTACGAACTTCTTGGCTCCGATGTCTTCCATCCCCTGAAGCAAGTGGGCCACAAGGTGGTCGTCAAAGGTGTCCTCATTGCGGCCCCAGCGGGGGATCGAATTAACGTGACCTCGCTGCAGTCGACGGCGTCGGAGTGCCCAAATTGATAGGGGCGAGGGTGTCACGTAGGGCGTTGCTGTTGACCGCCTGCGCCTGGCTTTCGTTGGCGCCCGCCCATGCCGGCGCGCCTTTCTTGCTTTCGGAGTGGCCAGCCGCGGCGCCAAAGCCCGGTTTTAGCTTGATCGACGGCGATGGCCATACTCGCACGCTGAAGAATTACCAGGGCCGGTTGGCCATCGTATTCTTCGGCTTCACCCGCTGCCCTGACGTTTGTCCCACTGAGCTGTTCAAATTGGCTCAGGTCATTCTCAAGCTCGGCAACGCGGCGTCCGCAGTGCAAGTCCTGTTTGTTAGTCTGGACCCGGAGCGTGATAGTCCCGAGGTTGTTAAGGCCTATGTGGCCGCGTTCAACCCCACCTTCATTGGACTGACGGGGTCAACCGCCGCGATCAATGCGGCAGCGGCCAGTTTCTCAGTCCAGTTCGCCAAGATTCCCACGGGCAACGACAGCTATACCATCGACCATTCAACGGGCACTTACGTGATGGACCGACGCGGACGACTACGGCTCGTTGGCACGCTGTCGACAGGGGTGGACGATTGGGTCCATGACTTGACGATTTTGGCGGCGGAATAGGTGGGGACGGGATACCGAGGCGCAACGGAACAATCCGCATGAAGTGGTCGGGGTGACAGGATTTGAACCTGCGACTCCTACGTCCCGAACGTAGTGCTCTACCAGGCTGAGCTACACCCCGAATGAGTCCGCCGCGCCGGTGAACGACGCGCTAAGCGCCTGATCGGCCTTGGATTACGCGAGCCGCGCAGTGTACTCAAGGCGATCGTCCGATTCAATTGTACGCAGCCGCCGCGGCGCCGGCGGCGTAATCTGTGCGCCGGGGCGCAGGAATAGCCCCACCACAAAAACAGGTGCCGCATGGATGCGCTATCCGATGTTCTGGCCGCTGTCCGGCTAACCGGCGCGGTATTTCTCAAAATGCAGTTGCGCGAGCGCTGGTCGTATTTGACGGCGCCGGCACGGGCCATTGCCGATGTGCTGATGCCGGAAGCGGACCACGTCATTCCCTACCACCTGCTCACAGCCGGCGCCTGTTATGCCAGGCTCCCGGACGGCGAGCCGCTCGAGTTGCGGCCGGGCGAAGTCATTCTGTTTCCGGCGGGAGACCAGCATGTGCTCGCCGCGGCGAGCCCGGCGGCGTTGGCTCTGAAGCCGGTGGAACTGACCGGCGAGAGCCTCAACCAGCTGCTGACCCGGGGCGACGTCGAGACATTCGAGAGCGGCGCGCAGGGCGGTGCCACGCGCATCATCTGCGGCTTTTTGGCGTGCGATGCTCGCCTGGCCGAGCCGATCGTGCGCAGCCTACCGCGCATACTGCGGATCGGGTTGTCCGACACCGACAAAGCGGCCTGGATCCGCAGCTCGATTGAGTATTCGGTGGCGGAGAGTGCGGCCCGCCGCCCAGGCTCGGCGATGGTACTCGCGCGCCTGTCGGAGGTCCTGTTCGCCGAGGCCATTCGCCAGTACATGGAGAGCGTGCCGGAAGGCCACAGCGGCTGGCTCGGGGCGCTGCGCGATCGCTACATTGGTCGCACCCTGGCGCTGCTGCATGAGAATCCCGCGATGCGCTGGACCGTGGGGGAACTCGCGCGCCGTGTCGGGCTGTCGCGCTCGGCCCTGGGGGAGCGCTTCAACGCGCTGGTCGGCACGCCGCCGATGCAATACCTGACGCGCTGGCGCGTATCGCTGGCGGCGTCGAAATTGAGGCAAAGCGGCGCATCGATGCTGCATGTAGCGCATGAAGTCGGCTACGAGTCGGAAGCCGCGTTCAATCGCGCGTTCAAGCGCGAGTACGGGGTCCCGCCCGCGAGGTGGCGCCGACAGGCCACACCGCGGGCGGTACAGACAACGACGACTGACTAGCATTTGGTTGCCTTCACTCGGGCAGACTGAGTCCCGAGCCGCCCATCTCCTTGGGGAAGTCCTTCAGCTTCGGCAGCCGGTCGTGCACTCGCATGACGGTTTCCTGATAGTTGACGTGTAGGCCGGGCGTAAACGCGAGCGTCGGCAGCGTGGCGGCGAATACATCGATCAGGCCAAAGGTCGGATGCGCGGTCATCAGATGCCCGCCGCAGTTACGACACCATTTGCGAAAGCTGCGCGCCGTCTTGTTATACGTGCCGACGTGTTCGCTGCCGCGCGTGATGCTAACGGCATCCGGCTTCCACAGAGTGAATGCATTGACCGGACTGGCCGACCAAGAGCGGCACGAGGCGCAATGGCAGTAGCCCATCGCGATCGGCTCGCCGCTGGCAACCACGTGCACCGCGCCGCAGAAACAAGCCCCTTCATATTTCAGAATCGCAGACATGGGACTACTCCTTGTTCTGGCCGAGGTGTGAGCCGCAGTTGTCATCCAGTGCGAAAATCAGCGTCAGGGCCACTGAGCCCAGACAGGACAGTACGATCAGTTCCATTTGGTTTCTCCTTCAGACAGATCAGCACGCCCGCGTAAGTGACCATCATCCACCGCAGTGGTTGCAGCCCGCGCGAGTAACCATGGCGCAAGATTGCGCCCGAGAGAATCCACAGAATTGATGATGACGCCGGAAGTCTTTGCAGAGACGCCGGCAGCGAAGGTCGCGGTCGTCTAGGGCTGCTTTAAAGCGGACACGTAGTCGGGGCCACCGGGCGCAGCAGGCCCTGGCACGCCCTTCTTGAGCCAGCAGCTCTTGAGCGATTCGACGTAGGTCATCGCCTTGCAGTCGCCGTTGGTGCGACAGGCCTCCGGGCAGAGCTGCGCATTCGGTGCGGAGGACCCGTATGCATCAAAGTCCATGCCCTGTCGATTTACGCCGGGCTCGAGCGGGCCCATGACGGCCGAGCCGGCGGTCGGGTGCGGATGGTTTTTGAAGCGCGGCGCCAGTGTCGCCGCCGCTGCAATCAAAGCGGCCACGATCGCGCCGAAGGTGCCGATCCACCCAGCGCTGTTGCCGTTCTCCGACATACGGCCCTCCATTGGCCATGCATGACAGTTTGCAGCGACGGCGCGTTGTGATCACCTGCGATTGTTTACAGGTGCAGGGCCTCAGGGCCGTTCAGTGCTCACGCGCGATGGCAAAGCGCACCAGTGCGGCCAGCGCTTCGCGAAACGCGGTGGCTGGAAGCGCGGTCAACGCACTTAAGGCCTGATCGGCCTCGGATCGCGCCAAGCGCTCGGTATATTCGAGGCCACCGGTCTCCTCGATCGCCGCCATGATTTCATCGAGCCGTTCGCGGCCGCCATCGCGGATAACATCACGGATCAGGGCGGTTCGCGCCGGCTGACACTGCTGCAGCGCATGGATCAGGGGCAGCGTCGGCTTGCCTTCGGCCAGATCGTCTCCCAGGTTCTTGCCGCGCGAGGACGGATCGGAACGGTAGTCCAGGACGTCGTCGATGAGCTGATAGGCGGTGCCGAAGTGCCGACCAAAGGCGGCCAGCGCGCGCTGCACCGGTTCGCTGGCGCCGCTGACCACTGCCGCTACTTCGGCGCCGGCCTGGAACAACTGCGCGGTTTTGCGGTGGATCACCTCGAGATATCGCGCCTCGGTGGTGTCGGGATCATGAGCGTTCAGCAGCTGCAACACCTCACCCTCGGCGATCACGTTGGTAGCATCGGCCATGATCTCGATGACCCGTTGCGAGCGCGTGGCGGCCATGAGCTGAAAGGCCCGCGAATAGACGAAATCGCCGACCAACACGCTGGCCTGGTTGCCATAGATCTCGTTGGCGGTGTCGCGGCCGCGGCGGCGAGCTGACATGTCCACCACGTCGTCATGCAACAAGGTGGCGGTATGGATGAACTCGATGAATGCTGCCGCCTGGATGCAGCCCGGCCCGGTGGGATCGCAGGCGCGGCCGCACAGCACCACCATCAGCGGCCGCAGGCGCTTGCCACCGCCGCCGATGATGTGGTCGGAGACCTGATCGACCAGCGGCACGGCGCTGTGAAAGCCGCTGCGGATCGCATCATCGACCGCCTGCAATTCGCGCCGCACCAGGGCACGAATGCTCTCCAGCGCCTCGCGACTGCCGTGATCGCCACTCAAGCCTTTGTTTCTCCTAGGGAATAGCTGTTGACCGGCCGGGGTCGCATCGTTAGAATGCCCGGCCTTTTCGCACGACCGCGCGGTACTACCCTAAGATCCGGCGGCACACACGGAGTTTGAAGCAAATGTACGCGGTCATCGCCACGGGCGGCAAACAGTATCGGGTCGAAAAGGGCGGCGTGCTGCGGGTCGAAAAGCTGGCGGCTGAGCCGGGAGCGACCGTGGAATTCGAACAGGTGCTGTTAATCGCCGATGGCGACAACGTGCGCCTGGGTTCACCGCTGCTGAGCGGCGGCAAAGTGGTGGCGACGGTGGAAAAGCACGCTCGGGGCGACAAGGTTACGATCGTCAAATTCCGTCGCCGCAAGCACTATCTGCGACAGAAGACGCACCGGCAGCATTACACTCAGCTGCGGGTGACGGATATCAGCGGCCTGTGATGGGCAGATTGCGGCAGGAGCAGTTCGATGGCACATAAGAAAGCAGGCGGCAGCACACGCAACGGCCGCGATTCACACAGCAAGCGTCTGGGCGTCAAACGCTTCGGCGGCCAGGAGGTGCTGGCCGGGAATATCCTGGTGCGCCAGCGCGGTACCAAGATGCGTGCCGGCGAGAACGTCGGCGTCGGTACCGATCACACCCTGTACGCCCAGGTCACTGGCCGGGTGCGCTTCAAGGTGAAGGGTGCCGAGCAGCGCATGTATGTCAGCGTGGTCGCGCCCGGCAAGACGAACTGAGCGCTGTGACGCAGCCGATTTCATAGAAAACCCCGGTTCTGCCGGGGTTTTGTTTTTCGTGAGCGCACAATGAAATTCGTCGACGAGGCTACCGTCAGAGTCCAGGCCGGCAATGGCGGACGCGGCAGCGCGAGCTTCCGGCGCGAAAAGTTCGTGCCGTTTGGCGGCCCGGACGGCGGCGACGGTGGACACGGCGGCAGTGTCTGGCTGCAAGCCCAGGACGGCATCAATACGCTGGCGGACTTTCGGGTCGAGCGCGTGTTTCGGGCGCGCTCGGGCGAGGGCGGCTCCTCCAACGGTTGCACCGGTCGCAGCGGTGAGGATCTCTACATCGCGGTGCCGGTGGGCACGGTGGTGAATGATGCCGACATCGAGGAGTCGCTGGGCGACCTGGCGGTCGCGGGGCAGCAGCTCAAGGTGGCGCAGGGCGGCAAGGGCGGCTGGGGCAACACGCGCTTCAAGTCCAGCACCAATCGGGCGCCGCGGCAGTTCGGCCCGGGCCTGCCGGGTGAGAAGCGCACGCTGGCGCTGGAGCTGAAGGTGATCGCCGATGTCGGGCTGCTCGGACTGCCCAACGCCGGCAAGTCGACGCTCATCCGGGCCGTGTCGGCGGCGCGACCGAGGGTCGCGGACTATCCTTTCACTACCCTGTATCCGAACCTCGGCGTGGTCGATTGCGGCCACCACCGCAGCTTCGTCATGGCCGATATTCCCGGACTGATCGAAGGAGCGGCGGAGGGCGCCGGGCTCGGTATCCGGTTCCTCAAGCACCTGCAGCGCACGCGCGTGCTGCTGCATCTGGTGGATATCCAGCCGCCCGATCCGCAAGCCGATCCGGTGCGAGATGCACGCTCGATCATCGCCGAGCTGAAAAAGTTCAGCCGCGAGCTGGCCACCAAGCCGCGTTGGCTGGTGATCAACAAGCGTGACCTGCTTCCCGATCAGGAGGCCGAGCGCCTCGCCGCCGACATTGCACGGCGCTTGCGTTACCGCGGGCCGCGCTTCCTCATCTCGGCGGCCACCGGTCGCGGCACGCGCGAGCTGGCCAACGCCGTGATGCAGTTTCTGGAGCACAATGCGACATGCGCAACTCCAAAGTCCGGGCGCGGATCGCGGCCGGCAAGCTGAAACTACGGGTGCGCGATCTGCGCAATCTGGGTGCGCGCACCGAGCAGATGCTGGCACAGATCGGGGTCTACAGTGCCCAGGAGCTGCGCCGCCGCGGCCCGGTGCGCACGTTCTTTGAGCTGCGACGCGCCGGCGTCACCTCATCACTCAACATGCTGTGGGCACTGGCCGGTGCGCTCGAGCCCTGGCCGGAAGGCCAGCACTGGCGCGATGTGGCGCGGGGAGATTCGCGCCTGTCGCTGCTGCTGGCGCTGGATGACTACGAGCGGCGCGGCGCGCTGCCGCTCTAGAAGCAGATCAGGTCGACAGCGCTTTGACGCGCGCGGCCAGCCGACTCTTGTGACGGTCGGCCTGATTGCGGTGGATGATGCGCTTGCCGACCAGCGTGTCGATCATCGGCACTGCGGCGCGGTAGCTGGTCAGTGCCGCATCCTTGTCGCCCTTGGCGATCGATTGATGCACCTGGCGGATCGCCGTGCGCATGCGCGAGCGCAAGGTCACGTTGTGCGCTCGGTGCTTCTCTGCCTGCCGCGCCGCCTTCTCCGCCGATTTCGTATTCGCCACCCGTTTAGGCTCCTGAACTTCGTGGGCCGCGTAGTGTGGTGAGGGCCCCAAAGGATGTCAACGTAAACGCCAGAGTCGATGCGAAGTGGGCTATAATCAAGCGTCTACCGGCCTTGAAGCCGGCGCTCGGCGGCCGCAGTCGCGCCGGCCATCGCCCAGAGGATCATGGAGCTTATCCGCCGACTCGATTCGGTCCATGCGCGCGATTGCGTCGTCACGATCGGAAGCTTCGACGGCCTGCATCAGGGTCATCGGGTACTGATCGATCGCGTGCGCGCGCACGGGGCACGGCTGGGCGTGCCGGCCATGATGGTCACGTTCGAGCCGCTGCCACGCGAGTATCTGCAGGCCGCCAATCCGCCTGCCCGGCTGACCAACTTCCGCGAGCGCTGGCGGCTGTTGTCCGCCTACGGCCTGGAGCGGCTGTGCGTGCTGAGCTTCGGTGAGCGGCTGCGCAACCTCACCGGTCCGCAGTTCATGCAGCTGCTGGCGGCTGCCGGCACGCGCTGTATCGTGGTCGGACATGATTTTCGCTTCGGCCGCGGCGGTGCGACCAGCGCTGCCTGGTGCGCCGAGCATGCGGCGGAATTTGGACTCGCGGTGGAGCTGGTGCCGGCGGTGCCGATCGAGGGCGAGCGCGTCAGCAGTGGCCGGGTGCGAAGCGCTCTCGAGCTGGGCGAGTTCATGACGGCGCGGCGATTACTCGGCCGCGGCTACTCGATGCGTGGGCGCGTGCGGCACGGGAACAAGCTCGGCCGCTCGTTCGGCTTTCCCACCGCCAACTTGCCAGTCAAGCGACGGCGCGTGGCGCTCAAGGGCGTGTTCGCGGTGCGCATCAATGGAGCGGGATTGGCGGGCCACCCGGCGGTTGCGAACCTGGGCACGCGTCCGATGGTTGCCGGCGACGAGATGCTGCTGGAGGCCTACCTGTTCGATTTCGATGCCGACCTGTATGGTCAGGAGCTGGAGGTCGAGTTCGTGGCGCGGCTGCGCGATGAGGCGAGCTTTGCTTCGATGGATGCAATGGTGCAGCAGATGAGACGCGATGCCGCCGATGCCCGGCGGTTGCTGGGCCTATGAGCGTGGTGGCGCGCAGTGGTGATGCAGTAGTGGACTACAAGACGACCATCAATCTGCCGCAGACCGACTTTCCGATGAAAGCCGATCTGGCGCAGCGCGAACCGGCCCAGCTCAAGCGCTGGGCCGAGCTGCGCATCTACGAGCGCATTCGCGAGGTCGCTCGCGGGCGGCCACTGTTCGTGCTGCACGATGGTCCGCCCTACGCCAATGGCGTGATTCATCTGGGCCACGCGGTCAATAAGATTCTCAAGGACATCGTGGTCAAATCGCACTCGCTCGATGGCCGCGATTCGCCGTACATCCCTGGCTGGGATTGTCACGGGCTACCGATCGAGCTGGCGGTGGAGAAGAAGCACGGCAAACCAGGCCAGAAGCTCGACGCCGCCGGATTTCGCGCCGCCTGCCGTGCCTTTGCGGCCGAGCAGGTGGACGCACAGCGCAAGGACTTCATCCGCCTGGGGGTGTTCGGCGATTGGGAGCGGCCCTACCTGACCATGGACCCGCGCTACGAGGCGCAGCAGATCCGTGCCCTCGGCAAGATCATCCGCAACGGCCATCTGTATCGCGGTGCCAAGCCGGTGCACTGGTGCCTGGACTGCCGTTCCGCGCTGGCCGAGGCCGAGGTCGAATACGAGGATAAGACATCGATCGCGATCGACGTCGCGTTCGCGGTCGCCGATCTGGCCGATTTTGCGCATCGCACCGGTATTGACCGCGCGCGCCTGGGTGCGGCCGTGTCAGTGGTGATCTGGACCACCACGCCCTGGACGCTGCCGGCCAATGAGGCCGTGACGGTCAATGACGCGTTTCGCTACGTTGCCGTGGCCGTGGAACGCGCCGGCCAGCGCCAGACGCTGGTGTTGGCAGCCGAACTGAAGGACGCATCGCTGGCGCGGTTTGGAATCCAACCAGCGGAAACACTGGGCGAATTCAGTGGCGGTGCGCTCGAGGGCCTGCAGCTGGAGCATCCGTGGCTACCCAAGCGCGTGCCGGTGATTCTCGGCGAACATGTCACGCTTGATGCTGGCACCGGGGCGGTACATACCGCGCCGGCCCACGGCCAGGAAGATTACGTGGTCGGTGCGGCCTATCACCTGCCGGTCGTGAACCCGGTCGGGCCTGACGGCCGCTTCGTGGCCGACACACCCCTGGTCGCCGGCCTCAAGGTATCGCAGGCCGATAGCGCGATCGTGCAGCAGCTCGAGCAACGCGGCACGTTGCTGCATCAGGAGCCGCTGCGCCACAGCTATCCACATTGCTGGCGTCACAAGTCGCCACTGATCTTTCGCGCCACGCCGCAGTGGTTCATCAGCATGGATCAGCGCGGGTTGCGCGCCAACGCGCTGCGCGACATCAAGCAGGTGCGCTGGACCCCGTCGTGGGGCGAGCAGCGCATGACCAGCATGATCGAGACCCGTCCCGACTGGTGCATTTCGCGGCAGCGACTGTGGGGGGTGCCGCTGGCGCTGTTCCTGCACAAGGAGACCGCGGCGCTGCATCCGCGCACCGAGGAGCTGCTGCAACAGGTGGCGGCGCGCGTCGAGACCGGTGGCATTGATGCCTGGTTCGCGCTCGATCCGGCCGAGCTGCTCGGTGCCGAGGCCGCGCACTACGACAAGCTGACCGACGTCATGGACGTGTGGGCCGATTCCGGTTTGTCGTTCGAATGTGTGGCGGCGATCCGCAGCGATTTTCACGCGCCAGTGGATCTTTACCTGGAGGGCTCAGATCAGCACCGCGGCTGGTTTCACAGCTCACTGCTGATGTCCGAGGCGCTGTACGCCCGCGCGCCATATCGCGGCGTGCTGACGCACGGTTTCACCGTCGACGACAAGGGCCGCAAGATGTCCAAGTCGCTCGGCAACGGCATCGAGCCGCAGGACATCATGCGCACGCTGGGCGCGGACATGCTGCGGCTGTGGATTGCCGCGACCGACTACGCTAACGAGATGAGTCTGTCGCAGGAAATCCTCAAGCGGATCGCCGATTCCTACCGGCGCATTCGCAACACGCTGCGGTTCCTGCTCGGCAATCTGCACGAATTCGATCCCAAGGCGCATGCACTGCCGATTGGCGAGATGGTCGCGCTCGACCGCTGGGCACTGGGGCGCACGCAGGAGCTGCAGCGGCAGGTGGTCGAGGCCTACCGGCAGTACTCATACCATCTGATCTATCAGATGGTGCATAACTATTGCGTCATCGATTTGGGCGGGTTCTATCTCGATATTCTGAAGGACCGCCTCTACACCACGCCGGCCGCTGGGCATGCGCGCCGCTCGGCGCAGACCGCCATGTGGCACGTCGCCGAGAGTATGGTGCGCTGGCTGGCGCCGATCCTGTCGTTCACAGCCGAGGAGCTTTGGCGGCATCTGCGCGGCGAGCGTGCCGATTCGGTGTTTCTGAGCACCTGGCACGAACTGCCGGCGCTGCCGGCCGAGACCATCGACTGGCCGGCGCTGACGGCGCTGCGGGTTGATGTCGCCCGCGAACTCGAGCGGCTGCGCGTCGCCGGCGAGATCGGTGCTCCGCTCGACGCCGAGCTCGACGTGTGGTGCAGCGTCGAACAGTTTCCGCGGCTGGCCGCGCTCGGCGGGGAACTGCGCTTCCTGATGATCACCTCCGAGGCGCGCGTGCACCCACTGGCGGCCGCTGAGCAGGCTCCCGCGGGGGCGGTGGCAGCGGCCGGCTTCGATAACGGCGGCGTGTGGCTGCGGGTGCAGCCATCGGCGCAACGCAAGTGCATTCGCTGCTGGCATCACCGGCCCGACGTCGGTGCGGTGCCCGAGCACCCCGAGATCTGCAGTCGTTGCGTCGGCAATCTGTCCCTGCCGGGTGAGAGGCGGCGATTCGCGTGACCAAAACGGGAGATAGCCACGGCGCGACCACCGTGGTGGCGGAGCGCTATCGCGGCGGCCTGGTCTACCTGTGGCTGAGCGCGCTGGTGATCCTCATCGATCAGCTCAGCAAGACGGCCATCGAGCGCGCTCTGGAACTGTACCAGACCGTCGATGTGCTTTCGGTGCTTGATATCACCCGCTATCACAACCCGGGCGCCGCCTTCAGCTTCCTGGCCGACGCCGCCGGCTGGCAGCGCTGGCTGTTCACGGCCCTGGCGATCGTCGTCAGTGGCGCGCTGGTGCTGTGGTTGCGGCGCATCAATCGCCAGGCGCGGCTGCTCGGCTGCGCCGTCGCGCTGATTCTAGGCGGTGCGCTAGGGAACGTGATCGATCGGCTTCGATTTGGCTATGTGGTTGATTTTATTCACGTTCACTGGTCGGAGCATTACTTTCCCGCATTCAATGGCGCCGATTCCGCCATCACCATCGGCGCTGTGCTACTGCTGCTCGATGCGTGGCTCGATGCCCGCTAGGATGTCGCCATGCAAATAGTGCTCGCCAATCCGCGCGGTTTTTGTGCCGGTGTCGATCGCGCCATCGAAATCGTCGAGCGCGCGCTGCAGCTGTTCGGTGCGCCGATCTATGTGCGGCACGAGGTAGTGCATAACCGCCACGTGGTCGAGCGGCTGCGCGGGCTGGGCGCGGTGTTCGTCGAGCTACTCGAGGAAGTGCCGGACGGGGCCAGTGTGGTGTTCTCGGCGCACGGAGTTTCCACGGCGGTCGAGAAGGAAGCGGCGCGCCGCAAACTGCAGGTGTTCGATGCCACCTGTCCGCTGGTAACCAAAGTGCACATGGAGGTCGCGCACTTCGCGCGCGAGGCGCGCGAGGTCATTCTCATCGGCCATGCCGGACACCCCGAGATCGAAGGCACGATGGGGCGCTTTGATACCAGCCTCGGCGGACAGATCTATCTGGTCGAGAGCATCGAGGACGTCGAGCGCGTGCAGGTGCGCAATCCCTCGCGGCTAGCGTTCGTCACCCAGACCACGCTGTCGGTCGATGACACCGCGCTGATGGTGGCGGCGCTGCGCGCGCGCTTCCCGACGCTGCAGGCACCGCGGCGTGAAGACATTTGCTACGCCACGCAGAACCGCCAGGATGCGGTCAAGAAACTGCTGGGGCTGTGCGACGTGCTGCTGGTCGTGGGCTCTCGCAGCAGCTCGAATTCCAATCGCCTGCGCGAGCTGGCTGATCGCGCCGGTATCCCTGGGTACCTGGTGGACGGCGCGGACGATCTGAAGCGCGAGTGGCTCGATGGCAAGGAAACGATCGGAGTCACCGCGGGCGCCTCAGCACCGGAGGTGCGGGTGCAGGAAGTGGTCGAGCGGCTGCGAAGCTGGGGCGCGGCAGTCCCGGAAGAGCAGGCCGGCTGCGAGGAGCATGTGGTGTTCAGCCTGCCCCGGCAGCTACGCGCCTGAGGCGCTATAATTGCCGACCATGGGAATTGAAGTCGCAGACGCCGAATCGCCCCCGGCCAAGGCCGCGGCGCGGCTCGCTGCCTGTGGCATTCGGGTCACCGATCAGCGGCTGCAAATCGCGAGCATCCTGTTGGGCGCACCGCAACATCTGTCCGCTGAACAGATCGCCGCGGCGCTGGATCGCGATGGCGCGCGGGTGTCGAAAGCGACGGTCTACAACACGCTAAACCTGTTCGCCGCCCATGGCCTGATCCGGCAGCTGACGGTGGACGGTACCTGCGCGTGGTTCGATTCCAACGTCGATCCGCACTATCACTTCAAGGATGAACACACGGGCGCCCTGACCGACGTCGCACTGCGCGAAGTGGAATTCAGCCGCCTGCCGTCGCCACCGCCGGGCATGGAAGTGGCCGGCATCGATCTCGTAATCCGTCTGCGCCGACGCGGATAACTCATTGGCCCGCAGCACCAAGGTGCTCATCGTGGGCGGTGGCGTGGGAGGCATGTCCTGCGCCATCTGCATGCGCCGCGCCGGTATGCAGGTCGATCTGGTCGAGATCGATCCCAACTGGAAGATCTATGGCGCGGGCATCACCATCACCGGACCGACGCTGCGCGCGCTGCAGCAGCTCGGGGTGCTCGATCAGGTCAAGCAGCAGGGCGCGACCTGGAACGGTGCCTACGTGTTCTCGCGCAGCGGCCAGCGCCTGCAGGAACTAGATATCCCGCCGCTGGCGGACGACCTGCCGGCCACCGGCGGCATCATGCGCCCGGCGCTGCACAGCATTCTGTCGAGTCGCACTCTCGAGCAGGGGGTCAAGGTGCGCCTCGGCACGACGGTGGATCGCATCGTGCAATCATCGGCTGGGGTGGATGTCACACTCACCGACGGGCACCGAGCGCTGTATGACCTTGTGGTCAGCTCCGACGGCATCAGTTCCAAGATGCGCGAGCAGATCTTCCCCGACGCGCCGCGTCCGAAATTCACCGGGCAGATGATCTATCGCATCGTCGCCGAGCGCCCGGCAAGCGTCGATCGCACTCACTTCTACATGGGCGAGGACACCAAGCTGGGCTTCAATCCGGTGTCGCGGACCCATATGTATATGTTCCTGCTCGAGCACCGGCCCGAGGGGCAGTGGGTACCGATCGAGCAGCAGCCGCAGCGCCTGTACGAGCTGATGGACGGGTGGGGCGGGATCGTGCCCGAAGTGCGCGAGACCGTGCTGACCACCAACGCCCACACCATCAATTACCGGCCGCTGGAAGCCATATTGCTGCCCAAACCGTGGTACCGCGGCCGCGTGGTGCTGATCGGGGATGCCGCGCATGCGACCACACCGCATCTGGCCTCCGGGGCCGGCATGGCGATCGAGGACGGCATCGTGCTCACCGATGAGATGTCACGCGCCGACAGCCTGGACGCGGCGCTGGAGCAGTTCATGGAGCGGCGTTTCGACCGCGGCCGCCTGGTAGTCGAGAATTCCCTGCGGCTGGGTGAGCTGGAGATGAGCAACGGCTCGCCGCAGGAACATATGCGCATCATGGTGGATTCGATGACGCAACTGCGTGAGCCGGCGTAGCAGCGGCAGCGCGGCTGCTCGGCCCGCGACTGGCGCGCCGCCCCAGCGATGCTTAACATACGCGGCCTTCGCGCCGGAGTAGCTCAGCTGGTAGAGCAGCGCATTCGTAATGCGCGGGTCGGAGGTTCGAGTCCTCTCTCCGGCA